>NZ_JBWZIP010000015.1:0-1993702 GCF_056736115.1 Acinetobacter sp. 70_2
CGGCAGCACCAAATGCACCGGTTCTTGATCCAATCAATGCGACTAATCCAATCACAGGTACAGCAGAAGCGGGATCAACCGTAACGGTGAGCTTCCCTGATGGCACAACAGCAACTGTAGTTGCAGGGCCTGATGGTAAATGGACAGCGCCAAACCCAGGTGACTTGACTGATGGTCAAATAGTGACTGCGACAGCGACTGACCCAGCAGGTAACCCATCATTACCAGGTACAGGCACTGTAGATGCATTGGCACCGACCGTTGCCTTGAGTGACGTGTTAACCAACGACAGCACACCTGCATTAACCGGTACAGTGAATGATCCGACTGCGACTGTGGTGGTGACTGTAGATGGCATAGACTATCCAGCAGTCAATAACGGCAATGGTACCTGGACGCTTGCAGACAATACTCTTCCAGTGTTGACCGATGGTCCACACACCGTAACTGTGACAGCGACCGACCCTGCAGGTAATGTGGGGATAACAGGTGCAGTGGTGACTATCGATACGACAGCACCGACAGTTGCGTTAAGTGATGTAACCACCAATGACAGTACACCTGCATTAACCGGTACAGTGAACGATCCAACAGCGACTGTTGTGGTGACTGTAAATGGTGTGGAGTATCCAGCGGTCAATAATGGCAACGGTACCTGGACACTTGCAGACAATACACTTCCAGTATTGGCAGATGGTCCACATACTGTGACTGTGACAGCAACCGACCCAGCAGGTAATGTGAGTACAACCAGTGCGGTGGTGACTGTAGATACTGCAGCAGCGAACCTACTTGGTGCGATTACAGTACCGGATGACTTAAACATTGATGGCATCATCAATGCATCAGAACTTGGCACAGACGGCAGCTTTGATGCCCGTGTCGCGTTGGGTCCGGATGCAGTGGTGGGCACTGTCGTGAACGTTAACGGCACTGACTACACAGTGAGTGCAACTGACTTGACGAATGGCTATATCACCGCAGCAATTCCTGTGACAGCAGATGGCCCAATCACCATCCATGCCCAAGCAGTGGATTCACAAGGTCATATCAGCAGCCCGGCAGATGTCACAGTAACTGTAGACACGACACCGGCGAACTTACTTGGTGCGATTACAATACCAGATGACTTAAACATTGATGGCATCATCAATGCAGCAGAAATTGGCACAGACGGCAGCTTTGACGCCCGTGTTGCGTTGGGTCCGGATGCAGTGGTGGGTACTGTCGTGAATGTTAACGGCACTGACTACACGGTGAGTGCAACTGACCTAGGCAATGGCTATATCACCGCAGCAATTCCTGTAACAGCAGATGGTCCAATCATCATCCATGCACAAGCGGTGGATGCACAAGGTAATATCAGCAGTCCAGCAGATGTCACTGTAACTTTAGACACTACTGCGCCAACAGTTGTGTTAAGTGATGTAACTACCAATGACAGCACACCTGAATTAACAGGTACAGTGAATGATCCAGCAGCGACTGTGGTCGTGACTGTAAATGGTGTGAACTATCCAGCGGTTAATAACGGCAACGGTACCTGGACACTTGCAGACAATACACTTCCAGTGTTGGCCGATGGTCCACATACCGTGACTGTGACAGCAACCGACCCAGCAGGTAATGTGAGTACAACCAGTGCGGTTGTGACTGTAGATACTGCGGCAGCGAACCTACTTGGTGCGATTACAGTACCGGATGACTTAAACAGTGACGGTGTTATCAATGCAGCAGAACTTGGCACAGACGGCAGCTTTGATGCCCGTGTCGCGTTGGGTCCAGATGCAGTGGTGGGCACTGTCGTAAACGTTAACGGCACTGACTACACGGTGAGTGCAACTGACTTGACGAATGGCTATATCACCGCAGCAATTCCTGTGACAGCGGATGGTCCAATCACTATCCATGCACAAGCAGTGGATGCCCAAGGCCATATCAGCAGTCCAGCAGATGTCATCGTGACAGTAGATACACTACCAGCGAACTTACTTGGCCCGATTACAGTACCAGATGACTTAAATACTGATGGCATTATCAATGCATCAGAACTTGGTGCAGATGGTAGCTTCAATGCCCGTGTTGCGTTGGGTTCTGACGCAACCGTGGGTACTGTTGTGAATGTTAACGGTACTGACTACACAGTGAGTGCGACTGACCTGGGCAATGGCTATATCACCGCAACAATTCCTGTGACAGCAGATGGTGCAATTACCATCCATGCACAAGCAGTGGATGCGCAAGGTAATATCAGCAGCCCAACAGATGTCACTGTAACTGTAGATACGCTTCCAGCGAACTTACTTGGAGCGATTACAGTACCGGATGACTTAAATACTGACGGCATTATCAATGCATCAGAATTGGGTGCAGACAATAGCTTCAATGCCCGTGTTGCGTTGGGTCCAGATGCAGCGGTAGGTACGGTCGTAAACGTTAATGGTACTAACTACACTGTCAATGCAACTGACTTGACGAATGGCTATATCACCGCAGTGATCCCAGTGGTTGCTGATGGCCCAGTGACTATCCATGCACAAGCGGTGGATGCGCAAGGTAATATCAGCAGTCCTACCGATGTCACTGTGACAGTGGATACAACTCCAGCGAACTTACTTGGTGCGATCACAGTACCGGATGACTTAAACACTGACGGCATCATCAATGCATCAGAACTTGGTGCAGACGGTAGCTTTAATGCCCGTGTAGCATTAGGTCCAGATGCAGCGGTGGGTACTGTCGTGAATGTTAACGGCACTGACTACACAGTGAGTGCAACCGACTTGACCAATGGCTATATCACCGCAGCGATTCCTGTGACAGCAGATGGGTCGATTACCATCCATGCACAAGCGGTGGATGCGCAAGGTAATATCAGCAGTCCTACCGATGTCACTGTAACTGTAGATACAACTCCAGCGAACTTACTTGGTCCGATTACAGTACCAGATGACTTAAATACTGACGGTATTATCAATGCATCAGAACTTGGCACAGACGGCAGCTTCAATGCGCGTGTTGCGTTGGGTCCGGATGCAGCGGTGGGTACTGTCGTAAACGTTAACGGCACTGACTACACAGTGAGTGCAACTGACTTGACGAATGGCTATATCACCGCAGCGATTTCTGTAACAGCAGATGGTGCAATTACCATCCATGCTCAAGCGGTGGATGCGCAAGGTAATATCAGCAGTCCTACCGATGTCACTGTAACTGTAGATACAACTCCAGCGAACTTACTTGGTGCGATCACAGTACCGGATGACTTAAACATTGATGGCATCATCAATGCATCAGAACTTGGCGCAGACGGTAGCTTTAATGCCCGTGTTGCGTTGGGTCCAGATGCAGCGGTGGGTACTGTCGTAAACGTTAACGGCACTGACTACACAGTGAATGCAACTGACCTAGGCAATGGCTATATCACCGCAGCAATTCCTGTGACAGCAGATGGTCCAATCACCATCCATGCCCAAGCAGTGGATGCGCAAGGTAATATCAGCAGTCCAGCAGATGTGACGGTAACTTTAGACGCTACTGCACCAACAGTTGCGTTAAGTGATGTAACCACCAATGACAGTACACCTGAATTAACAGGTACAGTGAACGATCCAACTGCGACAGTTGTGGTGACTGTAAATGGTGTGGACTATACTGCGGTGAACAATGGCAATGGTAGCTGGACACTTGCAGACAATACGCTTCCAGTGTTGACCGATGGTCCACACACTGTGACTGTGACAGCAACCGACCCTGCAGGTAATGTGGGCACTGGCAGTGCGGTGGTGACTGTAGATACTGCAGCAGCGAACTTGCTTGGCCCGATTACAGTACCGGATGACTTAAATAGTGACGGTATTATCAATGCATCAGAACTTGGCACAGACGGCAGCTTTGATGCCCGTGTTGCGTTGGGTCCGGATGCAGTGGTGGGCACTGTCGTAAACGTTAACGGCACTGACTACACTGTCAATGCGACTGACTTGACGAATGGCTATATCACTGCAGCAATTCCTGTGACAGCGGATGGCCCAATTACCATCCATGCCCAAGCAGTAGATTCACAAGGTCATATCAGCAGCCCGGCAGATGTCATCGTGACAGTAGATACGCTACCAGCGAACTTACTTGGTCCGATTACAGTACCGGATGACTTAAACACTGATGGCATTATCAATGCATCAGAATTGGGTACAGACGGCAGCTTCAATGCGCGTGTAGCGTTGGGCCCAGATGCGGCGGTGGGTACTGTCGTAAACGTTAACGGCACTAACTATACTGTCAATGCGACTGATCTTGGCAATGGCTATATCACTGCAGCCATTCCTGTGACAGCGGATGGTCCAATCACCATTCATGCCCAAGCAGTGGATGCGCAAGGTAATATCAGCAGCCCAACAGATGTCACTGTGACTGTAGATACCACACCAGCTGATTTGATTAGTGCGATCACAGTACCGGATGACTTAAACATTGATGGCATCATCAATGCATCAGAACTTGGCGCAGACGGTAGCTTTAATGCCCGTGTAGGATTAGGTCCAGATGCAGCGGTAGGTACGGTCGTAAACGTTAACGGCACCAACTACACTGTTAATGCAACTGACTTGAGCAATGGTTATATCACAGCAGCAATCGCAGTAACTGCAGACGGCCCAGTGACTATCCATGCACAAGCAGTAGATGCACAAGGCAATGTCGATAATGCTACTGATGTCACAGTAACTGTGGATACTACGCCACCAGATATCAATGCAGCTGCAATTGCGATTAATCCGATTACAGGTGATAACGTCCTTAGTCCGGTTGAGACTGCAGGAACAGTAAATATTACTGGAACGGTGACTATTCCTGCTGATGCAACTATTACTTCGGTTGTTGTTAACGTTAATGGCACAGACTACACAGCTGTAGTAGATCCAGTAAGTGGAACATGGACAATAGGTGTACCTGGTAGCCAGCTTGTAGCTGATACTGATTTGACAGTTGATGCAAAAGCAACCTTTACGGATGCTGCTGGTAACAGTAGTAATTTGCAAGCTACTCAAAGTTATACAATTGCAAGTTCTTCAATCATTGCATATGACAACTTTGATACGGCTGTTCTTGCTCCACAACCATTACAAATTGCAAATGATGCAGCTCTTGGTAGCAAAACTTACTTGGCGCTTGTATCGCTTGCTGGTCTTAACCTACAGCTTGGCTCTGAAGCGGTTAGCTTTAATGTAGCTGCAAATCAAGAAGGTAATGCGACATTCACCTACAGTGCTTTAATTGGGGTCAATGCTCTATCTGATTACTCATTAGTTGTACAAAAATTTGATACAGCTACTGGTCAATGGACTTCTATATATGGTGGTGGTCAAGCAGATATTCTTCACCTGACTTTATTAGGTTCTACACCAGGTGTTGTTATCGATGGGCTTGAGCAAGGTCAATACCGTGCATTCATGACTTATAACGGTCTAGCAGGTATTGGTTTACTAGGTACTTTAACAGGTACTATGGATATTTATGATACAACTCAAATCGGTAGTTTCTACACAGAAACTGCGGACGGTAATGTGATCGTAGATATTAACTCAAGTGGCCAAGCTGATGTCGTAACTCCAAATACAGTTGTGAGTGAAGTTAATAACCAACCTGTTCTTGCTAATGGCACAACCATTAATGGTACATACGGTACATTGGTGATCAACCTTGATGGTTCATACGTTTATACTCCAAATCAAAATGCTTCTGGAGTTGGGCAAGTCGATCACTTTGTATATACCTTAAAAGATTCTGTAACTGGTGATGTGGCCCAAGCAGCACTTAACATTCAATTAAGTTCTGTTAAAGCTGCAGATAACTTGGCAGTTGCCGACATTAATCCAGAATCTTTACTTGTTGCGAATGATGTAGCACTTGGTAGTGCAAGTTATGTAGCTGCAATATCGTTAGCAGGTCTAAATTTACAACTTCTTGGTAACCCAACAGTTGCATTTAATGTGGATGCTGACCGTCAAGGTACTGCGACATTTACATTCAGTGGTTTACTCAACGCTGGTGTATTGAATGATTATTCGATTGTTGTTCAAAAATATGATGCTGCAACAGGACAATGGGTATCTATTGGCGGAAACAACCCACAAGCGACTTTAGTTAGCTTATCTCTAATAGGAGGTACTCCAACCGCAGTCATTGAAGGGCTAGATCCAGGACAATATCGTGCATTCATGGGCTACAGTGGTTTAGCAGGTGTGGGTATCGGTGGTACATTGACAGGTACAATGGATGTGTATAACCCATATGTTGTATCTGGATATTCAGTTGATCCGATCTCTGGTAACGTCATCAAAGATGCTGGTATTAATGGTGCGGTAGATGCTGCAAGTAATAATGCAGTGATCTCAGCAGTGAATGGAAATGCCGTTAACGCAACGGGTACAACTACAATCACTGGTACTTACGGTACGTTAGTCATTGATCAACATGGTAATTATACCTATACACCAAATGCAAATGGTCTCAACCTTGGTAAAGTGGATCAATTCTCGTATACGTTACTAGACCCAGCAACAGGTAATACGTCTCAAGCTATCTTGTATGTCCACTTGGATAGTAACAAGGTTGCTATGACTTGGAATGCAGCAGATCCATCACAACCTGCGGTTATTACAGGTCATGTTCCAGTTGATGCAATGGATAACGTTGCTTCAGCAGCAATTGACATGGTTTACCCAACTACACAACAAGTTCTTAGTAACGCGATTAGCTATAGCTGGTTGTTAGGTGTTGGTGGAGTTGTTGTTGGTTCTAAACAAGGTACAGCAACCTTTAATGTAGCTGAAGGACATGTATCTGAAGCTATCATCTCGGTTAACTTTGGTTCAGTAGCTACGGTTGTTGATGGTTTACATGTGGTATTAACACGAGTAAATCCAGACGGTACTCGTACGGTAATTGCAGATAGTGCAAATACAGGAGTACTTGATCTATTAGGTATCTTCGGCTCTGAAGTGAAATTCAAAGTTGATAATTTAGGTTCTGGTAGTTATGAGCTATTTATGGAAAGCAATACGCTTCTAACAGCTCTAGGTAGTGTCACTGCAAGTATTACTTTGAATAATGGTGATATTACACAAGTACCTAACTTGGTTGTAACTCCGGTTACAGGCAACGTTCTTTCAGACGACAACTCGGCTGTATATGGACCAAACTATACGCCAGACTACATTACGACTACGACAGTTGTGACTTCTGTGTCTTCTGAAACAGGTAATACATCGGCTGTGAATGTAGGTTCATCAACTGTTATTGTTGGTGCTTATGGTTCCTTAACAATTAATGCTGATGGTACTTATAGTTATCAAGCTACAGCGAACACACAAAATATAGGAAAAGTTGATAGCTTTACCTATACCGTGACAGACCCTGTAACTGGTAGAACAGACACAGCAACATTGCATATCCAAATTGGTTCTCCAGATGTGAATATCACTTGGAACAATGCTAACCCTGGTGCAGATGCAGTAATTCCGTTACCTGTAGCAAATGCTGATACTAATCATGCAACTGTTAGTATGAAACAAGTGACTGATGCAGTTGTTGATGTACCAAGTGGTAACGTATCGCTTAGTACATTACCTCCAGTTTTAAGTAGTACAGTGACATCGAACCAATTTGTTGTTGCAGCTAATACTGTTACTGATGTACATGTTCAGTTGAACTATTTAGCATCTTTAAGCCTGTCTGTTTTACCAACGACTGGATATAAGATCCAACAATTTGTTGGGGGAGCGTGGGTTGATACAGTTTACTCAGGTTCTGCGACCGCTTTGGCAGGTATTTTAGGTGCACCAGCATACTCAGCTGACGTATCTCATTTATCTGCTGGTACTTATAGAGTGGTATTTAGCTTATCTAGCTTACTTCCAATTGGTAATATGTCACTTGATTCAGTTGTAACGACCAAAACAACCCATCTAGATACTTATACACCTGATGGTCAGTCTGATTGGATTCACGGCAATATCTTGTTAGGCGATACAACTGGTGGAGTTGCAGATACTTCAGCTGCTTCTCAACTATATGTTGAAGTTACACCAGGAAATTACCAAATTGCTGCTGGTCAGGCGATCAATACAGGTGAAGGTACGTTGTATCTCTACCATGATGGTTCGTACTACTATAAAGCTCTTGATACTGCGGCAAATGCTACGATTGATACGATTAACTACAAACTCGTATCGGTGACTGGTGCAGAGTCAACTAGCACATTAACGATCAACTTAAGTCAAGAGTTGAATAGCCTAGCTGTAAGTACAGGAGCAAATGATACATTTACGCTTGGAAATGGCTCGGATACCTTGATTTATAACACGTTGACTGCTGCTAGTGTGAATAGCCCAACAGGTGGTAACACAACTGCTGGTGGTGTAGATACATGGACTGATTTCCATGTAGGTAATACAGCAACTGATAGTCAAGCTGATAAGATCGATATTAGTAACTTGTTACTTACTCATCCAAACAGTTTAACCATTGGTCAGTATGTATCTGTAAGCTATGACGCTGCCACACAAAATGCCACAATTAGTGTAGACCGTGATGGCTTAGGCTTAACTTATTCAAGTACGCAATTGTTGACGATTCATTTGGATCAAGCTAGAACATCATTAACGCTTAATGATCTACTCAACAACGGTCAAATTATCTATTAATAGATAATTAACCAAATAAAAAAGAGAACCCTAGGGTTCTCTTTTTTATGTTTAAACAATACGTTAACTTAGCTTTTAAAGACTTCATGCTATGATGTATTGAAAATTTTATAGAACAACAAATAACGAATAGGGACTTAATTCGAGTGTCGGTATTTTTAGACTTTAAAAGACAACTTAAACTTTGGTTGGAACATTTCGTTCAGCATGTTTCAGACCTTCCAGAAGAAACAATTTTATTTATGTCATTTGGTCCTAAAGATCAAAGATGTAGTGTCTGGCATACCGAAAAAACAGCTTTTTCACAAGTAACTATACAATTACTCGATTTTATTGATAAACAGTTTTCTCCAGATCAACTTCCAGACTATATAAAAATTGATGTTGCGTACAACCTAGAAAAACAAAGTTGGAGTCAAATAGAACAACTTGTTCATCATCAATTTCACAATAACCACTATCGTAGAGGAATTGCATTTGATGAAGCATGTTCGGTAATTTTTCTTGAGCAAGAGATATATGGCAAAGCCATTATTCGGGGCTTAAGTTATGACAAACCTAACTTTTTTGATGAAACCAATCTGAACTATGCAATTAAGCACAAATATAACGCTACTAAACCACAAATTAGACTACAAGAGCTGCAAGTCATTTGGACTTTCGATACCTATGCAACTTTTTATGAAAATGGACAGTTTATTAATTTAGCAAGCCGTTATGATGCAAATGGTATTAGAGGTATTGCGATCAACAAGAAGCTGCATTTTAGAGAGCTTATTGATAAAAATGCAGTTTTTTTGCACAGCCAGATTCAAGAAAATGGCAAATTCATTTATGGTTATTTTCCTGCCTTCGATCGAGATATCCGCAACTACAATACGGTACGTCACTGCACATCACTTTATGCATTATTAGAAACTTTCGAAGTACAAGATAAACCTGAATACTGGCCTAAAATTGTGAGTGCCATCCAATATGCACTTACTCACTTTTATAAAGAAAAAGATTCTACAACTGCTTTTATGATTGATGGAAAAGAAGGGGAGTTTGAAATTAAATTAGGTGCAAACGCAGCAGCTATTTTAATGTTAACGAAATATCAGGAAATTACTCAAAAAACAGATTATTTAAAATATGCAGAGAAACTCGCAAATGGTATTTTAAAATTAGTTGATTCAGATGGATTAACTACTCATGTATTAAATTATCCAAGCTATGATTTAAAAGAAAAGTTTAGAATCATTTATTACGATGGAGAAGCAGCATTAGCTTTACTCAGGTTGTATCAAATAAATCAGGATAAAAGATTATTAGATACTGTTAAATTAATGTTTGAAAATTTTATTTATAAAAGATATGAAAAATATCATGATCACTGGTTAAGTTACTGTACCAATGAACTTACAAAAATATGTCCTGAAGAAAAATATTTTATTTTTGGTTTAAATAATTATTTAAAACATTTTATTTTTATTCGAAATAGAAAAACAACGTATGCCACTTTGTTAGAAATGCTCATGGCTGCTTATAAAATGGTAAATCGTTTAAAAGAGCAAGGCCATCAAAAACTTTTTGAACAAGCTTATATGCACGAGTTAAAAAAGCTCATTACATTTCGGGCTGAGTTTCAAACTACAGGCTTTTTCTATCCAGAAATAGCGATGTATATGGCTCGTCCAGATAAAATATTGCATGCTTTTTATGTAAGACATGATCGCTTTAGAGTAAGAATAGATGACCAAGAACATAACTTATCGGGCTATATTGCCTATGTAAAAGATTTCGAAGGAGAGGAGACATGATTGATCCTCTGTTTGAAATTAAGTTATTGGCAGCTCTCGATAATACGAACTTTGATGATGCGGTTTGGGAATTTGAAATTGATGGAGACATCTCAACTTTATTGCTCATTGATTATGCATTAGAGCAGTTTCATCAAAAAAATATCAAAGCAGGTAAGACTTATGTTATATCTGAGCAAAAGCTTAAGCAAATTGGTGAGCAAAATTTAGGTTTAGAAAAAAATGAAACGTATACATTTGTCGAACTCCTACAATTCTTAATTTTTACTCAGGCAAATGATGTCAAACATGCTTTAAGCAATATACTTTTTGGTTCAGTTGAGCAAGCACAATTGACCTTGTCTCAAAGAGCAGCAAACTATCATTTAACTTTAAATCCATCTCATCAATTAAAAAAACTCTTTCTATTAGTACAGCACATTTATAGTTATCCAGCCGAGCTAAAGAATCTTTTCTTTATTAAAAACCTTTCTTTTAAAAATAAAGCATATCAACCCATTACGCCTTTGCTTGCTCATCCTGTGTTAACTTCGGTTTTATATATTTCACATACAGTTAGACAAATTTATATTACTTATCTTGAAGATAACCAGAGCATTGGCTTTTTCTCTTTTTTAGATGACATTCACCGTCTCGAGCATTTGGTTCCTTATTATCACTGTTTCAAAGAAGAGCACGTAAAGGCGAAGAGTTGTACTTCACAGACTGGGATCATCAATATTCTTGGAGATACATATTTCGGTGAAATGTATACCGAAAAGCGTGAATCTAGAGGGAAAATAGATGCTCTGCAACAATATGGATATCACTATTCATTTGAAAAAATACAGCCATTTTTAGGTAAAAATGACATAAACATAGCTAACTTTGAAGCAGTCTTTTCTCTAGAAAACCAATCACCATTAAAAGATAAAAAGCCATTCATTCTAAAAGCCGATGCTAAAAAGACATTAGAAGAGTTTAATAACGTTCATCTTAACTATTTGGTGTTGGCAAACAATCATCTGAAGGATTATGGCGATGAAGGGTTGGCATATACACTACAACAATTGGATCAGGCGAATGTTTCATATATAGGTGCTGGACTAAATCAAAAAGATGCCCACAATTACTTTGAAATATCTTTTGAAAATAAGCACTATGCGATTTTTAATGGTTACTGGCATAGAGACACCGCTTATCTAGACTACGATTTCTATGCATTAGGACCACGAAGCGGAGTAGCTTGTTTAAATGGTGTTTTACTTGAGCAAATAGTACGTTATAAGCAGGCTCATCCTAAGCATAAAATTATTGTTATTTGCCATTGGGGAATCGACTTTAAACCTCCTACAAAAGAGCAAATTAAACTTGCCGCTATTCTTACACAGGCAGGGGCTGACCTGATCATTGGTCATGGTGCTCATACTATTCAACCCATTCAGATCATCAACCAAAAGCCAGTTGTGTTGGGTATAGGCAATGCTGTGTTTAATAGTGATGGAGAGTATGAACAGCAAAATGCTTTGCCATTTGGCTGTATAGTGAGACTAGATCTAGCAAATGACTTGCTTCGACTTTATCCAATTTATACGAATAACTTAAAAACTTTTTGGCAACCGTATCCTGTAGATACTGAGAATTTCTCAAAGGCCAGTACTTATATGACATCTTTACTGGCCCATGAGGATTACCTTACTACCAAAGATAGCTTGGGGGCGTATATTGAAATTAAATTTTAAGTATATTGTTTATAACTAGATAAAATGGTTTGAAGCTGTGCTTGAGTAAAGCCTAAGTTTCTTAAGCCACCACTGCCTAATTTACATTCAGCACTGGCCATAATATTGGTCGGAGTAGTTTTAGTAGCATTAGGTGCACATACATGTTTTAAGCCGAAAGCATGACCCATCTCGTGAATACTACCTGCTTGAATATTATAATTTAAACGATTCCAGTCTAATAAAATAAAGGGTTTTCCGTTATTACGGAATGTTCGACTGGTAACATCATCAAACTCTAAGTTTTTTGAATATGCATCGTATATAAAGATGATAACTTCTTTACGTGCTGTGCGCTTAGGGAAGCAGGCATTGGCACTTGCAGGGATAGAGCCTATAGAAATAGGACGAGCTTGGTTTATTTCATTACCAAGTTCACAGTGCATTTTTGAAAAATCTTGGTAAGAAATATAACGGTTTAATTTGAAATTAAATATTTTATTTCCTTGTTCATCTAAATAATATTTATTTAAGATGCGGACTTCTTTTCGCATTTGTGTCAGGTTATCAAAGCGTGCAGCAGAAGGATTGTCAGTAGTAAAAACGAAAGTGACTGGAACTACAGGTCTATTATTGGCAGGCTCCTCTGATAAATCAGGCGTTTGTAGAGGAGGACGGGTCGTACAAGAAACACACAGAAGTGTCCCTGTAATCATCAGCAAGGTTTTTTTCATATTCATCGCATTGTCTCTGCATATTCTTTTAAAGAGATTTAAAGTAAATTTTTATATGATATGAACGATGTCAATTTTTATGGATTCCATTTTGACAACTCAGTATGAACTACATCGACAAATTTTAGAAGTCATCGCTCTCATTCCATATGGAAAAGTAGCAACTTACGGACAAATAGCACGTATGGCGGGGTTACCTAAACACGCCAGATTAGTGGGTTATGTTCTTAAACATCTTGATGCAGATCATCAAGTTCCTTGGTACCGTGTTATTAACTCACAAGGTAAAATTAGCCTAAGTAAATTTAATGAAAAAGGTGAAAATGTTCAGCAGTTAAAGCTTGAAGCTGAAGGAATCTATTTGTTGAATGGCAAAGTGAACTTAAAGCAGTTTGCATGGCAACCTTAAAATTATTAAAGAGAACAAATACAAATGCAGAATTATAAATGGCGGAGTGTAGCCATATTATTACTAGATTTAACAGCGCAATCAAGTTTTGCAGAGCAAGCTATTTCAGCTCAACCTTTTATCAATGTGAAAGCTTCATCACAAGATATACATTCGATTTGTCAGCAGTTGAGTCAGAAATGTAGCGATGAAGTTAAGCTATGGAAAGCCAAAAATACACAAGATCAGATTTATTATTTAATAGATGAGACTCCGCAAATTGCTCAAGTTAAAAAGCGAAATAACCAATACACAGTAATAAATCAGTGGAACTTTAAAAATTATGAACATAGTAATAAAGAGCCACATTCTGATGATTTAGGCCCTAATGGACTCAAAATCTTTCCAGCACTCTATCCGCTTAATAAAAGTGAATATGCCATAGCAGTGCTAAATATATGGTTTACTGGTTATTCTGGAGGAGGGAGTTTTGAGGAAAACGCTGATTTTGTCGAGCTTAAGCCTAAAGGGCAGTATCAGGTTGCATTAAAAGATATTACTTTTTCTTCGAATAAAATGATTCGGGCATGTTTTTCAGAACAAGAGTATAAGAAGTCACCGCATTGCCATGATGAAACATGGATGATATTAAATATTAGGTTTAAAGATATCGGCCAATCTTACTATTTATGGCAGTTAAATTACAAAAATTATTCTTGGGATGCTTTTAAAAGTAAAAAAACAATAACGGTTGAGCAATCAAGAGAAGACATTATTCCTTTTAAAAAATAAGTGCCTATCTGGCTGAATTGAGCCAGACAGGCATTTTCTAGCGAACAATTAAAACTGGAATATGGCTTTCACCTAAAACTTTTTGTGCGACACTTCCTAAAACAAGTTTTCGCACGCCTGTGCGGCCATGAGAGCCCATTACAATCAGGTCTGCATTAAGCTCTTGTGCAGCTTGAATAATTTCTTCGTGAACAACGAAACCTTCAAGTAATTTAGTTTCTACAGTAAGGCCTTCTTGTGAAAATTGTTGTTTGG
Organism: Acinetobacter sp. 70_2; assembly: GCF_056736115.1. Lineage (NCBI taxonomy): Bacteria > Pseudomonadati > Pseudomonadota > Gammaproteobacteria > Moraxellales > Moraxellaceae > Acinetobacter > Acinetobacter sp. 70_2. Next base: position 14,377 of record NZ_JBWZIP010000015.1, read on the forward strand.
CTTGTTCTAAAATATCGAGTAAGTATGTTCTAGTCCGCTCAATGAGTTCATTGGTTTGACCAGTCTTCACATAAAGATCTGCAATAATTGGATCAAGAGCCATGACCTGTACGATAGTAATTTTACTATTTAATGCTTTTCCAAGTTTGATCGCTTCTTTCATCGCGACCATAGAAGTTTCAGAACCGTCAATTGGTACAAGAATATGTTGATATAACATGAGATTGTTCCTTATTGTAATGATGCTTATTTATTCAATACTTTATACTTCTTTTCTTACGATTTAAATTCGAGCTCGTAATCATTTGTGATTTTAAACAATAAAACTTGAGAATACATTTTATTTGTCTCGTAAATTTTCAATATGAACTGTTAGAGCATCAATATCATCAGTTTGCAAATATTCCCGCATTTTTAAAACTTGTTTTTCATCTAATTCATAAAGCTTTAAAGCGAGTAGTTTTTCTATTTGCTCGGGAGGAAACCGGTATTTAATAATTGTTGCTGGTACACCACCAACAATTGCATAGGGTGGAATGTCTTTTGTTACGACGGCTCCAGTTGCAATTACAGCACCTTCACCGATTTTTACACCTTGCATAATCATTGCACGGCTTCCAATCCAACAACCATCTGCAATGATGGTGTCACCAGCTGCTAAAAAACTGCGGGTATCAAAAGGGAAAGTCGAAATCCAGTCTGGTCTATGAAGCTGATTACCACCCATCATAATCACGCACTCAGCCCCAAAACACACAAAATTACCAATATAAAGCTGATCGATAGGTTTGTCTGGGGTCGAAGCTTTGTCGTGTAAATAGCGTACGACACAACGTTCAAAACCTTGATCCCAATAGGCTGAGTAGTAAGAATAATTACCTTTAATATGGATATTCGGATTTTTTACAGTTTTGGAAATAAACTCAAATTCGCACCAATGACGGACTGGTGTGTTAATCAGAGGCGTGTCCATAATCTATTATCCAAACAAAAATGAGCTAAACCATATTAAATAAAAACCCCTCAGCAAGAGGGGTTCAAGAGCACAGTATCTTAGAGATATTCTACGCTTACAACTTCATACTCAACTTCGCCTTGAGGAGTGGTGATTTTTACTTCATCACCTTCATTTTTACCCAAAAGGCCGCGAGCGATTGGTGAGTTCACTGAGATTTTATTAATTTTAAAATCAGCTTCGTCATCACCAACAATTTTATAAGTCTTGCGTTCTTCAGTATCAAGGTTCTCAATCGTTACCGTAACACCGAATACAACACGACCGTTTTGTTCTAAGTCTTTAACATCGATGACTTGTGCAGCACCCAATTTTCCTTCGATATCTTGGATACGGCCTTCACAGAAACCTTGCTGTTCACGAGCAGCATGATACTCTGCGTTTTCTTTTAAGTCCCCATGTTCACGTGCCTCAGCAATCGCTTGAGTAATACGTGGACGTTCAACAGATTTCAGATGTTGTAATTCTTTCTCTAAGGCGCTTTTACCTTCAGGGGTCATTGGATAACGTTGCATTTCGGTCCCTCTTAAGTTGAGAAAACACAGTTAAAAAAATGAAAAAATCCCGCCACCGATAAGGTGGCGGGACTTATCGGAAAAAAATTAACCTACAGTTAAATCTTGCAAGCGGTATACATCCATTGGCAATTTCACAGCAAAGGCTTGGCAAACCGCTTCTGCGCCATTGATAGTCGTTGTGTAATACACTTTGCCTTGTAGGGCAGCACGACGAATCATTGCAGAATCATATTGAGCTTGTTTGCCTTCAGTAGTGTTGACAATAAGGTGTATTTCACCATTTTTCAAGCGGTCAACAATATGTGGACGTCCTTCAGTTACTTTATTTACAGGTTCACATTCCAAACCAGCTTCTTTAAGTACTTTATACGTTCCACCTGTTGCTACCAGTTTGAAACCATATGCCACGAACTTTTTAGCGATATCAGCAATATATTTCTTATCAGATTCACGAACAGATAAGAAAGCAATCTTTTCTTCGCCTTCAGTTGGTAGGCCTGGTAAACGGTCATTTGAACCTAAAACGGCTTTATAGAACGCTTCGCCAAATGTCTTACCAACGCCCATTACTTCACCTGTAGATTTCATCTCAGGCCCAAGCATTGGGTCTACGCCTTGGAACTTAGCAAATGGGAAAACAGCTTCCTTCACAGCAAAGTGAGTTGGAATGATTTCTTTAGTAAAGCCTTGAGATTCAAGTGATTGACCCGCCATACAACGAGCAGCTACTTTTGCTAAAGATTCACCAATACATTTTGATACGAACGGAACAGTACGTGATGCACGTGGGTTTACTTCAAGAACGTAAATATCGTCGCCTTTAACTGCGAACTGAACGTTCATTAAACCAACTACACCAAGTTCTTTCGCCATAGAAACTGTTTGACGACGCATTTCATCCTGAACTTCTTTAGAAAGAGAGTAAGGAGGAATAGAACATGCTGAGTCACCAGAGTGAATACCAGCTTGTTCGATATGCTGCATGATACCGCCGATGACGACATCTTTACCGTCAGATACGCAGTCAACGTCAACCTCAGTTGCATCGTCTAGGAAACGGTCAAGAAGAACAGGCGCTTCGTTAGATGCCTGAACTGCTTCACGAAGGTAACGTTTAAGTTCTTCTTCGTTGTATACGATTTCCATCGCACGACCACCTAATACATAAGATGGACGAACAACTAACGGATAACCAACTTTCGCAGCTTCAGAGATACCTTCTTCAGCAGATTTTACAATGCTGTTGTTTGGTTGGCGAAGCTGTAAACGTTGAATCATTTGTTGGAAACGTTCACGGTCTTCTGCGCGGTCAATTGCATCTGGAGAAGTACCGATAATAGGAGTACCAGCTTCTTCTAAAGCACGTGCTAACTTAAGTGGAGTCTGACCACCGTATTGTACGATTACGCCTTTTGGCTTCTCAGTACGTACGATTTCAAGAACATCTTCAAGTGTTACAGGTTCGAAGTATAAACGGTCAGATGTGTCATAGTCGGTAGAAACAGTTTCAGGGTTACAGTTCACCATGATTGTTTCATAACCGTCTTCACGCATTGCTAAAGCAGCGTGTACACAGCAGTAGTCAAATTCGATACCTTGACCAATACGGTTTGGACCACCACCAATGACCATGATCTTGTCACGGTTTGATGGATTTGCTTCGCACTCTTCATCGTAAGTTGAATACATATATGCTGTACCAGATTCAAACTCTGCAGCACATGTATCAACACGTTTGTAAACTGGATAAACACCCAAGTTCCAACGTTGTTTACGGAATTGCTTTTGAGAAATACCCATGAGGTGCGCAATACGAAGGTCAGATAAACCTTTACGTTTGAACGAACGGATATTTTCAGCAGTTAGATCACCAAAACCTAAAGTTTTTACTTGAGCTTCTGTCTTAACGATATCTTGAATTTGAATCAAGAACCAACGGTCAATCTTAGTGGCTTCAAATACGTCATCTAAAGAGAAGCCATGACGGAATGCATCTGCTACATACCAGATACGCTCAGGGCCCGGAACTTTAAGCTCTTTTAAAATGGTTTCTTTTACATTTGTTGCACCAGCTTCGATTTTTTCATCGAAACCGCTTACACCAACTTCAAGACCACGTAATGCTTTTTGTACAGATTCTTGGAAGTTACGGCCAATTGCCATGACTTCACCAACAGATTTCATCTGAGTGGTAAGAACTGGTTCTGCTTGTGGGAATTTCTCGAAGTTAAAACGAGGAATCTTCGTTACAACGTAGTCGATTGATGGTTCAAAGCTCGCAGGAGTTACGCCGCCAGTGATGTCATTTTTCAATTCATCAAGGGTATAGCCAACAGCTAGTTTCGCAGCAATTTTTGCAATCGGGAAACCAGTTGCTTTAGAAGCAAGAGCAGACGAACGAGATACACGAGGGTTCATCTCGATCACAACCATACGGCCGTCTTTCGGGTTAATACCGAACTGAACGTTAGAACCACCTGTCTCAACACCAATTTCACGAAGAACCGCAACTGAAGCATTACGCATCAATTGGTATTCTTTGTCAGTTAATGTTTGAGCTGGTGCTACAGTGATTGAGTCACCTGTGTGAACACCCATTGGATCAAAGTTTTCGATCGCACATACGATAATACAGTTGTCGTTTTTGTCACGAACAACTTCCATTTCGTATTCTTTCCAGCCAATTAAAGATTCATCAATCAATAACTGGTGAGTAGGAGAGAGGTCGAAACCGCGTTCACAAATTTCAAGGAATTCTTCACGGTTATATGCAATACCGCCGCCTGAACCACCCATTGTAAATGATGGACGGATAATTACTGGGAAACCAAAGCGAGATTGGATTTCCAATGCTTCTTCCATGGTTTCAGCAATAGCAGCTTTTGGACATTCCAAACCGATTTTGCGCATAGCGATGTCGAAGAGTTTACGGTCTTCAGCTTTTTCAATCGCTTCTTTAGTTGCACCGATAAGTTCTACATTGTACTTCGCTAATACGCCGTTTTCATCAAGTGCAAGTGCGCAGTTCAATGCAGTTTGTCCACCCATAGTTGGAAGGACTGCATCTGGACGCTCTTTTTCAATGATTTGAGCAACAGTTTGCCAAGTAATTGGCTCAATGTAAGTTGCATCCGCCATTGAAGGGTCAGTCATAATGGTCGCTGGGTTAGAGTTAACCAAAATAACACGGTAGCCTTCTTCACGAAGTGCTTTACATGCTTGAGCACCTGAGTAGTCAAACTCACATGCCTGTCCAATCACAATCGGGCCAGCACCAATAATTAAGATGCTTTTAATATCCGTACGTTTAGGCATTATTCGCTCCGTAATTACTGTTTAGATGCTTCGATAAGTTCGATGAAGTGATCGAACAAAGGTGCACAATCATGTGGACCAGGACTTGCTTCAGGGTGACCTTGGAAGCTGAAAGCTGGTTTGTCAGTACGGTGGATACCTTGTAAGGTGCCATCGAACAATGATTTATGCGTTGCTTTTAAGTTAGCCGGTAATGTCTCTGCATCTACAGCAAAACCATGGTTTTGAGAGGTGATCATCACTGTACCGTTTTCAAGATTTTGTACAGGATGGTTTGCACCGTGGTGACCATGATTCATTTTTACAGTTTTTGCACCAGAAGCGAGTGCCAAGATTTGGTGTCCTAAACAGATACCAAATACAGGTAATGTTGTGGTTTCAACAATAGTTTTTACAGCTTCGATTGCGTAGTCACAAGCCGCTGGGTCACCAGGACCGTTTGAAAGGAATACGCCATCTGGATTAAGTGCTAATACTTTTTCAGCCGGAGTTTCAGCAGGAACAACTGTAAGTTTGCAACCGCGGTCTGCAAGCATACGCAAGATGTTGGTTTTGACACCATAATCGTATGCAACCACATGGTATTTTAACTCAGGTTGAGTAAAGCCCTTACCTAATACCCATGAACCTTCAGACCATTCAAAACCTGTAGGATCACAGCACTCTTTGGCAAGGTCTAAACCATTTAAACCACCAAAAGCGCGAGCTTTAGCAATCGCTTCTTCTTCAGTAATATTTTCGCCAGCAAGGATGCAACCATTTTGTGCACCTTTGTCACGTAAGATACGAGTGAGTTTACGTGTATCAATATCAGCAATTGCAACAACATTGTGCGCCTGCAAATATTCACCTAACGACTGCTCAGAACGGAAGTTACTGTGTAGTAGTGGAAGGTCACGAATAATTAAACCATTCGCCCATACTTTATGGATACGACCAGATTCAACGTCTTCTTCGTTGCAACCAGTGTTACCAATATGAGGGTAAGTTAATGTCACAATTTGTTGTGCATAACTTGGGTCAGTCAAAATTTCTTGATAGCCTGTCATGGCTGTGTTAAAAACGACTTCTCCAGTCGTACTTCCCGTTGCGCCGATTGACGTTCCTTTAAAGATCGTTCCATCTGCGAGGGCTAAAATGGCGGGGGTGCTCAAACCAAAGCTCCTGAATTTCGGCTGTAAAAAAGCGAGTAGACCTAAAAAAGATAGGCGATGTTCTAAAAAAACATGCCCCTCCCTATCGGTCTGCCCGCTTGTAACTTAACAGCGCATTATACGCATGGAACCCTAAAAAGTCTATTTATTTTCTATTAAAAAATATAATTCCTTGCTTGCTTTTTGCAAAAAAATTCATCCGCTTGTCTGAAATTGATACTTTTAGCAAATTGTCTAACAATCTGGTGGCTGAAATAAGTCAATTCCACTTATTGTAATGCTAGCTAAAAAATAAACAATATGAGGAAATAGCATGAGCAATAATCAAGTTTCAAAAGATATAGCTGAGAATGCTTCGTCTGTAGCAGAGACGGTTAAGACCGAAGTAACTGAAGCAAAAGAAGCTGTAGCGAAAACAACAACTCGAGCTAAAAAAGCAGTGAGTACTAAAGCAACACAGGTAAAAGAAGTTGTAGCTGAAAAAACAGAACAGGTGAAAGAAGTCGCTCATGAAGCAACTTCGCAAGTTAAAGAAGCTATTGTAGAAACTCAAGAACAAGTCAAAGCTGTAATTAGCGAGACTGAAGAAAAAATTGAGGCTGAAACTCAAGAGTTGAATCAGAACATTCAAAACCAGTTTGCTCAGATTAAACAAGATATTTTGCAACGTCTTGATGTGATTAAAGCTCAGTTCAATACTTCTCAAGAAGGATTGAATGAATTGAAAAATACATTGAAAGCTGAAATTAATGCATTAATTGAAGATTTAACGAAAGTGACTAAAGAACTTAAGGGTGACATTAGCCAGATTTCTTTAAAACATAAAGACTCTTTAAGTGAGAGCTTAAAGCGCACTAAAAATAATGCGGTTGAGGCTTGGAACAAAGCAAGAGATCACTAAAGATTTAAAATTAAAATTCAATAAAAAAGCGAGAATTAATTTCTCGCTTTTTTATTTTTTAAAACTGATGCAGCCAATCACGTTTATTGTGAAAATCAGCATTTTTTCCACTATGCTGCATTGCATAGTACTGCATACCATCTTTTGTTTTTAAAACAGCAGTTAAACCTAAATAAAGGTTTGCCCATTTCAAACGGTGCTGCTGCATAAACTGGCCTAAATCAAGACTTACATTTAAACCATAATGGGTACGCTTGAGATGATTTAGTTCAATATCGTAAGCAACGAGGGGAGGCATGCTTTCCGGATATCGATATTCTTCAAACTGGTAGGTTTGCCATGCTTGAGAAGGGGAAAGGTTAATTTCCCGGTAGAAATCTTCATCATGCACGCCGATAAAAATTTCAAAACAAGTCTCTTCCCACAAAAAATCTTGACGAGGATGAGCCGAGACTTCTTGGGGCCAGATAATAAGTTGGTTTGGATCACGAATCCAAAAACCCACATTTAATGTATGCGGGGCTTGCTGTTCAATTGCGCCAACAACAGAAACAGCATGAAAACGATCAAAAGCTGAAAGTTCGTAACTTGCCATAAGTAGTCAATAAGTTAGTTTGCTAAGTGAGCGTGACGAACGAGGTTAGATAAGTGTTGGTTTTGCTTAGCTGCTTTTTTGTAGAGTAAAACGATTTTACCGATTTTTTGCACAGCTTCAGCACCAGTCGCTTCTACAATTGCATCAATTACAGCTGCACGAGCTTCACGGTCTTCACCAGCAATTTTTACTTTGATGAGTTCATGATCATTTAAAGCACGAAGAGTTTCTTCGATTACAGCATCTGTTAAGCCTTGTCCACCAATCATGACAACCGGATTAAGCACGTGACCAATTTGACGTAAACGTTTACGTTCATGAATAGATAAAGCGGCCATTAAAAATACCTGATTTTAAAAACGACTTAGTATAGCAAAAAACTTAAAATCAAATGTACGAAAAACTGTATAAATAATCGATCAACATTATTGGAAAAAAACTGTAAAAGTTATTGAGATTAGGTTACATCCGTACTGTAATGAGAGTAATTTTCACGTACAATGAACAATCAGAAGTTTTTTTGATATTTAGTGAGTTATGGCAACACGCATCACAAACCAAAAATTGTCTAAAAGTAGTCGTGCGTGGATGAGGGAACATCTAGACGATCCTTTTGTAAAAAAAGCACAAAAGGAAGGATATCGTGCACGAGCAGCATATAAACTTCTTGAAATTCAAGAAAAATATAAGTTGATCAAGCCAGGCATGACAGTGGTTGATTTGGGAGCAGCTCCTGGGAGTTGGTCGCAAATTGCTGGGAAACTTGTTGGTAGCAAGGGTTTAGTTATTGCTTCCGATATTTTGCCTATGGATGCTTTGCCGGATGTCACTTTCTTACAAGGCGACTTCAGAGAAGAAGCTGTATTTGAAAAATTGTTAAATATTTTAAACGGAAGACAAGTAGACATTGTAATTTCTGATATGGCCCCCAATACATCAGGTAATAGGGCTGTTGATCAACCTAGACAGATTTACTTGTGTGAACTTGCTTTAGACTTTGCTCAGAAAGTTTTGGGTCCCAATGGACAGTTTGTTGTTAAAGTGTTCCAAGGCGCAGGATTTGATGAGTTTCGTAAACAAGTCGTTGATAGTTTTGATGTGTTAAAAACAGCAAAACCAGCAGCTTCTCGGGCACGATCTAAAGAAGTTTTTTTGGTTGGACAAGGGCGTAAGAAAGCATTGCAATAAAGTTTACTTGCCAAGCTCCTAAAAATTGTGCATTTTGTATCTTTTAGGTTATCCGCAAGCAAGACAATTGCTGTTTTTAAGACGATCGGCCAAGATTGGGCATGATCAAATTAGATCGATATGGGAATAAAGCTTTGAGCGATTACTTCAAGAATGCCGTATTGTGGCTAATAATACTGGGTGTTCTGATTTTAATTTTCAGTAATATCAGTGACCGCAATAAGCCTACTGCAATGAAATATTCAGATTTTGTTGCAGCGGTGAATGCTGGCCAAATTAAGCAAGTCACGATTGACGGTTTAAATATTAGTGGTGAAAAAACTAACGGATCTCAGTTTGAAACTGTTCGTCCGCAAGTTGAAGACACTGAACTTATGCCAAGCTTAAACAAGCAAAATGTTGTTGTAGAGGGCACAGCACCACAACGTCAAGGCATTTTGATGCAACTTCTCATTGCTAGTTTCCCTGTACTGTTAATCATTCTGTTATTCATGTTCTTTATGCGTAACATGGGTGGTGGTGCAGGCGGTAAAAATGGTCCGATGAGTTTTGGTAAATCGAAAGCAAAAATGCTTTCCGAAGACCAAATCAAAGTGACTTTTGCTGACGTTGCCGGTTGTGATGAAGCGAAACAAGAAGTTGTGGAAATTGTAGATTTCTTGAAAGATCCTGCAAAATTTAAACGCTTGGGCGCTACGATTCCACGTGGCGTACTTATGGTTGGTCCTCCAGGTACTGGTAAAACGTTATTAGCTAAAGCAATTGCTGGTGAAGCAAAAGTTCCATTCTTCAGCATTTCTGGTTCTGACTTTGTTGAGATGTTCGTGGGTGTGGGTGCGTCCCGTGTCCGTGACATGTTTGAACAAGCAAAACGTCATGCACCATGTATCATCTTTATCGATGAGATTGATGCAGTAGGTCGTCACCGTGGTTCGGGTACAGGTGGTGGACACGATGAGCGTGAGCAAACCTTAAACCAAATGCTCGTAGAGATGGATGGTTTTGAAGGTAATGAAGGCGTAATCGTTATTGCTGCAACAAACCGTGTTGACGTATTAGATAAAGCGTTATTACGTCCAGGCCGTTTTGACCGTCAAGTTATGGTTGGTTTACCTGACATCCGTGGTCGTGAACAAATCCTGAATGTACATTTGAAAAAGTTACCTTCAGTCACTGGCGTAGATGTTAAAGTTTTATCTCGTGGTACACCTGGTTTCTCTGGTGCTCAGTTGGCGAACCTTGTAAATGAAGCTGCTTTGTTTGCTGCTCGCCGTAATAAGAACACTGTCGATATGCATGACTTTGAAGATGCAAAAGATAAGATCTATATGGGTCCAGAACGTAAATCAATGGTTTTACGCGAAGAAGAACGCCGTGCAACTGCTTACCATGAAGCTGGGCACGCAATTGTTGCTGAGATTTTACCGGGTACTGACCCTGTGCATAAGGTAACAATTATGCCGCGTGGTTGGGCTTTAGGTGTAACTTGGCAGCTACCTGAACAAGATCAGATTAGCCACTATAAAGACAAAATGTTAAACGAAATTGCAATTTTGTTTGGTGGCCGTATTGCTGAAGAAGTCTTTATTCAGCAGCAATCGACTGGTGCTTCAAATGACTTTGAGCGTGCTACAAAAATGGCACGTGCGATGGTAACGAAGTACGGTATGTCTGACAAAATGGGTGTTATGGTTTACGAAGATGAAAATCAAAATGGATTCTTCGGTAACGTAGGTAGCCGTACAATTTCTGAAGCAACTCAACAACAGGTTGATCAGGAAGTGCGCCGTATTTTAGATGAACAATATAAAGTTGCTCGTGATATCTTGGAAAATAATAAAGATATCGCACATGCTATGGTTAAAGCGTTGATGGAATGGGAAACTATTGATCGTGAGCAAATCCGTGACATCATGGAAGGACGCGAGCCTCAACCACCTAAAGTTTATATTGCTGAAAATCCGGTATCGGCATTTGAACCACCGAAAGATGGTCCATCTACTCCACCGCCATTACCAGCGATGAATTAAGTTCAATAATGAAAAAGCCACAGTCATGTGGCTTTTTTTATTTGTATTAAAACTGGGTAAAGCTGAAAAGAAATCAACAGCATGTAACGTATAGTCTTGCTAAAATAGTCGCTGTTTTTTAACCGGAGCTTTTTATGCAGTTAATATCTTTACCCAAGCAGATTTTACAGTGTGGACAGCTTCAGTTAGATTTATCCCAGCCTCATGTCATGGGTATTTTAAATGTTACTCCAGATTCTTTTAGCGATGGTGGTAAGCATAACCAACTAGACCAAGCGGTTGGCTACGCGCTTAATATGATTGAACAAGGCGCTACTATTATTGATATTGGGGGTGAGTCTACCCGACCTGGTGCTTCAGAAGTTGCAGTAGAAGAAGAAGTGCGCCGTGTGGTGCCAGTGGTTGAAGCTTTGTCGCACCATAATATTATTTTATCGATCGACACGAGCCAGCCAGAAGTTATTCGTGCAGCAAAAGCAGCAGGGGCGCATATTTGGAATGATGTTCGTGCCTTAACACGTCCGAATGCTTTAGAAACTGCTGTAGAGTTAGATATCCCTGTAGTGATTATGCATATGCGTGGTGAACCAACCACAATGAATCAGTTGGATCAGTACACTGATGTAACACTTGATGTGATGCAAGAGCTGCAACAACGCATTGATGAGGCTTTGGCTGCCGGGGTGAAAAAGCACAACATTATTGTTGACCCTGGATTTGGTTTTGCAAAAAATGCTCAGCAAAATTTAAAACTATTAAAAGAATTTTGGAAACTTAATGAATTGGGCTATCCAATTTTATCTGGTCTTTCTCGTAAACGGTTTATCGGGGAGGCTTTAAAAGGAGCTGCGGCTGATCAGCGTGCTGTAGGAAGCGTTACTGGGCATTTGTTAAGTATTCAGCAAGGGGCGTCCATTGTAAGAGCACATGATGTGAAAGCGATGCATGAGGCTGTTTTAGTTTGGCAGGCTATGCAACAAGCTTGAAATGTAATCTTGGAAAAGTAGACTGGATCATTGTCTATTTAAATAAAGTGGAAGAGTGAGTCGGGTAAAAATCTCGTGATTTTTGTGAAAATATGTTATAAGCGGCAAGTTTTTGCTGTTGTGTAATCTTTTGTATGTTCGAAGACCTACTTCTCCCGATGTTTGATGATGAATATTATCCAGATATTTTGGTCGCTGAACTTAAGCAGTTAATTGAACAATTTGCCAAGAAAGTTCAAAAACCTGCTTTAGCTGATCAAGATGTTTATCGATATGCTCATCAGACTGTAAATGAAATTAATGAAATGAAGCCACAGTTTGAAGATCTGGATTCATCGCTTGATGATAGTGCTGCTGATTATATTGCTGAGGCAATGATGATGGTGGTACAGGATGCAGGATTTTTAGATCTTGAAATGGAAGAGTTGGTTATGAATCGAGAGTGGTAATTACTCTCGATTCTCAAAATTTTCGATTGCATCTAATAAATGACATGATGTTCCGAGATGAACTTCAATTACTTTCTCAACTTCTAAAATTAAATTCCCATTCCGCTGTTTATTTACATCTGCTACTACGTTTATCCAATAGTTTTTTCTTGTTGCTGTAACGCTTTTAAGTGGGTGATTATATCTTGAGATGTTTCAATTAAATAATCATCTTGAGTAATAGAACAGCGTATAAAGTGCCACTGATTATTTTTGAATGAGACTGTGCCGTTAAAAATATCTCCAGCACTTGCAATGGATATAAAGAGTAATGTGTTTATAAATATTAATATTCTTATCATAAGTGTTATTTTTAACAGGCATAAAAAAACCAGCTTACGCTGGATTCTTTGTGGCACCAAATTCAATAGTTGAAAATGGTGCCCGGGGCCGGACTCGAACCGGCACGCTTTGAGGGCGGGGGATTTTAAATCCCCTGTGTCTACCTATTTCACCACCCGGGCATGAGCGCAATAATAGAGGACAAGTGCGCGATTGGCAAGAGAAAATCAGAGAGTTTGCTTTATTTTCAATCAGTTCTTGTTTGTATTTATATAAATTAATCAATTTTTGTCATGATTTGTTCATCAAACTGAGATCAGCTGTTCATCTTATGTACTTAAGTTTAAAGCACTCATTGCTTAAAACTTAGAGAATTTTATGTCAGAGAAAATTTCACGCCGAGAATTAATTCAAAAAAGTCTACTCGGTTTTGGGGCTTTATCTATGCCTGTTGCTTTTACCGGTTGCAATGACGGTTCCGATGATGAAAGTCCGCAAATACAAGCAGAGTTTCTTCATGGTGTCGCAAGTGGAGACCCCTTGCAGGATAAAGTCATCTTATGGACACGTGTAACACCTACAGACTTAGGAGTGCGCTTAAAAGTTGTGTGGGAAATTTCAACCGATAATCAGTTTAAACAAAATTTAAAGACGGGAATGGTTGAAACAAGCAAGACTGATGACTTTACAGTGAAAGTTGATGCAACTGGTTTGCAAGCAGATACGGTGTACTACTACCGTTTTAAGTTTGGAAGTAAGGTTTCACCAGTAGGGCAGACGAAAACATTACCAATATCGACCAATAAAGTAAGCTTTGCAGTGTGCTCTTGCTCGAACTATCCTGCGGGTTACTTTTATGTTTATCGTGAAATGGCAAAGCAGAACGTCGATGTCATTATTCATTTGGGTGACTATATTTATGAATATGGTTCAGATGGCTATGCGACAGAGGATGCTGCAAAACTAGGTCGTACGTTACCTGCTGACAATAATAAAGAAATTATTAAATTAGATGATTATCGCAAACGCTATGCACTTTATCGTCAGGATAAAGATTTACAGGCAGCTCATCAGCGCCATCCTTTCATTGTAATTTGGGATGATCATGAGTTGGCGAACGATGCGTGGCGTGATGGTGCAGAAAACCATCAAAGTAACGAAGGGCCTTTCTCAGATCGTAAATTAGCTGCTCTGCAAGCTTATTTTGAATGGATGCCGATTCGTCCAGTTTCTAGTACGGACCATTTAAATATTTATCGCCAGTTTAACTTTGGCTCACTTGTTCAATTAACCATGCTAGATACGCGTATTATCGCGCGTGATAAGCAGCTTGAATATAAAGACTACATGACAGCCTCGGGCTTGGATATTGCAAAATTTCCAGCAGATTTAACAAATCCGGCGCGTACTTTAATGGGATATACGCAAAGAGATTGGTTGGTCGATAAATTAAAGCAATCTACAGCAACATGGAATGTAGTAGGGCAACAAGTCTTAATGAGTAAAATGTGGATTCCAGCCGAGTTACTGGCATCTTTAGGGCAAATTACTTCAGGAGGAACTTCATCTGAAGCACTTGCTAAGATGAACGCACAAATTACCGAGTTGGTCACTTTAAAACTTCGTTTACAACAAAATGATCCAACATTAACAGCTCAAGAAAAAGCAAGAATTATGACGGTCGCACCTTACAATCTAGATGCTTGGGATGGTTACTATGCTGAGAGAGAGTTTGTGTATGGCAAATTGGCAGAGTTTAATAAAAAGATGATTGTGCTAGCGGGAGATACGCATAATGCATGGGCATCTTATTTGTATAGTCAAAAAGGAAAATATGTTGGAGTTGAACTTGCGACGAGCTCTGTATCATCTCCTGGTTTGGAAAAATATTTAAGTATTCCTTTGGCACAGTTACAGCAGTTTGAATTTGCATTTACTACATTAATTGATGAATTGGCCTATTGTAATTTAAACCAACGAGGATACTTGCTAGTTACTTTGGATCAGGCACAAGTTCACTCGGAATGGGTATTTTTAGATTCTATTAAAAATGCTGAATATCAAATCGATTCAAGTAGACAAAATGATATTGTATTGGATCTGAATTTGATGCCGTTAAAACAAGGTCAAAAGACGGCTTAAAATTTTAGAAAATAGAGGGTTACATCGTAGCCCTTTTTTTAGGTATAAAAAAACCAGCTTACGCTGGATTCTTTATGACACCATATTCAGTACTTGAAGATGGTGCCCGGGGCCGGACTCGAACCGGCACGCTTTGAGGGCGGGGGATTTTAAATCCCCTGTGTCTACCTATTTCACCACCCGGGCTTTACCAAATTTGGAGGCGGAGGTCGGAATCGAACCGGCGTCCACGGAGTTGCAGTCCGCTGCATGACCACTCTGCCACCCCGCCTACATTTGGTGATGCACATATTAGCAACCTTTACAGAAAAAACAATACTGTTTTGAGCGAAGATGCACATAAAAACAGCATCTAGAATAAAATTGTCGAAATTATCATGTATTATTAGCACATTAAATTCATGTCTACCTTGGAGATGTGCTGTGGCATTGGTTTTAGACGGTCGTGCATTAGCAAAGCAAATTGAAGAAAATTTGTTGGTACGTGTTGAAGCTTTAAAAGCGAAAACAGGTCGTACCCCGATTTTGGCGACTATTTTAGTTGGAGATGATGGTGCATCTGCAACTTATGTACGTATGAAAGGTAATGCCTGCCGCCGTGTAGGTATGGATTCATTAAAAATCGAATTACCACAAGAAACGACAACAGAACAATTATTAGCTGAAATCGAAAAGCTTAATGCCAATCCAGATGTTCACGGTATTCTTTTACAACATCCAGTTCCTGCACAAATTGATGAGCGTGCGTGTTTCGATGCGATCTCATTGGCAAAAGATGTTGATGGCGTAACTTGCCTTGGTTTTGGTCGTATGGCAATGGGTGAAGCTGCATATGGTTCAGCAACTCCAGCTGGTATTATGACGATTCTTAAAGAAAACAATATCGAAATTGCTGGTAAACATGCTGTTGTGGTTGGTCGTTCAGCTATTTTAGGTAAACCAATGGCAATGATGTTGTTGCAAGCAAACGCGACAGTAACGATTTGCCATTCACGTACACAAAACTTACCTGAGCTTGTGAAACAAGCTGACATTATTGTTGGTGCTGTAGGTAAAGCTGAACTTATTCAAAAAGATTGGATTAAACAAGGTGCAGTTGTTGTAGACGCTGGCTTCCATCCACGTGATGGCGGCGGTGTTGGCGATATTCAATTACAAGGTATTGAAGAAATTGCTTCTGCTTATACACCAGTACCGGGTGGTGTTGGTCCAATGACAATCACAACTTTGATTCGTCAAACTGTAGAAGCTGCTGAAAAAGCTTTAGGTTAATTTATTCATGATGGCGTCCTAGCATTTAATGCAAATGTTAGGACTTCGTATGCTACTTTTCTTTCGGGATGAGTAGCGAAGCTACACAAGACCAAACCGTTGCAGCAATTAATACAGTGGAATTGAACTAACGTATTTTTAGTAACTAGTCACTATCATGCTTTAAGCTACTGTTTTAGTCTTGCTCGCGATGCAGATGATCAAATAGTAATTATAAATTGTTGAGCTTATTTATGAGCTGCACCTTTCAACTGTCCAAAGCCCCTGAACATTTACTTCAAGCCTTACATGAAGTCATTCCTCATTGTGAATTAATGGCACAACAGTTGCCAGAAACTCCAATTTCTTTATGGTTGATTCCACCTGTTTTTCCAACTGATCGATTGGATGACGAAGTTATTCGCCGTATCTGGAATGACACGCCGTATTGGATTTTCTGTTGGGCATCTGGTCTGGCGATGGCGCAGTGGATACTTGCAGAGCCGTATCATGTTAAAGATAAAGTGGTATTAGATTTTGGCGCGGGTTCGGGTGTAGTTGCTATTGCTGCGAAAATGGCTGGAGCAAAACGAGTAATCTGCTGTGACATTGATCAGGTTAGCTTAAATGCTTGCCGTGAAAATGCATTGCTTAATGGTGTAGAGCTCGAATATCTGGACGATTTATATAAAGCTGAACAAGTTGATGTTCTCTTGGCAGCCGATGTTTTATATGACCAATGTAATCGTTTCTTTTTAGATGAGTTTTTAAAATTTGCACCAGAAGTTTGGGTAGCAGATAGCCGAGTTAAAAATTTTAGTCATCCAAAATATGAAAAAATTGAAGAAAGAAGTGCTACTACGTGGCCAGATCTGGATGAAGCAAGAGAATTTAGAAACGTAAGTTTTTATAAGACGCTGTAAAAGAACAGCGTCTTTTTTATGTTATGAACAAGTATAACGAACCACTTTTAATGTGCTTGGGCGAGCTTCAAGTGCTTGGCGAGTCGCATAGTCTTCACCATTATTTAAACTAGGTGTGTTTGATAAACCAAAAGAAGCACGAGTTTCACCAAGTTTAATTCCATACTGCTCATCTTTAGCTGGGTTTGGAATTTCGTTGATACTTAAAATTGATAATTTATAAACTTTCTGAGTACCTAACACATTCTGACAAGCACGTTGTAATTTACGCTCATCAAGTTGCTGGTTACTACGACCAGCTAAAGTATAAGCTAAAGTCGCTGAAGTTTTAGTTTGGTTTTCAATCTGATAGCCAGTTGAACCATTATATTGGCGAGGTGTAGTCTGGCAAGCAGTTAAAATAAACATACTACTTAATGCCAAACATAAAATACTTTTATTCATCAGTATCGTCCTTATTTTCTTATATGAAGTATCTCATAAAATAGAAGTGTTGTTTGTGCTTATTCGCTTGCTTAGAGCCAATATTGACTGACGATATTGGCTCTAATTGTAAAATATTAATGCTCTTTAATTTTTGAATGATGCTTGGTGTCTTTCATAAATATATAGATCAGTAATGAAATGAAAATCATAATACTGACATAAATAAAGAACCATGATTCATGACCAGCTTCTTTGAAACTTAACGCGAAAAACTCAGCTGTACCACCAAATAAAGTATTGGCAATTGCATAAGGTAAAGCCACACCCAAAGCTCGAATATGTGCAGGGAAAAGTTCAGCTTTTACGACAGCGTTAATTGAGGTATAGCCAGTTACCATGACCAGTCCACCTAAACATAACCAGAATGCTGTCCAGTAGTTATGCGTGTTTGCGAGTGCATCAAACAAAATATAGGTGAATAAAACACCTGTCACCCCAAATGCAATCATAAGCGGTTTACGGCCAATTCGATCTGATAATGCACCTGCCAGTGGCTGTAAACACATAAAGATGAATAGGGCTAAAGTGGTAATTTGAGTAGCTTCAGGTTTAGTAAAACCAGAAGTATTCACTAAATATTTCTGTAAATAGGTGGTGTAAGTATAGAAAGCTAAAGTACCACCAGCAGTTAAAAATAATACGGTGAATGCTTCTTTTGGGTAATGTTTAAATAAAGCAAACATGCCTGATTTCGGCTGGTCTTTTTCTGCTTGTGCATTTTTAAAAGATTGGGTTTCCATTAAACCACGGCGAATACGGAACACTACAATGGCTAAAAGAGCCCCGATGAAAAATGGTACACGCCATCCCCAGTCATGTAATTGCTGCTCTGTAAGTACCATTTGTAAAATGAGAAGTACACACAAGGCAGTGAGCTGTCCAGCAATTAAAGTGACATATTGAAAGCTTGAGAAGAAACCACGTCGGTCTTTTTCTGCCATCTCACTTAAATAAGTAGCGCTTGCACCATATTCACCGCCTACGCTTAAGCCTTGAATTAAACGTGCAACAACCAGTAGTAATGGGGCGAATACACCAATGCTTTCATAAGATGGTGTAACTGCAATGAGTAGAGAGCCAACACACATTAAAGTAACGGAAAGTGTAAGACCCGCTTTACGTCCTTTACGGTCTGAATAAATCCCCATAATCCATGCGCCGATGGGACGCATAAGGAAACCTACTGCGAAAATTGCAGCTGCTTGAAGAAGTTGAGCAGTTTGACTCCCTTTTGGAAAAAAGGCATGAGCAAAATAGAGCGTAAATGCGGCATATACATACCAGTCGTACCATTCGACAAGGTTACCGGCAGAACCGCCCAAAATTGATTTTAGACGAGTTTTTGTATCTAAATTAGAATGTGGAGTTGTTGCGGTAGAAGGTTGATCAACCATGAGTCGCTCCATGTTTCGCTTGGGTTGAATGCTAAAAAAGAGAAGATTTATTCCGTTTTTACATATTATCTAGAGGAGTATTTCACTTTATTTTTTTTATGTCTGTAAAACAATGTTTATTATTTAAGCAAAGGAATAAGTTGAATATTTATGTGATTTCAAATTAGCCGATTAGTTCATTTTGATGATCTTATTCGGATCTTTGGCCTATTATTTTTTCCAAGTAGTAAAAACTGATAAAGAATGAGGAATGTTTGGACGAAGAAAACCTATATCTCTTAAAAATAATGATATATTCCAAAGAAAATTTTAAATAAATACAGTTAGGCATGATGTCTTGGCATTGTGGACTAGATGTGTGTGGATAATGAAAGGGACATTCAGATGTCAAATTGCCCGAAAAAATATATTGTTGCTTTTGATCAGGGAACAACAAGCTCAAGAGCAATTGTTTTGGACCATGATGCGAACGTTGTCAGTATTGCTCAAAAAGAATTTACCCAAATATATCCTCAGCCGGGTTGGGTTGAGCATGACCCTATGGAAATTTGGGCAACACAAAGTGCGGTATGGGTAGAGGCATTGGCTCAAGCTGGCATTAAGAGCGAACAAGTTGCGGCAATTGGGATCACAAACCAGCGAGAAACCACAGTTGTCTGGGATAAAAAAACAGGCAAGCCGATTTACAATGCGATTGTTTGGCAAAGCCGACAGACGACTGAAATATGTAATCAATTGCATAAAGCTGGTTGGCAAGAATATATCCGTAAAACAACTGGTTTAGTTATTGATCCTTATTTTTCGGCCACAAAAATTAAATGGATTTTAGACCACGTTGAAGGAAGTCGTGAGCGTGCTGAGCGAGGAGAGTTGCTGTTTGGTACGGTGGACACGTGGCTCATTTGGAAATTAACCAATGGTGCTGTTCACGTCACTGATTTTACCAATGCTTCACGAACCATGCTGTTTGATATCGAAAAGCTTGAGTGGGATGAAAAGCTTTTACAGGCCTTAGATATTCCTAGAGCAATGTTACCTGAAGTTCGTAGTTCATCTGAGGTTTATGGATATACACATACTATTAGTGGACAAGAAGTAGGGATTCCAATTGCGGGAATTGCAGGTGATCAACAAGCTGCACTTTTTGGTCAAATGTGTGTTGAGTCAGGACAGGCTAAAAATACTTACGGTACTGGTTGTTTTTTACTTATGAACACGGGTAAAAAGATTGTCCGTTCAGAGCATGGATTACTCACAACTATTGCATGTGGTGCGAGCGGTGAGGTGAACTATGCCTTAGAGGGCGCCGTATTTAACGGCGGTTCTTGTGTACAGTGGTTACGTGATGAGTTGAAGGTTATTAAGAACGCTAAAGACTCTGAGCTTTACGCAACACGTGTAAAAGACAGTAATGGGGTATATGTCGTTCCTGCTTTTACTGGATTAGGCGCACCATATTGGGACCCGACAGCTCGTGGGGCAATCTTTGGTCTGACACGTGGAGCCAGTATTGAACATATTATTCGTGCAACTTTAGAGTCTATTGCTTACCAGACAAAAGATGTACTTGATGCTATGCAGCAAGATGCAGAAGAAGAGCTTCGTACGCTCCGTGTTGATGGTGGAGTAACGGAAAATAATTTCTTGATGCAATTTCAGTCCGATATTTTAGCGACACCAGTCGAACGCCCAATAATGAAAGAAACTACCGCTTTGGGTGCAGCTTTCCTTGCAGGGTTGGCAACGGGTTTCTGGCAAGATCTTCATGAGTTAAGAAATAAATCTGCCATAGAAAAGGTATTTGAACCCAAAATGTCTCTTGAGCAATCTGATCTGATTTATAAAGGCTGGTTAAAAGCAGTAAAACGCAGTCAAAGCTGGGCAGAGGATTGATTTATTCTTTAACGAGTTAAATTAAAAGTAGAGTAATCAATTAATGGCTAAATGCTTGCCAATTCAAATTTGATTATTCTACTTTTTAGATTGTTGTTTCATCAATTTGATGTTTTAATTTTTATAAGATCAACAATAAAAAGAATATGAGAAATGAAAATACAATCTAATGATTATTCAAAAGTATATGATATTGCCGTAATTGGTGGCGGTATTAATGGCGTCGGTATTGCTAATGATGCAGTAGGCCGTGGATTATCCGTATTTTTATGTGAAAAGGATGATTTAGCCAGTCACACTTCATCTGCTAGCAGTAAATTAATTCATGGTGGTCTACGCTATTTAGAACATAAAGAATTTAGACTGGTCAGAGAAGCATTAGCAGAGCGAGAAGTGCTATTAGCGAAAGCTCCACATATTATTGCACCAATGCGTTTTATTATGCCGCATCGGCCACATTTACGTCCTGCGTGGTTAATTCGAGCGGGCCTATTTTTTTATGATCATTTGGGAAAACGAGAAAAATTATTAGGTTCAAATCTTATTTATTTCAAAGAAGATAGTCCCTTAAAACCAGCTATAACGCGTGGGTTTGAATATTCTGACTGTACTGTAGATGACGCACGTCTTGTTGTGTTAAATGCCCTCCAAGCTAAAGCACAGGGTGCCAAAGTCGTGACACGAACTAGATGTGTGAAGGCTTATCAAGAACAAGAACTGTGGCATTTGGAACTACAAAGTGGAGCTGAGTCTTATCAAATACGTGCAAGAGCTTTAGTAAATGCAGCTGGTCCTTGGGTTGAAGAAATTATTAGTGAAAACCTAAATTTAAGATCGCCTTATCAAATCCGATTGATCCAAGGAAGTCATATTGTTGTGCCAAAGCTATATGACTGTCATAAAGCCTTTATTATGCAAAATGAAGACCGACGCATCGTGTTTGCAATACCATATTTAGAAAAATATACCCTAATTGGTACAACAGATCAGGAATACACAGGTGATCCACAAAAGGTAGAGATTACCGATGTAGAAATAGATTACCTTTTGACAGTCACAAATTCACATTTTAAAAAGCAGTTAACGCGAGCAGATATTGTAAGTCAGTACTCAGGTGTACGTGCTTTATGCGATGATGAGTCTGATAACCCTTCGGCAATTACCCGTGACTATACTTTGGCACTACAGGCAGAAAATACTAACGCACCATTGTTATCAGTATTTGGCGGCAAGATTACGACCTATCGAAAACTGGCTGAGGCTGCTTTAGAACATTTGTCTCCGTTCTTTAGTGAAATGGCAGAGGAGTGGACTGCCAATAAGCCATTACCAGGTGCTGAGAACTGGACCACAGTAGATGATTTAATCAACCAGATTCAATTACGTGTAAATGGAGTTTCAGAATCCCTTGCCAAACGTTGGGCACATGCATATGGCACAAGAGTTTGGAACATGCTTCAAGAAAGAAATGGTATAGAACAATTGGGACAAAATTTTGGTCACGATTTATTTGAATGTGAAGTTAAGTATTTATGTGAATATGAGTGGGCAAATACTGCAGAAGACATACTCTGGCGAAGATCTAAATTAGGTTTGGCGTTTAATGAGAAACAGGTAAAAGTGTTAGAAGCTTATTTATCTGAACGTCGACTAAAAGATGATGCCGCATAATAAAAAAGGCCGCATAAAGCGGCCTTTTTTATATTTAGCAATTAGAAACCAGTTTTTACAGCTTCAAGTAATGCTGCTTGACGTTCTTTTAATGCTTTTGGTAAGCGCTCACCAAGTTTATTGAATAACTCAGTGTGGCTTTCAATTTCAGTAACCCACTGGTCTTTATCTTGAGTAGTGATAAGGTCAAATTGTTCTTTACTGAACTCAGTGCCTTTCCAGTTCAAGTCTTCATATGTTGGAACAAAACCGATTGGTGTTTCAACAGCGTTTGCACGACCTTCACAGCGGTCAATGATCCACTCAAGAACACGCATGTTTTGACCGAAACCAGGCCATACGAAGTTGCCTTCAGCATCACGACGGAACCAGTTTACGTTGAAGATTTTCGGTAATTTATTGCCAGAAGCTTCAGCTTTCTCGCTTACTTTTGCACCAAGGCTTAACCAGTGGTCAAAGTAGTCAGCCATGTTGTAGCCAGCAAATGGAAGCATCGCGAATGGGTCACGACGAACGATACCTTGTTGACCAACAGCAGCAGCAGTAGTTTCAGAACCCATAGTTGCCGCTTTATATACACCGTCAACCCAGTCAAAAGCTTCAGAAACTAAAGGAACTGTATCTGCACGGCGACCACCGAAGATGAATGCAGAAATTGGAACACCTGCTGGGTTTTCCCAATCAGCATCGATAGATGGACATTGACCTGCTGCAACAGTGAAACGCGCATTTGGATGTGCTGCTTTTTCGCCGTTTACGTGAGGTTGACCTTTCCAGTTTATTAAGTTTGTTGGAACTTCTTTAGAAAGACCTTCCCACCATACTTGACCATCTTCAGTTACTGCTACGTTTGTATAGATAACATCTTTATGAAGAGTTGCCATACAGTTCGGGTTAGTTTTGGTATTTGTACCAGGAGCTACACCGAAGAAACCAGCTTCAGGGTTAATCGCATATAAGCGGCCGTCTTCACCTGGTTTGATCCAAGCAATATCGTCACCTACAGTTTCGATTTTCCAACCTTCATAACCTGCTGGTGGAATTAACATCGCAAAGTTTGTTTTACCACAAGCAGATGGGAATGCAGCAGCGATGTAGTGTTTTTCACCTTGAGGGTTAGTTACACCAAGAATAAGCATGTGTTCAGCTAACCAACCTTGTTCGCGGCCCATGACAGAAGCGATACGAAGAGCTAAACATTTTTTACCAAGTAATGCGTTACCGCCGTAACCAGAACCGAAAGACCAGATTTCACGAGTCTCTGGATAATGAACGATATATTTCTCTGGGTTACAAGGCCAAGCAACGTCTTTTTGACCTTCAGCAAGTGGAGCACCTACTGTGTGTACACAAGGAACAAATTCGCCGTCTGTACCTAATACGTCATAAACTGCTTTACCCATACGAGCCATTTTGCGCATGCTAACAGCAACGTAAGGAGAGTCAGTTAACTCGATACCGATATGAGCAATATGGCTACCTAAAGGACCCATAGAGAAAGGAACAACGTACATCGTACGGCCTTCCATTGAACCTTCAAATAAACCATTTAATTTTTCACGCATAACAGCTGGATCTTCCCAGTTGTTTGTCGCACCAGCATCTTCTTTATTTTGAGAGCAGATGTAAGTACGATCTTCAACACGCGCAACGTCAGATGGGTCAGAATTTGCAAGATAAGAACCAGGATGTTTTTCTTGGTTTAATTTCTGCATGGTGCCGTTAGCGATCATCAAGTCGATTAGACGTTGATACTCTTCTTCGCTTCCGTCACACCATTCGATTTTTGCTGGTTTGGTTAAGTTTGCAATTTCTTCAACCCATGCTATAAGCTTAGGATGACGAACGAATTCTGGTGCGTTCACTGTGGTCATGGTGAGGCCTATTCAAAATATGTACAACGTACAAGTCTATTCATTGGGGTACAATGAAAGATCAAATAAAAAAGTGGCTGTATTAAAGCATAAAATCATAAAAAAAATAAGACTAAAGACTAACAATTAGATATTTGGAATTCCGATCATTTTTTTATGAAAATCATTTGTTTATAGTTTTTTATAAGGTTTTTACTTTTATATTTTTATGTTGTATGTGTGTTATTTACTTAAATTATTTTGTTTTAAATCAATAAATTAACTCTTAAATTTTTCTTGAGAATTATTATTGATTAAACAAATGAAGATCATTCAAAATTTACATAAAGAGACTTTTAATAGGTGATTTTGTGTACAAAATAGAATAAACATCCCACTTTACGATAATAAAATGCGGCCTTTGAAACCTCTTTCGATCATCTATAACGAAAAATCAGGATTTCATGCTTCAAAACATGAAGATGTTTATGAGCAACTGATGACTTTACTCACTGAACATGGTTTTGAGATACAAGTTTTTGAATTAAATGAAAATACATTGTTTGACGATCTGATGAATAACGTGATTCATCGACATTCACAAAACGAAAATATAGGGGTAGTTGTTGCAGCAGGTGGAGATGGCACTTTAAATGCTGTTGCATCTAAACTTAGAAATACCTCTATTCCAATGGGAATTTTGCCTTTAGGTACTTTTAATTATGTGGCTAAAGTTTTAGATATTCCGCTAGATCTTTTGGACGCTGCCGAAGTTATTGCCACGGGTACACCTCGATCGGTTCATATAGCCGCCATCAATGATCATATTTATTTGAATAATGCCAGTTTAGGTCTATACCCACTCTTTATTAAAAAGCGCGAACTCTACAATAAATATTTAGGAAGACTTCCTTTACACGCTTATACCTCAGCTTTAGATGTTTTATTAAGAGAAAATAAGTCAATGAAGTTGTCGATAACGGTAGATGGTAAAAAATATCCCGTTAAAGCACCTCTAATTTTCTTTGGAAATAACCAACTACAGTTATGTGATATGAAACTCAGGATTGCAGAGTGTGCGGCGCAGGGAAGAGTGGCTGGAGTTGTAATTACAAAAAGTGATAAGCTGAGTTTGCTGCATATGCTTTGGCAATGGGTTCAAGGTAAAGTTGAAGATGCAGAAGACGTATATAGTTTTTGTGCTGATCATGTTGTGGTGGAATGTGCAAAAAAATCGAAACTCACAGTGGCTTTAGATGGTGAAATCATAGAGATGAAACCACCTCTAAATTTCACTGTAGAAAAAAATGCTTTAAATATTATGGTGCCGAATGTTATTACATCTGTCTGATTTACACTTTGGGACAGAAAAAAAAGAGTGTTTAGAAGCAATAAGACATTTTTGTATTCAGCAAAAGCCTGAAGTGATTGTCGTGAGTGGCGATGTTACTCAACGTGCTAAATATGAACAATTTTTTAAATGTCGGCAATTTTTAGATAGCCTCAATATTCCTTATCTTGTAGTGCCTGGAAATCATGATATTCCTTTGTATCATGTCTGGAACCGTTTTTTTTCTCCATTTACTCGGTATCGATATTTTTTTGGTGAATTAGAACCGACTTTAGAAACCGAACATTTCTATATTGTTGGGGTAAACAGCATACGTCGTCGTTATCACACACGTGGGCATATTTCGATTGAACAAATTCAAGATACTTATGAGCGTTTAGAAAAAGCGCCAAAAGATAAAATAAAGCTGGTGGTTTTCCATCAACCTTTTTATACACCACCCGATAATAGGCATGGGATAAAGGATTGTCCGGTTTTGGGCAAAATTGCTTTAGAAAAGTGGAGTACAACCGGATTATTTGGAATGCTGCATGGTCATCTTCATAAAACGGCTATATATGATTTAACTCAGATTTACCATCTGGAAATAGACCATCCTATATATGATATTCATGCGGGTACAGCAACTTCTACTCGTTTATATCATCACAATCCGAATAGCTTTAATACAGTTTCAAATACAGGAAAGATTCAGCATTACTGGTTCAATGAACAGTTGGCTGAATTCACTTCAGATTGATTTGGTTTAGATGAGATTAAATATTTGATTGTTTAAAAAATATTCAAAAAAGAAGAAAATTTTTCTTATTTCCCCTTGAAGCCATTTTTTTCATCCCCACAAAAGTGACATCTAAATATTTTGTTATTGCTCTGGATTAAGGCAATAACGATTAATCAAAAAGACTAAGTCTGATGGAGTTAATTATGAGCAACATTCGTCCATTACATGATCGCGTTGTGATTCGTCGTGTAGAAGAAGAAACCAAAACTGCTGGCGGTATTTTATTGCCAGGTTCTGCTGCTGAAAAACCATCTCAAGGTGAAGTAATTGCAGTAGGTAATGGTCAAATCACTGATAACGGCGTACGTGCTTTGGATGTTAAAGTTGGTGACAAGGTGTTATTTGGTACTTATGCAGGTACAACAGTTAAAGTAAACGGTGAAGAACTCTTAATCATGAAAGAGTCAGACATCTTAGCTGTATTAGAAGGCTAATCGATCCATAACTCAATTCATTATCAGATTCAGTATTTAAAAAGATTCGGAGTTTAATATGTCAGCTAAAGACGTAAAATTTGGTGATTCAGCTCGCTCAAAAATGATTGCAGGTGTAAACGTACTTGCAGATGCGGTTAAAGTGACTTTGGGTCCTAAAGGCCGTAACGTTGTGATCGACCGTTCTTTCGGTGCGCCGCACATCACTAAAGACGGTGTAACTGTTGCTAAAGAAATTTCATTAAAAGACAAGTTTGAAAACATGGGTGCTCAACTTGTTCGTGAAGTTTCAAGCAAAACTAACGACATCGCTGGTGACGGTACAACAACTGCGACTGTACTTGCTCAAGCAATTTTAAACGAAGGTATCAAATCAGTCACTGCTGGTATGAATCCAATGGATTTAAAACGCGGTATCGACATTGCAGTAAAAACTGTAGTTGAAAATATCCGTTCTATTGCTAAACCAGCTGATGACTTCAAAGCAATTGAACAAGTTGGTTCTATCTCTGCTAACTCTGATACTACTGTTGGTAAACTTATTGCTCAAGCAATGGAAAAAGTAGGTAAAGAAGGCGTAATCACTGTAGAAGAAGGTTCTGGCTTCGAAGACGCATTAGACGTTGTAGAAGGTATGCAGTTTGACCGTGGTTATATCTCTCCGTACTTTGCTAACAAGCAAGATACTTTGACTGCTGAACTTGAAAACCCATTCATCCTTCTTGTTGACAAAAAAATCAGCAACATTCGTGAATTGATTTCTGTTTTAGAAGCAGTTGCTAAAACTGGTAAACCACTTCTTATCATCGCTGAAGATGTTGAAGGTGAAGCGCTTGCAACTCTTGTTGTAAACAACATGCGCGGTATTATCAAAGTGTGTGCTGTTAAAGCTCCTGGTTTCGGTGACCGTCGTAAAGCTATGCTTCAAGACATCGCAATCTTGACTGGCGCAACTGTAATTTCTGAAGAAGTTGGTATGTCTTTAGAACAAGCGACTCTTCAAGATTTAGGTACAGCGCACAAAATCACTGTTTCTAAAGAAAACACAGTTATTGTTGACGGTGCTGGTGATGCTGCTGCTATCGCTGAGCGTGTTCAACAAATCCGTGCTCAAATCGAAGAATCTACTTCAGAATATGACCGTGAAAAATTACAAGAACGCGTTGCTAAATTGGCAGGCGGTGTTGCTGTAATTAAAATCGGTGCAGCAACTGAAGTTGAAATGAAAGAGAAGAAAGACCGCGTAGACGACGCTCTTCACGCAACTCGTGCAGCAGTTGAAGAAGGTGTTGTTGCAGGTGGTGGTGTTGCGCTTGTACGTGCTGTAAACGTTCTTGACGGCTTGAAAGGTGCTAACGAAGACCAAACTGCAGGTATCAACATTTTACGTCGTGCGATCGAAGCTCCACTTCGTCAAATCGTTGCGAATGCTGGTGATGAGCCATCTGTAGTAATCAATGCAGTTAAGAAAGGTGAAGGTAACTTCGGTTACAACGCTGCAACTGGTGAATATGGCGATATGTTAGAAATGGGTATTCTTGACCCAGCTAAAGTAACTCGTTCTGCACTTGAGCACGCTGCTTCTGTTGCTGGCTTAATGTTGACTACAGAATGTATGATTACTGACATTCCTGAAGACAAACCAGCTGCTCCAGACATGGGCGGTATGGGTGGAATGGGCGGCATGATGTAATAAACATCAACGTCTAAATAAAAAATCCCTGCATTTGCAGGGATTTTTTTTATTTCTTATATAAATTAAGAAAAAGTTAAGTTGATATTCTTAAACTTATAGTCAGGAACAGTAGCTGTAGTTCCTCTTTTTTGTTACACCATGCTTATCCTTTTATAAGCATGGTTTTTTTTAGCCTAATAAAATGATAAGCCATGTAACCGCAATAATAGACAGTGCAACAAACTGTGCAGCACTTCCCATATCTTTGGCATTTTTAGAGAGTTGATGTTTTTCAAGTGATACGCGGTCAACTACTGCTTCAATCGCAGAATTGAATAGTTCTACAATAATTGCAAATAAACATACAACGACCATAAGTGCATGTTCGCCACGAGTCACATCTAGGAAAAAGCTAGTAGGGATAAGCACAACATTAATTAAAACAATTTGTCGGAAAGCGGCTTCATTTTTATAAGCTGCCTTAAATCCTGAAATTGAATAACCTGTCGCATTCAAGATGCGCTTTAGTCCGCTTTTGCCTTTGTAGGGAGAATAACTATTCATTCACTTATATTTTTAACACTTTTCATGCATTATATATCGCGGCCCTCAAAAAAAATATTAAATCTTTTTTTAAAGATTTTGACTTTATAACTTGATAGAGAAGAAGAGATGAAAAAACTATTTGTAGCATTAGGACTTGTCATGGGTGGCTTACATGTAAGCTATGCAGAACCTGCCTCAGCTCAGCAAGTACCGGGATATTATAAGCATCAATTTGGTAATTACCGCATCACCTCTTTACTTGACGGCACCATTTATTTAGACCCTAAGTTGTTCAAAAATTTGAGTCAGGCTGAGAAGACTAAAATTTTAACCAAGTACGCTGCTGTTAATGAGAAGGGGATTCAAACTTCGGTAAATGCATTCTTGGTAGATGACGGTAAAAGTTTAACGCTTGTTGATAGTGGAGCTTCAAGTTGTTTTGGCCCACAGTTGGGTTCAATTGCTAAAAATCTTGAACTGGCAGGCTATCAACTTGCGAATGTGAAAACGGTTTTGTTAACCCATCTACACCCAGACCATGTTTGTGGAATTGCTAAAGATGGAAAAGCAGTATTTCCTAATGCAACTATTTATGCGCATGAACGTGAAGCAGATTACTGGTTAAACCCAGCTTCTGAAAAAACAGTACCAGCAAATCAAAAAGAAAATTATTTAGGCACTGTTAAAAATGTAAAAGCTGCACTTGCGCCGTATGAAGCGAAAAAAGCATTTAAAACCTTTAAAGATGGCGATGTCATTCAAGGTTTTGAAGTGATCAATACACAAGGCCACACACCGGGTCACCATAGCTTCCGTTTGAAGAGTAAAGGTCAACAAATTGTCTTTGTAGGTGACATTGTCCACTCACATTCTTTACAGTTTGATGCTCCAAAAACTGGTGTAGATTTTGATGTAAATTCTGAGCAGGCAATTAACACTCGTTTGAAAATGTTTGCTGAAATTTCAAATAAACAGCAATGGGTAGCTGCTCCACATTTGCCATTCCCAGGCATTGGCCATGTGTATAAAGTGAATGCAGAACAATACCAGTGGATTCCTTTATATTTTAATAACAGTCTTGATAAGTAAAAAAAACAGGGCATTGAATGCCCTGTTTTTTATTAAGCATTTAACTATTTAGTTGCTTTCTCAAAATTATTGACTGCTTCACGGCCGAGTGCTGGATCATCTGTAAAGACACCATCCACACCTGCTTTGAAATATGCTTCAAACTCTTTTAGAGCACCTGTTGGACAACGTTCAGCAGGTTTATCGCTACATTTTAAAGGCTGTGGTAAGAAGTTATTTTCTGGGCGGAAAGTATAAGGATGTACTTTTAAACCAGCGGCATGCGCATCTGTAATAAATGAAGTGGTTTGTACTGAACCATCATTATTGAAACTGAGAATATAGTTTTTGCTTGGACCTACGCCATTTGCATATTGAGCAACATCTTTTAAGCTTTGTGCTGTGGCTAAATCACCATATGTTTTAGACACGCCAGATTCAACAAAGTCGGCTGGTCGAGATGTTTTTGCATCATATAACTGAATGATTTGTGCATGTTTAAGCGTCTTATGAAGATCAAGTTGATCTTTTAAATATTTTAAATTGCTGACTTCAAACGATTGCAAATAGATAGGTGCGATATCACGTGTATATTGATATTTGGCAAGAGTTTTAAGAAGTGTGTCTTCCATAGCCAAATTTTTATTTTTAAAATAAGTTGGATGCTTGGTTTCGATATATAAACCAATAATCTTGCCAGTTTTTTTATAATTTGCTTCGGCAAGTTCAATGACTTGTTCGAGTGTCGGAATTGAATAGAGGTCATTGTAAGCCGTATTTGCTGGTCGGAACTCAGGAATACGCTCACGTGCTTTAACTTGTTGTAATTCATTTAAGGTGAGGTCTTCCGTAAACCAACCCGTTAAATTTACACCATCAATATTTTTGGTGGTTTTACGGTCTGCAAATTGGGCAAGGGTACTGATATTGGTAGTCCCACCAATTTCATTTTCATGACGCGTAACCAATACACCATCTTTTGTTGACACTAAGTCGGGTTCAATAAAGTCTGCACCATCATCAATGGCTTTTTGATATGAAGCCAAAGTATGTTCAGGACGTAAAGCGCTTGCGCCACGGTGTCCGATGACTAAAATTTTAGGAAGTTGATATTCTGGTGTGGTTGGGGTCGTTTCGGTTTTATCATCGTCATTACAACCGACCAAGCTAATTAAACTTAAGCATAAAAGTGCTTTTCTAAACATAATTCTACTCATATTGTTTTAATTGAAACGACTCAAGTATTGGGATTTAGTTTGACGTGATGATGAAGAATTCATGAATTTTAAGTGACACTATTTAACTGGTTCTTTATTGCTTTGTTGGAAATAGTGAAACACGCTTTGTTTTTGTCTTAATTACATTTATTGTTTTAATTCCACTTGTCTTTTTTACACCGCTCGTTGATGATCACAAGGTCTCAAAGCGGCATTTTCTCCTGTTAATTAACGACACCATACCGAGCAGCCATGCTATCTAAATTTTTTATTCAGCGCCCCATTTTTGCCAATGTACTGGCGATCATTGTTATGGCTTTTGGTATTTTTTCGGTGATGCATTTGCCCGTAGAACGGTATCCCGATATTGCACCTCCGAAAATTACAGTGTCGGCAAGTTATAGCGGGGCAGATGCACAAACGGTTGAGCAAAGCGTTACCCAAATTTTAGAACAACAAATACAAGGGATTGATCACTTACTCTATTTTAGCTCATCAAGTGATTCATCTGGGCGTAGCCGAATTACCATTAGTTTCGATAATGGAACCAACCCGGATACTGCTCAGGTACAAGTTCAAAATAGCATTAGTGGTGTCATACGCCGTTTACCCGATGAAGTTCAGCGCCAAGGTGTTACCGTTACCAAGTCTTTAGGCGATACTTTTATGGTGATTGGCTTATATGACTCAACTGGTAAAACCGGAAATATTGAGCTGTCGGATTATTTAACTACGCATGTCGTCGATAACCTGAACCGTATTGAGGGGGTGGGTGAAACAGATATATTTGGTTCACAATATGCGATGCGTATCTGGTTAAATCCAGAGAAGTTAAAGCAATATAATTTAATGCCAAGTGATGTTGCGAGCGCAATCACTGCCCAAAACACCCAAGTTGCTGCAGGTGCGATTGGCGATTTACCAGTCATTGACGGTCAATATTTAAATACGAAAGTCACCGCAGGGTCTCGACTAAAAACAGTCGAGGACTTTAAAAATATTGTCGTAAAATCGAATAAATCGGCAGGTTATGTTTATTTAAAAGATATTGCAAAAGTAGAGCTTGGTGCAGAAAACTATCAATTTTTGAATACGATTAACGGCTATCCTGCCGCAGGGGTAAGTATTTCTTTATCTTCAGGTGCGAATGCGATTCAAACCTCTAAGCTCATCCATCAAACCTTAGATCAGCTTTCAACGAAACTACCGGCAGGCTATAAGATCGTTTATCCGCGAGATAATACGCCGTTCGTTCAAGAGTCAATTAAGGAAGTTGTAAAGACCCTTGTAGAAGCCATTATTTTAGTAATTTTGGTGATGTTCCTGTTTCTGCAAAGCTGGCGCGCCACACTTATTCCGAGTATCACCGTTCCGGTTGTGATTTTGGGTACTTTTGCAGTTTTATACGTGCTTGGGTTTAGTATTAACACATTAACGTTATTTGCACTGGTACTCGCCATTGGTTTGTTGGTCGATGATGCGATTGTGGTGGTCGAAAACGTTGAGCGGCTCATGCATGAACAGCACTTAAGCCCTAAAGAAGCTGCAATTGAGTCAATGGGTGAAATTAGTGGTGCCTTAGTCGGCATTACATTGGTTTTAACTGCTGTTTTTATTCCAATGTCTTTTTTAGGTGGCTCAATTGGCGTGATTTACCGTCAGTTTTCCATTACTTTAGTTGCCGCTATGGCGTTATCGCTTACGGTTGCACTTATTTTAACGCCTGCATTGTGTGCATTAATTTTAAAACCGAACCCTCAACCTATGCGTTGGGCAGTGTGGTTTAACCAAAAAATTGATCAACTTAAAAATAAATATATCAAGCTTGTTCAAACGAGTATTCACTACAGTAAATCGGTTATTGTGATTTTTGTGGCGCTGATTGCTGTTTTTGCACTGTTCTATAGTGGTTTGAAAAGCGGATTTATTCCTAAAGAAGACCAAGGCATTTTAAGTGTTCAAATTAAGCTAGTAGATAGCGCTCCAATGTCTGAGAGTAAAAAAATTGGAGAACAAGTTCGCCAGTATTTTCTGACTCAAGAAGATAAGAATGTTGATCTGGTTTTAATTCGTTATGGTCGAAATAATGCCGGTACAGGGCAAAACTTAGCACAAGGCTTTATTGCTTTAAAACCTTGGGATGTACGTACGGCTAAAGAGGATTCGGCTGACGCTATACAAAAGCGTGCAATGAAATATTTCAGAAATTTTAATAATGCTCAAATTAACGTGACCTTACCACCTTCGGTAAATGGTTTGGGTCAAACCGATGGTCTGGATTTTTGGATTCAAGATTTAAATGGTCAAGGGCAAAACTTCTTAGATGGTATGTTCCGTCAGTTACAGGCTCAAAGTAAAAACTATTCAACTTTCGAAAACTTTGATAAGCAGTCTACTAATAGTAAAGCGAATCTGAATATCAAGATTGACCAGAAACAGGCTTTGGCAAATGGTTTGGAACTCTCTGCAATTAATAATACGTTGTCGAGCGCATGGGGCGGAACTTACGTAAATGACTTTATTGATCGGGGCCGTATTAAACGTGTCATGATTCAAGGTGATGCCGAGTACAGATCTAAACCTGAAGATTTATATAATTGGTCTGTGCGTAATAGCCAAAATGAAATGGTGCCTTTTAGCTCATTTGCGAACTTTAGCTGGGGCGGGGCACCGGAAATTGTAAAACGCTATATGGGATATAGTGCTTTACAGTTACAGGCTGATGTTGCAAGTAATAGCAGTTCTGGTCAGGCTATGAAAGATGTTGAGCAACTCGTCAACCAGCAAAAAGATATTGGCTTGGCTTGGACAGGCTTGTCTTTTGAAGAACAGAAGTCGACAAATCAGGCGGTGTGGTTATATCTGATTTCGGCAGGTTTTATTTTCTTATGTTTAGCGGCGTTATATGAAAGCTTGAGCATTCCTGCTGCCGTGATGACCTCTATTCCGCTAGGTGTAGGGGGAAGTGTTATTTTCTCTTATATCTTTGGTTTGCCAAATGATGTGTATTTCCAAATTGCACTTCTAACTACGATTGGGTTGTCATGTAAAAACGCAATTTTAATTGTTGAGTTTGCTGCATTAGCTCAAGAGAAAGGAAAGAATGCTATTCAGGCCGCTTTAGAAGGCGCGAGTTTGCGTTTAAGACCGATTCTAATGACTTCTTTAGCCTTCGGTGCTGGTGTGATTCCACTTGTGTTTGCACAGGGCGCTGGTGCGGTGAGTCGTCAAGAAATTGGTATTAGTATTTTAGGTGGTGTGATGTTTGGTACTGTGTTGGTTTTATTCTTTATTCCAGTTATGTACGTGTTATTACGCTCACTGTTTAAATCGAAAGCTTCGAGTTAAAAGCAAACAATTTAAAAACAGGTATTAAATCAAGTATATTAAGTTTAACTTCTCTTCATATATTTGATTTAGATGCCTCAAGAAAAAAAACTAACACAGCAACAGGTCATTGCATTAGAACGAGATCTGGCTAAATTCGCAACGATTATGGATAGCGCCGTCCGTATCCCTTTTACAAAGCAGGGTATTGGTGCCGATGCGGCGCTAAGTACTATTCCTATTGCGGGTGATGTAGCGGGTTTTGTTCTGACTTGTTATGCCATATATAAAGCCAAGCAAATTGGTGTACCGCAGCATAAGCTCACTCCAGTCATAAAATTGGCTGTAGTCGATGCTGTGGTGGGTTGTGTTCCAGTTGCAGGGACTATTTTCGATATTTTTATACGCCCTAGTAGAAAAGCATTAGATGTGGTTCATACCCACATACGCGAAGAATATGCAATTCAAAGTGATATGCATGTTGTTCATCCGTATTTACACGAAAAGCTTGAAAAGAAGCAGCAACAGTCAGCTTTCTGGCGTAACCCTGTTGTGAGTTGGCTATGGTTACATATACCCGATTTATTAGGGGTATTTGTGCTTATTCTGATTGGTTTCGCGATGTGGTGGGGAATCAGTTTTCTTTGGGGACTTGCTCATTCAACCTAATAAAAAAGCCTCCAAAAGGAGGCTTTTTTATTTACTGTGTTATGGGCAATCTAACTGATGTAGAGCTGCCACACGTTGTTCAATTGTTGGGTGGGTTTGGAACAAAGCAGCTAAACTAAAGCCTTGTTCTTTACCTTCCGCAATAGCGAACGCTTTCATTTCTTTTGGCATTTGGTCAGGTAACTCTGTTTCAGCTTGCAAACGTAATAAAGCAGAAATCATTGCTTGTTTACCAGCTAAACGTGCACCAGCTTCATCAGCACGGTATTCACGGTAACGAGAGAACCACATCACAATAGCTGAAGCTAGAATACCGAACACGATATCTAGAACCATCGTAATGAGGAAATAACCCATACCAGGGGCTTCGTTGTCTTGACGACCAAAAACATTACGGTCGATAAAGTCACCTACTACACGAGCAAAGAACATCACAAAGGCGTTTACCACACCTTGGATGAGTGCGAGAGTAACCATGTCACCATTTGCAACGTGGCCGATCTCGTGCGCAAGTACTGCACGTAGCTCATCTTTGTTCATACGCTCAAGTAGACCGCTTGAAACGGCAACTAAGGCATCATTTTTATTCCAGCCTGTTGCGAAGGCATTAGACTGATATGAAGGGAAGATACCAACTTCTGGCATATTAATACCAGCACGTTGAGAAAGTTCAGCGACTGTTTGCAATAACCAGCTTTCAGCTTGGTTACGAGGAGCATTTGGGTCAATCAGTTCTGTACCAGTAGTTTTCTTAGCCATCCATTTGGACATAAATAGAGAGACTAAAGAGCCCACCATACCAAACACAAAACAGATGACTAAAAGGTTGCCTAGATTCAAGCCACCCGCGCCATGGTAACTACCGACACCGAAGAGTGACAAAATAATGCCAGCTACAACCAGTACCGCGAGGTTGGTAAGCAAAAACAAACCAATCCGCATCATTGAGAAAATCCTCTTATAAATAAAATATTATCTGATTTATAAATTATAAATCACTCAGCTAATATGCGGCGCTTAGGGGAAAAATTCAAGAAAAAAATAAGGAATCAATACATTCTTTAGTGGATAAGAATGTATTTAAATTAAACAAGTTATTTATACGGCCCATCTAAACACAGAGGTGTGGGTAATAGATCATTACAATTTTTAGACAATGGGCCTCGTTAAAAGATTAACTGCAATGCATGAGTTGTTTAAATCTACTCGATTCTAATATGCGCAATTGCTGTTGCGTTATTGGTGACATAAGTTCCTGTCGGTGCGTCGGTATAGGTACCATCAGCCAAAGTCACAATTTGGCGTCCAGAAGAATATTTAACAGGCTTAGCCGATACTTGTTGAGGTGTGGTGGCTTGTGGCGAAACAGGGGGATTTACTGCTTGAGCAGAAATATTTGAGTTACTAAACGATGAAAGGCTTACCCCAGAAGAATATAAGTTTTGATATCGACTAGTTACACGGCGAACATAATCTTGGGTTTCACGAAATGGAGGGATACCACCATACTTATCTACGTTACCTTCACCAGCATTATAGGCAGCAAGCGCCATTTGCGTATTGCCATTAAAACGCTTGAGCAACCAACCTAGATATTTCGCACCAGCAAAGATATTTTGCTGAGGATCATAGGCGTTAGATACATTAAAACGGCGAGCAGTTGCAGGCATCAGCTGCATGAGGCCTTGAGCACCTACTGGTGAGTGAGCATTCACATTAAAACCGGATTCGGTATGCATGACCGCCTTAATTAAACCTTCGGATACACCGTGCTGTTGTGCGGCCTGTTTAATAATATGGTCAAACGCATTTTTATTTCTGCTATAGCTCGGTAGAACAGAAGCTTCTGAAGCGCCCCAGTTTGTATAACTATGAATATTACTATCTGGATAGTAAGTCACTTTTACTTTCTTGAGTGAATTGTCATAGCTTTTACGGTTAGTCAGTAAAGTACTGCCATTTTTGTCTTGATAAACGTACATCTGACCCGCAAAAGTCGGCGTTATACCTACCGAAAAAGTGGTCATCCCCAGCAAACAAGAAAAAAGATATTGAACCGAATTTTTCATTTTATGTTATTCACAATTTTAAGGTATTCGAAACTTGTCAAAGAGTTTATCAAAAAATATTACAGAAAGAAGTTTTGTGTAATTTTTTTTATTTTGGCTGTTTTAAAAAATCAAGCTGTTTTGTTCGAATGATCATCAAAAAAAATTAAAAAAAATTTTTAAAATGATTCTATTGACTTGAATAACTAATTGAAAAGTAAGGGTAAAAATCATTGGTTAAAAAATGATCAATTTAAATAAAACCCTTAACAGAAGGTGAAAACAGTTTGTCAAGCACGAAGAAATCCACAATTTTATCCACAGGTTTTGTGGAAAACTGTGGAAAAGTCCAAAAAGTAAGCATTTTGCGCAAAAAATGAACTCATTGGTCAAAATGGAGCACTGCTTTTGCATCATGCCTGAGCATTATGACGACTTCAAGAATTGAAACTATTCTTTTGATGCGATTCCCGTCCGAATCATATAAAATTGCGCGGTATTTTTATTTATGGGTATATCTCGTCTATGTACGCGCCAGTTGAGTCCAACGAAGGATTTAATTTTAAGCCTGAACTTCCAACAAGCTCGGTCTATTATCGTTTGCTTAAGAAGCTTCGCCGTCAAGTTGGACATGCCATTCGTGACTTCAATATGATTGAAGATGGTGACAAGGTCATGGTGTGTGTGTCTGGTGGTAAAGACAGTTATACCTTGCTGGACATTTTGTTGCAGTTCAAACGTATTGCACCGATCAACTTTGACATTGTTGCGGTTAACCTTGACCAAAAGCAGCCGGGCTTTCCTGAAGATGTCTTACCCCGTTATATGGAAGAAAATAACATTCCATATTACATTTTGGAAAAAGACACTTATACCATTACCAAGCGTTTAACACCTGAAGGTAAAACATACTGTGCAGTGTGTTCACGTTTACGCCGTGGTTCGCTTTATGGCTTTGCTCAAGAAATTGGTGCCACTAAAGTTGCCTTAGGCCATCATCGTGATGACATCATTGCAACGTTCTTCTTGAACTTGTTCCATGGCGGTAGCTTAAAGGCAATGCCACCTAAGCTTTTGTCGTCAGATAAGAAGAATATTTTGATTCGTCCTTTGGCTTATGTTGAAGAAAAAGACATTATCAAATATGCCGAATTACGTAAGTTCCCAATTATTCCGTGTAACCTTTGTGGTTCACAAGAGAACTTACAACGTGCCATGCTTAATGAAATGCTACGTGAGTGGGATAAACAATATCCGAAACGTTTACACAGCATTTTTGGTGCTTTACAAAACGTTTCTCCGTCTCAGTTAGCGGACCGTGATTTGTTTGATTTTGAAGCGCTAGATTCTCAGCGTGAGATCGACTTTAAAGACCCTGAAGAACTTAAAAAACGTTTAGATGTAGTGAACTTAAGTTTTGCTGCTGAATAAAACGATTAAGTAAGTCAATTAAAGGCACTTTATAAACAAGTGCCTTTAATGTATCAAAATACTAAAAAATGAATGTTCCGTACAAAAAGTCATAGCCCAACCTTAAAATTACATGCTATAACAACGCACAAGCAGAAGTGCTTCATATGATGTTGTCTGGATAGGCAACTAACTAGAGAAATTGAACAAATAAATTTGAGGAAGAATCATGCCTGCATTTTTAACTGATGATTGGTTTGCGACTGTCGAAAAATTAACTGCTGAAGCAGGTGATCTTAATTTGCCACCAGCTCTTGCGAATTTGGCAATTAATTTAGTAGTTACAGATGCTTCTGGAAATACCGAATTAGCGTTAGATGGGGGTAAAATCCAAAAAGGTTTGTCTTCAAATGCCAAAACAACTTTGAACATGGATGCTGAAACTTTACGTAAAGTATTCCTTGAGTTTGATATGGCAGCAGCTATGCAAGCATTCATGACTGGTAAAATTAAAGTTCAAGGCGACATGTCTCAGTTAATGGCTTTACAAACAGCTAAACCAAGCCAAGAACAAAAAGATTTGTTCAAGAAAGTATTAGAACAAACAGCTTAAGTCTAAAAGAATTGATATAAAAAGCTTACCCCAAGAGGTAAGCTTTTTATTGGTACAAACAATGAATTTATCAACTTTTAAAAACAATAAAACTAGATATTGATTCGCGTTTGCGCCGTTTTAATATGCTCAAGATAAGCACGAATACGAGTCACGTACTGCACCGCTTGTTTGTATCGACCATTTCGCATTTGATTGCGCTGTAAATAGTCATAGAGATTTACCCACTGGTTTGGGTCTTTCCCTTGGGTTTGTAAGCGCTTCTGGATCTGGTTGACTGCGCCTGGACCCATATTGTAGGCCACAAGGGCATACCAGTTACGATCTGGGAAGGGAATATCACCATACTCACTTAGCATGAGATCATAATATTTCGCACCGCCCTGAATGCTTTGCGCTGGATCGCTACGGTTACTTACACCCATTGCCCGAGCTGTACTGTTGGTTAACATCATTAACCCGCGTACGCCTGTTGGTGAAACAGACTCTGGCTTGAGATATGATTCTTGATAGCTCATTGCTGCAAGCAAATGCCAATCTAAATCGTACTTCGCCGCGCTTTGTTTAAAGCTGGCTTTGTAAATAGGTAAACGTGTACTTATGTCACGTTGAATCGTAGACCAAGACTCAGGTTTTACAACGTTACGGTTGTAAAATGAAGCCAGTTGTTGAGTCAGACCATTTTGCTTGCTTTGACAAACAAAACCACTGGCAGTTTGTGTAAGAGGATCATCTGCTTGTTTAAACGCCCAGCTTAAATCGGGATTTAATCCATTTTTTTGCAAATTTACGATGTCACCACAACTTGCAGAAAAAGACATTAAACCTTTGTTCTCGATTGAGCTTAAGCTCGCGGTCGTCATGGCAAGATTTGCTTTACCTTGCTGGACCCATTTGAGTGCGGTGGCGTTATCTGCCACGATTTTGAAGTCCAACTTTACATTTAAGCTTTGCGCATAGTTACGAGCCAAGTCATAACCGAAGCCATGTAAAAATTGATCTTCTTTAAAAACAGTAGTTGGGCTTTCTACAGCAACTACGGTTAATGTGTTTGTGTTAACTACAGTATTGTACTGTAGGGTTTTTCCTGCATTGATACTATGAAAGGGAAAAAACATAGTGCTGAGTGCAAGAACTTTCAATGGGAGAGAAGAAAATAAAGAGTTAAGGCAAAGCCTCGACCCAGAACTTGAATTACTGTGCATGTTGTCTCCGCTACAGATAATTTATGCCCTAAAAGCCAGACAAAAAGCTGCCATAACTTCTAAAAGTTGATAAATTCAATAAGGGGTGGGCAGTCATGACGTCATTCAAAATGACATGAAATGAAAAAAATAGACTGTGTAGAAAATCTACATAGTTTTGGGTTGGGTTAAAAAATACTCAACATTTAAGATGCGCGCATCATAATATTCAAAAAAAAGTTTGTCAAATTTTGAACAATTAAATATCGGATATATCAACATAACACCATGAATTTATTAAGGAAGAAAATTTATACACTTATGGTGTGAGAAAATCGGGTATGAAATGCTACATTTTGTAGCCATCATGTTATTACAACGTGAAATTTGATTTATATACTAGGTAACTGATATAGATTAAATAACTGAAAAAATAAAATAATTTAGTGATTTTTAGTTCTATTTAATTTGTTTACATTTAAATTAGAGCTAAAAGATACCATTAGAAAAAGTATCTTTTAGCTAAAGTAATAATTTTATCAGTTATATCTTATTAAATCTTCCATAGCATTACACCAGTTTGGTAACCTGCTCCTAAAGACCAAAAAACAATAATATCACCTTTATTTATAAGTGATTTTTCTAACCTTTTTTTGTAGGCAATAAAAAAACTACTTACTCCTGTATATCCATATTGATCTCCAATGTATTCAATTTTTTCAGAGGGAATATTGATTTTATCTTGAAGAATATCAATATTTGACTTCGTAAATTGGGATAGTAAAAAACAAGAAATATCTTCAATGTTTAAATTATTTTTCTTCAATAATTTATCTAGTGCATCTGCCGCGAATTCCACACTTTCTAAACCAGTAAATGGTGCCCAATGAATTTTTTGTTCCTTACTGTGATAATTCGTTAGGCCATGAGGAGGAAAAACAATAGTTTTACAAAAACTACTATCTGTTTGGTACATCCTGTCAATAATGCCCGAATCATCGGTATTTTTTTCTAGTATTATTGCTGCTGCTGCATCTCCGACAATTGTTGAAGGAATCACCTGTTTTTCATCTCCAAGCATTGTTAGATGATCAGACCCAATCACCAGTGCGCGTTTATAACTTTCTTTTGATGCGAGCAAAACGGATGCTTGTTCAAGAGCAACGAACATTCCTAAACAATTAGCATTTATATCAAAGCATATACAGTCAGTTTTAATATTTAATTCTGAATGAATCAGTAAAGCATTAGTTGGAGATAGATATTCTAATGTTGTAGAAGAAAATATAATAATATCAATGCTGTCATGTGAAATGTTATAATCTTTTAATAATTGTTTTGATGCATTAACTGCCATTGTGAGCGCATTTTCTTCATCGTTAATAATGACATGTCTTTTATTTCTTCCTACTTTTTCAAAAATTCTATTTAAACTGTCTTTATCTTCAAATTTATTTAAAAAATATTCATTATTTCTAATTGTTCTTGGATGATAAGTAGATATTGCAGAAATTTTTATACCTTTCATGATTAATAATCTCTTTTTATATAAAAAATAATTGTGTTTTAATTTTGATCAATTATCGATGGCATTTTATTTACTTTTTTAGATTTAATTGTTTCTAATTTTATATAAAATAATATGTATAAATTTGCATATTAATATATTTTTAATATTATAATTTTGGTTGTAATAAAAATAAAATGAATACTCTGAATTAATTACTGATAACTTATTTTTGTTATGTACCAAATCATTTTACCTTTAGGTGTTTGAACTTGTATTTCATCATCTACGGCTTTACCTAAACAAGCTTTTGCCATAGGTGACTGCAAAGAAATATAGTCTTTGCGACCATAAATTTCTTCATCGCCGACGATACGGAATTTAGTAGTTTCGCCTTCATC
Organism: Acinetobacter sp. 70_2; assembly: GCF_056736115.1. Lineage (NCBI taxonomy): Bacteria > Pseudomonadati > Pseudomonadota > Gammaproteobacteria > Moraxellales > Moraxellaceae > Acinetobacter > Acinetobacter sp. 70_2. Next base: position 56,693 of record NZ_JBWZIP010000015.1, read on the forward strand.
ATTTTCTAATTCAACCCAAGCTCCAAAATAGGCTTTACCATCTTGTTCCGGCCGATATTCTACTTTTTGGGCAACTTCAAAAAGTTTGGTGAGGTATCTAATCCTACGATCAATTTCACGTAGCTTTCTTTTGTTGTAGTGATAATCTGCATTTTCTGAGCGATCGCCAAGACTGGCTGCCCAAGACACAATTTTGGTAATTTCTGGGCGTTCTTTTCTTACAAGATCGTTTAACTCATCTTGTAATCGTTGATAGCCTTCAGCCGTTAATAGTTTGCGGTTCGTCATATAGCTCAAACTTTCTTCATATAGATAGTTTCGTTAGAAACCACATCAGGAATTAAAACTTATCGTTAATTGAAAAGGGAAGAATACCCTGAGTAAAGCGTAAAGCTTTTTTATCTTTGTGACTATGTTATCAAAAAGATAGACCAGTATCATATAGTTATGTGAAGCATGAAGGATAGTTAAAGACAATTAACACTTCCCAAATAAAAATAAGTTTAGGCATAAAAGTAGTAATAGGTAGATAAAAATTCAAAATTAAAGGTTTTTTGTTTTTATTTTGAGCATTCAGATAGAAACTTAAATAAAAAGATTTGCCAACTTGCATTTTTGTTTATATTATAGCGCTCGTTGGAAGCGTGGCAGAGCGGTTTAATGCACCGGTCTTGAAAACCGACGAGGGTGTGAGTCCTCCGTGAGTTCGAATCTCACCGCTTCCGCCAAAATTCTTAAAAAGCCCTTGTTAATGACAAGGGCTTTTTTTTATGCTTATAAATTACTAAAGAATAATCTTACGCTCTTTTATATATTTCTAAGTATAGTCTCTCCCGTTCGTGGGTTTGTTAAAGTCACATTTTCAAGCGCCTGAATGTACCAAGAATTGTTCTTCTTGGTGAGTACAGTAAGAATGAGAGTATCGATTTGATGGGGACCCTGAGGGTGAGCTACGCCCGCAGTTAAGCGACTCCAAAAGTGTGAAATACAGATATCATCACTCATCGGTGTAATGTCTATGAGTTCATTTTCTAGTGTTGAGTCGCTATAGATGGTGTCATGAATAGGCTGATGAAGTGCAATAATTTCATCAACGCCTTTAACGTAATGGCCAAAACGATTAACGAAAGTCGCATCTTGATGAAAAAGAGCAGCAAAGGACTTCATATCATGATTATTCCAAGCAATTTGAAATGCTAAAGGAATGTCTTCTGGGTTTATTATGTGTTGACTCATATCATTCCCACTATTTAAGTTTTAAGTCCATTTTGAATATATTATAAATGAAGGGGCTTCGACATGCTTAAACGGAACAGCTAGTCACAGCTGAGCATGCAAGTACTTATTCCCATAAACACGCCATACTTTTAGCGCAAAAACAGTTTAGGGGTGAGCAGTATTAAACAACTATAAGTTTGAGCTACTCGATGGATAAGTTTTTAGAAAAATACAGATAAAAATATAAGATAAATAGAAATGACTCATAATGACTTTAATATACTGTTAATAATCAAACATCCGTTAAAAATTTAAATAGAATCTTCGATTTTTTGGGACTTTTTAAATGTTCAGAACGAATCAATTGAGTTTAAAATATGGAGAATTTGTATACCGGATAGCATTTATTAGTTTTATTAAAATTAGAGTTATATAAATCTTGTGAATTATAGGTTTTTACTTCGCTAGTTTTGTACGTTTTTCATCCTAATGATGATGTCGAAATTCAAAAATTGCAGCTAAAAGCTTAATTTTTTTAGAAAATATGAGCCTAAACAATCGGAATTTATATATTATTAAATAGACTTCAAAACTAAAACTTTAATCTTGATTTAAGTTCAATTATTTAATTTATGACATATCTTGATTTCTTTAATGGGTCAGAAAAACAAACATGACTTCATTTGAGCCAAATCAGAAAATTAAAGAGAGTATAAAAATGAACCAGTTTGTAACAAACACGAATAATATTATTCGTGGAAAGTATCATCCGGAATTTTTGCAGCATGAAGTCTTGGCCGATATTTTTGTCCATACTGCACAAACTCTTCCTGATAAAACGGCTTTAATTGAAGCAGATAAAACGTTGAGTTATGGTGAGTTATATCAGCAAGCCTTAATTATGGCTCAGCATTTGACGATAAGGGGGGTAAAACCTGGTCATATTGTTGGCTTATGGTTGCCTCGTGGTATCGAGCTTTTAAAAGCTCAATTGGCGATTTGTTTAAGTGGCGCAGCTTGGCTTCCTTTTGATATGGATACGCCAGCGGACCGTATTGCGGTGTGTCTTGAAGATGCCGATGCTGTAGGGATGATTACTACAGATGAATGGCATGCGCATTTAGATGAAGTACCACAAACAAAGTGGACCAATACTGAACTGCAAAAGCCACTTAGTGAAAATATTCCTTTAGCTAAAACCACCCCAGAACAACCTGCATATATTATTTATACATCGGGTTCGACAGGTAAGCCGAAAGGGATTGTGATTACCCAAAGAAATATTTGTCACTTTTTACGTAGTGAAAATAATGTTTTGGGTATTCAAGAGCAAGACAAAGTCTATCAAGGCTTTTCTGTTGCTTTTGATATGTCATTTGAAGAAATTTGGCTTTCTTATTTGGTTGGGGCAACCTTATGGATTGCACCTAAGTCGCTTGTCAGTGACCCTGAACGTTTATGCCAAACATTAAAGCAAGAACAAATTACAGTATTGCATGCTGTACCGACATTACTTGCTTTATTTCCAGAAGATGTACCTAACTTAAGAATTATTAACTTAGGTGGGGAAATGTGCCCGGATTCACTGGTTGACCGTTGGGCATTGCCTCATCACAAAATGTTTAACACTTATGGTCCAACTGAGACTACGGTTACTGCAAGCCTTGAGGCGTTAGAGCGTGGCAAACTCGTCACGATTGGTAAACCTTTACCAAACTATGGCATGTTGGTCATTAACGCTGAAAGAGAATTACTGCCGCAAGGTGAAACAGGTGAGCTCTGTATCTTTGGCCCGAGTGTGGCAGAAGGATACTTAGGTCGCCCTGATTTAACCGCTGATAAGTTTATTCAAAACCCGTGGGCAGAAGGTCCAGATGAACAATCGCTCTATCGTACAGGCGATTTGGCTAAAATTGATGAGTTTGGTCAAGTACATTGCTTGGGACGTGCGGACGATCAGGTAAAAATCCGTGGCTTCCGTGTAGAACTTGGTGAGATCGAAGCTGCGCTTTGCGATATTGAAGGTATTGGTACTGCGGCAGTTATTCTTCGTCCTGAAGACGGTATTGACCAGCTCATTGCGTTTATTGCACCAGAAATTGATGCAAAAAAAGCAATCGAAATTAAAGAGATTCGCCATAATCTCAGCCAGCGATTACCACCTTATATGGTGCCAAACCGTTTTGAGATTATTGAAGAAGTTCCGCGTTTATTGTCAGGAAAAATTGACCGTAAGGCTTTAAAAGCACGACCACTCACCAGTGTGATTGATCGTAGTGAATCTGACCAACCACAGAACCCGGCAGAAGAAATCTTATTTGGTATTTTGAACCGCTTGTTCCCAAATATGCCGATTAAACTCGATTCAGATTTCTTTGACGACTTAGGCGGCCATTCACTTTTAGCGGCTGTTTTAATTTCGAACTTGCGTGAACATCCAGAATATAGCCATCTGACTATTCAAAACTTATATCAAGCGAGAAGGGTTGGGGCAATTGCTGCACTCATGCTAGAGCAACCAACGCCTACTGTATTTGATAGCCAGATTGGACAAGATAACCCTCGTAACCAAACTTATAAATGGTTATGTGGTATTGCTCAGTTTATTACTATTCCGGTTTTAATTTCGATTAACATTTTGCAGTGGTTGGCGCCATTCTTTACCTATCATTATTTTACCGGTGGAACACGAGATAGTATTCCAAATGCAATCGCGATGTCTTTATTGGTTTATATCAGCGTAATTATTGCCAGTTTTGTGGTTTCAATTACGGTAAAACGATTATTAATGACAGGCGTTGGTGCAGGGCAATATCCATTATGGGGATTAACTTATTTCCGTTGGTGGTTAGCAGACCGTATTAGTAATATTTCACCAGTCTATCTTTTATCAGGCTCGACTTTACTTAACTTATATTTGAAAGCGCTTGGTGCGAAAATCGGCCATGATGTGACGATTAGTTCAGTACACATTCGTATGCCATCTTTACTTACTGTTGAAGATGGGGTGAGCATTGGTTCTCAAGTAAACTTGGAAAATGCCAAAGTCGAACATGGCCACTTGGTATTAGGCTCAATTCACTTGAAAGAAGATAGTTATGTGGGTTCTTATGCTGTGTTAGAAGAAAATACAGTGTTAGAAAAACAAGCTCACGTAAATGCCTTAACCTCAATTGAATATGACACAGTGGTACCAGCCGGAGAAATTTGGGATGGTACACCTGCGAAGAAAATTGGGCATGTGGACGAACACGCTAAATTGCCAGAGCGTCCAAAATTATCGTTTATTCGTAAAATTGCAGAATATGCATATTATGGAATTAGTGCGTTAATTATTGCGTGTTTGTTCTTTATTCCAATTTTCCCAAGCTTCCTGTTGGTCGACTGGTTAGATGCAAACGTATTTAATATTAACCCGAATGAACATTTACAAATCGCACTGTACTACTTCATTTTAGCGATTCCAGCTAGTGCAATGATGATGATGATTACTGCTGTGATCTCTTCAGTCATTCGTAAAGTTGCATTGCCTCGTCTTGAAACAGGAAGGTATGCGGTTCATGGCGGTACGTATTACCGTAAATGGTTTGCGTCTCAAATCTTGGAAACAAGCTTACAAACCTTGCATGGCTTGTTTGCTACGATTTATGCGCCAACATGGTTCCGTATGCTCGGTGCAAAAGTAGGTAAAAATACTGAAATTTCTACCGCAAACGGTGTTATTCCAGAAATGCTGACTTTGGGTGAAGAAAGCTTTATTGCCGATGCTGTAATGCTAGGTGATGAAGAAATCAAAGGCGGCTGGATGACATTAAAATCGACGACTATTGGTAACCGTAGTTTTGTCGGAAACAGTGCGTATATTGCTGATGGTACTGTGTTGCCAGACAACGTCTTAATTGGTGTGCAATCTAAAACACCTGATAACGTTGAAATGTACGATGGTCAAACTTGGTTTGGTTCGCCACCATTGTTATTACCTGCACGTGAAGCTGCTGAGAAATATCCAGATCATTTAACATTCTTGCCAAGTATCAAGCGCCGTTTAATGCGTGGTTTTATTGAAGGCCTTCGTGTTGTATTACCTGCCGCTCTTGCGATTGGTGTGGGTTATATGATTGTGCTTGAGATTATTGATGTTATTAACAAATACAACATTCCAACTGGTTTGTTGGCTTTAACGCTTGCTGGTTTGCTCTATGGTGTCGGCTGCTTCGTTATTGTTGCATTATTGAAGTGGATTTTGATTGGTCGTTATCAACCACGTTCAGCTCCAATGTGGACCATGTTTGTATGGTTAAGTGAAGGGATCACGAGCTTATATGAGTCAGTTGCGATTCCTAACTTCTTAAACTACTTGAGAGGAACGCCAATGTTGCCATTCTTCTTGCGTATTTTAGGTGTTCGCATTGGTAAAGATGTCTATATGGATACTGCTGATATTACAGAGTTTGACTGTGTAAGCATCGGTGACCGTGCTGAGTTTAATAGCTTCTCGGGTCCACAAACTCACTTGTTTGAAGACCGTATTATGAAAATCGGGCAAGTGAATATTGGTAACGATGTTGTGGTAAATACACGCAGTATTATTTTGTATAACGCCAACGTAAGCAACCATGCCGTGTTAGGGCCATTAACATTGGTCATGAAAGGTGAAAATATTCCAGCTAAATCTGCTTGGATTGGTTCACCGGCTGTACCTTGGGTTCATAAATAATAAATTGTTGAATTGAAAAAAGCCTCTGTAGAAACAGGGGCTTTTTATTATGTGTTGGATGTGAACTTATTTATTCAGTTGCCATAAATGCTTCATGATAAGTAACTTCTCCTGAGGGAATATGATTAATGAAGCTTATAGCTTGAAAGTATTCATTTGGAACATCAGGTAAATTTAAATCTGGGTAAGATTTAAAACCAAATCGACTGTAATAATTTGGATCACCTAATAGAACGCAACCTTTTCCACCTAATTCTTTCAACTTTTGAAGTGCTGCATTCATTAAAAGAGAACCAATGCCAATTCCTTGTTTATTTGGGCATACAGAAATAGGGCCTAGGCCATACCAGCCAGTTTCACCTGACGTGATTGTAACTGGTGAAATAGCCACATGACCTATAATTAAGTCGTTTTCTGTGGCGACCAAAGAAATCGTGAGTTGCTTATGTTTGCGAAGGCTATTCACAATAAATTGTTCGGTGTGGCTAGAATGTTCTGCATTCAGAAACGCTGCTTTGGTTAACTCTTCGATATTTTTAATATCTTCGGGTTGTTCATCTCGAATTTTAATGTTCATATTTTTCTTTCTCTTAATAAATAGCAACTTATATCAACGATTGTCTAGTTGAGGGCGGACAGTCTGGAGCCCTAACAATGTAATTTGATAAGGTTGGCTATTTTTAGACTTGATTAAGCGTTTTGCTTTTAGCTTTTTAAATACATCTAAGGAACAATCAGATAGCACAAAACCTTCTCGTGTATAGCATTCAACGAAATAGACTGTGCCTGATGCGTCACGTTGGTATTTAATATGTCCGCCTTTGGCAAGGACATGGAGAGTTCGTTGTTCGAACTTTGAAAGATTCATGTTGGAGCCTTGATAATAATCAAACGTGCAAATAGAAGTGATCAGAAACATGACCACAGAAAAATTGCGACATTGATAATCAACTCAATAATGAAAATTGAGAGTGATTATCAGATGATTACTATCTCCAACATATAAACCTCTTTTAGAAGGGGGGATACTTTTATTCAAAGGATATATTAACTGTATATATCACCTAATAACAAATGCTTTTTATATTCATAGACCATTCATTTATATAAAATCAGGCAACAAAAAATTATTTATGAGTTTTAGTAAATGAAAAAATCAATTTCAAGCTTAATTTTCGCTACCTGTGCAGCTTTTTCAAATAGTATTCAAGCAGAAGAAGTTTATTATCAACTAGAAGATATCGCTTATGCTTTTGAACTAGATTCAATCGAATTTTATTTACCAAGTAAAAGTAAATTTAAAATTACTGCTACCAGAAAACTAGTTGGCGTACCCGAAACAAAGTTTTATACAGGTGATTTTGATAAAGATAATATCGCACAATTTCATATGGCTTTTGACTGTTCACATAAGACGATACAGATTTTAGACTTTATGATTGGTGATAAAAATAATGGTGAACTTAAGTACAAGAGCGATAAAAAGAGTGAAGTAATGAAAGCCACGGGTGACAATGATTTAGCTATGCTTAATTTAGTATGTGAAAATGCTAAGGCTATAAAATAGTGTCTTTGAATCGTAAGGCTTGTTTTTAATACTCGTATATACAATTTTCTTGGCGGACCACCTTTGGAAAAATGAAGTTAAAGATTTAATAATTATGATACCTGTACAGACATTCTCGGTTTTTGCAATTTTTCTGTTGTTTATTGCTCCATTGATTGGTGTTGTATTAACACTAGGTTTAGTGGTGAAAGCACTATTCTTTTGGCGAAATAAGGCTCAAAAGCATGTGAGGTTTTTTTCTAAAAAGACATTATTCATTACGCTAGTGGCATTAATATGTGACCTGTGGGCAGGTTACTTATTTTATATGACTGAATCGGTAAAGTATGAGATTGCTCTTAAGCAGCATTACAAGGAACGTCGCAGCCATTTCGTTTTATCTCAAGATGCACAATATGGCGAACTCTTGATTCCCAAAGGGAGTTTAATTAGTCGTTACGATGCTTTTGACAACGGCGAGCCACAAGTACCCTTTAGCTTACGTGGATTAGAGGCTGTACGTTTCCCTCATCCTGTACAAGTCGCAGGAATGTGGGTAACTGCGATGGAACCTCCTCGAATGGAATTGGCGTGGGATCAGCAAATAGGTCCAGTTATGCACTTTGATCCTAATGAGGCCGATGGCTATGGTGAATGGGTTTACGATACGAAACGTCCTACTATCGCTTGTTCTCGTGGAGACATCGTACTACTTGAAATTCCACTCATTGATCATGATATTGCAAAAGAATTTGGTAAGCCTGAGCCTGATGGAGCTAATGCTCGTTTTCGCCCGAGTGAGTGGGGTGTTCAAGAATGCGAAAAAGGTCAGGGGTCAATTAAAGTTAGTCCTGCATATACTGGGGTTGCACCAAAGAAACCTTGGTTCCAATTTTGAGATAGTTTTAGTAAATTTTTAGTTCTACATCTATTACTAATATTTTATTAAGGATTCTCAAGAATCTTTTGAAAGATGATAATCTCAAAGAACCAAAATTAGTAAAAATAGAGAATCAAATGAGCCAATTTCCTAATGATGCAACAGGGGATACTTTAAACGAATTTAAGAAAAATGGGTTTGATTTAACAAAGCCGATGGAAATAGATTTCTTTATTGTAATACCTTCAGAAGAGATTGGAGAAAAGATTTCTACAGAGGTTAAAAGATTAGGCTGTAAAGCCAGCGTTGAGCAAGATGATGTTACTAAGGAATGGACTTGTTATTGTACGAGTACAATGATTCCATTTTATGATGACATTATAAAATTCGAAGAAGATCTAAATAATATCGCTAGTCAATATGGTGGTTATACTGATGGTTTTGGTTCGTTTGGTAATGTTTGATTAATTTTTAATAAATTATAGGTTCAAAAATTATGAAAACTAGTCAAAAGCAAATAGATGCTGTAATTGCATTAGAAGGTGCTAAAAGATATAAGCATTTCATAAAAGTTATTGCCGATACGCAAGAAGTTTGGGGTTTATACAAGGATGGATGGGCCTTGGCTGGAACAGAGGATAATCAAAAAGTATTTCCTGTATGGCCCGCCAAAGAGTATGCCGAGTTATGTGCTGAGAATGAGTGGGAAGGATATGAAGCTGAGCTGATTTCTTTAGATGACTTTATGAATGAATTGTTGCCTGCATTAAAAGATGATGAGGTATTAATAGGTATTTTTTATACTCCTTTAAATAATGGTGTAACTCCAGAGATAGAACAGGTACTAAATGATTTAGAGCTTGAATTGGAAAATTATTAGAAAGATACGATATAGCCTCCTTAAGTGAGGCTAATTTCTAAGAGCAGTTATTCTATGAAGGAAGCTCACATTGTAATGAAAGCCAATTTTTAAGATCATTCAAGAAAGTAGACCATATCTCATCTAGTTCTAATTTAGATATACCTTCTGAAGCCAAATATAACTCATCATCATAATAATTTATAAAATCGTATAGATCTTCATCTTCAGCAAATCTAGATATCTTTATTAATATTGCAAATAAATTAGAAATGAATTCTATTGAATATCCGATAGAGGGCGTTATCTCTGTATATTTTTTTAATATTTCATAAAGAATTTTTTTCTTAAGAGTAGGTTCTACATTAGTTTCAGTAATACTAATATTATTAAAATAATCTAAGATTTCCTCATCTTTAGAGAAAAAACAAATGTCTAAAGCTAATAGATCTGCTGGGTTTTTGTCTAATTTATCTATAGCCCATTTTTGAATGTCTTGAGCAGTTTTTAAGTTTAATGTTAATTCCAGTTTGAGCTGAAACTTCTCTGTATCATTCATTTCATATTATTCACTTCACTTAGAATTAATAGAATATACCTTATACAAAGAGTCTGTCATAGGGTGGAAGTTTTCTCTATATCCCTTTTATATATTCTATTCTTTCCTACTTAAACTAATATATCGATATAAATTTCATACCTTTATAAACCCCCATTTAACAATAACTCACCTATTATTTATCCTTACTTTTTAATGATCTAAATTAAAACAAATGTCATTTTGTGTGCTTGACTGAAAAAGGGTTGAGCACTATTCTTTGCCTGCTGGCCACATTGCCAGTCGGTTTTAGCAGACCGTATATTATCTCCCGCATCAGAGCTATTCCTTCTGAGGAACAGTTTTGTGTGGTAGCTACTCGTCCCTTTCCCGTAGCGGTAGGACGGGAGAGGGACACCTTCGGGTGTGCTAGTTTGAGATAATACTAGTCTGCTAACCCTTTCTCGTTCTGCCACCATAATTCTATAAATGTCTGGCAGAACTCCAAATAAAAAGGAGTTGGCTTTGCACATCCATTATTTCTTGGCAACCTTTGCCAAAAGCTATAACAACACAACTTAGTTTTTAACAAGTTTGATCGCCATGCGGCAAATCAGACTTTAAATCGTCACGACTAAAAACTTGCAGCAACAATAAAACTTGAGATGTGCCAAGCACAGTCTTTATGGCTTTGCTATGCCTTTTTTCAGCTTTTAAAAAGTAAAAGGCTTTTATATCTCATTTATATACAACAACAATTTATTTTATAACGGTAAAACTATGCCAAATTTAATTCTCCCAACACGTGCTTTTGAAGTTATCAAAAAAGGGATCGATTTATTCCACTACGGCGGCTTTCACATGGTCGGTGTCGACAAAATTGTGAGAGAAACCGAAGTGAATAAAATGACGTTTTATAACTATTTTCACTCGAAGGAACGCTTCATTGATATCTGTTTAATCGTGCAAAAAGAACGACTGCAAGACCAAGTGGTTGCAATGGTGGAGTACGACCATGACACAAGCACAATCGATAAACTTACGACTCTTTATGAATTACATACCAACTTAGAAGGGCAGTATTACTTATTATTTAAGGCCATTTTTGAAACTAAAAACAGCTATCCAAATGCCTATCAAACTGCGGTGAGGTACAGAACATGGCTGACCAATGAAATTTATAGCCAACTTCGATTACTAAAAACGGATGTCTCTTTTACTGATGCCAGACTGTTTTTATATATGATTGATGGCGCAATTCTTCAGCTTTTAATGTCAGAACAGGCTGATGAAAATGAGAGATTATTAATGCGCTTTTTAAGACAGTTTAAATAGAAACTAAAGACCACTTTATAATAAATTCCAAATTAAAGGCTTCCAGCTATTTATAATAAAAAGAACAAATAGGATGAAAGCCTAAAATTTGAATAACGACTTAGAATGTATTTTGAATAATGACATCGTCGTAAGGAAGTTTACCTACACGTGGGTAAGGCTCAGAAGCCGACTTACCAACTGCAATCATTAAACACACCACGTGGTCTTCAGGTAAGTTAATGAGCTTTGCCATTGCGTCAAAGTCAAAACCGTCCATCGGGCAACTGTCTAAACCATGTTCTTGAGCAAGTAACATGAGGGTTTGAGCAAAAATACCCGCACTACGCATGACTTCGTCACGTTGGGTTTGTGGACGGTCACGGTAATATTGGTCAATTGCACCAGCCATAATATTTTGAACTTCTGGAGTCGCGCCATCCCATACACGTTTGGCATCAACTTCCCATGTATTTACTTTTGCACATAACACAATCAGTAAAGATGCTTCTGTAACTTGCGGTTGGTCCCAAGCAATGGCACGAATTTTTTGTCTTAACTCAGTGTCTTCAATAATCACTGGACGCCAATGTTGCAAGTTAAAAGCACTTGGTGCATTTGCTAAAACTTCTTGTAATAACTCTTTCTTGTTATCTTCAGATAATTCAAAAGAAGGGTCGAAGCGTTTAATTGCACGGCGCTTACGGAGAGCATCAATAACATTCATAAGATTTTCCTACTTAAGAGGTGGGTAGCCATACTAGTTAGCTTTATAACGTTGAGCTACTTCAGCCGAAGAAAAGTTTGGTAGTAAAGTGATACGTGATTTTTCAAAATTATTCCATTGATTTTCGTCTTTAAGCACAGGAATTGTAATTGTTTCTTTGCGATCAAAGCCGATTAGAGCAGCATCGACCAAATCATTGACATCCATTAATGGCGGAACTTGGCTTAAGTCGATGCCTGAACGTTCCCAAATTTCGGTTTTGGTTGCAGATGGCAATACGGCTTGAACATGCACACCATGATCTTTTAACTCTAAATGTAAACCTTGGCTAAAAAAATGTATGAAAGACTTACTTGCACCATAAATGGTAGAGCCAAATTCAGGGGACAACCCAACTACAGAACCTAAATTAATAATTGACCCTTTACCTTTACGCACAAGTTGTTCTGAAACTGCATGAGACAATCGAACCACCGCCGTCATATTTAAAGTCATGAGTGTTTCAATTTCTTTAATATCCTGAGCTAAAAAGTTTCCGTTTAGTGTAATACCTGCGTTATTTACCAAAATTTCAATATCGGCATCGTTTTTAAGTACATCTTCAATTTTACTAATGTCTTGATCCTTTGATAAATCGGCTTGAATGAACTCGACCTGTACACCGTATTTTTCTTGAAGATCTTTTGAGATTTTATCTAAACGGTTGATGTCTCGTGCCACCAAGATTAAGTTGTGACCACGTTGCGCAAATCGGTCTGCATAGACAGAACCAATCCCTGACGAAGCCCCTGTAATAAGTACTTTTGACTGAGCTGACATGTGATGTCTCCACGCTTTAATTTTTAGATGATGATCATAATCTAAAATAACTAATTTTTGATGTCAATCATAATCAATGTATAATTATCACCAGTAGGGTGAATAAAAGTGGGTGCGTCAACATGAAAGTCAGTAAAACTCAGGTAAAGGAAAACCGAGATAAAATTGTTGAAAAGGCGACTCAACTGTTTCGTAGCAAAGGTTACGATGGGGTCGGCATCGCCGAGTTGATGTCTAGCGCAGGTTTTACCCACGGCGGCTTTTATAAACATTTCAGTTCGAAAACAGACCTTGTCTCAATTACTGTTAAACATGGACTTGAGCAGGTTTTAAAAAGAATAGAAGGTTTAAACTTAACTCAATTTATTCAGCTTTATGTGTCTCGTACTCATCGAGATAATCGAGATTTGGGCTGTACTTTAACAGCGCTATCTTGTGATGCCGCAAGACAGCCCGACGAAGTAAAAGTCGAATTTGAAGAAGGCATTGAGCAACTTATTCAGTTCATTATGAACGAACGAGCCAAACAAGTTTCTTTAGAAACAGAAGAGTTAAGAAAGCAAGCCATTAATATTCTTGCTCAGTCTGTAGGGGCAATTGCCTTGTCTCGCGCATGCCCAGACCAATCAAACCTTAGCGATGAAATATTAGAAAGCTGTAAAGAGAGTCTTTTAAAATTAGCCGATTAAGCTTTTTTATCCTTTAAGCTGGTTTGGCTAAACTGAATTAATCTCGCAATATCGACGGTTCTTTCATAAATGAGTTCTGCTGCATGTTCACAGGCCTGTTCTAATGTAATGGGACCATTGGCGAGTGAAAAAGCAGCCGTAACGCCATGTTCATAAAGTGCTTGGTAGCCTTCGCCTAAAGAGCCTGCAATAACAATAACGGGAACATTATGCGCCTTAGCAATTTGACTCACCCCAAAAACTGTTTTGCCGTTTAGGGTTTGCTGGTCAAATTTACCTTCACCGGTAATGACCCAATCTGCATGAGCAATTTTATGCTCAAGTTGGTTCAGTTCAGCCACCACTTTAACTCCAGCCTTAAACTTAGCATTTAAATAACTTTTGGCTGCAAAGCCCAAACCGCCAGCAGCACCTGAGCCTGCTTCATCTCGTTTGTCGAAACCTAAAAGTTGTGCCGTGACATCGGCAAAATGGACAAGGGCTGCATCGAGTAAATGTACTTGAGCAGGGGAAGCCCCTTTTTGTGGGCCAAAAATATGTGATGCGCCGTTTGGGCCACAGAGTGGATTGGTCACATCGGCAGCCAGTAAAAACCGTGTATGCTGAATGCGTGAGTCAAAGTGCGTTAAATCAATGTTTGATAGGTTGCTTAGAGCAAGCCCACCTGCGGGTAAAACGTTTTGATTGGTATCGAGCAAAACTGCGCCTAAAGCATTGAGTAAACCTGTGCCGCCATCATTAGTAGCACTACCGCCCACGGTTAAAATAATATCTTTTGCGCCTGCGTCTAAAGCATCCAAAATGAGCTGGCCTGTGCCAAACGTTGTGCTGTGGCAAGCATCACGCTCAGATGGGGTGACCAACTGTATGCCGCTCGCTTGAGCCATTTCAATGATGGCGATTTTCTGATGCTCTAACCATCCCCATTTGGCTTGAACAGGTTGACCTAATGGCCCGACTACAGTTTTTTCACGCCATTGACCATCGCAGACTTCTAAAACAGCTTCAATGGTTCCTTCACCGCCATCTGCCATTGGGCATAAAACAGTTTCTGCATGAGGAAAAACCGCTTGCCACCCTTTGGCAATGGCTTGCGCTACCTTCAAAGCAGATAAGCTGTCTTTAAATGAGTCAGGGGCGATCACAACCTTCATAAATGCTCTAATAAGGATAAGTTTCTCATTGTTTTATACTGCTTAATACCAAAAAACCATAGATAAACACATGTAAGTGTCAATTTTAAAACGCTTTCAACCTGTTAAAAATGAAACCCAATAATGTTTTTATCTGTAAAAACTACAGCTACTAAATTTTTAACTCATTGTTTTATATATTTTTATATAAATAATGTGCTTGGGCTGAATGATTGTAATTGTAAATAATATGGCACATATTATAAGAGCGGTTGAGCCGGCTTTTAAAAGATGAGCAATAACATAAAAAGCAGACTCTACTCATGGGTAAACAGCGGGTAGTTTTGATAAAACCATAATTAAATTGTGATTTTACTGAGCCTGTTGAGTGTAAAAAAGATAAGAGGATGAAAAAGTGGATAATTCAGAAGAACAAAAGCACATACAGGAAAATAATAGTTTTGCGCGAATTGAGCCATATACTCATCCTGCTGGCGGGTGGGGCGCACTGCTCAGTGTTGCTCGAAACCTAAAGCGACAAGATATTTTAGGCAAAGGCTCAATTACCTTACTCAACATTAACCAGCCGACAGGTTTTGACTGTCCCGGCTGTGCATGGCCAGAAAAGAAAGATGCCCATGCCTTTAACTTTTGTGAAAATGGTGCCAAGGCAGTTGCTTTTGAAGCAACCAGTAAAACCGTTACTCCCGAATATTTTGCAGGCCATACCGTCAGTTGGTTATCAGAACAAAGTGACTTCTTCCTAGAAGACCTAGGCCGCTTAACCGACCCAGTTCGTTATGATGCTGCAACCGATAAATATGTTCCTATTTCGTGGGATGATGCATTTAAGCTCATTGCTCAACATTTACATGCGCTAGATAACCCAGACCAAGCGGCATTTTATACGTCGGGCCGTGCCAGTAACGAAGCAGCATTTTTATATCAATTATTTGTGAGAAGCTTTGGTACAAATAACTTTCCAGACTGTTCGAACATGTGCCATGAAACCACAAGTGTCGGCTTGCTTGACTCAATTGGTTTAGGAAAGGGCACAGTCACCCTAGATGACTTCGATATAGCTGATGCTATTTTTAGTTTTGGTCATAACCCCGGCACCAACCATCCGCGTATGTTAGGTACTTTACGTGAAGTTTCTAAACGCGGCGGCAATATTATTGCAATTAACCCGATTAAAGAACGAGGCCTAGAGCGTTTCCAAGACCCGCAAGCACCGCTTGAAATGATGACCAACGGCAGTACGCCAATTAGTCGTTATTATTTCCAGCCTAAAATTGGGGGTGACTATGCACTCATGTTAGGGATGTTAAAGCACTTAAATGAGTGGGATAAAAAAGCACTTGCCTCAGGTAAACCAAGCGTTTTTGACCGAAACTTTATTGCGGTCAATACTGTTGGTTTCGATGAAATGATTGCTGAGGTAGAAAGAACCGAGTGGGCAGATATTCATAAGCACTCAGGTCTGTCACCTGAACATTTAGAAAAACTCTCTAAACTCTTTTTAGAGTCAGAGCGCTCTATTTTCTGTTGGGGTATGGGGATTACCCAGCACCGTCACGGAACTGCTAACGTACATATGCTGGCAAATTTATTGTTGGCGCGTGGTCAAATTGGTAGACCGGGTGCAGGGCTATGTCCGGTTCGTGGGCACAGTAACGTGCAAGGCGACCGAACTATGGGTATTAATGAACTGCCTAGCCCTAAACTACTCGATAGCATTGACCGTGTGTTCGGTATTAAATCACCAAGAAAAAATGGGCATGGTGTGGTCGAAACCATTAAAGCTATGGCTGAGGGCGAGGTCAAAGTCTTCATTGGTTTGGGCGGAAACTTTGCGGTCGCGACGCCAGATACTCCATATACTCAAGAAGCGCTTAGAAAATGTGATTTAACTGTTCATGTCGCAACGAAATTAAATCGTAGCCATTTGGTGTGTGGTAAAGACGCACTTATTTTGCCATGTTTAGGCCGTACCGAAATTGATGAACAGCTTCACGGCCCGCAAGCAATTTCTGTTGAAGACTCCATGAGTAATGTTCACTTATCGGCAGGGCGTAATACGCCAATTTCTAAAAACATATTGTCGGAACCGGATATTGTGGCAAGAATGGCTGAAGCGGTACTTCCAGACAGTCAGATTAAATGGAAATGGTACATTGAAAGCTATGACCGTATTCGTGACTCAATTGCCGATGTATTTGATGAGTTCCATGACTTTAATTTACGCGTCTATAAACCGGGCGGTTTCCATCTAGAGCATCCAGCCAATCAGCACATCTGGAATACAAAGAGCGGTAAAGCGCAGTTTATGATCACACCGCTGAGTGAGGTTTATGCCGATAAGGAAAATCAGTACGCTGCGGCATATACCGAAAGTAAGGTCTATACCTTAATGACCACGCGTTCCCATGACCAATACAACACCACTTTATATGGTCTAGATGACCGTTACCGTGGGGTGTTTGGTCAGCGCCGTGTGTTGTTTATGAACCAAGCTGATATTGATGAAGCAGGCTTTGAAGCAAATCAATGGGTCGATATTGAAAGTGTTTTCTCGGATGGTGTGAAGCGTATCGTGCATAGTTTCCGTATTGTGCCGTACAACATTCCGCGCGGCAGCTTAGCTGCTTACTATCCGGAAACCAATCCTTTGGTGGCATTAAGCAGTCACGATAAATATGCCAAGATTCCGGCATCAAAAAGTGTTCCTGTGATTTTGCATCCCGGGAATGCACCAGAGCACTTTAACTTGGCAACAGCAGTTGACCCTGAAGATGCAGATAGAAAAGTCAGCAGCCTTTAAATCAAACACGATATTTAAAATGTAATTCAAACAAATGGCGCTCTAAACAAGCGCCATTTTGAAATAAAGGAAATCATTTTGACACCACATGCTTATGGGGTTGAAACATTACAAGTACAGCGTTTTAACAAAACCGAATCTGAAAATGTTTTAGATCATATTGTGCAAGAGTACCCAATCGCCTTGGTGTATAACGGTATTTCACATGCGGTGATGATGGCAACACCAACCGATGTTGAATTATTTGCCAAAGGTTTTAGTCTCTCAGAAGGCATTTTGACCAGTTTAAAAGAGCTATATGCGCTTGATGTGCATCAAAGTGAAATGGGAATTACGGTTGAAATGACCATTTCATCGAGAGCATTTGCTGCATTAAAAGAACACCGCCGTATGATGGTAGGTCGTACAGGCTGTGGTTTATGCGGAATTGAGAGCTTAGAACAGTTTCAGTTAGATGTTCCCAAAATTACAACACATGCATCAAAAATATGGCTTGAGCAAATTCCAAGTGCTATTTCCCATTTAAAAGCCCAGCAAGAAATTACCGCTTTAACAGGTGGGGCACATGCCGCAGCGTGGGTGGTTGATGGTCAAATCGTGGCGTTATTTGAAGATGTTGGCCGCCATAATGCCTTAGACAAACTAATTGGTTATTTAGCTCAAGAAAACTACGACACCAGTTTAGGTTTTGTGGTGATGACCAGTCGGGCAAGTTATGAACTGATACGAAAATGTGCCCAGTTGAATATTAGCCTACTAGCTTCAATTTCAGCACCGACCAGTATGGCCATTCAGTTAGCCAAACAATCTGGCCTGACATTGGCAAGTTTCTGTAGGGGAGACAGGTTTGTTTTATATACAGAAATTTAAAATATATCGTTCAATATGATGGGCTTAAAACGAAGCTCATCTGACATTTCTGTTGCTTTTAAGCTAAGGATAGATTTTATAGATTATTATAAAACTCTAAAGGTTCAGAGTCTGTCCAAATGTCTTGGGTACAATCAATAAAAGAATGGGCAAAGCGTCTAAAAAAACAAATTATTATGCTTTGGTTTGCATCAAGGCATCCTCAAATGCCGTGGTTACCCAAAGTGATTGCGGTCGTGGCTGTGGCTTATGCTTTTAGTCCCATCGATTTAATTCCAGATTTTATTCCTATATTAGGCTTTGTAGATGATGCCATCATTTTACCCATACTCATTTGGTTAGCGCTTCGTTTTACGCCTCAACAGGTTATTTTCGATGCGGAACAGCAAGCTAATGAATGGCTAGAAGAACATGAAAAAGGGCCACGAAATTATTTGGTTGCTGTACTTATTATTTTAATGTGGCTCACTCTTGCTGTGATGGCTTATTTTTATTTTGGTGGTGGTTTGTAGGTGAACTAACCTTTGAAACCTTGTTGTAATTTAACGCCCCGAACATTGTGCTTTGCTACAACTCAAAGGATAATAACGTTTTTATAAGCTATGAGTTGCAGATAATGAAAATCGTCGCAGATGAAAACTTGGCATTTACCGATTACTTTTTTTCAGAATTTGGCGATATTCAACACCATGCAGGACGCACCTTAACGCACGCAGATGTAAAAGATGCTGAAGCTTTATTGGTTCGCTCAGTCACCGCAGTGAACGAAAGTTTAATTCAAAACACCGCTTTAAAATATGTGGGTAGTGCCACAATCGGAACCGATCATTTAGATATTCAAGCCTTAGAAAAACATGACATTACATGGGCCAATGCAGCAGGTTGTAATGCACAGGCAGTTGCTGAATATGTGATTACTGCTTTACTGCATTTAGATACAAACCTTTTAGAACAACAAGAAAAATTTACCCTAGGCATTGTTGGTCTTGGAAATGTGGGTAAACGTTTGGCTTATATGGCTCAGTTACTTGGTTGGAATGTAATTGGCTTCGACCCATATGTACAGTTAGATTCAATTGAAAATGTAAGCTTTAAAACCCTATTGCAACAAGCCAATGCCATTTCAATTCATGTGCCGCTCACTAAAAACGATGAACATGCGACATATCATCTTTTCAATGAACAAACTTTTGCGCAACTTCAACCTGACACCATTTTAATTAATAGCGCTCGTGGTCCGGTCGTGAAAGAAGCTGCTTTAATGCAAGACATTCAACGTACTCAGCGTAAAGTCGTGCTAGATGTATTTGAACATGAACCAGTCATATCTGATGAGCTTTTAAATATGTTGGCGTTGGCGACACCGCATATCGCAGGCTATAGCTTGGAAGGTAAGGCACGCGGTACGCAAATGATTTATGAAGCGTTTTGCCAAAAGTTTGGATATGACATCAATAAGCGTTTTGAAACTCAGTTACCTGCATGTGAAGACTATTTTTCAGGACATGATTTAAAGGCAGTGTTAAAGCAAAAAATATCTCAAATTTATGATATTGCTCAAGATGATGCCAACATCCGTGCCTGCGTTAAAGATGGCAAAGTAGAGCAAAAAGCATTTGATTTATTACGTAAGAATTATCCGCTGCGCCGTGAATGGGCAGCACATGGGGGACCACAGGCATGAGTTTAAGTTATCAACCTACTTGTTCAATTGATGCTTTAAAGGCTCGTGCTAAGCTTTATACCCAAATTCGCCAGTTCTTTGCAGAACGTGAAGTCATGGAAGTCGAAACGCCAATTGTTTCACAAGCAGGCGTTACCGATGTGCATTTGGCTTCGGTTCAGACTTTGCGTCATATTCATGGCAAGTTGCAAACTCAATATTTACAAACCTCACCAGAGTTCGCCATGAAGCGGTTATTGGCAAGTGGTAGCGGGCCGATTTATCAAATCTGTAAAGTTTTCCGAGACGATGAACACGGGCGCAAACACAACAGTGAATTTACCATGCTTGAATGGTACCGTCCGGGTTTGGACTTAAAAGCATTAATGCATGAAACAGCCGATTTATTACAAACATGTTTGCAGCATCGTTTTGGTGAAGTTCGTCCATTTATTTTAAGTTATAAGCATGCTTTTCAGGACCGCTTGGACATTAACCCTTTGCAAGCGACTTTAAAGCAACTCAAAGATACTGCAAATCGTGTGGGATTAAATCTTGATTTAGGTGATGATCGCTTAGCTTATATGGATTTGTTGTTCTCTCATTTTGTTGAGCCAAGTTTAGGTTTTGATGCACCTGTCTTTTTAACTGACTTTCCGCCAGAAATGGCATCTTTGGCTAAAGTGAAAGTAGATGAAGATGGGGAAGAGGTCGCAGCGCGTTTTGAGGTTTATATTGAAGGCTTAGAGCTTGCCAATGCTTACGATGAATTGCTCGATGCAGACGTGTTACGTTCACGCTTTGAAGCAGATAATGCAGAACGAGCTAAGCAAGGGCTTCATGTCATGCCATTAGATGAGCACTTGCTGGCTGCGTTACCTCATATGCCAGAATGCTCAGGAATTGCTTTAGGTATTGACCGATTACTCATGGTTGCAACAGATCAACTTAAAATCGAAAAAGTCATCGCTTTTCCAGCTGAAATTGCCTAAGCGCGAGCAAATAAAAAAGCCACATATTGTGGCTTTTTTATTTAAAGCTTATTTAAATTAAGCCTGTTGAATACCTGCAACAACCCAGTCTTGCTGAGAGCCAACAGGTTTTACAAAGTGCCAGATTTCTGTAAATGGCTGTGGCAAGCTATTTAAATCTTCACTTACTGTACCTGTAAAGCGTACGCTCACAATGTATTGACCATTTTCAGTCGCACTGTCTACAACCATTGCATTTAAGTTACTAAACTCGGCAACGTCCTGATCTTGGTTCTCCATGATGTCGTTATACATAGAGTTATAAAGTTCAGGTGTTAAGTAGCGACGAATTTCTTCGATGTTACTTGCACTGTTAATTGACTGAATGTGGTTAAAACGCTGACGAGCAACACGTAAGAAAGAAGCAGGTTCACTACCATCTGGTAACTGGTTGCCATTACTTGTTGTTGCACCGCCAAACGGAGCTTGAGTTGCTGTACCACCGCCAACAGACTGACCAAAAATATTGGTGTTGTCGTTTGAGTTCGTTGGCGCAGCTGAACGGCCAAATGTGTTTTGACCGTTGCTGTTTGGAGCGTAAGGATTATTTGCTGCTAATTTTTTTTTCCCGCCAAATTTGCGGAATACAAAAAAGGCAACAGCAGCAGCAAGTAATACCCATAACCAACCTGGGATACCACCTTTCTTCTCTTGTTGCTGTTGAGCAGCTTGTTGCTCGTTGTCAGGCTGGGTTACACGTTGTTCAGTTGATGTTGGTTTGTCATCAGCTAAAGCATGTGCTGCAACAGCACCTACGGCAGCACCAGCTACACCAGCTGCAACCATTGAACCAACACCCGGACCAGATCTCTGAGGTGCTGTAGCAGGTTGTTGAACTGGAGCCACTTGACGAGGTTGTTGATATGACTGGCTTGAAGTGGTAGAGCGTGCCATGCCGTGGCTTTTACCACCACCTGCACGTTTTGCTTCAGCAAGAGGAGAAATTGCCAAAGCAGCCATTAAAATACCGGTTATCAAGCCGCGCTGGTGTACTTCCATAGGAAATTCCTGTTTAAAATTAATTTGTAATAGTATTTATGCAGCCATTTACACTAAATTTCAACTATAAAAATATGTTTTTTTATGTCAATTCATCGCTGAGCTGCATCGCTTCGGTCAGCGCTTCATGTAAGCGAGCAACAGCAATCACTTGAACGCCCGGAATCTCTTTTTGTGGGGCGTTGCCTCTAGGTAAAATGACATATTTAAAGCCATGTTTTGCCGCTTCTTTTAAACGCTCTTGTCCATTTGGTACAGGACGAATTTCACCTGAAAGTCCAACTTCACCAAAAACTGCAAGTTGCTGAGGCAATGCTTTGGTCCGTAAACTCGAAGCACAGGCAAGTAAAACAGCCAAGTCCGAACCTGTTTCAGTAATTTTTAAACCACCGACAATGTTGACATAGACATCTTGTCCTGTGGTTTGCACACCGCCATGACGATGCATGACAGCAAGCAACATATTTAAGCGGTTTTGTTCAAGACCAAGTGCGACACGTCGTGGTTGTCCTTGGGCATCATCAACTAAAGCTTGAACTTCAACTAAAAGTGGGCGAGTCCCTTCACGGCTAATCATAACAATTGAACCGGGAATCGCTTCATCGTAACGACTTAAGAAAATAGCAGAAGGGTTGGCTACTTCGCGTAAACCTTTATCGGTCATGCCAAATACGCCAAGTTCGTTGACTGCGCCAAAACGGTTTTTAACAGCACGAATCATACGATAACGTGAGTCGGATTGGCCTTCAAAATAAAGTACGCAGTCCACCATGTGTTCTAAAACACGCGGACCTGCGAGTGCACCTTCTTTGGTCACGTGACCAACAATAAATAGCGCCGTGCCACTATTTTTTGCATAACGGGTCAATAACGCAGCAGATTCACGAATTTGTGAGACACCACCTGGTGCAGATTGGAGCGTTTCTGTGTAAAGCGTTTGAATCGAATCCAAAATTGCAACAACAGGTTTTTCTTGTTCTAAAACTTCACAAATCCGCTCGACACAGGTTTCCGCCATGACTTTTAATTGATCTGTCGGCAGGTCAAGGCGCTGAGCACGTAAGGCCACCTGAGATAACGATTCTTCACCCGTAATATAAAGTGCAGAGCTTTTTGCACTTGCCATGTGGGTTGCGGTTTGCAAAAGAATAGTCGATTTACCAATACCCGGATCACCACCAATTAGGACAACAGAGCCTGTGACCAAACCACCGCCAAGTACACGGTCAAACTCGCTAATACCTGTAGGTAAGCGGGTTTCATGAGAAACCGAGACTTTATTAAGTGTTGTGATATTGGCAACTTGGCCTGCATAGCCACCAATTTTAGGACGCGCACGATGCGCTGTAGTAGGTTCGAGTTTGACTTCAGTCAGAGAATTCCATTCACCACACTCTGAACATTGACCGGCCCATTTAGGATGATCAGCACCACATTGTTCGCAACGGTAAACAGTTTTGACTTTGCTCATATTCGACTTCGGTTAGATAACTTCATAATCAGTAAAAATAGAGTATAGCAAAACGACACCCTGAACGTAGGCAGAACCCGATCATTTTTCAAAGGCCTATTTTTCATGCGTTGTCCAAAAATATTGGAATGTATTTTGCTTTAGCTAAGGTGGGAAATTTTTAGGATATTTACCTATGTCTAATCTTCAGCATCATGATCATGCTGGCGACTTACAGCGCAAGCTGACCAATCGCCATTTACAATTGATCGCTATTGGAGGGGCCATTGGAACAGGCCTGTTTATGGGGTCGGGCAAAACTATTTCATTGGCGGGGCCGTCAATTTTATTTATCTATTTAATTATTGGCACCATGATTTTCTTTCTTATGCGTGCTTTGGGAGAAGTTTTACTTTCCAACCTAAATTATAAGTCATTTGTCGATATGGCTTATGATTTGATTGGCCCTTGGGCTGGCTTTTATGTCGGGTGGACCTACTGGGTAAGTTGGGTGCTCGTAGGTATGGCAGATTTAACCGCGGTAACGAGCTATTTGAGTTTTTGGCTACCCAATGGAGTCAGTTTTAGTCCAATAGAACAGGCCATGATTAGTGCGGGCTGTGTTCTCTTTTTATTAGTTTTAAACTTATTAACGGTTCGTCTATTTGGCGAAGTAGAGTTCTGGTTTGCGATTATCAAAATTGTTGCCATTATTGCTTTAGTCCTTGCCGGCATCTACATGGTAGTGTCCAAGTTCCAATCACCATCTGGCTCTGTTGCTGCTATCTCTAACATTTGGAATCATGGCGGTATGTTTCCTCATGGGGTAAATGGTTTCCTTGCGGGCTTCCAGATTGCGATCTTTGCTTTTATTGGGGTGGAGTTGGTCGGAACTACAGCCGCTGAAACTAAAGATCCACATAAACATTTGCCTAAAGCAATTAACGCAATTCCGATTCGCGTCATTTTGTTCTATGTATTGGCATTAATGGTGGTGATGTCTGTAACACCTTGGGATCAGGTAAAAGCAGATCGTAGCCCATTCGTTGAATTATTCTTAATGGCAGGTATTCCAACTGCTGCAATTATTATGAATCTGGTGGTGTTGTCATCGGTGATGTCTTCGATGAACAGCGGTATTTTTTCAACTAGCCGAATGATGTACGGCTTATCGCGTGATGGTCAGGCACCTGAAACTTTGGGTCAGCTGACTAAAAGCGCAGTTCCGGCAAATGGTTTAATTTTTTCCTGTGCCTGTATTATGGGCGGTGCTTTATTACAATATTTTGTGCCAAATACCATTGAAGCATTTACCTTGGCAACAACGTTATGCACCATTTTATTCTTAACGGTATGGATTTTGATTTTGGTGTGTTACATCCGCTACCGTAAGTTATCTCCTGAACTGCATGAAAAATCGAACTTTAAAA
This sequence comes from Acinetobacter sp. 70_2, assembly GCF_056736115.1. Lineage (NCBI taxonomy): Bacteria > Pseudomonadati > Pseudomonadota > Gammaproteobacteria > Moraxellales > Moraxellaceae > Acinetobacter > Acinetobacter sp. 70_2. Next base: position 81,400 of record NZ_JBWZIP010000015.1, read on the forward strand.
TGCCGGGTGGGGTAGCGATGAGTTATGTCGTTATTGCTTTCTTCTTATTTACGATTGCGATTTTAAGCCTTGAAGCAGATACAGCTAAGTCGCTTATGGTTAGCCCAATCTGGTTCCTTGTACTTGCAATTGGTTACTTTGGTTTTTATAAGTCAAAAATAAAACGTAATTTTGCCCAAGAATAAATAACTTAGAAGCAAAATATAAAAAGGCAATCGATCAGATTGCCTTTTTTAATTGAAAAATCAAAGTGGTTCAAGTCTTATTTGTAGACTGGAAGGTGCGTTGTATTGCTATGTTCTTGTGCGTATTATCGGATTTAATTGTATGTATCTTGAAATTATCAGCCATACAGACAAAAATTGGTTAGCTGAAAAGTTGTCAAAAAATATACATTTAAAAAGATACCTGCAAATGGTGCGATATCGTCTTTTTGATTTGAATTTAGCTAACGGACTAAAAAAATTACTGGAGTGTATTCATAAAATGTCGAATCAAAATCTGAGCGACCCTCATGAACAAGGTGAGCTCCATCGTAGTCTTTCCAATCGGCATTTACAGCTGATTGCAATTGGTGGTGCCATCGGTACTGGATTATTCATGGGGTCAGGTAAAACGATTAGTCTTGCCGGCCCATCTATCTTATTCATTTATTTGATTATTGGTGTGATGGTGTTTTTTGTCATGCGTGCTCTTGGCGAATTACTCCTGTCAAATCTGACCTATAAATCATTTATTGACTTCACCACAGATTTAATTGGCCCATGGGCAGGTTATTTTGTGGGGTGGACCTATTGGTTGTGCTGGATCACGATTGGTATCGCCGATCTTTCTGCAATTATCTACTACTTACAATTCTTCAATAACGGGCAGCCTTTCTCACCAATGGAAGGTGCAATGATTAGCGTTGCCGCTATTGTATTTATTATGGGCTTGAATCTATTAACTGTACGCCTATTTGGTGAGTTAGAGTTCTGGTTTGCGCTTATTAAGATTCTTGCGATTATTATTTTAATTGCAGTGGGTCTATGGATGATCTTTACTGGCTTTACTTCTAGTACGGGCGAGGTGGCTTCATTTACCCACTTGTGGGCAAATGGTGGTTTCTTCCCAACAGGGGTGCATGGTTTCTTGGCTGGCTTCCAGATCGCAATCTTTGCTTTCGTGGGTGTAGAGCTTGTGGGAACAACGGCTGCTGAAACCAAAGATCCTGAGCGCAACTTGCCTAAAGCGATTAACTCAATTCCAGTTCGTATCATTATTTTCTACGTATTGGCATTGCTTATTGTAATGTCGGTAACGCCGTGGAATAGAATTGATCCGGCGATCAGTCCATTTGTAAACTTGTTTAGCCAAGCAGGTATTGCAGCAGCAGCAATCTTGATGAACTTAGTGGTATTGTCATCAGTGATGTCGTCAATGAACAGCGGTGTATTCTCAACAAGCCGTATGTTGTTTGGTTTATCTCGTGAAGATCAAGGACCGAAAGCTTTTGGTAAATTGAACAGACGTGCAGTACCTGCAAATGCATTGTATTTCTCTGCTGCGTGTTTATTGTTAGGTGCGGCATTACAGTATTTTGTACCAAATACAGTTGAAGCCTTCACACTTGCAACAACGCTTTCAACCATTTTGTTCATTTGCGTGTGGTTACTGATTATCTGGAGCTACATTCGTTATTACACGACACGCCCTGAACTGCATGCCAAATCAACATTTAAATTGCCGGGTGGTTTATTTACCTGTTGGATCACGATTATTTTCTTTGTGGGCATGATTTACGTGTTGTCTTTAGAGCCAGACACGTTTAAAGCTCTGAAAGTCAGCCCAATCTGGTTTGTTATCTTGATCATTGGTTATTTCTTCTTCTATAAACCACGGCATAAAAAGTAATTAAATTGATTTGCTTATGACTAAACGCTGGCTGAAAAGCTGGCGTTTTTTATGCATATTGTTTTTCTATTCAAGTTTACTCTTTAGCCGCTTGCATGATCACGGTATACTGCATCGAATTGTTTAAATCAGGTGCTCAGATGCTTCGTGTCATTTGCCTCATCAGTTTATTGAGCAGCAGTATTTTGCTTACAGCTTGCGGTCAGTCAGGAGCATTGCAGCTACCTTCTGATCCAAATTATGACAACCGTGCAAAATACTTGCTTTATCGTAATAAAGAATCAAAACCAGCTGTGCAAAAGGATGAAAAGTCTGAACAGCCAGTCGAGTCATCATCAGCCCAAAACCAAACTACATCACCTTAAGCTTTGAAATAAGGACACATTCATGAGTTTCACTCGCATTAATGGAGTATTGCATGCAGAGCAATGTTCTATGGAGCAGCTTGCGCAGCAATTTGGCACACCTTTGTATGTTTATTCAAAAGCAGCTTTTGAAAAACATTACTTGGATATGGACCGTGCTTTTGACTTTATTGATCATCAAATCTGTTTTGCGGTGAAATCTAACTCAAATTTAGCTGTTCTTAGTGTCTTGGCAAAACTTGGTGCGGGTTTTGATATTGTATCTGGTGGTGAGCTGGCTCGCGTTTTAAAAGCGGGTGGAGATGCATCTAAAGTTGTTTTTTCAGGTTTAGGTAAAACCGAAGCAGATATTGAAACATCACTCAATGTAGGTATTGCTTGCTTTAACGTAGAGTCTTATGCCGAATTAGACCGCCTTCAAAAAGTGGCAGCTCGTTTAGGCAAGAAAGCGCCGATTTCATTACGTGTAAATCCAGACGTTGATGCAAAAACGCATCCTTATATTTCAACTGGTTTAAAAGAAAATAAATTTGGTATTCCAAGTGATACAGTTTATGAAACTTATCAATACGCGGCTTCTTTACCTAATCTTGAAATTGTAGGTATTGATTGTCACATTGGTTCACAGCTCACTGAAACTAAACCGTTTGTTGATGCTTTAGACCGTGTCATTGTGATGATCGATGAGTTGAAAAAACTAGGCATCAATCTTAAACATATCGATATCGGTGGTGGTTTAGGGGTTTGTTATAAAGATGAAACACCGCCAAGTGTTGAAGAATATGCAAACTCCATGAAACCTGCTTTAGAAAAGTTAGGCTTAAAAGTCTATATGGAGCCGGGCCGTAGCATCAGTGCAAATGCGGGTGTACTTTTAACTAAAGTTGATTTGCTTAAACCAACGACACATCGTAATTTCGCGATTATTGATGCAGCAATGAATGATTTGATTCGTCCTGCTTTATATGAAGCTTGGATGGATATTCAGCCTGTTGTGCCACGTACCGATACTGAAGAAAAAGTATGGGACCTAGTTGGGGCGATTTGTGAGACAGGTGACTTTATTGGTAAAGACCGCTCACTCGCACTACAAGAAAATGACCTGTTGGCTGTACTCGGCGCAGGGGCTTATGGTTTTGTCATGAGTTCAAATTACAACACGCGTGGCCGTGCAGCAGAAGTCATGGTATCAGGTGAAAAGAGCTATTTAATTCGTGAACGTGAAACGGTTGAATCGCTTTGGGAAAAAGAACGTTTATTGCCTGAGGAGTAAATGAGATGTTATTAGAATTTACCAAAATGCATGGTTTGGGCAATGATTTCATGGTGGTTGATCTAATTAGCCAAAGAGCTTATTTAGATACAGCAACCATTCAACGTTTGGCAGATCGACACTTTGGTGTTGGCTTTGACCAGCTTTTAATTGTCGAACCACCAGATTTACCAGAAGCTGACTTTAAATATCGCATTTTCAATGCCGATGGTTCTGAGGTTGAACAATGTGGTAATGGCGTACGTTGTTTCGCGCGTTTTGTACATGAACGTCATTTAACTAATAAAACCAACATTACCGTACAAACCAAAGCAGGTATTGTAAAGCCTGAGCTTGGGCAAAATGGTTGGGTGCGCGTAAATATGGGCTACCCAAAGTTTCTACCAAATGAAATTCCATTTGTTGCCGAAGAGCCAGAAGCTTTATATACCCTTGAGTTGGCAAATGACCAAAACATTAGTATTGACGTAGTCAACATGGGTAACCCACACGCGGTCACTATTGTTCCAGATGTACTCACTGCTGATGTAGCAGGTATTGGCCCACAAGTTGAATCACATAAACGTTTCCCTGAACGTGTGAATGCCGGCTTTATGCAAGTGATTGATGATAAACATGTTCGCTTACGTGTATTTGAACGTGGTGTTGGTGAAACACTTGCTTGTGGTACAGGAGCATGTGCTGCTGCGGTAAGTGGTATGCGCCGTGGTTTACTTGCGAACTCTGTAGAAGTTGAACTTGCTGGTGGTAAGTTACAAATTGAATGGCAAGAAGGTGATGTGGTCTGGATGACTGGTCCAACAACCCATGTATATGATGGGCGTTTGGATTTACGTTATTTCCAAGGTTAATCGCATGGCCTAAATAGAAGCCTCTTTTCATCAGTTAAAGTGATAAAAGGGGCTTACTTTTATATGTACAATAATTTTTGATTTTATTACCTTTTACTCAAAGCTAATTTCAATGCGAACAACACAAAAATACTGCCTGTAATTCGGTCCATATATTTCACAAATTTAGGTTGTTTTAGATAACGTGAAAGTGGCTGCATGGCTAAAATTAATAAAGTTGACCATATTATTCCAATCACGACATGAATCATCACAAGTCCCATTACCCAAGTGACAGCCGATGCTTGGGCAGGAATGAACTGGGGAAGAAATGAAATATAAAAAATACCTACTTTGGGATTGAGTAAATTGCCAAAGAAACCTTTAACAAACCAATTCTCTGAGGTAGAGCGATTTGGATTATTTTCTTGTATGTCTGCAAGTTGGCTACGTGGTTTTAAAATCATATTTAAACCCAGCCATGCTAAATAAGCGGCACCCATCCATTTCAATAGATTAAAAGCTAAGTCAGATGCCATAAGTAGAGCACCTAAACCGCAGGCCACGACAATTCCCCATACAATACAGCCAAGGCTAATTCCAAGAGCTGCTTGGAACGCTTTAGATTTACCCTCAAGTGTAGCAGTACGAATAATTAAAGTCGTATCTAAGCCGGGAGTAAGCGTAAGTAAAGTAATGGCAATTAAATAAGGAATGAGTACGGTGGTCATGGCAGCAAGGTCCAATGAATACTTGGTATAAATTGTAATATATAAGTTAGATTCATTATGCTGTGCGATATGAAATTTTCATGATCAAATAGTTTTTGGTACACTCAAAAAAATGGGCAAATAAATGGAGAGCAATTTGGATTTTGCATTACAACTGCTCTCGATGTGGTTAAAAGAAAGAAAAATTCAAAATCAGTCTGAGCATACAATTACGGCTTATGAGCGAGATGTGAAAAGCTTTCTTGAGTTCTGTGACTCAAAAAAAATTGATTTAAAAAATGTTGAAGCTTCAGATTTACGTGAATATCTAGCTCAACGTGTTGAGCAAGACCAGTTAAGCCCAAGTAGTATGCAGCGTCACCTCACTTCTATTCGTCAGTTTATGAAATGGGCTGAACAGGGCAAATATCTAGAAATTAATCCTACTGACGATTTTAAGTTAAAACGCCAGCCTCGGCCTTTGCCGGGTATGATCGATATAGAAACGGTTAATCAAATTTTAGATCAACCTATGCCGGAAAAACCGGTTGATCAGCAATTATGGTTGCGAGATAAAGCCATGTTGGAACTACTTTACTCAAGTGGTTTACGACTCGCAGAACTACAAGGCCTCACAATTAAAGATATCGATTTTAATCGTCATCTTGTTCGTATTACGGGTAAAGGAAATAAAACCCGTATTGTCCCATTTGGGAAAAAGGCAAAAGAAAGTCTATTGAACTGGCTTAAAATTTATAAAATCTGGAAAGGTCATTTTGACCAAAATGCTTTTGTTTTTATTTCACAGCGTGGTGGTGTACTCACTCCACGGCAAATCGAGAAGCGTGTAAAACTTCAGGCACAACGAGCAGGTGTAAATGTCGACTTACATCCGCATTTACTTCGACATTGTTTTGCCAGCCATATGTTATCAAGTAGTGGTGATTTGCGTTCAGTTCAAGAAATGTTAGGCCATAGCAACTTATCGACTACCCAAATTTATACGCATATCGATTTTGATCATTTGGCTCAAGTGTATGATCAGGCTCATCCGCGAGCGACCAAGCATTAAGTCATTTAAGATAAATTATTTATCAATACGCGACTTTGATTGCACTGAATCAGATGAATGTAGAGATCATTTGTACTTTTTTACAAATTTGTTTAAAAGAAATATGTGAAATTACCCAATTGACCATTTTGAACTTTGCACATTTTGTCGGCATATATGGCCTAAAAACGACAAAATTTGACTCATTTATAAGGCGCTTATGTTTCTGACTAATAAGGTAAATAAGATAAAAAGATAATAAAAATCAATGTATAAAATAGACTTTAAAAAGAATAAAATAAGGGCGAGTCAGCTGTGAAATTTTTTTTATGAACTGATGATTTCATTTTTTTTGTACTGTTCCAGAAAATTGTGACTTGACCGAAATGCCAAACACATTGCAAGATAGGGTACCTAAAAAATTTGAATTGAAGAGTTAATATACTTTTCTCAACATTTACTTTTGCTAGAACAGCCGAGGATTACATGAAGGCTCTTGTTGCTGTAAAACGTGTGGTTGATGCCAACGTTAAAGTTCGTGTTAAGCCGGACAATAGTGGGGTTGACCTTACCAACGTTAAAATGTCAATTAACCCATTTTGTGAAATCGCAGTGGAAGAAGCGGTTCGCTTAAAAGAAAAAGGAACAGTATCAGAAATCGTTGTTGTTTCTATTGGTCCTAAAGAAGCTCAAGAACAAATCCGTTCTGCAATGGCTTTGGGTGCAGACCGCGGTATTTTAGTTGAAACCACTGATGAAATTGGCGCTCTAGAAGTTGCTAAAATCTTAAAAGGTGTTGTTGATGCTGAGAAACCAGAACTTATCCTTCTTGGTAAACAAGCAATTGATGATGATTCTAACCAAGTAGGTCAAATGCTTGGTGCATTATTAGGTGCTGGTCAAGGTACGTTTGCTTCTGAAGTGAAAGTGGATGGCGGTAAAGTACAAGTGACTCGTGAAATCGACGGTGGTTTACAAACTGTTGAACTTGCGCTTCCTGCAATTATTACAACTGACTTGCGTTTAAACGAGCCACGTTATGCTGCATTGCCTAACATCATGAAAGCTCGTAAAAAACCGCTTGATACTAAATCTCCTGCTGATTACGGTGTTACAGCTGGTACTAAGCTTAAAACTGTTAAAGTTGAAGCTCCAGCAGAACGTAAAGCTGGCGTACAAGTGAAATCTGTAGATGAGCTTGTTGAAAAATTGAAAAATGAAGCGAAAGTGATCTAATACGGAAGGATAAAATCATGAGTATTTTAGTTATCGCTGATCACAACAACCAGACACTTAACGGTGCTACTTTAAACGTTGTTGCTGCAGCTCAAAAAATCGGTGGTGATATTACTGTATTAGTTGCTGGTTCAGGCGCTCAAGCAGTTGCTGACGCTGCTGCTAAAGTTGCTGGTGTAAGCAAAGTATTACTTGCTGACAACGCTGCTTATGCAAACCAATTAGCTGAAAACGTAGCTGGCTTAGTTGCTGACTTGGCTAAAGGTTACAAATACGTTTTAGCTGCTTCTACAACGACTGGTAAGAACATTCTTCCACGTGTTGCTGCGCTTCTTGATGTAAGCATGATCACAGACATTATTTCTGTTGAATCTGCGAATACATTCAAGCGTCCAATCTATGCTGGTAACGCTATTGCAACTGTTCAATCTGACGAAGCAATCATTGTTGGTACTGTTCGTGGTACAGCATTTGATCCAGTTGCTGCGGAAGGTGGTTCTGCTGCGGTTGAAACAGTTGGCGAAGTAAAAGACGCAGGCATTTCTAAGTTTGTATCTGAAGAAATCGTTAAACTTGATCGTCCAGAATTAACAGCTGCTCGTATTGTTGTATCTGGTGGTCGTGGTGTAGGTTCTGGTGAGAACTACCACAAAGTACTTGACCCATTAGCTGACAAGCTTGGTGCTGCACAAGGTGCTTCACGTGCAGCAGTTGATGCAGGCTTCGTACCTAACGATTTCCAAGTGGGTCAAACTGGTAAAATCGTTGCACCTGAGCTTTACATTGCTGTAGGTATTTCTGGTGCGATCCAGCACTTAGCTGGTATGAAAGATTCTAAAGTTATTGTTGCAATCAACAAAGACGAAGAAGCGCCAATCAACAGCGTTGCTGACTACTGGTTAGTTGGTGATTTGAACGCTGTAGTACCTGAGTTAGTAAGCAAGTTGTAATTTACAGCTTGTCACTTATTCGAAAAACGCCCTTGTGCTATAAATAGTCAAGGGCGTTTTTTTGTTTAGATCATTATTATGAATATTAATTATTCCGCTTCCATCGAAGCTCATCAATTGCACCAGTCATTGGTGAGATTGGCGCGGGCAGATATGGCACGAGATTATTTATGTATTCGGTCTAAAAATCAGCATGGCCTTTCCAATATTAAAGTTAGCCAGTTGCATATGGGATTTATTCTATATGGGCAACAACAATTAAATCTTCAAACAAAACAAATCAATTTTAGTGCCGGCGATCTCTATATTATAAAACCCGATACGGTTATCGATGCAGTTAATTTGCCTGACCCTATAACGGGTGAATATCTCACTATTCTGGTGCCTATGTGTGACGAAGTCATTCAAGCCGCACAAATGATTTGGGCGAAGCCTGTAGTCGACAAAACCGAAGCAATATTAAAGTTTTCAATTGATGATTTCGCTACCTCTTTAACCGAGTGGCAAACGGCTTTGTTTAATCATGATGTGGTGAAAGCACGTTTATGTATTACCGCTATGCTTGTACAGTTATGCCAACAGCATTGTTCAGATGTGCTAATTGTACCGCCACCTAAATTGACAAAAATCATTCACGATTGGGTAATAGAGAATCCACAGCATCATTGGCAGTCTAGTGAGTTTGAAATGCGACTAGGTTTGAGCAGTGCAACACTTCGCCGCAAGCTTAGCCATGAAGATACGACCTTAAGAGAAACGATTACGCATGCACGTCTTACTTATGCACTTGAGTTGTTGTATTCCAAAAAACTACCCATGAAAACCATTGCAGCCAAATCTGGATACCAGTCTGTTGCTATTTTTCGTGATCGCTTTATAGAGCGTTATGGTATAGATCCAGCTGTTCTAGCTGCCGAATAAGTCAATTTGAGCGTTTCTTATAGCTTATTGAGCGATTTAAACTAATAAAAGTCGATAGAGTTAAAGTATTAAAATACCAAGGCCTCTATGATGAAATCATTAAAATCACTTACGATATTATTGCTCCTGAGTGCGGGTACGCTTATTCATGCTGAACAAAAGCCAAGCGTACATCAGGTAGATGGTTATTTTTTGCAACCGATTGGAAACCTTAAAGTAACGGCTCTGTTTGATGGCGAACTAGGATTGCCTCGTAGTGACTTACTGGGCATTTCGGCTGAAAAAGCCAATCAACTCTTTGCAGAAAATTTTGTTCCTGTAGATGAGCATAATCAGATTGTCACGGATTTCTCTGCCTATCTTGTGCAAACACCTACTCAAAATATTTTAATTGATGCTGGCACTGCAAAATGTTTTGGGCCTACCTTGGGCCATGTGCCTGAAAATTTAAAGAAAGCAGGCGTACAGCCTGAACAAATAGATACCATCTTAATTACACATGCCCATCCTGATCACTTATGCGGTATTACACTTGATGGCAAAATGGTTTATCCAAATGCGAAAGTTTATCTGGCGAAAGAAGATGTCGACTTTTGGACATCATCTGCAAATGAAGCAAAAGCCACCGCTTTTTTTAAACCAATATTTAAAATGACGCGTGATGCCTTGCAGCCATACCAAAAGGCAGGGCAACTAGTTGCTTTTACCAAAGCCACTTTTAACATACCGAATGTTCAACTGATCGTGACTCATGGTCATACGGAAGGTCATTCTTCATACTTAGTAGATGGACAAAACGGTCAAAAGTTCTTAGGTCTAGGCGATGTGGTGCATTACGGTGCAGTCCAATTTCCTTATCCTGAAGCAAGCTACAAACCCGATACTCATTCGAATCAGGCTATAGCTGTTCGTAAGAGTATCTTTGAACAAGCCTATAAAAACCAATGGTGGGTGGGGGCAGCACATATCGCTTTTCCTGGCATTGGACACATTGGTAAAAGCTCAAAGGGATATCAATGGATACCGGCTCAATACCGTCCTGTAAAATGATAAGTTCAAATTGATTATTCAAAAAAAGAGCAATGAATTTGAAAAATAGTCTTGGAATCTTTAGCTCAAATATTGCTAAGTTGAGTTAAGACGAAAAGTTTGATTCTTTAAATAGATGAAATGTGTTCTAAAAAGAGTACTTTCATGCTGTTTATATTTTGATCGAATAATTGAGTTTTAAAGAATACATTTAAAAGTAGAAACCTATAATTTTAACTTATTAATTCTAATAGAATTTTTATTGTAAAAAAATGCTATTTTAAGATCGCTAAACTCCCAGTTAGCGAGCAATTTATGCTATAGTATACAGCTATATTTTTTTCGATTTTAGTTCACTTTCCGGAACTAAATTTTTTGCAAGATCAAGACATATAAACGGATAGAAATATCTATCTGTAAGAAGGAGTATGCATGAGCGTATCGGAAATCCGACCGATTGCCATTGAGGACGAACTCAAGCATTCATATTTAGATTACGCAATGAGTGTAATCGTATCTCGTGCATTGCCGGATGTGAGAGACGGTCTTAAACCTGTTCACCGTCGTGTGCTTTATGCCATGCACGAATTGGGCAATGACTATAACAAAGCCTACAAGAAATCTGCTCGTGTCGTTGGGGACGTAATCGGTAAATATCACCCGCATGGTGACTCAGCTGTTTATGAAACCATTGTTCGTATGGCTCAAGACTTTAGCTTACGTTATTTATTGGTTGATGGTCAGGGTAACTTCGGTTCGATCGATGGTGATAGTGCCGCGGCGATGCGTTATACCGAAGTCCGTATGACTAAGCTGGCACATGAGCTTCTTGCAGATTTAGAAAAAGACACAGTTGATTGGGAAGATAACTACGACGGTTCGGAACGTATTCCTCAGGTACTTCCGACACGCGTTCCAAACTTGTTAATTAACGGTGCTGCTGGTATTGCCGTAGGTATGGCAACCAACATGGCACCACACAACATGACAGAAGTTGTGAATGCTTGTTTGGCTTATGCCGATAATCCGAATATTTCAATTGAAGGATTGATGGAATACATTACCGGTCCTGACTTCCCTACAGGCGGTATTATTTACGGTAAATCAGGTATTGTTGATGCCTACCGTACCGGTAAAGGTCGTTTACACATTCGCGGTAAATACCATTTCGAAGAAGATGAAAAGACAGGTCGTACAACCATCGTCTTTACTGAAATTCCATATCAAGTAAACAAAGCAAGAGTGATTGAACGTATTGCTGAGTTAGTTAAAGAGAAAAAACTTGAAGGTATTTCAGAGCTTCGTGATGAGTCTGATAAAGACGGTATGCGTATTGCAATTGACTTAAAACGCGGTGAAAACGCAGAAGTCGTTGTAAATAACTTATTCTTAAATACCCAGCTTGAAAACTCATTCAGCATCAACATGGTGTGTCTAGACAACGGACAACCAAAATTGATGAATCTGAAAGATATTATTGCGGCATTTATTCGTCACCGCCAAGAAGTTGTGACACGCCGTACCATGTTCGAATTACGTAAAGCACGTGAACGTGGTCATATCTTGGAAGGTTTGACAGTTGCCTTAGCCAATATTGATGAAATTATTGAAACCATCAAAACTTCTGCTAACCCTGCTGAAGCGCGTGAGCGTTTACTTGCTGGTGAGTGGGCAGGTGGTGGTGTTATTTCATTACTTGAAAAAGCAGGTGCTATTTCTGTTCGTCCAGATGAAATTGAAGGTGAAGATCCAAATCGTCCATTTGGTTTAAGCGATTCAATTTATCGTCTATCTCCGACACAAGTAGGCGCAATTTTAGAATTACGTTTACACCGTTTAACAGGTCTAGAACAAGACAAGTTACACGCAGAATATACTGAAATTTTGGGTCAAATTGCTGAACTTACAGCTATTCTAAATGACTTCAACTTGTTGATGGGTGTTATTCGTGAAGAGTTAGCACAAGTATTACAACAATATGGTGATGCACGTCGTACCGAAATTGTTGAATCTCGTGTCGATTTCTGCCGTGAAGATTTAATTCCAGAAGAACAAGTGGTATTAACTGTTTCGCAAACGGGTTATGCAAAAACTCAACCACTTTCAGACTATCAGGCACAGCGCCGTGGTGGACGTGGTAAGTCTGCAACTTCTATGAAAGATGATGACTTTATTCAACATCTGATTGTGGCATCGAACCACGCGACTGTACTTTGCTTTACCAACGTGGGTAAAGTGTACCGTCTGAAAGTATTTGAGGTTCCTCAAGCATCACGTGGGGCAAAAGGCCGTCCAATCGTGAATTTGTTACCTTTAGATGCAACAGAAACAGTCACTGCTATCTTGCCGTTAACAGAGTTCCCAGAAAACCACTATGTGTTTATGGCGACAGCTTCGGGTACGGTTAAGCGTGTTGAGTTAGAACAGTTTGCAAACATTCGTTCAAATGGTTTACGTGCTATTGAACTGAATGAAGAAGATACCTTAATTGGTGTTGCGATTACTGATGGTAATCAGCAAATCATGTTGTTCTCTAACGAAGGTAAAGCAATTCGTTTTGCTGAAACTGACGTACGTGCAATGGGTCGTACAGCGAAAGGTGTACGTGGTATGCGCGTGAGCTTTGCAAGCAGTACTTTAAGCGAAGAAGATGCAGAAGTTGAAAACGATGAATCAGATGATAATGATGATTCAGCAGATTCAAGTCTAGTAAGCCGCATCGTATCGCTTGTCGTTGTACCTGAGACTGGTGAAGTCCTGTGTGCGAGTGCCAACGGTTACGGTAAACGTACTCCTGTAAATGACTTCCCGACCAAAAAACGTGGTGGTAAGGGCGTTATTGCAATTAAAACAAGTGAACGTAACGGTGAGCTAGTTGGTGCAGTTTCTATTGATGAAACGAAAGAGTTATTGTTGATTTCTGATGGTGGTACGCTTGTTCGTACGCGTGCAGCAGAAGTTGCAATGACAGGTCGTAATGCTCAAGGTGTTCGTCTCATCCGTTTAAGTGAAGAAGAAACTCTTGTTGGCGTAGTTTCAATTGAAGCTGTAGAAGATGAAGAAGAACTTCTTGAAGGCGAAGTAGATACGACTGAAACCGATAGCGAAGAAGTTGTATCTAATAGTGAAGATACTTCTGAAGAGTAAAACGTTTTAAAATAAAAAAGGAAGCTTAGGCTTCCTTTTTTATTTCTGATTTATTTATTTTGCTGAATGGAAAATAAACACATCATAGTTTCTGTAATGCAAAGTTTTTACTGACGGGTCTTTAGTTGCAAAATTATTTGGCTGACTGACCACGATCAAATCTTGCTTTTGAACCAGAGCATCTTTGAGCTGCTGTTCGCTCCACAAATACTTTTTAAGTTGCGGCTCAAATAACAAGCCATCTTTAATTTCTAAAGAAGCGCTATCTGAATGAACACTATCCCATTCATTTACAATATACACAGGCTGTTTAAGCTGTAAAAGGAAAGGCACATCATAAAAATAGTAATTGTAGAAAACTATTTTTGTAGATGGGGTGATGTGATCAGCAAAATCTGTTTGGCCCACATTATTTTTAGTATCTAAAATACGAACAGCAAAAGGAACCGAACTACATAGAACAATTAAACTCATAAAAATATAGTTTAAATAGCTCACTTTCTGCTTTTTATATAAGCATACTAAAACCAGTGGAAGTACAATTAACAGTGTACCAATGGTGTAAATGAATATGGCTTGATGTTGAAAAAATGGTTGATCCGCACGGAGAAAATGTGGGGTAGCCACAATACCAATCCCAAGAATCATAATAAATACAGGAGTACCCCATACCTGTAATTTGGTTTTATAACTGCTTTCAAGAACTTTGTTAATCACAAGCGCCAAGAAAATAGTAAGGGGTGGTACAGCAGGTAAAATATAGCCCGCTAGTTTAGAAGGCGGAATAGAGAAGAAAACCGTAACAGAAATAAACCACCATACAAGCAGGGCAAATATACCCGATTGCTTATAATCTTTAAAGACGGTCTTAATAGATTCAAATCTACTCGCAAAAAACCAAGGCAAAGAACCGACAAACAAAATAAGCAGATAGAAGCACCACGGTTGCTTATTATTAAATTCTTTAGAACTGAAGCGACTAAATTGTTGGTCAATAAAGAAATAATGTAAAAATTGAGGATATTTACTTTGTACTGCGTACAACCATGGGCTAACAATAAGTAAGAATAGCAAGATAGCCAATGGATTAAGAAGTGAAGGTATTTTCTTCCATTGTTTTGTGTAGAGTAACCACGGTAACAGGATCATACCTGGAATGAGAACGCCAATAAGACCTTTACTTAGAAAAGCGGCTGCACCAGCGACATAACCTAAAAATAAAATAGATTTTCGTGCAGAAATGGTGAAATCAGCAAAGCATAAAACGCTTAATGTAATCCCCGATGCTACTAATAAGTCATGGTTAATATACTGGCTACTACCAAAGAAAAGCAGGTTGGTCGCTAAAATAATAACCGTAAGCTGTGCTACACCTTCCGAAATATGCTTTTTTACAAATAAGAATAGACCCACTAACATGAGGGTACCAGCTAACACAGGTACTAACCGTAACACCCAGACATGTACACCAAAAAGCTCCATAAACATAGAACTTAACCAGTGTAGGAGTGGAGGTTTATGCATGAATGGCAAACCATCGATTCGTGGAGTTAACCAATCTCCAGATTCGACCATAGCTCGGCTAATATCTCCATAGCGGCCTTCGTCAGGTACAGATAGAGGTCTTATCCAGGAAAGAAGAAGTAACCAAAACGGTAAAAAAAATAATAAAAATTTGGAATTACGAAGCCATTGCTGCATACACAATCCTTAATGTTGAAATGCAAAAAAACGGTTAAGCAAAAAAGTCACGACAGAGGTCAGAACAATTGCAATACACACTAAGGTTGAAACAGGAATGTTAAAATAGAGGTTTGAGAGTAAAAGAAAACTTTCATTAAATAAAAAACCTAAACCTGCAACCAATGTGAATTTTGGTAGAGTCTGACGATGATCAAGATGCTGTGCTTTAAACGTAAAAATACGATGCCCGAAATAGCTCACCCAATAGGCGACTAAAAATGCAAGTAAATTGGCATATTGCAGTGCAACATGCTTCTGAAAAAGAAGCATGGCTACACTATAGTGAGTAAGTGCTGCTGCGGCCCCAGTAGTGGCAAACCGCGTGAGCTGAAGAATATGAGCAAACATGTTAGAAACTTGAGAAAGTGTTTTCCGACTTTGTGATAGATTTTTCTTGTTTAATACGAGAATGTTCAGATGCAACAATGTATTTTGGTCTGTTTTTTACTTCCGCGTAAATACGGCCAACATATTCACCAACAATACCAAGGAACAACAACTGTATACCACCAAGTAAAGTCATACCGGCTGCAAGTGTTGCCCAACCTGGAACAGAAATTCCTTCAATTAACGTTTTAATGATGATCCATACGCCGTAACCCATAGCACCTAAAGCTAGGATTGCACCTAAATAAATACAGATGCGTAAAGGTAAATCTGAAAACCCAGTTAAACCTGACATAGCCAAGTTAAATAGAGATTTTATGTTGAAGCTAGAACGGCCGTGCTGACGTTCTTGTTCAGAAAAATTAACGCCTATACTTTTGAATCCAACCCAAGCATAAAGACCCTTCATATAGCGGTTTTTTTCTGGCAATTGTTTAATTGCCTCAACAACTTTTGCATCTAGTAGACGGAAGTCGCCAGCGCTTTCTGGAATATCGATCGGAGAGCTTAAGTTTAATATACGATAGTAACCTTGGGTTAACACACGTTTAAGCCAAGATTCTGTAGTACGATTGCGAATACCATACACCATGTCATAACCATTTTTCCAAAGGTTAATCATGGTTGGAATTGCTTCAAATGGATGTTGAAAATCAGCATCAATCAGTAGGGTAACTTCACCTGTCACATGATCTAAACCAGCACTTAAAGCTGCTTCTTTACCAAAGTTGCGTGAAAGTTCAAGCACAACCAATGGGTAATCATCAATCATTGTTTGTAGAATAGGAATGGTGTCGTCTTTACTCCCATCATCTACCACAATAATTTCAAAGCTAAGATTTTGCT
Source organism: Acinetobacter sp. 70_2 (assembly GCF_056736115.1). Classification (NCBI taxonomy): domain Bacteria; kingdom Pseudomonadati; phylum Pseudomonadota; class Gammaproteobacteria; order Moraxellales; family Moraxellaceae; genus Acinetobacter; species Acinetobacter sp. 70_2. The sequence goes on from NZ_JBWZIP010000015.1 coordinate 97,781, forward strand.
GTTTTAGACTATTTGCTAAAGCAGGAATAAAAGTTTTTAAATTTTCTGCTTCGTTATAGGCTGGAACAACGCAGGATAAAAATGGTTTTGTGTTCATTGCATTGCCCCTAGTCTAGTGAGCTGGATACCATATTGCTGACAATCAAGTTGAAACTGATCCGAACTGAAATATTCATATTCTTGTATTCGGGCATGTTGAATCGGATCTTGATCATTTGATTCTGCAAGCGCTGGATGGCACATAATCAGTAAATGGTCTTTTGCATTTGCAAGCCAATACTGATTCAGTTCGCCATAGTCAGTTTGCTTAAAATCATAGATGCCGGCAAATTGGTCATTTTGATTAAAATGATATGTTTGACATGCTTTTGCTAAGGAATTAGAACCCAGTGCAGACAGCACACGAGTCTTAAAACGATAGCGAGGTAAATCTATCGGGTGCTGTAAATTTCGAATCCAACCCGTAAATTTTTTCTCTTTTAACAATTGCAGCAAAATATCGCGTATGAATGGAAATTGATGAATATGCTGATGTCCATCAATAAAATCTGGGTGTTTTCCCATGACTGAAACGAATAAATCCCATTGCTCTTCAATACATTGGGTAATTGATTCACGATTCAGGCTTGAGGACCATGCACGTAAAATAAGCATGGGTAAGGAAAAAACAGTATTACCTGAAGCGAAAGCATGGGTAAGATTTAAATGCAAACCGATATCAACTTGATCGCTAAACGGTTTTAATTTGGCAGCAGCAGTTTCCCATAGTTCAGATTGGGTCATACATGAGGTTGCTTGAAGTGCACCTTGTTCAATTAAATGAATAATTGCATCAGATATTTCTGCATTCATTGCAAAGTCATCTGCGCAATAACACACTTTTGGCATATCCAAATTCCACCATAGGGCAGGATTGCAGAACTATTCTGCTTAGCTGCTGAAAAACTATACTAATTACTATGGGGAAAATTTCTTAATTTCAACTTAAAGTTTTCTTAAGGTTTCATGACAATTGATACAAATTAATACTTTGAATTTATTTATTTTTTTATAAATTTTTAGTCAATTATTTAAGAAATAAGCTTTAACTATAAGATTTTATAGTAAATAAAAATATAATTTATACACATTCATGTAGCCTTAAATTTACTTGGAATTTTTTAAACGTGAATGGGCAATAATTAAAAAAATGATTCCAATTGTTGCAAGAAAAATCAATTTAGGAATCACAACATTTAAAGGAACACCCATTTGATTAAGCTGTACAAACATTTGTACACCGTGTGTAGAAGGTAAGCACCAAGCAAACCACTGTAACCATTCAGGCATGGCATGGTGAGGCCATGCTGCACCAGTTAATAAGAAAAGCGGAACTGAACTAAATACAATGATATGTCCGGCACGTTCAGGCATGTCTAAAAGTGAGCCAATCAACATGCCTAATCCAATTACACAACTAATAAAAATCGGAACCGCGACGAGTAAACCAATAAAATTACCACCATGTGGATAGTCGTTGAACCACAAGGTAAAACCAAAAAGGTAAAAACTGCTTAAACAACCAATAGTAAACAGGCTAGCAAAAATTCCAGCAAAGCGAATGGAGGTAATTTTTTCATGCTTTTCGCGGTAGCTTGCAATTAGCATGGCTAAGCCTAATACAATCGTTTGATGAATAATGAGCGTTGCAACTGCTGGAAAAATATAGCTTCCATAACCTGAAAGAGGGTTAAATAAAGGAACCTGATGAATAGAAAGCGCTGGTTGGAAATGTGTACGCTCTCCAAATTTTTCAACATATTCTTTTAATGTGGCCTCAATAGATGTGGCAAGACCTAGGCCAATTTCTTTTGTTTTTAAAAAGTTGGTTGTACTTAAGTATAAGCCAATTCCACCAGTTTCTCCGCGGCGTAGGCTCTGTGTTAAGTTGTTGGGCAAAAGTAAAATACCATCTGCTTTTTGCTCGCGAACCATTTGTTCGGCTTCGAGAAAATTAGCAGTGACATCAACAATTTTAACGTGCGGACTATTGCTTGTTTGTCCAATAATTTGAGAGCTTAAAAGACTCTGTTCCTCATCAACAATGACAATTGGAATTGATTCGGCATGTTCAGCTTTATAGGCAGTTGGATAAAAAAAGCTATAAAGAATGACTGATAAAATCAGTGTCGTGAAAACCGAACTGTTACTAACAATATCTTTAAATGTTTGTCCGTAAGCCTTTAAGAATTCTTTCATTGTGCTGTCCCCCGAACTAATTTTTTAAGCAGCAGGGAACTCAAAATGAAATAAATAAGGCAGTAGCCAATCAGTATTAAAAAGGGCATCACTGAAATAAAAAGTGGACTTCCAATCACCCATTGTTCGGTTTGGAGCTTTGCATAAGGTGTATATGGAATTATTAAAGACCAAAATTTAGTGAAAATCGGTGCATTATTTAAAGGCAGAGTAACCCCTGCAAAACTTAGAGAAGACCCGCCATATACCGCAATAAAACCAAAAGTTTTACTTAAATTTTTGGTCGCCAGAATGACGGTGCTACTAATGAGTGCATAAGCAAAATAAAGCAAGAACTGGGCAACTAATAAGAAACTGAGCGAACCTGCGACAAACCAACCTCGAATCTCAACGAGCCAAAACATCCATAGCCAAGTCCAGAGACAAAAAATAAAGCTATAAAGTAAATTTTTAGCCAGTAAGCCGCGAATAAAATTTTCACGGTTTACCCACTGGGTTAATGTGCCGCGTTTAAGTTCTTGTCCAATGGCAAATGCCACACAACAACAGAGTAATAGATGCAAAACAGCAGGAACCATGAAAGGTTCTAAATAAAATTCATAGCTCATGCTTGGGTTATAGAGCGTTGAAATTTTAACGTGTGCTGTAGGAACATCTAAATAGGGGATATTATTTGCTAAATAACTCTGACCTGCATAGTCTGCTAAAGCATTGAGCGTACTGACCAACATGGCAGAGGAAATCGTATTTCCTACGCTAAAAAAAGATTGGTTAAATGCAATGCTGATTTGAGCATCCTGAGCTTTCACAAAACGTTTTTCGGCACCATCCGGAATAAAAACATACCCCCAAATTTTGGTTTCATTGAGTAGTTTTTCAGCTTCGGTCGAGCTTGCCGTAATCGTTTTAACATCTACCGTATGATTTAACGAAAGATACTTTTCAATATTACGGCTCAGCTCACTTTGGTCCTGATCAATAATGGCAATGGGTAAATGTTCAGCTTTACCTGCATAAAACATGCTGCTAAACAAAAAAATGATAAAAGCAGGGATGAGTGTCACCATACACAAATCCCATTTATTGCTTCTTAGATAGTTTAGTTCACGTAATATACTGGCAAACATGCTTTATTTTTCTTCTTTAATTTTAAATAGAACACTCATGCCAACCTTTAAGTCTTTGACAGGACGCTCAGGCACCAGATGTAATTTAAAGCTACGAATATCATAACCGCCAGTCTGACGAGTGGTTTTAATCGTGGCAAATTCACCTTCTGCATCAATATTTTTTATTTTAAATAACACGGTTTGATTCAGCGCAGGAATGAATCCTTCTAGTGTTTTGTTTTTATAAACAGAAGCATATTGATTTTCACCGACATTTAAACTCACCCACAAATCATCATCTTCTAAAATGCTGACAACAGGTACACCCATCGCAACCAGTTCGGAAGGCTTACCATAAGTTTTGGAAACTGTACCCGAAATAGGAGCGAGTAAACGGGTTTCTGCTTCAAGTGCTTGGGCTTCACTGACTGCTGCTTTGGCAATATCAACTTGAGCATCTGCCGTAGATTTTTGTTGGCTGGTACTTCCGCGCTTTGCTCGAGCATATTGTTGATAAGAGGCTTCACTTAACTCTTGAGCAGAAGTTTGTGCTGCTAACATCTCATCTCGTCTTTGACGTGAAATGACACCTTGTCTATATAAGTTTTCACCACGTTGATAAGTGGTTTTTGCAAGGTTTGCTTGAGCTTTCGTACTTTGCCAATTGGCATAAAGAGTATCGATATTTTCCTGTTGGGAACCTCGGTCTACAGTCGATTGAAATGCTAAAGCCGATTGTAAGGTTGCTAAAGCTTGTTGTTTTTTAGCTTCTATTTCTGGGCTGACTAAACGAACAAGAGGTTGTCCTTTAGAAACTTTTTGGCCCTCTTGGACATAAATTTCTTCAATACGACTTGGTACTTTAGTGCTGACGTGAAGAGTTTCAGCCTCAACTCTACCTTGTAACTCAATAGGCTTGGGTTGATAGCTTTTCCATAAACCGAAAATGATCAAACCCAACAAAGCAATAATGACCACACCAATAACTAGTTTAATTTTCGAATTTTTAGGTGGTTGCGTATCACTTTTATTCGATTTTACTTCTTGAGCATTGTCGGTTTGATTACTCTGTTGATTTTGACCTGTTTGCTCTGTATCCGTAACAGGTGAATCTTGCTGAGAAGAAGATGATTCTTGATTCATTTTATGCCCCTATTAACGGATATAGTCAGTGTGTGGTTGAGTTACATAAGCTTTAAACTGGTCCATAGAACCATGGCTTTGCAATAAGGTTGCAAGTGACATGACATATTTATATGCATTTAAAGCCATTTCTGTTTTTAGAGCACTTAATGCATTTTGTGCATCAATGACTTGGGTGGCTGTTCCCATACCTTCACGGAAAGACAGTTCCTGAATACGTAAGTTTTCTTGAGCTGCACTGATGTTTCGTTGTAATAAGGTATGACTTTGCTGTGCTGAATTAAGCTCGTTATATGACTTATTTAATAACCCTTCAATTTCCTGTTTCGTTCGTTCAGTCATGAGTTCTGAAGCATAGCGTTTTAACTCGGCAGCATGAATATTCTTATTTTTATCTACACCCGAAAAAAGGTTGTACTTTGCCATCACACCTACAATCCAGTTTTCCTTTTCATCGAGTGAATATTCACCAAAAGCAAATAGACTTGGTTTCTTTGCTGCTTGTTGAGCTTGAATATTTGTATTAGCTAATTGAGTATCTAACTGCATTTTTTGTACAAGGCTCGATTTTTGAGCGTAACTACTTAGCAATGCTTCTAAAGATTGGCTACGAATTGTATTTACAAACAGAGGCGTACTTAAATCAGGATTACTTTGCTGATGCAGAAGATTGTTTAAACTAAATTGACTGGCATTCAGATTTGCTTGTGCATTCTGTAAAGTTCGCTCTGCATTATTACGGGCAACTTCAAATTGCATGCGTTGTCCTTTACTAATAAAACCTTGCTGTTCGAGTTTTAGTGCATTGCTGTAATGTTTTTGCATTGCATTAAAGTTAAATAAACTACTTGCGACCAGTTGTTGTTGTAATTGCACATTAAAATAACTTTGTACGACTTCAAACCGCTGAATATCTTGTTGTTGTTGGCTTGAAAGTTGAGCGCGCTGGGCCTGAATGTTGGCTATCTTTTTGGCACTAGTGGTTAAGCCCCCTGTGTAGAGTGGCATCACAACTGAAATAGACGGACGTACGACCTGATCTTCTACAGTTAAATTGGCGTAGTCAGGAAAACGATTTATACCGTCATGGATGATTTGGTTTGAACCTTCCTGAACTTGTCCCAAAACATCGGATGGAATGACATTGTTCCACTGTGAAAGCTTATCATTGAGTCCTTGGCTTAAATCATTCTCAAGCTTTTGTTTAAAAGCACCCAGCGGCACATCGGTTTCACTGTGAAATGCGTATGCTCGAACGTTTAAATCAACTCTGGGTAACCCTAAACCTTTGACTGCTTCAGCTTCTAATTGAGAGGCTTGTTGTAAGGCTTGGTTGGCTTGAGTGCTATATGAGCTTTTTAAAGCTTGTTGTTCTGCTTCAGCATAACTTAAGCTTTGTGCATAAATAGGCGTTGCAATAAATACTCCCAATACCAACGCAAGGTAATTGGGTTTAAAGAAAAAAGGGCGTATTGACTGTCGATACTCATGTGTTGGCATTTTATATAACAATTTTTGATCATCCCTTATAGTTTAAATTTCTTGTTATTAAATTCAATTATCATATTGTTTATTATACAATTGTATAAAAGCACAAAATGATTTTGAGTTTATTTTGCGTGATGGAAAATCATACAGCAAGTTTTTATATATTCAGCACAGTATGGGAAACTCTATTCACAAGTCAAGTTGAACTTTATTTAGTAAAACTTATAAAAAAATAAGTGAAAGCAAACAAATAAATAAAATAGTTATTGAAAAAATAAACCTAAATACGCCCTAGCATTGAAATATTTACTAGAGAAGCTGCTGCAAGCTTAAGCAATCTGTGGTTAAATGCCTTTTTTTATTGTGTTTCACTTTACAAGGGAAAAATCATGCGCGCGTACAATTTCTGTGCTGGTCCTGCTGCATTACCTACTGCCGTTTTAGAAAAAGCTCAACAAGAATTGTTGGATTGGCAAGGTAAAGGTCTATCCATCATGGAAATGAGTCACCGTAGTGCTGACTATGTTGCGGTAGCCGAAAAAGCTGAAGCAGACTTGCGTAAGCTTATGAATATTCCTGAAAACTATAAAGTGCTGTTTTTACAAGGTGGCGCGTCATTACAATTTTCAGCAATTCCTTTAAATCTGCTTGGTAAAAATAACAAAGCAGATTATATCCATACAGGAATTTGGTCTGAAAAAGCGTTAAAAGAAGCAAAACGCTATGGCGACATTAATGCTGTAGAAGCAGGCATTAAAGTAGATGGTAAGTTCGCAATTTCTGATCAAAGCGAATGGAACTTATCTGATGATGCTGCTTATGTTCATTATGCAGATAATGAAACAATTGGCGGATTACAGTTTGCAGGTATTCCTGATGTTAAAGCACCACTTGTTTGTGACTATTCATCAAGTATTTTATCTGCTCCATTAGATGTGACCAAGTTTGGTTTAATCTATGCAGGCGCACAAAAAAATATTGGTCCTGCTGGTTTAACAATCGTTATTATTCGTGATGACTTACTTGATCAAGCTAAGCCAGAAATTCCAAGCATTTTAAAATATGGTGACCAAGCGAAAAATGGTTCTATGGTAAATACACCATCGACTTATGCTTGGTACTTGTCTGGTTTGGTATTTGAATGGTTACTAGAGCAGGGTGGGGTAGACGCTATTCATAAAGTTAACCTTGAAAAAGCTCAGTTACTTTATGGTTATATCGATTCAAGCGATTTTTATAATAATCCGATTGCTATTCCAAACCGTTCAATTATGAATGTACCATTCACTTTGGCAGATGAAGCTTTAGAAAAGCAATTCTTGAAAGAAGCTGAAGAAAATCATTTATTGAACTTGGCAGGCCACCGCTCAGTAGGTGGTATGCGTGCAAGTATTTATAACGCAGTTCCATTAGAAGGCGTTCAAGCGCTTATTCGCTTTATGGATGATTTTGCTAAACGTAATGGTTAAGTAAATCAAATAATAAAGCCCTCGAAAGAGGGCTTTATTTATTGTGCAATTTATTCATTAAAAAGGGACGAAACCAAATTGATGGATCATCATTGCGGCTAAGAACATACCTAAAACAAAAAAGCAAAACGCACCAGTATCGACCCTTATACGTGGGTTACTAGTTTGAATGAGGCTGGTGGTTTGTTCAGGTATAATCTTCATTCAATAGCCTAATTTTTAAAATATTAGTGAAATTCAATTAGTTTCATTATTTTTAGCATAAATATTCGCCTGAATCCAGATATTACCGCGAATATATTCACCAATATTAAAGTTTTTGTACAAATCATTTTGGGTCGCAATGCGCACTAATATGGCAGGAAGATCATCTTCCAAAACTAAAGTGACATCATAAAGAGTATATTCTGCACCCATAAATGTCATTGAAGTTTTACCGACAATATTACCTTGGAACCAAGCTTCGTCTTCCTGACCAAGATTTTCTCCATATAAATATGCAACCATTTTTGAAAAATCAACCGCTACAGGTTCTTGATCTTCCTTAGTTTTTGGCTGCCATTCATTAATGAGTTCTTGTAGGTTTTCAGGTGCAATTCCATTATGTTCAGTTAAAATTGCATTTAGTGCACGGTGATGCTTAATTGATGCCGGATCATCTACAACAATGGTTTCACCAGCAGGGACTGATTCTAATTCATAAGCCCATGCATTAAATTGAACTTGGTAAGTTTGGGTTTTGTCATATTGACAACGATTAACACTAAATAAATTATCAAATGCATAAACAGTCGTATTTTTATTTAATCTTAAACTTAATACTGCCTGAGTTGCTGAGTCACAAGTAATGATGCGCTCAATTTGCGCATTATATTGATAAGGACTTTCAAAACTAGGGAATGCTGTTTTCAAAGCACGAGGTTTTTGATTTTCAACCGCAATAATTTGGTTAATAGTGACATTTTGCCCTTGAGGACCTTGAATCAGCCAGAAAGATTGATCCATTTCATCTTCATTTTGGCATAAACCCATTGGCATTACAGGAGCATCAAGCGCCAGTCCAAGCCATTTTGGTACATCTGTCTCTGGATGGGAGGTCAGTAGATTCCAATGCTCTCCATGACTACCAAAATTTTGGTCGTTTACCGTAATAACTTCTGGACTGTTTTGATTTTTCATAAGTACGATTGATGTTGGGTTTATCTCACTTGTTATATTAAATCGAGGGTAATTGCTATTTTTCAAGTCAACATATGTAAATTCTCTTGTAAAAGCACATATTTACTTATTAAAAAGCCCTTTAATAGGGAAAATCACTCATTTTTAAGAGCGAATATGACTGACTGTTAAGGTATTGTTAAAATTAAATTTAGAAAACAAGTTTTATATTTAGCGCTATTCTCTAGTGAAATGCATCTGTTAGACTTAGATTTTTAGTGGAAATAGAGAATAACGTGCTGCCATTTAAGCTGTGGGTAGACGCAGATGCATTACCTAAAATTTTGCGTGAAGTCATTTTACGAGCTTCAGATCGTTATCAGTTAGAAGTGATTTTTGTAGCCAATCAAAATGTTGGAATTACCCCGTCGGTACGTATTAAATCAATACAGGTTTTAAGTGGAGCCGATCAGGCCGATCAGGAAATTGTAGATCGTATGTCTGAAAATGACATTGTCATTACGCAAGATATTCCGCTTGCTGCTCAAGTTATTGAAAAGGGCGGTATTGCGATTCATCCACGTGGTGAAATTTATACCACTGCAAATGTTAAGGCTCGTTTGCACTTACGTGATTTTATGGATACGCTCCGCGGTGCAGGAGTCCAGACGGGTGGCCCACCTCCAATTTCAGAACGAGATAAACGTGAATTTTCGAGTGCGCTCGATCAAACAATTTTAAAGCAAAAACGTAAAACAGCTTAGTGAGCCTCTTATGCCATCCCAGACCAACTTGGCTTCAACTTATGTCTTGCTTGTATTTATTTGGGCAACGACACCTTTAGCCATTGTATGGAGCGTGTCTGACTTACATGTCATGTGGGCCTTACTCTTACGTTTTTATATTGCTTTACCTCTTTCGGTTATTGTTTTACTTGTTCTAAGAACTTCCTTTCCTATTCATAAACAAGCTCTCCATAGTTATTTTGCAGGGTCTTTTAGCTTAATTGGCTCTCAAATTTTTACCTATGCTGCGACCCAATATTTAAGTTCAGGCATGATCGCTTTGATGTTTGGTCTGGCGCCTATTATGGCGGGTTTAATTGGACGTTTTGGATTTGGGCAGCATCTTTATAAATTGCAGTGGCTCGGTATGGCGATTGCTGTTTGTGGCCTCGCAATTATTTGCTTAAATGGATCAGGTCAGCATGTGCATCCATTTGGCATTGTCCTTATGTTGATCAGTGTTTTTGTTTATTCATTTTCTATTTTTTGGGTAAAAAAGGTGAATGCCCAAGTTCAGCCCATGGCTCAGGCAACAGGTTCAATCTTGGTTTCATCACTTTTGGCAAGCTGTCTTATTCCATTTATTTGGCAATATGCGCCGAGCCACTTACCGCAAGCTAAATCTTTATTTGCATTAATTTATACAGTTCTGATGGCCTCACTTGTGGCTATGTTCTGTTATTTCAAACTTGTACAAAATATCAAAGCAACCACTTTATCGCTTACAACTGTGATTACGCCTATGTTAGCTATGGTGATTGGTGCTGTTTTAAACCATGAACATCTTTCAATGATGGTTTTTGTGGGGGCATTTATTATCTTGTTTGGTCTATTCCTGTATTTCTATAAAGACATTCAGGCAAACCGGAACTTTGCTCAACATATGAAGTCTAAATAGGAGAGGATTTGGGTAATTTGTTGAGCTTATTCATTAAATTGTTCTAATTCGTAGCTAAACGCATGATCAAATTGATCTCATATCTTAAGTAGTAGAAAATAGCGCAGCAATATAATATTAGGATTGTTAAGGATAGGTCAGAACTTACTGATTTTTAAACCTTAATACAGCATCTAACGATATGGCCAAATAAGAAGTGTAGATCACACTTCTCTATTTTCCATCAATCACCTTGGATTTAGAAGGTATGTTTAAACCAATCTCACTGTATATAGGGTTGAGATATACTCGCGCACGGCGCAGTAATCATTTTATTTCTTTTATTGCATTGGTTTCGATGGTCGGTTTGACACTTGGTGTCGCTGTACTGATCACGGTACTTTCTGTAATGAACGGTTTTGACCGCGAATTGAAAAATCGTGTTTTGGGAATGGTACCGCAAGCGACAGTTTCATCGACGCAAATTCTTACGGATTGGCCTGAGTTGGTTAAACGAGTTGAAAATCATCCCCATGTGACTGGAGTTGCACCTTTTACCCAATTGCAAGGTATGTTAACTGCTCAAGGGCAAGTGGCTGGTATTATGGTAACGGGTATTGACCCTAAATATGAAAAGAATGTCTCTATCATTCAAAATCATATTGTTGCCGGTAGCCTCGACTCACTTAAAAAGGGTGAATTTGGTATTGTGCTTGGTAAAGACATGGCCGATTCACTTGGTTTACGTCTAAATGACAGCGTGACATTGGTGTTACCAGAAGCAACGCCATCTCCAGCAGGTGTTGTCCCTCGTTTTAAACGCTTTAAAGTGGTTGGTATTTTCAGTGTAGGTGCTGAAGTGGACTCGATGGTCGGGTACATTGCTTTATATGATGCATCGACTTTATTGCGTTTACCTGATGGTGCTCAAGGCGTCCGTTTAAAAATGGATGATATCTTTGCTGCTCCTCAAGTTGCCGATGATATTGTGAAAAGCTTACCAAGCAATTTCTACGCAACGAATTGGACCTATACCCACGGTAATTTGTTTAATGCCATTCAAATGGAAAAAACATTAGTTGGCCTATTGCTCGTACTGATTATTGTGGTTGCTGCATTTAACATTGTCTCGTCTTTGGTCATGGTTGTAACCGACAAAAAATCGGACATTGCAATTTTGCGTACCTTAGGTGCGTCACCATCCATGATTACTAAAATCTTTATGGTACAAGGTACCGTGATTGGCGTGATTGGTACAGTTGCGGGTACTGTTTTAGGTGTAGTTTTGGCACTAACGATCAGCGATATTATTTCTTGGTTTAATAATGTGCTCGGACTTAATTTGTTCGATGCCTATTTTGTACATTACTTACCTTCTTACTTAAGATGGCAAGATGTCACAATTATCGTAATTGTTTCTTTACTCTTAAGTTTCTTGGCAACTATTTATCCGGCGCTTCGTGCAGCCAAAGTTCAACCTGCCGAGGCATTGCGTTATGAGTAAAGTCGTTTTAGAAGCAAAAGATATTTATAAGCATTTTGATGATGGTAAATCTAAGGTTGAAGTCATTAAAGGTCTTTCTTTACAGGTTGAAGCAGGGCAGTTTGTATCTATTGTAGGGGCGAGTGGTTCAGGTAAAAGTACTTTGTTACATGTACTTGGTGGCTTAGATCAGCCTACACAAGGACAAGTATTTTTAAATGGTCAACGCTTTGATAACTTAGGTGAAGCGGAACGTGGTTTTCAACGTAACCAGTATTTAGGTTTCGTTTATCAGTTTCACCACTTGTTGCCAGAGTTCAGTGCGCTTGAAAATGTAGCGATGCCTTTAATGCTTCGATCAGACAGCCAATATAAGTCGGTCAAGGCACAAGCTGAATATTTGCTAGATCGCGTTGGGCTATCTCATCGTATGGACCATAAACCAGGTGAGCTTTCAGGTGGTGAACGTCAACGTGTTGCTCTTGCTCGAGCATTGGTGACTAAGCCTGCGGTCGTTCTAGCTGATGAACCAACGGGTAATTTGGACCGTAAAACAGCTGTAGGTATTTTCGAGTTACTTACTGACTTGAAGAAAGAACTAAACATGGCAATGCTGATTGTGACCCATGATGAGCAATTAGCTCAAGCAGCAGACTCTATCTTGCATATGGAAGATGGTTTGTGGGTGAATGGTTCTTAAAAAATTGTCATTAAATCACATTGTTAAAGCCCACTCAGTTGGGCTTTAATTTTGCCCCTAAAATGATAATGACAAGATTTTGAATGTTTAAAATTATTCTATTGGGGTGGATTGGCGGTATTGCATTAATAGGTATTAATTTACCTTTAATTATGCAATATGGAGAAGTAGCTAAAGTTCTACTTTTACTTGCCTTTATTTTTTATCTTTTTAGACGCTCAGTATTCGTTGGCCGACCACTTTTAAAGGCTATTTATTGCCTGCTATGTACAACAAGTCTGTTTATTGTCGGGTATCAATATGCCGAGAATACGCTGATCGAACGCTTACAACAAAGAGAAACGGATTCAAAAAATTTAGATATTATTGTTTATATAAAGCAAATCAGTGAAGAAAAAGACAATAAAGTTCAACAAACTGCACAAGTATTAAACTTATCAAAAGAACCAGTAAATTGGCTATTGTATTTAAAAAATAATAATCAGGGTGTGTTGAAGGGCAGTCAAGAACTTGAATTAGGCCATTACTATCGACTATCTGGAAAAACAAAACCTGCTCATAGTTATGCCACAGCAGGAGCTTTTGATCAGGAAAGGTGGTTTGTTCAGCGAAATATCATGTCTGGTTTTATTGTTCAGCATATTGAGCTTTTAAGCCTTGATGAAATATATCGATTGGGATATCAACAGCATTTAAGAGAACAGCAGTCCTTTTTTAATAGATTTCATTTAAATATAGAAAAGCTTCGCTTAACTTTTAGGCACCTATTACACAATTCTTCATTACAGCAAAAGGGCCTACTTTTAGCTTTGCTGACTGGTGATGAAAGTCTTTTATCAGATGAAACTCAACTACAATTTAAACAATTAGGAATTGCTCACTTATTGGCGATTTCGGGTCCACATGTACTTATTTTTTCCATTATGTTGTCTTGGGTATGTCATCAACTCATTTGTCGTTATTACCCTCAAATTTATTTATGGAAACCGAAACAGGTTTTGATGGCTGTGCCATGCTGCTTCGGTGTTTTAATTTATACAGCTTTTGTGGGGTTTGAAATTCCTGCACTACGGACATTGTTGTCAGTCTTTATATTTATTTCTTTCCTAGTATTAAAACAACCCCTTAAACCATTTGCATTACTGGTATATAGCGCAAGTCTACTGTTGCTAATGGACCCGTTTAGTGTCCTTTCTGCAGGTTTTTGGCTGTCTTATGGGGCATGCTTTATTTTATTAAGAATTTACCAAACTATAGTGCAATTACCTGAGCAACATTTTTTAAGTCTGAGTTCAAAACTGATTTTTATGAGTAAGGTGTTAATTGAGTCTCAAGGCAAAATATTTATTGCATTGAGTCCTTTAACCTTACTGTTCTTTCAACAAATTTCTTGGGTTGCACCATTAACCAATATTATTGCTGTGCCTATTATTGGTGGTGTTATTGTCCCTTTAAATATCATGGCTGCTTGCGCATGGTTTGTAGTAAAACCATTTGGAAATATGCTTTTTCATTTCAATGATATTTTACTCAGTATCTTACTGAGTTGTTTGGACCTATTAGAAAAACTCTCTTTACCATTACAGGGTATAAGCTTGACGCCACTGGCTCTATTTGCAGTTAGTTTAGGTATTCTTATTTTATTTTTGCCTAAAGGAGCCTTGCCAAAAACGTGGGGATTACTCTGTTGCTTACCTCTCATTATAGTGAATAAAACGAACCAGCAAACTCAGCTTCATATTTTAGATGTTGGGCAGGGGCAGGCTATTTTCTTACAACATCCTGAACAAAACTGGCTAATTGATACAGGCGGCTCTTACGATGAAAAGATCTTTAGTATTGGTAAAAATGTTGTAGTCCCATTTTTACGCCAACAAAGTGTAAAACAATTAGATCGTGTTGTATTGTCTCATCTTGACCAAGATCATAGTGGCGCTTTTCCTGCCATTCAGCAGGAGATTCCTGTAAAGCAGGTTCTCTCAAATGAACAATCTTCAAATACTTTCAAGCAGTCATTTCAATATTGCCATCAAGGTCAACACTGGCAATATCCAGAGGTGGATATCCAAGTTTTATGGCCTAAACAAAAAGATTTAGTTTTTGTACCTTCTCAACAGAATCAATATTCCTGTGTGGTATATCTTCATTTCAAAGGAGTTAGTGATTATCAAAATTTTCTGATTATGGGAGATGCGGGCTGGGAAGCAGAATACGAGCTGTTAAAAGACTATCCAAGCTTAAAAGTAGATGTTTTGGTATTAGGGCATCATGGAAGCAAACACAGTTCGGCTTATGATTTTCTAGCAACCCTAAAACCAAAACTGGCAATTGCATCGGCAGGGTTTGATAACCGTTATGGCCATCCTAGCCAAGAGGTTATAAATCGTTTAAAAGCCCTTCATATCCCACTTAAAAGCACAGTAGAGCAAGGGGAGTTAAGTTTTGTTCTGGAAAATCACAAAATGGTTTTACATGACCGACGTTTTGAGCGGCTCTGGTTGCGTAGTGTTCTTTAAAGCTTCAGCTTTGAGTCTATTCACAGTTTTAATCGCTTCTGAAGGGTCAACATTATAAACATTATCTAAAGCTGGGTTTGCTTTAAAGCGTTTATAACTCCAGTGGTAATGTTCTGGATATTTATGAATGAGTTGCTCAATTGCTTGATGGATGACATACGTGCCATCGTCCGCAGAGCCTTCATAGATTTTCTTATCCATAGGTTCAATATGCATGGTAAAGCCGTCATTTTCATTACGGATTGCATAAAGAAATAAAGCTTTCGCTTTAGTTTTTTGGATGAGCTTGGCACTTAAATTACTTGAAGCAAGTGGAACACCAAAATAGTTCACCATATCTCCGCCAACGTTCGGAGTATGATCTGGCAAAATTACTGTAGTTTCACCTTGCTTAAGTGCTTTAAAAATTTGTCTTACGCCAGTTTCATCGGTTGGGACGAGATTCGCCTGTTCACGGCTGCGAGCTTCTCGTACAAAACGGTCAGCATCATCATTTTTGACTGGTTTATATAAAATGGTCATTGATGTGAACTGGGCACACCATGCATTCATCACTTCCCATGTACCAAAATGAGGAACAATGAGTACAACACCTTTCTTCGCTGCTAAAGCATCATGAAAATATTGTTCGCCTTCTATACGATGAATACGAGCAATATTTTCTTGGTTCGATGAACCCCAAATACTTAAAAACTCAAAATATGAGGTTAATTCATTACGTATAGCCTTTTCTGTAATTGCTATACGTTGTTGTGGTGTTAGGTGGGGCAGAGCAATTCTTAAGTTAAGTTCTATACTTTTTGAGGTTTTAGTAATTTTTAAGGTATTTACAAGACCAGCCAATAGACGAGCAATAGAGCGCCCAAATTGAATAGGTAGTCGGCTAAATGTTTTGAGTAATTGATAGTTCATGCTTTTTGAATCTGGTCTAGTCATCTATAGCAGTAAGGTAAGGAGGGAACAACAAATAAAAAAGACAAAAATATTATAAATGAAATCATATTATTTAGACAGTTTTTATCAAATCAACGTATATAATGACATCATTTCGATTGATTTGGATTGGAATTTTATGTCCGATTGGCCACCAAAACCACAAAATGAACCTATAACCCCTAAACAGAACGGACCAGAATGGCAAATCCTTGAGAAAGCTGTAATGGCTTCTGTAGAAGAACAACGCCGTAGTCGTCGCTGGGGTATATTCTTTAAAACACTTACTTTTATTTATCTATTATTTATTGTTGTGTTAATGGGCAAGGGTTGCTCAACCAGCAAAGAAGGCTCAGCAGCAAGTAGTAGCAGTGCTCATCTGGCTGTAGTTGATATTGTTGGAACCATTGATGCTTCAAGTAATCAAGCAGTAAATAGTGAAGATACGAATAAAGCGCTTAAACGTGCTTTTGAAGCTTCAAATAGTAAAGCAATTGCACTTAATATTAATTCTCCTGGCGGTTCTCCTGTTCAGTCGGATGAAATTTGGCAAGAAATTCGCTATTTGAAAAAAGAACATCCTGACAAGAAAGTCTATGCAGTAATTGGTGATATGGGTGCTTCTGGTGCTTATTATATTGCTTCTGCTGCTGATGAAATTATTGTGAATCCATCAAGTTTGGTCGGTTCAATTGGTGTCATTATGCCGAACTATGGCATTACTGGTTTAGCTCAAAAACTCGGAATTGAAGACCGTACTTTGACAGCGGGCACTAATAAAGACATTTTAAGTATGACAAAACCGATCAATCCTGTACAAAGAGAGCACATTCAGTCTGTACTCGATAATGTCCATACTCATTTTATTAATGCAGTGAAAGAAGGACGCGGGAAACGCTTAAAATCGAATGACCCTGCTATTTTCTCTGGTCTTTTCTGGACTGGTGAACAAGCAATCCAGTTAGGTGTTGCTGACCGCTCAGGTAACATTACAAGCTTGATGCGTGAACTGAAGCTTGATAATAAAGTTGACTACACGATTGAACGTAACCCACTACAATCTATTCTCGGTCGAATGGGTGCAGAAATGGGTAAAGGCTTAAGTGAGTCGGTTGCTCAACGTTTAGAGACGAGTCAAAACGCCAAGTTACAATAATTTAAATCAGGATAACGGTATGTCAGTAAAACCGGTTATACACTTTGCGCATGCCAACGGTGTGCCATCTATGGTGTATCAAAAATTGTTTAATCAATTAAAAGATGAGTATGACATCATTTATGTTCCACTCATTGGTCCTGACAAACGTTATCCGATTACCGATCATTGGCCTTTTTTAGTTGATCAGGTGATTGATAGTATTGTTCGTCAAGCTAAAGGGCGAAAGGTGATTGGACTTGGTCATTCGCTGGGTTCAGTTTTGACCTTAATGGCATCTTTTAAACGCCCTGAGCTTTTTTCACAAGTGATAATGTTAGATCCACCTCTTATTTTGGGTAGATACTCTTTTGCTTTTCATATGGCAAAACTGTTTAAACCCAAGATAGTTGATGACATGACACCTGCAGGTTTATCTGCACGTCGTCGTGAGCATTGGGAGTCTCGTGAGCAAGCTGCTTCTTTGTTACGTCCAAAAGGTTTTTATAAAGACTTTGATGAGGACTGCTTTCAAGCTTACATTGATTATGCTTTGAAAGAAGATTCAGTACGTGGCGGCGTAACGTTAACTATTTCTCGTGAAGATGAAGTTGCGATATTCCGTAAAAATCCTTCTTGGTGGTGGCTACCTATGCCAAAACCGAAAATGCCTGTACATTTAGTTGTAGGTAAAGAGAGTGCCTTCTTAAAAAGAGGTTTCCCTCAAATGGCAAAGCGTAAAATGGGAATTCCATTTAGTGTCGTTGAAGGAGGGCATATGTTCCCACTAGAGCATCCGATTGACACAGTGAATTATATTAAGAAGCTTATTCATAGCAATTCACACTAATAAGACTTTCATTAAAAAAGGACATGCATGCATGTCCTTTTTTAATTTACGTTGAGCAAAGCTTTTACCAAGATGCAAAACGTATAGGGTGTTCAAGAATTTGATTACGGAAATAGGCTTGTCCATCTTTCCATGTCAGTTGGCCATTACATAACCACTCTGCAACTTGAGGATAAATGAAATGCTCAAGTTTATGTACACGTTCTGCCAAAGAGGCAACATTGTCATGTTCTTTGACTTCAATTGCAGATTGAGCAATTGCTTGACCAGCATCAAGTTCGGAAGTTACAAAGTGAACTGTACAACCATGCAATCGATCACCTGTATTTAATACACGCTGATGTGTATTAACACCTTTATAAGCAGGTAATAACGAAGGATGGATGTTAAGCATTTTACCTTGCCATTGATCGACAAAGTTTGCAGTTAAAATACGCATGAAACCGGCTAAAATAACGATATCAGCTTGCCACGCCATAAGTTGCTGATGCATCGCTTCATCAAAATCGGTACGACTAGGAAAGTCTTTATGCGAGATTACCGCTGTTGCGATATTAGCATTTTGAGCACGCTCTAGGGCATAAGCATCGGCTTTATTGGACAATACACCTACAATTTGCCCTGATAGACGTGCATCTATCAAGGCCTGTAAGTTACTGCCGTTCCCAGAGACTAGAACAGCAATTTTCATCATTCAAAGATCACACGAATTTTTTCGTCTGCACCTTCCACTGATTCAGCATTTTCTTGGATATGTCCGATTTTCCAAGCTTTTTCACCTTGAGCATTAAGCACTTCAATTGCTTTTTCTGCATCGTTTGCATCAACTGCAATCACCATACCTACACCACAGTTAAAGGTACGGTACATTTCAAAACGTTCTACATTGCCTTCACGTTGTAGAAGTTTGAATAATTCTGGCCATTCCCAAGAAGCTTCATTAATTACAGCTTGAGCACCATTTGGTAATACGCGTGGTAAGTTACCAGGTAAACCGCCACCAGTGATGTGTGCCATAGCATGTACATCAACTTGTTTGCAAAGCTCAAGAACTGGTTTTACATAAATACGTGTTGGTTCCATTGCAACATCTGCAAGAGGGCGACCATCAACCACTTGAGTTAAGTCTACATTCTTAACATCTAAGATTTTACGTAGTAATGAATAACCATTTGAGTGAGCACCGCTTGATGCAACACCAATAAGTACATCACCAGATTTTACTTTAGAGCCATCAATAATTTTGCTTTGCTCAACAACACCTACGGCAAAACCAGCAAGATCGTAATCTTCGCCTTCATACATGCCTGGCATTTCAGCTGTTTCACCACCTACAAGTGCACAACCTGCAAGTTCACAACCTTTACCGATACCTGTAACTACATTGGCAGCTACGTCTACATTTAAGTGACCAGTAGCATAGTAATCGAGGAAGAATAATGGTTCTGCACCACAAACCAAAAGATCGTTAACACACATCGCGACAAGGTCTTGGCCGATTGTGTCATGACGATTAAGGTTAAGAGCTAAACGTAATTTAGTACCTACGCCGTCAGTTCCCGAAACCAAAACAGGTTCTTCGTAACCTTTAGGGATTTTGCATAGTGCACCAAAGCCACCAAGTCCGCCCATTACTTCTGGACGAGTTGTACGTTTAGCGACTGACTTGATACGATCGACCAGTGCGTCGCCCGCTTCAATGTCAACACCCGCATCTTTGTAGCTTAAACCGGTATTTGGGGTAGAAGTTGAGTTGCTCATAAATGAAGTCTCCGCATTGGCGGCAGATTATAACCTGAATATACGAAACTCTTATGTTATTTATGCTCGAAAATGCTATCTTTAATAAAAATATTTTTCCATTTATAACGATTAAATCAAAAAAGGCTATATTTTATGCAAGATCGTATACTGCGCCGTATTTTCTTACTCGCAGGTATTGTATTGCTGGTATGGGTATTATACTTGCTCAAGCCTGTGGTCATTCCATTTCTTGGTGCTTTTTTCCTGGCTTATTTATTTAGTCCACTGGTCGATGTTCTAGTCAAAATTAAGCTACCTCGTTGGTTGGCAATTAGCATTGTTTTTATCGGTATTGGTGTAACTTTGACTGTCGCATTATGGTATTTGGTTCCACTCATCTGGAAACAATTTGTTTATGCACGAGATAGTATACCGGCCGGAATTCATTGGATTAATGCAGAGCTGTTACCATGGATTTCTTCAACATTCCATGTTCAGCAAATGGAAATTGATACCGATCAAATGTCCAAAGCGGTCATGGATTATGTTCAGACCAATTATAGTGCCGATAGTATTCAAGCTGTTTTATTAAAGCTTGCACAATCAGGTCTGAATTTTATTCAGATTGGTGGAACAATTGTTTTAATTCCAATTATTGCTTTCTATTTCTTGCTTGATTGGGACCGTATGTTACTGAACTTACGTCGTCTCATTCCACGACCATATGAAGAGACTACTTTACAAATCGTTCGTGAGTGCCATAGCGTTTTAGGAGCATTTGTTAAAGGTCAGTTCCTCGTTATGCTTTTACTCGGCGTAGTCTATGCCGTAGGTTTACAGTTAATTGGGCTAGAGGTCGGACTTATTATTGGGATGGTGGCTGGCCTTGCCAGTATTATTCCTTATTTGGGATTTGCTGTCGGTATTATTGCAGCCGTTATTGCAAGTTTGTTCCAGTTTGGACTGGACTGGACCCACTTACTACTCGTTGGTGTGGTTTTTATGATTGGTCAAGCAGTAGAAGGCTATATTCTACAACCCTTTCTACTCGGTGATAAAATTGGTCTTTCGCCTGTTGCGGTTGTATTTGCTGTATTGGCAGGTGCCCAACTTGCAGGTTTCTTAGGAATGCTCATTGCATTACCTGTGGCTGCCGTCATTGTTGTACTCTTAAAACATCTAAGAGATAACTATGAAAAAAGTAGTCTTTATGGCGCTTACTCGGAATTATTTGTACAAGAGGGTAATATTCAGCAAATTCATGTAGAAACTGGAAATACTAAACTTGATCTTGAAGTTAAAACACAGCAAGATACAGATACCCCGAATCTTTCAGATCAGAAATAATTTCAAGGCCAATTCATTATATGCGTCAACTCCAACTGGATATAGAACCTCAACTTGATGCCCGAATCAGTGATTTTTCGGGACCAGGTTGGGGGCATGTAGTCGATGCAGTGCGTCAACTACATGCGGGTCTAGTAAATAGATTTTATATCTATGGAGGTGCAGGAACAGGTAAGAGTCATTTGCTTTCGGCGATTTGTGATTCTTATTTGGAAGTGGGTAAGTCTGCGATTAAAGTTTCTTTGCTAGAACTTCTTGATGCTCCCATAGAGGCAATTACCTGTTTAGAGCACTATGATTTAGTTGCTTTAGATGACATTGAATCTATTAGTGGTGTGCCGCACTGGCAAAAAGCGGTTTTTCATTTAATGAATAACCATGAAGGGCAACTTGTATTTTCTTCACGTGTTGCACCGATTGAATTAAAACTGGAGCTGCCAGACTTACAATCACGTCTTACTCAAGCAGTCAGCGTAAAAGTGCCAAGTGGAAGTTTATATGCGGACCGCTATGCTTTAGTCACTTCTGTTATGGCGAGACGTGGTATCCATTTCGATCAGCAGATTGTAGATTATTTACTTTTACATGGACCTCATCAGGCTTCTGTATTGTTGCAGACCGTAGCTCAACTAGAGAAACTTCTTAAAGGTGAGAAGACTAAGCTTTCAAATGCAACTTTAAGACAAATCTATGCTTTGATTGATGAATACCAACAATAAACACTTCTTATATTCTGTCTTTTTTGTTGGTTAGACTAAGTTCGGTTTTCTAATATAAAAATAAAATAAGAACTATTAAATACTTATTCTTTAAGCCTTAGAGTGAAATGTTAAATTTTTTCATAAGTAAAATTTCCATATATCAATAGATGTTTAATTGTCCAAATATTTATAAAGCTACTTATCTAAAATGACGCTATAGACCGATCAAAACATCTTGAGAAATTCTGATTCCTGTGACAAAGTACGCACAAAGGATGCGTTTGCAAAAGTGGAAACTTTGCAATATTGACAAAGAAAAATGAAAAAAATAGGTAAGGAGAAGGGTATGCTCAAACGGAGCATTGCTTTTGCATTATTGGCTGCTGCTGGGCACGCTTATTCTGCTGATATTCAAGTCACAAGCTTAGTTGATGAAGATAAAGATGATACGGTATGTACGCTACGAGAAGCTGTACAGTTTCTAAATTATCGTGGTTCATCTAATGCAGCCGATGTAGAAAAATATGCAAATGGTTACCATGGCTGTGGAAATAAAGATGCTTCATCAAATATTATTTTACAGCGTGATAAAGAATATGCATTAAATACCCGAATAACGATTACAGCTCCTCTTACAATTAGTACAGCAAAAAATGATTCTACTTTAGTAGATGATCAACCAGGT
The DNA here is from genome assembly GCF_056736115.1 of Acinetobacter sp. 70_2. NCBI lineage: Bacteria > Pseudomonadati > Pseudomonadota > Gammaproteobacteria > Moraxellales > Moraxellaceae > Acinetobacter > Acinetobacter sp. 70_2. The sequence continues at coordinate 120,141 of NZ_JBWZIP010000015.1, forward strand.
TCGCATAACGCGACAATAAAAATGGTGGGTACAGATCAGCTATTTAAGATTGATGATGAGAATGTTGAAAAAGCATCTTTTTCTGTTTCTTTAAGCGATCTTAATTTACAAGGTGCAGGTCCTAACACGACAGCATTAGAAGGCGGGTTGATTTATAACCATGAACAATTAATTATTCGAAATTCACGTTTGATAAATGGTTATGCAACACGAGGTGGTGCAATTTATAACGCAGGTAATTTATCTAATACGACAAATACTGCTGGTGCAGTTACGCTTATCAATAATTTAATTCAGAATAATAAAGCAGCTCAAGGTGGCGTTCTATATAGTGAAATGCCGCTCTATTTTATTACTCAATCTGTAATACGTGATAATGAAGTTACAACGGCAGATAATGCTTTACTTTATACACAAACTAAATTTGCCGATGAAAGTACGGGAGGATATTTAACTTCCAGAGCAATTGGTATAAGTAATAGTACAATTTTTCATAATAAAGGTGGTTTTATTGCGAACATCCGAGACGGAATGTTTGTTAATAACATTACAATGATTAAAAATGATAAAGGGCTATTTCTTGATGCTCCACAAAGTAATGCCTCGGTTTCAAATAGTATATTAGTAGGAAATACTGTTAATTGTCAGGTAAGTACGACTGACAAGGCCGTCATACAAAGTAATTTAGTTACAGCAGAATGTAATCGTAATGCTACTGCAAAGCTCCCTAATATTCTTTATCCCGCGAGTGAGAAGCTGATTGCGGGTGATAGTGATGAAGGTGTATGTGATGTAACCTCTCCGACTGGATTATTATGCCCTTACAATACGCCAAAAGATAGTTTTCTCGGTTTCTTTAGACCACGGTTACTTGAAAGTTATCAAAGTTTATCTGATTCATTAATCATAAATAAAGGACGTCTTTATAGTGATGGTTCTTCAATTGGTTTAGCAAGCTGTGAAAGATATGATCAACGTGGTAAAAATCGTAGTGGTTACGATGAACTTTGTGATTTAGGTGCAATTGAATATATTTTAGATAACCAAATTGCTCCAGTTGGCCAAGATATTAAATATGGTCAAGTTGCAAAATTTAGTATTTTAGGCTCTTTGAGTGAAGCAGATTTGGTCACTCCTGCTACATGTAAACGTTTATTTGGTGACCGTCCTGATGGTAAAGAATGGCAACCTGGATGTCTTAAAGTTATACAAAGTACTGATACACCAATTTCTAAAGGTACTGTTACTTTAGATCAGAATGGAAATGTTGTTTACACACCAAATGGAAATTGGCATGGTGCAGACATTTTTAAAATTCAAGTTGTTACGAGTGTATCAAGATTTAATGATGGTTCAGATTTCCAATATATTACTATTCCTGCAACTGTAGTCCAAGAACCTGTATCTGGCATCGAAGATAAGTCTGTGAGCACAGGTGGAGGGGGAAGTGCTGGTAGTGGATTAATTTTAGGGTTATTTGGATTAATTGCATTACGCCGTTTCAAGTCATAATCAGGGATGAGGACTATGAAGAATTATAAAAAAGCACTAGGTGTGATTGCTGTTATCGCAGCAATGCCTTTAATGGCTCAAACCACAATAAAAGTTACAACATTTGATGATGAAGATAATGAGAACATGAATGCATGTTCTTTACGTGAAGCTATTACAGCAGCAGAAATGCGAAAATCTTATGGAGGATGTGAAGTTCCCGCAATTGATAAGAATTATACAATTCAACTCGAAGCTGGTACTTATACTTTAAATAAAGAGTTAACTCCTAAAGTTGCTTTAAATATCATTGGTAAAGAGGCAACAGATTGGGAGCGAAAAGGGGTCTTAACTAATGACTATCCAGCTCAAAAACCGCTTCAAACCCATATAAATGCTGGTGGAAAATCACGTATCTTTAATACAGCTGTTTCCCAACAACCTTTAGCGTTGACTAATATCATTTTAGAAAATGGCAAAAGTACTGAACAAGGTGGTGCAATTTATGCTGGTGCGGATATAACTCTAAAAAATAGCCAGATTCTAAATTCGCAAGCTCCTAAAGGTGGAGCAATTTATCTTGGAGGAAGTAATGCTAGTTTAACGATGAATCATTCCTTGATCCAAGGCAATGGTAAGTCTTCTATTGAAGGTAGTATTCTTGCAATGAGTTGTATGTTTAATAACACATACAGCGCACGTACTTTATCGCTTGACTCAAATAGCTTTATAGATAATGGGGCAACAGATTCTATAAGTACTTTTGACTTTTGTGGTAGCCCTACAGCGACTTTTACAAATAATACAATTGCGAAAAATATAGCCAGCCTTACTAATGGTAGTATTCTTAAATTTACTGGAGATGCTGATCCATCACAGAATCAAACTAGTAATTTAAGCTCATCTAGTAGTTTAGCATTGCAAAACAATACAATAGTTGAGAACTCTGCAAATACAACTTTCCTATATGATAAATTAGGAAAAAAAGATTTAAATTTTAATATATTAGCATTTAATACTGGTACTTACGCATGTCGATACTTATTAGGAGCGGCGGCAGCAGAAAAAGATACTGGATTAAATTTGAAATTTAATGCATTAAACTTAACAGGTAATAGTCCAAAATGTGATGTACCTACAGAATTAATTCCTACAGGCAATACAAATATTGATATAAAAAATGAAGTCTTTAGTACTTTATTAGAGCCTTTAAAAGAAGCTAATGAGAATAATGGTTTTTTACCAATTTATTACCCTAAAAATAATTTCTCAGCAACAGATTTGATCGATGTAGATGCAGAAAATAAGGGTACATGTCAAAATCAAGACCAACGTGGATTATCCAGATTGGTAAGTAATACGTATTATTATCAAACGCTAGGCAACATTAAAAATAGTTGTGATATTGGTTCAATTGAATTAATGAAGCTTACAGCAGGTGACTTAGAAGGTTTAGGCAATATCTCATTTACGACTTTATTAGATACTTTTCAGAAAAGTTACGATTTGTATGATGGTTTGCTAAAAGATCCAACTACACCATCAAATTTTATTGTTTATTATAAAGTTCGTTTAGCTGAATTTAAGGATTTACTTGATAAATTTAAGAATGATACTGCTCATGTAAATACAAAATATCGAGCTATCTATATAGATTTAAAAAACTATGGTTTTCCACTGCCAAGTGAAGACACGAATCATGTATTGAAGTTTTTTAATACGACTGATTATAGCGTTAAAGCAGAACCACTAGGTGTTGGACAGAAAGTAGAAGATTTAACATCAGATACTGAGACTAAGAAAAATCAGCGGTGTGAGTGGAATCCGACAGTACAGCAAATTCTCTTTTATCGTGTTGATGATGATGTTACTTCAAATACAACATATGAATTTTGTAAATATACAATTACCACTAAAACTGGGGAGGAACTGAGTAGCGGGTTGATTAAAGCGAAATTTGCAAATATTGCCCCTGTTTCAGGAGATGGTACGATAAGCTTTAAATACTTAGCTAATGAAATTATTCCACTAAATTTACTTAAATATGCAAATGATGATGGTGATGGACCCGTTAATACACTTAGTACTAAACCTAATAAACCTTCATTTTGGGTAAATGATCAAGGTGCTGAGCTACCAATTTACTTACCGAGTAAAACATCAAAAGATGGAATTTTTACGGTAATCAAAGCTGATCGGGAAGGTCCATGTCCAGGCAAAGATAGTAAAAATACGTGTTATGGTGGCAACATCTATATTCAAGCAAAAAATGTATTTAATACTTTCAATGATACATTGACTTACTATGTTTATGACGCAGATGGAACCATTTCAGCCAAAGCGGGAACAATTAACTTAGTAAGCACAGCAACTACAACCGATGATTCTAGAAGTGGTGGCGGTGGAGGAAGTATCGGAATCTTCTCTCTTACATCACTGCTAGGTTTGATTGCTTATAGACGTTATCGTAAGTAAAAGCAAAATAAAAAAGCCTCCATCGGAGGCTTTTTTATTTGTTATTAGATGTTTAAATAGCACATTGTTAAAAAGTGATTTTTTAGTGCTCTAAATATTTATTGATATATTCTTCGCGTATAGCAGTTCTTTCATCAGCACTTGCTTTTAACATACGCTGACGTAAATCATTACGCTCTTGTGTACTCATTTTTTGCCAAGCTTCGCGCATTTTTTGCTTTTCTGCATCTGGAAGTTGGTTGAACCAATCCATGCGTTGTTGCAAGTTAGCGCTTTGGTTTGGTGGTAATTCTTTTAAACTTTGATAACGTTTAATTACTGCTCGTTGCTCTTCTTCAGATAGAGCATTCCAAGTATCGTCTACTTGAGTATTGGCATCTTTAGAAAAAATCCAGAAACGTTCAAAACCCGCAAAACTGGTTTGCAGGAAACTTAATGAACAAAGGATAAGTGCTAACTTTTTAGCTACCATGTTGAACTTTATCCTCACCCAACACCATCAGCATTTCTAAATCTTCCACCATTTGTGGAGATAATTTAGGATTTACAACAACTTGATTTTGTGGCTTATCCATCATATCTACCGAATTTGGTAAAATAACAAAACCAGTAATCGCTGCAGCAAGTGCAAAACCAGTCATTTTCCAGACACTGTAAAAAGAGGCTGGTTTTTGTTGGATATGGTCAAGCACATGATTCATCACCACTGTTTTATTTTTATGGTGATGGGCTAAACTATCGAGTTTAGACGTCACCTTTTTAGTGAAATCATCATGATTCATTAGAACCTCCCATGGGATTTAAATGCGCTAAGTACTCTCTAAGTCCCTGAATTGCTCGATGATAATGGGTTTTTACACTACCTTCAGTGCAGTTCATAATTTGTGCTGTAGTATGGGTGTCGAAACCTTCCCACGCACGTAACATGAAAGCTTGTTGTTGACGAACAGGTAGTTTTGCAATCGCTTCCTGAATTTCTTCTATGGTCACTGCTTGATCTAGAAAATCTGCTGGATTGATTGCTTTTTCATCGACAATATCAATGATTTCTTCATCATCATTGTCTAGACTAACTTTTTTGAAGAATGAAAATGGGTTTGCCCGACGTGCTTCTTTGCGGCGCCAATCCTGAAGTTTGTTGTTTAGAATAGTATAAAACAGCGGATACCATTCTTCAGTACTTCGATCGGCGTAAGACTTGTGTAAAGCAATAAATGCTTCTTGAACCAAGTCCATGGCAATGCCTTGTTGACCTTGGGTAGCACTCTCCATCATCACTAAAGCACGACCAGTAACATCTTGCATAAAAACCTTTAGGCGTTGTTCAGCCGTGCTGGCATGAACACTAGATGTTTCCGATCGAGACTTTTTCGGTGCTAAATCCATGGAGATGGAAAATCCTGTCATTGGACGTACCCACCTTATCTTCAATATATCTCTTATATAACGTTGAAAAGAGGTGGGAGGTTGACAACAATCGGCTATTTTTTAGTAGTGTAAATGATTTTTTTCACAAATATGAGCGATGTAAAATAAATTAACGTTTTATTGGCGCTGGCGAACCATCTCAAAAAAACAAATAGATCCTGCAATAGCTACATTTAATGACTCTTGACCACCTGGTTGCGGTATTGTCACGGATTGTGCGTGTTCTAAAGCATAATCACTTGCGCCTTGTCCTTCATTACCTAAAATCCAAACACATGGCTTTGAAAGGTCTTTTGAATAAAGACTGGTCGAGCGATGAGAACTTGTAACGAAAACAGGAATATCGAATTTAGGAAGAATATCGGTCAATTGGAAGTTTTCAAAACAATGTAAGCTGAAATGAGCCCCCATACCTGCTCTTAAAACGCGTGGAGACCAAAGAGAAGCAGAGCCTTGCGTACAAATAATTTGTTTAATATTTGCCGCGGCTGCTGAACGTAATAATGTACCTACGTTACCTGGATCTTGTACATTCTCTAGAATTAACGTATCTACGTTATAGTCAATCGTTAATGCAGTTTTAGGCAGATCAATAATAGCTAAACAAGGAAGGGTATTACCTAAAGTACTTAAATCTTTATATAAAACTTCACTGATAATAAAGACATGACCCTGATGGAGTTCAATTATTTTCTTTAAATCGTCATGTTCCAACGCCTGTTCAGTCGTAAACAACGAAAAGAGCTTTTTCTGTTGTTGTAACCAAGCTAGGCAAAGGTGAGTACCTTCAAGAACTGTTTGCTGATGCTTTTTTCGGGCGCTATTGAGTTCAATTAAACCACGCAAATGTTTAATTTTTGCATTGTCTTTTGATTCTAAAAAAATAACCGCCATAAGGATATATCCAAAAGGGCGTCATCATACTATATGACGCCCTCTATAATTTAATTATTAATGATAGCTTGTTACGCGTTCAACTTCGTTTTTAGAACCGATAATTACCGGAACACGTTGGTGAAGCTCTGTTGGTTCAATATCTAAAATACGAGCACGGCCTGTAGTTGATGCGCCGCCTGCTTGTTCAATGAGCATACTCATTGGGTTAGCTTCATACATTAAACGTAAACGACCAGCTTTTTTCGGATCTTTTAGATCATATGGATAAAGGAAAATACCACCACGGCATAAAATACGGTGAATATCGCCCACCATACATGCAACCCAACGCATATTGAAATCTTTTTCACGTACAGATGTTTTACCTGCAAGTAACTCTTCAATATATTGTTTTACTGGTTGTTCCCAATGACGCTGATTAGATGCGTTAATAGCAAACTCTTGAGTATCTGCTGATACTTGAACATTCTCTGTAGTAAGTAAGAATGTTTGAGTTTCTGGGTCTAAAGTAAAGAACGCTACACCATTTCCAACGGTTAAAGCCATCATTGTTGATGGGCCATATAACACATAACCAGCAGCAACCTGTTGAGTACCTGCTTGCATGAAATCTTGTGCTTGTGTTACTGCATTTTTTGCAGGAAGAATCGAGAAGATTGTTCCTACGCACATGTTGATATCAATGTTACTTGAACCATCTAATGGGTCGAATAATACTAAGTATTCGCCGTTTTCTTGCGCAGGTGTAAAGTCATCAAGTTCCTCAGATGCAAGACCACCAACATGAGGATGAACTTTTAACGCATCAATTAAATAATCATTAGAAATCACATCAAGTTTTTTCTGTGTTTCACCTTGAACATTTTCATTACCTGCACTACCTAAAATTCCAGCCAAAGCACCTTTTTGTAGGGCTTGGTCAATGGTTTTACAAGTCGTAGCAATCGTGTCGATGACTTGGGCCAACTCAGGTGTAAGGTTCCCTTTTTCTTGTTGTAAAAATTGGGACAATGTGAGGTTGGACATAAAAAAACGCTCCTGTGCGCAAGCATCAAAATGAGTCAAATAAATACGTGGCATATTCTAGATGAGAATGCCGGAAAATAAAAATTATCTTACTTTATTTGTGTTGCATTTATGCTTACAAGCCTCATTTTACATGGTATGTTGTTTGCATAGCAAAGGAATGTATATTTAGGAGAATCGAAATGACAACTAAGAAGTTTGATGCGACCCCCACGGCAGGCGAACCAATCAATTTAGAAGAAATTTCGAAAGAAAGTGTTCAGGAAGCTTGGAAAGACTATGAAGCAAAACCTGAATATAAAGCTTTTAATAAGCATGATTTGATTGAGTCGATGCAACATTCAGAAGAAGAGGAAAACAAATCCTCTTAAATTAAGAATCAAAAAATAAACACCCATATGTGGGCGTTTATTTTTTGGAGTGTCTTATTTTAATAGAGGAGGAACCGCTTCATAGTTAATTTCAACACGGCGGTTTTCTTTCCAAGCTGATTCGTCATGGCCTGGGTTAACAGGAGCTTCTTTACCATAACTTACAGCTTCAAGTTGCTGTGGATTTACACCATTTGTGATGAGATAACTTTGAACTGCTTTTGCACGACGTTCACCTAAAGCCATGTTGTACTCACGTGTACCACGTTCATCTGTATGACCTGTCAATGCAACTTTTGAATTTGCATTTGCCATGAGGAACTGAGCATGGGCTTGAAGTGTTTGATAATCTTCAGCAGATAAATCACTACTGTCGTAATCGAAGTGAACAACACGTTTAGCTAAAGCAGCTTTATTTGCTTCAGTTACACCTTTTGATGAAGCACCTGCCAAATTTTGGGCATTTAATGCAGCATCTTCACTTAAACCGGTTGTGTTTACTGTACTTGGGTTTGTAGTACCAGTAGTTGCCGTTGTTGCAGGCTTACGGCTCGCACAACCTGTCATGACAAGCGCTACACTAAGTAGAGGAAGGGCCAAATATTTGATTGATTTCATCATCATCTCCATCAATGGAATAAAAAGTTATTTAGGTGCCCAGGCTGGTTCACGTACTTCACCTTGTTCACTCGGTAAATTCATACGGAAACGACCATCAGTGGACATGATAGACAGTAAACCACGGTTCCCTTCACGAGTTGCGTAAACCACCATTTGCCCATTTGGTGAGAAACTTGGTGATTCATCTAAACTCGTTGGGGTAAGAATATTGACAATGCCTGTATTAATATCTTGGATAGCAACCTTATAGTTACTACCACTTGGTCGATGCACTAGTGCAATTTTTTTGCCATCTGCACTTAAAGTACCACGAGCATTAAATGACCCTTTAAATGTTAAGCGTTTTACTGAGCCATCTCCAAAATCATAGCGATAAATTTGAGGAGAGCCTCCACGGTCAGATGTAAAAATAAAAGCTTTCCCATCTGGTGTGTAACGTGCTTCTGTATCAATGCCAGAGTCATTTGTCATACGTTTGACTTGGCGAGTTGATAAATCCATTTGATAAATTTCAGGGTTACCATTCATCGATGCTGTAAATAGCATTGATTTGCCATCTGGTGAAAAGCTTGGCGCACCATTTAAGCCTTTAAAGCTGGTAAGTACTTCACGTGTTCCAGTAGATAGATCTTGTAAGTAAATTGCTGGGCGTTTAGTTTCGAAAGAAACATAAGCAATTTTTTTAGCATCAGGAGTCCATGCTGGAGATAGAATTGGGTCGCGTGAAGAGAGAACAGTTTTTGGTTGCTCACCATCTGTATCGGCAATTTGTAAAGTGTAACGTTCCGCAGGAGTTGCCGGGTTACGTAATACATAAGCGATACGACCGCTAAAATCACCTGCAATACCAGTTAATGCTTGATAAATAGCGTCACTAACCATATGACCAGCTTGACGGATGCGTGAAGCAGGAACATTCAACAACTCATTGAGAAGATATTGCTGTTTTTGTACATCATAAAGTTGGTAATGGACTTCAAACCCATCAGCTGTTTGCTTAATTTGCCCAGTAACAACATATGGAATACCAGCAGCTTGCCAATCAGATGCTTGAATCTGATTAATGGCAGCATTTGCAGGTAAGTTTTTCGATGAACTTGTGAAACGTCCTGAACGGTTTAAGTCAGTTTCAACAATTGGATAAAGTCCATTGTCATTATTAAAAGGAACAATAGCGATTTTAGGTGCCTGATCAGGTGCTTTTGCAATTTCTAAATGTAGTTGAGCAAAGGCAGCTGTCGGTGCAAGAGGACTTAATGCTGTAAGCAGCGTTAAGGCTAAAAGGTGTTTGCGGCTCGTTTTCATAGGTTTAAAGTCATTGAAGGCATTTTTGTGACTGTGGATTTTGTAACATAGTTACATGCCTTAAACTATTTAAAGCATGTAACAAGATACTTATTTTGCAGTAAATGTTGAACTGAATGATCTTGCTTCGCGTCGAGCATCAGGATCAGATGGCATAGGGTAAGGCGCAGCAGAACGAATAGCAGCTTCTACACTGGCTTTAACATCTGGGTTGCTAGAGCTAACAATAACTGATAATACAGCTCCACTATCACTTAACGTTACACGCGCAGTTGCTTTTTGACCTGATGTTCCTGCTGGAATATCCCAAGCATTTCTAATTTTCTGCTCAAAATCACGCTTCGCTGAAGATGCAATTTTTTTGGCTTCACCCTTTTTCTGAGCAGCTTCTTCCTGTGCTTTTTTAACAGATGCAGCTTTTGCTTCGGCCTCAGCTTCAGCTTTACGTCTTGCATCTTCAGCAGCTTTTTGCTGTTTCGCTTTTGCGTCAGCATCAGCTTTATGCTTAGCATCTTCAGCCGCTTTCTGCTTTTGGGCCTTTGCATCAGCTTCAGCTTTACGCTTGGCATCCTCAGCTGCTTTTTGGTGTTTAGCTTTTGCATCAGCCTCAGCTTTGCGCTTGGCATCCTCAGCCGCTTTCTGCTTTTGAGCCTTTGCATCAGCTTCAGCTTTACGCTTGGTATCTTCAGCTGCTTTTTGATGTTTAGCTTTTGCATCAGCCTCAGCTTTACGCTTGGCATCTTCAGCCGCTTTCTGCTGTTTAACTTTCGCATCCTCAGCAGCTTTGCGTTTAGCATCTTCAGCAGCTTTACGAGCTTCATGTTTAGCTTTTGCCTCAGCTTCAGCTTTACGTTTTGCTTCTTGCTGTGCTTGAAGTTTTGCATTTTCAGCTTCACGTTTCAGTTTTGCCTCGGCCTCAGCTTTACGTTTAGCAGCTTCTTCAGCCTTGCGAGCCTCACTTTGCTCATGTTTGGTTTTTGCCTCAGCTTCAGCTTTACGCTTTTGTTCGGCTTCAACTTTTGCAGCTTTTGCCTCAGCTTGACGCTTAGCTTCAGCCTGCTGTTTTTGAGCTTCCTCTAAACGTTGTTGTTCCGCAGCTTGCTTCGCTTTAGCAGCTTCTTCGGCTTTACGTTTTTCCTCAGCTAATTTTGCTTGCTCAGTTTTTTGCTTTTGGGCAACCAGATGTTGTGCTGTGGGCGGAAGAGGAGGTGATGGTACTGCTGGAAGATTTTGAGGAAGATTTTCATCCACAATTGGGCTTAAAACTTCTTCCGCCTGATTTTCTGCAGTAGTTTGTTGCTCAACTTCTTTTGCTAAAGGTGGTGGTAAATCTTCTGGCTTAACTAAGATAGTCGTCAGCTTTTTTGGCTGTTCAGGTGGTTTACTTAAGCCTAAAAAAAGCAAGCCGACAATGGCAATTGCATGAACTCCAAGTGTGAAGCCCAATGCAATCGCATTTTGTTTAAAAGGAGGCTTTTGATTTTTGTTCATAGCTTATTTTAAAGGCTCTGTCAGAAGGCCAACTTGAGTTAAACCTGCTTCTTGTAAACTTGCCATCAATGATATGACTTCACCGTAAGGGCGCGACTTATCACCATTCACTAAAACCGTAAGTTGTTTGTTTTCTTGCTCAGCTTGCTTTTGTGCTTCACTTAGAACAGATTCAAGCTTTTCACGAGAAAGTGGCTCGTTGTCTTTATAATCTTGATATTGAAGATAAATATTGCCATCTTTACCAATCGTTACCATGGCTGGCATATCTTTGGATTCAATTGGACGATTATTTGCCTGAGGTAAATCGACTTTGATACCGCTAGTAATCATGGGCGCAGTCACCATGAAAATAACCAAAAGTACTAGCATTACATCGATATAAGGCACGACGTTCATGTCACTTTTTAATGGTTTTTTTATGCGCTCAAAGCGCCCTGAACGTTGAATGGCCATTATGCATCTTCCTGTGATGAACCCACAGATTGACGTTGCAATAAAGCAATCATCTCTTCGGCAAATAGTGCGCGGTCAGAGTAGACGCTTTCGCTTTTAGCTGTAAAGTGGTTAAAAGCTAATACCGCAGGAATTGCAGCAAATAAACCAATTGCAGTTGCAATAAGTGCTTCAGCAATACCTGGTGCAACCGTAGCTAACGTCACTTGGTCAACGGCAGCCAAACCAATAAAAGCATTCATGATTCCCCAAACAGTACCGAATAAACCGATATATGGGGCAACAGAACCAATACTTGCTAGAGTGCCTAGACCATATTCAAGAGTACCCTGATCACGACTTAAACCTACACGTAAAATACGCTCGGTGCCTTCAATCGTTTGAGAAGTAGATGCTTGACGTTTTTTAAGTTTAAAAAACTCACTCAATCCTTGATAAAAAATATCTTCAAGGCCTGAACGTTTTGAGTTGAGTTGTGCATTGTTATAGAGAGTATTAAGTTCAGCACCAGACCAGAACATTTTCTGGAAATGTTCATCGCCTTGACGTGCTTTTTTATAACCCATATGTAACTTGGCAATGAGGTACCAACTAAAGATTGATGCTAACAATAAAATCAGCATGACCAATTGGACGACTGGACTTGCTTGTAAGATAAGGTCAGAAATATGCAGGGTTGATTCAATGTTTGTTGCCATAGTTACATATGCCGGTTGTTTTTTTAGTCTTGTTCCAATTCTTTACGAATAAGATCACGTATTTCTTCTGGAAGACGACGAGCTACCAGTTCTTTACTTAAACATGCCAACTCAACCTCGCCAGAAGCAAGCAAGATTTCACCACGATAAATATTTTGTTGCAACACAAATGACGCAGCTTTACATGAAACTACACGTGCTGTAACAGTAATTAGGTCATCCATTAAGATAGGGCGCATGTATTTTACGTCGATTTTGTGGACAACAAAGTTGTAGTCTTTTTGATGCCAGTAATGATCAACGCCAGAAGCACGGAGCCATTCTGTACGGGTACGTTCCATATAGCGAATGTGGTTGGCGTGGTAAACGATACCGCCTGCGTCCGTATCTTCGATATAAACACGAATATTGAATTCAAAATGATTCGCCATGAGAGTATTCCGCTTTAGTTCACTATAGAGCTTTATATTTAAAATATGACTGCTGAATAAAACATCAGTTCTAATCAAAGTCATACATCTGCTTTTAAATACGGGGCAGTTTAGCAGATTGCATACTAAGTCCTATGGCACAACCTTTCAATTGCGATTGCTCTATTTATAATCTAAAAACGGTACATCTTATGGCTAGCATGCTTTTGAGTTAAGAGGGCTTCCATGAGGTTTGAACTTGTTTTGATATATTCGGATAATCTAATACGAATCTTACATGCAGCTCAGTTCCTGTTTTTAAGGCCTTGTCGTCTACAATAAAATAAGGACTATGATTTGGTGCAGCTTGAGTTAAGTCCTGATTTTCTGGTGTTGCGCCTAAGAAAACAAAGAATGACGGCATTAATTTGCCATAATAGGCAAAATCTTCACTTGCGCTTGCATTATGATCTAAAACATGGAGTTTTGAGTTTCCAACAACCTTGACTAAAGTTGGCTGAATAAGCTGAGTCAGTGCTTTGTCATTCATAGTTACTGGAGCATAAGGTGCAATTTCAACTTTAGCAGTCACATCATTGGCTTGAGCATTATGCTCTATCATGACTGGTAAACTTTTTAAGATATTTGCTCGTATCTGTTCGTTATTAGAGCGAATAGTCCCAACCATATTGACCTGTTCAGGGATAACATTTCCTGCTGTACCACCTTGAATATTGCCAATACTCACTACGCCCATGCCTTGGGTAAGGTCGGTTCTCCGGCTAATAAGGCTTTGTAAATTATTAATCATTTGTGCCGATGCATAAATTGAATCTCTACCTAACCAAGGGGTAGAACCATGTACCTGCTTGCCGTTGACCTGAATACGTAAATGGTCTGCACTATTTAAAATGGCGCCATCTTTATAATAAAGATGGCCACTTTGCATACCAGAGATGACATGGATTCCAAAAATGGCTTCAGGTTTATAATCTTTAAATGCGCCATCTGCGATCATTTTTCTGGAGCCGATTTGATCACCTTGTGTGAAGTTGTCTATATCTGCTCCACCTTCTTCCGCAGGTTGAAAAACAAAGACAACCGTACCTGATATTTTATCTTTATTGGCAGCCAGAATTTTTGCCGCACCTAATAGCATTGCGGTATGGGCATCATGTCCACAAGCATGCATTACGTAATTTTCTTTACCTTGATAAATTGCTTTTTGTTTACTCGCAAATGGAACACCACTTTTTTCCTCCATAGGTAGCGCATCCATATCTGCTCTAAGCGCAATAATAGGGCCGGGTTTATTACCTTTTAAAATACCTACAACACCTGTTTTTGCATAACCTGTTTTGACTTGAATGCCATAAGACTTTAATTCTTTTTGAACAAGGGCAGATGTCTTAACTTCCATATTGCCCAGTTCAGGATTTTGATGAATATGTTGTCTTAATTGAATGACCTGATTTTCATTTTGTTGTGCGGCATCTTTGACCCAATCTGCTAGGCTCAGTTGACTCATTAAGGCGAGTGGAAAAACTAAAGCGGCTTTCTTATACATGTCCTTATCCTAAAAATATTATTGTTCATAAGATTTAATATCTAGATTGCTTATAATTCAGTTTTTAAAAATATTAAAAAATCAATAAGGTATAAAGAAAGACTTAAAAGGTATGGAGTGGCTAAATTATTGATAAAGCAATTTTTATTTGAGTTAAGAAGAACCGTTAAATTAAAAAAGGAAGAGAAAATTCTCTTCCTTTGATTAGTTTTTAGGCTCAGGTGGTGTCATACCAAACTGTAAATAAGACTGGTTGGTTGCAATGCGACCTCGAGCAGTACGCATGACATAACCTTGCTGAATTAAATAAGGTTCAATCACATCTTCAAGTGTGCCACTGTCTTCAGCCATAGCTGCTGCAAGCGCTTCAACTCCAGCAGGACCGCCATCAAAACGCTCGAGTAACATGCTCAAATAACGACGGTCTAGGGTATCTAGGCCAGCTTTATCAACATTGAGCATATCAAGCGCACGTTGTGCCATTTCATGGGTTACTTCGCCTGTGCCTTTCACTTGTGCGTAGTCACGAACACGTCGTAATAAACGATTAGCTATACGCGGTGTACCGCGTGAGCGACGAGCTACTTCTTCTGCACCTTCCACTGTAATCGGTACATCCATTAAGTTTGCAGAGCGTGACACAATATGCGTTAAGTCTTCTACAGAGTAGAACTCAAGACGTTGCACAATACCAAAACGGTCACGTAGAGGTGAGGTGAGTAAGCCCGCACGTGTAGTTGCAGCAACTAGGGTAAAAGGCGGCAAATCGAGTTTAATTGAACGAGCAGCAGGGCCTTCACCAATCATGATGTCTAATTGGTAATCTTCCATAGCTGGATACAGAATTTCTTCAATTACTGGTGAAAGACGGTGAATTTCATCAATAAATAAAACATCACCTTCTTCAAGATTCGTGAGCATCGCAGCCAAATCACCAGCACGTTCTAGAACAGGACCCGAAGTAGACTTTAAGTTACCGCCCATTTCACGTGCAATAATGTTCGCAAGTGTGGTTTTACCTAAGCCCGGCGGACCAAAAATCAGCGTGTGATCGAGAGCTTCACCTCGACCCCGAGCAGCACCGATGAAAATTTCCATTTGCTCGCGTACAACAGGTTGCCCAATATAGTCAGCAAGGGAAGTTGGTCGGATAGCCCGATCAAAATGATCTTCAGGTTTTTCTGTTCCACTGATTAGACGGTCTTGCATAGGTGTGTTTACTTCATCATTGATTTAAGAGCAGCACGAATAATATCGGCTGATTCAGTGTAATCGGCTTTAACTGCAGCAACCGCTTTTTGTGCTTCAAGTGGCTTATAACCTAAAGATTGCAGCGCAGCTTCTGCTTCTGCAACAGGAGAGTTTGCAGCAAATTGAATTTGAGGTATGGCCGCCGCAGTTGAAGTGCCTTGAGCCAAGGTTTTAAAACGGTCACGTAGTTCAATCATTAAGCGCTCAGCTGTTTTTTTACCAACGCCCGGAACTTTAACCAATGTATTAATATCATCATGTTCAATGGTATGAACCAATAACTCAACGCTTAACGTTGATAAAATACCTAATGCCATTTTCGGACCAACACCATTTACTTTTAATAAGGTGCGGAAAATAGTTTTTTCTTGAGCATCGCTAAAACCGTAGAGCTGCTGTGCATCTTCACGCACAACTAAATGCGTCCATAGCGTAACTTTCTGGCCTTTTTGTAATTGGCAAAATGTTGAAAGTGGAGTATCAATTTCATAACCCACACCATTTACATTAAGTAAGACAGTTGGGGCTTCTAGGGCAAACACTTCGCCAATTAAACATCCGATCATTGAATCTTTCACTTATTTGTTAATGGTTGAATAGTAGATGCCATTTGTTCTAAACGCAAAATGGCTTTTAAAATTTCTTTTCGATTTCGTGTGGATTTTATCCATGCAGGTAGACGTGAAAAATAACTGTTATTACCAGTCTGTTTAGTTCTTTCTCTTAAATTAGCGTCAATGAATATTTTTAATTCTTTTAAATGTGCAGGGCTATAAACGTATATGTCTCCATGCCTACTTGAAGTTTTTAGATAAAGTTCAAGACCATAGTTTGTAAAACCAAATTTTTGGTCTAAAACAAAAGCTACATTATATTTTTCAAATTTTGAAAATTTTTGGCATAGATGACATTTAGCTTGAATATACGGAGGATAAGCTCCTGAATTATTCAGCTTTTGATTTGCCTTGATCCATGACCCACCACAACTTTGGCAACGCTGGTAAGCTGTGGCGTAAAAATGACCATTGTGACGACTCGATATTGAGCTCTCTTCAGCTTTAATTTGATAACAACAATTTAAACAACTAAAAGAAAAAGTTCCTTGATAAGGCGCATTTACTGGTGACAAAGGACTGTCATATTTCAGGATACTCAGATGAGAACACTTAGGACATTTTACCCACTGATCTGAATACATAAAAGATGATGGATAAAGCCCTCTATCAACATGTCTACTTATCATTAAAACAGACCTATTTTATTACCTTGTAGCTCTTGCGCCAAGCTATAAGCCTGATGATCTGAAAACTTACTAATAATATCGAGTACCTGCATGATATTGCTGTAGTGGTTATTGCTAAAGCGGGCACCGTACAAATGAAGGATCGACATTAAACGTTGTTCTTTAAAGCTTAAAGATTTATGCGGCATGGTTAATGGTACAAACGCGTCAAGAATAGTTTGCAAACTTTGATGTGCAATAATTTCTAAACCAGACTTCTGTGGGTGTTCAAAGATTTTTTCACGCGCCAGATTTTTGGCTGTTTCAATCCCTTTAGCAATATCTGGTGAGCAGTATTGTAAAAGGCTACCTTGCAGCTGACCTGTAATAATTTCATACTGATGTTTGGCAAAAGCGGTAGTGACTTCATCAACTAAACGTTTCATGACACGACCACGCAATGCCGAAATTTTTTGTTGCCATGTACTACTTGGCATTGATAACTCTTCAGGTTGGCCATAATCTGCAATTAAGTTGAGGAAAATCGGTTCAACTTCTTGGTAATTCAGCATATTTAAAATAATGCCATCTTCTAAATCAATGAGGGCATAACAAATATCGTCTGCTGCTTCTAATAAATAGGTGAGTGGATGACGGCAGTAGTGATATTCACCTAATTGAATGAGACCAAGCTGTTCAGCAATTTGCTTTAAAATTTCTTTTTCAGACTGATAACAACCAAATTTGGCTCGTTGGTGTGATGGACGATCACCTTGAGAAGCTATTGTTTTTGAAAGCCAAGGATACTTTAAATATGCGCCTAGGGTCGCGTAAGTTAAACGCATGCCTCCATCATCTGGATGATAGTCAATACGGGTTAATAGGCGTAAACCTTGAGCATTACCTTCAAACTGACGAACATCGGCTTCTTCTTCGGGCGTTAATTTTTTTAGAAAATCATTATGTGATGCATCGTCAAACCATTCACGAATTGCATATTCACCTGCATGACCGAAGGGTGGGTTGCCAATATCGTGAGCAAGGCAGGCTGCTTGAATAATTGCGCCGACATCGGCAGGAGAAATCCAAACGGGCAATTCATCTTTTATTTTTTCGGCTGCCAGCATACCCATGGAACGGCCAATACAGGAAACCTCAAGGGAGTGAGTTAAACGGGTATGGATACCGTCATGCTGTGCTAAAGGGTGAACTTGAGTTTTACGGTTTAACTGACGAAAACTTTGCGAGAATATAATGCGGTCATAATCTTTATGAAAGGGGCTACGAGCCAACTCTGTACTGCTTTTTTTACTGCCTAAACGAACCGCAGAAAGCAGTTCTAACCAACGCATTTGTTCCATTTATCATTATTCAAAACTATAAAGCCTGATCATGCCAAAAAAAACTTAAAAGCACTAGCGTGGTGCGACATAGTTTGTCTTAGTTCAGGTTTTATTATGTTATTGAATAAACATGAAACAATTTATTTTTACCTATAATGCTTAAAAAAATGATTTTGAACAAAAAACACATCACTTCTTGCAGAATTAGGTTACAGAATACTGATTCTACATCTAGCTGATTTTAGCAAGACACAGTAGAATATGCGCTCTCTCTAAAGTCACATTGCGGTAAGGTTCACAAGACCTGCCCGTGGAGCCAAAATCAACATGTTTATCGTGGCCGGTGCAGCAGCACATTCTTCTTTTAAGAAAGCTCAACTATTAACACGTTTATCGTCAATTAGTTCTGTTCAATCTTTTGACAGCCAATGGGTCTATTTGTTTGATCAAGCGCTCAACGAGCAGCAACATCAATCTGCTTTGCAATTATTAAATGACGGTGAGTCTTTTGAACTTCGTCAACCTGCAAGTGATGAGATTCAGATTTTAGTAACACCACGTGTGGGTACTATTTCACCTTGGTCTTCTAAAGCAACTGATATTTTCAAGAACTGTAATACGCCAGTTCACCGTTTAGAACGTGGTCTTTTATTTACGTTAAAAGGTGTTTCTGAAATTTCTAATGAAGTAAAACAAGTACTTCATGACCGTATGACAGAAACTGTTTTTGCTCAAATTGATGATGCAAAAGCGCTCTTTTCAGAAACAGCTCCAAAACCTTTAAACTCAATTGATATCTTGGGTGAAGGTAAAGAAGCATTAGTAAAAGCCAATAACGAATTTGGTTTTGCTTTATCTGAGCAAGAAATTGATTATTTAACCGAAGCGTTCACTCGACTTGGTCGTAACCCAAATGACATCGAGTTAATGATGTTTGCACAAGCAAACTCTGAACACTGTCGTCATAAAATCTTCGGTTCTGAATGGACAATTGATGGTGAAAAACAACCATTATCATTGTTCCAAATGATTAAAAATACTTATAAAGAATCACCAACTGATGTGTTATCAGCATATAAAGATAACGCTTCTGTAATTGTTGGTTATGACACTATGCGTTTTTATCCAAAAGCGGATGAAAATGGTCACTTTGTTTATAAATATAAGAGCCAAGCTGCTCATATTTTAATGAAGGTTGAAACTCACAACCACCCAACAGCAATTTCTCCATTTGCTGGTGCTGCAACTGGTTCAGGGGGTGAAATCCGTGATGAAGGTGCAACTGGTCGTGGTGGTAAACCAAAAGCTGGTTTAACAGGCTTTACAGTTTCTAACTTAAATATTCCTGGTTTTGAACAACCTTGGGAAGAAAACTACGGTAAACCTTCACGTATGGCATCGCCATTACAAATTATGATTGAAGGTCCATTAGGTGGCGCGGCATTTAACAATGAATTTGGTCGTCCTGCTTTAAATGGTTATTTCCGTACTTTCGAACAAAACGTAAATGGTGAAGTGAAGGGCTTCCATAAGCCAATCATGATCGCTGGTGGTTACGGTAACATTCGTCCTGACCATGTAGAAAAAGATGCGATTCAACCAGGTGACTTGCTCATTGTATTGGGTGGCCCTGCAATGTTAATCGGCCTTGGTGGCGGTGCAGCATCTTCTGTAGACAGCGGTACAATGGGTGAAAGCCTTGATTTCGCTTCTGTACAACGTGAAAACCCAGAAATGGAACGCCGTTGTCAAGAAGTGATCGATACATGCTGGCGCTTAGAAGACTTCAACCCAATCGTTTCTGTACACGACGTTGGGGCGGGTGGTCTATCAAATGCAATGCCTGAACTTGTAAATGACCACGAGTTAGGTGCAGTTCTTAATCTTCGTAAGATTCCTTCATTAGAGCCGGGCATGAGCCCAATGGAAATCTGGTCAAATGAAGCACAAGAGCGTTATGTTCTTGCAATTCGTCCGGAGTCTTTAGAACAGTTCGAAGCAATCTGTGCACGTGAACGTTGTCCATTTGCTGTTTTGGGTGAAGCAACAGAAGCACGTCATTTAACTGTTGAAGATCCATTGTTCCAAAACAATGCAGTTGATATCCCAATGCAAGTGATGCTTGGTGGTACACCGCGTATGCAACGTTCTTATGAAACAATTGAGCGTAAAGGTAACGAATTTGACGCTTCAAAAGTTGATTTGAAAGATGCGATTTTCCGTGTATTGAAAAATCCTACAGTTGCGTCTAAGTCATTCTTGATCACCATTGGTGACCGTTCAATTACTGGTATGGTTGCACGTGACCAAATGGTTGGTCGTTGGCAGATTCCTGTTGCAGATGCAGCAGTAACAACTACAAGCCTACAAGGCTTCACTGGTGAAGCAATGGCAATGGGTGAGCGTCCACCAGTTGCATTGTTAAATCCAGCAGCGTCTGCTCGTTTGGCAGTTGCTGAAGCAATTACCAATATTGCATGTGCAAACATTGAACAAATTAGCGATATCAAACTTTCTGCAAACTGGATGGCTGCTGCTGGTCAAAAAGGTGAAGACCAAGCACTGTTTGAAGGTGTGAAAGCGATTGGTATGGAAATGTGTCCTGCTTTGGGAATTGCAATTCCTGTAGGTAAAGACTCACTTTCAATGCGTACCACTTGGAACGATAACGGCGAAGATAAAGCTGTAACATCTCCAATGACTGGCGTAATTACTGCATTTGCTCCTGTAGCTGATGTTCGTAAGACTTTAACACCTGAACTTAAGAATTTAGAAGATTCAGTACTTGTACGTATTGATTTATCTAAAGGTCAGTTCCGTTTAGGTGGTTCGATTCTTGCTCAAGTATATAAAGCAATTGGTTCAATCACTCCAGATGTTGATAGTTTTGATGATTTCAAAGCGTTCTTTGCTTTAATTCAAGACTGGAATAACCGTGGCTTGATTCAAGCTTACCATGACATCGGTGATGGTGGTTTACTCGCAACTGTAGCTGAAATGATGTTTGCTTCACGTTTAGGTGTGGCATTAGAAAACCAAACTACTGCTGGTTTATTTGCAGAAGAAATTGGTGCAGTAGTTCAAATCAAAGCAGCTGATTGGGAAGCTTTACAAGCAGAAGTTGCTGCTTCTAGCTTGAAAGATGCAATTGCTGTAGTTGGTCGCGTAAATAACACCGATCAATTATCTGTAAATGGCTTAACACTAGAGCGTGCAGAGTTACAACAAGCTTGGTCTGAGGTATCTCATCAGATCCAACGTTTACGTGATAACGTTGAAACTGCTGATCAAGAATTTGCTTTAATTACTGATAAATCACATCAAGGTTTAATTGCAAAACCTACATTTGATTTAAATGAACCTATTGAAGCGCCGTTTATTAATAGCCGTCGTCCTAATATGGCAATCTTGCGTGAGCAAGGTGTAAATGGTCATATTGAAATGGCAGCAGCTTTCGACAAAGTTGGCTTTAATACGATTGACGTACACATGAGCGATTTACTTGCTGGTCGTGTGAGCCTAAGTGATTTCGAAGGTTTAGTGACTTGTGGTGGTTTCTCTTACGGTGACGTAATGGGTGCAGGCGGTGGCTGGGCAAAATCAGTTCTGTTCAATGCGAAGTTACGTGATCAGTTTGAACAATTCTTCCACCGTGAAGGTACGTTTAGCTTAGGTATCTGTAATGGTTGCCAAATGTTGTCACAATTAGCACCGCTTATTCCGGGTGCTGAACATTGGCCACGTTTCCACCGCAATATGTCAGAAGTTTTTGAAGCGCGTAGCGTAAACGTTCGTGTTGAAAAATCTGTTTCTGTATTACTTGATGGTATGGAAGGTTCGATTTTACCAATTGCTGTTGCACATGGTGAAGGTCGTGCAGTTGCGAGTGAAACTGATATTGCAAACTTGAATGCAGCGAACCAAGTTGCTTTGCGTTATGTTGATAGTCACGGTAACCCGACTCAACATTATCCATTGAACCCGAATGGTTCACCTGAAGCGATTACTGGTGTAACATCTAAAGATGGTCGTGCAACGATCATGATGCCACACCCAGAGCGTACTTTCCGTGCCATTCAACACTCTTGGAGTCCAGAAGAGTGGACTGAAGATGGTGCATGGTTACGTATGTTCCGTAACGCACGTAAATTTATCGGTTAATATAAAAATTGAAATAAGCCACCGTAAGGTGGCTTATTTGTATGTAGTACAATGTAAATAGAATAAATAGTAGAGAAGAAAAATGAAATCAAAAATCCATTTCCGTGAGTTTGCACTTCTGATGGCATTACTCATGTCTATTGTTTCTTTTTCGATAGATGCAGTCCTACCCGCTTTAGGTGAGGTTGGACGAGTTTTTGACTTAAAAAATAATAACCAGTCGCAGTGGGTCATTATTGGTATTTTTTCTGGTATGACGATAGGGCAACTTATTGCGGGACCACTATCCGATGCGATCGGGCGTAAACGCATTTTATTTACTGGCATCATCATTTACTTTTTGGGAAGTTTATTGTGTTTTACCACACAAAGTTTTGAATGGTTTTTAGTAGGGCGCTTTATTCAAGGTATTGGGGTTTCTGGACCTTACGTTGCTTCTATTTCAATTGTGCGAGATAAATACAGCGGTGCTCAAATGGCCCGTATCATGTCTTTAATTATGATGGTGTTTATGGTTGCGCCAGCGATTGCACCAAGTCTGGGGCAGCTTATTATTCATTTTTTTGGTTGGCGCGACATTTTTGTTTTATACATGGTCTATGCCACAGTGGTTGGGGCATGGGTCGCTTTACGATTAGAAGAAACCTTGCACCCTGAAAATCGTTTACCTATGCGTTTCCAAGCATTTCAAGAGGGCTTTAAAGAAGTCGTAAGTAATAAGACCACCATGAGTTATTTGCTATGTGCAGGTTTTTGCTTTGGTGGGTTTATTGGCTATTTGGGAACTTCTCAACAAATTTTTATGCAGCAATTTGGTAAAACTGGGCAAGAATTCAGTGCTTATTTTGCTGTGCTTGCTGGTGTGATGGGAATTGCTTCATTTACCAACTCTAAAATTGTGATGAAGTTTGGTATGCGTCCAATTTGTATTTATGGCTTTCTAGGTTTGTGCTTAATTTCTTTGGTTTTCTTAGGAATTCAACTTTTAGGCGTGGCTGTGTCATTCTGGATGTTTATGCTTTATGCCTGCATTTTATTTTTATTATTTGGAACTTTATTTGGTAATTTAAACGCGATTGCAATGGAACCTATGGGACATGTAGCTGGAATGGCATCGGCCATTATTGGTGCAGCTTCGTCTGTATTGTCACTTATTCTTGCCTCTATTATTGGGCAGTTATATAACGGTACATTAATTCCAATGACTTGCGGCTTCGTCATTTTATGTGGTTTAGCATTTATGATGACCGTATATGAGAATAGATATTTAAAGAAATCTAATGTCTAAAAGAGTTAAGAAATAATGATAGCTTTCTGAATTTTAAAAGTTCTTTGAGCTTAAGGTCAGTGATTATAGTTCTATAAAGTTTAAGAAAATTTGTAAGAGTATAGACATATGTATATTTAACCCCTTATGCTTGGATTGAGGTTGGTTCAATTTTTGCTTTCTCTGTAACAACGATAAAAATCGGAGATCAAAATGATGAAAAACAAAAATCATATAGGAACGATGTATACAAAGGACAGAGGCTGGCGCTTATTCGGCTTGGCGCTTGCTATTCAAATTCTTTTTATTGGAGCAAATTATTTGGCACTGATGAGCTGACTTTGATTTAGAAGCTTTTTTAACGGTATGATTTAAAGCAAGTTCAATAGTTTTGAGTTATTCCACTCATGTTAAAGTTGGTTTATTACGTACCCGAGTCACATCTTGAGTCGACTAAACAGTCTATATTTGCTGCTGGAGCAGGTGGTATAGGTAACTATGAACACTGCGCATGGCAAGTCAAAGGGATAGGGCAGTTTAAACCAGTCAAAGGCGCTGATCCTTATATTGGTGAGTTGGGTGAACTCGAAGAAGTTGAAGAATGGCGCGTTGAAACAATTGTACTAGAAGAAAAGGCAAGTGAGGTTGCGAAAGCATTAAAGGCAAGCCATCCTTATGAAGAGCCTGCCTTTGAATTTATCCAAATTTTAGATATTAGTTAAATTGTGAGAAATCTGGTTTACGTTTTTGCATAAATGCTTGTACAGCTTCTAGCATTTCAGGTGATTGAACGCGTTGCATAAAGATTTCAGCTTCATGATCAATACATGCAATGATCTTATCCAGATCATGCTTCATCAATGCTTTTGTTTGTTTTAACGAAGCAAGCGGTAATGCTGTTAAGTGCTGAGCAGTTGCCTGAGCGGATGCATAAGAATCTTCCACCACTTCATTCACTAGGCCTGCTTGTAGAGCAGTTTCTGCATTGAATTTTTTTGCAGTAAACAGTAATTCAGCTGCTTTGTGATAACCTGCTTGCTTAACCAATAATTGACTTGCACCACCTTCAGGAGAAAGACCAAGACTTACAAATGGAATTTGGAATAGGGCAGTGTTATCAGCAAAAACTAAGTCTGCATGTAATAAAATCGTAACACCAATACCAATTGCTACACCTTTTACTGCAATAATAAGCGGCTTTGATAATTTGGCAGCAGATTTAAGGAGTACAAATGGAGGAACTTGACCAGCTGGACCTGCATTAGGATTTTGTACAAAACCCATAAAGTCTTTCATGTCATTACCAGCGGTAAAATCTTGTTCAACACCACGTAAAACAACTACTCGTACATCTTTATTTTGGTCAGCTTCATCAAGTGCTTGAGCAATCCATAAGTAAAGTTCGCCATATAATGCATTTTTTGCTTCTGGGCGATTTATGGCTAAGGTGAGTACGCCACCTTGTAAATTTGCTTGTAAATGTTGATGAGGTTGTTGAATACAGCTAAGTGTCATCGTACTATCCTTGCTTTAAACCACGTTGTTGATTTTTAGGTTCTCATTATGGCGCATATTTTTTGTAATAAGCGTAACTGGTGAGTTCATAAAAAGTGAAAAACTCATTATGTATACATTTGACTATCTCGTTTTTATAGGGCGTTTTCAACCATTTCATTTGGCTCATATGCAGACAATTGAAATTGCTTTGCAGCAAAGCCATTATGTCGTTTTAGCATTAGGCTCTGCTCAAATGGAGCGCAATATTAAGAATCCGTTCTTAGCAGTAGAGCGCGAGCAAATGATCTTGTCAAATTTTTCACCGGATGAGCAAAAGCGTATTCGGTTTGTACATGTCGTAGATGTTTATAATGATGAGAAGTGGGTAAAACAAGTCAAATCACTGGTAAATGGTGTAATAGAACCGAACTCAAAAGTTGGTTTGATTGGGCATTTTAAGGATGAGTCTTCTTATTATTTGAGACTATTTCCTGAGTGGATTATGGTGGAACTGGATAGCTTAAAGGATTCTATTTCAGCCACTCCAATGCGTGAAGCATATTATCGTGGGGAAATCCAAACGGAATTTTTTCCAGTAGGAACGATTAAATTTCTAGATGAATTTAAAGAAACTGAAGTTTATGCTGAACTACAACGCAAATATCTCATAGATGATAAAAGTAATTTAAATTAACTCAGTTTGTGGCTTTAATTCTTGAATCAAAAAATCAATAAAAACACGAATATGAAAAGATTCGTGTTTTTTATGTGGGTAGAGGAGAGAAAAAGGACGTGAAGTTCCTGAAAGTTTTGTAAGAACCTCAAGCAACTCTCCATTTTTAAGCTCTTTTTCTACTATAAAACGGTAGGTTTGTAATAATCCTGCACTATGTTTTGCTAAGGTGACAGTACCTAAAATATCATCTAAACAACGAATCTTACCTGTGCTTTGATATTCAATAGTTTGATGATTTGAATTGAATAACCAAGGTACATTTTTTCCTGTACTAGGTAACACAAATTGAATGCATTGATGATGCTGTAAATCGTCAAGGATCTGCGGTGTGCCGAAATTTTTTAAGTATTCTGGTGAAGCCACCACAATTAGCTCAGCTTGTTCAAGCTGACGTGCAATTAAATTCGAATCAGCAAATTGTCGTCCACGAATTGCTAAGTCATATCCTTCAGCAATAAAGTCCACATTTTTATTGGTGAGTTGAACATCAACTTCGATGACAGGATATTGTCGTGAGAATTTTGCTAATAATGGCAATATTCGGTAATGCCCATAAGGTGTTGGTACGCTGATGCGAATCAAACCTGAGGGTTGTTGCTTTTGGTTTTTAAGTTGTTGCTCAGCTTCTAAAATTTGATTTAATGCTTGTTTACATTCCTCAAAATACATTTTTCCTTGTGGTGTCAAACGTACTTGTCGAGTCGTTCTCATAAAAAGTGGTGTTGCTAAATGTTTTTCTAATCGGGCAATTGAACGGCTTACCGCTGCTGGACTAACACCTGCATGAAGTGCTGCTTTGGAAAAGCTTTCGTTTTCTGCGACTAAGCAAAATAGCTCTACGCTACTAAACATCATTCTTTTTAGCTGTTGAGCCATTTATTACACCATGTAAAAAATGATTTGAGTTCCGGGCTATTTAAGCACATATAAGTAAACAATAAGATGATTTTCATACCTTGTATGGAGTTATTTTATGAAACTATTTTATTCACCAAATGCCTGTTCTTTAGCGCCACATATTGTTTTAAGAGAGCTGGGATTTGCATTTGAATTAATCAAAGTCGATTTACACCAGCATTTAACAGAAAAGGGTGAAGACTTTTACCAACTTAATAAAAAAGGACAAGTACCTTTATTACAGCTTGATGATGGTTCATTGTTAACGGAAGGCGCTGTAATTTGCCAATTTCTTGTTGACCAGTCGTCACGAAAAGATTTATTAGCTGAAATAAATACCACCGATCGTTACAAGACTCTCTCATGGATGAATTTTATTGCTTCTGAAATTCATAAAGCGTATTCGCCATTTTTCAATGACTCTTATAATGAACAATTCAAAAGTGTATATAGCATCATCCTCAATAAACACTATTCACAGATTGATGAACAATTAAAGGGGCAAAATTATTTAACAGGAAGCAACTTTACGATTGCTGATATTTATCTTTTTGTTGTTACTCGCTGGGCTGATTTTATTGGGCTTGATCTAAAGCACTTTATGCATTTAGCAAGTTTTATGCAGAGAATTGCCGAGCGTCAAACCGTTCAAGATGCTATTGCAGCAGAATCTCCTTGTTATGAAAGAAAATTATAAAAGGAGGTGAGTATGCCTTATATCTTAATTCAAATTACTAAAGAAAATGTCTTGCTACAGCAGAAACAACAGTTAATTCGAGAAGCAACGGAGCTTATGGTTCGCATACTTGATAAAGATCCGGCTACTACATTTGTGGTCATTAATGAAGTTGAAACCGATAACTGGGGTGTTGCAGGTGAAACTGTTTCTGCGATACGAAAAAGACAAAGTTTGAGTACTTAAAATGCAAAATAATCCTATTACTGAGATTCAGAAACAACTAGAGCAATATTTTGATGGTTTGTATTTTTGTGATGTGCAACTTCTAAATAATGTTTTTCATCCTGATGCTATATATATCAATGTAACCGAGCAACCCGTACTACGACTTAGCATGGCTGAATATTTTCCGATTGTTGCGAGTCGAATTTCTCCAGCTTCAAAGCGACAAACACGACAGGATAAAATCAATTCAATCAATTTGATTAATGAACGGTTGGCACTAGTACATGTTGAATGCGTTATCCACCCTAAATATTTTTATGATGCACTTACATTTGTGTTTGAAGATGGGAAATGGAAGATCATATCGAAAGTATTCCATTATCAAATATTAGCGGACTGAATGATTAAGCATCTGCCCAAAAAATAATACGGTTGGAAAAAGGATCGGTGATGCTGAGTTCAAGTGTTTCCCAATCTGTTTTTTCAACCTGAGGTTTAGAAAATTTATAATCTTTTTGACTGAGTTCACTATGTAATTCATAAATATGTTCCCAATAAATACGGATTGCACTATGAGGACTCGCATCTCCAAAATGCTCAGAGAGATGAATGATGCAATCATCTTTGGAGATTTGTAAATACAACGGAAAGTTATCTTCAAATTGGTGTTGCCAATCAAGCTGAAAGCCTAAGAAATCAAGATAAAATGATTGAACTAACGCGACATCAAAAATTCTTAAAATAGGGGTAATCGAACCAGATTGCATCATTTTTCCTTTTAACGTGTACCAAATTGTTGTGCCCAGTAACTCTTTTGTTTAGCGGACTGATCAGAAGCACAAGCGATTGCATAAGTTGTGAATTTGGGGTTCATTAGGTTACTACAGTGTAGGGGACTCGATAACCATTTAGACATCACCTCATTTAAAGTTTTCTGCCCACTCGCGACATTCTCACCGTTGGCTTTACTAAGCGTATTGTAAAGTTTCAAACGTGATTTTAAGTCCAGACCCGTTGAGCTAACATGACTTAAAAAGTTATGTGTCGCCATATCTTCGCTATGAGAAAGTGCGCCTTTATATAAATTATTATTCCAACTTAAAGGTTGAGCGGCAGAAAAATATTGCTGACCGCACTGGCGTGATTGCTGGCGAATCTGATTAATTGTATTAAGAATAGCTTGTTGATAAGCAGGGTTTTGTAAATCTTCGCAGCTTATTTCTATAGGGGATTTCTGAACTTGTGGGGTAGATGAGTTAAGGGGAGGAGGTCTACTTGATGAGTTAACGGAGCAAGCAGCAATAACAAGGCTAGAAGGTAATAAAGTACAAACTTTTAGTAGATTCATCGCTATGCCATTATTCGAATTATTTTAACATTTTTATCATACGCCAAATTAAAATGGCTGAGCAATTTATGTGCGTGTAAAAAAGCGAGTATTCAACTCGCTTTTTATTACTTAAGTTTATTAAGCTGATTGCAATGCTTTTAAGTCTTCTAGAACTTGTTCTGCATGGCCAGCAGCTTTTACTTTACGGTAGCTTTTAACTAAAGTTTTGTTATGGAAAATGAAAGTAGAGCGCTCAATACCCATTACTTTTTTTCCATACATATTCTTTTCTTTAATCACATCAAAGTGATTACAGAGCACTTCTTCTTTATCACTAATGAGATCAATGGTTAGTGCTTGCTTTTCTGTAAAGTTTTGGTGGGCTTTCACTGAGTCGCGCGAAACACCGTAAATACGAGCACCTAAAGTATCAAACTGGTCTTTTAAACAAGAAAAACCGACAGCTTGTGTAGTACAGCCTGGAGTTGAATCTTTAGGGTAGAAGTAAATAATCAGCCATTCATTGTCGACTTCAGCTAAATTAACTTCGCCGTGTGTAGTTGGGAAAACCTGATTTGGCAGTTGAATATTTTCAGACATTTCTTATCCTTTAAAAGTTAAATTTGATCTAATTCAAGTGGTAGAAAAGCATATTCTTCATGATAAACAATATCGAGTTTTCTTACAGGAATAGCTTTGTTAAAAATTGGACCATCAATGACAGTGGTATGAAATTCACCGCCTTCACCGCATGGATCAATGCCACGGTTCTCAAGCTCTTGGATATATTCTAAAGATAAAACTTGACCTAAATCTTCTACTTTCATTCCTAGTTTAAGATTAACAGTGACTATTACACTTTTAAATCCAAGTTGAATGAACTCTTCAACCACTTCACGGTGCGGACGCAGCCAGAGTGGCATGCCTAATTTAAGCCCCACTGTTTGAGTGACACGGTCATGCCAACAACCATGTTCAGGCATATCTAAATCACCTGTAACCAGTACCTCTGCACCTTTTTGTTTGGCTTCATTCAGTAAGCTAATGAACTTAGTTTCATAGTCATTCCAACTAGACGAAGCCATAAATACAGGTAAGCCAATTGCTTGTGCTTGCGCCTGAATAATATCAAGTGGCATTGCATGTGAACGAGAGCGTTGACCATGCTCTTCTAACATAACGATTAAACCAATTACCTTGCCAGTTTTCACAGCATGGTAGAGTGCAAGAGAACTGTCTTTGCCTCCACTAAATGAGACAATAGATCGTTTATCTGTTGCGTTAGTTTTCCATTGTTCTTGCATGGCTTATTTCGAATGGCGAGATCGGTGTCATTTTAACAGAGCAATAAAAAAAGCCTGCATAAATGCAGGCTTAATTTGGAGCAACAAAAGCTTATTTTTTAGGAGCTTGTTGTTGAGCCGCTTTCATTGCTTCTTCAGTTAATTTCTCAAGCTTAGTTGTTAACTGAGGACCGAAACATGCTTTAAGATCACGGTTTTGTTGTTGTACAAAAGCTAAAGAGCTTGGGCTTTTCTTCGCATTAATTGCGCTTTGGATTTCCCATTTTTGTGCTTCAGTCACTTTACCTTGAGCATCAACTTGGCAGCTACAGAATTTGCTAACTTCAGCTGAACTTAATTTACCGCCTTTTGCAGTTTGGTCTTTACAAACGTTGATTAATGCACCTTTAACGTTAGTGCTTTTATATGCTGCTTGAACTGGGTTTTCAGCTGCTTGAGCAGAACCAGCCATAAGTGCAGCTGCTGAGAATAAAGATGAAAGAATAAGATTTGATTTTAACAACTTCATAAATTTTACCTACTTATTGCGGTATATAGCGTGTTGGATCGGTAACGCCGGCATCGATAAAGCCTTCTTTACGCAAACGGCAACTGTCACACTTGCCACACGCACGTCCTTGAGCATCTGCTTGGTAGCAAGATACCGTTTGGCTATAGTCTACGCCATGTTCAATCCCTAAACGTATAATATTCGCTTTGGATAAATGTAACAGGGGTGTTTCAAATTTAAGTGGTTTTCCTTCAACGCCAGCTTTGGTCGCTAAACGAGCCATATTGGCAAAAGCATCAATAAATTCTGGGCGACAATCAGGATATCCTGAATAATCAACAGCATTGATACCAATCACAATCGCTTCAGCATTGAATACTTCAGCCGCAGCTAAGGCATATGAAAGGAAAATTGTGTTACGTGCTGGTACATAAGTTACAGGAATGCCTTCTTGTAATTGTTCTGGTACAGCAATGTTATGGTCTGTAAGTGCAGATCCACCTAAATTGGCTAAATCGATATTGATTACACGGTGTTCAACACCTGCACGCTGAGCTAATGCTTTTGCTGCATCAAGTTCAGTGGTTGAGCGTTGACCATACATAAAACTAATAGCGATACATTCATAGCGCGCTTGTGCCCAAGCTAGGCAAGTGGTTGAGTCTAAGCCGCCTGAAAGTAAAACAATGGCACGAGGGCGCATATTTTTCTCCATATTCGGAATGATTTATTTTATTGAGCGATTAACGACCTGATTCATCATTCCAGAGCAGTTTATGTAACTGTAGCTGGAAACGTACAGGCAGTTTATCGTCCAGTATCCACTGTGCCAGATCACGTGCTAAACGTGGCAGGCCAACAGCACCTTTTTCAACTGCAAAGGCAGGGGAGAACCAAACGGTACTGACTTTGGTCTGCAGTTGATATTGTTCAACTTGTTGTTTTGACCATTCATAGTCTTCACGGTTACAAATCACAAATTTGATTTGGTCATGTGAGGTTAAGTAGTCAAGATTACTGATGAGATTACGATGTTCTTCACCAGAAGTTGGAGTCTTTAAATCGAGAACTTTAGAAACACGTGGGTCTACTTTTGAGACATCAAGAGCGCCACTGGTTTCTAAAGAAACGTCAAAGCCAGCATCACATAAACGTTGTAATAAAATTAAGCAATTTGGCTGTGCTAGGGGTTCACCACCAGTCACACAAATATAAGGCGTTTGATATTTTTCAGCCGTTTCAATAATGTGCTCGAGTGATAAACGCTCGCCACCTTCAAAAGAATAGGTGGTATCACAATATGTACAACGTAAAGGACAGCCTGTGAGACGAATAAATACAGTCGGTAAACCAGAGGCATTTGCTTCACCCTGCAACGAGTAAAAAATCTCGGTAATGCGTAAACCAGACGCAGGGTCAGAGACAGGAATTGCAGAGGAACGTAAGGAAGCCATTCTAGAAATACCACACTATATAAAAAATAAAATCTCTACGATCAGTGTTGACCGTAGAGATGCTTGATCAAACTGAAATTAGTCAGCGCGTAACAAATCGTTCAAACTTGTTTTTGCACGTGTTTGCGCATCAACTTTTTTCACGATAATTGCAGCGTATAAGCTGTATTTACCGTCAGCAGATGGGATGTTACCTGGCACAACAACTGAACCAGCAGGAACACGACCATAATGGATTTCGCCAGTTTCACGGTCATAAATTTTGGTTGATTGACCAATGAAGACACCCATTGAAATGACTGAACCTTCTTCAACAATAACGCCTTCAACGATTTCAGAACGCGCACCGATAAAGCAGTTGTCTTCAATAATAGTTGGGTTAGCTTGTAATGGCTCTAAAACACCACCGATACCAACACCACCAGACAAGTGAACGTTTTTACCGATTTGAGCACATGAACCTACAGTTGCCCATGTATCAACCATTGTGCCTTCATCTACATAAGCACCAATGTTGACATAAGATGGCATTAACACCACATTTTTAGCTTGGAAACTACCACGACGAGCCACAGCAGGAGGAACAACACGAACACCTGCAGCTTTAAATTGCTCTTCAGTCCAACCAGAGAATTTAGTTTCAACTTTGTCGTAGAAACGAAGATCACATGACTCGATTGGTTTATTGTCATTGAGTTTAAATGATAATAAAACAGCTTTTTTTAACCATTGATGAACAACCCATTCACCATTGATTTTTTCTGCAACACGAAGTGTACCGTTATCTAATCCAGCAATTGCTTCTTCAACAGCTTGGCGAATTTCGCTTGAGCAATCTGCTGCAGTAAAGTTTGCGCGGTCTTCAAATGCTTGCTCAATGATCGTAGAAAGCTGAGACATGATCTTCCTTCCATAAAAAATTTTAAAGATTTTACACTAATTTGTGACAAGAATCTTTGAAAAAACGTGTTACGTTTAAAGCGAGAGTTAAAGTGGAAAAGCTTATTAGATAATCAAGTGTTTTTTACACAAAAATGATTTGAAAATAAAAATTTAACTCAATTTGTATCAAAAAATAACAGAAATCTAGCAGTTTTTGTATAAAAAAGAATCTATGCTCTTGAATATAATTTTTGTCACAAGCTGAATAAATTAAAAACAGAGCCTTTTCTTGAGGAGAAAACGATGAAAGTATTACGTGTTTTAGTGACAACTACAGCTTTACTTGCTGCTGGTGCTGCAATGGCAGATGAAGCTGTTGTTCATGACAGTTATGCATTCGATAAAAACCAATTAATTCCAGTGGGCGCTCGTGCTGAAGTTGGTACTACGGGCTACGGTGGTGCTTTATTATGGCAAGCAAACCCATACGTTGGTTTAGCATTGGGTTATAACGGTGGTGATATTTCTTGGTCTGATGATGTAAAAGTCAATGGTTCAACATATGACCTTGATATGGATAATAACAACGTTTATTTAAATGCTGAGATTCGTCCATGGGGTGCAAGTACTAACCGTTGGGCTCAAGGCTTATATGTAGCTGCTGGGGCAGCTTACCTTGATAACGATTATGATTTAACTCGTAACGTTGATGCGACTCGTTCATTCCGTGTAAATAACCAAGACTTTATTGCGGGTGCTGATGGTGTAAAAATTAATGGTCAAATGTCATATAAAAATGATATTGCTCCATACGTAGGTTTTGGTTTTGCACCTAAAATCAATAAAAACTGGGGTGTATTTGGTGAAGTAGGCGCTTACTATACTGGTAACCCAACAGTTAAGCTTGTTTCAACAGGTTCAGCAGTTACGACTGGTGACCAATCACTTGAAGAAGCAGTAAATGCGGAAGCTCGTAAAATTGCTAACGATGACAAATACAAATGGTTACCAGTGGGTAAAGTTGGTGTGAACTTCTACTGGTAATTAATACTAAAAAAACGAGCTTCGGCTCGTTTTTTTGTACTTAATAAAATAAATAAAAGAGCTATTTAGCTCTTTTATTTTATTCTTAATTTTTATTCATCTGGATAAGCAATTTTTTTCAGTGCTTTAATGTCGGCATCAGGTGAGCATAAAGAAATAAACTCATAACCGTAACCACGTAAGAGATGACCTTTACGAACAGCAATCCATGTGGTGTTAACACCAAAGATATCAGTTTTAATTTGCTTTAAACGATAGTCACGTTCTGCATCGTAAGCAACATCGTTGACAATTCCGACACCCATACCAAGTTCTACATACGTTTTAATAACATCGGCATCAAGAGCGGACATTACGATATCAGCATCGATTTGAGCATCTTCAAATGCTTTATCAATTTTAGAACGACCTGTAAAACCACCATGATAAGTAATCAGTGGATATTCAGATAACGCATCAAGATCAATCTTATCGAGTTTGGCAAGTGGGTGTTCTTGCGGTGTAATAATACTATGCTGCCATTGATAGTATGGAATACTTGCTAAATTTTCTTCAGTTGTTAAAGATTCTGTCGCAATACCAATATCGGCTTCACCTTGTAAAAGCATCTCTGCAATTTCGACAGGACTGGCTTGTTGCAAAATCAAATGTACTTTAGGGAACAGCTTTTTAAATTGATTGACGATTGGTGGTAGTACATAACGTGCTTGAGTATGCGTTGTCGCAATTGTTAACGTACCTTCATCCACTTTATTAAAGTCATCGGCAAGACGTTTAATATTTTCCGCATCTACAAGCATACGCTCTACAATGCTAAGTAGTGATTGGCCCGGTTCCGTTAAACCAAGTAAACGTTTACCTTTACGAACGAAAAGTTGTACACCTAATTCATCTTCTAAATCTTTAATATGTTTACTTACACCTGATTGAGAGGTGTATAACGCGGCAGATGCTTCCGTTAAATTAAAGTTTTGGCGTACTGTTTCTCGGATAATTCTTAATTGTTGAAAGTTCATTTACACTTTTCCTCGAAAGAGGTGAGGAACGGCTTTAAATTCCACGAGATGGCTCCTCACCAAATAATTCCTTAAGCAACTTGATCTGCAAATAGATGAAGTTGAGATGCACTCACCCAAACAGTTTGATTTGGTTTAAATGCATGTTGTTTTGCAGCTTCACTGCTCAGAGCAATCTCAATTAAACGTCCATTACGATCTTGTAATTCCGCCACTACTTTTCCAGCAATCCAGACTTCACGTACAAAAGTTGCTTCAATTGTATTTGCCTGTGGTTGCGAATGAATATGTAACTCATCCGGACGGGCAAAAGCAATCACTTTTCCTTGCGGTGCCTGAACTGTAGTCGGTAATTCGATACGATCATTGCCAATACGGATAATACCGCCAGCATGTTCACCTTCAAAACGATTTGCTTGACCCAAGAAATCAAATACAAATGGTGTTGCAGGTTTTTCGTAGACTTCACGTGGTGAACCAATTTGTTCAACGTTACCTTTATTCATCACAATAATCTGGTCAGCCACTTCAAGAGCTTCTTCTTGGTCATGGGTTACGAAAATTGAAGTAATATGCAATTCGTCATGCAAGTTGCGTAACCAGCGACGTAATTCTTTACGGACTTTAGCATCTAGTGCACCAAAGGGTTCATCGAGCAATAGCACACGAGGCTCTACAGCGAGTGCTCGAGCTAAAGCAATACGTTGACGTTGACCACCAGAAAGCTGAGCAGGGTAGCGGTCTGCTAAAAAGCCCAGTTGAACTAAGTCAAGCAGACGAGTAACACGTTTTTTAATCTCAGCTTCCGAAGGACGGGTCGCACGAGGACGAACGCGTAAACCAAAGGCAATATTGTCAAATACAGTCATATGACGGAATAAAGCATAATGCTGAAATACAAAGCCAACTTGACGTTCGCGAACATGTACATTGGTTGCATCTTCGCCTTCAAGTAACACTTGACCGCCATCGGCTGACTCTAAGCCAGCAATAATACGAAGTAGTGTCGTTTTACCGCAGCCAGATGGTCCGAGTAGCGCAACCAGTTCACCCTCTGGAAAATCTAGGGAAATATTTTTAAGCGCATGGAATGCACCAAAGTGTTTTTCAATATTCTTAACTTGAATACTCATGATTTCATTCCTTACGAATCAGTTGAATGCGGTTCTGGTTTGTCTTGATGTAGTTCTAACCAAGTTTTCAATACCAGTGTTAATAAGGCTAAGAAAGCAAGTAATGAGGACACGGCAAAGGCTGCACTAAAGGTGTACTCGTTGTATAAAATTTCAACATGAAGTGGCAGGGTATTGGTTTCACCACGAATGTGGCCAGAAACTACCGATACTGCACCGAACTCACCCATTGCACGCGCGTTACATAAAATCACGCCGTAAATTAAACCCCACTTAATGTTAGGCAGAGTGACTTTCCAAAAGGTTTGCCAGCCTGAGGCACCAAGTACAATTGCTGCTTCTTCTTCCTCTGTTCCTTGCGCTTCCATAAGAGGAATTAATTCACGTGCAACAAAAGGAACAGTAATAAAGATGGTCGCTAAAACAATTCCAGGCACGGCATATAAAATCTTAATGTCATGGTCCATTAACCAGCCGCCTAGCCAACCTTGAGCACCAAAAATCAGTACAATCATTAAACCTGCAATAACAGGTGAAACTGAAAAAGGCATATCAATAATGGTGGTTAAAATGGCTTTGCCTTTAAATTGGAACTTGGAAACAGCCCATGCAGCGGCAACACCAAATATCACGTTAATCGGTACGGCAATCGCTGCGGTGAGTAATGTTAATTTCACCGCTGACAACGTATCTGGATCAATTAAAGCCTGAACATAGACTTCAAGGCCTTGTTTAAATGCTTCAACAAAAACCAAAATAAGTGGCAACATGAGGCAGCTAAGGAAAAAAATCAGTGCAACTGTAATGAGCGTATAACGTACCCAAGTCGGTTCACGAGTTGCATCACGAGACTGTAGCTTCAAAGCAAGTGCATTGCTGTCGGTATGTAGGTTCATGTGATATTTCTCCCTGTACGACGGTTTGCCCATGCTTGAAGTAAGTTAATGACAAATAAAATAATGAAAGAGAGAACTAACATAACCGCAGCAATAGTGGTTGCACCTGCATAGTCATATTCTTCAAGGCGAGAAATGATCATGAGCGGGGCAATTTCTGTTTTAAACGGCTGGTTACCTGCGATGAAAATTACAGAACCATATTCACCCACGCCACGGGCAAATGCTAAAGCAAAGCCTGTAAATAGAGCAGGTAGTAATATTGGCAAAATAATTTTAGTAATAGTCTGCCAGCGATTTGCTCCAAGTGCAGAAGCAGCCTCTTCAAGCTCAGTTTCGATATCGCTTAGTACGGGTTGAACAGTTCGAACAATAAAAGGAATACCAATAAATACTAAAGCTAGCGTAATCCCGATAGGTGTATAAGCAACATGAATACCGAGTGGTTCTAAATATTGACCAATCCAGCCAGTAGGGGCATAAAGCGAAGTAAGCGCAATACCTGCAACTGCTGTTGGAAGTGCAAAAGGTAAGTCTACTAAGGCATCAACCAGACGTTTTCCGGGAAAGTTATAACGGACAAGGCACCAAGCTAAAAGTAGTCCGAATACAACATTAATAAACGCTGCAATTAAAGCTGAACTAAAGCTGAGTTGAAGCGATTTTAAAATACGTTCAGAAGTTAAAATTTCCCATAGTCCGTCCCATCCGATTCCAAATGATTTGATAAAGACTGCGGCTAATGGAATAAGCACAATAAAAGAAACGTAGGCGAGGGTGAAGCCCAATGATAGACCAAACCCAGGCAGCACTCGGGATCGCTGCGACATGATATTTCCTCAAAGAGAAAAGCCTGCTGAAACCAGTAAGCAAATAAATAAAGATAAACGGGGCGGTATAAAGCTGGGTATTAAGCAAATTTCAAAGAGAAATGTGTCTTTACCGGATCAATAGATGAGTGGCTACACATCGAGTCTTCAGGAAGTAGATAGTTCAGTAAATCAGGGAATGGGCCAAAACCAGAAGCAACATTAATATGACCGACTTGCCCAAGATTAATTGGGTTTAATTGCCACGCTTTAGCAAGTTGTAAAGCATCAAAAAAATCTAACCAAGGATCATTTTCACTAATCAGTAGTGTTGTAGGCACATTAATTTTTAACTGATGAAAATAATCTTTGTAGTCAGTCAAGCTATGACGGGCAAAGCCTGCTTCACCAAAACGTGCCGGATTTGCAGGAGCAACCAAAATTAGTTTTTTAACTTGAACTTGTAACTCAGGATGCTCAGCCAAAGCAGCAACACTTGTTAAACAACCGAAACTATGCGCAACAATTTGCACGGGTGCTTGTACTGCTTGAACAGTTTTAACAAATTGCTCAATCCATTCACTTAATACGGGTCTATCCCAGTTTTTTTGCTCAACACGAGAACTAGACACGAGTTGACGCTGCAACCAAGATTGCCAATGTTGATGTTCACTTCCACCTACACCTGGAACAATTACAGAGTGAGTCATGTCTGTTCTCCTTATCGTTAGTACAAAGAATTACTTCTCTGCACTATTGATTTTCACGATTTGATCGAAAACACCACCATTATCAAAGTGTTGTTTTTGCACTTTTGTCCAACCGCCAAACTCTTTATCAATTGTTACGAGTTTCAATGGCTTAAATACATTGCTGTATTTTTTGAGTACAGCTGCATTACGAGGGCGGTAGAAGTTACGTGCTGCAATTTCTTGGCCAGCAGGTGAGTACAAGTAGTTAAGGTAACCTTTAGCGATGGTGAGATTGCCTTTTTTGGCAGCGTTTTTCTCAACAACAGCAACTGGTGGTTCAGCTAAAATCGAAAGAGACGGGGTAATAATTTCAAATTTGCCTGGTTGCTCGCGAACAGCTAAGTGAGCTTCATTTTCCCAAGCGAGTAATACGTCACCAATGCCACGTTCAGCAAAAGTCGTGGTTGCACCGCGTGCACCCGAATCTAGAACTTTAGTGTGCTTATAAATTTGGCGGACATACTCTTGTGCTTTAGCATCGTTACCACCTGGTTGATGTTTTGCCCAAGCCCAAGCTGCAAGGTAGTTCCAGCGAGCACCGCCAGAAGTTTTCGGATTTGGTGTAATAATTTCTACACCTGGTTTGATTAAATCACCCCAGTCTTTAATTTGTTTAGGGTTACCCTTACGTACCAAAAACACGATTGTTGATGTGTATGGTGTAGAGTTTTGTGGTAACTTCTTCTGCCAATCAGTAGGAAGCAATTTTGCTTTTTCTGCAATTTCATCGATATCAGCTGCAAGAGCTAATGTCACAACGTCAGCATTTAAGCCATCAATCACTGCACGAGCCTGTTTACCAGAACCGCCGTGTGATTGTTTAAACTGAATATCTTGTCCAGTACGCTGTTTCCAGTAAGTACCAAACTGTTTATTAAAGTCTGTATATAACTCGCGAGTTGGATCATAAGAAACGTTTAAGAATTCTTGAGCTGCAAATGATGAAACAGAAAGAAGAGCAGCAATAACCCCGACTTTTAATTGAGAAAAACGCATGAGATAACCCCTCAAAAATACGAAATGTTCAAAACATGAACGCAGAATAGCGCTAGTCTTTATTCTAAAAAAATAATAAAAAACGAATTTAATATGAAAAATATAGAAATATAAAAAATGGATAAGCTATTCTTAAATCTTGATATATAACAAGTTTCAAAAGTCCTGATTAAATCGGTATAATTTTTTAAAATCAGTCATTTATTAATTAAATGAAAGGTGTTGTATTGTTGGGCGGTTTTTTAAGAAAGGACGGATTAAGCATGTGGTGTTTTAAAAATGGGCAACCTGTTGAAACCATTCCGTTACTAGACCGAGCATTTCATTATGGAGATGGATGTTTTACCACAATTCGTGTTTTTCAAAATAAGATTGAGCTTAAAGCACGTCACTCGGAACGTCTAAAACTTGCCTGTCAAAAACTAGCATTAACTGCAAACTTTGACTTCATTGAACAGAGTTTGCAGCATCTATATAAACAAAACCTTGTACTCAACGGCACTTTAAAAATTGTGATTAGCCGCGGTGAAGGTGACCGTGGTTATAGTTTGCCAAAGCATGAAGCAGATATTTATGTCTGGTTCTATCGAAAAGCATTGGACCAGTTCCAACCAGATTTTATTGAGTGTGGGGTTTTAAATCAGGCCTTAGGTTTAACCATGCCGAGTTTAGTTGGACTTAAATCTTTAAACCGTCTTGAACAGGTACTGCTAAAAAAAGAAGCAGATCAACAAGGCTGGGCAGAAGCATTAGTATCTGATGTACAAGGTTATATTGTTGAAGGGGTAAGCAGTAATTGTTTTATTCGTTTAAATGATAGATGGATTACACCGGAACTTCGCTATAATGGCGTCCACGGTGTGATGCGTGCAGAAATTTTAGCACGTATGCAGCACCAGGGAATTGCCTGCGAAGTCAGAATAATTGAGCTAGATGAAGTGCCACAAATACAGAGTCTATTCTTTTGTAATGCTTTACATCCAATGCGAGTGGTTACTCAAATCGGTGAACAAACTCTAGATTCACAGGCGTGCCTAAATTTATTTCATACTCTTAACTTGAATCAGATTCATTAATATGCCGAAGCCACCTGTGAACGCAAAAGCAAAAAATGCTAAAAAAAAGGGCAAGAAAACAGCATCTCATTTTCCTAAAAAGTTGGTGCTCATTGGCTGTTTTATCGTTTTAATTTCTATTTTTGCTATTTTATGGTCAAGTTTATTTAAAGCTTATCCTATTGAAGGGAAAAAGCAGATGCTATCGATCACTTCAGGTGAGACCTACTCTGGTTTTATCGATCATTTAGCAAAAGAAAACAAAATCCATTTTCCTATTGTACTTAAGCTTTATCAAAGATTTATGATTCATGACAGCATGAAAGCTGGTGTATATGAAGTTGAGCAGGGAATGAGTGTAAGACAAGTATTAGAGATGTTGTCTAATGCTGATAATGCTCAAATGAACCGTATTTTGGTGATTGAAGGTACGACTTTTAAACAGCTTATTACTGCACTCAAAAATGATAAAAATGTAAAAAATACAATACTCGACTTACCTGATGATCAGCTCATGAAGGCGCTAGGAATTCCTTATCATCATCCGGAAGGTTTATTTGCGCCTAACACTTA
The DNA here is from genome assembly GCF_056736115.1 of Acinetobacter sp. 70_2. Classification (NCBI taxonomy): domain Bacteria; kingdom Pseudomonadati; phylum Pseudomonadota; class Gammaproteobacteria; order Moraxellales; family Moraxellaceae; genus Acinetobacter; species Acinetobacter sp. 70_2. The sequence goes on from NZ_JBWZIP010000015.1 coordinate 161,389, forward strand.
TTTCTTTGCAAAAGGTGAGACTGATAAAAAAATCCTGACGGATTTATATCATCACCAAATGAAAGCCTTGGATGCAGCTTGGGCGAATCGTGCACCAAACTTACCTTATAAAGATAAGTATGAAGCTTTAATTATGGCTTCAATTGTTGAAAAAGAAACAAGTTTAGATAGTGAGCTTGAGCAAGTATCTGGTGTATTTGTACGCCGTCTGAAAATTGGTATGCGTCTACAAACTGACCCAACCGTAATTTATGGCATGGGTGCAAACTATAAGGGTAACATTACTCGCGAAGACTTACGTACACCAACGCCATATAATACTTATACAATTAATGGCTTACCGCCAACACCAATTGCCTTACCAAGTCAAAAAGCAATTGAAGCTGCATTACATCCAGATGACTCAAATAATATTTATTTTGTGGCAACTGGTAATGGTGGTCATAAATTTACTGCAGATTTGCAGGCTCATAATCAAGCGGTGCAGCAGTATTTATCCGTGTTGAGATCGAAGAAATAAGGAAAAGAGATGTTTATTAGCTTTGAAGGCACGGAAGGGGTAGGTAAAACTACACTCATTCGAAAAATTCATCAGCATTTTGAAGAGCAAGGTAAACAAGTTGTTTTAACCCGTGAACCGGGTGGTACGCCATTAGCAGAACAAATACGTTCAATGCTTTTGGCGGTGAATCATGATGAAAATATGAGCCATGATACTGAACTACTCTTAATTTATGCGGCACGTGCTCAACACTTACAACAAGTCATTTTGCCGGCTCTAGAGTCTAATAAAATTGTTTTAAGTGATCGCTTTACCGATGCAAGCTTTGCTTATCAATGTTCGGGTCGTGGTTTAAGCCAAGATAAATTACAGCTTTTAAATCAGAACTTTGTTTCACGCATGCCTGAGGTGACTTTTTGGTTAGATGCACCGATTGAACTTGGTATGAACCGTGCACGTGAGCGTGGAGCTTTAGACCGTTTTGAACAAGAAAAGTTAAGTTTCTTTACTAAAGTTCGCGAAGGTTATGAGACCTTATGGAAAGCTGAACCTGAACGTATTAAACGTTTAGATGCTACGCAAAGTCCTGATCAGGTGTTTGAGCAGGCTTTGCAATATTTAGGATAAGTAATAATAAAAGCCACTCTCATATTTTGTGGGAGTGGTTAAAAATAATAATAAATCTGGTTTAAAAGGTCATAGAAAATATGAGTCAGTATTCTATGCTATTTTGAATATTGTTCTGAAATCGAAGAAAAACAAGGATGAAAAGTTCAAAAGAAGAAATTGTAGCGTTTCTTGAAAAGGAATTTCCGCCAAGTCTTGAACATTGCACGATTGAATCAGTCACGCCTAAAGCTGCTGTCGTTTATTATCACGTTGATCAAAGACATCAACGTCCGGGCGGTACTATATCTGGGCCTACCATGATGACTTTGGCAGACTTTGCTTTGTATATTGCAATACTCGGTGAAATCGGAATTGTTGGTTTAGCTGTCACGACTAATTTTAATATTAATTTTTTAAGAAAACCCGCAGGTGATAAAGATCTACGTAGCGAATGTAAGCTCATGAAAGTAGGGAAGAGCTTAGTCGTGGGTGAGGTCTGGATTTATTCAGTAGGATTAGATGAACCAGTAGCGCATGTAACCGCGACTTATTCAATTCCTCCTCGATCATAAATAAAAAGCACAGCCAGAGCTGTGCTTTTTTTATAAAAAAAATAGTTTAAATTTCGGTATTAACCAATGGTTGTTCTACTGCAAAATTTGGAGGAGTTAAAACAGTTTTACGAATCTCGTTCGAAGTTTCCGGATAATCGAGCGTGTAATGTAGACCACGTGACTCTTTGCGGTGCATGGCACAGCGCACAATCATTTCCGAAACGAGTACAAGATTACGCAGTTCAATCAGGTTTTTGCTGACACGGTAGTCTTGATAATATTCAGTGATTTCACGCTTTAACATTTCTATACGGTGTAAGGCACGTTCTAAACGTTTTGTAGTTCTTACAATACCAACGTAGTTCCACATGGTAGAACGTAACTCATCCCAGTTTTGTAAAATCACCACATCTTCATCTGGGTTGGTTACTTGAGAGTCATCCCAAGTGGGTACTTTCGGTAGTTTGAAATTCTCATCAAACTTATTTTCGATATCTTTTGCTGCGCTCATACCATAAACGAAGCACTCAAGTAATGAGTTACTCGCCATACGGTTTGCACCATGTAAACCTGTATAAGAGGTTTCACCAATTGCATAGAGACCTTCAATATCAGTTTGGCTATTTGAATCAACTACAACACCACCACATGTATAGTGTGCTGCCGGCACTACTGGAATCATGTCTTTAGTAATATCGATACCTAACTCAAGCAAACGTGCATAAAGTGTAGGGAAGTGCTCTTTAATAAACTCAGGTGATTTGTGGGTAATATCTAACCACACATGGCGAATACCGAGACGTTTAATTTCATGGTCAATGGTACGTGCCACAATATCGCGAGGAGCCAATTCAGCACGATCATCAAAACGAAGCATGAAACGTTCGCCATCAGGCAAGCGTAAGTAAGCACCTTCACCACGCATGGCTTCAGTAATTAAAAAAGATCGCGCTTGTGGATGGTACAGACAGGTTGGGTGGAATTGGTTAAATTCCATATTTGCAACACGGCAACCTGCGCGGTAAGCCATAGCAATACCATCGCCTGTAGCAATATCAGGGTTAGACGTATAAAGGTAAGCTTTCATCGCACCGCCGCAAGCAAGTGCGGTAAATGGTGCAAGGAAGGTATGAACTTTTTCTGTATTTTCATCTAAGGCATACAAACCAATAGCGCGATTCGCCTGATCTGTATGGCCCAATTTATGCGACGTGATTAAATCAATCGCAATGTAGTTTTCAAAAATAGTAATATTCTTGCGTTCTTTCGCACGTTCAACCAATGTAGTTGAAATGGCTTTGCCTGTAGCATCAGCAGAATGGATAATGCGGCGCTGTGAGTGGCCGCCTTCGCGAGTTAAGTGAAGCTGCTCATCTTCATCTAAGGTGAACTGAACACCTTGCTTTAAAAGAAAATCAACAGAAGGGCGACCACCTTCGACAGTATGCTGAACTGCATCCATTTCACATAAATGAGCACCTGCAATCATAGTGTCATTAATATGTTGTTGAATAGAGTCTGTTTCATCAAGAACAGCAGCAACACCGCCTTGTGCATAGAAGGTACTTGCTTCAGTTAAAGCAGCTTTGGCTAAAACTGCAATATTAAAATGACTTGGTAACGATAAAGCCAGACTTAAACCAGCACCGCCACTGCCCACAATAATCACGTCAAAGTGGTGAATTGTCTGTTGATTAGGCATGTCCATTCGCATCAATTTAAAACGTCCGCTAATGACACCCCTTTTTACCTAAAAAGGCAAGAGCTTAAGCGCTCTAAGTCACAGAAAAATTGCAATTACCTTAAAAAATTGCAATGCGTAAAATAAACGTGATGATGATGTCTTACAAATAAACATATTGTTACGCACAATTCCAAAGCATTGTGATACAAAAGTTTTATTCTTATTCTCGTAGACCAATTGTGGGTGAGCACCGAATGAAATCTCGCTATTTACAACAAGGAATGTATGCAGCGGTATTTACAGTTGCCGCTGTTCAAGCAAATGCTGCTGTTGATTTTTCAAACCTCGTTGAACAAGTTAGTCCGGCTGTGGTGAGCGTAAACGTCGTAAAAAAAATGACTCAGGATGAACTGTTACAACAGCAAGTTCCTGAAATTTTAAAACGTTTCTTTGGTAATCAGGTCATCATTCCACAGCAACAAGGTCCTCAAGAAAAAACAGCATACGGTAGTGCATTCTTTATTAGTAAAGATGGTTACTTACTCACAAACCATCATGTGATTGAAAATGCTTCCCGCATTAGTATTACTTTAAATGACCGTCGTGAAATTGATGCAACTGTTGTTGGTAGTGATGAACGTACCGATGTTGCATTATTAAAAGTCAATGGAGGTAATTATCCTGCTTTAAAAGTTGGTAATGTTGACCGCTTAAAAGTCGGTGAGCCTGTTTTGGCGATTGGTTCACCATTTGGTTTTGATTATTCCGCTTCAGCAGGTATTGTCAGTGCTAAATCACGAAATATGAGTGGTGAAACCTCTGTACCGTTTATTCAAACTGACGTTGCACTAAACCCTGGTAACTCAGGTGGTCCATTGTTTAATCAAAATGGCGAAGTGGTCGGGGTAAACTCACGTATCTTTAGTGGTACTGGCGGTTATATGGGTTTATCTTTCTCTATTCCAATCGATGTTGCGATGGATGTAGCTGAACAGCTTAAAACAAAAGGGAAAGTTACTCGTTCATACCTAGGTGTTATGATGCAAGATATTGACCGTAACCTTGCCGATGCCTACAAATTGCCTAAACCGGAAGGTGCCCTCATCACACAAGTAACGCCAAATTCACCTGCTCAAAAAGCAGGGCTTAGAGCTGGTGATGTGATTTTAAAACTTAATGGTGCTTCTGTGCTGCGTACAAGTGATTTACTCTATGCATTAAATAAAGTTCAGCCAAACCAAACCGTTCAGTTTGAAGTGTTACGTGATGATAAAACTCGTAATATCACTGCAACTTTAGCAACAGCACCAGATGAAACACCAGCTACAGGTACTCAGACCTCTGCTTCTAAAGGTCCAGTGTTAGGCATGAGTATTCGTGATTTAGCTGAACCAGAGAAAAATACGTTAGGTGTAAAAGGCGGTATTTATGTTCAAGATGTCCGCCGTGGTGGCTTGGCATCATTGTCAAATATCATTCCGGGTGACGTGATTGTTCAGGTTAATAATACTCAAATTTTAAATAGCCAAGATTTTGCGAAAGTTGTTTCTAACCTACAAAAAAATACGGTTGCACGTGTTGGAATCATTCGTCAAGGACAACGAGCAATGCTTGGTTTACGCATTCAGTAAAATGATATAAAACTAAACCACCCTGAAAATGGGTGGTTTTTTATTATTTGTATTCGGCATAATGTTCGATCTAGCTAATCTAAATATAGCTTTGGATTTAATGATTAAGGTGATTGTTTTGTGAGCAGTATTTTCGATTTACATATTCAGGTTCAGCCACAGCATATTGATGCTTTAGGTCATGTTAACAATGTAATGTATGTCCAATGGATGCAAGATGTTGCTGCTGCTCATGTTGAAACATTAGGGGTAGGCGTAACCAAATACCTTGAGCTTAAGCATGCAATGGTTGCTGTTGAGCATCATGTGCAATATCGTAAGGCTGCGTTTGAAGGCGAAGAAATTATATTGCGGACATGGCTAGACGATATCAATGCGCTTTATTCATTTCGCCAGTATGTGTTTTTCCGTCCGTCTGATCAGGCAGTCTTATTTGTTGGGAATACCAAGTGGGCATGTATTGAAATTGCATCGGGTCGACCAAAACGAATGTCGCCAACTTTTACACAAGCTTATAAGCCCCTTGATTCAAGCATAAATCCTTTAGATTTTACTATTTCATATGCTCGATAGTCGGAAGTATTACATGTGCTTTGAATTGTCATTTTTTAGAACATAAGTAAAAAGCTCATGATTATTTTGGATACTTTAAAATATCCATCTGCTATAATCTCTCGCAATTTGTTAAACCGCTTTGGCTATGTATTAAAACAAGCTACATAGCACTTTATATTTTCTCAAGGTAGCCCATGGCGCAAGCTAAAAAATCAGTTGATATCAAAAATATCCGAAATTTCTCGATTATCGCTCATATCGATCATGGTAAGTCTACTTTGGCTGACCGTTTTATTCAGATGTGTGGTGGCTTACAAGATCGTGAGATGCAAGCTCAGGTCTTGGACTCAATGGAGCTTGAGCGCGAACGTGGGATTACCATTAAAGCTGCTTCAGTGACATTGTATTACACCCATCCAAATGGACAAGAATATCAGCTTAACTTTATTGATACTCCGGGGCACGTTGACTTCTCGTATGAAGTATCTCGCTCATTAGCTGCATGTGAAGGTGCATTGTTGGTTGTCGATGCTGCGCAAGGCGTAGAAGCTCAATCAGTTGCAAACTGTTATACCGCGATTGAACAAGGTCTCGAAGTTCTTCCTATTTTAAATAAAATTGATTTACCGCAGGCTGAACCTGAACGTGTAATTCATGAAATTGAAGAAATTATCGGGATTGAAGCCACAGATGCGCCGACTTGTTCAGCAAAAACAGGTTTAGGTGTTGAAGGTGTATTAGAGCGTTTAGTTGACGTTATTCCGGCGCCAGAAGGTGATCGTGAAGCTCCCTTACAAGCTTTAATTATCGATTCATGGTTTGATAACTACTTAGGTGTAGTGTCTCTTGTTCGTATTAAACAAGGTCGTATCCGTAAGGGCGACAAAATGTTGGTTAAATCGACAGGACAAACTCATCCGGTAACTTCTGTAGGTGTATTTAATCCTAAGCATACTGAAACAGATATTCTTGAAGCTGGTGAAGTAGGTTTTGTTATTGCGGGTATTAAAGACATTTTTGGTGCGCCAGTAGGTGATACCATTACACTTGCAACAACACCAGACGTTGCAACTTTACCTGGTTTTAAAAAGGTTAAACCGCAGGTTTATGCGGGTCTTTTCCCAATCGATTCAAGCGACTTTGAACCATTCCGCGAAGCATTACAGAAATTACAAATTAACGATTCTGCCCTATTCTTTGAACCTGAAAGTTCGGATGCACTTGGTTTCGGTTTCCGCTGTGGTTTCTTGGGCATGTTGCATATGGAAATCGTACAAGAGCGTTTAGAACGTGAGTACGATCTCGATTTAATTAGTTCGGCACCAACAGTAGTTTATGAAGCTGTTACCAAAAAAGGTGAGACGATCTATATCGACAGTCCGTCTAAAATGCCAGATGGTTCAGTTGTTGAAGATTTACGTGAGCCAATTGCTGAATGTCATATTCTTGTGCCGCAAGAATACTTAGGTAATGTCATGACCTTATGTATTGAGCGTCGTGGTGTCCAAAAAGACATGAAGTTCTTAGGTAATCAAGTTTCGATTACTTTTGAAATTCCAATGGCTGAAGTCGTAATGGATTTCTTTGACAAGCTTAAATCATGTTCACGTGGTTTTGCATCGCTAGACTATAACTTCGTACGTTTCGAAAGTTCATCTTTAGTTAAGGTTGATGTATTAATTAATAGTGAAAAGGTTGATGCCTTGGCTATGATTTGTCACCGTAACGATGCTCGCCATCGTGGTATTGCTTTAGTTGAAAAAATGAAAGACTTGATTCCACGTCAAATGTTTGATGTTGCAATTCAGGCTGCCATTGGTGCTCAAATTATTGCTCGTTCGACCGTTAAGGCGATGCGTAAAAACGTTCTAGCAAAATGTTATGGCGGTGACGTGTCTCGTAAGAAGAAATTACTTTCTAAACAAAAAGAAGGTAAGAAACGTATGAAACAAGTGGGTAGTGTAGAAATTCCACAAGAAGCGTTCTTAGCTGTTTTGAAAGTAGAAAGATAAAAGAAAGGGCTGGGATGAACTTATATTCTCCCAGCCATAAAGCAAGCAGCTAGGCTGCGAGTGAGGTCATGTGGATTTTGATTTTAATTTAATTCTTGTTCCAGTTACGCTGATTTTATTTGCAGTGTGGTTGTTAGATAAACTTGTTTTTAAACAGCGTGCGAATAAAGGCCGAGAGAACGAAAATTTTGTTATTACATGGGCCTATGACTTTTGGCCAGTTTTAGCTGTTGTACTTGTACTTCGCTCATTTCTTTATGAACCATTTAACATTCCATCAGACTCGATGGTTCCAACTTTAGAGACTGGCGATTTTATTTTAGTTAATAAATTTGACTATGGTGTGCGTTTACCTATCGTAAATAAAAAAGTGATTGATGTAGGTGAACCAAAACGTGGTGATGTCATCGTATTCCGTTACCCACCTCAACCAACCATCAGCTATATTAAGCGTGTAATTGGTTTGCCGGGTGACCATATTGTTTATGATCATGGACAATTGATTATTAATGGTCAAAAAGTTCCTAAAGTAGCAACACAGTTTAGTCGTGAAAAAGATGCTTTAGATACACCAACGTCTATTTATCATAAAGAAACTATTGGTGATCATACCTTTACGATGCGTGAGCTTGAAGGCGTAAACGTTGCGCGTCAGGCACCATTTATTAACTATGTTGATAATGGCAAATATTCAAACCAAGACGGTTTATATTGGGAAGTAACCGTTCCGAAAGGACATTACTTTGCAATGGGGGACAACCGCGATCAAAGTGCTGATAGTCGTTTCTGGGGTTTCGTTCCTGAAGAAAACTTAACAGGCCGAGCTTTCTATGTCTGGATGCATAAAGAACCTGGTTTCCACCTGCCAAGCTTTAACCGAAATGGGAAAATAGATTAAAAACAACCATTAGGAAAACAAAAATGCGTAAGGCACAACAGGGTACTTCGTATTTAGCAATTTTATTTGGGGTGGTCATATTTGCAATTGCAGTGAAAGCTGTACTTGCAGTTTGGCCAGCGTATTGGGATGATCGTGTGATTAATAATCAGATTACCGAGCTTATGCAACAAAGCTCAGCTGATACGACACCCCAAAAATTTATGGCACAGATGGATCAAAGACTGGAAATGAATAATATTCGTGATCTCCATTTTGAAGAGATTGCCGAAGTGTTTAACCAGTCTGGTCTAACGGTCAAAAAGAAATATGAGGTAAGAAAGCCTTTCTTACTGAATATTGATTTAGTTTTAACATTTGAGAAGAGTTTTGACAAAACATCAGTTCAAACTAAGTGATCCTCGCTTACTCAGTCGAATCGGTTATCAATTTAAGCAGCCTGAATTGCTACAGTTAGCTTTGACTCACCGTTCGGTGAGTCATAAGTATAACTATGAGCGTCTGGAGTTTTTAGGCGATTCGCTGTTGGGCATGATCATTGCCAATTATTTATACCATGCTTACCCACATGAAAATGAGGGACGCTTAACACGTATGCGAGCAACTTTGGTTCGCCAAGAAGCATTAGGTAAAATTGCAACCGATTTGCAACTTAGTCGGTGTTTAATATTAAGCACGGGCGAGTTGAAATCTGGCGGTCATCATCGTGAGTCAATATTAGCAGATACGGTAGAAGCGATTATTGGTGCAATTTATCTTGATAGTAGTGATCTGAACCTACTCAAAGATATTGTGTTAAAATGGTACGTACCTTATTTAGATCATATTGAGCCAACAGATCAACTCAAAGATCCAAAATCACGTTTACAAGAGTATCTACAAGCACGTAAAAAACCTCTCCCCGTTTACGAGGTTGTAGATATTCAGGGTGATGCACCTCATCAACACTTTAAAGTCGAATGTTTGGTAGATGGTTTACCAAAGATTTATGGTGAGGGGTCAAGTCGTCGTTTTGCCGAGCAGGCAGCAGCGGCGGAAATTTTAAAGTTATTGGAGCAATAACCTGCATGTCGATGCATTCTGATCAAATCAATCCAGATTCAAATGAAAACCAAGATCCAAACAATCTGATTGATCAATTTTTTAGTTCCAAAGGCGTTACAATTCCTTCGGATTTTAAGAGCGGATTTGTGGCGATTGTGGGACGTCCAAATGTGGGTAAATCTACCCTCATGAACCATTTATTGGGTCAAAAACTCTCAATTACTTCACGTAAACCTCAAACGACACGCCATAAAATTATTGGTATTGATTCACGTGAAAAAATGCAAGCGGTTTATGTAGATACACCGGGAATGCATAAGAAAGAAGTACGCGCGATCAATAAAATGATGAACCGTGCTGCACATTCTGCATTACGTGACGTTAACTTAGTTTTATTTGTTATCGATGCTTATAAGTGGACTCAAAATGACGATTTAGTACTTGAGAAACTCAAGAATGCTGAAATGCCAGTTATTTTGGTAATTAACAAAGCTGATACTTTTGAAGATAAAAGAGAGATTCTTCCTTTGATTCAAGAGCGTACCAAGCTTATGAATTTTGCTGAGATTGTTCCTGTTTCAGCCCTTCGTGGAGCAAACTTGGAACATTTAAGTGAAACGATTGAAAAATATCTTCCTTATCAGCCACCACTGTATTCATTCGATCAAATTACGGACCGTTCTGAGCGCTTCTTGGCAAGTGAAATCATCCGTGAAAAAATCATGCGTCAGTTGGGTGAAGAGCTACCATACGATTTAACAGTGCAAATTGAATCTTTCAAAACAGAAGAGGCAACTGTTAATGAGAAAACTGGTCGATTAAAGCCAGCTTGTACCTATATTGATGCAACTATTTTTGTAGATCGTCCTGGCCAAAAAGCAATTGTGATTGGTGAAAAAGGTGCCAAGCTTAAAACGATTGGTATGGATGCTCGTAAAGACATGGAAAAAATGTTCGAACAAAAGATCATGCTTACCTTATGGGTTAAAGTTAAAGGTGGTTGGTCTGATGATGAACGTGCTTTAAAAAGTTTAGGATATAGTGATATCTAATAAGCAGGGAATACTGGTATGAAAGCAATTACATCAATATTGGTTATTGTTGGGTGTACATTGATGTTACAAGGTTGCGTATATAAGCTTGTAACTGTACCAGTAGGTATTGCTTATAAAACAACGAAAGGTGTAGTGAAGGGTACAGCTGCTGTTGTAGGAGCTGTAATTCCTGATGGTGATGATGAAGATAAGAAAGAAAAAGAATCTAAGGAATAGTTTCTTTTTATGATGCGCAATGAAGTCCTGCATGGATATATGATTCATCATCGTAAATATCGTGAAAAAAGCCATATTGTGCATCTCTTCACTCAGGAATATGGGCGGGTTGATGGTATTTTAAGACAGACTCCGCCTCCTCAATATCAACCAATCCGGTTGCAAGCCACAGGTAAAAGTGAACTTAAAAATTTTACGAAGCTGGAAATATTAAATCAGCCAGTTTTCTTTTTTGGTGATGCTTTTTTTGCTGGTTTTTATTTAAATGAAATTGTTTTACGACTTTGCCCATTAGAAGAGGCAATGCCACAAACTTTTGAACAATATCAGTTAACTTTGCTCCAGTTACAACAATTATCTTCTCACGAAAATCCAGATCTCTTTCTCAGACAGATTTTGCGCCGGTTTGAACATGTCTTACTTCCAGAGCTAGGCTATGCGATTGATTTCTCAGTTGATAGCGCACAAAAAGAAATTTTGCCTCATCAGTTTTATCAGTTTCAAGTGACTGAAGGTTTTGCTCCAGTCGTTCAGGCAGGCCGTTCATCTTTGTCCGGAAATGCGATTTTATCTATGCTGAACTATGAGCAAGGGCAGGATTTTTCTCACGAACAATTGCAATTATTAGGTAAACTATACCGTCAAATGATTACATCGCTTTTAGGTGACCGTCCCCTAAAAAGTCGACAATTGTGGATTCAAAATACTCAAACTCAATCGTAATTAGGATTTATTTATGGCTGCATTGCTTGGTGTGAACATAGACCATGTTGCTACTTTAAGACAGGCGCGCGGTACTACTTATCCAGACCCTGTAGAAGCTGCGCTTATTTGTGAACAAGCTGGTGCAGAGGGTATCACTTTACATTTGCGTGAAGATCGTCGCCATATTCAAGATGATGATGTGCGCCGCATGCGTCCATTGTTAAAAACACGTATGAATCTGGAGTTGGCTGTTACTGATGAAATGGTTGAGTTTGCAAAAGAAATTAAGCCGCAACATGTATGCTTCGTTCCTGAAAAACGCCAAGAAGTAACAACTGAAGGTGGCTTAGATGTAGTCACTAACTTTGAAAAAGTTAAGGCTGCAACTCAGGCCCTAGCTGCTCTGGGGTGTGACGTATCATTATTTATTGATGCGGATTTTGCTCAAATTGATGCGGCAGTGGCATGTGGTGCACCTACAATTGAGTTGCATACAGGCGCATATGCTGATGCAGCAACTGAGCAAGAACAACAAGAAGAACTAGCACGTATCGTAAAAGGTGTTGAATATGCAGCTTCAAAAGGTTTAGTTGTAAATGCAGGTCATGGACTTAACTTAAAAAATATTGCACCAATCGCAGCAATTCCACAAATTTATGAATTAAACATTGGTCATTCAATTATTGCAGATAGTGTTTTTGTAGGTCTGGCACAAGCTGTTAAAGATATGAAAACAGCGATTCAGGCAGCAGGATAATTAGTAATGTCGAGTATCAATTACGATGAATTAATGCAGCCAGTGTTAGCATTTTTGGGGTGTCAAACTCCAAATGAATGGTTAGATGAGGCCGTTAATAATTTAGATATCTTGATGCAAGATCATGCCAATTGCGAAAAAAAAGCAGCTGGTACGGCAATGAACTTAATGTTCCGCTATAGTTTTTTTACAGATCTACAAGTTAAACTTGCTCAACTTGTACGTGAAGAAATGCTTCATTATGAACAAGTCCTCGAATTTATGACGAAACGTGGGCAAGAGTGGAAAGGTTTAAGTGCAGGCCGCTATGCAGGTGGTTTACGAAAAGAGATACGCACATATGAGCCAGAAGCTTTAATTGACGTACTAGTTATAGGAGCTTTTGTAGAAGCACGTTCATGCGAACGTTTTTATGCACTTGCTCCGCGTGTAGATGACGAACTGGGACGCTATTATCGTTACCTGCTTAAGTCTGAATCTCGTCATTTTGAAGACTATTTGGCACTAGCGCTTGATGTCGCAAAAACTGCAAAAATGAAAGATCCTGAAGAGGATATTCAGCAGCGTATTGAACACATCCGTGAAGTTGAAAAAAATCTGATTTTGACTCCGGATGATACTTTCCGGTTTCATAGTGGTGTTCCTGCATAGTTTTGAATGCTTCAGTTAAAAAAGTTTACCGTGAAAGGTAAACTTTTTTATTAGGTGAGCGTTATCTTTTTGGCTATAGACATATTCTGCTTTTAGTTTTTAAATGCATATAATTATTTAATAAATATATTTTTTATAGATTTTAATTTCTCTTAAAATTTTTAAAAAAACTTTTATTTTTTTAGGCTAATAATAAATATTGTGTAAATATAAAGGCTGATATGTTCATCATGAGTTCAACTGAAATAGTTGATCATTTCTAAGGATATAAGAATGTTAGCATTAGTTACAGGCGCATCGGCAGGTTTTGGTTATAGCATTTCAAAAAAGCTGATTGAGTTAGGCTATAAAGTTATTGGTTGTGGAAGACGGGCAGAAAAACTAGAAGAACTAAAACAAGAACTTGGTGAAAAATTCTACCCATTAGTATTTGATATGACGGATACAGCAGAAAATATAAATAAGATATTCAAAGAATTACCAAATGAATTTCAAATCGATCAAATTGATTTGCTCGTAAATAATGCAGGTTTGGCATTAGGCCTAGAATCGGCAGACAAGGCTGAATTAGATGATTGGTACACGATGATTGATACCAATGTTAAGGGGCTTGTTACTGTTACCCGACTAATTTTGCCAAGCATGGTAAAGAAGAAATCAGGCTTAATCATTAATATGGGTTCAATTGCAGGTACATATCCATATCCTGGTGGTAATGTTTACGGTGCAACAAAGGCTTTTGTAGAGCAGTTTAGTCTAAATCTTCGTGCTGATTTAGCTGGTACTGGTGTGCGCGTAACTAACGTTGAACCAGGGCTGTGTGGGGGAACTGAGTTTTCTCTTGTGCGTTTTAAAGGGGATCAAGAGAAAGTGAGTAGTCTCTATGATAAGAAAAATCCAATTTTGCCTGAAGACATTGCAAATACGGTCGCGTGGATTGCATCACAACCAGCCCATATTAATATTAACCGTATAGAAATGATGCCAACAACGCAGTCTTTTAACCCATTAAAAGTTGTAGAAGCGGAATAATAGAATTTTAAAAATGATCTAAAGATGGAGGTATATTCTTTAAATTTAGATCTGATGATTAAATCTAGTAAATATTCAAATTATGAAAAGCAAATCCTCTACAAATAGGTAGGGGATTTTTTATAGGTATTCAAAATAAATGGCAATAAAAAAGCCCGCTTTAATGCTGCGGGCTTTTTAGTATTTGGCTCTCCCACCTGGGCTCGAACCAGGGACCTGCGGATTAACAGTCCGTCGCTCTACCGACTGAGCTATGGGAGAATCTGCATGCGATTATAAGGAGATTTTGACAAGGGTCAAGTGAAAATCGTCATGTTTCCTTCATTTTTGTGTTGTATGCTTCTTATTTGATCAAGTTGAGTAGCGAGGATATAAATTACTTGCACTTTAAAAACTCAATTGCTAGATTCAAAAAAGAACAAGCGTTTGGAGTAATCCAAACAGTGTGGATTTAAACCAACTTGCCAGCACTAAAATGGCTAAATCGGAGATAAGTATGAAAACACTTACTGTTGCTTCTATTTTTTCTAATTTTGATTTTTATCAACGCAATTATCTCAATATTTTAAATCAACCAGAATCTTATTACACACTTGTAGAAGATGCATGGATCAATGCTTTTCCATTTAAAAAGCAGGAATTGTACTTAGGTGACTTATTACAACTCTGGTTTAGTTCAAAATGGGATGTGCATACTTCACTGAAAGTTTTAAAGTCTTCCAACATATTAGATCAATCTAAACCCCTCTATATTTTCCAGCTCGAAGGCGAATTATTACTAGGTAAAAATAAAGTTTTAGCTTGGTCTACTCAGTGTCATAAAGTGATAGAGCTTCAACTTAAGAATATTTGGGCACCTTATGTGGTTGCACAAACTTGTGACCGTCCAGATCTTCCTGACTTAATAAAAAAGGCAGCCATTTAAAGCTGCCTTAGTTTTTATGGTCGAATGATCATGCAGGTTGCTGTTGCATATGCATAAAGTTTACCTTCTTCATCAATAATTTTACCTTCGGAAATACCTAAATTTTTACTTAAATTAATGACTTTGCCTGTCGCAATTAAAGGATGGTTCTTTGGAATGGGGCGGCACATTTTCACGTTAAGGTCGATTGTGCCATAGCCTACACCCGCAGGTAACATCGTATGTACTGCACAGCCAGTTACCGAATCTAGAACTGTGGCAGTAAAGCCACCATGTACACCACCTAATGGGTTTAAATGGTTGTGATCTGCTTGTGCTTTGAAAGTCACAGATCCTTCAGAAATTTCAGTAGGTTGCATTGGAATCGTTTTGCTTATACTGGCAGGTGGAATGTGACCTTCAATCATAGCTTGTAAAAATTCGAGGCCAGTCATTTCCATAGGATTTTTCATTTTTTGAGTCCTTCAGTAATTAAAGTTCTAAAATGGAACTTGATGTTAAATTAGGCGTCAAAATGCATATTGTCAAGTTGGCAAGTACAAGAAATATGGTTATTTTATAGTTTATAAACTTGTAAAATGTGGTTGAGTAGAATATTTTATAACCCTAAAAATATAAACTTCTTGTGGAAAATAATAATGAACGGTCAGTGTTTATGCGGTGAAACAACTTTTGAAGTTGAATTAAAAAATCATGATGTACATGCTTGCCATTGTTCGATGTGTCGTAGACAAACTAGTGGTGTCAATATGACAGTTGATGTGGTCAAAGGCAGTTTAAAGTTTATTCAGCAAAAGCATCTTAGCGTATTTAACTCTTCTGAATGGGGCGAAAGAGGCTTTTGTAATGCTTGTGGAACAACAATTTTTTGGAGAACGAAAGATCAAAGCTACTGCAATATCAATGCATTTTCTTTAAATGAGCCAGTAGAAGGCTTGAATTTGGATATGGAAATTTTTATTGATTCAAAACCCGATTTTTATACTTTTCAAAATCAAACAAAAAAACTAACTGAGGCTGAGGTGTTCGCATTGTTTAACCCAGAATAATTTTAATTATAAAAAAAGGCCTCAATTTCGAGGCCTTTTTAATTTTACAAATTATTTAGCAGCTTTTTCAGCTTCGATAGATGCAATTGCAGCATCCACACCTTCGATTGATTCAGCAGCTTTTTTGATACGTGCTAACGCATCAACAAGTACTTCATCAGCTGTTGCATATGAAATACGCATGAAGCCGCCTAAACCAAATGCATCACCAGGAACAACTGCTACGCCAGTTTCTTCTAGTAACCATTCAGAGAATTCTGTGCAAGACTTTAAGCCTTTTGCACGAATAAGAGGGCGAATGTTTGCATACGCATAGAATGCACCATCAGCAGGTAAACAAGAGATACCTTTGATGTCATTTAAGCCATTAACTACTAAGTCATGACGACGTTTAAACGCTTCAATCATTGGCTCTAAAACATCTTGTGGACCATTCAATGCAGCTTCAGCAGCAACTTGTGAAATTGAAGTTGGGTTAGAAGTTGATTGAGACTGGATTTTTTTCATTGCACCAATGATTTTTGCTGGGCCGGCTGCATAGCCAATACGCCAACCAGTCATTGCATATGCTTTAGATACACCATTTAAAACAATTGTGCGGTCATATAAATCTGGAGCAACAGTTGCAATGTTGTAGAACTCATCTTCCCAACGAATTGGTTCATACATGTCATCAGAAGCAACAAATACTTGTGGATGACGACGTAAAACTTCTGCTAAAGCTTCTAATTCAGCTTTGCTATAAATCATACCTGTTGGGTTAGATGGGCTGTTTAATACCACTAAACGAGTGTTTGGTGTAATTGCAGCTTCTAATTGTTCAGGTGTAATTTTGAAACGTTGGTCTTCACCACATTTCACAATAACTGGTGTACCTTCAGCAATAATCACCATATCTGGATAGCTTACCCAGAATGGAGCAGGGATGATCACTTCATCACCTTTGTTTAATAATGCAAGTGCCAAGTTAAAGAAGCTTTGCTTACCACCACATGAAACCAAAATCTGGTTTGGTTGATAATCAAGATTATTATCACGCTTAAACTTAGCAATAATTGCTTTTTTTAACCCAGGAGTACCATCTACAGCCGTATATTTGGTGAAACCATTATTAATTGCTTCAATTGCAGCATCTTTAATGTGTTGAGGGGTATCAAAATCTGGCTCGCCAGCACCTAAACCAATCACATTCTTGCCAGCAGCTTTAAGCTCAGCAGCTTTGTTAGTTACAGCAAGTGTAGGGGACGGTTTGATAGCATTGACACGATCAGAAAGACGTACGTCCACGGCAATATTCCTCTTATGGGATTAAAAAATAAAAAGCATACTATCTTATCGCAAAAATTAGGCAATTTGCGGATGTGGGTATTTTTAGATGTAAAAAAGTTTAATTTAAGAAAGATCTTGTTGTGGTTTTACTCAATTGAAGCTTTTTTCGAAAGAAATGAGAAAAATCCTTTATAATAAGTCGCAATCGAAATATCGAGACTGAATTATGACTGAGCAACAGCCAAAACAGAAAAAGGCTTTGGTGAAATTGCCATTCCCAATGCCGAATGAAAGCAATCAAGCAGATGATGCTGTACACAACCAAGTGCGTCCGAAGCCAGAGCAATATGCAGATAGAACTTGGATGCCACCTCGTGGTACGCGCCGTTCTATGGGTAAGCGTTAATTTAAAAAACAGGCAATATGCCTGTTTTTTTATTGTTGTGGCACTTCTTGATAATAACTTTTTTTCTTTTGATACATACTGTGATCTGCGCGTTTTAGCATATCTTCCACTTGTTCATTTTCTTTTGTGGTTGCATGTCCAATAGCAATACTAATTGGATGGCTTGAGTAATATTGATTATCTATATTGAAAAGCTCCTGAATAGTTTGCAGCATCATTAAAACATTCGCTTCATCAGCGCCAGGCATTAAAATCACAAACTCGTCGCCACCGATTCGAGAAGCTGTATATGCAGTATTTGTGATTGTCTGATTTAAAATATTACCTACACGCCGCAATAAACCATCGCCAATATCGTGACCAAGTTGATCATTGGTTTCTTTTAAACCATTCATGTCTAAAAAAATTGAAGAAACAGGGCGAATAATGCTGCGATTTAAGCGATTAAGCTCTTCTGTAAAGAAAGCACGGTTATAAAGCTTAGTCAGTACATCATGCTGGCCTAAATATTCTAAATAATTTTCAGCTTTCTTTCGTGCAGTAATATCTGTTAGCGCAACTTGTACCAATCCCCAAGTCTCTTCATAGCCGGGGAATACGGTAAATTGCAGTAAGACATTTCTAATTTGACCATCTAATGCATAGTTAACGGCTTCACGCTTGTGGTGAATATTTCCTTGCCAGAGTTCGATCAGCTGTTCTCTAAAAGTTTCCACCATCTCTTCAGCAAAAATTTTATGGGTATTTTTTAAGAGAGTCGTTTTGTCAGGTGCTTTAAATAAATCGAGAGTCGACTGGTTAACATCTAAAATTAGAATATCTTCTATACATTGACGCACAAACTCAGGATGTACATCTAGAAAAGTCCTAAAGTCTTCAATACCTAATAGCCTAAGCTGATCAATTCTATTTTTAATACGGCTAAAATCTTCAACCCAAAGAGAAGTCGGGGAGTAGATAAACATTGACTCTGCTAGGCGTCGATTTTTCTCTTCCTGACGAAGTGCATTTTGATAAGGCGTAATGTCTTCGGTGGTAATTAAAATACGGTCAAATGTAGTTTCAGAACCCGGTAAAATTGCTCCACGCAGTTGTACATCAATACGTTTACCAGAGAGCGTGTAATTTATAGTGGTACTTGAGAAATGAGTTTTACCATTCCATAACGCTTCGAGTTCATGAATATGGGCTTCAAACATTTCTTTTTTAAAAATAAGATTTAAGTTGGCACATAATTCTTCTTGGTTTTTTGCTTCAAAAAGTTCTAATACTTTTTGGTTGACCTTAATAATTTTAATTTTATGGGCACATTCAACAATCAAATTTTCATTTTGACTTAGAAATTCATATAGGTCTTCGACCCCTTGATTTCTCCATAGGTCAAATAACTGCTTAACTTCACTGAAGTCTTCAATCCACATTGGAATTGGGGTTAAGTCAAAAATTGAAGAATCTAAAGTTTCCATTTGTTTCTTTAAGTATTCAGTTCGTCTTAAAGTATAATGAGAAAAATTAGGATTTGGGAAAATAATCAGTTTAAATCTTTAGAATAATTAAAATAATGAGAAAGCAGAATTTATCTGCTTTACTCATAAAATATCAAAATAAATTAACGGTTAATTGGGTGGTCGATATTTTTCTCGCCGCGCCATAATTTAATGAAGTCTTGTTCATCGAAATCGTAAAGTTCCATCAATGCCACAATGACACTGACAAAAATCATTGCGCCTTCTGAGTTACCATGCATATTGAAAATCTTGCCATTGAGCTTACCTAAAATATCACTCAATTCGTGGTCTCGGCCTCTGCCATAGCGGTCACGAGGATATAATTCTTCATTTAAAACAATCAGTGCTATCGCTTTTTCAGCATTTGATAAATCAGTTTTATCTAAAGCGTCTTCAAAAGAGTCACTACCGTGATTAAAGTAAAAAATAACTTCATCGTTAATGAAACTTTGAACCATTTTTTGAGTGAGTGTCGGAAACTGTGAAACAGCATTATCTTCAACATACGGTTTAAATGATTCTGGAAAAATCACGTTGTGATATATGCCTTTAAAAAGCGGAGCAATTTCGGAAACTTTATAACCTGCGATCCCACATCCTAAAGCAGTCACAAAGTATTTCATCTTAGGGTGATTTTTTGCATAAATTTTAAAGTCTTCAACATAATGCTCGATTTGGGAGAGTGGCATTTGTTGAATATGTTCATTTAAAGTCGGAATTGCAAAGCTTTGTCCAGCCCAGCCACGTCCCACACCTTCTACAGCCCCGAAATGCTGACTGGCAACTCGTGCAGCTCCACTACCATGTTGCCCAGCCATATTACTACCGAAGACAAACACTGTATCTTCAGGGAGTTCAGTTACAATACTTTCATCATGATATTGATAGGTCATGGTTATGCTTTTTATCTAATGGATGAGTCCATGTTGCAACCGTTTAAAGCATTGGTCAAGTATCAAGATGCTTAATATTTTCGCCGTAGATTAATCTGGCTACAGACTTTAAATTAGGGAAAAAATCCCCATTAAGTTGCTAGACGATAAATTCAAATTTTTTATAAAGAGAGAGAACTGTGAACGAAAATCAACCTTTCGATTTGGTCACTCATTACCAGCCAGCGGGTGATCAGCCACAGGCAATTGAAAAGCTGGTGAATGGTGTCGAAAAAGGTTTTCGTAATCAGTTACTGTTGGGTGTGACTGGTTCAGGTAAGACCTATACCATGGCAAACGTGATTGCCCAAACCCAACGACCAACCATTGTGATGGCGCACAATAAGACCTTGGCAGCCCAGCTGTATGGTGAGTTTAAAGCCTTCTTCCCAAATAATGCGGTTGAGTACTTCGTAAGTTATTACGATTATTATCAACCTGAGGCTTATGTTCCTTCTTCAGATACATTTATTGAAAAAGACGCAGCAATTAATGACCATATTGACCAGATGCGTTTATCGGCAACACGTGCTTTGTTAGAACGCCGTGATGCAATTATTGTTGCTTCTGTATCTGCAATTTATGGTTTGGGTGACCCAAATGCTTATATGCAAATGTTATTGCATGTGGTGCAGGGTGACCGAGTGAGTCGAGACGAAATCATTCGTCGTTTGGTGGAAATGCAATATACGCGTAATGAGCTTGAATTCTTACGTGGTACTTATCGAATTCGTGGCGAAATTATTGACATTTTCCCAGCTGAATCGGATCAACATGCAATTCGTATTGAACTTTTTGATGATGAAGTAGACTCAATTCGCTGGTTTGATCCACTCACCGGTAAAATGGTGCGCAAAGTACCACGTGTTACGATTTATCCGAAAAGTCATTATGTAACGCCAAAAGACAACTTAACGCGTGCTATTGATACCATTAAGGATGAACTTCAAGACCAGCTTAAGTTCTTCCGTGAACATGACAAGTTACTTGAAGCTCAGCGTATCGAGCAACGTACTCGTTATGATTTGGAAATGATGCAGCAGTTAGGTTATACCAATGGTATTGAAAACTACTCTCGTCATTTATCAGGCCGTCCAGCAGGTGAAGCACCACCAACACTATTTGATTATGTACCAGACGATGCTTTACTTATTATTGATGAGTCACATGTAACGGTTCCTCAAATTGGCGCAATGTATAAAGGTGACCGTTCACGTAAAGAAAACTTGGTCAATTACGGTTTCCGTTTACCAAGCGCGCTTGATAACCGCCCTATGAAATTTGAAGAGTGGGAGCGTATTGTTCCGACCACTATTTTTGTCAGTGCAACGCCCGCTAAATACGAATTGGAAAAATCAGAGCAAGTAGTTGAGCAGGTCGTTCGTCCAACAGGTTTGATTGATCCAGAAATTGAAGTTCGCCCAGTCCTTACTCAAGTCGATGATGTTCTTTCTGAAATTAATATTCGTAAGAATTTAAATGAACGTGTGTTGGTGACCACTTTAACTAAACGTATGGCGGAAGATTTAACGTCTTATTTAAAAGAATATGGCGTTAAGGTTGCTTATTTGCACTCAGATATCGATACAGTTGAGCGTGTCAAAATTATTCATGAGTTACGTACAGGTGTATTCGACGTTTTAGTCGGTATTAACTTGCTTCGTGAAGGTTTGGATATGCCTGAGGTTTCTTTAGTTGCTATTTTAGATGCAGATAAAGAGGGCTTCTTACGTTCTGAGCGTTCGCTTATTCAGACTATTGGTCGTGCTGCGCGAAATGTGAAAGGTAAAGCAATTTTATATGCAGACAGAATTACCGATTCTATGCAAAAAGCAATTGATGAGACTGAACGCCGTAGAGCCAAACAAATTGAGTTTAACGAACTACATGGTATTACACCTCGTAGTGCTGTTCGTCAGGTCATCAAAGAAATTGATGCAGGTGAAGTGCTTTCAGATGATCAAATTGATGAGAAGGTATTAGAGCAGGCACAAGCTTTAAGTGCCGATGATCGACATATTCTTTCTGATCCTAAATTGTTTAGTAAGCATATTACTAAGCTTGAGAAAGAAATGTTAAAAGCATCTAAAGACTTACAGTTTGAGCAAGCGGCACGTATTCGTGATGAAATTGTTCGTTTAAAAGCGCAAATGTTGCAATAAATGGATACATAACACTACATGATTTGTTTAAAAAACAAGCTACTGTAGGTGTTTAAGTTATTTTTGTATTCACAACTAATAGTTGAGGGCAACAATGGCATTTCGAAAAAATGTTCCGCAAGCCAGTTGGCGCTTGGCAAAAATTGCATTGGGCGGGATTGTTCTGACTGGTTTAGCCGTTGGAACATATGCCTATGCTCAGCAAAAACCGTTACCAACTGTCGATAAAGTTGAATTAGACCGTTATTTAGGTGTGTGGTATGAAGTCGCGCGTAAACCTGCTTTTTTCCAAAAAAAATGTGCTTACAACGTATCTGCAACTTACACCTTGAATGAAAATGGAAATATCGTTGTAGATAACCGTTGTTATGATAATCGCAAGCAATTACAGCAATCTATTGGTGAGGCTTTCGTAGTCAATCCACCGTATAACACAAAATTAAAAGTGAGTTTTTTACCTGAGGCTGTAAGGTGGATTCCGGTTATTCGTGGGGATTACTGGATTTTAAAATTAGATGAAGACTATCAAACAGTTTTAGTTGGAGAGCCTTCTCGTAAATATCTTTGGGTATTATCTCGAACGCCACATCCTAAAAAAGAAGTAGTTGATGAATATCTCAATTATGCAAAAACATTAGGATTTGATATTCGAGATATTATCCACTCTGAGCACAAAGAATAAAAAAATTGCTTAAGAAAAAACCATGTCTTCACATGGTTTTTTCTTTTGTATAGTGGATAAATCAAGTATTGTATCGCTTTATTTTTATTAAAGTATAAAGAGGTTGGTGATGTTAAAAGGCGTGATTTTCTCTGTCATGGCATCATTAACTTTCGGTGTGCTTTATTTCTATACTCAACTACTTGGTCAACTCGATAGTGAGCAGACGTTTGGGTGGCGTATTATTGCGACTTTGCCATTTTTAACTGTGTTTATGTGGTGGAGTGGTGACTTAAGCCATATTAAAAATATCTATCACCGTATTTTGGCAAAACCCTCTTTTCTCTTATTACTCATCACAACCTCCGTTTTGACGTCGGTACAGTTATGGCTCTTTTTATGGGGACCCATGCACGGCCGTGGTCTACAAGTGTCTTTGGGATATTTCCTTTTACCGCTTGTTTTAGTGTTAGCTGGCAGTGTCTTATATGGCGAAAAAATATCAAAATTTCAATGGGTCGCTATTGTTCTGGCAATAGTGGGTGTAGGTCATGAGATTTTTCGTCTAGGAAGCATTGCTTGGGAAACTGCTTTAGTGGCTATAGGTTATTCCGCTTATTTCTTGTTACGTAAGAAAATTAAAACGGATAATTTAGGAGGCTTTTGGTGGGACCTTCTGATTATTATGCCAGTTGCAATCTATCTGACACATACAGGGTTATTGCCATATAGTAAGTTTTTCAATCAGCCGACACTCGGGTTGGTTATTGCAGGATTAGGTGTGCTTAGTGCTATAGGCTTGGGATGTTATATATTGGCAAGCCGTTATTTACCTTTGGTTGTTTTTGGTCTGCTTGGATATCTTGAACCAGTGTTACTTGCTTTAGCATCTTTAGTGCTAGGGGAAAGCATTGGTAAAGAAGAATGGTTTACTTATCTTCCAATTTGGTGTGCCGTTTTGGTATTGGTGTTAGAAGGCGCATTCCATCTATATCAACAGCAGCAAAAAGCCAAAAATTTGCAGTTAAATATCGAAAAATATCAAAAAAGATTAAAAAATGATGCTCGCGATTAGAGCATCAGAATCTAAAAAGTAAGAAAAAGCAAAAATTTAGCTGCTTTAAACAATAAGATAATAAAAAATAATTATAGGTATTTTATGAATTTATGATGAATTTTAGGAAAATCTAACCACTAACGTCAGCTTTTGATTCATTCTTGCTAATAATTCCATTACAATTACGGGGTTTTAAAAATCACGCCTAGATATAATTAATTAGAGGACGTATCTGTGAGCAAAGACACTATCATCGCCCTGCACGCTGAACACCAAGGCCGTTGGAAAAACCGTGAAGAAATCGCGGAACGTATGATTGCAGTAATCGGTCAATTATACCGTGAAAAAAATATTGTCGTATCTGTTTACGGTCGCTCTTTAATTAACCGTTCTGTTATTCAAATTTTGAAAACTCACCGTCGTACACGTGTTGTAGATGTTGAGCTTTCTGTTGTAAATACATTCCCAATTTTAGAAGCTTTAGCAAAAGTTGAAAACATTGGTTCTGCAGAAGTTGATATCGGTAAACTTGCAGTTGAATATAAAGAAAAAGGCGGTGATGTTGACGCGTTTGTTGCTCAAGCAGTTGAGTCAATTAAAGGTAGCGCAACTTCTGAACAACCTAAAGACGTAGTTCTTTACGGTTTTGGTCGTATCGGTCGTATCTTAGCTCGTTTAATCATTAGCCAATCAGGTTTAGGTCGTGGTTTAAGCCTTAAAGCGATTGTTGTTCGTAAGTCTTCTGACGGTGACTTGGCAAAACGTGCTTCTTTACTTCGTCGTGACTCAATTCACGGTACTTTCGCTGGTACAATCTCTGTTGATGAAGAAAACGAAGCAATCATTGCGAATGGTAACTTCATTAAAGTGATCTATGCATCTAGCCCAAGCGAAGTAGACTATACACAATACGGTATTGAAAACGCCCTTTTAATCGACAACACTGGTAAATGGCGTGATGCTGAAGGCTTAAGCCAACACTTGAAATGCCCAGGCGTTGCACGTGTTGTATTAACTGCGCCAAGTAAAGGCGAAATGAAAAACGTTGTATTTGGTGTAAACAACAATGACATCTTAGATGAAGATAAAATCATCTCTGCTGCAAGCTGTACAACAAATGCAATCACTCCAATTCTTAAAGTATTGGATGACAAATATAAAGTTCTTAATGGTCACGTTGAGACAGTTCACTCATTTACAAATGACCAGAACTTGATCGATAACTACCACAAAGCTGATCGTCGTGGTCGTGCAGCTACATTGAACATGGTTATTACTGAAACTGGTGCTGCTAAAGCTGTTGCTAAAGCATTACCTGCATTAAAAGGTAAGTTAACTGGTAACTCTGTACGTGTTCCTACACCAAACGTATCTCTAGCGATTTTAAACTTAACGCTTGATAAAGAAGTTGATCGTGAAGAAGTGAACGAATACATTCGTCAAATCTCGATTAACTCTAACCTTCAAGGTCAAATCGGTTATACAAACTCTACAGAAGTAGTCTCAAGCGACTTTATCGGTTCTCGTACAGCTGGTGTATATGATGCTCAAGCAACGATTACTTCTGGTAACCGCTTAACTGCTTATGTTTGGTACGATAACGAAGTAGGTTATAGCTGCCAAGTATTACGTATCGCTGAACAAATGTGTGGCGTAAGCTATACAAAAATTCCTGCAGAAACTAACGCTTAATTCTATTTAACGTTAGATAAAATATTGTGACAAAAAGACCCAGTTTAGACTGGGTTTTTTTACAACCGTACAAAATATATGCTGATTATTTTTTAAAAATCAATGAGAATAGGATTTAAGGAACAAAAAGAAATAGCAAAAGGGATTGGAATTGCAGCAGTTTAAAAGATTATTAATCGTCTTCTTTTTCATCATCATCGCGAATATATGTGGTGTACTCATCGCCATTTGGGTTTTCAAGCATTTTAATATTTATATCCCGCTGAAAAACCAAGCTGTAGCGATTGATTTACAAGAACCTTTGCAGGTACAGGTTAAAGTCAAAGATGCCTTAAATGTTGATGTAAAGGGTAGAGTAAATGCGAATATTCCTATTAATGAAAAGTTAACCATCCCTTTAACACAGACATTAACTCCTCGTGTCTATTTCGATAATATGGTGCCAATTAGCACTGTTATTCCAGTTAAAGAAACATTAAAAGTTGATCAGAGCCTGCCAATAGATACTAAAGTTCAAGTCAGAGTATTAGGTAAGGATATCACTTTGCCATTAAAAGGTAATATTCCATTAAAGCTTGATGTACCTATTGATATTCAAGTACCACTCGATCAAAAAGTTCATTTGAAGTTTGATGCTCCAGTTAAAACAGTTTTAAAAGAAGATCTTCATATTCCTCTAAATGCTCAATTAAAGACCAATATTCCAATTCAGGGGAGTTTGAATGTACCTGTAAAAACTGCTTTAAATGCTTCGGTAGATGTGAAAAACACCTTGCCAGTTAGAATTGAGCATGGTGAGTTAAAAATACCACTGTCGAGCATGAGCCTTAACCGAGTTAAAGATGATAATGCTACATCTTTACCTGCTCAGAACCAGAAAAAGTAGGTGGGTGGCTTATGTTGGGTTCAATAAAAAGTATGCTCATCAGTTTCTTTCTGATTATGGTACTCACGGCAATTTTATTTTGGCTCTATTTAAACATACAGGCTTCAGTGGTTGTTTCTGCACACGAGTCAGATATTCGATTACCAGAGTCCTTAGAAACTAAAATTCATGTTGGCAATAATTTACAGGTACAGTCTATAGGTAAACTAGATACCTCAATTGATATTGACCGTCAGATTTCGGTGCCATTAAAGGGAAGATATTTGGCTGATTTAGAGTTTGAAGTTGAGACTCCAATTACAGTAAGTGTCGATTATGCGACAACACTGAAAGTCGATCAGGTTATGCCTTTAGAAACAACCACCGATTTAATTTATCAAAATAAATTACTTCCTAGATTTCCGTTAAAATTAAATATTCCCATCAATCTAGATATTCCATTTCAGTTAAAACGTAGTTATACCATTCCCGTTAAAATTGCTTTTAATGGTCCGGTTTATTTTGAGTTTGATGAGTCGGTAAACTTACCAATTAAGCATCAGTTTAATCCAAGTTTAAAAATTAACGATGCAATGGAAATGGGTAATATCTCAAGCTTTAATGCGATTATGTATAACTCGGTACAGCACACAAAAGCTAATTTAGATATGAAGATGGATTTGCCTTTACGTAATGTTCATCCTTAAGTGATAAACACATAAAGAGAGGCAATGATCTGCTCTAAATTTTTATCAATATCAAAAGAAATAAAATAAGACCTATGAAAGTAGAATTCTCTCGATTTTCTATTCGAGAATTTTATGAAAATATGGCAGAATAGGCGGTTTTAGAGTTTTTAGAGGATTGGCAAATGCGCTTTGTTGATGAAGCAGTCATTACCGTAGAGGCTGGCGACGGTGGCAATGGCGTAGCCAGTTTTCGCCGTGAAAAATTTGTACCATTTGGTGGCCCAGATGGTGGTGATGGCGGACGTGGTGGAAGTATCTATATTCAAGCTGATGATGATACAAGTACGCTAGTCGATTACCGTTACACCCGTAAATTCCGCGCTGAGCGTGGTAAAAACGGTGCAGGTGCTAACTGTACCGGACGCGGTGGTGAAGATGTGGTTTTAAAAGTACCTGTTGGTACAACAATTGTTGATACAGATTCTGGCGATATTATTGGCGACTTGGTTGAAGACGGCCAAAGAATTCTGGTTGCAGGTGGTGGTGAAGGTGGTTTGGGGAATACTCACTTTAAATCATCAACTAACCGTGCTCCGCGTAAATGTACTACGGGTACTAAAGGTGAATTTCGTGAAATTCGTCTTGAGTTGAAAGTATTGGCAGATGTTGGCTTATTAGGTATGCCAAATGCGGGTAAATCTACTTTCATTCGTGCTGTAAGTGCTGCAAAGCCAAAAGTGGCAGACTATCCATTTACAACCATGGTTCCAAACTTGGGTGTTGTAGATGCTGACCGTCATCGTTCATTTGTAATGGCCGATATTCCGGGCCTTATTGAAGGTGCGGCAGAAGGTGCAGGTCTAGGAATTCGCTTCCTTAAACATTTGGCCCGTACTCGTATTCTTTTACACATCATTGATGTACAACCAATTGATGGTTCAGATCCAGCACATAATGCAAAAGCTATTATGAACGAGCTGGCTAAGTTTTCACCTACTTTGGCGAAACTACCAGTTGTTTTGGTGCTGAATAAACTGGATCAAATTGCTGAAGAAAGCCGTGAAGAGTGGTGTCAGCACATTCTAGATGAATTAGAGTGGACTGGTCCTGTCTTTAAGACATCAGGCTTATTAAGCGAAGGAACAAAAGAAGTTGTATATTACTTGATGGATCAGATTGAACAACAACGTGAACGCGAAGTTGAAGATCCTGAGTACGCAGCAGAAGTAAGAGCTTTCCGTGAACAACTAGAAGTTGAAACACGTGAACAAACCATTGCGGCAAAAGAAGCATATCGTGCGATGCGTCGAGCACAACGTCTCGAAAGTATGATGGACGATGATGACGATTTTGACGATGATGAAGACGACAATGATGTAGAAAGCATCTACGTTCGTGACTAAAAAACCGAGGAAAACATGATAGAAGTGGTCGATGGGCAACGTAAGCTCAGTGAGTGTAAACGAATCGTTGTTAAAATCGGATCATCTTTACTCACAGCAAATGGGCAGGGGCTAGATCTGGAAGCTATTTCGCATTGGGCGAAACAGATTGCAGATTTACACAATGCTGGACACGAAATTATTTTAGTGTCTTCAGGAGCTGTAGCAGAAGGTATGGTTCGTATGAAGCTTGCGAGTCGACCCACCGATCTACCCAGTTTACAAGCATGTGCCGCAATTGGGCAGATGGGCCTAATTCATACATGGTCTAGCGTGCTTGAAAATCATAGTATTCGAACAGCGCAAGTGTTATTAACACATGACGATTTGGCAGATCGCCGTCGTTATTTGAACTCATGCGATGCGTTGCAGAACTTGATTGACTGGCGTGTTATTCCGGTTATCAATGAAAACGATACAGTCTCTACTGACGAGATTCGTTTTGGTGATAACGACACCTTAGCAGCAATGGTTGCTGGTCAAGTACATGCTGATTTACTGATCATTTTAACAGATCAGCAAGGTATGTTTGATTCAGACCCACGTCATAACCCAGATGCAAAGTTGTTATCAACTGTGCGTGCTATGGATGATGTTTTATTTGAAATGGCTGGCGGTGGTGGGCTTCTTGGACGAGGTGGCATGGTCACTAAAGTTCGTGCTGCACGTTTAGCTGCCAAGTCAGGCTGTCCAACACTGATTGCTAGTGGTGAAAGTGACAATGTGTTGTCACGAGTAATGGCTGGTGAAATGTTAGGTACATTATTCACAACAGATAAAGACCGTATGACAGCACATCAACAGTGGCTTGCTGCACATTTACAAACAGCAGGTCGCTTGGTCATTGATGATGGCGCGGTTGATGCGATTAAATCAAAACATCGCAGTTTACTCCCTGTTGGGGTCAAAACTGTTGAAGGACATTTTGATCGTGGTGATGTGGTTGAATGTGTGGATAAACAAGGCAAACGTATTGCGGTTGGACGAGTAAACTTTAGTTCTCGTTCAGCTGAAATTATTAAAGGCCTTTCTTCAGACAAGGTTTACCAAGTACTTGGAGAAGCCCGTTCGCTTGAAATGATCCATCGTGACCATATGGCGATTTATTAAGTTGTGATCAATCAAAAAAGCTCGCTTCATGCGAGCTTTTTTTGTGGTGTTAATGAAGGCAAGATTCGATCTTCACCGACCATAAAAGGGTGGGTGGCAAGGCTTAGCATGTCTAAATCTTCTGAAGTATTCCCATAAGCATAAATTTGATAATAATCCTGCAAAGAATATTGTTCATGTATTCTTAACTTCTTTTGTTCATTACTACAATCTGGTGTTGCGTAGTAACCTGTCATCATGCCATTTTTAACTTGAGTTTCAGTACAAATTAATTCGATATCAAGTAATTTGCAAAGTGGAGCAAGATAGATATCAATTGAAGCCGAAACTAATACCACTTGGTCACCAAGTAATTGATGTTGTTGTAATTGTGCAAAGATTTCAGGTGAAAGCGTCGAGACGAGCTCTTGTGCATATTCTTCACCTAACCTTTGTAGCTCAATTGCCGGGGTATTGCGGAACATGCTTCGGAACAGCTTAGCTCGCATCGCATGGGCGGGATAAAAATTAAGGTAATAGGCTTGAATCCATGGCAGGATTTTCAAGCCTTGCTTAACGATGTGGCGCTTAGATAACGCATAAAAGATGAACCCTGTAAAGCTGTCTTTACTACACAAGGTCCCATCAAAATCGAACAGGGCGAGATTTTTTATTGTCTTATTCGTTTCGCTCGTTGCATACATGATTCATATCGTCCGTTTACGCGGGTTGCATACCAGTTAGTATTGTAGTCACGACTTAATTTAGGCCCAGAAATTACCACTTGAGGCATAATGGCATAGATCGGTTCTTTGCCAGTTTTAGCCTTATAAAGTTTAGTTAGTGCAATATAAGTTGTTGTACTTTCAAACTTTTTCTCTTTTTCTAACTTCAGATCATCGCGAAGTTGTCTTGGAGTAATTAAAACATTATTTGCAGTAAATAATTTCATTAACTCTTTTTCTGACTGACTCTGAACTGCGAGTGGATCACCAGATTTATTGTAAAGTAATAAATCACCATCTAAAGTAAGTTTAGTATCAGTAAGGGCATCGAGCATGCTTTGAAAAGCAGCATTACGGCTAGAGTACATACCTGAGTTATAATCGGCAAAACGGTAAATCGCCTTATCATAGTCTGCTGGATATACCATCAAGCGGTGAATACCATAATATAGGCCACCATATTGCGTATAAAGATCATTTCTAAGGTCTGCAATATTCATGCTAGAACGCTTATGGGCTTTGGCATAATTAATGTGAACTTGCATTGAACCCAAAGTCGTAATAGGGTTCATTTTCTCGCCAATATCTTGTCCAACCAATTTAGCTGCACCAGTTAATGCACTGACATGATAATGTTGAGTCATAAAATCAAAAATTTGACGATAAAGTAAGTCGAGATCTTTTTCAGTTTTGACTTTACGCATCTGACTCATGTAGTTATTGTCAGGGGAAGGCTGGGTTTTTAATACTTCTTCGAAGTAGCCTGCGACAGTACCGCCAACTTTCTCACCAAGTTTGTCTTCAAACTTTTCATTTAAACGGGTACTGACTTCATCAACCGCTTTTTTACCAAGACCCGGTACCACAGGATTGGCAACAAAGTTAGATTCCTGATCTACAATTGCAACAATACTGCAGACATTTTGCTTGGTTTTAGGAATTTTTAATTCCTGCATAATATCTTCAATATCTTTGGCCCATGACTCACGATCATGCACGCGCGATGGAATTAACTTTTTAATTTGCTGGCTTTCTAAATCGGGCTCATCATTTTTTGACCACCAGGCTTTATCTCCACAAGCAGCTAAACTCATGCATACGGTGACTACACCGAATGATTTTAATAAAAAACGGGAAGACAACGGTTTGTTCATGGAGAGGAAAGCACCTGCAAAAAAGATGAGCTGATCAAGCGGATGAAGTATACTATGTTGATCATCAATTGTATGAATATATATGTATATTGGTCCCTATCAACTGTCAAATAATTTAATTGTTGCCCCTATGGCCGGCGTCACAGACCGTCCATTTAGAACACTGTGTAAGTATTTTGGTGCGGGTCATGCGGTGAGCGAAATGATGACTGCTGACAAAACTTTGCGGATGACTAAAAAAAGTCTTTATCGTGCGAATTTTGATGGAGAGCTCGCTCCTATTTCTGCACAAATTGCAGGTTCTGATCCTGAGCAGTTGGCTGAGGCTGCCCGTTATCAAGTTGCAAATGGGGCGCAAATTGTTGACATCAATATGGGATGTCCTGCAAAAAAAGTATGTAATAAATTAGCAGGTTCAGCATTATTACAAGATGAGGACTTGGTTGCCCGAATATTAGATGCGGTTGTTGAAGCAGTTGATGTTCCTGTGACGTTAAAAACCCGTTTGGGATTTTTAAATGGCCAAGAAAATATTTTACGGGTAGCAAAACGTGCTGAAGAGGCAGGGATTGCTGCGTTAGCATTGCATGGCCGTACACGTGAAGACATGTATTTAAATACAGCACGTTATGAATTAATCAAACATGTTAAAGAGTTAATCAATATTCCAGTAATTGCCAATGGTGACATTGATAGTCCTGAGAAAGCAAAATATGTACTGGACTACACTGGCGCCGATGCAATTATGATTGGGCGGGCCGCACAAGGCCGTCCATGGATTTTCCGTGAAATTGCCCATTATTTAAAAACTGGTGAGCATTTGGCTGCTCCAAATATTGAAGAAGTCAAAGATGTACTTTTAGGGCATTTGTCTGAGTTATATCAATTTTATGGTGAATATTCCGGATGTCGTATTGCTCGTAAGCATATTGCTTGGTACACCAAAGGCTTACGTTCGAGTAATGAGTTCCGACAAAATATGTATAAAGTTGAAACCACTGCTGAACAAGCATTAGTGGTCGAGAGTTATTTTAATCAATTACTTGCAGAAGGTAATTTGATGAGCGATGTTCAGGTTGAACAAGTTAATTTATTAGCTACTCACTAAAATAAAGCAACCAGTATACGGACTGGTTGCTTAAAATCTTTATCTATTCATTATCTAGCATTTCAACCACGAGTTGATTGACCAGATCAGATGCGCCTAATTCACGTATTTGTGCAACATTACTTCCTGCCCAAAAAGCACCAAAACCATAGTCATGGTGTTTACTCGCAAGAGCATTGAGTTGCTTTGCTAAATCGTAAGCGTATGGATATTCTGGTTGGGCAGGTCGAGTAGGTGAATCGATTTTGGTATGCCAATGGTTGAATAAACCGCGAGCAGGACGCCCAGAAAGGCTCGCGCTAATTTGCGTTACAGGTTCAGTAAATAATGCTTTGCGATATTCAGCAGAAGCATTTGAAGTTTGGCATTGAACAAATGCTGTACCTAGCTGGACTGCAGTTGCTCCTAAGCCCAACATATGTTTGGCTTGTAAACCAGTCATGATACCACCTGCAGCTACAACAGGAATCTTACAATGCTTCACAATCAATTGGACCAAGTCACTGGTTTTAATCGCTGCATCAAAAGTCTGGTTGAAAATTCCTCGATGTCCACCAGCTTCAATACCTTGAGCAACAATAATATCGATACCTGCTGCCTCAATCGCTTGGGCTTCAATCAGGTTGGTAGCCGAAACCATAGTCAAAATACCAACTTCTTTCAAAGCTTTAATTTGATGCGGATGCGGAATACCAAAATGGAAGCTCACCGCTTTAGGTTTAGTTTCTAAAACAACATTTAAAAAGTCATCATTGTCTAAAAAACTTGGATAAATACAGTGCAATTCTTGAGGTGGTTGAACACCAAATTTTTCGAAATGAGGACGTAGATATTCAATCCATTGTTTTACTTTTTCTAGATTAAGTTCTGTAGATTGATGACAGAAAAAATTAACCTGAAATGAGTTTTCAGTGAGTGCTTGAGTTCTTAAAATTTGTTCACGTGCACTTTGTGGAGTATTTGCTCCCAAGCCTAATGATCCAAGGCCTCCTTGATTTGAAACCTCGGCCGCTAGTTCTGGTGTAGAAACCCCTGCCATGGGAGCCAGAAAAATTGGATGTTTAATTGCAAGTTGTTGTAATAGGCTCATTTTATTCACCTCACTTCTTTCACTTCACCATAACGTGAAAATAGAATGAAGAGCAAATAATATTGGCTATTTAATTTTTAAATATTCTAGAGGACTATTTTAAAAATCTTTTTATAAAGGCGTGACATTAAATAAAGAACCGATCCAGCTTGAAAAAGCCATTGCTAAAATTCCCCATAATGTAATACGTAAACTACCTTTAAGTTTTGATGTACCTGCAAAATAACTAGAAAGTGCGCCTAAAATCGCCAATGAAAGAATACCGGTAGCCAAAACCACAGGCATAATCCATTGATTCGGGCTCAGTAATATAGCGAGCATGGGGAAAAAAGCCCCAAAAGAAAATGATGCAGCAGATGATAATGCAGCTTGTACAGGATTGGCTGCCGTATTTTCATGGATACCAATTTCATCACGGGCATGTGCACCCAATGCATCATGAGTGGTTAGCTGCAAAGCAACTTCTTGAGCTAGTTCTTTAGACAAGCCTCTAGAAATATAAATTTGAGTTAATTCATCTAACTCTTTTTGTGGGTGCTTCGAGAGTTCTTTTGCTTCAATAGCTAGATCAGCTTTTTCAATATCTTCTTGAGATTTCACGGAAATATATTCGCCGGCGGCCATTGATGTAGCCCCAGAAATTAGTCCAGCAATGCATGTAATTAATAGGGTATGTGAGTTGGCTCCACTTGCTGCCATGCCCATAATTAAGCTAGTGACAGAAATAATTCCATCATTGGCTCCTAATACCGAAGCTCTTAACCAACCTGAACGGTGAATTGCATGATGCTCTGTATGATGTGGAAAAGCCATGTGTTTTGCCTTATAAATGTTTTATAGATGCTATGAAATTTTACAATTTATTGATCAAAAAATATGTCATCATTATAGGAAATTTAGGGATACTAAAGAATAGATCAATAATAAAAATGGAGACTAAATTATTTATATTAAACCATCCTTAACCTAACTTAACGATCTAAATCATTATTTTTAATTATGATATTTATTGATTATTCCAAAAATTGCTCCTAATAACTCTAATTTACTGCAGAGGTGAAAATGAAAAATAGCAAAACAATAAATTCTATAACGCATTCAATATTACTTACGGGAGCGGTGATCTCTTCTTTAACGGTAGTGAGTATGAGCTCTGTTTATGCACAGGACCAAGTAGCTTCAGACTATAAACCTGGCAACCTCATTTATGATAAGTGGGACAGATTTTATAAAATAGAGCAGTCTCAACCTCAAGAAGCAGAAAAAATATTAGTTGAGCTGAGTAAGTTGACCCCTACAGATATTAAAGTCTGGAAAAGTCTTACTTATTTACAAATTCGGCTCGAAAAAAGAGATGAGGCTTTACAAAGTTTAAGACAAGCAAGAGCTTTAGCTCCTCAAGACGACAATTTAAAATTACAAGAAGCATATTTGCTGAATCAGCAGAAAAAAGATCGTGATGCATTGGTTTTATTTAAAGAATTAACTTCATCTTCAGATCCAGCAATTGCAGCAAAGGCAACTCAAGCGGTTAAAAATTTAAGTGGGGGTGAGGTTAAACCATATTTTGGTGATATTTATTTTGCACCCTCTTATGAGTCACGTTATGACGATGTTATTTTTCCCTTAAAAGTTCGGTACGGTAAAAACATCGATAACGGACGAGCTCAAGTATATGGCTTTCTTAATTTAAACCGTGATACTAAATCTCAAGGTGGAGTACGACCTGAAATTATTGATGAAAATGCGGTTACTCTTGGGGTAGGTGCAAATTATCAACCATGGACTTCAATTCCTGTTCGAGCTTATGTCGAAGTTGGTGGAAGTTATGACTTGATTGATCGAAATAGAAAAAAATTTCGTGAAAGTGTTGTAGGCGGTGTAACGGGTTATCAGGAATGGTATTCGCAGTCTAAATGTAATCATACACTTTGTTTAGATAATTACTTTACGGATCTCTATGGTAATGTCGCGACTTATTCAAGAGAAGACTATAACGTTATTGGAGATTTACGCTTACGCACAGGTTTAAATTTATATAAAGGAGATGAGGGAACTGTGCAGGCTTATGTGAAATTGCATGGCTTAGCAGACAGTAAAAATGAATATTACAATAATTTATTTGAATATGGCCCAGGGATTTCATGGCAGCCTTTTAACTATCAACCAATAAAACTACGTGTTGAACGTCTATATGGCAACTACTTTAAAGACGTGCCTGTTAATACAAAAGATCATTACAACAATACCCGAGTAGAACTTGTTTTTTATAAGGACTTCTAATAATGAAAAAAATTTTTATTTCGATTGTTTTTGGTACCCGTCCAGAGCTTATAAAGTTGGCTCCAGTAATTCTATTAGCAAAACAAGACTCACGATTTCAGGTAGAAGTTATTTTCACGGGGCAGCATGATGAATTAGTGCGAGATGCCATAGATTTCTTTGGGGTCGAAATTGACCACCGACTTAAAATTATGAATGCAGGACAAAGCCTAAATCAGCTGTTAATTCATGGTTTGACACAACTTGAACATGTCTATACCGATGGTCAAAAAAGAGATGCGATAGTCATTCAGGGCGATACTACTACTGTGTTAGCTGCTGGATTAGTCGCATTTTCAATGAAGGTACCTGTTGCCCATGTCGAAGCAGGTTTACGTTCTTATGATTTAGATCATCCGTTTCCTGAAGAAGGTAACCGCCAGTTAGTTTCTCGTATTACCAAATGGCATTTTGCCCCTACAGAACAATCAAAGCGTAACTTGTTAAATGAGCAGATTCCACCTTCGTTGATTACAGTGACAGGGAATACGGTAGTCGATGCTGTATATTTAGGAAGGAAACTCATAGCTGAAAAGACGGGTTTGAAAAATCAACTTGAGCCTTACGGAATTGAATTAAAACAAAACGATAAAGTTGTACTTATAACTGCTCACCGCCGTGAAAATTTTGGTGAAGGAATCCAAAATATTTGTAATGCAGTTGAGCATTTAGCTAATCATCATCCTGATTTACAGTTTATTTGGCCTGTGCATTTAAACCCAGCTGTACATGATGTAGTACATGATAAGTTTAAAAACCATGCTCAAATTCATTTGGTTAAGCCACTTGATTATCCAAGTTTATTGGCCGTTATAAACCGTTCTAGTTTTATTTTAACGGACTCTGGTGGTTTACAAGAGGAAAGCCCATCGTTTAATAAACCTGTATTAATTTTACGAGATACGACTGAACGCCCAGAAGTGGTAGAGGTGGGAGCTGGAGTACTGGTTGGTACAAACCAGCAAAAAATTATTGATGAAGCTGAGAAACTTTTAACAGATTCACAGCATTATCAAAAAATGGCAAATGTTGAAAATCCGTTTGGTGATGGGCGTGCTGCTCAGCGAATATTGGATGAAATTGCTAAAACTTATGAATAGAAGTCATTTATTTTGAAATTTCCGATTCGTTTATGGCGGTAGATGTGCTGCCATAAGTGAGCCGATACCATAAACCGACGACGTAAACCGACCACCGTCCCATGTAGTGTGGACCATCAAAAATATAAATTTTCTTGCCTTCATAAGCTTTAATCTGAGAAATGATTTCCCAAGGATAGGCTGCTCGGAATTGTCCATTTTTCTTGGTTCGAAAGGCTTCGAGCACAATCACCGTTTTATCTTTTCCAAGAGTTTGCTCAAGTTGATCTAAAATACGTCTAGCTTGTTGAGGAGTCCTTACTCCCACACCTACGCCGTCTTGAAAAAAGATGCCCGCTTGTTGAGGTAGCCAACTTTTAACCCACAAATCATAGTTTTCGGGTTCACTTTCGCCGCTGTAAACACTCACCCAAACAGGTGAAGGGAGTTTCTCTAAAACATGGCCTAATGTACTGACTCTTAGCCATGTTGGATCGGCTTCTACTGGAAAATAATAACCTTTTAATGGTGCATCTTTTTGTTCTTGAATAATTTGCGCAGATTTTTCTCCTAAAGCAATGACATTTGCACGTGCTTCACGTTCGTTATATTCACCTGCTAAACCCAAGATAAGATTTTTAGCCCAAGGTTGTTGTTTAATTTTCTGTATATCAATGGCATTTTCCCATTGAGGAAGAGTGGAGTTTTTCCACCAAGATTTAGATTCGACGACTGACCATTGGGGGACAAAAGTGTTCACTCCTAAGTAATGCCAATTTCCTTTAGGAGGAGTGGTGTTATTATCGGGTTGCCAGAAAATACCTTCAATAACTGGAGGTTGTCCATGATTTTTGAACAACCCCGCATACGCCACTACACTACATATAATTAAAATAATAAAAGCAGTTATTTTAATTGGTATCTGTTTTCTCATTATTTCGTCGTAACCAATACCACAAGAAGATCACTATTATCATAATTGCAGAGATAATCACAACTAGCAAAAAGAATGATGATTGCTGAACTAGAGGTGCTTTTTGGTTGCCTACAATTAATTTTTGGAGAACATAAATATTGCCATTTTCAGAAACCAGCATTT
Organism: Acinetobacter sp. 70_2; assembly: GCF_056736115.1. Classification (NCBI taxonomy): domain Bacteria; kingdom Pseudomonadati; phylum Pseudomonadota; class Gammaproteobacteria; order Moraxellales; family Moraxellaceae; genus Acinetobacter; species Acinetobacter sp. 70_2. Next base: position 199,617 of record NZ_JBWZIP010000015.1, read on the forward strand.
TGGTGACATTGTTTGGAATTTTATGTTGTATTTTCCCCCATAAATGCATAAAGGTGAGTGCACCGTTTTCAGAGTCAGTAATCACATCAAAGCGGTTATTGTTATAACTCACAATAAAACCATTTGCTGCTGCTGGTGCATAAATAATATTTTGATGCATTGATACTTGTTGCTGATAAATCTCTTTATTGACTCTGACATTAACTGCTTGAGGAGCATTTGGTGAAAAACGTACTAGATTTAATGGCATAGGTGCTTGTGTAAGCAGCATATTTTTAGCAACTTGCCCTAAAATAATAGCCATATTTAGTGCTCCTGATTGGTCATCAATTGCAATCGTTGGCTTAGTTGCTAAAGTCATTGAAAGTGCTGCCACACCATTTTTGAGCTTATGTGGAAGTTTTACTGTTGACTTGGCGGTATCAACCCAAAGTGAACCATGAGCATTTGGTAAACACTGTGAGTTGGCAATGACCGAGTTTTCAAGTTTTAAGCTAAAGTTTGTTGTATTTGAAATTTCCTTGGCAAAGATGTTGAACTGTCGGTTCACGGGGTCAGAAGCAAGATCCGCCGTTTTCATACTACCAGCAAGGCCGCCATCCAACCATGCAGTGATACTCGAGCCTTGTAATAAGCCACTTTGAATACGAAGTGCGATTTGTCCCTGGAGGATATCAGTTGGTTGCCAGACTGCTGGGAAATCAAGAAAGAGATTCTTTTCAGCATGGTTGAGTCTGAAGTCACTAATACCCAAATCTGCAAGCGTGTCAATTTTTCTAAATTGTGCCCAAGTAGGTGCTGAAATTGTGGTTGGGAAAATTGCACTGTCAGTATTAAGCTGTTGTACATAGGCTGGGTTAATCAGCCCATTAATAGCAGAAGTGAGCTCTTGTGGTGTGTGGTAAGTTATTGATAGTGTCGGAACACCTTGTGCCGGTTTTGCAATTTGTACTAAAGCACCACCTTTAAGGGGATTGGCTGAATGAATCACTTCAATAATAAAGTTTGTTTCAGCGTTTAAATTAGTTTGTCCTGAGTCGACCCATTCAATAGGAGTTACAGAACTCCAAGAGCTCGCTAACCGAGCTAGCATGGATGCTTCGGTAATTTCCTTACGGTTATATTTTAAAATTCCAACAAATGGCGTAGGACGTCTAGTTTGTGGGTTAAATAGAGCATCTGGTAAATCTTTTAGACGATAAACATTACGAATAGGCGTAAAGTCGAGTTGGGAATTACTCAAATAAGTTAAATGGTCGATATCTTCTGTACAGAATGTTTCTTTTGTCTGGTTTAGAGTTGTCGGTTTAGCATATTGTTGAATAATAAAATCTAAACGGTGAAAACCACTTGGGCTAGCAGGAATATTAAATTTAAATTGGCCATCACCATTTAAGGTCGTGTTATAGATGAGTTTATCGTCATATTTCACGAGTAATGTTGTGTCATTTTCAGTGGAATAGTCAGTAGAAAACTGGATATTTTGCCATTCAGCGCCTTTTCCCACATAGAAAAAATGAGGCTCCACCGTATATTTAGTTGATGTACTAATATCATCTAATTTCCATGTGTTGGTATGAGCAGGCACAGCTAACATAAGGCAACTGCTAGCAAGGAGTGCTTGTATGAGTGGATAAAGTTTGAAAGTCTTTTTCATTTATTTTTTCTCCTTGCTACGTTCTGTTTTGTACCATTGAAGGGAATTACCCTGTATTTTATTTTTTAGCATGTCGAATGCGGCTTTAAATACAATAAATAAGAAGATTTGTGAGTAACTTACGTAAGATAAAACAGAGTAAAAATAGAGTTCAGGTTTAACTTTTTCTAAAGATAGCGTAAACCACATTTGCGCTACATATAGGCAAAATGAAAGGCCCCACAAGAGCGTAAATGGTCCCGGAACTGAAATACCCGCAATATCAAGTAAGCCAAGCGTTAAAGTGATATGACTCCAGAATAGAGCTGGTACGAAAAGGATGTAGCACATAATGTTATTCAGAATTTCAATTCCGATGGGAAATGGTGTTCTCAGTGCTACAGGTAAATATTTACGTGTCACATAAAAATTACCTTGAGTCCAGCGTGAGCGCTGTTTAACGAATACGCTTAACGAAGGAGGGTCTTGTTGCCACCCAATTGCATAGGGAACCCATTTAATTCGTTTTTGTCCGATAAAAATTCGGAAACTCATTTCTGTATCATCGACTAGCGACTTTTCATCAAAACCACCTAAAGTTTCTAAGGCATCGCGCCAGATAACGTAGTTAGTCCCCATCAATGTTGAGAGTTCAAAACGTTGCCAGCGGCCACCCTGAAAAATCCACTGGAAAAAGATAAATTCAATCGCAATAAAGCGAGTCAAAATACTATCTTGCCAGTTACGGGTTCTTACTTTGCCATTTACAGCGACTAACTTTTTATCTGCCAGTAAAGTTTGTGCGAGTAATCGGACGCAATCAGGTTCAGGAGTACTATCGGCATCGTAAACAACAATTAACTCACCTTTAGCATGAGGAAGGCCATTATTGAGTGTTCTTGATTTACCTTTACCACCCATACCTTTGGGGACATTAACAATCTTTATGCACGGATAAATTTTTGCGAGGTTTTCTGCAATTTCAAGGGTGTTGTCCTTGGAGCCATCATTGATCAGTAAGACTTCATAAGACTCTGCTGGATAATCTTGTTGAGCAATGGCATGCAAAGTGTCCTCAATCACTACGCCTTCATTATAAGCAGGGATTAAAACACTTAAGACTGGCCATCTTTCTGGTATTGGCAGATTTTGTAGTTCCTTTTCAGCCGTTTTGGAATACTTCCACGCTTGATAGCTTAACCATGCCCAAAATGCCTGTGGAATCCAAATACCTAGAAAGCCAAATAAAAACAGAATATCAATTGGAGCCATTTTTACGGACCCTCCTAATAATAGAAGAGATGAGTAGTAATAATAGAATTAATCCTACTACTAAGGAGATCCATGAAATGTAACTACCAAATGTACCGAGTAGATCTGGATAGGTTGTTGTTAAAATCAGATCGAGAGGGACAACAACTATACTTAAACCAATAAATATATAACCAATAAGATTGGTACTGACATGTTCAGGGGTGCTTACATAATCAATATTATTAAATTTCCACGAAATACCGAGTTGCGGATAGCGAATATTGGAGAGGGGTAAATCGGCAGGAGGATTGATAATAATTTCATAACCTGAAACATGACCGTTAAAACCTTTGGCCGAATAAAATAAATGTTTACCTTGTTTAACCTCTCTTGAGGGTATAGGTAAGTTTGTCGAATTTAACTGGATAATATAACTACCCGCTGGTTGTGAAATTAAATTTTCATCCCACCCTGTACTCACAAACGCAGCCATTGGCCGTAAACCAATAGCTGTTGAAAATGTCGCCTTAGCAGCAAAATATTGAGGCTGTTCAGTTTTAAAAAGTACGATCGGAATAGCGCCTTGGCTTACTGCTTCTTTTAATAAAAAATAGTGGGGGAAACCAAAGACTTCATCTGGCAAGATAATGCCGGGTCGAATTCCATTATGGACAAACTTTTGAAAGCTTTCTGAACTAATCTGATCAATGGTAAAGACTGGCCACCATGTATCTTGATAAGGAAAAAACATGGAAAGATCACTAGAACTTTGTATTTCGGCTTTTGTTTGTTCAGCTTTAATTTCACAATGATAATATTGCTGATAGAACTGCTGTAGAGTAGCGTCTGGATATTGGCTAGAAGCAATCACAATTCCACAAATATTAAGAAGATTAGACATTAGCTCATCTCCTCTGGTGGAATTGGAATAATTTTATATTCCACCTCAAGGCGTAATGTCATAATTTCTCTTAATTTTTTAATAAAGTCAGGCTCTTCGTCAGTTTTTTGCTGGCGGATGACAATACTGTATATATTTTCCAAGTCATCATCAGCAAACTGGAAAATAATCTCATTAGGTTCATGTTGGCTCAAAATTTTAATCATTTCATTTTGAGTGGTTTTCCAAACATCATCACCGAGCATTTCTTTTATTAAACTACGATTAAGAATCCTAATTACAAAAACTTCGTAGTCTTGGACATTATGGTGATCAAGTAGTTTAAAAAAACTACGTTGGAAGTATTTTAAAGCGCTTAATGGGAAAATATCACGACGATAATTTCGGTCATAGCTTTGAATATCTCGATATTTTTGAACATTAATTTCAATATTATGGCGTACAGCACTTAAAAAGAGCGGAATAAGAGGAATAATAAAAAGTAAGAGAAGCTGTCGTTCAATGTGCGTTTGAGCCCCTAAGTCGAGTAGAAAATATACGGCAACTCCAATAAATGCGAGTAAACCGACAATTAAAGACAAGCCGACTTCTAAAAAAGCACCAGAAATTAAAAGAAGAAGAATAAAAATCCAGCTTCCTCTAAAACTCACAGGCAACCACTCATATGCAACCATTCCCATAAATAGGTGAGCTGCGATAATCCATAAGACGAGTGTTCTACCTGGGTTTTTTTGTTGCATGCGGGTTATGCTACCTTTTTGTAATGTTAATTTTTTTATACTTTTATAATGAAAGGTGTGGATTTGCGAAGTTGTTGTTGTTTATGTCCTTTTTAAGTATCTAATATATTTATTTGTAGTTGAAAGTCCCTTTATAGTCAAATCCTGTTGTTAATTGTTAATCAAAAATAAACAGATAAGACTCAATTCTTATCTAAATACTCTTGAATGTTTCAATTGCTTTAATACGTGATTCTTTTAAATCTACAATTGGTTTTGGATAATTTAAGCGAAGACTCGTTTTACTTAAATAAGGTTCATGAATAGATTTATTGTCCAGATGAGCTAATTCTTTCACCCACTTGCGAATATAGTCTCCATTCGGATCAAATTTTTGTGATTGGCTAACGGGGTTAAAAATCCGGAAATAAGGTACAGCATCTGTTCCAGTTGAGGCACACCATTGCCATCCACCATTGTTTGCAGCTAGGTCTCCATCAATTAAATGTTGCATAAACCATTGCTCACCAATACGCCAATCAATCAGTAAGTTTTTGCATAAAAACATAGCTGTAATCATTCGTACTCGGTTATGCATCCAGCCTGTCTCTAAAAGTTGACGCATGCCGGCATCAACGATAGGGATACCCGTTTGGCCAGTTTGCCATGCTTTCAGGTGTTCTGGATTATGGTTCCATTGAATTTTTTGAGTATCTTTTTTAAATGGGATGTGTTTAGACACATACGGAAAATCAAATAAAATGTGCTGGTAGAACTCTCGCCAAAGAAGTTCATCTAACCATGTTTGTTGGCCTTCATTGGCTAAGTGAAAGTTACCGTGTTGAGCACGAAAGAGCGCTTGTAAGCACTGTCGAATAGATAAAATGCCAATATTTAAATAAGGCGAAAGTTTGCTTGTACCTTCTACGTGAGGAAAATCTCGCTCGACTTTATAGTGAGACACCGAGTCTTTAATAAATTCATCTAATTGTTCTAATGCATATGACTCGCCAACAGGCCATAAATCTTGCTGTTCTTTAGAAATAGATGAACAAAATAGTTCTTCAATTTCAGCTAAGTTTGCATTTTCCACATTTAAGAAATCAGTTGGAACTTTAGTTTGTTTATTTGGTAAAGGGTAGCATTGAGGTAAACCGCTAGTATCTAGTTTTGCATAACATGCTTTTTTGAATGCACTAAAAACTTGATACGGTTGTTCTGATTTGTTGCGAATTGAACGCAGAGGAAAAATTGTGCGGTCATGAAATAAAAAAAGTTCTTTACTGCCTTTATTTAAAGAGTCTTGTACTGTTTTATCTCTTTTTAATTCATTTACACCCATTTCAATATTGGCATAAACATTTTCAATATTATATTTCTGGCTGAAATCAGAAATAAACTTAGCGATATCCTTCCAATTGGGAATGACTTGGATAACAAGTGGAATATGAAGTGCTGCTAATTCTTTTTGAAGCTCTCTGAGTTGTCGTAAATAAAAATTAATTTTTATTGGAGCATCGTCGTGTTGTTTCCATTGCTCTGGCGATAAGATGACTAATCCAATTGAAGGTCCTTGCTGACAGGCATGCCATAAAGCTGCATGATCGTGTACTCGTAAATCTTGTCGGAACCAAATCAACGGATAAGTATTTGACATGCATCGTCCAATAATAAATTAACTCTCTGAATATTATATAAAATAAAGGCATAAAAAAAGCAAAGCCGAAGCTTTGCTTTTTATCATCTTGTGAAAGATGAATTAGTGGTGGTGACCACCTGCACCGTGTACGTGACCGTGATCTAATTCTTCTTGAGAAGCTTCACGGATTTCTACGATTTCAACTTCAAAAGTTAAATCTTGACCAGCAAGTGGGAAGTTAGCATCAACTACAACGTTGTCGCCTTCAACCGCTTTAACAGTAACGATTTGAACGCCGTCATCTGTTTGAGCTTGGAACTGCATACCAGGTTGAATATTATCAACACCTTGGAACATTTGAGCTGGAACTTCTTGTACTAGGTCTGGGTTGTATTCGCCATAACCTTCAGCAGCTGGTACGTTTACAGTGAATTTCTCACCAACAGTCTTACCAGTTAATGCATTTTCTAAACCAGGAATGATATTGCCTGCGCCATGCAAATAGGCAAGTGGTTCACCTTGAGATTGATCAAGTGTTTCACCCTCAGCGTTTGTTAATTTATAGTGGAATGAAACCACGTGGTTATTTGCAATTGCAGTCATGTTTTTGATCCATTCAATCAATTAAAGCGTACATCATAAAGTGAAAAATAAATTTTGTAGACTACAAAATCTCAATCTTTAACACTTTTTCTAATGCGTTTTTGTCTATATAGGGATGAACTTAAAAAATTCAACTCAATACAGCTTAATTTTTGGACGTACTCGTCTTGTAAGTAAATCTTTCACTGTGAGTAGTCCAGCTTGAGTGTATCCGTGAATTGTTGCTTGATGTAAACGGTATAAAGATACATACATCGTTTTAGCAATATATCCTTGTACACTAACATCCCCAAGCAATTCTCCAACGGCTTTATTACGACTTAAAGACACAAGTGAACCTTTGTCATTAAAAGTGAACATCGGCTGTGAACGGCCATTAAGTCTGGCAGCCATCGCATCAACTAAAAAGCTTGCTTGTTGGCTAGCAACTTGAGCACGTGGTCCAAGAGGCGGGTTTCGTGCATCAAGCTGGCAATGTGCACAGTCACCGAAAGCGAAAACATTTGGGTCAGAATAAGTTTGCAGGGTTGCATAGACCATTAAACGGTTAATGTTGTCACGTTCGAAATCGGTAAAACTTTCAAGAACTTTGGGGGCTTTTACCCCAGCTGCCCATACCGTAATATCACTTTTGAGCTGATTACCGTTACTGAAATAGATGCAATGCTTATCAACTTTTTCAACGCGGTGTTGAGTTAAAATTTCGATGCCCATTTTTTGGAGCTGTTTTGCACTATGCTCAGCCGTTTTCTCATTTAGGGCAGGAAGAATTCGTCCTGATGCTTCAATCAGTGTAATTTTGACTTGTTTAGGATGGATTTTTTTCAAACCATAGCGATAAAAGTTTTTGGTTGTTTCAATAAGTTCTGCTGCAAGTTCGACGCCAGTTGCACCCGCGCCAATGATTCCAATATTTAAGATACGTTGATCTGGTTGATTTTGTGCTTCGATGTATAAATGCAAAAGGTCTTGTTGGAAAATATCAGCTTGTTTTCGACTATCGAGAAAATGACAGTTTTCACGTACCCCCGGTGTATTAAAGTCGTTTGATACAGAACCAAGCGCCAAAATAAGCGTGTCATAACTCAGTTGTTGAACATGATTGTTTTGTTCTTTAGACACTTGAGGGGGCACTAAATCTATTATTTTTTTCTCTTTATCAATTGCAACAAGCGTTCCTAATACAAATTCGTAATGATGTTTTTCTGCATGGGCAAAATAATTGGTTTGTTCTTCGTGAGGATTTAAAGAACCTGCAGCAATTTCATGAAGTAGGGGCTTCCAGATATGAGTCAAATTTTGGTCGACTAATGTAATTTTAGCTTTACCACTTTTCCCAAAAGTTTCACCGAGTTGCGTGGCAAGTTCTAAACCACCCGCACCACCACCGACAATAACAATATGATGTAAACTTTGGGCCATTTTTATCACCTAATTATTTTTCTATAAAAAAAGATGGCTAAATTATGCCATCTTTTATTTATAAAATTTATTGTGCCTCTGTGCACAATTTGATGTTTTTAGTGCGAATCTACAGGGTAGAGTTTTGCTGCACTATGGTTACTCGATGAAAAAATAGAGAAAAGATTAGAGAACCACATCATGATTCTTTGGAAAATGTTAGCTTCTTCAATATGCACATCATTTTCAATTTGTAGGCTGCGAATCAATTGATTATTTTGATAAATTGAAACAGTTGCCAAGTTCATCGCCTTCATTAACGGTGCAGTTAACTTTTGCTCATTTAACTCAATGTTTACACGTGTTTGAGTGGTTTCAAGTGGAGCAATAGTTTTAGGCTGCTTGTTACTATCAAGAACTTGAATACGCTGTGTAGCATAATCAAACGTACTTAAATCGATTGCAGCTGGCTCTGCATATAAAGAAGTCGTGACAATGGTCGGCTGCTTAGTTTCTACTTTAAACATTTTTAAAGTTGATTTAATCACAGGTAGCTCAGCAATTAGTTTTTGCTGTGGAATAACCACTTCATCACGTGTATACGCATACGCAAGATTCATTAACTTATCGGCAATTTCAGCGCGTTTCACGGCACTTGGTGTACCTAAAACAATAACCAGTAAACGTCTTTGCGGTAAGTTTGGTGAAAATGAAGGACGCGAAGCTGTGAGAGCCAAGTTATAACCCGCTGCTTTGGTATAGCCAGTTTTTAAACCATCTACAGATGGATCATATTTCAAAGCAAGGTTAGTCGCATGGTGAAAACGTTGATTGTAGCTAAAGCTTGGCATTTTTGAATAATGTAAATATTCAGGTGTTTGGTGAATTACTGCCTGACTTAATAAGCTCAAATCATGAGCTGTCGTGTAATGATCCGGCATTGTAATCCCGGCAGGGTTACTAAAATGCGTGTCTTTCATACCTAAAGCTTGAGCTTCTTGGTTCATGCGTTGTACGAAATGAGGCACATCACCAGAAATTTTTTCTGCCAAAGTCACAGCTGCATCATTTGCCGACATCACAATTAAACCAGCCAAAAGCTGATCAACTGAAATTTGTTCACCCGCTTTGAGGTACATTTGTGATTCGTCCCACTGAACCACACCTACGACAGGGGTTGCAGTAATGACTTGATCTAGCTTTAATTTTCCAGCCTTAATCTCTTTTAATGCAATGTAGGCAACCATCATTTTGGTTAGGGATGCTGGTGCACGTTGTACATGACTATTATGCTCAGCAATGATTTGTCCAGATTGAGTGTCTACAATTGTCCATGCAGCGGCTTCAACACTTTCAGGAGCAATATTAAGTAGAGCAGCATTGGTAAGAGTAGTACAGAAAATACTAAACAGCGTAAAAAGAGATAGGAAGAATTTCACTAGGTGACCTTGACGTTTACTGGCAAATACGGAACACAGATGCCCAGCATGCTATGCCTTTTTTTTGTAGAAGGCTAGTCTGAATTGTTGCCAAAAAATACATCTACGCAAGTCGATACAAAAAAGTGATAATCTAAGGTGAAACCGTTCTTATTTTAAATTGAAGAATTTATGTTGCATTATCAAATAGAGTTCGATGATTACAAACAGCACCTTGTTCACGTAACAATTCGTTTTTTAGCGAATCCAAATCAGGAACTATGGTTACCAACGTGGATTCCGGGCAGTTATTTAATTCGTGAATTTTCTAAGCATATTGAAGCTGTAAAAGCTTACGATGAAGCTGGACGCATGCTCAATATTAAAAAAACTGAAAAAAATCGCTGGCGTTTATTTAACACCGATCATGAGTTAATTACTGTTGAATACGATGTCTATGCATACGATTTATCAGTACGTGGTGCTTATGTAGATCAAACACGTCTATATATTAACCCAGCCTGTGTATGCTTAGGTTTAGATGGACAAGAGCAATCTGCTTGTGAATTAGAAATCTTTTTGCCTGATGAATTAAAACACTTTCAATTAGCAACTGGCTTAGCTTCAAAAAGCTTAGTTAAGGGACGTTTTACCTTAAAAGCTGATCATTATGATCAACTGATTGATAGTCCATTTGAACTGGCTGATCAAACACGTTTTAGTTTCGAAGCGCACGGAATTGCACATGAATTTGCAATTTCAGGACAGCACAGTACCAATGTGGACCGTTTAAAAGCGGACATTGAAAAAATCTGTGCAGCTGAAATTGAAATGTTTGGTTCAGCGCCATTTAAAAACTATACCTTTATGACGATGGCAACAGGGAATAGTTATGGTGGCTTAGAGCATTGCAACAGCACAAGTTTGATTACACCACGTGATGATTTACCAAAATCGAATGAACCAACTGAACCTTCGAAAGACTATCAACGTTTCTTAGGTTTGTGTAGCCACGAGTATTTTCATTCTTGGTTGGTGAAGTTTATCCGCCCAGAAAATTTTGCAAACTATAATCTTCATAAAGAAGGTTATACCTCGCTACTGTGGATTTTTGAAGGTTTCACTTCATATTATGATGACCTCATTTTATTACGTAGTGGTGTGATCTCTCAAAAGTCTTATCTAGATTTGTTGAAGTCACAGCTTGATCGTTATTTACAAAATCCGGGTCGCTTTGTTCAAACAGTAGCTGAATCAAGTTTTGATGCATGGATTAAGTTTTATCGTCCAGATGAAAACACCAATAATGCGGGCACTAGCTATTACAACAAAGGCGCATTAGTTGCCCTATGTTTAGATTTAGGCTTGCGTTTACGTGGTTCTAGTCTTGATGCCTTAATGCGTCGTTTGTATGAAAACACCCAAAACGGCATTCAAGTTAATGAACGTACCGTTTTTGATTTGTGCGAAGAGTTAACAGGTGATAGTTGGGTTGAGCAAATCAATCATTTGATTAACACGACTGAAGAGTTACCGCTAGATCAGTTATTCCCTGAGTTTGGTTTAAGTTATACGTTTAAAAATGATAAGACATTGGCGTATGGTTTAAAGCTGACTGATAAACCTGAAGGTGTGTTAGTTCAAAATGCTCACCGTGAGGGTGCGGGTGCAAAAGCTGGTATTTCTGCCAATGATGTCATTATTGCAATTGATGGATTAAAAGCGACCACAAAACTTATTGAGAAATATGCTAAACAAAAGGGTAGTTACCAAGTTTTGGCTTTCCGCCGTGATGAGTTATTGTCGTTTGAAGTGACAGGTGACAGCATAAACTTAACTGAAGTTGAACTTATTGTTGAAGATCAAAGTAAAGCTGATAAATGGTTAAAAGCCTAAATAACAGTGAATTAATTTATAAAAAACCGATGTTTCGTACATCGGTTTTTTACTTTTTAGTAGATTTTAAAAATTGAAATAGGTGTTATCTTTGAGTTTATTTTGAATGAAAAGTATAATATTTGTCAGAACTCTGAAAGATATCTCATGTAATTTAACAATGTCCTATACCTAAAAAGTTGGTAAACGTACATGTATTACCATAAGTTAGGTATAAGATTATTATCAATAGATTTAAATTATGTATTATTTCGCTGCGAAATGTCGTTATCACTGGATATTTCGTTGACTGAAAGCCAATGAGAGCCGATACTCTCAGGGTTTTATTTAAGCATATCGGTTCGTAGGCACTGGGCCAAAAGCTCGGTCCTCAAAACTCAATTCAACGGAAGGGGCTATATATGGCTGGTGAAAAGTCAACTATCATTTACACACTGACTGACGAGGCGCCATTATTGGCGACTTATTCGCTACTGCCGATCATTGAGACCTTTACTAAGCCAGCAGGTATCGAGATTGTTAAAAGTGACATCTCTGTAGCTGCACGTGTGCTCGCAGAATTCGCTGACTACCTAAGTGAAGAGCAAAAGGTATCCGACAACCTTGCTGAGCTAGGTCGTCTTACACAAGATCCAGATACTAACATTATCAAACTCCCAAATATTAGTGCCTCTGTTGCGCAATTGACAGCATGTATTAAAGAACTTCAATCTAAAGGTTTTGCAATTCCTGACTATCCGGAAAACCCAGCGACTGAAGAAGAAAAAACTATTAAAGCTCGTTATGGCAAATGCCTAGGTTCAGCAGTAAACCCAGTTCTTCGTGAGGGTAACTCTGACCGTCGTGCTCCTGCTGCCGTTAAAAATTACGCTAAGAAACACCCTCACTCAATGAGCGAGTGGAAACAGTGGTCACAAACTCACGTTTCACACATGGAAGAAGGTGACTTCTACCACGGTGAAAAATCAATGACACTTGACCGTGCACGCAATGTAAAAATGGAACTTATCACAAACAGTGGTAAGAGCATTGTTCTTAAACCAAAAGTTGCGCTTCAAGAAGGCGAAATCATCGACTCAATGTTCATGAGCAAGAAAGCACTTTGTGATTTCTATGAAAAAGAACTTGATGATTGTAAAGAAGCTGGAATTTTATTCTCTTTACACGTAAAAGCGACAATGATGAAAGTTTCACACCCGATCGTTTTCGGTCACTGTGTGAAAATCTACTACAAAGAAGCTTTTGAAAAACACGGTAAGTTATTTGACGAATTAGGTATTAACGTAAATAACGGTATGGCTGGGTTATACGAGAAAATCGAAACTCTTCCTACTTCATTACGTGAAGAAATCATCGAAGACTTACATGCTTGCCAAGAACATCGTCCTGCACTTGCAATGGTTGACTCGGCAAAAGGCATCACAAACTTCCATTCACCTAACGACATCATCGTAGATGCTTCTATGCCTGCAATGATCCGTGCTGGTGGTAAAATGTGGGGTGCTGATGGTAAGCAATACGATGCTAAAGCAGTAATGCCAGAATCAACATTTGCCCGTATTTACCAAGAAATGATCAATTTCTGTAAATGGCATGGTAACTTCGATCCGAAAACTATGGGTACAGTACCAAACGTTGGTTTGATGGCTCAAAAAGCTGAAGAATACGGTTCTCACGACAAGACTTTTGAAATTTCAGAAGCTGGTATTGCAAACATTACTGATCTTGACACTGGTGAAGTGTTATTGACTCAAAATGTAGAAGAAGGCGATATCTGGCGTATGTGTCAGGTGAAAGACGCTCCGATTCGTGACTGGGTAAAACTTGCAGTAACTCGTGCACGTAACTCAGGCATGCCGGCGATCTTCTGGCTTGACCCATACCGTCCACACGAAAACGAATTGATCAAAAAAGTACAGAAATACTTGAAAGATCACGACACAACTGGTCTTGATATCCAAATCATGTCTCAAGTACGTGCAATGCGTTACACACTTGAGCGCGTAGTACGTGGCCTAGACACGATTTCTGTAACTGGTAACATTTTACGTGACTACTTAACAGACTTGTTCCCAATTATGGAACTTGGTACTTCTGCGAAGATGTTGTCTATCGTTCCGCTTATGGCGGGTGGTGGAATGTACGAAACTGGTGCAGGCGGTTCAGCACCTAAACACGTACAACAACTTGTTGAAGAAAACCACTTACGTTGGGATTCGCTTGGTGAGTTCCTTGCACTTGCAGTTTCTCTAGAAGAAATGGGTATTAAAGAAAACAATGCTCGTGCGAAGTTACTTGCGAAGACACTTGACGAAGCGACTGGTAAATTGCTTGACAATGACAAGTCTCCATCACGTCGTACAGGCGAGCTTGATAACCGTGGTAGCCATTTCTACTTGTCACTTTACTGGGCTGAAGCACTTGCTGCTCAAGACGAAGATGCTGAGTTGAAAGCGAAGTTTGCTCCACTTGCGAAAGCTTTAGCTGAAAACGAAGAGAAGATTGTTGCTGAGCTTGCTCAAGTACAAGGTAAAGCCGCTGACATCGGTGGTTACTATGCAGTTGATCCTGCAAAAGTAAATGCGGTAATGCGTCCAAGCGCTACATTTAATGCAGCACTTTCAAGTGTTCAAGCTTAATTACTGATTCGTTAGTAAATAGCTTAAAACCGGTGCCTATGCACCGGTTTTTTTATTGCCAAAAATAAAAGACATTAAAAAAGCCCACTGACGTGAGCTTTAAAACTTAAATGTTTTTATCGACCATTGCGGCCACGACCACGTGGTGCCTTGGTATTTGGACGAGTTGTACCATTGGTCTTACGACGTGGTTTTTCACTTTCATCCATTTGCCAAATACGTTTTGTACCAGACTTTTTAACAGAACCATCTTTATTCTTACGAACCATTGGTTTGCCACCTGTACCACCCGGTTTTTTTACATAAGAACGTGAACGATAAGGTTGCTCGGCTGGAACATCTTTAAAGTCTGGGTAGAGTAGAGGTTCGATTTCTTTGGTGTCGCCCGGCTGTAATCCTAATTGAACTAAATCAATTGAACCAATTTTAGTACGAATGAGACGTAAAGTCGGGAAACCTACCGCAGAGGTCATGCGACGAACTTGACGGTTACGACCTTCACAAATAGAGATTTCAATCCAAGACGTTGGAATGTTGGCACGGTAACGTACAGGAGGGTCACGGTCCCATAACCATGCAGGTTCACTTACCTTAATCGCTTTAGCTGGTAAAGTCATACCATCATTAAGCTCTACACCTTTACGAAGTTGCTCAAGCGCTTCTTCGGTTACATCGCCATCAACTTGAACTAAATACGTTTTGTATTTTTTATTCGCAGGGTTGGTAATGAACTGATTCAAACCACCATGATCAGTTAAGAAAACTAAACCCTCAGAGTCCATATCAAGACGGCCTGCTATGCGTAAAGTCGGGTCATCTACAAAGTCAGAGACCGTCATGTGTGCTTCGTCTTTACGAAACTGGGAGAGGACGTCATATGGTTTGTTGAGAATGACAATTTTCATAAAAAATGGCTTCTTCTTTCAAATAAGCGGTAAAAACATTGAGCTATATTTAAGTGTGAAATTTGCTTATTTCCCACATAAATCTCAAAAAGGATTAAATTCGATTAAGCTATTATGCGTTAATAAAAGTTGAAAGTATTGTTTATCGATAATTATTTTTGTTTGGTTAGTTAAATATTATAAAAGGGAGAATCTACACAATGGGTTATCAGAAGATCGTGGTTCCTGCCGACGGTGATAAAATTAAAGTAAAAGCAGACCTGTCACTGAATGTACCAAATCATCCAATTATTCCTTTTATTGAGGGTGATGGTATTGGTGTAGATATTACACCGACAATGAAAACAGTCGTCGATGCGGCTATTTTAAAAGCTTATGGCGGTAAACGTTCCATCGAGTGGATGGAACTCTATTGCGGTGAAAAGGCCAATAAAATTTATGGCAGCTATATGCCAGAAGAAACTTTTGAAGCCCTGCGTGAGTTTGTTGTTTCAATTAAAGGCCCTTTAACCACTCCAGTTGGTGGTGGTATTCGCTCACTTAATGTGGCATTACGTCAAGAATTAGACTTGTACGTGTGTGTACGCCCTGTACGCTGGTTTAAAGGCGTTCCATCACCTGTTCAGCACCCTGAACTAACCGACATGGTGATTTTCCGTGAAAACTCGGAAGATATTTATGCAGGTATTGAATGGAAAGCAGACTCTGAAGAAGCGAAGAAGGTAATTAAATTTCTTCAAGAAGAAATGGGCGTCACAAAAATTCGCTTTCCAGAAGGATGTGGTATTGGAATCAAACCTGTATCTAAAGAAGGATCGCAACGTTTAGTTCGTAAAGCCATTCAATTTGCGATAGATAATGACAAACCATCGGTCACCCTTGTTCATAAGGGAAATATTATGAAATATACCGAAGGTGCATTTAAAGAATGGGGATATGAGTTAGCGCTAGATCGTTTTGGTGGTGAACTCATAGATGGTGGACCTTGGGTTAAAATTAAGAACCCTAAAAATGGTAAAGACATCATAATTAAAGATGTGATTGCAGATGCTTTCTTACAGCAAATTTTGATGCGTCCTGCAGACTACTCAGTGATTGCAACTCTTAATTTAAATGGTGACTATATTTCTGATGCATTAGCGGCAGAAGTAGGGGGCATTGGTATTGCGCCTGGTGCAAATATTGGTGGTGCAATCGCAGTTTATGAAGCAACGCATGGCACAGCTCCTAAATATGCCGGACAAGACAAAGTAAACCCCGGATCAATTATTCTATCTGCTGAAATGATGCTGCGAGACATGGGATGGACTGAAGCAGCTGACCTGATCATTAAAGGAATTTCAGGAGCGATTGCAGCTAAAACGGTAACTTACGATTTTGAGCGTTTAATGCCGGGCGCAACCTTGTTACGTTGCTCTGAGTTTGGTGATGCTATTATTAAGCACATGGAAGATTAATCTTTCATAGAACAGCCCTCAATTGAGGGCTTTTTAATTACTTTGAAGAATTGTTATTTATAGATTTTTTATAGTATTGAAATGAATAAAAATAAGTTTATGGAATAGTAGAATTTAAGCTAAGAGTGAGCGGTAAATGCCCATAGCATACAAGCCAATATTGTTAAACTTAATAAGATTCCTCCCTGACCATGATGAGTTGCATAGAGTGGAATATTGCCCATGGTATGCGTCATTTTGTAGTTCAGAATGGGTCTAATACAAAAGAAAAAAAGAGGTAATGATAAGATCACCGTATTACTAATTTTAATGGTATAGCGAAAATAGTAACTAAATAGGCCTATTGTGGCTGCATATAGCAGCGTTTTAAAAAGCACTTCTCCACTGGTATATATATCTATGCCAAGATAAAAATTAAACTTCCATATAAGAAGGCTAACTGTAGCAATTATTGTGATAATACCTACAACAACGGCATTTGCTGGGTTTGATACATTAAACATTTTTAAAAGTTTTTAATTGGTATAAAGTAATTTGTTTAAAATATATATTATAAAAACATAGAGTACAGTGACTATTTTTAACTTTATAAAACTCCCAAAAAAAACCTATTTAGACATTTTGAGACTCACGCGAATTTGAGCTTGTTTCTTTAAATACCCATAGGGCAAAACAGAATATAATGACGATCAATAGCCCTAAACTTTGACCATGACCTGACAGATAAAATGGAACATCTGGAATAGTTTGAATGGCTTTATAGTCAAGAACTGGCTCTAGCCAAAAGTATGCGAATGGAACAGCAATTAAAAATTGTGTTGTAAACTCAATATGATCGCGTGTTAAAAAACCAAGAATAGCCGCCGTGCCAATATAAATAACAATCTTTACAGAGACCTCATATGATGTAGTCATATCCAGTGCGAAAACAGTCCGGCATTTAAATGCCAATAATGAAACACAGATAAAAGCGAACATCGCCAAGAGCTTTAAAAGCTCATCAATATAATTGTTATTGCTCATGTCTTACTCTATTTTAAGTATTAAAAATTATAAATTTTTATTGAATATAGATCAGAAAATTACACTCTACATTGACATAATGTGACATTTTTTGTCAGCTAGGTGTTCTTGGTAAGACTTAAAATTATAGTTGCTATGTGATTTTGACTGTTGATGTATTCATCAATTTCTACTTCAGAAATATTTGAGTGCTCATCGGAAAAGCCCCTGATATATCGGGGCATTTTTTATTGCATAAATTCGGGATGTTTAGCAGTTTTAGGTAGCCCGATTTTCTTTTGATAACTTTGGTCTAGGGCTTGAATAATAAGAACGAAAGCAACTAGAAATAAAGGAAAGAGCAGAGTTTTCATGATTTAGTTTCTCTGAAAGTTGAGGTGAAAGAAGGGCGCAGGGGAATTAAAAGGCAAACCGCAAAGAGAAGAACGATTCCACCCAAAAGAAAAAGATGTGCATAAGACCAATGCAAATGATGCAAAGTACTAATCACTACGCCACCTAGCAGTTGGGTACTGGCAAAGCCAATGGTGGCAAGGCTCCAGACTTTTTGATAACGCTGCTCATAAATGTGTAGCAGGCTATAAGAACTAATGAATACTGTGGCCGGTGTGAGTAGACCTGTAAGAAATGAAGATAAAGCGAGCAAAGCAGTAGCATGGGAAAAGAACGGTAGGGCAACTGCCAAGCAGTAGAACCCATATAGCCATTTAATGGCTTGTAAGTATCCGGTAAGGCGGCTTAAACAATACGCCACAAAAGCGCCAATACAGCTTCCGACCCCGTAAAGCACCCAAAATAAATTTCGTTGCTCTAATGGAAAATGTAAGGTTCCCGATAAGTAGTCCATCCAAAACAAAGAGTGTGGAATATATGCAAAAGCACTGCACATATAGGCAATAATAATGACCAGCCCCAAGCGTGAATGTTTGCTGTTTTGAGGTGCTTGATTGGCCGCTTGTACGGACTCTGTAGATTGGTGCTTTAATAACTGAAAAAGTACCAAACTGCCAATAATAGACAGTGCTGCAAAAATACCCCAGACATATTGGACAGGCATGTTTTTGAGCGCAGGAATAATGACGGTCGCAGACAGTACCCCCACGCCAATACCGCTAAACCCTAAAAAGTTGACTTTAAGCCTTTGGCTTATTGCAATTCTTCTCATGGCAAAGCTTGGTGCCAAAATCATGAGTAGACCACCAGCAATACCAGAGAGGGTCCGCCAGAACACAAACCAAGCCAAAGGCATGTGTATAAAGGCACAGCAGATTAGGCTTAAGCTGCCTGCAAGTGCAGAACTTATAATAAGAGTTGGAATAGATTTTTCTTTAATACTAAACAGGGCCAATAGAGCGCCAAGCAAGTAGCCCAATAAATTTGCACTGCCTAAGAAACTTGCAAAGTCATGAGTCCATCCATATTGCACAATCATGATGGGCATAAGTGCAGTGTAAGAAAATCTAAAAATACCAATACCTAAGCAAGTTGCTAGAAAGACGAGCAGGCTCATTCGATAAAGCGTAGTCATGAGGAGTCTCTCAATTTTTTTATTATTAAAAGCGAGTTTTATAATCTTTAAAAATGATTTAATATGATATTAATTATCTTGTTTTAAGATAGTGGTATGTTGCTTAAGTCTTTAGAGTTTTTTTTAGCAGTTGCAGAGAGTGGAAGTTTTTCATTGGCTGCACAAAAAATGTATACGGTTCAATCGAATATCACCAGTCATGTGAAAAAGCTTGAAGAAGAGTTAGGTGTGATTTTATTAAATCGCCATAATCCCGTGACATTAACCAATGCAGGGCAACAGCTACATAGCTACGCTGTTCAAATGATTGCATTGCACAATAAAGCTAAAAAGATCTTTCAAGAAGGTGATATTGACCCGAATGAAACGATTCGTTTGGGCAGTATGGAAACGACAGCAGCGATAAGACTGCCTCAATTGCTTAATGAATGTATGCAGCAATATCCGAATTTGCCCCTTGAACTTCAAACTCACCCGACAGGATATTTGTTAAATGCTGTGCAACAAGGCGAGGTCGATTGTGCTTTTGTTGCTTCTAAATATGTGATTCCAGAGCTATATAGCTTGCCGGTGTGGCAAGAACAATTGGTTTTGGTTTGCCCAAAACAACAAACTGAATTTCCCGACATTGCTACGCTTGCAAAAACCCGATTTATTGCGTTCCGACAAGGGTGTTCATATCGCCATGCCATTGAGCTGTTTTTAAATGATCACAGTGTGCCGCCTTCGCAAATTATGGAAATGGGCAGCCTAGATGGGATTGTAAGCTGTGTGGAATTAGGTGTTGGTTTTGCTTTATTGCCAAAGTCATATTTGACTAAAGTGGCCGATAAAGTCTCATTAAGTTGTTTTGAAATTAACACTGAATCAGCACATTTCACCACCTATTTAGTTGCCCAGCCTGCTGACACATGGGGCAGTAATTTAAAGCAATTTATTTGTTTTATTGAGCAACAGTTTATACAGAAATGCGCTTAATTTTTATACATAAATATCCTACTTAACTTATGTTTTAAAAGTGATATATATGTATTTAAAAGTCATTTTATATTCTCATTCAGATCGGTAATGATCTGCATGCTAGAAAATTGTTGAAAAGGGTAGTTTATATAGACCGGCTATGGTCAAATATGCCCCCTTAAAAGATGACACAAGCAATAATTTGGAGTTTGGGAATGAATATACCCTTAATCATCAATATTGTGGTTTTTGTCGGGTTAATATTTTTACTCGCCCAAACACGTAAAACAGACTGGAGCTTATCTAAAAAAGTTCTAGCTGGCTTAATTTTAGGTGTAGTGTTTGGTTTAGGACTACATTTGATTTATGGCGGTGGCCATCCGATTCTTGCTGAATCTATTAGCTGGTTTAATATTGTTGGTAACGGCTATGTAAAACTTTTACAAATGGTCGTGATGCCTTTGGTCTTTGTTTCGATTTTAGGCGCGGTAGCGAAGTTACACCAAGCTTCCTCTTTAGGAAAAATCAGCGTCTACACTATTGGAACTTTGTTATTTACAACACTTATCGCTGCGTTAGTTGGGGTATTTGTGACGAACCTATTTGGCCTAACTGCCAAAGGTTTAGTACAAGGCGCCGCTGAAACAGCACGTCTGACTGCAATTCAGACAGACTATGTGGGTAAAGTAACAGACTTAAGCGTACCGCAATTTATTCTTTCCTTTATTCCAAGTAACCCTTTTGCTGAGTTAACGGGTGCAAATCCGACTTCAATTATTAGCGTGGTTATCTTTGCTATCTTTTTAGGGATCGCAGCACTCAACCTAATGAAAGATGACGCAGAGAAAGGTGAGCGTATTTTGACTGCTATTCAGACGTTACAGTCTTGGGTAATGAAGCTGGTTCGCTTAGTCATGACGCTTACTCCGTATGGCGTTTTTGCGCTTATGACTAAGGTTGTGGCAAGTTCAAATGTTGCCGACATTTTAAACTTAGGCGGTTTCTTGGTGGCGTCTTATTTAGGCTTGGCGATTATGTTTGCCGTACATGCCATTATTTTGACTCTGACAGGTGTTTCTCCACTTAAGTTCTTTAAAAAAGTTGCTCCAGTTTTAACATTCGCATTTACGAGCCGTTCAAGTGCAGCAAGTATTCCACTGAATATTGAGGCACAAACTCGTCGTTTAGGCGTACCTGAGTCTATTGCAAGCTTCTCTGCTTCTTTTGGTGCTACTATTGGTCAAAATGGTTGTGCGGGTTTATATCCTGCCATGTTAGCCGTGATGGTTGCTCCAACGATGGGTATTAACACACTAGACCCAATGTGGATTGCTTCCTTAGTGGGTATTGTGACTTTAAGCTCAATTGGCGTAGCAGGAGTAGGTGGTGGTGCAACTTTTGCAGCATTAATCGTGCTTCCTGCCATGGGTTTACCTGTAACGTTGGTTGCACTTCTTATTTCAATTGAACCGTTAATTGATATGGGACGTACAGCATTGAACGTAAATGGTTCAATGACTGCGGGTGTAGTGACGAGCCAATTTATGGGTCAGACCGATAAAGACATATTAAATAGTGAAGATGAAATTGAGTTAACTCAACATCATTAAAAGTTAATATGAAACGGCTCTCCACTTTGGATGAGCCGTTTTTTTATATGCTTAAATTGCCGCTGTGATGTTAATTTTTAAAAAACTGTATCTGTTTTTCTTTTAAATAATTTTTGAAAATGAACCTATTACAAAAGAGAGCACTATCATGAAAATGTATCAAGTCGATGCTTTTACAAAAGAGTTATTTCGTGGCAATCCGGCTGCTGTGATTGTTGAAAAAGAATGGCTAGATGCAGATTTAATGCAAAAGATAGCACTTGAAAATAATTTGTCTGAGACTGCTTTTGTAAAAATCATAGACGCTGAAAACTATGAAATTCGTTGGTTTACGCCAACGGTTGAAGCTGATTTTTGTGGGCATGCGACGCTTGCCAGTGCTTTTATAATATTTAAAGATTTTACTGATAAAAAGACCATTAATTTTCATGTCCGAAATTTAGGGCTTTTTATCGTTCATCAAGATGATGATGGCAAAATCAGAATGAATTTTCCAATTCGTAAGGCTCATCAAGTTGAAGATTATCCGGCTGTTTTACGTCAAGCATTAACGAAACCCTTTAAAGCGGTTTATCAAAATGTTCAAGCTTATATTGTTGAATATGAGTCAGTTCAAGATGTATTAGATGAGCAGCCTGACATGAACCTCCTCAAGACTTTAGGTAAACGGACTGCTATTACAACTACAGGCATGGAGGTTGCAATTACCTCAAAAGCCGATCAGCAATATGATTGTGTATCTCGTTATTTTGCGCCTATTGCGGGTATTGACGAAGACCCCGTTACGGGTTCAATTCATACTGCAATAGCACCGCTATGGGCAGAGAAACTCGCTAAAAATAATATTGTGGCGTATCAGGCTTCTAGCCGTGGAGGCGTCTTATATTGCAATATCCTAAATCAGGAACGTATTGAAATTTCAGGCTATGGCAAACTTTATATGCAAGCAGAAATTTTTCCTTAAAATATAAGGCCGTTTAAATAAACGGCTTTTTTTTCAAATCTTTACTATTAATGTCAGCTTAAATTTCCTACTATAGTCCCACAACTATTGATTTTTTATTATTCAAATTAATTGGTATTTATATGTTTATGCAGTTTAAACAACTGACTCTCTCCCTATGTATTCTTGGTTTAAGTGCTGCGTCTTTTGCACAAACGACATTAGTAAAAAGTAAGCAAAATATTGAGGAATATAAATTAGATAATGGCTTTCGGGTAGTGCTTGCACCGAATGACAAAGAAAATAAAATCTTTATTAATACTATCTATTTGACAGGTTCTTTAAATGACCCACAAGGTAAAAGTGGCTTAGCACATTTACTTGAGCATTTGGCATTTAAAGGCACGCAAAACGTAAAGGGTGAAGAATTTCAGCGCCGTTTAGATCAATATACATTAATGACAAATGCGAGCACGGATTACTATTCAACCAAATATACCAATATTGTTCGTCCAGAAAAAAATGCGTTAGATCAAGTGTTGTACCTTGAATCTGAACGTATGGATAAATTAGTTCTACAAGAAAAATTTGTACCTTCTGAAATTGAAATCGTAAAGCGTGAACGTGAAGTCCGTATGGATCAGCCTTTTGCTGTCTTAATGGATCAAATGTGGAAATCGGCTTATGGAAACAAGTATTTAGGGCGATTACCAATTGGTGATTTACCTGAGCTTAAGTCTATTAAAATGCCTGAATTGAACCAGTTCTACCGCAGTTGGTATGCACCGAACAATGCGGTTATGGTGATTTCAGGTAAGTTTGATAAAACAGATGTTTTAAAGACAATTGACCAATATTTTAGTCCAATTCCTGCGCGAGCTGTGCCGAAGCCTGTTCAGGTGCCAGTGTTAGATTCCACAAAAATGAAAGATCGTGAGTTTGTGGTAAAAAAGGGCAGTGATTTGGCCAAATTCCATATTTATATGAATGGGAAAAATATAAAAATTCAGCCGACACTGGCTTTAGCACCAATGTTATATACCATGCAGCCAAGTGGTCATTTGTACCAGAACATGGTTGAAACAGGTATTAGTACAGACGTTCAGGCATCAACATGGTTAGACCAAGATTTTAACGTCGTATTTTTAGGTGCGGTCTACTCGCCAAAAAATGACCCTAACAAAGTTGAAAATGCTTTGCTCTCTGGAATTGAAAAGGGTAAACCTTTTACAGAGACTGAGCTAAATCGTATAAAAAGCTTAATGAAAACGCAAGGTGAGTTAGTCAATAAAGACGCCGTTGCTTTGGGTTCGCGTTTAAGTGATTACACTGTAGCTGGTGGGCAGTGGGACCAATATTTTAAAGATTTAGATGCAGTTGAGAAAGTGAAACTCAATGAAGTAAATCAAACCTTAAAACAGTTCCTTGTTGCTGGGCATCGTATTGATGGCGATATTTTACCGACACCTGAAGATCAAAAGAAAGCATTGCAACTCGACCCAAAAGATAAGCCTAAAACTTTAGATCAAAGCGATGTTAAACCAGAGCCTTTAAAAGACCCGAAAGTTTATCAACAAGAAGTTAACGAGTTTTTAAAAACCTCTAAGCAATATGCCGAAAGTAATGAGAAAAAGATTATTCGCGGCAAACTTAAAAATGGAATGAAGTATGCTTTGTTCCCTGTAGAAACTCGTGATGATCGTACCTATGCCACTATTACTATGGATTTTGGTACAGAAAAATCTTTATTTGATAAAGGTACAGTTGTTGATTTAACTTCATATTTATTACTGCGTGGCTCTGACAAATATAGTTTGCAAGATATTGCAGATAAGTCGATTGATGCAGGCGGTGCAGCTTATGCGAGTGCCGACGGCAATGGCATGACCATTAATATTCAATCTAAAACTGAAAAATTTGATGAGTTCTTCAAATTTGTTTTAGAGGTCATGAAAAATCCTAAATTTGAACAATCTCAATTCGATTTAATTAAGTCGCAAAGCTTATCTAGCCTTGATCGCCCATATACTGAACCGGATGTCGTGGCAGGTTTAACATTGTCGCGTTTAATTGAAGAATACCAACCAGGTGATTTGCGTTATCACTTTGAACCTGAATTGGCTAAAAAACAATTAAAGAATGTGACCCAAGAGCAAGTGAAAGAGCTATATCAGCATTTCTTTGCAATGAACCATGCGCAAATTGCGATTACGGGTGCATTTGATGTAAAGAAAATGAAAAATCTCTTGAATCAAGAGTTTGGGAGCTGGAACAGTAAGCAACCATACGAAAAAATCTTAATTAAACATGTCGATTTTCCTGCTCAGAAGGTACATGCTTTATCTGAACAACGTGAGTTTGGTAGTTATCAAAGTCTAATCACACTACCAGTTGGGAAAAACCATCCTGATGCACCTGCATTAATTTTAATGAATTATATTTTAGGTGATTCTCAAATCTCATCACGTTTGGCTCAAGAGCTTCGTGAAAAAAATGCATTGGTATATGGTTTTGGAACAGGTCTACAACTTGATCAGGACACGAATGTTGGTGCGTTAAGTATTAGTGCAAATTATACGGCTGGGCGTTCAGCACAAGTCTCTGATTCAGTTCATAAAGTACTAAATGACTTGTTAACGAAGGGTATTACTGAGCAAGAGCTTGCAGCAGCTAAAGCAGATCTCATGAAGAAACGTGTTACTGCATTAGAAGATGAGCGCAACATTCACGGTATGTTAAATATTGAGCTTGAGTCGGGTAAAACTTTACTTGACCGTGTTAAGCATGATCAAGACTTAACTAAGCTGACCGTTGCCGATGTGAACGCAGTTATTAAAAAATATATTAAACCTTCAAACCTTGTGGAAGTAATGGCTGACCAATATGGCCAAGCGCAAAAGCAATAACTAACTTATCAAATAAAAAGCCACATGAAGTGGCTTTTTATTTGAGTATTTAAAACTTATTAATGATCATGGTCATGTTTGTGAGCATGGAAATCTTCATTCTTACGGAAACGTAAGTAGTTTTCGAACTGTTCACAATACTCATCAAAGTTATCTTCGAGCATCATTTGAAATTGCTGAAGCAAATAAGACATTACTTGCTCTTTTGCATCGCGCATTTCATTGCCATCTTTAAAATTGTTTGCAGCCACCCACGTATTAAAACGGGCAGTTGCAAATAACATGGCTGCACTCACTTGGCCGCGAAGCTCAGCGGGGTCAGGCTTTTGGCCTTTAGGCGGGCGACAAAAATCATTCGCTTGTTTAATGAATTCATCCGCACGCTCAAAGAAAACAGCATTTAACGCTTCTTCTTCAGTAATATCTGTTGCATTAATCTTTTGAGACATGACATATTCCCGCAAAAATAGAGCTGCTTATTATAGGCAAACGCTTGCGGAAACAAAACCTTTGCCTTAGTCTGTAAATAGCCTAAGTGTTGGAAGTTCTAATTATGCAAGATGCGATAGCCGTTCAAAGTTTAAAAACAGACATTGCCCTATTACGCCAGCATATTTTTCCACCCCAATATTTAGAGCATGTCGAAGGGCTGCCAATTTATTATGGTTTACAAGACGAAGTCTTGGCTTATTACCAACAATGGAAAGATTTAATCGAAAGGGCACAAGAGCTTTTTCAGCCTTTTATGGAAGATGAATTACCAGATGCAATTCATTTACCAAGCCATTTGAACTTACCATTATTCTTTTTTCATGTAGATCGCATTCGTATTAATAAAACACGTGCTAAAGAGTCGAAAACTTTTCGTGGTGTGGCAAGTCTTATTGAAAAATGCGGTCAGTTCGAAACAGATCAGATTTTTACCATGCAAGAATGGTTGCAGAGTGATGATACGGCAGCACTCGTTGCTCACCGTGAATTTATCGATTTAAGAACTTATGTGTTCCAGCATGGTCAAAGTGAATATACACGTTCACGTTTTTATACCAATGGTATTGTACTAGGGGTAGAACCTCACTTTGAACTCGTCGATGCCCGAGATAAACCAAGAAAGCAACGTAGCGATAGCTATAATGACCCGTTAGCAGATAATGGTGTGTGGAAAGTATTTGGTAAATACCGATAAGATAAAAAGTCGCGACATATGTGTCGCGACTTTAAGATGCTTACCAAAAAGTTTTTACTTGTTTAAATTTTTGCAAAGCTTCGGCAGACTGATTTTGTAAATAAGGTTGTTTGGCCTTAATCCATCCTAATGCAAACCAAAAGTGCGGGTCGTGTTCAATTGCTTTATTAAATAGATCTTCAGCAATAAACAAGTCGTTATAAAGCCCTAAGGTATTTTGCACAGGTTGTAATTGTTTTAAAAACTGCTGAACATTTTTGCTAGGGTATAAGCTCGATATAAATTCGATGCAGTAACGTAATTGCTTTGCTTTTTTGCGTATTTTGTGCTGCTCAGTGATTTCAAGTTCGGTGAAATGCTCGGCATGATTCACGACTTGATGATGTAACTTGTCTAAGCTTTTTTCTATCTGTTTTTTTAATTTTCCTTTGGTGTTTTGATCATCTTCTTCAGAATAAGCAAATGCTAGCAAGGCAAGTATAAGCTTAATGGTATCTGCTGATTTAAACAGCGTGGCAAGGTCTTTTAACGGCTGCTCAGAGATCGGAAGCAAAAGCTCAGGTGAACCATGCTGCACAATCATCGGTAAAATTTCAGTACGGATAGCATCTTCATCGCGCGTGTCTCCAAGCTTACGGAAAAGCTCGGCAATTTGTTCTTCCCAAGCAGGGTTTAAATCGTCTGACCATGCTGAAAAGTGATGAAGTGCACTGCGTAAACGACGTAAGCTCACACGTGCCTGATGAATATGCTCAGCTTCGGCAACGCCATCGGCAATTGCAGCCATATTCGGTAAGAATTGTCCTAAACAGTTTTCTACAATCTTTTTGAGTGCCTGTTCTGCTGAAATGTTCTTATCTAAGCTCAAACCTTTTG
The DNA here is from genome assembly GCF_056736115.1 of Acinetobacter sp. 70_2. Lineage (NCBI taxonomy): Bacteria > Pseudomonadati > Pseudomonadota > Gammaproteobacteria > Moraxellales > Moraxellaceae > Acinetobacter > Acinetobacter sp. 70_2. Next base: position 227,117 of record NZ_JBWZIP010000015.1, read on the forward strand.
CGTGAACAGCAGGTGAAGCAGCTTGTCCTAAGGCTAATAAATTACCACGCTCGGCTTTACTTCTAACATCGAGCCATAACTCATAACGATTAATCCATTGCTGTGCAAATTGAATTAGTGTTTTAACAGCACCTTGTTTAAGTTCAAACTCAACTTCACAAATTTTACTTTGGGTGGTTGCCGTTTTTACTACACCGTCATCAAGACAGACTTCAATAGCGGTGTCATCGGCTTCAAACACATGATAAGTACGATGTACATCGGTCTCAAACTGCAAGCTTAGCTTTTCAACTTCAGTGCCTAAAGCTTGAGTAAGTAAATCGGTAACTGCTTTATTATCTTTGTATAGCTCAAGGTTTAACTCGGGTTCTTGTTCGCATTTACCCAAAAAAACTTCTTCTTCGACACGGTGTAAATGGCTTTGACCCGCAGCTTTAAAGGTTTGTACCCACAAATCATTTTCTTTACGTAAACGTAAGGCCATACCATTTTTCGCGAGTAGGCGATTTGGTGTGTCGTAATATTTGGCCTGCAAATGAATATTCTGCGCTTTATGCTTTTTTAAATACTGCTGAACAGTTTTTTTCTTCGATTCAGGTAACTGAAACTTAAGCTCAACTTCAACCATAATGGATCTCCCTGAATCAGGTATTTAAACTATCTTGAATAAGTATAATAGCTTAGCGCTAAAAATAATGCTTTTGATAGAGAAAGTTACAATCAAACATATGACTTTAGGCTTTCTTTTAGGTGTACAATCAGGTGATGTTTTGATCAAATAAAAATCAGGAAGATGATCGTGAATGCACCAGTAAACTTCAATCATGAAGCTCAGCCAGAGTTTGAATTACCGATTAAAAACTATCAGGAATTTTATCGTTTTTATTTAACCGAACACCGTAACATTATGAGCAGACGCTTACATGTGGTGGGTAGCAGCATTGGTATATACTTTTTTTCAAAAGCCATTCGTAAAAAACAGGTCAAATACGCACTTTATGGTTTAGTTTCTGGCTATGCATGTGCATGGGTTGGACATTTCGTATTTGAGAAAAATAAACCTGCCAGTTTTAAACAGCCTCTGTATAGCTTTATTTCTGATTGGCGAATGCTATCTGATGTTGCAATTGGCCGATTAAGTTTGATTGATCGCAAGCATGACAAAATACCAAGTTAATTTTACTTTCTATTCTAAATATACCGATTGGTACTGATAAGCCTATATCAATCGGTACTTATGATGACTTATAAATCCGTTATACTAGCGAAGTTTTTTAAAGCGAGAGTAGAGTATGCGCGGTTTATATCTCATTACCAATGATGACCCAATCCAATTATTATTAGAAAAACTAGATGCCGCGCTCGCAACTCGTCAGGTCGCAATTTTACAGTACCGCCGTAAAAAAGTAGAAAAAGCCGACCAGCCTGCTGAAGTTGAGCAGATCAAACAGTTATGTGAAAAATATCAGGTTCCTTTTGTCATTAATGATGACTTACAACTGGCTGCTCAATTTGGTTTAGGTGTGCATTTAGGACAAAGTGATGGTGAAATCACAGATGCAAAATCGAAACTTCCTGAAGGTGTCATTATTGGCCGTACTTGCCTCAACTCTTTAGATCTTGCTCGAAAAGCAATTGCCGATGGCGCAACTTATGTTGCCTTTGGTGCTGTGTATGCAACTGCCACAAAACCAGAAGCAGGCAATGTCGGTATTGAAGTCATTAAGCAAGCAGCGGCTCAATATGATTTACCTATTTGTGCAATTGGTGGTTTAACAGTTGAAAACTCAAAACCCGTGATTGAGGCTGGAGCTGACCTCTGTGCAGTCATTAGTGATATATTAGGTCGATCAACTGCTGAAATTCCTGCCCGTGTACAGGCCTGGGCACAATTATTTTCTTAAGCTTTCAAAATTATTTTTTAGATATTTAAGACGAGCATTTCCATGAGTTTATCTCCAAAGCAAGAACAGTTATTTAAACAAGCCAGCAAACACATTCCAGGTGGTGTGAACTCTCCAGTACGTGCCTTTAATGGCGTTGGAGGAACACCTGTTTTCATCGAGAAAGCCAAAGGTGCGTATTTGTGGGATGTCGATGGCAAGCGCTATGTAGATTATGTTGGCTCTTGGGGACCGATGATTTTGGGCCATGCTCATCCAGAAATTATTAAAGCGGTACAAACAGCAGCAGAAGATGGTTTAAGTTTTGGTGCACCAACCGTACACGAAACGACTTTGGCAGATATTATCTGTGAAATCATGCCATCAATTGAATTGGTACGTATGACGAACTCTGGTACAGAGGCGACTATGACCGCTATTCGTTTAGCGCGTGGTTATACTGGCCGTGACAAAATCGTGAAGTTTGAAGGTTGTTACCATGGACACTCTGACTCACTTTTAGTAAAAGCGGGTTCGGGTTTACTGACTTTAGGCGAGGGTGAGCCAACTTCAAAAGGTGTTCCAGTCGATTTTGCTAAACATACTTTAACGCTGCCTTATAATGATATTGCTGCATTAAAAGAGTGTTTTGCCAAATTCGGTCATGAAATTGCGGGTGTTATTATTGAACCTGTAGCGGGCAACATGAATATGGTGAAACCAATTGACGGTTTCTTAGAAGCCATTCGTGATATTTGTGATGAATATAAATCTGTATTCATTATTGATGAAGTGATGACAGGTTTCCGCGTTGCATTGGGCGGTGCTCAGTCAGTTTATAATGTAAAACCTGACTTAACGACTTTAGGTAAAATTATTGGTGCTGGCTTACCTGTAGGCGCGTTTGGCGGTAAGCGTGAAATCATGGAATGCATCGCACCTTTAGGTGGTGTATACCAAGCAGGAACGTTATCTGGTAACCCACTTGCTATGCGTGCGGGTATCGAGATGTTTAAACATTTACGCCAACCTGACTTTTACAGCAAATTATCTGCTCAACTTGAAAAGTTACTTGCAGGCTTACAAGCAGCAGCTAATGAAGCGGGTATTCCATTTAAAACTCAGCAAGCTGGCGCAATGTTCGGTCTTTATTTTACAGACCAAGAAGATATTACAAGCTTTGACTCAATGTTGGCATGTGATATTGAAGCTTTCAAAAAATTCTTCCATGGTATGTTAAAGCGCGGTGTAAACTTAGCGCCATCGGCATTTGAAGCAGGCTTTATTTCATCTGCTCATTCTGATGAAGATATCGAATATACGATTCAGGCTGCAAAAGAAACATTTGCCGAAATGAAGTAAGCAAAAAGGCCCGTTTTAAACGGGCTTTTTAATTTGAGCTATTTTTATATTTGTAGAGAACAATGTTTTATCCCTTACCTCGAAAAATCCAGTTAGCCGCAAGTACTTCAAATTGGCCTATTGAGTCTACGCAAAGTATTTTGCTCATGGTTGGGTTAAATGAACTTGAAAATACCCCTGACTGGATGAACCAGCCATTAGCCGATCATTTAGAATTACTAAGCAAAAGAGCACAAGCGCTCGAAATTCCAGTCATGATGATTCAGTCATCTCAACTTCAACAGACCATGTTGCAGCTTGGACAACAGTTGTCATCAAACACTCAAGCACAAGTGATAATGGCGGGAAATTTATCACCGCTATTTAAGCAAGTCATGCAGCTTGTTTTATCGATTACAGATTATGTAGCTGTTGTAAATGATGCGATTTTGGCGAGTAGTTTAGAGCAGCATATACAATGGATTGAAAAAATCAGTTTTGACTCCATTCAACATATAAACACACAGACTTTAATGCGCTTATGGTCTTTAAGTGCACCGTCGTCACAGGTGTTATCCGATAAAGGAATTTTATTGGCTGTTGCTGAACAGGTGGGGCGGCATCCAATGGAAATTCATCCAGAAATAGATTTAAGAAACTATGGCTTAGACACTACTGGCGTCAATTATTTGGTGGAATTATGGCGTGCGAACGGTGCGAGTCTAAGTGTTGAAGAGCTGATGCAAACACCTACCTTGCAACATATTATGCAGTTATTGAAGCACTAATCGGCTTTAGCCATAAACTGAATCATAATATTTGCAAATTCTGTCGTTAATTTACCCGAACGGCATTGTAATTCGGACGTAAGCTTTTTATTATTGCCCGCTTGTTTTTCATCTTGCCTTGGGAATACAACTTTGAGTGATTTTCTAAGTGAACATCTGATCTATCGTGATGATGATTTTATGGTGATTCATAAACCTTCGGACATTTTGAGTGTGCCAGGGAAAGGTGATTTACATGACAGCGTTTTGACAAGACTGGTGGCAATTGAACCACGAACTTTGCTCATTCACCGCCTTGACCGTGATACCTCAGGTATTTTGGTTTTTGGTTTATCTAAGCGTGGACAAAGTGCGATTGCACGCCAATTTCAAGACCGTCAAACTTCGAAAATATATGAAGCGTTAGTCGCAGGCCATCTAGACGGCGAAGGGACAGTTGATATTTCCGTAGTCTATGACCCGAGTCGACCACCTTTACATATTGTCGATGCTTCTCATAACAAACCTGCTTTAACACATTGGCAGGCGATTGAACATTTCCAGATTCAGGGACAACCGGTTACGCGTGTCAAATTAACACCGATTACCGGACGTTCTCATCAACTCCGTGTACACATGCAATATCTGGGACATCCGATTGTAGGTGATACATTGTATGCAACACCGGAACAATTACTTGTTCCTCGTCTGTGCTTGCATGCCAAACAGTTAAGCTTTAATCACCCTGTTACAGGGGAATCATTAACGTTTAACTGCCCTGTACCGTTTTAATGTAAAAACTTTCAATGAGTAATTTTTGTAGCGAAACAATTTAATTGGTTTCTGCTGCAAAATTTTGCTTTAAAGACTACATAAAAAGATGCAAAAATAAGCTAATTTGCATCGTACAATATGTAGTGCGAACTTGAGAAAAAGGTGGAAAAATTGCAGCAGTATGCTATTGGTCAACGTTGGCTATCAGATACAGAGACTGAGCTCGGTTTAGGCGTTCTTATTGATGTAGATGAAAGATCTGTCAGCATTTTATTCCCCAAAAGTGATGAAACGCGTGTCTATGCACGTAATAACGCACCGCTATCTCGCATCATCTTTAACACAAATGATGAAGTCCAAGATCAAGAAGGCCAGAAGTGGATTGTTGAGTCGGTTGAAGACCGTCATGGTGTTTTGCGTTATAACGTCGTTCGTACTTTAGAAAATGGTGAACAAGAACGAAAAGCGCTCAATGAAACTCGTATTGGTGCACAAATTCAGTTATCAAAACCTTTAGATCGTTTGCTGGCAAGCCAGATCGATTATAAAGAGTGGTATGACTTACGCATTGAAGCAATGCTCATGCAATCGCAAATGCAAACCAGTCCTTTACGCGGCTTGGTCGGTGCACGTGTAGGTTTAATCCCGCATCAACTTTATATTGCGCATGAAGTCGGTAAACGTTTCGCACCACGTGTTTTACTTGCCGATGAAGTAGGTTTAGGTAAAACAATTGAAGCTGGTTTAATTATCCACCAACAGCTTAAAACTGGCCGCTCTGAACGTATCCTCATTTTAGTCCCTGATTCACTGCAATATCAGTGGATGATTGAAATGCGTCGCCGTTTCAACTTGCAATTTTCTCTGTTCGACTTAACCCGTACTGCATCTATTAAAGAACATGATCCAGAGCTTAACCCGTTCTTGACTGAGCAATGCATTATTGCCAGCGTAGATTTGATGGTGGACCATGATGATTTACGTGAGCAAGCATTAGAAGCTGGTTTCGATTTACTTGTAGTCGATGAAGCGCATCACTTAATGTGGAGTGAAGAAGAAGGCGGCAACGATCGTTACGACTTGGTTGAAGAACTTGCTGAAAATACAGCGGGTGTATTATTGCTTACAGCAACACCTGAACAGCTTGGTGTAGAGAGTCACTTTGCACGCTTACGTTTGTTAGACCCTCAGCGTTTTAGCAGTTTAGAGCGTTTCTTAGATGAAGAAGCGCAATATCAGCAAACTGCTCAAGTTGCAGAAGTGCTTATGTCGGATGAACCTTTAACTCAAGAGCATTTAACTGCTTTAGAAGGTTTATTGGGTCATTCAATTGAAGATCAGCCTGAACAACGTTTCAGAGCGATTCATGAACTGTTAGACCGTCACGGTACAGGTCGTATTTTATTCCGTAATACGCGTGAAGCGATTCAAGGCTTCCCAGGCCGTGATTGCCAACCAGCACCTTTGCCAGCGCCAGAAGATTGGTCAAAAGACGGTAAATTACGTGAGCAAATGTGGCCAGAAGAAGCACAACTTGATGGTTCTTGGATGCAAAATGACCCACGTGTGCCATGGTTAATGGAAATCTTGCGTAAAGAACTTAAGCATAAAAAGGTTCTTTTAATTGCACGTAGTGGTCCTGTTGTTGAATCTTTAGAAAGTGTACTTCGTTTGCATGCTGGTATTCGTACTGCAATGTTCCATGAAGGCATGAGTCTACTTGAGCGTGACCAAGCGGCTGCTTACTTTGCAGAAGAAAGTTATGGTGCTCAAATTCTACTATGTTCTGAAATTGGTTCAGAAGGTCGTAACTTCCAGTTTGCAAGTGATCTAATTTTATTTGATTTGCCTGCAAACCCAGACGTTTTAGAACAACGTATTGGTCGTTTAGACCGTATTGGTCAAGAAAACCGTATTCAAATTCATGTACCTTACTTAATGGGTACTGCTCAAGAGCGTATGTTCCGTTGGTACAACGAAGCGTTGAATATTTTCAGCAATATTTCTCCGACAGCTCAAACGCTGCAAGAAAACTTTATTGTTGAATTAAAAGACTGCTTACTTTCAGACCAAGGTCAAACCTTTGAAGATTTACTCGAAGAAGTCAATGTTCAACGTCAGGCTTTAGAAACAGAGTTACAAGCTGGTCGAGATCGCTTACTTGAATACAATTCATGTCGTCCTATCGTTGCACAAGAAATTGTTCAAGCTTTAGAAGACTACGATGACAACACAACATTACCTATGTTTGTGAAGCGTTTTATGTCTTCAACTAATATTGATTTTGATGAGCAAAGTAACGGTACTGTTATTATTCGTCCGACAGACCAAATGCAAGTGCAGGGTTTGGCATTAGATGAAGAAGGCATGACTGCCACGTTCTATCGTGATCAGGCGCAAATGCGTGAAGATGCTCAATATCTGACTTTAGAGCATCCGTTCATTGAAAGTGTCATGGAAATGATCCGTACACAATCATTTGGTAGTACTAATGTTGCTGTTCTTAAGTCAAATGCATTAAAGCAAGGTTCTGTATTACTTGAAGTTTGGTTTAAAGTTGATGTAGTTGCACCAAAAGCTTTGAACTTGCCATCAAGCTTGCCGAAACAGCTCATTCGCGTGTTGTTAAGTGAAAATGGTCAGGACTTATCTGAAAAGATTGATCCAACCATTTTAAAACCATATTTGCACCACTTAGATGGTAATAGCTGCCGCCAAGTGGTTAAAGCTCGCCGTGAAGTGATTGAAGAGCGCTATAGACAAGCGCTTGATATTGCTAAAGTCGGCTTGCCACAGCTTCAACAGCAGGCAAAAGAGCATTATGGTAGTAAATGGCAATACGAGATTGATCGTTTAACTTATTTAAAGCAGTTCAACCCAAGTATTCGTCAAGACGAAATTGAGCGCTTACAGAAGTTGCAAAAAGAAGGCTTGAGTTTGCTTGATGGTTTAACGGTAACTCCGGAAGCAATTCAAGTACTTGTGGTAGTTAAACCATAAGTATTGAATCATAAAAAAGCGCCGTTACGGCGCTTTTTTATTGAGTAAATTTTAATTAAATCATTCTGGCATCTTTTAGTTCTAGTTTTAAATAGGCATAAAAGATTGGCGCTGCAATCAGGCCGCCTAAACCGAAAATTGACTCAAAAATTAACATTGCCAATAAAATTTCCCATGCGTTGGCATTAATTTTATGACCAATAATTTTCGCGTTAATAAAATATTCTAACTTATGTACTAATACGAGGTAGAGCAGAGCAACACCTGCTAGGCCGAGTGAAACCGTAAGTGCAGCAATAAAAGTAAGCGTATTTGAAATTAAGTTGCCTAAAATTGGAATGAGACCAAACAAAAAAGTAAGAATGGTTAAGGTTTTGGCGAAAGGGAGATGAACACCCCAAATCGGCAATAGTACAAACGCAAATAAGATAAAGAGCAGTGTATTAATTGCTGAAATTTTAATTTGGGCAAAAACTACATTCCTAAAAGAAATTGATAATTTTTGAATGCGTTGAATGAGTAACGACTTAAAAATAGGCTGTGGTGTACGACGGTGAAAGCCATGAATCGCCACCAAAATACCAATAATAAGACCCATAATCATGGTTACAAAGTTATGTAAGATATCGGAACTGGCATTTTTTAATGTCGTCACGTTATCTTTCATAAACGCGAAAATTTCATCCTTTAGTTCTGTAACACTATCTGGAATATAACCTGGAAGGTATTTACCAATCTCAGTTTGTAAGTGTAATAGCGTTTGATCGACTTTATTGTTGATATTATGGATACCTACACCCTTTAAGTCATAAACGACAAAGCTAATTAAACTTGTAATGAAAAAGGCGATAAGTGAAACCGTGATAATACTTAATAAAATACTAATAAAAATGCGGGCTCTTTGACCATCAATATAACGTTCAACAATAGAGCTTAAACTAATAATAATTTCATAAATGAGAAAGCCAGCAAAAAAACTTGCTAAGAGATGCAAGGGGATAACCGAAAGCAAAAAAATGCCCATCAGAATATAGCTTGCAATCAGGCTTTGACGATTACTCAAACTTTGCATGTGAATCCCTAAATATCGTGGGGAAATATGGGTATGTATTGCTAGAATAATAATTACTTATACTCTTGCATGTTGGTTGCTTCAATCTGTGAATTATATTTTTATCAAGAAATAGGTATGTCTGTATAAAAAATGGCTTGTAAAATCACAAACCATTTTATGTTGAATTTATCGTATTTTTGCTTCGTCTAGATGACGGGCACCTTCTAAAATCATTCTGATCATGATCATGGTTTGTTCAGCGACTTCCGCACGTTGATGGACTGGAAGATCAATTACTTTAGCACCCATGTGAAATACCAGTTGCGTAATTGCTTTTGCAACAAGTTCTGGATGGTATAGATGGTTGTTATTTAAGCGCTCTAGACGGATTAAATCTTCTTGTAGCTCTTGCTGGAAAAAGTTGAGCTGACGGTCTACCGCAGCTTTATAAGAAGCTGAACCTGTAAAGCCTTCGCGTAACAATAGACTTAAATTACCTTCGTCTGCATCAAGCTGTTGAAGAAAAATTTCTACCGAACTACGAATAATGCTGTCTTGAAAAGATGCACGCAAACGAGCTTGACGAATAATCTTACGTAAAACGATACCAGCGCGGTCAATGAGTGAAATAGCTAATTCATCAATATCTTTAAAGTGGCGATAAAAGCTATTTGGTGCAATACCCGCTTCTCTCGCAACTTCACGTAAGCTTAATGAGGCGATACTTTTTTGTGGACCAATCAGGTTAAGTGCAGCCTGAAAAAGTTCGTCTTTCGTAATCGTCGCTTTTCTTCCAACAGAACGCGTTGCTGTTTTTATTTCAATGACATCTTGTGAAGAGGCTGTGTCATTTGGGCTCTGAGAAAGTGAGGTTTGGGTCATGCTTTTCAATATATTCTTAAACTGTCTGGATTATAGCGTTAGACAGGGAACTTGTGAAATTGTAATTAAAAGTACAGGTGTATATACAAATATATATACATGTGTATAATAATTAAAAAAGAGCGACAGAGCCCTCAGTTATGCAAGCAATCGAAAAGAGAAATTCTCTATTCAATTCATTAACACAAGCTGTATTTGATAAAGATATAGCGAGTTTCTGGCTACAAAAAATAAATCCTTTATGGTCTGTAAAGCACGGACTAGTTCAAATTGTAAAAAAAGAATTCGTAGCTCATGACACTGTGAGCCTTACTTTAAAATGCAACCGTTTGGTTAAAATGGGAGCAGCAGGTCAGCATCATCCAGTGATTGTTGAAATTGCAGGCCGCCGTTATGAACGTACTTATAGCTTGACGCAAGTAGACGCAGAGCACTTACGTTTAACCGTTAAAAAAGTTGCTGATGGTATTGTCAGTAACTGGTTCATTGCCGAAAGTAAAATTGGTGATATTTTTGAGCTTGGTCAGCCTTATGGTGATATGCAACAAAATATCCAGACACCGAAATTAATTATGTTGGCTGCGGGTAGTGGTATTACACCAATGTTGAGCTTAATTACAGCAATTAAGCAAAGCCAGCAGTTAGAAAAAGTACAGGTTCAGCTTTTATATTGGGTAAAACAGCGTTCTGATGCTGCTTTTACAGAGTATTTTGAACAAGTAGCAGAGCAAAATCCAAACTTCAGCTATCAAGTGTTTTACACACAAGAAACACCAAATGATGAGCGCTTAAATGTTGAACATCTTGCATTGGTTGATGATGTTGAAAACAGCACGGTCTACGCATGTGGTCCATCTGGTTTTGTTTCAACTGTCGAAGAGCTTTTTGAAAAGGCACCAGCCGTGCTTACTGAAGCATTTAGTTTAACCAATGAAAGCTCTGCAGATGATGTCGGTTATGTGAATGTCACATTAACACAGTCTAATAAAGTGATAGCAATTCCTAAGGGGCAATCGATTTTGGTGAGCCTAGAGCATGAAGGTGTTAAGCCAACACACGGTTGCCGTATGGGAATTTGTAATAAATGTGTTTGTAGTAAAACGCAAGGTTCTACACGTAACCTACTAAATGGTAGTCAAAATACAGAACCAAACCAGTTACTTAAAATTTGTGTGAACTCAGCACAATCCGATCTAGTTATTGATCTTTAAGAGAGACCTCTTATGAATATGCCAGTGAAAGTCGAATATTTTAAAAATCCTAAAAATCGCGATTTGACTCCAGCGGAACTTGAAGCATTTGCAAAAGAGCTTGATCAGATCAAACAAGAAGTATTGGATGATTTGGGTGAAAAAGACGCAAAATACATCCGCCGTGTTTATGCAGCAGTTCGCTATAGCGGTCTTTTAGGCCGTGCATGTCTATTTGCAGGTTGGTTCCCGCCAGCATGGATTTTAGGTACAGGTCTATTAGGCTTCTCTAAAATTATGGAGAACATGGAGCTCGGTCATAACGTGATGCACGGTCAGTATGACTGGATGAATGATCCTAAGTTTAATGGTCAAACTTATGAGTGGGACACAGTAGGTACATCGGATAACTGGCGACAAACGCATAACTATAAGCATCATACTTATACCAATATTAAAGGTATTGATGATGACATTGGTTATGGTTTACTTCGCTTATTCCCAGAGCAACGTTGGAAACCAGGTTTCTTGTTTCAACCGGTTTATAGTATTCCGTTTTGCTTATTGTTCCAGTGGGGCGTAGCAATCCAGAATCTTGAAATTGGTCGTGTTCTTTATAAACGTAAGACTAAAGCAAAATTTTTGGAAGAGTTAAAACCAGTGAATAAAAAGATTGGTAAACAACTTTTTAAAGACTATGTTTTCTTCCCACTCATTGCAGGACCTGCAGCATTACCTGTATTTACAGGAAACTTGGTTGCAAATGGTCTTCGTAATATTTGGACATTCAGTATTATTTTCTGTGGTCACTTCACAAAAGATGCAGAAGTGTTTCCAAAAACAGTTTTACAAGACGAAAGCCGCGGTCACTGGTATATGCGCCAAATTCGTGGTTCTTCTAACTTAACTGGTTCGGAAGCATTCCACATTTTATCTGGTCACTTAAGTCACCAAATTGAACACCACTTATTCCCAGATATTCCTGCTCGTCGTTATCGTCAAATGGCTCCAAAAGTTGAAGCAGTTTGTAAAAAATATGGTTTGAACTATAACAATGCTAGCTTTGTTAAACAGTTCGGCCAAGTGGTTGGGCGTATTGCAAAATATGCTTTCCCATTTAAAAAATAAGATAAAAAAGCCCTGAAATTTCAGGGCTTTTTTTATTTCTTTTTAGAAATCCACATTGTAATGACCGCATGAAATACTTTGTCTTTATGAGTGTCGTAAACATCTACACTTACTAAATATTCTCCTGCTTTTTCCCACTCATAATCAGTTTGTACAGGCGTCGCAATAGCGATGAGGTCTGTTTCAGCCTTTTTTAAATATTCAACGGTCATGCCTTTAGGAATCCAGCGGTGTGTAGAAGGGACGGTCACTTCTGTCATAGTACCACCTGCAAGTTCTGCCATATTGCACATGGCAATTGCATGGACTGTCCCAATATGGTTAAGAACAGAGCGCTTCTTCTTAATAGAAATTTCGCAATAGTTCGGTTTTAACTCAATAAAAAGAGGGGAAATGCTACCGAAATAGGGCGCTTTTAAGCACAGCATACGAGAGAATGTCCACTTTCCTTTAGGAAAAGCAGTCACTTTTTTCCAAAGTTCTAAGGTAGTTGGCATGATTTCACTTCCTATAATTTAAAATACAGAATATTATTCTGTTAAAGAATATAGTTCTGTTTACAAATAGGCGTCAAGTCATTCAAAATATCTCCGATGACTGGTCAGAGAATACAAAATGGTATCTGCTCAAAACTTATTAGAACGTTTGTATCCCGGAAGAAGGGCTGTTTTAAAACGACAAATATTGTTAGATGCTTTAGTCTGTTTTTTAGAGCATGGTATTGAAACGACCAGTATAGAAATGATTCGTGCCAAATCAGAAACGAGTGTTGGAGCGATTTATCACCATTTTAAAAATAAAGAGGGTATCGTCGCGGCATTATTTTTTTCAGCTTTAGATGACCAAACGGCTCTAAGAGATGAATACTTAAAACAGGCCAAAACGCTACAAGATGTGGTATTTGCTTTAATTCATAGTTATGTGGACTGGGTAAGTGAGCAGCCTGAATTTGCAAAATTTTTAAATTCAGCACGTTTTAACATGATGAAAGGTGAAGAACACCAGCAGCTCGTCCAAAGAAATAAGAACAGAAACCAAAATATATTTAGTCTGATTGCAAATTTTGAAGAATTTAAAGCTTTAAGTTTAATTCCAAATGAGCTTTTGCTTTCATTGGTCATTGGTTCTACAGAGAGCTATTGCCGTGCGTGGTTATCACAACGTGTAAAGTCCGACCCTAAAGTTTATAAAGATGTGTTAGCTAAAGCAGCGTGGAGTTCTTTGCAGGATTTACTTTTAGAACCTTAATATCGAACAATAAAAAAACCGCATTTTTATGCGGTTTTTTTAGTTTGAAAAATAAATTATTTAAACTGGATTGAACCGTTTGCATTTACGGTAATTTTAGACTCACCAGCAGCCATGTCTTGAGCTGGTGCCGCTTCAGCAGCAGCGAACTTGGCTAGGCTGGCACGCATAACAGGTTGAGGGAAGTAGTTGTTGGTATTCAAGTTCAGATTCACCAATGTGTATTGGCTTTTATTCCAAGCTTGAGTCAGCATTTGAGCACGTTGCTGGAAGCTTTTAGATGCTTCAACCATTAACTCATTTTCAACTTTTTTACGTTGCTCATCTGAAACACTAAAGTTAATTGATTGGGTTTGGAAGTTTTGCTGTAACTCATTAATCAATTGGCTTGCTGCTTTAAAATCTTTACTTTCTAAACGGATTTCTGCACGGCCACGCCATTCTTTTAACTTGTTACTGTCATTGTCATAAATTGGATAAGTGCTTTGAGCACCAGTTTCCACTTTTACTTGCGGGTATTTACGTGAAGTCGCAAGTGCTTGATTCATTAACTGGTTAATTTGATTTGAAAGTTCAGCAGGTTGTTTGTTACTTTTTTCAATATATAAAGTTGCATGCATTTCATCGTTAGATACCTGACGAGAAGCTTCAGCTTGTACATTTACAATATTGTAGTGAAGGGCGTTATCATCTTGGGCAAAAACCATAGGGCTGAGTACCGTACCAAGTAGAAGAGTAGATATTGCTAAAGTACGCATAAATTTATCCTTTAAAAATTAATATAAATTTAATTTTTTTCATTAAGAAATGTTAAACATAAGTTATGCATAACTTTTGCAGATTTTGTGGGGTATTTGTAATATTTAAATCAATTTTTTTAATTTTTGGTGCAAATAAAAGCTTTAAAAAATAAAAACTTAAAAATAAAGTATTTCAATGTAACTTAAAAAATCAAACTAATATAAAAAAAGAATATTTTCTTTAGGTTGTCACATAGTATGATGATAATTCATCATAACTATTGGGATAATACATTTTTTCAATAAGATTAGATGAGTAAAGTACACAAAAGACGTTTTTTTTCTTGCAAAATTAGGTATCATCGCGCTCCTAGTTACAAGATATAAAATATGTGTCTTCGCTAGTTCTATAAAGCACCGAGTCAAAGGACCAAAAGTCACCAGACTTATTTCTTTCTACCCTTATCAGAGATGGTAATCCGATATGAGCGTTACTTCTGTCAACCCTGCCACTAATGCTACCAACGAATATTATTTGACTCGCCAAAGTCAGATGGAATCGAATGTTCGTAGCTATCCACGTAAATTACCGTTAGCGATAGCGAAAGCACAAGGTTGCTGGGTTACTGATGTTGAAGGTACACAGTACCTTGATTGTTTAGCTGGGGCAGGTACATTGGCTTTAGGTCATAATCATCCTGCGGTGATTCAAAGTATTCAAGACACATTGGCAAGTGGTTTGCCATTGCATACTTTAGACTTAACCACACCTTTAAAAGATGCGTTTACTGAAGCGTTGTTAGCATATTTACCAGGCGGTAAAGAAGAGTACTGCTTACAGTTCTGTGGTCCTGCTGGTGCAGACGCGACTGAAGCAGCGGTTAAACTTGCTAAGACTTACACTGGTCGTAGTTCAGTAATCAGTTTCTCTGGTGGTTATCATGGGATGACCCATGGTTCACTTGCAATGACTGGTAACTTAAGTGCGAAAAACTCGGTTAATGGTTTAATGCCAGGCGTACAATTCATGCCATATCCGCATGAATATCGCTGTCCACTTGGTTTAGGTGGTGAAGCTGGTGTTGATGCTTTAACTTATTATTTTGAAAACTTTATTGAAGATGTTGAAAGCGGTGTAACTAAGCCTGCAGCTGTTATTCTTGAAGCAATTCAAGGTGAAGGCGGCGTTGTTACTGCTCCAGTAAAATGGTTGCAAAAAATCCGTGAAGTGACTGAAAAGCACAACATCGTTTTAATTTTAGACGAAGTTCAAGCTGGCTTTGCACGTTCAGGCAAAATGTTTGCATTCGAACATGCAGGTATTGAACCTGATGTTGTTGTAATGTCTAAAGCAGTAGGTGGTGGTTTACCACTTGCAGTATTAGGTATTAAACGTAAATTTGATGCTTGGCAGCCTGCTGGTCACACGGGTACTTTCCGTGGTAACCAACTTGCTATGGGTACTGGTCTTGTCGTATTAGAAACGATCAAGGGACAAAACCTTGCTCAAAATGCTCAAGAACGCGGTGATTTCTTACAAGCTGAATTGAAAAAATTAGCTACTGAATTCCCATGTATCGGTAACGTACGTGGCCGCGGTTTAATGATCGGCGTTGAAATCGTTGACGAGCGTAAACCTGCTGACCGTATCGGTTCTCATCCTGCTGACTCTCAGTTAGCGGCTGCGATCCAGACTGCTTGCTTTAACAACAAGTTATTGCTTGAAAAAGGCGGTCGTAACGGTACAGTAATTCGTTTACTTTGCCCGCTTATCATCACTCAAGACGAGTGTGTTGAAGTAATTGCCCGCTTCAAGAAAGCAATTGCAGAAGCATTGGTTGCAGTACGAGGCGCGTAAGAATGGTGGATTTTGCAGAACATCGTAAAGCGTTACTCTGCAATGATGCACAATCCATTGCTGACTATGAGTCAGCAATGGGCGAAGCGGTAAAAGCCGTTTCAGCATGGTTGCAAAATGAAAAAATGTACACAGGCGGTAGCATTAAAGAATTGCGTTCAGCAATTTCTTTCCAACCTTCAAAAGAGGGTATGGGTGTACAAGAATCACTTCAACGTATGATTGAGCTTTTCTTAAATAAAAGCTTGAAAGTACACCATCCACATTCATTAGCGCATTTACACTGCCCAACTATGGTGATGAGCCAAATTGCGGAAGTGTTAATCAATGCAACTAACCAGTCTATGGACTCATGGGATCAAAGCCCGGCAGGTTCATTAATGGAAGTTCAGCTTATTGATTGGTTGCGTCAAAAAGTAGGTTATGGTTCTGGTCAGGCTGGTGTTTTCACTTCTGGCGGTACTCAATCTAACTTGATGGGTGTATTGCTTGCTCGTGACTGGTGCATCTCGAAAAACTGGAAAGACGAAAACGGTAATCCGTGGTCTGTACAGCGTGATGGTATTCCAGCTGAGGCAATGAAAAACGTCAAAGTCATTTGTTCTGAAAATGCACATTTCTCTGTGCAAAAGAACATGGCAATGATGGGCATGGGCTTCCAGTCAGTTGTGACGGTTCCTGTGAATGAAAATGCACAGATGGATGTTGATGCTCTCGAAAAAACGATGGCACATCTTCAAGCTGAAGGTAAAGTTGTTGCTTGTGTTGTTGCGACAGCAGGTACAACCGATGCTGGTGCAATTGATCCATTGAAGAAAATTCGTGAAATCACAACGAAATATGGTTCATGGATGCACATCGATGCTGCATGGGGCGGTGCACTGATCTTGTCAAATGACTATCGTGCAATGCTTGATGGTATTGAGTTGTCTGATTCGATCACTCTCGATTTCCATAAGCATTATTTCCAAAGCATTAGCTGTGGCGCGTTCTTGTTGAAAGATGAAGCGAACTATCGTTTCATGCACTACGAAGCTGAATACCTGAACTCTGCTTATGACGAAGAACATGGTGTACCAAACCTTGTATCTAAGTCATTACAAACGACTCGTCGTTTTGATGCATTGAAATTGTGGATGACCATTGAATCACTAGGTGAAGACCTTTACGGTTCAATGATTGACCATGGTGTCAAACTTACTCGTGAAGTTGCAGATTACATCAAGGCAACTGAAGGTTTAGAGCTTTTAGTTGAACCACAATTTGCTTCTGTATTGTTCCGTGTTGTGCCACAAGGCTACCCAGTTGAGTTTATCGATAGCTTAAACCAAAACGTAGCAGACGAATTGTTTGCACGTGGTGAAGCAAATATCGGTGTAACAAAAGTGGGTAATGTACAGTCATTGAAGATGACAACATTAAGCCCTGTTGTAACATTCGAAAATGTTAAAAACCTTTTAGGTCAAGTATTGGCTGAAGCTGACCGCATTAAAGATGCAATTGCTTCTGGTAACTATGTACCACCAATCGACTAATTAAGTTGATAACAAAAAAAGCTCGGTTTATTGCCGGGCTTTTTTATTACATATTATTTTTATTAAAAGTGTGCATCGCAAGAGAATGAAATGCACAAAACATGCATATTTTCAAAAAACATAAATAATTATGCATGATTTATGGGGAGCAAATTTCTTATTGTATTGGTATGTTCCCGATATTTTGGGTCGCATTGATATATCAATATCGTACTCACTTTAAATAATCCCGCTTTAACTGAAAAAAGTAAGTGGCTGTAATTACAATTAAGACAAGGAAGAAGAAATGCAACAAGCGAATATGCTCAATGAATTTAAACTCATTATTGGCGGTCAACTTTGTTCAGGTGAACAAGGTGAACTAGAAATTCTTAACCCCGCTACTGGCTTAACTGCTGCACGTTGTGCAAAAGCATCGGTTGCGCAGGTAAACCAGGCAGTGAGTGCTGCTAAACAAGCATCTAAAGCTTGGCAACAAGTTTCACACGAAGAGCGTAAATCAATATTAAACAAGATTGCAGATGGCATTGAAAAGCACGCTGAAATGCTTGCAGAGTTGGTTGTGCTTGAACAGGGTAAGCCATTGGCACTTGCGCAAATGGAAGTGCAGGGTGCAATTGGTTGGACACGCTATGCCGCTGCAATGGATTTACCTGTAGAAGTTATTGAAGACAGTGAAACTAAGCGTATTGAGCGCCATCGCCAACCATTAGGTGTAGTGGCTTCAATTACGCCATGGAACTGGCCACTCATGATTGCGGTTTGGCATATCATGCCTGCTTTACGCGCAGGTAACGTTGTCATTAGTAAACCTTCTGAATACACACCATTATCGACTTTACGTTTATGTGAAATCATTCAGCAAGAAGTTCCTGCTGGTGTTATTTCAATTGTGGTTGGTGCTGGTGAGATTGGTGAAGCATTATCTTCTCATCCAGATGTACAAAAAGTTGTATTTACGGGATCAACTCGAACAGGTCAGCACATTATGGCTGGTGCAGCTCAGCAGTTAAAACACTTAACTTTAGAGTTGGGTGGTAATGATGCTGGTATTGTATTGCCAGATGCAAATATCGATGAAATTGCAGCCAATATTTTTAATATGGCGTTCTTAAACGCTGGTCAAACATGTGCAGCTTTAAAGCGTCTGTACGTGCATGAAAGCCAATATGAGGCTTTATCTCAAAAGTTAGCTGATATTGCCAATGCTCAAGTTGTGGGTGATGGTATGGCGTCTTCTACAACATTTGGTCCAGTACAAAACCAAATGCAATATAACAAGGTAAAAGCTCTTATTGCTGAAGCGATTGAACAGGGTGCAAAAGTACTTTCTGGACAACAACAAGTTCCAGATCAGGGTTACTTTATTGCGCCAACTATTTTGACTGAAGTTTCTGACTCTTGCCGCGTGGTACAAGAAGAGCAATTTGGTCCAGTGTTGCCTGTTTTAAAATATACCGATATCAACGATGCAATTGCCCGTGCCAATGACAGTGAGTTTGGTTTGGGTGGATCAATCTGGTCTTCCGATATTAAAGCTGCTCAAACTTATGCTACTCAGCTTCAATGTGGCACTGTTTGGATCAATACCCATGCAGAAGTCCTGCCTCATGCACCTTTTGGTGGCTGGAAAATGTCAGGCTTAGGTGCTGAGTTTGGCTTAGAAGGTTTACTTGAAAATACGATTGGACAAACGGTTCATATCAGTAAAGTCTAAATATTCATTTTAAGGCGGATCTAGTATCCGCCTTTTTATTTTTATCTATATGGGAGAAAAGCTTCGCTTGCTTATTGGGAGTGATGATAGCTCATGCTTTTAGGTTTGATTAAAAAATGATTCTGTTCTTTAATTTTTTTAAGAACAATGTAAGACTTTATGTGTCCTATAAAATTATAAGAAAGCAATCTTTCAGTCACAAATTGGGAAAGCTGTTCTAAGTTTTCAGCAACAACTTTTAAAATAAAATCTGCATCGCCACTAATTGAAAACGCATCTTGAATGTTGTCTTCAGCTTCAATCAGCTCTTGAAAAGCTTGTTGTGATTTTGCCTCGTGTGTCCTTAAATTAATGTGAATCATTGCTGTAACTTCCAGCCCTAGCGCCTGTTGCTGAATGCGCGCCGTGTAACCGAGAATTACGCCTTTTTGCTCAAGCAATTGACGTCGTCTTGAACATTGTGAAGCAGATAAACCGATTAAATCTCCAATTTCCTGATTGGTGAGTCGTCCATTCTTTTGTAGTGCCTGAATGATTTGCCAGTCGAACTTATCCATTGCATAAAATCCTTTTATGATACACAAATCATGTATTTTTATTAAAATGCGTTTTCATTATGCACGAAATCTAAAAGATAGATGAAATATTATTTTTCTATGGAATAAAAATTGGTCTCAAAGGATATAGAGCAATGTTCATAGAAATTGGTGAATTTTTAAATCTTCGTCTAAAACAAATGGGTATCCAACATCTTTTTGGTGTACCTGGTGATTTTAACCTCTCATATCTAGAACAAGTTGAAGCAGACCCACAACTCGAATTTATTGGAAATTGTAATGAATTAAATGCTGCCTATGCAGCAGACGGTTATGCACGAATTAACGGTTTTTCTGCCTTGGCAACCACTTATGGTGTAGGTGACTTAAGTGCGATTAATGGTATTGCAGGTGCCTATGCAGAGAATGTACCTCTTATTCATATCTCAGGTATTCCACCTTTACATGCAGTTCAAAAGGGCACTCTCATACACCACACGCTTGTCGATGGTAACTACGACAATATTATGAACTGTATGAAAGAGTTTACAGTTGCCCAAACTCGTTTAACTCCAGCAAATGCAGCTTTTGAAATTGATCGTGTGTTACGTCAGTGTTTCCTTGAACGCCGTCCTGTACACATTCAACTACCAGGCGACATTACCCACGTTAAAATTGAAGTGTCTGAACGTCCGCTCGACTTAAGCTACCCAGCTGTTGAACCTGAATTATTACAAACTGTGGTAAAAAAACTTTGTGACATTATTGAGAATGCTCAAAGCCCAGCACTTCTTATTGATAATGAAGCTTCAGTTTTTGGTGTAACGTCGCTTTTAAATGATTTATCTCAAAAATGCTCAATTCCATTTGCAGGTATGAATACTGCAAAAAATATTATGGATGAGGGCTCACCTCGTTATATCGGCACTTATGTAGGTGGGGCAAGCCAACCGCATGTGAAAAATATCATTGAGCAATCTGACTGCCTAATTGGTATTGGTGCACGCTTTACCGATGTAGGCTCAGCTGTATTTACGCATCAAATTGAGACCAAGAACTACATCGAAATTAAATCTTATGGCTTAAATATTTTTGGTCAGGATTTTCCGGGTATTGAAATTGGACAATTACTTGTCGAGCTAAATAAAAAAGTTGCGCCACGTAAATCTTCAACACCTCTTCTTGAAAAACAACCTCAGAAAGTAGTTGAAGCTCCAGCTCAACAGAAGCTTAGCCAAGATGTGCTTTGGAACTACATTTCAGGGTTCTTAAAAGAAGATGATGTGATTATTGGTGAAGTCGGGACATCAAACTCTGCTTTGTCGGGTATCAAGCTTCCAGCGACAGCTAAATATATTGCTCAGCCGCTTTGGGGCTCTATTGGTTATACCTTGCCGGCTTTGCTTGGTAGTTTGTTAGCTGCTCCTGAACGCCGTCAAATTTTATTTATTGGCGATGGTTCTTTCCAGCTTACGGTACAAGAGCTTTCTACAATTATCCGTCACGGTTTAAAACCAATTATTTTCTTGCTGAACAATGGCGGTTACACCATTGAGCGCTTAATTATGGGTGAAACCGCTGCCTATAACGATGTACAAAACTGGAAATACACTGAAATTCCAGCGGTATTTAACGGTAAAAAGGGTCATACAACTTATGTAGTTGAAACCGCTGGGCAGCTAAAGAGCGTTTTAGACAACGTTCAGCAAAATGACCAGTTAACTTTTATTGAATTAAAACTACCAGCAATGGATGCGCCAGTAAGTTTGAAAAAATTTGCTTCTGTGATTGCACGTTTTGACTACGGCGATCGTGGCTACGAAATTTTAAAGGAGCGTTCCCAGCCAGTTAAATGTAAGGATGCAAGCTCGTTTTAAATAGAAGACAGGACAAGGCTTCTCAAAATTAAATGGACTCATATTAAAGCAACTTATGTCCGAAGGTCGGTTTCTGACCTTCGGATATGGTGCTGAATAAAGGTGTACAGGAAGTGACACCAACATTGGAGATAATGTTATGGATGCAAACAATAAGCACGAGTTAAAACAAGGCTTATCCAATCGGCATATTCAACTCATCGCACTCGGAGGAGCGATCGGAACAGGGTTATTCTTAGGTCTTTCTCAAACAATTAAATTGGCTGGTCCTTCAATTTTATTAGGATATGCAATTGCAGGGGTGATTGCCTTTTTAATTATGCGTCATTTGGGCGAAATGGTTGTTGAAGAACCGGTAAGTGGTTCTTTTAGTTATTTTGCGAACAAGTATTGGGGCAAAATGGCTGGTTTTATGTCAGGCTGGAACTATTGGGTGCTGTATGTGCTGGTGAGCATGGCCGAACTGAGTGCAATTGGTACTTTTATACAGTTTTGGTGGCCTGAAATTCCGACATGGATGACTGCATTATTTTTCTTTATTTTAATTAACGGCATTAACTTGGTAAATGTCCGCTTTTTTGGGGAATCCGAGTTCTTATTTTCGTGCATTAAAATTGTTGCCATTTTAAGCATGATTGGCTTTGGTGCTTATCTATTATTTTCAGGTTCAGCAGGTCCACAAGCTGGTGTTGCAAATTTATGGCAACACGGTGGTTTCTTCCCGCATGGTATTCATGGCTTTATTATGGCTTTGGCTGTGATTATGTTCGCATTTGGTGGCTTAGAGCTTATCGGTATCGCGGCGGCAGAAACCAAGAAACCAGAAACAACAATTCCAAAAGCAGTGAACCAGATTGTGTACCGCATCCTGATTTTTTATATTGGTGCAATTGGTATTCTTTTATGCCTTTACCCTTGGAATATGGTGGCAGAAGGCGGTAGCCCATTTGTCATGATTTTCCAGTCACTCAATAGTAATGGCGTAGCAAATGTTCTGAACTTTGTGGTCTTAATTGCTGCTATTTCGGTTTATAACAGTTGTATTTATTGTAATAGCCGTATGTTGCATGGTTTGGCAGAGCAGGGTAATGCTCCGGCAATTTTGAAAAAAGTAAACAGCCGTGGTATTCCGGTTCCAGCAGCAGTTGTTTCTGCCTCAATCACAGCAGTCTGTGTGGTGGTGAACTATTTAATCCCTGGTCAAGCTTTTCAGCTCTTTATGATGTTGGTTGTGGCTGCACTTGTTATTAAC
The DNA here is from genome assembly GCF_056736115.1 of Acinetobacter sp. 70_2. Taxonomy (NCBI): domain Bacteria; kingdom Pseudomonadati; phylum Pseudomonadota; class Gammaproteobacteria; order Moraxellales; family Moraxellaceae; genus Acinetobacter; species Acinetobacter sp. 70_2. Next base: position 249,899 of record NZ_JBWZIP010000015.1, read on the forward strand.
TGGCTTATGATTTCAGTCACGCATTTGAAATTTACCAAAGCAATGAAATTACAACGTCGCCAAACTAAGTTCCAAAGCATTATGAGTCCATGGAGTAATTATTTAACCATTAGCTTTGTATGTTTCATTCTTATAATTATGGCGATGACGCCAGATATGAGACTGGCTGTAATTTTAGGACCTATTTGGTTAGCGGCTTTAGCTATCATGTATTTCTTGAAGTACCGCAAAAAAATGGTCCCAATGCCAGAAATACAATCAAACTAATATGCTAAATTGACAGTGATATTGCGGTTATCTGACAAAGAGCAGGTAACCGTTTATCTTTTTGTCATAATATTTTCATGTTAGAACGAAATAATTTTTTAAAAATAAATATGACATGTAAAAATTTGAGAAATGTGTCAATAAATTAACTTTGTAATATCAATTTATTAAATTCTTTAAGCTTTTATAATTTAAGAATAATTGTAATTTTATCAATTTGGGTGATTGTCATATTTAATATAAAATTGAGGTAACACAACCCTTATAAAATAAGATTAAATGATTGATATAAAATAGATTTAGAAATGTGACAATGAACATTATAAAAATCATGAAAGCGTCATAATACTGTAACTTATTTGTCATATTTTCTATTCACAATGCAGCTATCGAAGAGCGTACAAGCACTCAACAAAAAGTGACGTACAACCTATTGCATTAATGAGAGAGAACAGAATGCGCTTAAATCCACGTCAAATCGCAATTGCGTTAGCAGTAACTGGGGCCGCTGTAACAACGACTGCAAATGCAGCTCGTGATACGATTCAAATTGCTGGTTCTTCAACTGTATTACCGTTTGCCAGCGTTGTAGCTGAAGAGTTTGGTAATACATTCCCTCAATTTAAAACTCCTGTTGTAGGTTCTGGTGGTTCTTCTGCTGGTTTAAAACAATTCTGTCAAGGCGTTGGTGACAACACGATCGACGTTGCAAACGCTTCTCGTAAAATTAAAACTACAGAAATTGAAGCTTGTAACAAAGCTGGCGTAAAGCAAATTCAAGAAATCAAAATCGGTTATGACGGTATCGTATTTGCGTCTAGCTCACACAAAGCAGCTTATAAATTAAAACCTTATCATGTGTTTGCTGCTTTAGCTGCACAGTTACCTTCAAAAGGTAAATTGGTTCCAAACCCTTATACAAACTGGAACCAAATTGACAAATCACTTCCTAACGAACCTATTACGCTTGTAATTCCTGCGTCTAACCACGGTACGCGTGAAGTTTTCCAAGAAAAAATGGTTGATGCTGGTTGTGAATCATACGAATACTTCAAAAACCTAGATAAAGATGCTCAGAAGAAAGCATGTTCGACTTTCCGTAAAGACGGCCGTGTAATTGAAATTGCTGGCGACTATACAGAAACTCTAGCTCGCTTAAAAACTTCTCCAAGTGCAGTAGGTGTATTTGGTTTAAGTTTCTATGACATGAACCGTGACAAGTTACGTGTAGCATCAGTAAACAACGTACTTCCTTCTGAGAAAACTGTGTTAAATGGTACATACCCTGTATCTCGCCCATTATTCTTCTATGTAAAAGGCGAACACTTAAAATCAGTTAAAGGTTTACCACAGTATGTAGAATACTTCCTAAGCAAAAAAGCGACTGGTAAAGGTTCTAAAGCTGAGCGTGACGGTTTAATCGCGATGTCTGATGCAGAACGCGCTAAAGTCTTAGCTGACTTTAAAGCAGGTAAAACTGTTAAATAAATTGTTTTGAATAGGGGCTGGTGATCCCAAGTGATCATCAGCCTTTTTGTCTAACACGTTTTTCCCAAATTATGACAATTGAGAAAACAGTGGAGAATACATGAATCTGCTACTTATCGGTGTGTTGTTAGCCCTTGTGGCAATTGCATATCAACTTGGGCTGAGAAAAAGCCGTAACCTAGCAGGTAAGGGAAGCAACTCGGCGACATTACATTCTCGTCCTGGCTATTATGGCGCACTGGTTGGACTTTGGTGCGGTATCCCTGCTTTTTTAATTTTGATGATTTGGAACTTAGTTGAACCAAATATTTTAAATCATATTATCTTTAATAATGTTCCAGCTTCTGTGTCAGCTTCTCTTGATGAAGCAGCAAGAAGTGTACTTGTTGATCGAGTTCAAGCGATTGCTTCTGGTTTTGGGGTAAGTGATCATCCAGCTGCTTATGAGTTGGCTGCTGCTCAGCAATATGCAAAATTTCAAACTATTGGCTCTTTTGCCAAATTTGCCGTTGTTGTATGTGCTGCATTATTGGGTTTAGTCTGGGCAAAGAAAAAAATCAGCCAAGAATATCGTGCACGTAACCAAGTTGAACGTGCCATTAATGTTGGTTTGATCTTGTGTTCTGGTGTAGCAATTTTGACCACAATCGGCATCGTAATGTCGATGTTTGGTGAAGCAATGCGCTTCTTCCATTTTGTAAGTCCAATTGACTTTTTCTTTGGTACAGAATGGAACCCTGGCTTTAGTACTTCAGGCAACGCTGAAGGTAGTTATGGGTTACTACCATTGCTATGGGGTACGCTCATGGTTAGTGGTATTGCTTTATTGGTTGCTGTACCTGTTGGCTTAATGATTGCGATTTATTTAGCTGAATATGCTTCACCATGGTTACGCTCATGGGCAAAACCGACAATTGAAGTCTTAGCTGGTATTCCAACAATTGTTTATGGTGTATTTGCCATGATGATTATTGGTCCATTCTTTAAAGCTGTGGGTGCTCATATTGGTATCGAAATTAACGCAACCAGTGCACTGACTGCTGGTTTCGTAATGGGAATCATGATTATCCCATTCGTTTCATCTTTATCTGATGACATTATTACTCAAGTTCCTCGTGCACTTCGTGATGGTTCACTCGGACTTGGCGCAACCAAATCAGAAACAATTCGCCAAGTGGTTTTACCAGCAGCATTACCGGGTATTACTGGGGCATTTTTATTGGCTGTATCGCGTGCCGTGGGGGAAACCATGATTGTGGTTTTGGCAGCGGGGAACAGTCCACTTCTACATGCAAATCCGTTTGAAGCTGTTTCGACAGTGACTGTAACCATCGTAAAACAGTTAACTGGCGATACCGATTTTGCAAGCCCACAGGCCTTGGTGGCATTTGCACTGGGTTTAACACTCTTTGTAATCACCTTGGGATTAAACATTGTTGCACTGTACATTGTGCGTAAATACCGTGAGCAATACGAATGAGTACATCAAATACATCGTCTCCTATGGATCAGAACGTATTTGATCCACAAGCTGCTGCTCAAGCACGTGATCGCCGTAAAAAAGTGATTGAAAAGTCATTGGCTAAACGTCATCGCAAAGAAAAAGCTTTCCGTTTTGCTGGTTTATCGGCAGTTGTTATTGGTCTTGCATTCGTAGCGCTATTGTTTGGTAGTATTTTGGCAAAAGGTTTACCTGCTTTTTGGCAAACCAGTATGAATGTACCAGTTTACTTCGATCCTAAAGTGATTGATGCTGGTCCATTGCCAGCACGTACTCAAGGTGAAACACCTGCGCATTACCAAGAACGTTATGTAGCTTGGCAAACAAAAATGGGTATGGTGGATTGGGATAGCCTGATCGTAAATGGTATGGTCGCTAAAGATCCTTCACTTGAGTCACAACGTGATTCTTTACGTAGCCTTTACGCAAGCTCTGAAGCTTATCGTTTGCGTGACATGGTATTTGCTGACCCATCGCTGATTGGTAAAAAAGAGAACCTTACTTTCTTGGGTGATGCTAACGTAGATGTATGGTTAAAAGGCAACATTGACCGCTCATTACCAGATGACCAGCAACAGCTTGATCCGGAAATCCGTAAGCTTGCAGATGATTTGAAAGCAAAAGGTATCCTCGAAAATACGTTTAATACCAACTTATTTAAAAATCCGGACTCTCGTAGTTCACCAGCAATTAGTGGTCTTGCAGGTGCATTCATGGGCTCGTTATTTATGATGCTGATTGTGATCATTATTTCGATTCCAATTGGTGTGGCGAGTGCTATTTATCTGGAAGAGTTTGCTCCAAAGAATGTCCTTACAGACATTATTGAAGTTAACATTAATAACCTTGCAGCTGTTCCTTCAATTGTGTTCGGTTTACTTGGTGCAGCCATTTTCATTGGTTGGATGCATTTACCATTGTCGGCTCCATTTGTCGGTGGTTTGGTATTAAGTTTAATGACATTACCAACAGTCATTATTACAACCCGTGCGTCTTTAAAAGCTGTTCCACCATCAATTCGACAAGCTGCACTTGGTTTAGGTGCTTCTAAAGTACAAACCGTTTTCCATCATGTTTTACCTTTGGCGATGCCGGGCATCATGACAGGTTCAATTATTGGTGTGGCACATGCGCTTGGTGAAACTGCGCCGTTACTTTTAATCGGAATGAGTGCATTCGTTGCAAGTATTCCAACCACTCCATTTGATCAAGCAACAGCTTTACCTGTTCAAGTTTACTTATGGCAGGGTAATGAGTTGCGTAACTTCTTCGAAGGCCGTACTGCTGCTGCGATTATCGTACTTCTTGCATTAATGATTGGTTTAAACAGCCTTGCAATTTGGTTACGTAAAAAGTTCGAAGTGCGTTGGTAATAGAGGATAAATAATGAATACTATTGATATTACGAATTCCTTAGAAAAGGATAAGTTAGTGAATACTGAACAATCTCAATTTACAGATAAGCCGCTGAATCATGGCACTTCATATGTTTCGCATTTTGAACCGCAAACTTCAAAAAAGCAGAACTCAACTGAAATCAAAATTAGTGCACAAGATGCCCATGTTTATTATGGCGACTTTGAAGCGATCAAAGGCATTGATTTAGATATCTACCAAAATGAAGTGATTGCATTCATTGGACCATCAGGTTGTGGTAAATCAACTTTCCTACGTACTTTAAACCGTATGAATGACACGATTGATGGCTGCCGTGTAACAGGTAAGATCACTTTAGATAATAAAAATATCTATGATCCAAATCTGGACGTTGTATTGCTACGTGCTCAGGTGGGTATGGTATTCCAAAAGCCAAACCCGTTTCCTAAGTCTATTTTTGATAACGTTGCATATGGACCAAAGCTACATGGTTTAGCACGTGACAAATATGACCTAGAAGAAATTGTTGAAAATAGCTTGCGTAAAGCGGGCTTATGGGAAGAAGTGAAAGACCGTTTGAATCAGCCGGGTACAGGCTTATCTGGTGGTCAGCAACAACGTTTATGTATTGCACGTACGATTGCGGTAAGTCCTGAAGTCATTTTGATGGATGAACCATGTTCTGCACTTGACCCAATTGCAACAGCAAAAGTGGAAGAGCTTATTTCAGAACTTTCTGATCAATATACGATTGTGATTGTAACGCACTCAATGCAACAAGCAGCACGTGTTTCAGACCGTACAGCTTACTTCCATTTAGGTGATTTGATCGAAGTAAACTCTACAGAAAAAGTATTTACGCAACCTGACCATCAATTGACAGAAGCGTACATTACTGGCCGTTTCGGTTAATTTCTAGCTGTAAAAGAAAAAGAGCCTTGTGCTCTTTTTTTTATTTAATAAATGAAAATGAATCTATTTTGCAAAATCGCTATTGAATTTTAATCAAAAGAACCACATCTTAAGGCTATAAAGACAAACTTATGAGCATAGAATTTTATGTTATTCCATTTGCCTAAACTCCCTGCGGAAATACGTGTTAGTCATTTAAATGCACGTGTAAATGAACAGAGAAAAAAAATTGCACAAACGACAGCAAGCCGTTTAGAGCTTTTACAATTGGCTCAACAACTTGCAAAAGAAGCTAAAATCCGCCGTAAGAACAATCAGAAGATTTTTGTTTTAGATTTTAAAGGTGACATTCAAGCATCTGCGGTTGAAAACCTTCGTGAAGAAATCACACTTATTTTAGCTACAGCTAAAGCTGGACGTGACCGCGTAGTGGTACGTCTTGAAAGTCCGGGTGGTATGGTTCATGGTTATGGACTGGCAGCAGCTCAGTTAGTTCGTTTGCGTGATGCAGGTTTTCATTTAACGATCTGTGTCGACAAAGTCGCTGCAAGTGGTGGTTATATGATGGCTTGTATTGCAAATGAAATTATTTCTGCACCATTTGCTGTTGTTGGTTCGATTGGTGTCGTTGCTCAGGTTCCAAATTTCAATCGTCTTTTAAAAGAGCATAACGTTGACTTCGAACTTTACACAGCAGGGCAATATAAGCGTACTGTGACTATGTTCGGTGAAAATACACCTGAAGGTAAGGCGAAGTTTGAAGAAGAGCTACAACAAACACATATCTTGTTTAAGCACTTTGTAGAGAAGTATCGTCCACAGCTTAATGTAGACAAAGTTGCTACAGGTGAGCATTGGTATGGACAAGATGCACTTGATTTAAACCTTGTAGATAAACTAGAAACTTCTGATGAGTATCTATTAGCGTTGTTACCTCAGCATGATGTCTATGTGATTAATACACGTAAAAAGGCAACTTTGGGTGAAAAGTTAGGTCTACAAGCGGCTCAAATGGCGGATAGTTTGATTCCAGCGGTAATGAATAAAGTTGCAGATACATTGGCAAAAGCGAATTCAACTTTGGTGCAAATGCGCGATACGAAATTTTAATTAAAATATTTTTTAACGAAAGAGTACCTTTATAGGTGCTCTTTTTTATGGGAGCCATTAAACCAATTTGATTAATATTTGTTTAAGTTTCAATTGCCAAAGTTGTGGTTATTTTTAAATTTTTGAGTTTTGTGATGTCAAAAACTTTATCTCATATTGATATTCTTATAAGAATCTTGCACATCATTATTATGGTTGCGTTTGTTGGTGCTTATTTTACAGGAGATAGTGAGGACTTACATCAGGTGCATATGATGTTTGGTTATATCCTCCTGATGAGTATTACCACACGGGTTATCTGGCATTTTTTAAGTCCACGTATTTCAAATACTGCGCCATTTGGCATAAAGAAGCGGAGCAGTATGGTATTCAACGCAATTAAAAAGCCGTTTAGTCATGCAAATTCAGTAAGTATTTTTTCGAAAAATTCAATTCAATTATTCAGTATTGGGCTATTTCAAGCTTCGATTGTATTTATTTTCATACTCATTCCTGTTGTTGTAGCACTTGGATACGGAACAGAGCACTTTACTTATTCTTTGAGAGACTTACATTCATTTTTCGCAAACTTATTTTTAGCTTTGGTTATATTGCATCTTTCAACGCTTATTTTAAATAGCATTCTTGCTAAACGCTTTCAGGGCTGGACTATGCTTAAAATGACATGGGAAGATAAAAAAATAACTAAATTTATGACATTGTTGGTGTTCGTTCTTGTCGGAGCTTTTAGCTTTGTTTATTTAAGAATGTAATATATAAGGTGCATATAAATCCTGTTTGAAGTTATATTTTTTAATGAGAATTCAAAAAATATTGTTGATAAATATACTTATTGAATTGTGATAGATAAGTGATTTTGATATTTTAGGCAACAATAAAATAGCTTTTAGATGTTTCATTTAAAAAGTTACACATTTAAAAATATAACTGAAATTCAGGATAGGAAATAATGACAAGAATAATTGTGGCATCCAAAGAGGGTTTGGACGTTCTGCAAGATGGTCAGCTCAATAAAGTAATTTTAAACCAGCCTACTATTATTCAAATTGGTGTAAGTCAAAAAGATATTGCATCGATGGAAAAACAGGGTGGACGCCTAGTCATCCATTTAAAAAATGGAGAGACCATTGTCTTAGAAAATTTCTTTAATGAAGCAACGAATACAACAGAGCATTCACTTGTTTTTCCAACAGAACAAGGGAAGTTTGTTGAAGCACAATTTGATGCCCAAGGCAAAGTGATCGATTATAAAGGCTTAAATCACATTACAGATTTGGGCTATGCTAGTAGGAGTTCAACAGCTGCAACTATGGCTGTTGATGGTGATCCAAGTTTTTCAATAGGTAATGTACTCAAAGCTGGTCTAGCAGTTCTAGCTGTTGAAGGATTATATCTTTGGGCTTTTAAGAAAGATGATAAGGATGACTCAGCAAGTGCACCTGATTTAATCGCGCCTGCTGCTCCTACCGCTACGCTTGCTGATGATACCGTGACAGTGACTGGTAAAACTGAAGCAAATGCAAAAATCTATCTTAAAGATGCTGCAGGCAATACAGTCACATCGGGTGTTGCAGATGCAAGTGGTAACTACACGATTAAATTAGATAAGCCTCTAGTGAATGGGGACAAATTAAATGTTATTGCCCAAGATGCGGCTGGAAATAGCTCTAAAGCGACTGTTGTAACAGGTACAAAAGATACAATACCTCCAGATACTCCACAGGCCCAATTAAGCGATGATGGTTCATTATTGACTGGTAAAGCAGAGGCAAATGCAAAAATTACAGTTTATGATGCCACTGGCAAAGTACTAGGTTCTGTTTTTGCAAATAAAGATGGTATTTATTCTTTAAAACTTACTCCGCCATTAACTGGTGAGGCGGGCGGTAAAGTTATTGCTGAAGATGCTGCTGGTAATAAATCTGAAGAAGTTAAAATTATTGCAGGTAAAGACACCGTGCCACCAGCTTCTCCTTTTGTTGAAGTCAACAAAGAAGGATCGGTAATACATGGTAAAACTGAAGCCAATGCAAAAGTTCAAATCAAAGATGCCGATGGCAATGTCATTGGATCTGGCATGGCGGATGCCCAAGGTGACTTTCAAATTACGCTTTCACCTGCTTTAAAAGATTCTCAAAAAGGCACCGTAGTTGTTGAAGATGCAGCCGGTAATACGTCTAAGTCTGTCGAAATTAAGCCAGGTTTTGACTCGATTGCACCGGATAAACCAACGGCTCAAATTAATGCAGATGGTACTTCAGTAACTGGTACAGCGGAAGCCAATGCCAAAATTGAAATTAAAGATGCAACTGGTAAAGTGATTGGTACTGGAACAGCAGATGCGAATGGAAAATTTACCATTACTATTTCGCCAGCATTGACTGATAACAACCATGGTGCTGTTTCTGCGATTGATAGCGCAGGAAATAGATCTGAAAATCTGGATATTGTGGGTACAAAAGATACTATACCTCCGACCAAACCTATCTTAAATAGTGTAGAAGATGATGTAGGTGACATCAAAGGTGCTATCGCGGCAGGTTCGGAAACTGATGATGCTAGGCCAAAACTTACGGGTTCAGGTGAAGCAAATGCGACACTTACGATTTATGATAATGGTGTTGCAATTGGGGTGGTGACTGTAACGGCTGGTAGATCTTGGTCATTTACTTTTGATAAAGACTTAACTCTTGGTAAGCACAGCATTACTTTAACCCAAACCGATGCAGCAGGGCTGACCAGTGAAGCAAGCTCTCCATTTACTTTTTATGTGGTTGCACCGAAGGTCGCGAGTCTGGCCGATGCTTCAGTCAATACTTTAAGTACAGAAGCACCATCTTTGGCAGATAGTGTTGGGTTACATACTTTAAAGGTTGCGCAAACTACGACAACTGAGCCGACTAGTCAGCAGAAAACTGTTCCTGTAGATGATTTGCTAAAAAGCTCTTCTTTAAACGAATCAGATCCTGTCTCAAAACTTCTATCATCGACAGCATTAAAAACGGCTCAGACTCCTGAGCAAAATGATGTAAATACTTCAATTGATCAGACAACAAATCTTGATCATCTTTTGCCAAATACGACTTCTTCACCGTTGCAAAATATTTTAGAGCAAACTTATCCGGTTGTTTAACAGGCCATTTGATAAAAAATAAAAAGCGCTTAAAGAGCGCTTTTTATTTACGGTTTATTGTCTAATTTGGGTGATGTTATCAAGGCGAAAAGCCCATAGAGGATTGCGCCAATTGTGGCGAGTAACATGTCTTTATGAGCATCCCACATATCACCTTGTTGCCCATTATAGTTTTCCGCTTGTTCAGGTGATAACCCAATTGCGATTGCCCATTCAATTAGTTCATAAAAGACACTTGATGCCATCACGAATTGGACTACAAGTAAGAATAAAGAAAAAGGACGTGCAGTGGGTAACCATACTTGGAATACACGATAAATAAGAGGGTAGAGCAAAACACCATAGGCAAGATGAACTAAACGATCATACATATTACGAGACCAGCCCATATATTGATCTAGGTTGAAATGGAACACCTGTTGTATCCAGTCATTGTATGGAACGTATGAGTAGAGATAGTGAGCGCCAATAATATGGATTAATAAAAAAAGTAGATAAAAAGTAAAAGTTAAGAAATTGAGTCCAATTTTTTTGAAAATAATAAAAAGCAGAATCACCATAAAAACAGTGCCAGCTTGATGAAGTAAATAAGCCTCAAACTCAAGTGGTTGAATACCTGAAATGATAATGGCAATAAAAAGCAGACCAAGCGCAATATAGTGTTTAACTTTGAATTCTTTTTCGATCATTTTATAAATAAGTCTTTATTCTGATTTATATGAGTGTAATAAAAAAGCGAAGCCTAAGCTTCGCTTTTATCAAATTTTTTTAATTAGATTTTGCTAATTAAATCGTTAATTTGTTTTGCTTGTTCAGCTGCGTTACCTGTGTAAGTTGCAGGTGTAAGCTCAGCTAAACGAGCACGCTCTTCGCTTGGTACTTGAGCAAGTTCATTACCATTTACGAAGTCAACCATCATGTCACGAGTCATTGCTTGACCACGAGTTAAAGCTTTTAACTTCTCGTATGGTTTTTCAACGTTATAACGACGCATAACTGTTTGAATTGGTTCTGCAAGAACTTCTTGAGCTTGGTCAAGGTCTTCATTTAAGCGGTTTGCATTGAGTTCAAGTTTACCAATACCTTTTAAGCAAGCATCAAAAGCAATTAAGCTTTGAGCAAAACCAACACCCATGTTACGAAGTACAGTTGAGTCAGTTAAGTCACGCTGCCAGCGAGAAATTGGTAATTTTTCGCCTAAGTGAGCCAGCACTGCATTTGCAATGCCTAAGTTACCTTCAGAGTTTTCAAAGTCAATTGGGTTTACTTTGTGTGGCATAGTTGAAGAACCAACTTCACCTTCTTTAAGTTTTTGTTTGAAGTAACCTAAAGAGATATAACCCCATACGTCACGGTTAAAGTCGATCAAAATTGTATTGTAACGACGTAACGCATCAAACAACTCAGCCATGTAGTCATGTGGCTCAATTTGAGTTGTGTATGGGTTAAATGTTAAACCTAAAGATTCAACAAAAGCTTGTGAGTGCGCTGGCCAATCAACATCTGGGTAAGCAGAAAGGTGAGCATTGTAGTTACCTACTGCACCATTGATTTTGCCGAGTAACTCAACATTTTCAAATTGCTTGATTTGGCGAGCTAAACGATATGCAACGTTCGCCATTTCTTTACCCAAAGTTGTTGGGCTAGCAGTTTGACCATGTGTACGAGACAACATCGGTTGTTCAGCATGAGTCGTTGCTAAAGCAGAAATTGCATTTAAAATTTGCTTCATGCTTGATACTAAAACTTCACGACCGTTTTTAAGCATAAGCGCATGAGACAAGTTATTGATGTCTTCTGATGTACAAGCGAAGTGAATGAACTCACCCGCATTTTGTAATTCAGCAATACCAGCAATTTTCTCTTTCAAGAAATATTCAACTGCTTTTACGTCATGGTTAGTTGTACGTTCAATTTCTTTAATGCGATTCGCATCTGCTTCAGAGAAGTTGCTTACGATTGCATCTAGAGCTGCATTTGTTTCAGCTGAGAAAGGAGCAACTTCAATAATTTCTGGACGATTAGAAAGCGCTTGTAACCAACGCACTTCTACAGTGACACGAGCATGAATTAAACCAAACTCAGAAAGAAAAGGGCGTAGCGCATCACATTTGCTGGCATAACGTCCATCTAATGGTGATAGTGCGGTTAAAGCGTTCATAACGATTCCTTAATGCTGGAATAAACATAAAACAAAAATAATCTCGTTACAGACTTAGATAACTTGGTACTGTAAGCGAGCAAGTGCTTGAATATCCTGTAGCAATTTACGTTTGCTAAAAATCATGTTCCATGAACTACCGCCGAGTTGTCGCCATAAATGAGCCATTTGTAGCCCTGTAAACAGACAAGCACGAATACGGTTGGTATGGTTGGTATCTTTAAATGCCTCAGCATTACCACGAACTAAAATACGTGGATTAATTTGCCCGGCAGTATCAACATAGGTTTGAGCCAAATTGGCTAAAATACTTGGGTGTAAATAGTTATTATCAAAAAAAGAAAGCTGTTTTAAAATCTTCTGCTGGGCTTTTTCAATAACCGCCACATATTCAGGATTGCTATAGACCTTTTTTTCTAATTGCAAAAGTGACATTGCGTAAGACATAGGAAGCTTTGCACTACGCATTTTAGGCAAACGAGACTTAGGCGCATTGGTAAAAGGCTGGGTAATACAATTTTCGAGTGTTTTAAGACCTAACGAAATATCAGCCAGTTGATTAAAAAAATCTAATGTCTGAACGGTATTATTGTTTGTTGTCGGGCGAATATTTAAACTCGCCTTTATTAATAACTCAAAATAGAAGTTACCACTTTCACCAATACTTTGCTGACCTGTCATAGCAGTCATATGTGTAAGCTGGGTCGCTTGGAATACCCCAGCTAAAGCAAGGGCACGGTTTTGGCGAACATTCAAGGCTTGTGATTGTTGAAAGGGTAACTCCACCATGCCACTCATTCCCTTAAATAAAATTTGGTGTAGGGGCATTTGTATGGTGAATCACACCCCCGCCTAGGCAAACTTCATCTGAATAAAATACAACACTTTGACCCGGTGTAACTGCGCGTTGAGGTTCATCAAACTCAACACGAATACCGTGTTCACTATTTTCATCAATAAACACTGTGCAAGCCTGATCAGGCTGGCGATAACGTGTTTTAGCGGTACAACGTAATCCTTCAGCTGGAATATGTTGTTCACCTGCTACCCAGTCAATGGACTCACTCCAAAGCTGTGTACTTTGCATCAGTGGGTGTTCATGTCCTTGGCCTACAACTAAACGGTTATTGGCAACGTCTTTATGAAGTACAAACCATGCACCTTCTGCTGCACCTTTCATACCGCCTAGACCAATACCACCACGCTGACCGAGCGTATAGTACATCAGACCGTGATGTTCACCAACTTCTTTACCGTTATCCAATACAATTTTACCTGGTTGAGCGGGTAAATATTGTTTAAGGAAGTCATTAAAACGGCGTTCACCGATAAAACATATACCAGTTGAATCTTTTTTCTTCGCCGTTGCTAAGTCCAGTTCTTCGGCAATTCTACGAACTTCTGGTTTTTCAATTTCGCCTACAGGGAACAGGGTTTTATTAATTTCACGACCATGTACTGCATGTAAAAAATAGGTTTGGTCTTTGTTATTATCTAAACCACGTAATAAAGGTGCATATGCTTCACCTTTAGAGTTATAAGCAGTTTCAGCACGACGAGCATAGTGTCCTGTTGCAATAAAATCTGCACCTAAAGTCATAGCATGGTCTAAAAATGCACGAAACTTAATTTCTTTATTACACAAGATATCTGGGTTTGGGGTACGACCCGCTGCATATTCAGCCAAGAAGTGTTCGAATACACGATCCCAATATTCCATAGCAAAGTTTGCAGTATGGAGTTTAATACCGATTTTATCTGCTACTGCTTGAGCATCGGCTAAATCTTCCATTGCTGTACAGTATTCCGTGCCATCATCTTCCTCCCAGTTTTTCATGAAAAGACCTTCAACTTGATAACCCTGTTGAAGTAAGAGTGCCGCAGAAACAGATGAATCTACGCCACCAGACATACCGACGATGACACGTTGTTGCATAGGACTAGGCATCCAAATGAGAAGTTAATGAGGGAGAGAAAGGGTGCTCATAAATAAGAGCTAAAGGATAATGGTGGCCTTTTATAGCATCTTCAATGGCTTTAATAACTAAAGGACTACGAGCACGGGCAGATTCTTGAAGCTCATCTAGAGTCATCCAGACAGCAGAAACAATACCTGTATCAAGTTTAGGGTCGCTTTCGACGTGAGTGACATGTGCTAAAAAGCAGAAGCGATAGTAAGTACGGTCCGGAAACATGGGTGGGGTATATGTATAAATACCAAGTAAGGCATCTATCTCAACATGATGACCCGTTTCTTCAAGAGTTTCACGAATAGCAGCTTCTGTTAGCGTTTCACCACATTCCACATGACCAGCAGGTTGATTAAACACAGTGTGTACAAAACCTTCGCTATGTTCTTCGACAAAAAGATAGCGTCCATCTTTTTCTACGACTGTAGCGACAGTGACATGAGGAGTCCATGCGGCCATAAAAAAGCACCATGAATTTAAAAGTCGTATGATACGAAATTTAGGGGTTTTTGGCTACGGTGATCTTACAAACGATAGAGCACTCTAAAAACTCTATCGTTTGAAAAAACTGAGTACGATTTAATTTGTTTGGTTATCTTTATGGTTATTTTGCACTTTTACATAATGTCTTGCTGAATAAGGTAAAAATGCCAATTCTTTTTCAGTTAGAGGACGTACTTGCTGTACTGGACTTCCAACGTAGAGATAACCACTTTTTAAGACTTTACGAGGTGGAACTAAACTGCCCGCACCAATCATTACATCATCTTCAATAACGACATCATCTAAAATGACGGTATTAATTCCGACTAGTACGCGGTTGCCAATCGTACAGCCATGTAAAGTAACATGATGACCTACTGTCACATCTTCACCAATAATAAGAGGTGAACCATTGGGTTTCGCATCATTTTTATGGCTCACATGTAACATACAGTGGTCTTGTACATTACTGTTTTTACCAATTTGAATGCTATTTACATCTCCGCGAATGACTGCAAAAGGCCAAACCGAAACATTTTCGGCCAATTTAACATCACCAACAACCACTGACATTTCATCAATGTAACAGCTTGGATCAATTTGTGGATGATGATCTAAATAAGGACGGATGTTTTTTGTCATGAGAAGCATCAAAATAAAATTTAATCGAATTATAAAATAAAAAAGCACTCAAGCTAATAGCATGAGTGCTTAATCCAACTACTCTAAACTTAGAATAAGTTGCTGAAGAATTGTTTGATATGGTCAATCATACGTGCGAAGAAACTTGCTTCTTCAACTGGTTTTAATGCAACAAGAGGTTTTTCAGCAATGACTTTGCCATCTAAACTTGCAACAAGTTTACCCACCACTTGGCCTTTTTGTAGAGGTGCATTAAGGTTTGGTTGTACAACTAATTGAGTCTTAATACCGCCAGCTTTGCCTTTAGGCATAGTAACGTTAAAGTTCTCTGCTAAACCAATTTGAACTTCATTTTCTTTACCGAACCATACTTTCGCTTTTGCAAGAACTTGGTTTGCAGGTTGAACATTTGCAGTTTCAAAGTTTGCAAAGCCCCAAGACAACAATGAGCGAGTTTGATTAGCACGTTCATTAACGCTGTCGGTACCAAAAATAACTGAGATTAAACGCATTGGACCACGTTTACTCGAAGTCGTTAAGCAGTAACCAGCTTCATCTGTATGGCCTGTTTTTAAACCATCAACACTTGGGTCAGTGTAAAGTAAAGCATTACGGTTACCTTGTTTGATACCGTTAAATGTAAATTCTTTCTCAGAGTAAATCGGATAGTATCTTGAGCTATCTTTAATAATATGCTGAGCTAAAACTGCCATATCTTTTGCAGTTGAATAATGACCTTCAGCAGGTAAGCCTGTAGAGTTCATAAATTGGGTATTCGTCATACCAATACGTTTTGCTTCCTGATTCATCAGGTGAGCAAAAGTACCTTCATTTCCGGCAATGTGTTCAGCCATTGCTTTTGATGCATCATTACCAGACTGAATGATAATACCTCGAAGCATTTCTAAAACAGTAGCTGTGCCATTTAATGGTACATACATACATGATTCAGCGCTGCTTCCTTTACACCAAGCTGATTCGTTCATACGAACCTTTTCGTTCTCGGTAAGTTCACCTTTTAATAATTTTTGTTCAATGATGTAGCTTGTCATCATTTTAGTCATAGAAGCAGGAGCAAGCTTTTCATTTTCATTTTTAGAAGCGAGAATTTGTCCTGTCTCGTAATCCATTAATACATAAGACTTATTATTTAATTCTGGCGGAGCTGATAAGACAGTTGCTGCATAAGAAAAACTTGGTAAGAGGAGGAGTGCAGCAATAGCGCTTTTTCGAGTCATTCTAGGTAATTCCAATATCTTGTGTGAAGCAGAAGAGCCTAGCATTTTAGGACAAAGCAAAGCCGACTTCTATGGGGGAAGTCGGCTTTTTCAAACAGTATTGTAACTAGAGAGTTTTTAACTAATTTAGTTTTGCGATTGATAAGCTTTTACGTCTTGACAAACTAACGTATTTTGCTCGTTACCAGCAGCTTTTGCATCATTACGTGCTTCTTTTAAGACTTTCTTGAAACTTTTGTCTTTAGTACGTTTTTCTAAAGCGGCAACTGGATCTGCTTCATTTGGTAAATAGTCTTTAACAAGACGCTCATAACCTTGAGCAAATTCTGCATCTTTTTTGCCAATCAAACTTGGGCAAATTTCAGAAAGTACTTGAATTGCTGCTAATTCTTCCGGTGTAGTACCTTTGGTCGGTGTAACTTCAACAACATTTTCATTTTCAGTTTTCTTTTCAGCTGTTTTTTTCTTGTCAGCAGCATAACCCACTGTTGCCATTGTCATGAGTAAAACAACAGAAAGAGATTGAACTAAGCTTTTTTTCATAAACATGGATAACCTGAAACAAAAATTTGAAATATGCCGATAGCTTAAACAATTTAAACGCTAAAAAAATGGAAAAAATGTATTGTTATGTAGGTTTTCTGCTTTACATAAACAGAAAACCCTCCAAAGAAAAGCGTATTGAGCGAATTAAGCTTAGTCTTTGTAATTTACAACTTCTTCACAAAGTTCATGTTGCTCATGATGATCCATTTCTTTTGCAGCTTGGCGAGCTTCATTTAATAAAGTTTTATACTCTGCATCATTTTGCAGTGCAGAGAAGGTAATTGCTTTATTGGAATAACCGCCGAGGTACATCGCAATAATCTTTTTAGTATTGGTTTCAAGATTTTTATTTGCACCAACAAAAGTAGGGCAAATTTCTTGTAAAACTTGAGTAGATGCAATGTCATCTTTAATTAAGCTGTCAGCTTCTTGTGTCGAGATACCCTCATCAGCAAAAACCGTTTGCGTACACAATGTGATACTGATCCCCAATACTTGAAAAAAAGGAGCGAAAGTTTTCATTTTTTCACAATTTTATAATGCTATGGAGTCATAAATATATATAATTCAACAAATAATTCAATTGAGAAAAACCTTCGGGTTTATTTGTCGAGAAAGATTTTTTGTGAATATTCTAATTGCGAACGATGACGGTGTATTTGCACCAGGTATACAAGCTTTAGCTGAAGCGTTAAAACCACTAGGCCGTGTTGTTGTGGTTGCTCCGGAAAGTGAAAGAAGTGGTTTTTCGAGTGCGTTAACACTCGATCGTCCTTTACGCCCTATTCAAATTGCTGAAGATGTATGGGCAGTCAATGGAACACCAGCCGATTGCGTCTATTTATCTATGAATGGATTATTCGATTTCGAATTTGACTTGGTGGTGAGTGGAATCAACAGTGGCGCAAACTTAGGTGATGACGTTCTGTACTCAGGAACAGTCGGCGCTGCCTTTGAAGGACGCTTAATGAAACAGCCAGCAATTGCGGTTTCTTTGGCTGGGTCAGATGTACGTTCATACAACCATAAAGATGATTATGCTCAAGCAGCCAAGTGGGTACATGACTTTATTGCCAAAGGTTTACCTGCGCTACCACCGAGACATATTTTTAATATTAATATTCCGGATGTGCCACAGCTTAAAGGGACTCAAATTACCTATCAAGGCCGCCGTGCTCAGTCTAAACCAATCACAAGTCATGTCGACCCAAGAGGAAGACAGGTTTACTGGATTGGTCTAGCAGGTGAAGCGGTTACGGACCCACAGCGTATTGCCAGCCAAGTTCAGTCTGACTTTTTTGCGGTTGCAAACGGTTTTGTAAGCGTAACCCCAATTCAGATGGATGCAACAAACTATGCGGTTTTAGAAGATTTGCAGGCAAGTCTGGGCTAATAATCTGGGCCAAATGTTATAACTTTGTGAATAAAGAAAAAGAGGAACATGTTTCCTCTTACTTTTTTGGTACTCTTAGCCGAAATGATTTGTAGCATTTAGTGAGGGAGATCGATGCATTTAACTGGGCAACAAAGCAGATCGCATATTCAAAGAGACAATATAATGAAAATTATGATGTTGTCTGTAGCTGTAGGTTTCACTGTTGCAATGGCAGGGTGTGCCTCTAAACCACAAATTAATAATAGTTCTCGCTATTCAATGGCTCCTAACTATTACACCGTCCGTTCAGGTGATACTTTAAGTGGTATTGCAATGCGTTATGGTTTGGATTATCTCAGTGTTGCAGAGATGAATGATATTGCTCCGCCATATCGTATTTATGTCAATCAATCACTACGATTGAAGAAATCTTCTTCACCAAAAACCGTGTCGACACAAGTCATGGCGCAACAAGAACCAATTAAGCGTCAAACCATTGCATTACCGACAACCACAACAACCCCAGCAAAAACGACGGTGACTACACCACCAAGAACGGTTGCACCAACCACCAATACTACAGTGGGTGTCTCTGTTCCAAGTTCAAGCTTGCGTTGGGTGAAACCAAATAGTGGTCCAGTGATCCAAGGATTTAATTTGGCGAATAATGTCAAAGGAATTCGTTACGGTGGTAACCAAGGTGACCCGATTTATGCTGCGGCTGATGGTCAAGTTGTATACGCAGCCGATGGTTTAAAAGAATATGGTAATCTCGTTTTGATTAAACATATTGATGGCTATATCAGTGCGTATGCCCACAATAGCAAGATGATGGTGAAGAGTGGAGATAATGTAACCGCGGGCCAAAAGATTGCTGAGATGGGGTCTTCAGGGGCTTCTCGTGTCATGCTTGAGTTCCAAATTCGCCTTGATGGTAAACCAATCAATCCAGCAAATCTTTTACCAAATTAGCTAATGCAATAAATACAGGTTTCCTCGTATAATGCAATTGGTTGCTTTCATTACAACAATAAGCATTTTTTATAAATTTAGAATTAGATTTGAGGAAACCTATGTTAGATCAGCTTCGTGCGATGGGTGTTTTTGCTTGTGTGGTTGAAAAAAGTTCATTTAGTGGTGCGGCACGTGAATTAGGCATTACAACAAGTGCTGTAAGTCAGCAAATACGTTCTCTTGAAAATGAAATGGATGTAATTTTATTACACCGTTCTACTCGAAAACTTAGTTTGACAGAGGCTGGACAGGCTTTTTTCTCAAGTTGCCAAGAAATGTTGGCAGCAGCAGAAAGAGGTAAAATCAGAATCAATGAATTGCGAGATGATTTGATTGGTGATTTGCGTATAGCAACTACACCTGATTTAGCAGTTCAGCACATTATTCCTGCGTTATCTCACTGGATGTCTGCCCATCGTGGTTTATCTGTTCATTTTGAAGTGGGGCATCGTTATATCGACCTAATTGAAGAGCGAATTGATATTGCAGTGCGTATGAGTTCTACACCAGTAGAAGAGAGTAGTACTGTCGTTCCTATGGCTTTTGTTGATCAGATTTTGGTAGCCTCTCCCAGCTATCTCAATCAATCAAGCCCGATTTTGCATCCGAATGATTTAAACAACCATGAATTGCTTTCTATCAATGCAATGAATGAATCACGCAGTTTTAGTTTTCAACATGCTAAAACCGGTGAAAAATTACATATAGAGATGGTAAGCCGTTTGCAAAGTAATAATTTGCAAGTTGCTAAAGCCTTATGTCAGCAGGGACATGGCATTGCCAGAATCTTATATTTAGATGCTCAAAAAGAACTTAAGGCTGGTTCTTTAATTGAAATCCTTCCAGATTGGAAACTCCCAGCTTTCACTTTATATGCAGAGATCGCAAAACACGATCAACAGCCAATGAAGATTCAGCGTTGTGTTGAAGCGCTTAAACAATATTTTAGTCAGTTGGCAGGCGGAAGAGCCATGCAAATTGTTCGCTAATTTGATCTTATTCATAAAAAAGGGCTTGTGATTACAAGCCCTTTTTTATTGACGTTATTTTTGCTTCAGAGTCGCAACTTCTTCTTGATTTTCTTGTGGAAGATCATCAGCTGTGAGCTCTTCATGCTTTTTGATTTTTTTCTTATTTTTCTTTTTCTTCTTTGGCTCCTCTTCAATTTCTGCACCATCTTCAATGGCTTGCCAATATTCGAGTTGTTCCATTACAGCAGCATAAATAGAGTGTTTACTGTACTTACCTTTTTTGTCGAGTGTACCGACAGGGCGGGCCATTAAAATCTCAAGCGCTTGATCGATGGTATCAATCGCATGGATATGGAATTGGCCACTTTGCACCGCATCAATCACATCTTGACGTAACATCAAATGCTGCATGTTTTGACGTGGAATAATGACACCTTGTTTGCCAGTTAAACCTTGTAATTTACACGCATCATAAAAGCCTTCAATTTTGGCATTTACACCACCAATTGGTTGTACTTGGCCTAACTGGTTCATAGAACCGGTAATTGCCCATGATTGATCAATTGGTATTTGGCTAATTGCTGAAATTAATGCAGAAAGCTCGGCAACAGTTGCACTGTCGCCGTCCACTTGTCCATAACTTTGTTCAAATGCAAGCGCAGCAGAGAAATGCAAAATCTGTTCACGGCCAAAGTGAGCTTTCAAGAAGCTAGACATGAGCAACACGCCTTTAGCATGTAGTGAACCACCAAGTTCTACACTACGCTCAATATCAAGAATATCGCCGCCACCTTGATAGACCGATGCAGTCAAACGTGAAGGTAAACCAAACTCAACATCTGCATAGTGAATGACGGAGAGGGCATTGATTTGACCTAAACGATGACCAGAAGTTTCGATTAACTGAGTTCCACGCGACAGATCTTGCCAGTAAAGCTCTCTTAAATAGCCTAAGCGATATTGTCTATGTTGTAGTGCAAGGTTAATGTGCTGGTCGGTTACAATCTTTTCATTGGCTTTAAATGCATGATGATGCGCTTCGCGAATGAGGTCACCCAAAGTTGAAGCATGTAACGACAGCGAGCTTTGGTCTTCTGCCTGACGGCTTGAGTCGGTAAGTAAAGCTGCTAAAGCACTGCGGTCAAACGGAAGCAATTTATCTGCTTGTACATAGTCAGCAATTAGCTGCATGTAAGCTTGTTCATTTTCGTCATTACGTTGTAATGTATCGGTAAAATCTGCACGAATTTTAAATACACTACCAAGCTCTGGTTCTACTTCTAAAATTTCATAATAAATTTCAGGTTCCGCCATAAGAACCACTTTAATATCAAGTGGAACTGCAGCAGGTTCTATTGAGATAGAGCCTGTTAACGTCAACATATGTTCAAGAGAAGAGAGCTTGAGCTGGCCTGATTTTAAAGCACGCTTCAAACCTTGCCATGCATAAGGCTGCTCGAGTAATTGCTCGGCCTCAAGCATTAAAAAACCACCATTCGCTTGATGTAGAGCACCGGGGCGAATGAGAGTGAAATCTGTGGTAATTGTGCCGTTGTGAGTAAGTTGTTCGACATGACCAAGCAAGTTGTAGTGCGTTGGGAAATCTTCAAAAATAACCGGTGCACCACTGTTTGGTTTGTTTGAGACAATCACATTAGCTTGATAGCGTGCAGGTACACGATTGAACATAGCTGGAGCAAAGTCATCTTCTTCTTGCTCTAAAATGAGCTCAACATTGTCAATTACATCTTGCGCATACTGCTTTAAATAATCTTCAAGGCCTTTGACTTGGCCATATTTATTTAAAATCAAATCCATGCGTGGCATAACCACTTGAGTCGCGATGTCTCGATTTAACACAGACACTTTGTCACGTGCGTCATCTTCTAAATCGCCTAAATGCAAACCAAGACGTTCGAGCTTTTTATCCATGTAACGAACATTAGCTGCGATTTCAGCACGCTGCTTCGTATTTAAAGCATCAATTTCTGTTTGAGTCAGTTCTTGCACCTGATCGTCTTTTACTTGTACAGGTACAAAACCATGTTTCTCATTTCGAGAAATCAATTTTAAATCGAGCTCTTCGCCTTCTTTTGTTAACTCAACCAGTGCTTGTTGTTGTTCATCTCCGGTTTCTTCACGGATACGCTCAATACGGTTATGGTAAGTTTCGGCACTAAAACGGCGCTCAAGCTGTTTTAAAATAATTTGCCAAGTTTGGTGAAGAGTATGCTGAAACTTCGTTCCTTGCCCAGCAGGGAAGCGTAGAGCAAGTGGTTGGCGTGCTTGCTTAAAATTATAGACATATACCCAATCATCTGGAGTAGGCATTGTTTTCGCATGTTGTTGGAGTAAACGCTTAATCATGGTGCGTTTACCCAAGCCTGCCGTTCCTACTGCAAAAATGTTATAACCAGAGTAGGGTAAAGAAATCCCTGCTTCTACCGAAGCTTTGGCACGGTCTTGCCCTAAAAAGTTATTAAGCGGTTTTATACGTTTTGTAGAAGCTGGGATATTTTCGAAATTTGGAATATGCGTAAGTTGTTCGGGTTTTAAGGCTGTTTTATCCAAAGTCATTTTTATATCAGGTTGCTCAAAAGCTGAAGGAAATGCATTTATTGTGACGTTTGTGGTGTTTGTTTTAGCGAGTGATAAAGTTGAAGTTGTCACTTGATCAAGTTTTTGTGTCACTGTTGATATCCAGCAAAAGAAAACGAAGGTTGAAGATTAAAGGTATACAGGTTTAGCATAAAATATCAAGCAAACTTGCTGCTTTTATCACCAAAACAAAACTTGATTGCAGAAAGAATCTTGAAAGCAATTGTAAGAAGCGATTGAATAGGCGCATTTATAATTTATGGAAAATAAAAAACGAATGACCACACAAACCTCTGGTTGGGTCTCGGCGTTTAAAGCATTTTTAGACCGTCGTGCATTAATTATGCTATTTCTGGGTTTTTCTGCCGGAATACCTATTTTATTGATTTTCTCTAGCCTCTCTTTATGGCTAGGTGAAGCGGGCATTGATAAAAGTGCAGTCACTTTTTTCAGTTGGGCAGCTTTGGGATATTCCTTTAAGTTTGTTTGGGCACCCTTAATTGATGAGTTGCCAGTACCTATCTTGACCAAGGCTTTAGGCCGAAGACGTGCTTGGTTGCTAATTGCACAGTGTTTAATTGTGCTTGCGATTTGTACCATGGCTTTTGCCGACCCAGCTTTAGGTCATAGTTATCTTGTTCAAATGGCGGCAGGTGCCGTGTTGCTTGGGTTTTCAGCAGCAACGCAAGATATCGTGATTGATGCTTATCGTATTGAGTTAGCTGAAACTGAAATGCAGACGGTGTTAGCATCTACTTATAATGCGGGTTACCGTATCGGTATGATTGTCGCGGGTGCTGGTGCATTATTCTTAGCAGCACATTTAGGAACAGCTAAAGGCAACTATATTTACGAGGCATGGAAAACAACTTACTTAACAATGGCAGCCGTCATGTCGGTAGGTATTATTACAACCTTGCTTGTCCGCGAACCTAAGGTTAATCGCGTATATAAAAACTATAAAACCACAGATTATTACCGTCTGGTTTTGGTCTTCTTTGTAGCGGTCATTTCGTTTGTCATAACTTATATTTACTCAGGTCAAATTACTGAGGCAATTTCTAAAGCTGGCAATATTCAAGACAGCGCAGCTTTATTTGGCTTAGAAGCTTTAAGATTTTTAACAGCAACAGGCACTGCCATTTTAGTCGGTTACATACTGGTGAAAATAGGCGTGGTCAACCAGCAAATGGCAAAAGAAACTTGGATTGCGCCAATTCTTGATTTCTTTAAACGTTATGGTGTCAAACTTGCGTTAGTGCTTTTATTCTTGATTGGTTTCTTCCGTATTTCAGACATTATTGCTGGTGTGATTTCAAATGTCTTTTATCAAGATTTGAACTTTAGCAAAGAGCAAATTGCCGAAGCTGTAAAAGTTTATGGTGTTATCTTTAGCTTGGTTGGTGGCTTCTTAGGCGGCTTACTAGCGCAGCGTATGAACATCATGAAACTGATGTTTGTTGGTGCTGTATTAGCAAGCTCGACTAACCTCATTTTCATTGGTTTAGTAAAATCTGGCAAACCGCTTGATATGGTTGATGTTCAAGTGGGTGATAAACATTATAAAGCTCAGCCAGATGAAGTGGGTTATTGGAAGATTAAAGTCCCGAGTTCCACTTTTGATGGGGCAAAACAAGTTGATGTAAAAGCTGGCTATGCTTTGCAAGGTCAACAAGCAGAGACCATAGTCCGAGTTCAACCTTTAGTAACAACGCATGCTGAACATGTACCCCTACAGATTTTACCTTTAATGGGAAGTGACCAAATCACTGCTAAATCTTCTGAAGGCAGTGTGGTTGTTCGTGGTCAGTACTTTGGCAAAGCTTTATCGCCTAACCAAAAGATTGTGGTGAATCTTGATGGGCAAAATTTTGATGCAAAAATGACAGATCAAAAAGGCGTGTTCAACGCTGCAATTGATATGCAAAAATTATTGTCATCACCAAGCAAACAACTTACTGCTTCGGTGGTTGAAGGAAACCAAAAAGTATTATCAGTTTCACATCAATATGAAGTCGCCTCAAACTCTGCACCAAAAGCTGAATTAGATGTGAACATCGAACCTCTACCATACATTGACACCAAGTCAGGTCAAGAAGTTGAGATTAGCGGTAAAGTCATCAAGCCTTATAGTTCACTGTGGCTCTACTTCGCAATTGTTGTAGATAATATGGCTTCGGGTCTTGCTGGTGCAGCATTTATTGCATTCCTTTCGAGTCTAACCAGTGTGTCATTTACTGCTGTTCAATATGCGATCTTTAGTTCACTGATGACCCTTACACCAAAACTTTTAGGTGGATATTCAGGTACCATAGTGAGTAATATTGGGTACCCAAACTTCTTTTTGATGACCACACTGATCGGGATTCCAATCTTAATTTTAGTGGTTTGGGTTGGAAAACTACTCAAAGATCATCAAACACATGAAACAGAAAAGGCAGGTGAATAAACATGCGAATGCTTCATACAATGTTGCGAGTAGGCAATTTAGAACAATCTTTAAAGTTCTATACCGAAGTATTAGGGATGAAGTTACTTCGTAAGCGTGATTATGAAGAAGGTCGTTTTACACTGGCATTTGTTGGTTATGGCGATGAAGAAAATAATACCGTGCTTGAACTTACTCATAACTGGGATATATCAAGTTATGATTTAGGTAATGCTTATGGTCACATCGCAATTGGTGTCGAAGACGCTTACAAAGCATGTGAAGAAATTAAAGCACGTGGCGGTAAAGTTGTGCGTGAAGCTGGCCCAATGAAGGGTGGCGTTACGGTTATTGCCTTTGTTGAAGATCCAGATGGCTACAAAATCGAGCTCATTCAGCAAGATGCAAATGCTAGAAATAATTAAATAATTGACTTAGGTGCTTTAAGATTTAGGTCTTAAAAGCCTAGCTTTATTTTTATAGCCCAGTATGATGAAGGCTTGACCAAATGGTCAATTTATCAACTGGGTTTTTATTTGTCTAAAATAATCATAGGATGTGAACATGCTGAAGTTCTTGGCACTTGATCGATTTACAATTTTGTTGGTTGGTATGGTGCTACTAGCAACATTTTTTCCAGTCAGTGGTCAAGCTGCGCAGTATTTCAATACATTAACTACAGTCGCGATTGCAATTTTATTCTTCCTACATGGGGCTAAGTTGTCTCGTGAAGCTGTAATTGAAGGTATTTTGCATTGGAAAATGCATTTACTGGTATTTGCAATTACGTTCTTTATTTTTCCTGCTCTTGGTTTATTGGCTAAACCTATTCTTTTACCTTTATTGGGACAGCAGCTCTATTGGGGCTTTCTGTTTATGTGTTTCTTACCTTCTACGGTTCAGTCTTCTATTGCTTTTACTTCAGTGGCAAAAGGGAATGTGGCAGGGGCGGTATGTAGTGCATCTTTCTCAAACTTGGTGGGTATGTTCATTACGCCAGTTTTAGTCAGTTTCTTTATTTTAGGGCAGAGTCAGCACGGGTTTGATCCTACATCGTCCATTATAGAAATTACGCTATTGTTATTAGTGCCATTTGTTTTAGGGCAACTACTTCGTCCTTATGTTTTTCCATATATGGCAAAAGTACCAAGCATTGTAAAAGCATTCGATCAAGGCTCAATTTTGATGGTGGTTTATGGTGCATTTAGTGGGGCAGTAGTTGCCGGACTTTGGCATCAAGTGAACTGGAAAACCTTACTTCTTTTAGCACTCGCTTGCTCGGTATTACTGACTATTATTATGTTGCTTGCACTGTATTTGCCACGTGCTTTTGGTTTTAGCCGTGCCGATCAGATTACCGTGTTCTTTTGTGGCTCAAAAAAGACCTTGGCGAGTGGGGTTCCAATGGCACAAATCTTATTTATTGGTCAGCCTTTGGGAATGATTGTATTGCCAATTATGATATTTCACCAAATACAGTTAATGGTGTGTGGAGTAATCGCAAATTACTGGGCTAAATCCCAAGATTAAGTCGCAAAAAAAAATTATATGGCGTATAATACTGTCCACTTGTTGTGCTTAGCTCTAACCCTAGAGGTTTCGGTGGGCCAAAAGAATGGTCTGTTGTGGTGTTGATCTGCTTGAAAAAGCCTGCCTCAATTTAATTGAGAGTGATCAATTGCGATGACAGCTTAAGCCTTTCTTCAATTAGGAGTAATCGACGATGCGCGCCGATATTCACCCAAAATATGAAAAATTAGTTGCAACTTGCTCATGCGGTAACGTAATCGAAACTCGTTCTGCTTTAGGTAAAGAAACTATTTACCTTGACGTATGTTCAGCTTGCCACCCTTTCTACACTGGTAAACAAAAGAATGTAGACACTGGTGGTCGTATCGACAAATTCAAACAACGTTTTGCTGGTATGTCTCGCTCTATCAAGCGTTAATACTTCAAAACGAAACAAAAAACGGGCTTATGCCCGTTTTTTGTTTTTAGCGTACAAGACCATTATTGGTCTTGCACATCTGTTAAGCGATCAAGCTTTTTCTGAAAATAATCACCTTGTAAGAAACGTGCTTCCACATTCCATGCATTAGCAAACAAGTTCATATCATTTAAATTAGCCAATAAAATTCCAATCGGTTTTACAGTCAAATAGTTCAGTACCTTTTCTTGCAAGCTACTAAGTCCTTGGTCTGAGCTTAATAGGTCAGTTTTGCTGGACTGTAATTTTACGAGCTGAATATCAAGCTGCTGCAAAATTGAATCGCTATATATAGAAGAAGCAAAGTCTCGGATTGAAACTTCCGCACCATGTTGACGTAAACGACCAATCAGCGGTTGAGCTGTTGGAAGGTAGTGCTGAAGTGCCTGTTCCGAAAATTGCAAAATTAGCGGACTTTCAAGTTTGCTACCAATGATGGTAAGCAGTTTGGAAATCAGTTCAGGGAATGACTTATCTTTCAGCAAAATATCAATATTAAGGTTAATAATGAGTCTTGCTTTAGGATATTGAGCAATGAAGTTATGAAGCTGTTTACATGCTTCTACCAATATCCAGCGGTCTAGTTGAATTGACAGTTCAGCATCTTCTTTTAAGTCAGCTAAGTCGTTTAAATCATGCCATTGTTCATCAGCAATAAAGCCACTCGTCACTTCATAGTTATGAGTTTCTTCATCATGCTTGTCATAAACTTGCTGATACTTCAGGTGTATTTGGCCCTGAGCTAGTTTTTGTCTTAACTGCTGCAGCAAAGAAGACTGCGAAGTCGCCTCAAAATGTTCAATCGTTAAATCAAGAGAAACAGCTTCAATGCTTGGCGAAACTGTTTTTTCTACGATAGGCGTTATTTCAAGCTGAGGGGTAACTTGAGGTAGGTTCTGCTTTTCAGCTTCATTAAGTAATGAGCTAAATGAAACCTCAGTGAGTGGCTGATTTAACGGAGCATAGCCAAGTTTTAACTGTACCGAAAAGTTTTGCTCATTCACTTTTAACAAGTGCTCTTTTTGCAAAGTTTGCAAACTCGTCAACTGAGAGTTTAAAACTGTACTATTTTCAGCTTGTAAAATGCCTACATACGTACCCAAATCGACTTGGTAAATCGGCATTTGTGCATGGTCTTTTAAAAAACCATGTAGCTGATTGAAATACTGCCCCAAAGTCTGCCAACCCTGTTGAAAGAGGCGTTCTGGGCACTGCGCAAGTCTAAATAGAACTATGGCATTTGCTTGCGCAGGGTGGGTCGATAAATGTCGGTTAATCTGCGGCCAAGCTGTGCTTAACCCAGTTGTTTTCTCGGACGGTACCGTATTTGCTGGTGTTTTTAAATCAACTTGATAGTCAATGGTCAGCTGTACAGCATCTTCTTCTTGACTCGGAATAAATTCCAGTTTTAAAGCATTATTACCAGAAATGGCTTGATGCTGACTTTGGATTTCGAAGCGTGCTTGATCAAACTGCCCTAAAGAAATTTTCTTAAAACGCTGTTTAAAAATATTTAAATCGTTGGGTTGTAAGACATCCAAGATTGGCAAACCAATAATATCTTCTTCTTGCTGAAAGCCAAAAAGATTCAAATATTCGGTATTTGCCTTAATGTGGATGCCTTCTTGAAAAATAGCGACCGCTTTATGGCTGTTATCGACCAATGTTTGCGTATGCGTATGAATGGTATCAAGCTCCGCCAAAAGACGTTGTTCCTTTTGTAAAAGGCGGCTGTATGACAGTGCTCGAACAAGCGTAATATAGAAATAGTCCAAAGGTTCTAATGGAACTACATCATAAATACCTTTTTGAATATAGTTTTGATATTGCTGCGCTTGGTAATCATCTGGTTGTAAAAGTAAAATTGGTAGCTGCGGCTGTTCTGAGGCTTGAACAAGGGAGAGAGTTTGTTCAATTTTCAAATCATATGCGCGACCAAAAATAATGACATCCCACGATGTATTGAGCTGCTTTTCAAAACTTTTTAAATCATCAAGTAATAAGGCATTAACTTGATAATCATTCCCCGATAATAAATTTAAAATTTGGTTATAACGTAATTGGTTATCATCAATAATGAGTAAACGTATTTCAGTACGTTTTAACCTTTTAGATAGTAAAGAGTTTCTCACTTTAATGCTTCCCATAAATCTTGGCTATTCACGTTACTATTCTTTTTCAGCATGAACTGATCAAGCAGGTGTTGCTGCTGCTCATTCAAAAGTTCAAATTGAAATTGAATAAAACTTTGAGTAATGAGTTGTGCTTTGAGTAGATACACTTTGATTTCTTCTGTCCCCAATCGTAAATGAATTGTTTGTTGCTCTCTAAAAATTTGAGACCCCGGTAAAATAAGCGTGTTTTGTATTTCTTCTAAGTTTTGAGTTTGTAGTAATAGTGCAGGGTGGTAATTACGAGTATGGCGCTCTGCCTGAATATGTACAGCACAAGGGAACATGGCTTGTGAAAGAATTTCTAAACCCAGTTCCAGACTTTTTTCAGTCGATTGTTTAATCCAGCGAATCACACCGCCACGCCACTGACCATGCAGTGTTTCTTTGACTAAAATATATTCGCCAGTTCTTAAGTTTTTAGGCGCTTCACCAGACCATTTAATACGGTAGCCATTCACACTAATATCAAGCACGGTGGTTTGATAGATGGTTTTACTCTCACGGCTTAAGCGTTGGTAAGACGAAGTTTGTTGCTCTTTTTTCTCTAGGTTTGATAAAACTTTCGATTCGCTTTGTAGATTATAGTTATTGTTAAGTTGTAGCGTTTCTTCAAAGTTTTTTGCTTTAGATAAGTAAAAATGAGCGGTACTTAACCCGAAACAGATTTGTAGTGCAGCATTATATTCATAACGTTCATGACGGCGTTGTGCTGTCGTGCCCAAAATGGTTTGAACATGGAATTTTAGTGCTGGGCTCAAATAAATCTTTTCATTTTTAGACATATATTGAGCATTTTTATGCATGGTAGCAGTGACATGCTCAAGCAACGCTTGTGTACTAATAAAAATGCTTGGGTTGAAATTTGAACTTTGCTTTTTGTTATATACAGGTGGGTGGTCTTTAGTTGGATCGACCACATACTTTGTTAAAGCAGAGTCTTTAGGCAAGATTTGAATCATACGTGCCCAGTCGAAACTACATTGAAACAAAGCCTGAATTTCTGATTGACGAATCTGATTGGTATTAAAAATATCTAATAAAATAAGCTGTGCATAAGCCTGCGTAATATTCGCTAAAGGGTGTTGCACGCCTTGAATATGATTAATATTGGTTAAATGGTATTTGTGCTGAACGGCTGTTTCATAAAGTTGATGCGCAATTAACCATTGGCCTTTTACAGGTTCGCTATAGAGCATGTGCTGTTGATATAAAAGGTTGGTCAGTTGCTGCAATGCATGGAATGTCGCCAAAATACGCGCAGTTTGTAAATTTTTCTTTTGTTTAAAAGAAAACAAAGAAAACTTCTGTTTTTGCAGCTGTTCGTGGCTGGTCTGCGCAATATTTAAATAAATGCTGGCAAAATAACAGCGCAACAGCATTGCTAGCTCAATAATATGCTCGTTACGATCTGTACTAATCACACCTTGGTTAAAGAAGTTCTTTTCTAAACTTGCCAAAACATTATTAATGGTTGGGTGAAGCGTTTGAATTAAGTCAAAGCGAAGTGTTTCACTGCAATTTAATTCATTTAACTCCAAAATTGCGGTAAATAGCGCTTTTGAAGTATCACCCAATTGCATAATAGAAAGGGTAGTGACCCATTCATTAAGGTCTTTAATGTTGGCTTCACAAAAGCTTAACCGTTCACGAGTACGTGAGGTTTGATTGTGAAAAATGTCCGAAAGTGCATTATTCATCATCACTTATTATATAACTCAAAAAGTTGTAGCCCCAAAAAGCGGTGTTTTATTCTTTTCGCCCGCAATTTCCCTGACGAGTTTAGGAACCAGATATCCAGGTAGGCTCGCTAACACGTCTTGATATATCGCATCTATTTCAGATGGCATTAAATCAAAATGTTGTGCACCTTTTACTTTATCTAATACGTGTAAGTAATATGGCATAACGCGAGCTTCAAATAGACGATAACTTAAATCAGTTAAAGTTTGAGCAGAATCATTAACACCTTTTAGCAATACAGCTTGATTCAGTACAGTAATGTGGTGTGAAGATAACTCCATCAACTTTGAACAAGTAAAGTCATCGAGCTCAGAAGCATGGTTCGAGTGTACCACCAGAATAATACGCAGCCTACTGTTTTTTAATAAAGAAATCAGCTCTTCGTCGATTCGATTTGGAATGACAATTGGAACTCGTGAATGAATTCGCAAAATCTTCACTTGTTTGAGAGATGATAAACGTTCCAACCAAAGTGCTAATTTTCGATTAGACAAAGTAAGTGGGTCACCGCCACTTAAAATTACTTCATTAATGTCGGGATTCGCTTCAATATAGTTTTTAATGTTTAGCCAATCGTCATTTTTTGGCAAATTTTCCTGATAGGGAAAGTGGCGACGGAAACAATAACGACAATGAACTGCGCAAGCACCTGTCAAAGTCAGTAAAAAACGTGATTTATATTTGTGTAATACACCCGGTAATTGATTTGCTGCTTCTTCACCTAAAGGGTCGGTTACAAACTCAGGATGTTCTTCAAGTTCTAAATGATGAGGCAATACCTGTAGTAAAAGCGGGTCAAGTGGGTTTTTAGCGTTCATTTTTCCGACGAACGCACGAGGCACACGTAATTTAAACTTTTCAGAAGCTAGAATCGCACCCGATAATAGCTGATCTGAGGATAACTCGAGTAGGCTTAGCAGTTCAGAAGGATCAGTAATAAGGTCACTGAGTTGTGATTGCCAGTTTTGCTCTTGGTATAAATAGTTTATCATTTGACACGATTAAGATAATGCAACAACGCATTATATCGCATAGTTGACTTGTTAAGTTTGGAGTGTGCCTTTCATGGCCTATTATTCTACAAATGATTTCAAAGCTGGCCTTAAGGTTATGCTTGATGGTAACCCATGTTCTATCATGGAAAACGAATATGTAAAACCAGGTAAAGGTCAAGCGTTCAACCGTGTAAAATTACGTAACCTTAAAACCGGTAAAGTATTAGAAAAAACCTTCAAATCAGGTGACTCTTTAGAAGCAGCTGACATCGTTGAAGTTGAAATGGAATACCTATACAACGATGGTGAAATGTGGAACTTCATGGATCCTGTATCTTTTGAGCAAATCGCTGCAGACAAAGTTGCAATGGGCGATGCTGCTAAATGGTTAAAAGACGATTCAAATGAAAAATGTACAATTATGTTGTTCAACGGCGTACCTTTAACAGTAAGCCCACCGAACTTCGTTGTATTAAAAATCGTTGAAACTGATCCGGGCGTACGTGGTGATACATCTGGCGGTGGCGGTAAACCAGCTAAGCTTGAAACAGGTGCGGTTGTTCGTGTTCCGTTATTTGTTCAGCAAGAAGAAAGCGTTCGTGTAGATACTCGTACTGGCGATTATTTAGAGCGTGCATAATAGTTAAAAAATACACTATTATCGAAGGGATGATGTAAATCATCCCTTTTTTTATGCGAAAGTATAAGAGGAAAAAAGAAAAAGGAGGAGTAGAGTCACAGGGATTAAGAGAAACAGTACATAACAATATAAAAATGCTGTAGTTATTTATTGAGAGGTTAAGAATGGACACAATGCAAGCGAAATCTACGCTTCCCTCCAAGCTGGTCTGGAGCCTAGTGGCAATTATAGGTGCAATTTCTTTTGGGATGCTGGCACTCAGTCGTGGTGAACATGTTAACGCGGTTTGGCTTGTACTGGCTGCAGCATGTGTATATAGCATCGCATACCGATTTTATAGTCTATTTATTGCAACTAAAGTATTTGAATTAAACCCAAGACGTTTAACCCCAGCACATCGTTTAGCCGATGGTCTGGATTATGTTCCCACCAATAAATATGTGCTTTTTGGTCACCATTTTGCTGCAATTGCTGGAGCAGGGCCGCTAGTCGGACCAATTTTGGCAGCACAAATGGGCTTTTTACCGGGAACCATTTGGCTACTGGTTGGTGTGGTTCTGGCAGGTGCGGTACAAGACTTTTTAGTTTTATTTATCTCGACACGCCGTGATGGTCGTTCACTTGGTGAAATGGCAAAGCAGGAGCTTGGCTCTTTTGCTGGTATCGTTGTAATGCTTGGTGCGCTTGGAGTAATGATTATTATCCTTGCGGTATTGGCTTTGGTTGTGGTTAAAGCACTTGCCCATAGTCCATGGGGTGTTTTTACGATTGCAGCAACTATTCCAATTGCATTGTTCATGGGCGTTTACATGCGATTTATTCGTCCGGGACGTATTGCAGAAGTTTCAATTATTGGTTTTGTTTTAATGATGCTGGCAATTGTCTATGGTGGACATGTTGCAGCAGACCCGTACTGGGGTGAGTTTTTCACTTTAACTGGTACACAACTCACATGGTGCTTAATCATTTATGGATTTATTGCTTCAGTATTACCTGTCTGGTTATTGTTAGCGCCACGTGATTATTTATCTACCTTCCTTAAAATTGGTGTCATTCTTGGTTTGGCAGTCGGTATTTTAATTGCATTACCTGAATTGAAAATGCCAGCAGTGACTCACTTCATTGATGGTACTGGTCCTGTTTTCTCAGGTAGTTTATTCCCATTCCTATTTATTACTATTGCCTGTGGCGCCATTTCTGGTTTCCATGCGCTTGTATCAAGTGGTACTACGCCAAAACTCATTGATAACGAAGCAGATATTCGTGTGATTGGCTACGGCGGTATGCTTATGGAGTCTTTCGTCGGGATCATGGCGATGATCTGTGCGACTGTCTTAGACCCGGGTGTGTATTTTGCGATTAATGCGCCAGCGGCAGTACTCGGCACAACTGTAGAGTCTGCGGCAGAAGCTGTACGTAACTTAGGTTTTGTCGTTACTCCAGAAATGTTGACTGTGTTGGCTCAAGAAGTAGGTGAAAGCTCGATTCTTTCACGTACGGGTGGTGCGCCTACCTTTGCTATTGGTATGGCTCATATCATTTCTGAAATTTTCAATAGCCGTTCAATGATGGCGTTCTGGTATCACTTTGCGATTTTATTTGAAGCATTATTCATTTTAACTGCTGTAGATGCGGGTACTCGTGCTTGTCGTTTTATGGTGCAAGACACGGTAGGTATTGTCATTCCTGCGGTTAAAGCATCAGGTTCATTCTTTGGTAATTTGGTTGGTACAGCCGTTGCAGTTGGTGGATGGGGCTTCTTCGTTTATCAAGGTGTGATTGACCCATTAGGTGGCGTTAACTCATTATGGCCTTTATTTGGTGTTGGTAACCAAATGCTGGCTTCTATGGCACTCATTTTAGGTACAGTCATTCTGTTTAAAATGAAAAAAGAAAAATATGTGTGGGTGACGATTATTCCAACTATTTTCTTGTTCGTGACCTGTATGACTGCCGGTTGGCAAAAGATTTTCCACGAAAACCCAAAAATTGGTTTCTTGGCGCAAGCGCATAAGTTCTCTGATGCGATTGCTCGCGGTGAAATTATTAAACCAGCCAAAACTATTGCTGAGATGCAAAACATTGTGATGTCGAATCAGATTAATGCTGCGCTTTGTGGCTTCTTTATGATTGTATCGATTGTCATGATTATTGCCTCAATTGGTATTGTTCGCCGTGCTTTAGCGAGTCGTACTCCGACTGTAAATGAAGCACCTGCGGTATATGCCGATCCTGAAGTGGTTACCACTCGAGGAGAATAAAGATGAATTTTAAATTTGCAAAAAATGGAACTGTCATTATTGCGAAAATCATCAAAATGACAGTGCTTTCGCAAAAAGAGCTATTACTTTCTCCAAAGAACTGGTCGCGTATAGCAACCTTGTGGCAGCGTTTGCAGCAAAGCTTCCGACTGATGGTTGGAGTGCCGGATTATCAAACGTATTTGGAGCACATGAAAGCTCATCATCCAGATTTAACACCTATGGATGCGAAGACTTTCTACCGTCATTGTGTTGATGTGCGTTATCCATCGGCAGGCGGTACTTTAAAGAAATGCCCTTGTTAAATTGAGAGTTAAATTCAGCTAAACAAAACGGTATGTGGTTGAACCATGTACCGTTTTACTTTTTTGGAAAATGAAAAAAGTTTGCTTAAAGTCTGCTCATTTGTATTTTTTTCAATGGCAAATCTCTTGTTTTGCTTTTGAAAAATGAATATTATGCTTTCCATTCTAGGTGTATAGCTCAGTTGGTTAGAGCGCTACGTTGACATCGTAGAGGTCTCCAGTTCGAGTCTGGATATACCTACCAAGATTCGCTGTTAAATCAGCAATTTAAAAAACCGCCTTAAATGGCGGTTTTTTCTTTTCGGGGTATTAATTCACGCCCTAATGTGTATAAGTACGAAAATTAATCAAGTTTAGAATTCAAATACTATGAGGGTAGACTAATTTTTGTGTTTATAGTCCCACTTATTATAGGAAGTAATATCTTATTGATTATTAATGCTCTTGATTTTTATATTTTGATCAATGATAGTGGGCTATAGGTGTTAGTACTTTTTAAATAAGAATAATAATTTCATATCAAGGAGATATGGATGAGTTCACATGAGATTGGACGTCAAAAAATGTCAGCAATGACATTGGGCGCTTTAGGGGTGGTTTTTGGTGATATCGGTACTAGTCCACTTTACGCTTTTACCCAATGTTTTCATACATCACATAATGTTCCTATAAATGAAGCGAATGTTTTAGGCATTTTATCATTGATTTTTTGGGCACTAATGATCGTGGTGTCCTTGAAATTTAGTATGTTAATTATGCGTGCTGACAATCATGGAGAGGGCGGCATTTTAGCTTTATTAGCTCTTAACATGCACAATAAGAAAATTGGACCTAAAGTGCGCTTTGGGTTAATTACAATTGGTTTATTTGGTGCTTCATTATTTTTTGGTGATGGCATTATTACCCCCGCTATTTCAGTATTGTCAGCAGTAGAGGGATTGTCGGTAGCAACCCCTATTTTTACACCGTATGTGATACCAATTACGATCGTGATTCTAATTGGATTATTTATGATCCAGAAAAAGGGAACTGGATCCGTAGGCCGTTTTTTTGGACCTATCATGCTACTGTGGTTTTTCTCAATAGGTTTTATTGGCCTATCTCACATTATCAAGAACCCTTATATCTTGAATATGCTTAATCCGTATTGGGCTCTTCCTTTCATTGAAAATAACCCCGTGACTGCATTTGTAGTTATGGGAGCAGTTGTATTGACGATTACAGGAGGAGAGGCGTTATATGCGGATATGGGCCATTTTGGTCGTAAGCCAATTCAATTGGCTTGGTTTTTGGTTGCGCTACCATGCTTGGTATTAAACTATGCAGGACAAGGTGCATTGATTTTGCAAAACCCACAGGCCATTGAGAATACTTTTTTCATGATGGTACCCAAAATAGCCTTATATCCTATGATTGCTTTAGCAACTGCTGCGACAGTAATTGCCTCTCAGGCAGTTATTTCAGGTGTGTTTTCTATGGCACGTCAAGCTATCCAATTAGGTTATTTACCACGTTTTGCGATTGACCATACCTCTGAATCTGAAATTGGTCAGATTTATATACCAGCATTGAACTGGATGTTGCTTGGTATGATTATTAGTTTAGTGCTTATGTTTCAATCTAGCGCTAATCTAGCTTCGGCTTATGGTATTGCAGTAACTTTGACTATGTTTTGTGACACTATTCTAGTTGCTTTCATTATGTATCACTTATGGAAATGGCCTTCATGGGTCATGTTATTAGTTGCGATACCATTGCTAATTCCAGATCTCCTCTTTATTGCTTCAACTTCACTAAAAATTGTAGATGGCGGCTGGTTCCCATTAATGATGGGTGCAATCACTTTTATAATTATGACAACATGGCGCCGTGGACGTGAATTACTACTGAGCAAATTGCAAAGTGACACTATGCCATTAGATTTATTTATTAAGAGCTTGGAGTCTAGTGCTTATATGGTGAGTGGAACGGCTGTATTTATGACAAGTAGTCCAAAAGTTGTTCCTCATGCTTTATTACATAATTTAAAACATAACAAAATACTTCATGAACGTAATATTTTGATCACTATAAATACTCGTGACATTCCTTATGTAGATGAATCAGAACGCATTGATGTCGAAGTATTAGATAAGCATTTTTTACGTGTCAGTGCTTATTATGGATTTAAAGAGCAGCCAAATGTACCTCAAGCATTAGAACAAGCTTTAACTAAGTTGAATCAACCATATAACATTATGGACACAAGCTTTTTTGTATCACGTGAACGTGTAATTCATAACGTAGGTGATGGTATTGTTTCATGGCGTGAAAAACTGTTCATTTCTATGCAACTAAATACGAGTCCTGCTAGTGATTTCTTCCAGATACCTGCTAACCGAGTGGTGGAAATGGGAAGCCAAGTAGAGATTTAGGGTACCTTGATTGATTTTGCAGAAATGAGAGGCTTTTTAAAGGCTTAAATTTAGAAGATTTAAGCCTTTTATTTTCATGAACTGGGCGAATGATAATAAATAAAAAATATACATATCTGTCTATTTTTATATAAACTCAAATTGCTTTACATGACTTAAAAAGCCCTAAACTATAATGGTTTAGGGCTTTTTTATTGACGTTATAAAGTCTTTGCTAAAGCAAAATAAAGAGGTGTATTTCTGATTCTTACAATTTGCTATACAGCCAATTTTTAGAAAATAGATTTTAGAGCAAATAATGTAATGAGTGAGGTATTTTGAAGATCTTTCTTTAATACCGAACGCGTCTTAGATGGCGATAAGTTCTTTATTAATGTGGATTAATAATTAAAATTAGCGAAGTACCTCTTATTTGAGGTACTTCTAGGAACTATATTTATGCAAAAAAAACTTCCAATACCAGATAACTTACTGAATCATTTAACGGACATTTTTTACCACATCAATATAAATTTGCCTAAAGGTGATTTAAAAGAAACTGCAGAGCTTGATGAAGCATTAAATCAAGTTAACGCAAGTGATGTATATGCTTTACAGGATTATCCTCTATATAATTTATCAGCCTATTCAGGATGGGCTATTAACTCAGAAACAACTCAATCTGCAAGTAAAGAAAGCCCTCTATTAATTACTCATTGGTACTATTGGGGACAACAACTTTATAGATCTATTAATCCATATAAATTAGACCTAAAAGCTCCGAGCTTGTTAGAAATTCCTGCCTATACAAAATTGCCAGACTCTTTAGATTCAGTCGTTGACGAACAAGATGAAAGATTAGATCTTTCTGATACCGAGGCTAAAAAAATTACTGGCTCTATTCCTGCCATGCATGGTGTCATTTCTAAAGGCAGTATATTTAAACAAGGCGATGTGATTCTAAAAAAAGATGAGAAACTGACTCCTGAAAAATTAATTGTTTTAAGACGAGCGGGAATCAAAGAATTATCTATATATAAAAATCCCAGAATTCTCGTTGTAAGTATGCATTCCTTCGATAAAAATGAAATGAGTGAGGAAAGTCTATATGTTAAAGATCTCTTGAAAACATGGGGCTATGAACAGGTAGAAATTAAATCACTTAAACCTGAACGTTTTGATGCTGCATTTAATAATCTTAAAAAAGATAATGACCCAGCTTTAGATGACTCATTAACGACGAGCAGGGACGATTATATAAACTTCTTTGAAGAACAAACCTCAAACTTTGATGTCATTCTTTGCTGCACATATCAAAATAATCGTTCTTCTTTATTCCAGCTTGAAAAACTTCCAATCTTTGATCAAAGCAGCATGTCATCGGCCTTGAATACACGTTGTATACCAGCCCATGAAATTAAAATTCTTAAAGGTAAAGATAGAACTCCACCTAGTCGTGAGACAGTGCAAATTTATGATGAAAGCGGTAATCATAAAGGTATGAGAGTAGTCGTTACAGAAGACAAAGCGACTATTATTAACTTACCGGGTGATATCCAAGATATTGCGATTCTGATGCATGCTTTCGTGAAATATATTTTGAATAAGCATATCTCAGACTTTTTTGATCATGCTTACTTTAAGGGTAAAGTTGATATAGAGATTGTTCCTGATATGACAAACAGAAAGTTGTTATGGGGGCATTATAAGGCTCAAGAAAATGGGGAATATATATTAGAAATTATCGACCAACAGCAGCCATATCAAATAGAATCTTTTGTTAAAGCGAATTGTATTGTGATGGTTCCTTTTCAAGAACAAACAATTGCAAAAGGCACTGATTTATATTTTATGAAAATAGATGAAGTCTAATTTCTATCTATAACTTAATTGGGCGGTGTAATCTTCTCACCTTTAAGAAAGGTTACGCCTTCAAAAGCTTACTCTTTTAAAGTTTAATTCCCTAAAACCCCCCTTTATAAACCCTCATTTAACAATCACTTATCCATTATTTATTCTTACTTTTTAATGATCTAATTTAAAACAAATGTCATTTTGTGTGCTTGACTGCAACAGGGTTGGGCACTATTCTTTGCCTGCTGGCCACATTGCCAGCCGGCTTTGACAGGCTGAACAATAACTCCCGCATCAGAGCTTTTCCTTCTGAGGAATAGTTTTGTGTGTGGTGGACCACTCGTTCCCTCCCGTAGCGGTAGGACGGGAGAGGGACACCTTCGGGTGTGCTAGTTTGAGTTATTACTAGTCTGTCAACCTTCTTCCGTTCTGCCACCATAATTCTATAAATGTCTGGCAGAACTCCCAATAAAAAGGAGTTGGCTTTGCACATCCATTATTTCTTGGCAGCCGTTGCCAAAAGCTATAACGACACCACTTAAAAATTTAAAGCAGCTTGATGACCTATATAGTTTTCAGGCTTTCAGTCATTACGGCTCAAAAAACTTGCATCAACAATAAAACTTGAGATGTGCCAAGCACAGTCTTTATGGCTTTGCTATGCTTTTTTTCAGCTTTAAAAAAGTGAAAGGCTTTTATATCTCATTTATATACAACAAAAATTTAATTTATAACGGTAAAACTATGCCAAATTTAACTCTCCCAGCACGTGCTGTAAAAGTTATAAATAACGGGATTCAGGTATTTCATCATGGTGGGTTTCACAAAGTCGGTGTCGACAAAATCGTGAGAGAAGCTGAAATAACGAGAATGACGTTTTATAACTACTTTCACTCTAAAGAGCGGTTTATTGATATTTGCCTCGTTGTACAAAAAGAACGGCTCCAAGACCAAGTCATTGAAATGGTCGAATATGACCATGCTACAAGCGCGTTAGATAAAATTAAGAAACTATATTATCTACATAGTGATATAGAAGGGCCGTATTACCTATTATTTAAGGCCATTTTTGAAACTAAAAATAGCTATCCAAACGCGTACATAACCGCCGTGAGGTACAGAACATGGCTCACCAATGAAATTTATAGCCAGCTTAGATTAGTTAAAACCGATGTTTCATTTACCGATGCCAAACTCTTTTTATATATGATTGAAGGTGGAATTATTCAACTTTTAGGTTCTGATGGGACAGATGAAAAAGAGCAGATGCTTGAATATTTTCTGCGGGCTCTAACTTATAACAAATAAACTTGATAGCTTTGTATGACCGAAAAAGCCCTAAATTAAAGTAATTTAAGGCTTTTTAGGGCAGAGATAAATAGAGTTTTTGAGAAATGTAGATAAAGAAAAAGAGTAATTTAGCGGCTAAAGTTTTATTAACTTAATGATAATTTGAAAAATGCTGCTTTAAAGAATTTAAAAAAAGTTCAACCTTCTTTGGAACTCTCGATCCATAAGGTGTGGTTGCATAAAAATAAAGATCAGAGTTTAAAAGAGTTTTTGAATAATTAATAATAATTCCCTCATCTTCATATTTTTTTGCTAAAAAGTCAGGTGCAAATAAAATACCCTGATTTCTCTTACAAAGTTCTAAAAGAATTTCTATATTATTACATGTCAATTTTGGTATTGAGTTAATAATATTATTTTTTAAGTCATCTTTAGAATATAGTAAAATGCTATGCT
Organism: Acinetobacter sp. 70_2; assembly: GCF_056736115.1. Classification (NCBI taxonomy): domain Bacteria; kingdom Pseudomonadati; phylum Pseudomonadota; class Gammaproteobacteria; order Moraxellales; family Moraxellaceae; genus Acinetobacter; species Acinetobacter sp. 70_2. Next base: position 291,208 of record NZ_JBWZIP010000015.1, read on the forward strand.
CTCTAAGCTCTTCTATATTTTTCGGTTTTCCATATTTATTTAAATATGCATCTGTTGCATAAAAGCTTCTTTTATACGTGTTTAAAATAAAAGTATTTTGCTCTTCAATATTTTCCTCAACTTTTAAAATCACATCAAACTTATGCTGATTGATATGAGTGAAGTGGTCTGAAAACATAAGATCAATTTCAATATGAGGATATTTGATTAGAAAATTAGAAATAACATCTGAAAAGCACGTTTGGATAAAGGCATGTGGAGCACTAATTTTGAGTAAGCCTTCAGGGTACTTCTGGTCGTATACAAAGTCATGAGCTGCTAAATCTAACTCTTTTACAATCACTTTGCATCGCTTATAGAACTTTTCTCCAGAGCGAGTCAGGTCCATCTTTCGGGTGTTGCGTATAAATAATGATGTATTAAATAGACTTTCTAAATAAAAAATTCTTTTTGAAACTTGATCTCTCGTAATGCCTAGATTTCTAGAAGCATGACTAAAATTTCCATTCTCTACCACACTTATAAAAGTATTAATACAGTCTATTTTATCCATTAAATTTTAAAGGCTAAATGATCTTGCCGCTAAATTATATGAGGAATATCTGTATATCAATCATTGTATCTTTTTAGAATACAGTTTGTATTTAAATAAATATCTAGTAGTTTACACGGTTTTTTGATTTTATATACCGTGAGTTATTTGGTTTTTTAAAGGTTAATAAAATATTTAAAACTATTTAAATTATCTTATTTTTATAAAGATAATTTTATAAATTAGATCATGAATATTGCATATTTTATAAACTTTTATTAATACATGAAACTTATATTTTTAAAATATTAAAACTATGAGATTTCAAAAAGGTAAATAGATGAGTGACTTGATTAATAATAACCCAGTATGGGTAAAAAAGATCTTATCAATTCATGGATTGCTTCCGCTACTTCGACTTGCACTCGTTTCAGCGTATTTAGTGGGGGGAATTAATAAATTCATCGGATTTCATGCGGCTATTGAAGAGCAGGCGAGTTTTGGGTTACAGCCTGCTTGGCTCTGGGCAGCTACAGCGATTTTTATTGAAATTGTTGGTTCGCTCTTAGTTATTTTTAATCGTTTTGTCTGGTTAGGAGTAGGGGCTTTAGGCTGTCTAACCGCAGTCGCAATGCTGGTTGCAAACGACTTTTGGAATCATACAGGCCCAGCATTTTTTAGTACGTTTAATAGTTTCTTCGAACATCTTGGGCTCATCGCTGCGTTGGTGATGGTCACCATTCTTTCTAATCAATCTTCAAAATCACAATAAGTTTAAGCATCTCATTTAAACAGGAGCATTTTATGCGTAAATCATTATCAGCATTGCTTTTAAGCACCATGTTAGTGGGCACAAATGTTGCCCTAGTTCCTCAAGTTTTTGCCAAAACAACAACAAGTATAAAAAGTGAGGCGCCCGGTGTAGCTCCTCAATACGATACAACGCATGTTTATGTAAACCCTGAAGACTTTGACAAATTTACCGATAGCTTAGTCGCAACATTCGGTGGCACCAAGTCGAAACAAGGTGTTTTCCAAGTCACACCAACACCGAGCCAGACGATGTCTCAGCTTGTATTGACCCCAGTAGGTACATTGTCTGTATTTGGTTTTAAAACTCCAATTCCATATCCGTTTGGTTTGGAAAGAACTGGCTATTTAGTCAAAGACATGGATGCAGCAGTGCAGGCTGCCAAAGCAAATGGGGCAGATGTCATTGTAGACGCTTTTCCAGACCCAATTGGGCGTGATGCGATTGTCCAATGGCCGGGTGGCGTAAATATGCAGCTCTACTGGCACACGACTAAGCCTAACTATAACCAGTTAGAGACTGTTCCAGAAAATCGTATTTATGTTTCAAAACAAAGTGCTGACTCGTTTGTTAAGAAGTTCGTGAGTTTCTCGCACGGTAAAGTCGTTTCCGATAACCCTAAAGCCGCAGGGATAGAAATTGGTCGCCCAAATGAAACCTATAGACGTATTCGCGTTGAGTCTGACTTCGGCAAAATGACAGTGTTCGTGACCAATGGTCATCTTCCTTATCCGTATGGGCGCGATATGACGGGTTATGAAGTTAAAAACTTATCTGAAACTTTAGATAAAGCCACAAAAGCAGGTGCATCTGTTTTGGTGAATGCGTATAAGTCGGATGGTCGTGAGTCAGCAATGGTACAGTTCCCGGGCGGTTATATCGCTGAAATTCATGCGTCTATCAAATAATTTATAGCCTAAATGATCGATTGAAATTTGCACTCATGTTGCCTAAGAGCAGTATGAGTGCAAAACCCCAAGTCTCTGCAACGACCTATTTATTACTATGGATAACACTTGATGGCCTCGCATGTTTTTAAAGATAGAACATATCGAACTAAGCACTCAGAGACTTACCTGAAAATAATAAAAATGAGTCTGTTATTAACCAGCAGTTTATTTTTCTACGAATCTGCTTATGCAGAAAATGAAGTCTCAAACACAGATGCATGTCCAACTCGTCCAAAAATCTCAACGAATCGTTGGCAAGAAAATTGGGATGTTTTAAAAAATCCGTGTGTGCCAAAGAAAATAGGAGACGACTTCAAATATATACCTTTTGGCGATAATAATTATTTATCACTAGGGGCAAATATTCGTGAACGTTTTGAAGTCAATAATAATGCCAAGTTTGGTACTGGAAATAATCAGGCTGACAGCTATTTAATTCAAAGATTACAAGCGCATGCAGATGTAAGAATAGGTGATCATTTACAATTATTTACTCAGCTCAGTGATGCCCGTGCGTTTGATAAAAAGAATATTACCAGTACCGATCAAAATAGACTCGATATAGAACAAGCCTTTATTGCGTGGGTGAGTCCTTTAAATAATGGAACTTTTAAATTTAGAGTCGGCCGTCAAGAAATGGCTTTTGACTTACAGCGCTTTATTTCAAATAGAGAAGGCCCAAACGTTCGGCAAGCCTTTGATGGGGTATGGTCGGGGTATGAATATGGCGAATGGAGAATTTTAGGTTATCTCACCAGACCTGTTCAAATAGAAAAAGATTCCACGTTTAATGACCGCTCGAAAAGCAATTTAAGTTTTAGTGGCTTTCGCGTAGATAAACAAAATGTAGGGGATGGCGAGTTATCGGGTTATTACTCGCGTTATGAACGAGATAATGCCTCTTTTCCAAGTATTAAGGGCAATGAGGTTCGAGACTTATATGACCTTCGTCACATGGGTAAAAAGAATAATATAGATTGGGATGTTGAAGGCATGCTTCAGCATGGAAAAATCGGTGGGCAAACAATTCAAGCTTGGGCGGTCAGTAGTATTACGGGATACACTTTTGCTGACCAAGTGTGGTCACCTCGTTTAGGAGTGCAATTTGATATTGCCACAGGGGATAAAAGTCCCAATGATAATGAGCTCAATACATTTAACCAGCTTTTTGCTAATGGCTCATATTTTACTTTGGCGGGTTATAGTGGTTATAGCAATATTATTCACATAAAACCGTCTCTGACGCTTAAGCCTTCCGAGAAGCTTACTCTGTTAAGTGCCTTAGGTTTTCAGTGGCGTGAAACCACCCAAGATGCGATTTATTTCCAAGGCAATAACAGCATGGCAAATACTGCGGGGCAAGGTTCGAGCTGGACTGGGGCATATATTCAACTCGGAGCAGATCGAAAAATTAATTCCAATCTGTCTGTGGCTGCCGAAGGCGTGCACTTTGAGGTTGGAAATACCATTAAGAAAGCGGGTGGTAAAGACGCAAACTATTTAGGCCTTGAGCTGAAATATGGTTGGTAAAACGAGAAGAGTAAAAATATGAGCACAGAATTAAAGCAAACTAAAATTGGGCGTTACCAAAATTTAAACATTGAACTTGTGACTTGGGACTGTACCACGGCCGAGGTTGAGCTTTCCTGTGCTTGTATTTTTGAACATGAAATGGATAACCGTTCTTTTTCGGGTGGTTTGGCACATTTAGATGAAGCTCTAAACGGCAGACTATATGAAATACGGAAAAATAACTGGTTTAGTGCAAAACTGAATGATGTTCTTTTAATAAATCAAACGCCTTCAACCATACAAGCTTCTAAAGTTTTGCTTATAGGCATGGGGGCACCAGAAGATTTCACGATAGAGCGAATCGAGACTGCGATAAAAACTGCTGTAAGAACAGCGCATCAATTGGAACTCAAAAGTGTGGCATTTGCGCCGAGTCTTTTAGATACAGGTCTGAATCCTCCTACTGGTTTAAATGAACTGATGCTAAGAAGTTTAAAAGAAGAATTAGACAAACATCATCAGCTTTATTTGCAAAAATTAGTCAAAAAATCTGAAATTGAAAAATGGATATTTGATGCGGGTTTTCAAAATTATGAGGCGAAGGCTGAGCAGTATATCGCGTCTTTTGCCAAAGTTTTTATTTAAGATTCATTCTGATTTTAAAAACAAAATTCAGTAAAGCATTATGAAAAGGAACATACTTTTAATTTAACTGCATCAGCCTGAACGATGCAGTTAAATGATCAATATTAAGAAATTTCTAAAATTTTCTGAGCGATATATAAGTCTTGTATAGATAAACCTGAACTGTCATAAATTGTGATTTGTTCCTGAGATTGTCTACCTTGAGCATTTGCTAAAAGCACATCACCTATATTGATTAAGGTTGCAGACTCAGACGCATGTTGAAATTCACCAATGAGTTTAGACTGGACATTAAGGTCGCAAAATAAACCACTATGTGAAAATAGCTCTGGCGGAAGCTCTTGTTTGCCATGTTTATCTGAACCCATCGATGAAATATGAGTGCCAGCTTTGACCCATTCAGCTTTAAAAAGAGGAGTGTGCGAAGAAGTTGCAGTCACAATAATATCTGCCCGTTCACAAGCTTCTTTTGCACTCGTCATTTTAAGCTGAATACCTAATGGTTTGAGGTCTTCTGCCATTTGTTCAGCCTTACTTTGGTCGCGCCCGACTATCAAAATCTGTTCGAAACTTCTAATTCTCGCTAAAGCCTCGCATTCATATTTGGCCTGATTTCCTGTACCAAATATCGCCAAGACTTTTGAATCTTTTCTTGCCAATACATGGGTTGCAACTGCATTAGACGCAGCTGTCCGAAACGCGTTGACTTTGCCTGCTTCGATGGCTGCTGCCATTTTTCCATTGGCTTGATTAAATAATAAAATGAGTGCGTTATGCCGAGGTAAACCGTTTTTCGGGTTATCTTCCCAAAAAGAACCAACTTTAAGGCCAGCCAAGTGCTGGGTCGCCGATGACTTAACACTAAATGTATTTTTACTATCGGAACCTTGACCGTGAACCACAGGAAAACTTTTAGTGTCAGGTTGAGTTGCAGCAATTAAAGCTTGGTAAATGGCGTCATAAGCCAGTTCATGATTGATGAGAGCAGAAGATTCAGACTCAGAAATAAATCTCATCACCATCTCCAAAAGTTTATTTAAATTAAGACATGAGCAAGTCGAGAGACGAGTAGCATGTAATGCCTATCTATGACGTATTAACTGAACTCATAGATAGGCACTAACTTTTATTAAGCAGATAAAAACTCTACATATTTAGAAATATCGACATTGCCACCACTAATAATGATACCTATACGTTTGCCTTTTAACTCATGCTTTAAATTACGTGCAGCAGCAAATCCGAGACATCCTGTCGGTTCAACCACCATTTTCATTCTTTCAGCAAAGAACTTCATACAGCTAATGAGGTCTTCATCTTCTACTGTCAAAATGTCATCCACTTTTTGTTGAATAATAGGGAATGTTAATTTGCCTAAATATTGAGTTTGAGCGCCATCAGCAATGGTTTGTGGCGTATCAATATGAACAATTTCTCCTTTTCTTAAAGACATTTGCCCATCATTTCCTAGAGCAGGTTCAACACCATATATTTTACAGTTTGGAGAAAGGTGGCGAGCAGACAGGGCAGAACCAGCCAATAAACCACCGCCACCTAAACATACAAACAGGTAATCTAATTCACCTACTTCTTCAAATAACTCTTTTGCAGCCGTACCTTGGCCTGCAATTACATGTGGATGGTCATAAGATGGAATGAGTGTCAGGCCATTTTTTTCGGCAATCTCTTTTCCAATTTTTTCTCGATCTTCCGTATAACGGTCAAATTCAACAATATCGGCGCCGTATTCTCGTGTTGCTGCCATTTTTGCAGCAGGAGCATCTTGCGGCATAACGATTATGGCTGGAATACCAAGAGTTTTTGCTGAAAGTGCAATCGCTTGTGCGTGGTTTCCCGAAGAGAAAGCAACTACGCCCGCTTTTTTTTGAGCTTCACTAAATTGCAAAAGCGCATTCATAGCACCACGAAATTTGAAAGCGCCAACACGCTGAAAATTCTCACATTTAAAAAATACTTCTGCTTCAAATTCATTGTTCACAGTACGTGAAGTTAAAACAGGAGTCTTATTTGCAAAACCTTTTATACGTTCAGCAGCGGTTGCGACATCTTCATAAGTGGGAAGGGTTAAATTTTTCATAATTAAACCTAATGCTATTCAATGTTTTCGGATGCAAGATTTGCTATTGCTCAAGGAACATCCAATATATGGACCTTGTTTAGATAAAATATATAGATTTAGATAAAATGTCTAATTTTATTTTCTAATGTGATAACAATGAGATATAAGATTTTGATTTACATTAAGTTTAAAATTAGATAAAAAGTCTAAATTACTATTGCATGCTTTACGCTAGGGTTTGAAATAGTAACTAAGTCATTTGGAGGAAATACATTGGGCAATCGTGATAAACATTTACTCACTCAACTAGATACTATCGCGAAGGGGCTAAGTGAAACGTTATTTCCTTTTTGCGAAGTTGTTGTCCATGACTTAACAAATCCTGAGCATGCCATACTCTCTATACATAACAATTTATCTGGTCGAAAAATTGGAGATCCAGCAACTGAGCTGGGCTTGGCTAGAATCATGTCTCCAGAGTTTCCAAACCTCATTTCAAACTATGCAAACCAATTTGCAGATGGTCGTCCTGCCAAAAGTACATCTATTGGGATTAAAGATGAAGAAGGGCAATATGTAGCTGCTTTATGTATGAATATAGATTTAACCCTATTTAGAGGGATGCAAAGCGCTTTAGACCAGTTTACTAAAATTGAAACTGACAACATTATTGAAAATCTGGAACCGAATGGTACAGAAGCAATTCGAAGATATATCGATCAATTTGCTTCAAAACACGCTACGACACCGCGTATGCTAAAACTCAATGAGCGAAAACAGTTAATACATGAACTCAAGAATAATGGCTTATTAGACATTAAAAAGGCCGTGGAAACGGTTGCTCAGCATTTAGGTATATCTAGAGCAAGTGCCTATTTATATGTAAAGGAAACTCAAAACGATTTTTAATAATTTATAAAATGAGAGTGGTAGTGTATAACCTTCGAGTTATTTTGAAAGGTTACTCATCTAGTTTTTACATTGAAAGTTTTGTGGTATTTATCAAAAAATAACTTGTTTAATAGATGTGGCTCATTTAAATAATTGAATAGACATAAATCATGTTTGTTATAGCTGTACTAAGGAGGTGGTTATTTGAAGGTATTTATTATTGTATTTATTACCATTTTTTCCAGTATTGGATTATTTCTTTTAATTGCAGCTCTTTACTATCGAAAGAATTATTCATCATCGAGTGAGCATGATTATTCATCGTCAGCAAACCCTCATGTTTATGACAATAGCCATCATCATAGCTCAAGCCATTCAAATGATTGTTCGTCATATTCGGACTCTGGCAGCTGCGATAGTGGCGGTAGCAGTGACTAAAAAGCCCTTTCATATAAAAGGGCTTTTAGCTGTTTAAGGTAAATCGAACCAAATAAATTGACTGTCTTCAAGTGCATGAATCACGGCATTATCTTCAAACACTAAAGCATCACCAGCTTTAACTTCTTGATCACCAATACGAATTACACCTGAAATCACATGAACGTAATTTACCCGTTTTGATGTTTCAACAGGAAGTTCATTTCCTTTTTCCAATACAGCAGATTTTACTTCTGCGTTTTGGCGAATGTGCATCGGTGCATTTGCATCTGGGCCTGCAATTAAATGCCATTTATTTGGATCTTTACGTGGGTCCAAATTAATTTGTTGGTAATTTGGCTCGGCTTCTTTTACGTCTGGAATAATCCAAATTTGTAATAGATGCACAGGTGTATCAGTGTTATTGATTTCACTGTGCGCCACACCTGTACCAGCGCTCATGAGTTGCCATTCACCAGCCTTAATTTGACCTTCATTTCCCATCGTATCACGATGTGAAATTGCACCATCGAGCACACAGGTTAAAATTTCCATGTTGTCATGAGAATGCGTGCCGAAACCGTTATGGGCATCAATTCGGTCGTCATTAATAACGCGTAATGCACTAACACCCATATATTTAGGGTTATACCAGTTACCAAATGAAAAGCTATGGTAAGACTCTAACCAACCCGCTTTAACATGACCACGATCTTCACTACGATGCAAAAAAGCATTCATGATTTGATCTCCTCAAATTATTATTGATCTCTTGAGGACTATGTTAAACCTGTCGAATCAAGCTAAAAATAGAGTAGATGCAACATATTGTTGCGTTTTTAATATGATGAAATGTCTATAAATATTCGTTTTAAATTTTAGATATAAAAAAAGCCTGCATAAAGCAGGCTTTCTTTTTTAAAGATTATTCTAAGAATTTAACAGTAACACCAGAACGTACTTTATTACCTAAATCATTAGCATCCCAGTTGGTTAAACGGATACAACCGTGTGATGCAGTTTTAGAAATTAAAGACGGGTTTGGCGTACCGTGAATACCGAATGATTTTTTACTTAAACCAATCCAGATATTACCTACAGGAGCGTTAGGACCTGGTGGTAAAGAAAGTGGTTTTAAGTTTTTACCTTGTACGAAGTTCGAAGGTGAGTAGCTATACCAAGGGTTACGCGCAACACCAACTACCTTATAAGTACCGGTCGGAGATGGCGTATCAGTACTGCCAATTGTTGCAGGAAATGAGGCAATCATTTGATTGCGGCTATTAAACAGATACAACTGTTTAGCACCTTTATGCGCAATAATTAAATGAATGTCTTCTGGTAAGTCATTGCGTACGTTTGGAACGATAACTTTCTCACCAACTTTTTTGAAGGTCGCTTTCGGGTTTAATTTCTTTAAGAAACCTTCATCAATATGGAACTTTTCGCCCAACATTTCAGTCACACGCGTGTAGTACAAACCTTTCATTTTTGCTTGTAATGCGTAGTCAGAAGGAATTGACTCAGCATATGGACCTTTTAGGTCTGCATCAGTAATCGTGTATTCAATAAATGCTGGTTTTGTTTGTTTTGCAACAAGCGCATCCCAAGTTTCTTTAGTTAACTCGCCAGTAGGAGATAAACCATTCATTTGCTGGAAAGATGCAATTGCTTTTAGGGTATTTTTACCGCTCATGCCATCAATCGCACCCGGTGAAGCATGCGCGTTATTGAGCATGACGTGGGCACGTGCATAAACTGGTAATTGACCTTTACCAATATTTTCATACCACTCAGCATTATTTAAGCCATCTAATGTCCATGAAACAGCTGGAGCAGAAGTAGTAGACTTAGATGCTGTTGTTGTTTTAGCTGGTGCTGTTGGTTCTGAAGCAGCAATGCCTGAATCAGCATTTGGGTCTTCAGCTTTTTGCAAATTTTGTAATGTTGTAGACGCTCGATTTAAGTCATTTTGTTCTTGAGCAGTAATCTGTGTCTGAGCTTGAGCTTTAACAGTTGAAGCAGCATCTACAGCAAGCGGATCAATCGGATCTTCTACAGGAGCAGATACTTTTTTAGGAGTGACTGGTTGCTCAGTTGTTGACGCAGCCAAAGCAACATTAGCAATAATACAACTTAAACTCATAGCGAGTAATGAGCGAACAAACATGTAATTCAACCTTAAGAATTTTCATATAAGCAATAGGGTAAGAAGACTGATCCTAATGTTTATAAAATCACCAAAAACGCAATGTGTGCGTATTTAAGTATTGGTGAATTTAAGCATTAAAGGAATATCAATAAACCCGATGTAACATGTTGCAAGTATTGCAGAAAACCGAGCTACTTGCAGTAGACTTTTGTGTAAATATGCATTTTTTAGTAGATTGACAAGTTTTTTGTATGAAATTGAAATTATAAAAACATTCACCTTTTTGATATGATGCTGCCACATGAAAAAGATAGAGATCGGCAATGACGACACTTAAAAATGATCGTTTCTTACGTGCTTTATTACGTGAGCCTGTAGATACCACTCCAATATGGATGATGCGCCAAGCAGGACGTTATTTGCCTGAATATCGGGAAACACGCTCAAAAGCAGGTGATTTTCTATCTTTATGCAAAAATACAGAGTTTGCTTGTGAAGTAACTTTACAACCTTTGCGTCGTTACGATTTAGATGCAGCAATTTTATTTTCAGATATTTTAACGATTCCTGACGCTTTAGGACTAGGCCTTTATTTTGAAACAGGTGAAGGCCCTAAGTTTCATAAAACGGTTCGTACTGAACAAGATGTAGCAAATTTACCGAAGTTAAATGCTAAATCTGATCTTAATTATGTCATGAATGCAGTAAGCACAATTCGCTCTGCTTTAGGTGGACAAGTTCCACTGATTGGTTTTTCGGGTAGTCCTTGGACACTGGCGACTTATATGGTTGAAGGTGGTTCAAGCAAAGAGTTCCGTTTTACCAAGCAAATGATGTATGCGCAGCCGGAAGTTTTGCATGCGTTGCTCGACCATTTAGCAGATTCAGTAATTGACTATCTAAATGCACAAATTGATGCAGGCGCTCAAGCTATTCAGATTTTTGATAGTTGGGGTGGGGCTTTAGCACACCGTGAATATGTAGAGTTCTCACTGAACTATATGAAAAAGATTATCGCGGGCTTGCAACGTGAAAAAGATGGACGCCGTATTCCAGTGATTGTCTTCACTAAAGGTGGTGGTCAGTGGCTAGAGCCAATGATTACAACAGGTGCTGATGCATTAGGTTTAGACTGGACCACACCATTAAATACAGCGCGTACAACTGTAGCAGGCCGTGTTGCCTTACAAGGGAACCTTGATCCGGCGGTTTTATATGGTTCAGCAGCTACGATTGAAAAAGCAGTGAAAGCAATGCTGGATGATGCTTATGCAAATGGTGAAAAGACTGGCTATGTTGCAAACTTGGGTCATGGTATTACCCAATGGGTAGATCCAGCGCAGCCAAAAATCTTTGTAGATACAGTACATGAGTATAGTGCTAAATATCTAGGATAGTTTTTTGTGCAATATCTGTTTTTACCCCTTCAATTTATTGGCAAGGCTGTTTCGGCAGCCTTGTTTGGTATTTTGCTATTAATTGCTTTTGCTCTGACAGCTCCGATGGGAAGCCATGAATATATGGGTTTTTATCGTTATGATTATTTACTCATCTATGCGCTCATTATTCAAATTTGCTTGTTGTATTTAAAGCTTGAGTCATGGCAAGAAGCCAAGGTGATTGCTTTATTTCATATCATGGCAATGGTCATGGAAATCTTTTTAACACATCCTGGCATTGCTTCATGGCAATATCCGCAGCCGGCTGTGTTTAAAATTATTACTGTGCCTTTATTTGCAGGCTTTATGTACTCGGCTGTAGGCAGTTTCTTTGCTCGCTCAATCCGTTTATTTCAGGTTTCGTTTGAGAAACTTCCAAGTTTTGGAAGCATGCTTTTTCTCGCATTTTTCTCATATATTAATTTTATGAGTAAATTTTTTATTCCTGATATTCGCTATATTTTATTTGCCTTTAGTGTTTATATTTTCTGGAAAACTACACTTTATTTTCAAATAAATGAACGTAAATTTAAAACCCCAATGCTCCCAGTGTTGTTGACACTCGCGTTTGTTATTTGGGTTGCTGAAAATATTAGTACCTTTTATAAAATCTGGGTTTATCCAAGTCAGATTAATGCTTGGCATATGGTGGGGTGGGGTAAACTCGGTTCATGGTATTTATTATTACTACTAAGTTTAGTATTAGTACTTAAAATATTAGGTCATCGAGATAATCAAGGTAATTGGAATTTAAGATAAAAATTTCCTTTTCTCTTTTTATCATATTGTTTAATTTTTAATTGCTAAAAGACAAGCTTATCGTTATCTTTGAAGGGTGTAATAATAATTACACATAACAATACATAAGAAACAATCAATAATGATTTTTGGAGATATACATCATGTTAAAAAAATTAGCTTTAGCTGCTTTGTTAGCAGCTGGTTCAAGTGTTGCTATGGCTGATAACGATGTAGGTTGTGGTGTGGGTACGCAAGTATGGGCAGGCAAAAAAGGAGTAGCGCCTAAAATTCTTGCTGCAACAACAAACGGTATTTTTACTAACCAATTATTAGGTATTACTTTTGGTACTTTAGGTTGCCGCCAAGGCGGAACAGTAACAGCTCAAGTTGTTACATTCACAAATGAAAATGCAGAAGCTTTAGCGCGTGATATGGCTGTAGGCCAAGGTGAAAGTCTGAACGTTCTTGCTGAGTTAATGCAAATCAAACCACAAGACAAAGACCGTTTCTTCAAAGTTTCAAAAGCAAACTTTGGTGAAATCTATTCAACAAACAACCAAAACACACTTCAAGTATTGGCATCATTACAAAACGTAATGGCTAAAGATGAAGTTTTAAAAGCTTACGTATAAGTTTGAAATTGAAAACCCTGTCTTTTGGCAGGGTTTTTCTTATATTTAATGATAAAAATTGATGAGCTTAATGAAATCAGTTGTTTTAATTTTTGCCTCATTGGCAGTTAATATTGCGTATTCAGCAGAAATAAATCCATCTATTCAAAACTACTGGTCAATTGCAGAACAAAAAAAATTAGACCAAGACATTACATGGCAACGGCTCATGTATGCCAATAAAAACCATAACAGTGAAGTGAGTTATTCGGGTTATTTTATTGCAGCAAATGGAAAAAATAATTTAAAAGAAGAGTTAAAAGCCGATATCGCGGCATTGTTTACACCTGCGCCAGATAATCAGTCAATTCGTTGTAAATTTCCGGCACGTAGTCAGTGGCTTATAAAGCAATTAGGCATTCAAGAAAATGAATTGCCGCAAGTAAAATGTCCTGAGTTTGAAAACTGGATTGGCCAAATTAAGCCTTATAAAGCGACCTTAATTTACGCGACTGACTTTATGGGGAACCCAAGCTCCATGTTCGGGCATACCTTATTGCGCCTGGACCCTAAAGATCAACAGCAGTTAAACCTCGTTTCTTACGCCGTAAACTACGCAGCAACTGTAGCAGGTAACGACAACTGGTCATATGCATGGAAAGGTTTAACAGGGCAGTATCCGGGTGAATATTCACTTATGCCTTACTACCGTAAGGTAAAAGAATATGGTGATTTCGAGAGCCGTGATTTATGGGAATATGAGTTAAAACTATCCCCTGAAGAAACACGCTTTTTAGTGAGTCATATTTGGGAAATGCAACATGTAAGCTTCCCTTATTACTTTGTGAGTGACAACTGTGCTTATCGGTTATTAGGTTTAGTTGATTTAGTTAAACCTGAGTCTAACTTACAAGAAAAGTTTAATTACGCTTCTATTCCAATGGAAACCATTAAAGCGATGCATCAACAAGGGCTAACCAAAGCACCTGTGTATCGACCCGCTTTAGAAACTCAATTATTGGCCCAAGCTCATCAGCATGGTGCGTCTTTAGCAAAAGTTGCTCATAAAGTAGCAATGATGCCAACCAAGCAGTCTTCTGAAATACTTAAGTCATATAGTCAGCCAGATCAGGCCAAAATTCTTGAGATGGCTTACGATGATTTATATTTGCAATTCATTAGTCGAAAAGTTGAAGAAAGCGTTGCTCAACCACAGTTACGGCAACTTTTGGCTTTAAGAAGTCAGATTGATTTAGATAAACAGCGTCAAGAACCGAAACGACCATCGACTGAGCCAACACAAGGCCATAATGCACGTAATGTTTCGCTAAAACTGGGCGAAGTGCAGGGTGAGCAGTTTATCGAAATTGGACATAGACAGGCTTACCATGACTTGATTGATCCTCAAGGGGGGTATCGAGCTGGTACTCAATTGCTCTTTTTAAATGGTAGTGCGCAGTGGCGTAACGATCACTTAAAGCTAGAGCATCTTGATCTGCTAGAAGTGAACTCTTATAACCCGTTTCAACCCTTTAAAACACCTCTCACTTGGGGATTTAACTTAGGTTGGCGTCAAGAAGCAGTCCATGACGGCGTTTATAGTGATGAAAAACAGCACGGTGTAGCAAGTTTTAATACCCAAGTCGGCTACAGTGTTGCAGACTATGAGCGTAAACATGTGTGCTATGGTCAAGTTCAAGCTTATGTTCAAGCGGGTTCAAATTTAGATAAAGGCTGGCGTGTGGGAATGGGCCCAACTTTAGGCTGTATGAACCAATGGTTTGAAAAGTTTAACTCAGTGGTACAAGTTGAGCTGCCATATTGGGAAGACCAAAACCAATGGAACTTACGCTTAAATACACAGTGGCAATATGCCATTAATAGCAACAATGCTATTCGTCTTAATTGGGATTATGAAAAACAAAATCATCTGGACTGGATGAAATCAAGCTTAGGATATGTCTTGTTCTTTTAAATAGTATGTTCATAAAAAAGAGAGAAGTAGATGAAGTCTATTTCTCTCTTTTTTTGTTTTAAGAAAAGACAATTATTTCTTTATCGCATTCAACACAGCATAAGCCGCCTTAATACGTTCTTCATTTGGAATACGTTTATTGGTTAACATGACTAAGCCAATATTTTCTTTAGGAATGAACACGACATATGTTCCGAAACCATTGGTTGAGCCAGTTTTGTGGAACATCTTAACTGAAGGTTCTTTTGAAATAGCAGTCACTTTATTAGGCTTCATCACAATTTGTTCTGAATTACTGTCTAATAAAGTTTGTAAAGGCGCTGGATAAGAAAATTCTTCCCAACCTAATGCTTGATACATGGTGCCGACTTGATAGAAACCTTTGTGAGTTTCATTAATTGCGCTTTGAATATCTGCTGGATATTTCTGTGGGTTCAGGTTGGCATGAATAAAACTTAGCATATCTGGTAGCGTCGATTTAACCCCATATGCTGGAGCATCGAGTGGACCGGGGTTAACGCGAATCGGTTGATTTTCTTGGTTATAGCCAAATGCATAGTTTTGCATTTGAGTTTTAGGCACATTGACATAGCTATGTTTTAAGCCCAGATCTGGAAAAATGGTTTTTTCTAAGACTTGGTCGAAAGGTTTATTCATAGACAAAGCAACAACTTTTCCAAATAAACCAATACTTGGGTTTGAATATTGTCTATATTCACCAATTGGGTTTTTAGGTTTCCATTCTTTGAAAAAAGTTAAAACTTGTTGATCTGTTTGTACTTCATCTGGAAATTGAAGGGCGAGGTTACCACTGGTATAGGTGGCAAGTTGAAGTAGGTTAACTTGGTCAATTGGCGTATTTTTTAGTTCTTTCCAGTATTTACTTGGGGTGTCTTCAAAAGAGATTTTTCCTTTATTTTTGGCATAGGCACCTGCGGTTGCAGTAAATAATTTACTGACAGAACCTAGCTCAAAAATAGTATTGCTGTTTACGGCTTTTTTATCTTGAACGGACTGCAAGCCATAATACATTTCATATTTTTTATTATTTTGAATAACACCTACCGCCATACCCGGCACATTATATTTTTCTAATAAGGGTTTAAAGTTTTGATCTACCAGTTGTTTAATTTCTTGATCTTTAGAGGTATTACCTGCATAAATTGAGGTATTAAGAATAAAAAGAGAAGGTAAAAGTAAGCAAGAAATTTTTTTAAATCGCATGATTAACTCATAAATTATTTAAAAATAAAGATGCGTACTTTTATAGCAAAAATCACCTAATTTAATTGTTATGTTTTATAGAGTTGGGTTGAACTTTATAAAGCTAGCCTATAAAAAAGCCCAACATGGTTGGGCTTTTTTGTGCATTAACAACCAGATTAGTAGCTTTCTGGTACAGCACTTAAGAATTCACGGCGTGCTTCTTTATCGGTTTTAAAATCTCCGACAAATGAAACTGTACGGGTGGTAGATTCCTGTTTACCTACACCACGCATCATCATACACATATGTGCTGAATCGATGACTACAGCAACGCCACGAGCGCCAGTCACTTCAGCAACAGCTTCAGCGATTTGCTGAGTTAAGTTTTCCTGAATTTGCAAACGGCGAGCAAACATCTCGGTAATACGTGCAAATTTAGATAAGCCAAGAACTTTGCCTTCTGGTAAATAGGCAACATGAACACGGCCATAGAATGGGAGAAGATGGTGTTCGCAGAGCGAATAAAATTCAATATTCTTCACCAATACCATTTCATGGTTATCTGATGGGAAAACCGCATTATTGGTGACTTCTTCTAAAGTTTTACTATAGCCAGAAGTTAAATATGAAAAAGCTTTAGCCGCACGCACAGGCGTATCTTTAAGGCCGGGACGATTAAGGTCTTCACCGACGGCAGTCAGAATGTTTGCGTACGATTGCTGCATTGACATAAGGCGTATAAATTTACTCTATTAGACAAGCTCGGCATTGTATCAGAAACATGCCCTGATGTTCATAACTCGTCGCACTATATTTATCCTGTTCGGCGCGCATTAGATAAATGGTGAATAAATTTCATGTTTTTTATCGTTAATAGTCAATTATTTGAGCATGAAATGTGCAACTAATATGGGTAAGTTATAAATGATCGCCTGATGGCATCATATTTGCAAATATGCCGTACGATAGAGCATAAGGATAAAACATGTCAAAACGTCCAATCACCTTTTTTTTTCGTGGTAGTCAGCAACAAGTAGAAAATGTATTACCCACAATGACAGTCTTACAATTTTTACGAGAATATACTCAATCGGGTAAGACTCGGCAGACTGGTACAAAAGAGGGCTGTGCTGAGGGCGATTGTGGTGCATGTACCGTAGTGATTGGTGAGTTGGTCAATAACAATCTGCAATTGCGCAGTGTGAATGCGTGTATTCAGTTTTTACCGACTTTAGATGGTAAAGCCCTATTTACAGTAGAAGATCTGCATAATTTATTGCCTGCACAAGATGGAACACTTCACCCAGTACAACAGGCAATGGTGGATATGCATGGTTCACAATGTGGTTTTTGTACGCCCGGTTTTATCATGTCCTTATGGTCAATGTACGAAAATGAACAACATTCTCCAAGTAAAGATAAAATCAGTGATTATCTTTCTGGAAATTTATGTCGCTGTACAGGCTATCGCCCTATTTTAGATGCAGCACAAAAAGCATATGACTATCCGCGTGTTTTATTAAACCGTCAAAAAATAATTGATGTATTAAAAGAGATCAGAACATTACCTGCATTACATTTAAATGATCATGGTCAACAATTCTTTGCACCAAAGACTTTGCTGGATTTTGCCGCATTACGTTTGCAGTTACCGCAAGCACGGATTGTTGCAGGTAGTACAGATGTCGGTTTGTGGGTAACAAAGCAGGGCCGTGATTTGGGCGATATGCTTTATATTGGTCAGGTGGAAGAGCTGAAAAAGATTGTAGTCACAGACCATGTTTTAACGATTGGGGCAAATGTCAGTTTGAGTGATGCACTCATCAAAATTTCAGAGTTTTATCCCGATTTTCAAGAATTACAGCGTCGTTTTGCTTCTATGCCGATTAAAAACGCAGGAACTCTAGGTGGAAATATTGCCAATGGTTCGCCTATTGGCGACTCAATGCCGGCATTAATTACCCTAGGTACACAATTGATTTTGCGTGTAGGTGAGCAGACTCGTGAAATCGTCTTGGAAGACTTTTATCTCGATTATCAAAAAACTGCATTACAGCTTGGTGAGTTTGTTGAGGCGATTGTTATTCCGCTTCGCGAAGGACAGACGCGTTTTAAATTTGCCAGCTATAAAATTGCTAAACGTTTTGAGCAAGATATTTCTGCGGTATGTGCGGCCATTTCATGTGAGTTAGATACTTATCATGTCGCTCACAATGTCAGAATTGCTTTTGGTGGCATGGCTGCTATTCCCAAACGTGCAAAATATGCAGAAGCCATATTGGAAGGTCAGCAACTTACAGCAAAATTGATAGCTAAGGCTCAAGAGGCATTATCGCAAGACTATCAACCTTTAGATGATGGACGTGCTAGCTCGGCATATCGGTTACACGTCGCGAAAAACTGTTTACAGCGTTTTTATGTAGAAAAAGTCCTGTCTAAAACGATTACTCGTGTGAATGACTTGATTGCTATGGTGGAGATCTAACATGAACCAAACCATTGACTTAAGAGTTTCTAAAAAATCCGCTAAAGCAGGCGACTCGATTCCACACGAGAGCGCCCATTTACATGTGACTGGGCAGGCAACCTATATTGATGATTTACCAGAGCTTGAAAATACACTGCATTTGGCGGTCGGATTTTCAAATTGTGCCAAAGGTAAAATTATTAAATTTGATTTGGATGCAGTACGTCAGGCCAATGGTGTCCATGCAGTTTTTTCAGCAAAGGATATTGAGGTTGAAAACAATTGGGGACCAATTGTTAAAGATGACCCGATTTTTGCTGAGGAGCAGGTCGAATTTTACGGGCAAGCCTTGTTTGTGGTTGTTGCCGAGAGTTATCAGCAAGCCCGTCAGGCAGTTCGCTTGGCGAAAATTGAGTATGTGCCCGAAACTCCGATTTTAAAGATTCAAGATGCGATTGAAAAAGAATCGTGGGTATTGCCGCCTGTTGAATTTAGCCATGGTGAAGTTGAACAGGTATTTCAAAACGCAGCCCATCAACTTTCAGGTGCGATTGAGCTGGGTGGGCAAGAGCATTTTTATTTAGAAGGTCAGATTTCCTATGCGATTCCCCAAGAAAATCAGAGCTTAAAAGTCTATTGCTCAACACAACATCCAACCGAAATGCAGCTGCTGATTTGTCATGCATTAGGCATGAATATGCATCAGGTCAGTGTGGAAAGTCGCCGTATGGGTGGTGGATTTGGCGGTAAAGAGTCGCAGTCGGCACAGTGGGCATGCATTGCATCTTTGGCAGCGCAAAAAACAGGCCGTCCGTGTAAATTACGTTTAGATCGTGATGATGACATGAGTGCTACAGGCAAACGTCACGGTTTTGCTTATGAGTGGTTTGTAGCCTTTGATGACAGTGGTGTTCTGCAAGGCTTAAAGGTGCAACTGGCTTCAAACTGCGGTTTTTCCGCTGATCTTTCTGGGCCAGTAAATGAACGAGCAATTTGCCATATTGGCAACGCCTATTATTTAAATGCAGTTGAGCTACGTAACTTACGTTGTAAAACCAACACTGTTTCTAATACCGCATACCGTGGTTTTGGTGGACCGCAAGGCATGTTCGTCATTGAAAATATTATTGATGACATTGCTCGTTATTTAGGTTGTGACCCAGTTGAAATTCGTCAACGTAATTTCTTTGCCGAGCAGCCCGGTGCTGGACGTGACCGTATGCACTATGGGGCAGAAGTCCGTGATAATGTTGCGCCAAAATTAGTAGCCGAATTATTGCAAAGTAGTGATTATGCGAAACGCAAACAGAGCATTCATGCCTTTAATCAGAACAATGACATCATTAAACGTGGTATTGCGTTAACCCCATTAATGTTCGGTATTTCGTTTAATGCCGTACATTACAATCAGGCGGGTGCACTGGTCTATGTGTATATGGATGGCACTGTTTCTATTACCCATGGCGGTACAGAAATGGGACAGGGGTTATATACCAAAGTACGGCAGGTTGCTGCACATGAGTTGGGTTTACCAATCGATAGCGTTCGCTTAATTGCAACAGATACTTCTCGGGTTCCAAATACTTCTGCAACTGCAGCATCGAGTGGAGCAGATTTAAATGGTAAAGCTGTTCAAAATGCCTGTATTAAAATTCGTGAGCGTCTGGCAAAACTTGCAGCAGAAATAAGTAATAGTGATGCTGACCAAGTCCAGTTTGAAGATAGTATGGTCACAACAGCGAATGGTCACTCATGGACATTTCCAGATTTAGTTCAACGGGCATACATGGCACGTGTACAACTATGGGACAGCGGTTTTTATAAAACACCAGAAATTCACTATGATCAGGTCAACCATTTAGGACGTCCATTTTTCTATTATGCTTATGGCGCAGCGGTCAGTGAGGTCGCACTAGATACCTTAACTGGGGAAATGAAAGTATTACGTGCCGATATTTTGCATGATGTTGGACGGTCAATTAACCCTGCAATTGATATAGGGCAAATTGAGGGTGGTTTTGTTCAAGGGATGGGATGGCTCACGACAGAAGAGTTGTATTGGCAGCCGCAGGAGCCACACGCAGGCCGCTTGTTTACCCATGCACCTTCAACTTACAAAATCCCGACTAGTGTGGATATTCCTCATATTTTTAATGTCAAACTCTTTGATAACCAAAATCAGGCGGACACCATCTACCGCTCCAAAGCGGTAGGTGAACCGCCATTTATGTTGGCATTATCAGTGTTCTCTGCAATTCGTCAGGCAGTACAGGCGGCTATTCCAGAAAATGCACCGCTCGTACTCAATGCTCCAGCAACTGCCGAAGAAATTTTACGTGCAATTGCGATTGGACGAGGACAAGCTTTGGCTGACCGACCACAAGCTAAAATGTAGAAGATTATGCAACATTTACAATGGTGGACTGATTTTGTAGCGTGGCAAGTCGATGCTCTGCCTATGGTATTGGTCACAGTGGTACGTGCAAATGGTTCAACACCACGAGAAGTTGGTGCAACCATGTTATTGCGGTTTAATTTGCAACAGCAATGGCAGCAGTCCGATACGATCGGTGGCGGGCATTTAGAGTTTCAGGCCATTGATATTGCTAAAGCAATGTTAAAAGAAACGGAAACTTGTGTGAGGCGTATTGAACGCTTTAACCTCAGTGCTCGGCTAGGGCAGTGTTGTGGCGGAGTGATGTGGTTATTGTTTGAAAAAATATCACCCAGTGCGATCACATTGGATTTATCTGCGATTTTACAAGCATGGCGAGCTGGTCAGCGTATAGGGCGTAAGGTCTCACATCAATATGTGTCCACTTGGCAGACTATGGATATAGAACAACAACCAAGTTTCGAGTTTCATTCTGGCAGCAGTGAAGAATGGCAATTTAGCCAGCAGATTCAACCTTATGCCATGCAAGTGCTGATTTGTGGAGCAGGGCATGTGGGTGAAGCAATTGTTCGTTGTTTATTACCTATTGGAGTTCGGGTGAAATGGATTGATCCGCGTGATGATATTTTTCCATCCGATTTACTGCAACAGGTGCAATGTATAACGACTGATACCTTAGACGCCGAGATCGAGCAATTTGATCGTTCGGGGGCAATTTTAATTTTAACGCACGATCATCAACTAGATTTGCAATTGTGTTTTACAGCCTTAAAACCTACGGCGAAACCATTTGCTTATGTAGGAATGATTGGTTCAAAAAGTAAAAGGGCCATTTTTGAAAAGCGTATGCAAGTACGTGGTTATACTCCCGAAACTTTGCAACGTTTAGTTTGCCCGATCGGGGTAGAAGGGATTTCATCGAAACAACCTGCAATGATTGCCATTGCAGTAGTTGCTCAATTATTGCAGGTATTTGATGCAAAAAAATGATCCCAAAGGATCATTTTTTTTGTTCGAACTTTGGATTTTTTTCTGAGCGTTTAAGCAGCACGAGAACTGCACCTGTGCCACCTTGATTTTCTGGAGCACTTACAAAGGCTAAAACATCACGATGTTGGCGTAACCATCCGTTGACATAGGTTTTTAAAACAGCTTCAGGGCCTTTACCATGCACAATTTTAATGACATTTTGATTTTCATCTTTTGCCATCTGGATGATTTGTAAAACGGCTTCACGTGCTTGTTCAATGGTACAGCCGTGTAAATCCACTGCTTCAAACCAGCGCATTTTACCAGCTTTTAAGTCTTCAAAAACTTTATGCTGAAGAGTGGCTATGCGATAACTTAAAGCTGCTTGGCTTGCAACTGGATTTAATGCTGCTTGAGTATCTGATAACTCGGCATGTTCGGTATCACGTCCGCCTTCAGCGGCTGCGCGTTTTGCTAGTGTTTGTGCATCGACTTTTTTAGCACGAGGTGGTTTTACATCAGCCACATTACTATTGTTGATGCGTTTAACACCTGCAACAGCCTGTTGAAACAGGTGTGTATCTTCCAATTCTTCAGTCTCAACCTGAGATTTTTTAGTCTCAGGCTGATTTGCGATTTTGCTTGAATGAGGATTGGAGATTTGCTTTTTAAATTGCTTCAATAACTTTTGTTGCTCTTTAGAAAGCGATGAATCTTTATTACTCATATATCTTCATTAAACCGTTTGAGGTTGTCCAAAAAGAGCAGTAAAAGCTTGATCTGGACGTGGTTGTTTCATAAAACTCTCGCCAACCAAGAAGCTGTGAATATCATGTTCTTGCATCATACGCACATCATCTGGTGTCGCAATACCGCTTTCAGTGATTAATAAGCGTGAAGACGGAAGTAACTTTTTCAAACGGATAGATGTATTTAAATCTACATCAAACGTTTTTAAATTACGGTTATTCACACCTAATAAACATTGCTCAGAAAGCTTTAAAGCACGTTCCATTTCTTCTTCGTCGTGAACTTCAACCAATACATCAAGTTGATGTTCAAACGCAGTTTTAGACATTTCTTCGAGTTGCTGGTCAGACAAACAAGCAACAATCAATAAAATACAGTCAGCATGCAAAGCACGTGCTTCAACTACATTATATGGATCGATCAGAAAGTCTTTACGTAAAGCAGGTAGGGCACAATGATTGCGAGCAATGGCAATATTTTCATCTGCACCCTGAAAGAAATCAACATCAGTCAGTACTGATAAACATGCTGCTCCAGCTTGTTCATATTGCTGGGCAATTTCAGCAGGATTAAAGTCCGCGCGAATAATCCCTTTTGATGGAGATGCTTTTTTAATTTCAGCAATCACACCTGGACGTTTATGTTTTAAAGCATTGGCAAAGCCACGCACTGGAGTCGCAGCTTTTGCTAATTCTTCAACGTCTTGCAAATTACGTTGTTTTAAACGTGCAGCAAGTTCCTCATGTTTACGGTCAACAATTTTACCTAAAATGGTATTTTGAATATTAATCATGAGAAGTCCTTAATCTGCCTGAGATTGTTTTAATGTTTTGGTAAATTCAGCCAAAACACTCATTTTTTCTAATGCTTGTCCGCCGTAAATAATATCTTGCGCGAATGTAACAGCCTGAGCATAAGTCTTGGTAATGCCTGCTACATAAATACCTGCACCAGCATTAAGCGCAATCATGTTTGCAGCTTTTTCACCAATATCTGATTTATTTTTGCTTAAAGCATCTTTAATGAGCTTTAGACTTGCCGATGCATCAGCAACCACTAAACCATTTAATGTTTGTGACTCAATTCCGACATCTTCCGGGTTAAGTGTCCACTCAGTAACTTCGCCATCTTTGAGTTCGGCAACAGTGGTAGGGGCTGCAAGACTAATTTCATCAAGACCATCTCTTGAATGAACAACCATCACGTGTTCGGCACCAAGTTGTTTCATTACCTCGGCAATTGGGCGACATAGTTCATCTGAAAACACACCAATGACAAAGCGCTTTACACCAGCTGGGTTGGTCAATGGGCCAAGTAAATTGAAAATACTACGAATACCAAGTTCACGACGTGGGCCAGCAGCGTATTTCATGGCTTTGTGGTGGTTTGGTGCAAACAAGAAACCCACACCCATTTCACGGATGCAGCGTTCGGTTTGTTGCATATCTAAATCAAGATGAATACCCGCTTGTTCAAGTAGGTCTGATGAGCCTGATTTACTTGAAACGCCACGGTTACCATGCTTTGCAATGGTTGCACCCGCTGCTGCAATCACAAAGCTAGACGCTGTAGACACGTTAAATAAATTTTGTCCATCACCGCCAGTTCCAACAATATCAACCAAGTGTTTGATATCACTCACATCAATTTTAATCGCAAATTCACGCATGACACGTGCGGCTGCCGTCATTTCGTCAATGCTTTCACCTTTCATGCGTAGGCCCATCATTAAAGCACCAATTTGTGCCTCGGTTGCCTCACCTTGCATGATGCTGCGCATAATTTCTTCCATTTGAGGCTGAGTCAAATGAATGTTCTTGGTAATGTGGTTAAGCGCCTGTTGGATATTCATAGTCATGATTTACAGCATTAATGATTAAAATTTTTAGGTGAAGTTGATCAAGAGTAGGAGGTTCGGCCTATTGCGTTCCATGTTTCACTAGCTACGGGGAGCTATGTTAGCAGAAAATAACCAAAGATTTTTGCTGTTCGATAAGAGAATTAGAAATTTTGCTCAGTGAAGATTTTGAGTCTATTCATAAACAAAATTTATTTATGGAAAAAGGTTTTAGTTTGTTGTGAGTTTTTATGATAAATAATTAACCATTTGGTATATATTAAACATAAATATACCTAGAAAAAATGTGTATAAATCAACCAAATAAAAGTGGATATAGTAGGGCGATCTTTATTTTGTCTACTAATAAATATGTATTTAAATAACTTGAAATATCTAGGGACGTTAAAAAATAAGCGCTCATTTATTTTTGTATTTGTTGCACTTTTTCATCCATTAGAAAGCTATGCACAAGAAACTGTAGAGCAACCACAAAACCAAGCTAAACCAGATAAAGTAGTCCGTGTTGCTGTGACAGGATCTCGGATTTCAAAAGCACAAAAAGATGGCCCGTCCAGTGTCACCGTAATTACCGCAGCCGATATTGAAAAACAAGGTTTTAGTAATGCATTTGATGCACTCAATAATTTGACGCAGAACACGGGTTTTGTACAAGGTGCCGATTACGGAAATACTTTTACACCTGCGGCTAATGCCATTAGTTTACGAGGTTTAGGACCTAATCATACTTTAACTTTGATTAATGGACATCGGGTTGCAGACTATCCTGTACCTTATGATGGCTCTGTCAATTTCGTAAATTTAGCCAATATTCCAACAGCCATTATTGACCGTATTGAAATATTAAACGGTGGTGCCTCAGCAATTTATGGTTCAGATGCAATTGCAGGCGTGGTGAATATTATTCTGAAAAAGAAAACAGACGGCACACAATTTAATATCAAGGCAGGCGGAACCAAAGAAGGCGGTGAAAATTTACGTTTACAACTAAGTGGTAGTAAAACTTTAGACAAGCTCAGCCTTGTTTATGGGGTTGAACTCAGCGGCCGTGAACCGATATGGGCAGCCGATCGAGATTTTATGAAGAGCCGAACTCGTTTAGGAGAAAAACCAGACACGATTGTGGGTCGTAAAAATGCTGATACTGGTAAATATCTTTCAATTGGTGGGTGTCAGGCCTTTAATGGTTTATTTAACGGATCAGTCAATAATATTGGACAAGCAGGGGCGGACAATTGTGCCAGTGGTTTGGCTCGACCGACTTATTGGACTGTTCAAACTCAAAATCGCAGTCAAAATGGTTATCTCGGTTTAGATTATGAGTTAAATGATAAAACCCAACTATTTGCCGATTTTTTAATTGGGGCAAATCAAATTGAAAATAATACCCGTGGGCCGACATGGACTTCTTTAGCTGCAACGAGTGGTTATTTTCTAAATCAAGATTCGGGAAATTATGAAATTTGGAATCGTCGTTTTGCGCCTGAAGAATTAGGCGGGGTGGAACGCGTAAATAAAAAGTGGAAAGAACTTTCTTCGAACTTAAACTTCGGAATTCGAGGTGATATTGGAGAAACGAGCTGGAGTTATGAAGCAGCCTATAATGGTTCTATTTATACCAGTCAGCTACGCCGCCAAGGCTTATTACGTTCGAATGTTGATGAATATTTCTTAGGTAAGCAACTTGGTACAGATGCAGATGGTATTCCTATTTATTCACCTCGCTTAGATCGTTTAAGTCGACCACTCACAGCAAGCGAATTTGAAAGCATTTCGGGCACAACAAAAGAAAAAGATAAGTCGTGGGCACAAAGTTTAACCTTAAGCGCGAATGGTGACGTATTTAAGCTACCTGCAGGAACTGCCAAACTTGCGGCTGTAGCTGAAATCGGGCGTCAAGGCTTCTCGATTAAGCCAGATCAGGCGATCGAAAATGGTGAATATTATAATGCAAGTTCTAGTGGCGAATATGGAGGTACACGTACGCGCCAAGCACTCGGCGCTGAATTATTCTTACCCTTAACAAAACCGTTAAATTTAACCCTGTCCGGACGCTATGACCGTTATGCTTTATCAGATAACAGTATTGATAAGCTAACTTTCGGTTCAGGCCTTGAGTTTAGACCACATCCAACTTTATTGGTGCGCGGTAACTACGCGACCAGCTTTCGTGCACCAGATATGAACTATCTGTTTTTAAATAAACAAAAAGGTTATTTCCCAAGTACCACCGATTATTTACGTTGTAGCCAAACGGGACAACCTTTAGATAAATGTAGCTTTAAAGATTATGCACCTGGGGCGAACTACACTTTAACCGGAAACAAAGAGCTGAAACCTGAAGAGGGTAAATCTTATGGTGCAGGCTTTGTATGGTCACCAACCAATAAATTTGATATCAGCGTCGATTACTGGGATATCAAAATTGATAATCTTGTGACCAACTTAAGTGCGGACAAAATTCTACGTTTGGAAGCAGATTGTCGTTTAGGCAACCAAGATATTAACTCTGCGGCCTGTATTGATGCTTTAGCACGTGTAGAGCGTAACCCTGCAAATGCAGTTGTCGATCCAAATGTCATTAAGAATATTAATATCGTTCCGATTAATGCAGCATCAGACCATACCCGCGGGATTGATTTCACTAGTAGATGGCGCTGGAAAACAGACAGCTTTGGTAACTTTCTCTGGACAGTGAATTATAGCCGTGTACTAGAACATGAATATCAACAATCAAAAGATGGCGAGAAAGATGACTACTTAAAAGATTTAAGTATTCCTGATTGGCGTGACCGTTTTAATACCAGTCTCAGCTGGAGCTTTGGTGATTGGGCATCAACAGTATTAGTTAATCGTTATGGCAAAATTCCAAACGGCGACCAGACTGCCTATTTAAGCCCAACGTATTTGGTGAACTGGAGTGGTACTTATCAAATCTCTCCAAAAGCTTCTGCTTCAATCATTATTAATAACTTATTTGACAAAGTGAAACGAGATGACACAGGCGGTTGGCCGTATTATCCGATAGGATCATATTCACCATTTGGCCGTCAAGGTTGGTTGGAGTTTAACTATAAATTTTAAGAATGATGTATGGATGCAGCGATGTGGTACAGCAATTGCTGCATCTTTTTATTTAAAACTACAGAGGATAAAACCCCTTATGCTGGTCAAGCCTTCATTTAAAAAAAGATTGTTACTTACAACATTATTATCTTTATCGGCAACACAGATTTTTGCATCGAATAACAGTGAACAAATCCCGATTGGTAAATTACCCGAGTGGGTCGTACCCGAATCTTATGATTTAGATTTTAAGATTGATCCCGCACAAAAAGGCTATACCGGTAAAACTACGATTCATTTAAAGCTGGCTCAAGCCACAGATCACATCTGGATTCATGGTAAATCTTTGACGGTGAAAGATGTGAATATTACATCGGCACAGGGTACTAAAACCAAGGCAAAATATGAGCAAGCCTCTGAAATAGATGGGGTGAGTAAAATTAAATTTGCCAAAACCTTGCCCGCAGGCCAGTATCAACTCGTTCTAGATTTTAATGCGGCGTACGACCAGCAGCTCGATGGTATTTATAAAATTGAGTTTGAGGGTAAACCTTATGTGATGACTCAAATGGAAGCAATTAGTGCACGCCAGTCATTCCCATCATTTGATGAACCACGTTTTAAAACGCCGTTTAATATTCGTTTGACGATTCCAAGCAAATATTCAGGTTTTGCCAATACTCAACAAACATCTGAGCAAATAGAGAAGTCGGGTTGGAAAACACTCAGTTTTGCACAAACCAAACCACTACCCACTTATTTATTTGCATTGGCTGTCGGACCATGGCAATTACAAAAAGGGCCAGATATTGGGGCAACCTCATGGCGTAAACAGCCGATCCAGTTACGTGGTATTGCACCTGATGCTAAAGCTGAAAAAATGCAGCACGCCTTATCTGAAACGCCAGCCATTTTAAAAACTTTAGAAGATTATTTTGCCTTTGGTTATCCATTTGACAAGCTCGACTTACTTGCAGCACCAGACTTTGCCGCTGGGGCTATGGAAAACCCGGGGTTGATTACTTTCAGAGACTATCTAATGTTGCTAGATAAGGACTCACCAGTTTCTTTTGTACAGAATTCATTTAACGTCAATGCACATGAGCTGGCACATCAATGGTTCGGTGATGTTGTCACGATGCCATGGTGGGATGATCTGTGGCTTAATGAATCTTTTGCCACATGGATGCAAAGTAAAATCACTCAAAAACTACATCCCGAATTTAATGCTGACCTAGAACGTATTGCAGATACTGCTGATGCGATGAAAAGTGATAGCTTGGTGAGTGTACGTCGTATACGTCAGCCTATTTTAAGCAATGCCGATATTCAAACTGCTTTTGATGGCATCACTTACCAAAAAGGTGCAGCTGTTTTAAATATGTTTGAAAGCTATTTAGGTGAAGAAAAATTCAAACAAGGCGTACGCAATTATATTAATAAGCACCAATATGGTAATGCGACAGCTAATGATTTAATTAGCGCTTTAGCAGAACAATCTGGACAAGGTGAGCGCTTTACTAGAGCGATGAAAAGTTTTCTTGATCAACCAGGTGTGCCTTTAATTAACACCGCATTACAGCAAGAAGGCAATAAAGTCTTTTTAAATGTGAAGCAAAGCCGTTATCTACCTGTGGGCTCAAAAGGTGATGCAAGAAGCCTGTGGGGCGTACCGTTATGTGTCCGTTATGAAGTTCCAAATGCAGGCAGTAAAGTTCAGTGTGAACTGGTAGACCAAGCAGAAGCTAAGATTGAACTCAAAGGTGCCAGCCTTGGCAGTTGGTATATTCCAAATGCAGATGCGGCGGGATATTATCAATTCAGTTTGCCTCAAAAAGAATTTACTCGTCTAACTGCCGCTACAGAAAAGCTTTCTAACACTGAACAGTTGGCCTATGCCTATGCGATTTCAGCGGCATTTAACCATGGGGATATTAATTTATTGGCTGTCGTAGATGCTGCGAAGAAATTTGCTAATTCGAATAGCCGACAAATTAGTACAGCTTTGTTTTCCCAGTTAAGTACCATTCATCGTCATGTGTTGAAAACAGATGCTGAACGTGAACATTTTAGAAAAGTCTTAGCCAATTTATATTTACCTAAATTAAATCAGTTGGGTTATGTAAACAAAAAAGCTGAATCAGCTGAAGACAGTTTATGGCGTAGTGAGTTAGTTAGATTTCTTGCTTTAGATATTCAAGTTCCTGAAGTCCGTGCACAACTGTTAAAAGAGTCAGATGCACTTTTTGCTCAAAAGCAGCTTAACTTTGCGCAAGTAACCCCTGAATTATTGCCAACCATTTTAGCTGTACGTGTACAAGAAAAAGGTCAACCAGCTTTTGATCGTTTATCTGGAGAGTTACAACGCGTGACTCAACCGACACAACGTCTTGCAATACTTACAGCCCTAGGTTCAGCAAATCAAGAAGCGACACGCCAACAAGCCCGTCAGTTGATTTTGAACCCGCGTGTTAAAGTCGGTGAGGTTCGTACCGTGGTCAACTCAATCAATAATTATGGAGATGAACAAGGTGGCTTATGGTCTTGGTTTAAGGTAAATCATGACGCCGTTTTTGATCGTTTAGGTAAATCTTCGGCTGGGCGTTTTCCTGCAATGTTTAGTGGGACAGCTTGTACCCAACAACAAGCGGCACAGTTAAATGACTTTTTTGCACCACGAACTAAAGAATTGGTTGGGGTTGAAAGAGGATTGAAACAGACCAAAGAGCGAATTCAACTCTGCGAATCTTTGGTGGCAAAACAAGATGGATCAATTGTGCAACAGTTAAAGTTATAATTGATTCAGCCATAAAAAAAGCCAACTGATCGTAGTTGGCTTTTTTATTCAGGGTTCTTATCACATTACTTTTAAAACAATCTATTTACGGCTGCCTTATGCATATATATCTAAAAAGTTTTTAAAGATTTGATGGCCATGCTGACTCAAAATTGATTCAGGATGGAACTGCACGCCTTCAACAGGAAGTGTTTTATGTTTAACACCCATAATTTCTTCCATTGAACCATCTGCTTCATTGGTCCAGCACGTTACTTCAAGGCAATCAGGAAGTGTTTGCTGATCAATCACCAAAGAGTGATAACGAGTTGCCGAGAATGGGCTAGGAAGATTACTGAAAATACCCTTATTGCTGTGGTACATATCAGATAAACGTCCGTGCATCACCGTTTTGGCTCTTACAATTTTTCCACCAAAAGCTTGCCCGATACTTTGATGTCCCAAACATACGCCAAGCAAAGGTATTTTTCCGGCAAAGTGGTTAATTGCAGGAATTGAAATACCAGCTTCACTTGGAGAGCAAGGACCAGGACCAATCACGAGATATTTAGGTTGCCATCGTTCAATATCCTCTAATGTGACTTGATCATTGCGAACTACTTTTACTTCCTGATTCAACTCGCCAAAATACTGGACGATGTTGTAGGTAAAAGAGTCGTAATTGTCGATCATTAGAAGCATGATGAACTTAACCTCATGATAATTAAAATATATTTAATGAGTGGTTAGAATATTACTCACATTCATACTCACTGTTTAGAAAAGACTTTTTAGGTTTAAAAAATAAGAAGCCGCTTTCTAATGGGCTAATATAGCAAAAAAAGAAGTAACCAGTTTAACTATTTCATTCGTTAGAAATTTGATGAAAAAAGGCTTTGAGAAGTGAAGCTTTTTGAAATTATAGATAAGTACAAATAAGGCAGAATAAGTTTCTATTGGAAATAAAAATTATTCTGCCTTAATCAAAAAGAAGATTAAATTTTACGTGTGTTATAAATCAGCCAATCTAAAACATCGTCAGATAAATGTTCAGCCAGTCTTTCTTGAACAGTTTGATGATAACCATTTAACCAGTCTTTCTCTTCATTCGTTAGCATGTCAACGACAATACAATCTAAATGAATTGGGCAAAGGGTCAGCGTTTCAAACTCTAAAAATTCACCGTAAGTTTTTTCAAATCCAGAGTGAAGTTTGTTTGCCACCAGATTTTCAATGCGAATACCGTATTGTCCTTCATGGTACAGACCCGGCTCGTTAGAAATAATCATTCCTTCACGCAACTTACTGTAGGCATGTATAGGCGCGTAATAAGAAAGTACTTGCGGACCTTCATGAACATTAAGCGCAAAGCCTACGCCGTGTCCTGTTCCATGGCGATAATCTAAACCATGTTGCCATAAAGTATTGCGACAAATTGAATCGAGTAGAGGAGCAGCTAAACCTTCTGGATAAATCGTTTTTGCCAAAGCAATGTGACATTTTAAAACCAAGGTGTAGTCACGTTTTTGTTGCCCTGTTGGCGTGCCTACAGGAACAACACGAGTAATGTCGGTAGTGCCGTCTACGTATTGTCCGCCAGAGTCAATCAGTAATAGACCATCACCTTCAATGAACGAGTAGTGCTCTTCAGTTGCACGGTAATGGGGTAGAGCACCATTCGCATTAAAGCCGGCAATCGTTGAAAAACTTGGGCCTATAAAACCCTCTTGCTGAGCACGGAAGGCTGTAATTTTCTCATCAATGGTGAGTTCTGAAATGCGTTGACCTTGATGAAGTGCTTTTTCTAACCAGTGGAAAAAGTGGCAAAGCGCGACTCCATCTTTAAGCATGGCATGTCGGATATGAGCAATTTCACTTTCATGTTTACGCGATTTAAAAAGTGTACTTGGATTGATGTCATATACAACCCGAATATCTTTTGCGATGGCTTGCTCATGAAAAATCGATACTTTGGCTGGATCTAAAAGTACTGAGGCATCAGAAATATTTGCTAAAAATTGAGCTGTATCTTGGTAGTTACGAATCTCAATACCATCAGCTTTGAACGCCTCTTGGATGGTTAGATCAACCTTGTTGCTATCAACAAATAAAACAGCCTGTTGAGTACTGATATATAAATGCGAAAGGAATACAGGATTGTATTCTACATCTTGTCCACGTGCATTTAAGATCCAAGCAATATCATCTAAAGATGAAATGAAATGTCCTTCAATCGCCTTAGTTTTTAACGTTTCGCGAATTGCTTGTATTTTCTCTTTACGAGATAGGGCATTTAACCCTTCAGGCATTAAATGAATCTGCTCTAAAGGAAGTTCTGGACGATTAGACCAGATTGAACCAATTAAATCTTGCTGTGTTTCAAGTTTAAAGCCACGTTGTTTTGCCGTATTTTCCAACGCTTTAAATTGCTGGATTGAAAGCGTTTGCCCGTTTACTGAAATGACAGAACCAGTTGATAAATTTTTCTCAATCCACGCGAGATGTGTTGAAGACTCATCACTGGTCAGTTTTTGTAATTGAAAGCCAGTTCCAGCGAGTTGTTGTTCGGCTTGTACCCAATAGCGCCCATCAGCCCAGAGTCCTGCAAAGTTTTGAGTCACGACTAAGGTGCCAACAGAGCCACTAAAACCGCTTAACCACTGCCTTGCTTTCCAGTAGTCAGGTAAATACTCTGACATATGGGGATCTGCACTCATGACAACCAAAGCATCAACGTGTTGATTGATCATGAGTTCACGAAGTTTCGCTAGTTTTTCTGGAACAGTTAAGTCGTTCATATCGTTTCCAAATCAGGTTGAACTTTGTTGGTACTTTTGTCCATTAATTTATTCATTGGTTTCTTTAATAAAAATAACACGATTGCGCCAATAACCAAGGCTAATACACAGCGCATAAATAGGCTAGGTAAATGATTAATACCATCTGCCGATACATGTCCACCAATCAAACCTGCCATGAGGTTGCCTAAAGCTGAACCAGTGAACCATAAACCCATAATTTGACTGCGTATGACATCAGGTGCAAGTTTGGTCATGGTTGATAAGCCAATCGGGCTTAAGCAAAGTTCACCTATGGTAAGAAGAAATAAAGTACCGACTAACCAAAATGGTGAAACTACTCCGCCATGAATAGCAAAATGACTGGCTAAAGTCATAAGCAAAAAGCCACCTGCTGCGAATAGCAACGCAATAATAAATTTGCTGATATAGCTTGGATCTTTATTTGCTTTACCAAGTTTAGCCCATAGCCAAGCTGCTACAGGAGCAAAGATAATAATAAAAAGAGCATTGATTGATTCAAACCATACAGTTGGGATCTCAAATCCGAAAACAATACGGTCCGTATAATCTTGCGCAAATAAAGTAAAAGTTGTGGGTTTTTGTTCGAAAGCTGACCAGAATAAAGCGGATGCTGCTAATAAAACGAAGCAAATAATGATTTTAAATTTTTCATGTTGCTCTAAATTCAGGAAAAGTAGTAAGTATGCAAAATAAGCAATAATTCCAATGCTAATTCCTACAGTTAAGTAGGTTGCAACAACGACTGGGTTGATGTGAATAATCCCAAAGAAAGTTAATCCAATAACCACCGCAACAGCGAATAAAAAGCTAAATACAATTTTAGGTGCATTTTTATTTTCTACGACAGGTTTGCTACAGCTATTGGCTTCTTGTCGCAATTCATTAAAAGTTTGGAGTTGCGGGACAGCCAAAAAGCGGAAAATTAATAAAGCAATGAGCATCCCAATGCCACCAATACCAAAGCCTAAGTGCCAGCCATAATCGCGAGCTAATAGACCTGTAATGAGCGGGGCAATAAACGAGCCCGTATTAATTCCCATATAAAAAATGGAGAATCCAGCATCTCGTCTACTATCTTGAGCTTTGTATAAAGTTCCTACAATGACTGAAATACAAGTTTTAAATAAACCTGAGCCAAGAACAATCAGAACTAGACCGAAATAAAAAAAGAATTGATCAAAAATGGTGGTGAGGGCAATTGATAAGTGACCTAAAGCAATAATAATTGAACCGTACCAGACAGCGCGCGCCTGACCTAACCAGTTATCGGCAATCCACCCACCGAAGACGGTCATTAAATACATGGAGCCTGCAAATAATCCCACAATGGCGGCGGCAGTTGGTCGATCCAACCCTAAACCACCGTTATTGACCATTGCAACCATATAAAGAACAAGTAAGGGGCGAATTCCGTAATAAGAAAATCTTTCCCAAAGTTCTGTAAAAAATAAAGTTTTTAATGGTTTTGGATGACCGAAAAATGCTTTATCGGACTGTTCAAGTTCATGTTTCATTATTCAAATCCTTGAATGATTTTATGTTTTTTATAAACATAACTTTTAGTTTGTTTATTTATAACCAAAATTTATGTTTTTATTTTTTAGTTATTTTTAACAATAAAAGCAAATTTACCTTGTATAAAAACAGTGAATGAAAAAGAACATGAATAGTGGAGTTTATTATTAGATAAATAACAGTAAGGTGCGTTCATTTGACAAATCAAAGAACTGTTAAGAAGCGGAATGATCTATAAGAATTCATAAAAATGAAAAGTATTTGGTAGATTGTGAATAAGCAATAAAGAACTTTTCAAACTTGCTTAGTCAAGAAACTTGAGTCTTTTAAGAAGCGTAAAAAAGGGCGTAATCTGTAGCTTTTTAAGAGGTGTAAATATTTTTGTGTAATCTCATAAGAATCTCAACATTATATATAAGAAAGTATTATGATCAGGAACGACTGTTAGAAATTGATGCAGCGGATTATATCAGTGCAACAATTTTGCACTAAATTAGGGCAATAATGAGCTGTTTAAATATGCCATAATTTGAAAATGTGTGAATATGGTGCATTTGCACAAGCAAACAGTATAATGGGTTCAAGACAAGGGGCCTAAATCATGAATACTTATAAGTAATTCAATGTTTTAGGTAAGTCTTATAAAGTTGGTATGAAAATTGCTTAATAAATACCAGCAACTAACACGCACTTAACAAGTGCAACAAAATTTCATTGGAGCAAAATGAGCATGGCGAACAAGGTCCTTCAACTCATACAAGAAAGTGGCGCAAAATGGGTCGATTTTCGCTTTACTGATACTAAGGGTAAAGAACAGCACGTAACTTACCCAGCTGATTCTATTGATGAAGATACTTTTGAAGACGGTAAAATGTTTGATGGTTCTTCAATCGCTGGTTGGAAAGGTATTGAAGCATCTGACATGATCTTACGTCCAGATGCGGAAACTGGTTTCATCGACCCGTTCTTTGCTGAACCAACTGTAGTTGTGACTTGTGACGTTATTGAACCTTCAACTGGTCAAGGTTATGAGCGTGACCCACGTTCGATTGCTCGCCGTGCAGAAGAATACTTAAAATCTACAGGTATCGGTGATACTGCATTCTTCGGTCCAGAACCGGAATTCTTTGTATTTGACGAAGTGAAATGGGACATCGATATGTCTGGCGCTCGTCATACATTAATCGCTGAAGAAGCTGCTTGGTCTACTGGTAACAGCTATGAGTCTGGTAACTCTGGTCACCGTCCACGCGTTAAAGGTGGTTACTTCCCAGTTCCTCCAGTTGATTCTTCACAAGATATGCGTGCAGAAATGTGTGCAAAAATCGAAGACATCATGGGCCCAGGTCGTGTAGAAGTACATCACCACGAAGTTGCTTCTTGCCAGTTAGAAATTGGTGTGAGCTTCAACACTCTTGTTCGTAAAGCTGACGAAGTTCAACAGTTCAAATATGCTGTTTGGAACGTTGCACATCAATATGCAAAAACAGCTACGTTTATGCCTAAACCAATGGTAGGTGATAACGGTTCTGGTATGCACGTTCACATGTCTATCTCTAAAGATGGCAAGAACTTGTTTGCTGGTGATGAATATGCTGGCCTTTCAGAAATGGCGTTGTACTTCATCGGTGGTATCATCAAGCACGCTCGTGCATTGAATGCAATCACAAACCCATCTACAAACTCATACAAGCGTTTGGTTCCTCACTTCGAAGCACCAATTATGCTTGCTTACTCAGCGCGTAACCGTTCTGCGTCTATCCGTATTCCATACGTTTCTAGCCCTAAAGGTAAGCGTATCGAAGCTCGTTTCCCAGACCCAATGATGAACCCGTACTTAGGTTTCGCTGCATTGTTAATGGCTGGTATCGACGGTATCCAAAACAAGATCCATCCGGGCGAAGCTGCCGATAAGAACTTGTATGACCTTCCTCCAGAAGAAGAAGCAAAAATCCCAACAGTTGCTCATAGCTTAGATATGGCTCTTGAAGCACTTCAAGCAGATCACGAATTCTTGTTAAAAGGTGGCGTGTTCACTAAAGAAATGCTTGATGCATACATCGAACTTAAAACTGAAGATGTACGTCGTCTTAACACGACTACTCACCCAGTTGAATTCGATATGTACTACAGCTTGTAATACGTATTTCTTAAAAAAGCCTGCTTATGCAGGCTTTTTTATTGCTTAGAATGTTGATTGAATTATCTACGTTTTTTATCAAAAAATTGGGGTAAACTAGGTGCGAGTTTTCATGTGAGCAGATTATGCGTAAACGACAACCAGTACTTAAACAGGAACAAGTTTTAAATCCTGCATTGAAAACATGGTTGTATGCGTCTGGTTCTCTGACCCAACAATTGACTGAACTTGGCGGTGGACAGTTCAGCGTAAAGCCTTTTAAAGAACACTTTCAACGTTTAACTTTTGCAGACAGTCAATGGATGAGTATGCCTCATACCCACACTTCATGGGTGAGGGAAACTTATTTATATGGCTGTGAAGTTGAGCCATGGGTAAAAGCAAAAAGTATTTTTCCAATTCAAAGTTTACAAAAAAAAGCCCGTATATTTCAGCATATTGGTTCTAAACCGATAGGCCGTTTTTTATTTCAAAGAACAACACCTCTGTGTGACCGCCGTGTTATTCGCTTACCAGAAGGCTGGACGCGACAAAGTTGCTATACTTGGCATGGATGTAAATTTATTGTTCAAGAAACATTCTTACCGGCTTTTGAAGCTTTTTTATATCAGCAGCACGACAAGGAATTACTATGACGACTGCAACAGGCACAACATGGCGTCAGCGTTTAGAGGCTTATTATTATCTATGCCGATTTGATAAGCCAATTGGAACTGAGCTGGTGTTTTGGCCAACCATGTGGGCACTTTGGGTTGCAGCAGAGGGAATGCCGCCTCTACATATTCTTTTAGCAATGGTATTAGGTACAATTTTTATGCGTGCTGCTGGCTGTGCCATTAATGACTTTGCTGATCGTAAAGTGGATGGTCATGTAGAACGTACAAAAACTCGTCCTTTAGCAACTGGTGTAATTCGCCCAAGAGAAGCTATATATGTATTTTTAGCTTTAGTATTTGCAAGTGCTTGTACGCTTTTCTTTTTACCTATCGCGACATTTTATTGTGCGTTAGGAGGGTTGGTTTTAGCATTTATATATCCTTTCATGAAAAGATATACCCATTTACCTCAAGTCGTATTAGGTATGGCATTTTCTTGGGGCATTCCAATGTCTTTTACAGCAATGGGTAAGCCCTTAGATTTAACTTGTTGGTTGCTCTATTTTGGCAATTTGGCTTGGACAGTGGCTTATGACACTCAATATGCAATTACCGATCGTGAATATGATTTAAAAATTGGTGTGAAATCTACAGCTATTCTTTTTGGTCGGTATGACATCCAAATTATTGCACTTTTACAAGCAACCAGTCTTGTTTTGATAG
This sequence comes from Acinetobacter sp. 70_2, assembly GCF_056736115.1. Classification (NCBI taxonomy): domain Bacteria; kingdom Pseudomonadati; phylum Pseudomonadota; class Gammaproteobacteria; order Moraxellales; family Moraxellaceae; genus Acinetobacter; species Acinetobacter sp. 70_2. Next base: position 329,247 of record NZ_JBWZIP010000015.1, read on the forward strand.
GAACGGCGTTATATTTAGAAAATATCTTATTTCCATGGGCGATCATTACTTTAATTGTTGTGGCATTCGATTTTATATATCAAACAATTAAAACCAAAGACCGCAACCCTCAGGTTTGTTTCTGGGCATTTCGTCACAATCGCTGGGTTGGATTAATCATTTTTATAGGAATATTTTTAAATTTCATATAGTAAAAATGACCGTGAGGTTGAAAAGTGTTCTATGCAGAGCACTTTTTTTATGTCTTAATATTTGTGCATAAGAAATATGCGGAATAAATAACACATAACATAAAAAGGATATTGTATGAAACGGTCAAACATTGCTTTAGCTATAACATTAACAGCTTCAACTTTTTTTCTTGCAGCCTGTGATGACAATGATGATGACTATATTGGTGTAAACCCTGATAAAACTTATATTTCAGAAAAAAACTATTCTCAGGACAGTTTAAGTGGCGCTGCATCTATCAAAGTGATGACCTATAACATGGAGAATGTACAAGGGAACACAGCTCAAGCAACGGCACTTGTCATGTTCCCTAAAATTGCTCAACCTAAAGATGGTTATAGGGTCGTGGTCTGGGAACATGGAACAGTAGGTGTAGGGGATGGTTGTGCACCAAGCAATAATACAATTAATCCACGTTTCAAAATTTTAGCAGATACTTTATTGGCAGCTGGCTATGTTGTGATTGCCCCAGACTATGAAGGTTTAGGTACGCGAGGAATGCATCCATACCTTAATTTGGGAAGTGAAGCTAAATCTGCAATTGCAGCGGTTAAGGCTGCAAAAGATCATTATGGTAATCAGCTAAACGGTGCGTGGATGTCGATTGGACAGTCTCAAGGTGGGCATGCTTCACTAGGTACTGCAGAGTTTGCAAATAACGACACCAACTATAAAGGTGCAGTTGCAACAGCACCAGCTTCTAGCCTTGGCTATATTATTTCTACAGTTGCACCACAAGCAATCCAAGATATTCTTAAAAAAGAGCAAGCTGGTACAGCACCTATTGGTACGGCTGTAGAAGTTTATGCTGAGCTACTTGCATATGCTGCATATACCACGGTAGGTATTACGGCTTATGAGCCTAAATTTAATTATCGTGAAATTTTCCAACAACGTTCACAAAGTATAGCTGAGTTCGCAGAGGGCACTACAGGCGAAAATGGTATGTGCTTAACCGATTTACATAATAAATTTGCAGCTGATATTCGTGATTATCTTGCGGCTAATGCTGGTAAAACAGTTACTGATTATCCTGGTTTAGCGGGTAATTTCCAAGAAAACCCAACTGTGAAAAAATTCTTGGTAGATAACCAACCTGCTACTAAAAAAATTAATTCACCTGTCATGATTGTTCAAGGTACTGCTGATATGGCTGTACCATATCCAGTCACAGATGCCTTGCAAAAGGGGCTTAAAAATATGGGAACTGACGTGACGTTTGTACCTGTTCTAGGGGCTGCCCATACTCAAGCGATTGTATGTAGAAATGCTGAAATTTATCAATTTGTACAATCTAAGATGCCAGCAAAAACCAATATCGTGCTCGATCCATCGGTAATAGATGCAAGTAAGAATTTTGAATGCACTGGTGTAGCACAATAATTTTTGTATTTAAAATATTCAATTTAAAAGAGTCCTAAAAAGGGCTCTTTTTTGTTATATTGTTACATATCTTAAAATTAACGATGTTCGAGTTTAAAGCACTTATGAGCCAGCAACCTGTTGAAAAGAAATCTGTTCCTTGGCTATTAATGGGATTAGGGTTGCTTATTCCTTTTTTGATTATTGCAATACTTTTCTTTGCTGCAAAGAGTGATGCTGAGAATAAAAAGCAATATGAGCAGCAACGTTTAGAAATGGAAAAAAGAATAGCTGAGAAAGAAGCTGCAAATTCGGATAAAAAATAGTATTAGCTATTTAAAGAATATCTCTTTGTAGTTGGCGTACGCTAGGAATGCTTGTATATCGTTTTACGATATAACCTGCTTCGGTAAGCATTTGATCACGGATACGGTCTTCTTCTGCTTTCTCAAGATGAGAGGGGTCATCTAATTCAATAATTGCAATGACTTCCATTTTGTCGTTTAGTACCACAAAGTCGGTAACTTTACGGTTGAACTGACTACGAATTTTATAATCATTACTGGTAATTAACGCGCTAAAGGCCACTTGAGCTAAAACATGGTAACTGGGGAAACTCTGTTTTAAACGTATAAACATCTGAGTTTCAAAATTAGTAATGACAGGACGGGCAAAGAATTTTTGTTTTGGAAATAAATAGGGACGTAAACAAACAACAAGAAAAATGCAGGTGCTTAAGCAACCTAAAATAATAAAAAATAAATGACTCGATTCGAACATGGGATAACATCATACAAATAAAAACCCACTCGTAATGAGTGGGTTTTTAAGAATCTTGGCTCTCCCACCTGGGCTCGAACCAGGGACCTGCGGATTAACAGTCCGTCGCTCTACCGACTGAGCTATGGGAGAATCTGGAAAAGGATTTTAGGCAGGAAAGGGGGCTAGGTCAAGGGTTAATAAGAGAATTAAAGCGAATATCTAACTGATTGGCTTAAAAATACTCGAAACATTGATTTTATTCAAAATAATAGAAAATTATTAAATGATTAGAAAAGAAAAAGCCCGCAATAAATGCGGGCTTTTAGAATCTTGGCTCTCCCACCTGGGCTCGAACCAGGGACCTGCGGATTAACAGTCCGTCGCTCTACCGACTGAGCTATGGGAGATTAGTAGATGGCTCTCCAACCTGGGCTCGAACCAGGGACCTGCGGATTAACAGTCCGTCGCTCTACCGACTGAGCTATTGGAGAATCTGATGCGCATTTTATGGATGAAATCTAAAAGCGTCAATAAGAATATTAAAGAAAATGAATCGTTTGCTTGATTAATATGCTTTTGTTGTACTAAAAATAAAAAAACCACCCTAAAGAGGGTGGTTTTTTATAAAGAAATAAACTTATTTCTCTACACCAGCTGGTTGACCTGCAAGTTTTGCATTTGCATAGTCCCAGTTCACAAGGCTTTCTAAGAAAGTTGCGATGTATTTAGGACGTAAGTTACGGAAATCGATGTAGTAAGCATGTTCCCATACGTCAATTGTTAATACAGCAATTTGACCATGTGCAAGTGGAGTGTCTGCATTAGAAGTTTTAGTAATAGAAAGTTTACCGTTTACTTCATCAGCAACTAACCAAGCCCAACCTGAACCGAATTGAGTCGTTGCAGCAGCAGTAAATTCTTCTGCAAATTTTTCATAGCTACCAAAAGCTTCGTCAATTTTAGCAGCGATCGCGCCAGTAGGCTTACCACCACCGTTTGGTTTCATGCTGTTCCAGTAGAACGTGTGGTTCCAAACTTGAGCAGCGTTGTTGAAAATACCAGCTTTAGATGCATCACCAGCAGTTGCTTTAATGATTTCTTCTAAAGTTTTACCTTCAAGGTCAGTACCTTTGATTAAGTTGTTTAAGTTAACAACATAGGTATTGTGGTGTTTGTCGTGATGGTATTCTAAAGTTTCTTTACTGATATGTGGCGCTAAATCATCATAGCCATATGGAAGTGCAGGTAAAGTAATGGTTGTCATGTTCTATTCCTTGCATTTGCTGGGTTATACAATATTAAGTGGCTCTATTGTAAATGATTCTGTTCACAATAGGGCATCGTTTTAAAGAACTATACACAATAAAGATCTAATTAATACGCATAACACAGATTGAAAAAAAGACTTAATTAAATCGGATTATTCAATTCAAAATATTCACTTTCAACAGAGAACTGTTTTGAAATAGCTTGTGCCAAACGTTGAACACCATAACGTTCGGTTGCATGGTGACCACAGGCAAAATAATGAACACCTAATTCTTTTGCTTCATAAAAAGTTCGTTCACTGACTTCGCCTGAAATGTAAGCATCGCAGTTTTGCAAAGCAGCTTTAGCAATAAAATCTTGAGCGCCTCCTGTACAGAAGCCTACTTTTTGAATGCTTTGTTTTTCCGCTGGTAAGTGAATCACTTTAAAATCAAAACTGTTTTGTAGTTTTGCTTTAAATTGATCTACAGAAAGCGCTTGTTCTAAATAACCAATATTACCAATCGGATGTTTCTCATTTGGATCAAGGGGTTCTAAATTTTGTAAGTTTAGTTTTTCTGCAATAGCGATATTATTGCCTAAACTTGGATGCGCATCTAAAGGTAGATGGTAAGCCACTAATGAAATATTATTTTGAATAAGTTTTTTAATGCGATTGCCTCGCATACCAGTGATTGGATATGGTTCGCCCTTCCAAAAATAACCGTGATGTACGAGTAATAAGTCTGCATTTTGAGCAATTGCTGCATCAATTGCATCTTCAGAAGCAGTAACCGCACAAAGAATACGTTTTACTTCAGTTGAACCTTCAATTTGCAGGCCATTTGGTGCGTAATCTTTAAACTCTGCTGCTTTTAAGGTTTGGTCGCACCACTGAATAATTTCATGCAAATTCGCCATGATATTTCCTGAATTGAGTAGTAAATAGTTGCTAAAGCTATAGAAACATATTTTGTTGTGTAACTAAAGCTAGACAAATCTTTTTTGACTTTTTTATGTATATCGACATATTTAATTTAAAATGCTTAACTGAAAACTCTTTTTGTTCAATATATTAATTTAATTAAAAACTTCTTTGCGTAGAGGATATGAACGTGCGCCGCACCTTTACATGGTTACCTTGGGTGTTACTTATTATTGTAATTGCCAGTTTTATTGCATGGCAAAAATACCATCAGCCGAAACCAACTGTTGCAGTTGATGGGGTGCAAATGCCTGCTGAGAAAGTTGAGCCACTGGTGGATACTTCTCGAACGGGCGGGGTGGTGTCTTATAGTGCTGCGGTAAAAGTTGCAGCGCCGGCAGTTGTTAATATTTTTACGACCCAGAAAGTTAAACAAAATCATCCTTTATTAAGTGATCCGGTTTTCCGTGAATTTTTTGGAAATCAGGTTCCCGAACAACAACAGCAAAATGAAAATAGCTTAGGTTCAGGGGTTATTGTTCGTGCTGATGGCTATATCCTTACCAATAATCATGTGATTGCTCAAGCTGACCAGATTGTAGTTGCTTTACATGACGGGCGTCGTGCAGAAGCTACAATTGTTGGAACTGATCCAGATACCGATTTGGCAGTCATTAAAATCGATTTAGATAAGCTGCCAGTATTGCCATTTAAGTTAAGTGGTAATGAGGTAGGTGATGTTGTTTTAGCAATTGGTAATCCGTTTGGTGTTGGGCAAACGGTAACCCAAGGTATTGTTTCAGCAACAGGTCGCTCAGATTTAGGTATTAATACCTATGAAGACTTTATTCAAACTGATGCAGCAATTAACCCTGGGAATTCAGGTGGGGCTTTAATTGATGTGGCTGGTAATTTGATTGGTGTGAATACTGCTATTTTTTCACAATCAGGTGGTTCTTTAGGTATTGGCTTCGCAATTCCTGCTAAGGTTTGTCAACAAGTACTCAACTCAATTTTAAAAGATGGTCGTGTAGTTCGTGGTTGGTTAGGTATTAGTTTACTTCCACCTACACAAGATGATGTATTGGCACCAAAACCACCAGTAGGTGTAGTTGTTGCTGATGTATTAAAAAGTGGTCCAGCGGCTTCTGCTGGCATTAAAGTTGGCGATAAAATTGTTCAGGTAAATAATGAACCGATTACTTCGGCTTCTCATTTGATTAATTACGTGGCTTTACAAGCGCCAAATAGCGAAATTAATGTGTTGGTTGAACGAGATGGGAAACAACAAAACTTTGTTGTGACTGTGGGTGAGCGAAAAGCGCAAAATACGCAATCCCAGTATATCCCGCTTCCTAAACGTTAGAACCTCAATAAAAAAAGCCTCATGATGAGGCTTTTTTTATGACTACTGATTAAGAGTGGCTAAGACTTTGATGTTGGTTTTTAAACTCAGCTAAAGCCTCAATTCGATATTGAATGAGCATTTCACCAATTTCCGCACCTTTAATGTTCTCTGGTAAATCCTGAACTTTAATAGAGCGAACAATCTGCATGGCTTCACGCATATATTGAGCTTGAGGATACGGACGATCTTCTAGTCCTAATCTTCCTTTTGCATCGCATTCACAGGCTTGGACAAAAGCCTCAACTCTTTCTGGGCGACGTAAAACATCTAAGCGCTGTAATAGACGCCATAAAGTGCCTGGTTTTAATGACATAATCTGGTGGCATTTTAAATGTTCTTTACACACTGATAATGCCAATTGCTTGGTTTGTGTTGGAACTCTTAAACGCTCACATAATTGAGTAACCGGTCTAATTCCACGTTCTTCATGCATGATATGACGAGGAAGCTCATCGGCTGGAGTAAGCGCTTTACCCAGATCATGTACTAAAACAGCAAAACGTACATCGAGTGAATAATTCGATTTACAAGCTTGTTGCAGAGACATGAGGGTATGAACGCCACAATCTACCTCTGGATGGTATTCAGGGCGTTGAGGCACACCGAATAACGCATCAATCTCAGGGAAAAGATGTTTCAATGCGCCGCAATCACGCAAAGTTTGGAAATAAATATCAGCATGAGTTTCCATTAAAGCGCGAGAAGTTTCTTTCCAGACACGCTCTGGTGTTAATGCATCTAGTTCGCCTGACTCTGCCATGGTTTGCATAAGCTGCAAGGTCTCAGGAGCAATTTGAAAACCATATGGGAAATATCGAGCTGCAAAACGAGCAACACGTAAAACCCGTAAAGGATCTTCAGCAAATGCTTCCGAAACATGACGCAAAATTTTATTTTCTAAGTCGCTTTGGCCACCATATGGATCGTATATTTTGCCGTCTTGATCCATGGCTATTGCATTAATAGTTAAGTCACGACGAATTAAGTCGTCTTCTAAACTTACAGTGGTATCAGTAAAGAATTGAAAACCGTGATATCCCTGACCAGACTTTCGCTCGGTTCGTGCAAGTGCATATTCTTCTTTGGTTTGGGGATGAAGAAACACAGGGAAATCTTTGCCTACAGGTTGGAAACCTTGGGCGAGCATGTGTTCCGGCGTTGCACCGACCACAACATAGTCTTTTTCTTGATAGGGGTGCCCAAGTAAATAATCTCGAACAGCACCGCCTACTAAATACACTTGCATGAAAAAACCTCTATTCTTCAAGCAATCATGCTACAGAATAGAGGTTTTCTCAAGTCATTAGAAAGGCTTTTCGTAAAAAGCGGTTTCTAAATTACTTTTCTTGTTGTTGAATCTCAGCAACTGTTAAAGCAGTCATATTGATAAGACGGCGAGTCGTCGCTGTAGGTGTCAAAATATGAACTGGTTTAGCAGCACCTAGCAAAATTGGACCAATTGTAACGTTGTTACCAGAAGTTGCTTTTAACAAGTTAAATGAAATGTTTGCTGCATCTAGGTTCGGCATAATAAGCAAGTTTGCTGAACCTTTGAAGCGTGAACCTGGGAAAGCATATTGACGAATGCTTTCGTCTAATGCTGCATCACCATGCATTTCACCTTCAACTTCAAGCTCAGGAGCTTGCTCAGATAAAATACGATAAACTTCACGCATTTTTTGAGCACTTGAATCAGTCTGGTCGCTACCGAAACTTGAGTGAGAAAGTAAAGCTACACGTGGTGTAATACCAAAGCGACGTACTTCTTCAGCTGCTAAAATTGTCATTTCAGCAAGTTGTTCAGCAGTCGGGTTAGTGTTTACATACGTATCAGCAATAAACAAGTTACGGTCTTCAAGCATTAATGCATTTAGCGTAAAGAAGTTGTTCATACCTTCTTTAAGGCCAATAACGTTACGTACGAAATCAAGGTGAATGTTATAGCTACTGTAAGTACCACATAACATACCGTCTGCTTTACCAAATTTAACCAGAAGAGATGCGATTAAAGTTGAACGACGGCGAGCTTCACGTTGAGCATATTCAACAGTAATGCCTTTACGTTGCATTGTTTGATAGTAGTCTTTCCAAAACTCTTCATACATTGGGTTTTGTTCTTGATCTACAATCTCAATGTTCACGCCATGTTGTAAACGTAGGCCTAATTTTTTGATATTTGCTTCAATGACTGCAGTACGACCAACTAAAATTGGTTTAGCTAAATCTTCATCAACTGCAATTTGAACAGCACGTAATACGCGCTCATCTTCACCTTCAGCGTATGCAATACGTTTAGGATCTGTTTTTGCTTGAGCAAAGATTGGTTTCATCAAGAATGCTGAGTTATAAACAAACTCAGAAAGTTTTTGACGATATGCAGAGAAATCTTCGATAGGACGAGTTGCAACACCTGAGTCCATTGCAGCTTTAGCAACAGCAGGCGCGATTTCTAAAATCAAGCGTTGGTCAAGTGGACGTGGAATTAAGTAGTCACGACCAAATGAAGCAGATTTTTCACCATATGTTGCAGCATCAGCTTCTACATGAGCCATACGTGCAATTGCGTGTACACATGCAATTTTCATATCTTCGTTAATGGTTGTCGCACCTACATCAAGTGCGCCACGGAAGATATAAGGGAAACATAAAGCGTTGTTTACTTGGTTCGGGTAGTCCGAACGACCAGTTGCCATGATGACATCAGGACGTACTTCATGTGCATGTTCAGGTAAAATTTCTGGATCCGGGTTTGCCAAAGCAAAGATAATTGGATTTTCAGCCATTTGTTTCACCATATCTTTGGTGAGAATACCCGCAGCTGAAAGACCCAAGAACATATCTGCACCAGCCATTACTTCATGTAATTGCGTCGCTTTAATGTCTTGTACATAACGTTTTTTAGATTCATCTAAGCCTTCACGTGAAGTCGTAAGTAGACCACGAGAATCGGCAACAATGATATTTTCTTTATTTACGCCTAGAGCGCAAAGTAAATCTAAACAAGAAAGGGCAGCAGCACCTGCGCCTGAAGCAACAATTTTGATTTCTTCAATTTTCTTGTTAACCAGTTGTAGAGCATTTAATAATGCTGAACCTACAATAATACTTGTACCGTGTTGGTCATCATGGAACACAGGAATTTTCATGCGTTCACGAAGTTTCTTCTCGATATAGAAACATTCTGGCGCTTTGATATCTTCAAGGTTAATACCGCCGAAAGTTGGTTCTAATGAAGCAACAATATCAACGATTTTATCTGGATCGTTTTCAGCAATTTCAATATCAAATACGTCAACACCAGCGAACTTTTTGAACAGAACGCCTTTACCTTCCATTACTGGTTTAGAAGCTAATGGACCAATGTTACCTAAACCAAGAACCGCAGTACCGTTACTTACAACAGCAACCAAGTTGCCACGTGCAGTGTATTTTGCAGCAGCTGAAGGATCACGTTCAATCTCTAAACATGGAGCAGCAACCCCTGGTGAATAAGCTAGAGCCAAATCTCGTTGGTTGACGAGTTGCTTACTAGGCGTGACGCTGATTTTCCCTGGATTTGGATATTCGTGGTAATTTAAAGCGGCCTGTTTTAAAGATTGATCGTCCATCTGAGTCTCTATTTGATACAAAAAAGCAAACTAGTCAAATCACTCATTTAGGGGGAGGCAACTCAGTTCTTTTACTATGCTTTAATTTTTACCAATTAAGAGAATAGTAGACGAATTGCCAATAGCCCCGTAGTGAGCTAAATGCTAAAGAATATAACACTACTTCTTTATTTCTCACAGTCAAAAACGCTCATTTTTGGAAAAACCAGCGCATGTAAAATAGACTGTTAAAACAATTATGAAATATACGTATTTGATTGTAGATATTGAATAATCTGATTTGGATGGAGCGGGCGACTAAAGAAATAGCCTTGTAAAAAATCACATTGTTGTTTTTGTAGATAAATAACTTGCTCTTCAGTTTCAACACCTTCAGCAACCAGTTTAAGTCCCATACTTTTGCCCATTGCAATCATGGCATTGACAATAGCTTCTTGTTTTTGATCACCGATTTTCGAAATAAAGGCTCGATCAATTTTCAAAACATCAATTGGGTATTCGGTTAGATAAGCTAAAGATGAATAGCCAGTACCAAAATCATCGAGTGCGATCGAAATGTTGCGCTCTTTAATTGAGTGCAATAGTTTCTTCACATTATCGGTATTGTCCAATAAAGCTGATTCAGTAATTTCTAGTTCAATATTTGAGCCATCTAGCTGATATTTCTCTAAAAATTCATCTAAATCGTTAAGCAATAATCCACGGTGAATTTGTTGAGCCACAATATTTACAGAGACTTGAATATCTGTATAGCCAGCATTTTTCCATTCTTGTAATTGTTTGCCGACTTTATCTAAAACAACTTTACCAATATCGGAAATAAGACTACTACGCTCGGCAAAAGGAATGAACATATTTGGCATAACTAGTCCTTTTTCAGGATGCTGCCAGCGAATTAAAGCTTCAAAGCCCTTAACCGATTTATCATTTAAATTAATTTTTGGTTGGTAATAGACCACAAATTCATCATTTTGAATGGCTTTTCGTAGCTCTTGTTCTAAATCTGCTGTCTTATAGGGATTCGTTGTTTTATTACAATAGTAGCTAATAGTATTGCCACCCAAGCGTTTTGCTTCGGACAATGCTTGTTCTGCGTGGTTGTTGAGATGGTCAATTTGTCTGCCGTGCTCAGGAAAACAAGCAACTCCAATAGAGGCTGTAATAAAATATTCTTGCTGATCAATATAAAAAGGGGCATTTAATGCTTGTAATATATTTTGGCAATATTGCTCAATATTTGGGTGAATCGGTGATATTTCATAAATGATTGCAAAATCATCCCCATTTAAATAAGCAACTAAAATGGCATTAATATTAGTGAGTCGTAGACGCTGTGCGAATTGTTTTAGCAGTTCATCGCCACTATCATTATTTAGAAATTCATTAAATGCTCTAAATCTATCAATATTAATTCTTATTAATGCCAAATTTTTAAAACTATAAGAGGGATTGACTAAATACTGATGTAATTGATTGTAGTAATAAAAACGGTTAGGAAGGTGAGTTAAACTATCATAATTTTTTAAATAAGATAAATGTTGCTCTTGGCGTTTTTGCTCAGTTAAATCACGTGCAAAACCAATATAATTAATAACTTGGTTGTGTTCATCTTTCACTGCATTAATATGAAGCCATAAATAAACACTCTTACCCGATGCAAACTTTTCATCAAATTGGCCCATATATTCGCCAGTTTTTAGAAGTTGTTGAGTAATTGAGTCATGAAACTGTTGTTGCTGTAATTTCTGATTTATTGCGATGTTAAATAGCTGCTGATTTAATAATTCAGACTTTGAAAAACCAGTTAATTTTTCATAATAGGGGTTAACATCAATATAATTAAGTTTTTCATCTAGAATAAAAATTCCTTCAGCAGCTTGTTCAAGCACAATAGCGCAGAGTCTTAGATGCTCTTGATCTTTTTTTTCTTGATGAATATCTCTGGTCATTCCGACCATACGTAAAGCTTTATTGGTTTTAGGATCACGGCTAATGACACGACCTACATCATGAATCCAACGCCAAGAGCCATTACGACGTAAGATACGGAAAGTAATATTGAAATGATCAGATTTTCCTTCCAAGTGTTCTTTTAAACGCTCATCAAATAATTGTCGGTCATTGGGATGAATACGCTCTAATATGGTCTTGAGGTGTAAAGACGTATTTTGCGTTTGTTTTTGCTGATCAAAGAAAGTGATTTCTAGTTTTTGTTTTTCAATATCCCAGTCCCACGGTCGAATACCTGCGGTTTCATGGGCAAATGCTAAATTATGATGATTGCTTTCAAGCCTCTCATTCATTTTAGTTAAGTCGTATGTTCTTTCACGTACTTTTTGTTCGAGTAAATGATTATTAAATTGAAGCTGTGCCTCAATATCTTTGGATTTATTTACTTCTTGCTGAAGCTGTACACATAATTCTTCAGCCCATTGTGTATGCTGTTCTGCGACTTGTACGAGTTGTTTATTTTTAAATAGTAGTTGAGAGATTTTTTGATAGTTACGTTGAGTTGCATAAGCACAAAGTAAAGTTGCGACAAAGGCTAAGTTATAAGCAAAGTAAAAAGGAAGTTGCGTGATTTGAGAATGGGTAAATTGACTAATAATGAGTGGAACTGTACTTGGAATAAACAGTAAATAAAAATATCGGGGCTGCTGAGTCAGAAAGGTCAGGCCAATAATGTGTGCTGAGGTAATAAATAGAGCAATGAGGATATGAACATCAGAGACGGATATTAATGTAGCTGGAAGTGAAAAATGAAGAACAATTATATTTATTCCCATTAAAATTCCAGAGAGCAAACAAATACCTTGCAGCGTTAAATCAGTTTTTTTAATAAAATTAATATCACGATACTGGGTTAAAAGTTTTGGAATAAATAATAGACAAGTAAAAGTTAAAACAGTAAAGCCAATTGACCAAATAAATTTAGTAATGTAAGAAATAAAGTAACAAGAGAAAATAATGGCTGAAATCAGACAAAGTAATATTAAGCTAATCAGATACCAGCGAATATATTGAATTGAGAGCCGGAGCTGTTCAATTTTGGTTTGATGCTGTAAATATTCTTCCTGAAGGCCAGACATAAGATTTTTCTATCCTATTTTTTTACATTTATACAGAAAGAATCTGATTTATCAGTGGAAAAAAATTTAAATTAATATTCATACAGTAAAAGTAAGTTAACTTTAATTGTTGATTTAATCAATGTTCAATTAGTTTATATGGATAAAAACCGATAATTTAAAATAGATAATGCAACAACTGGGGCAGTTTCAGTGCGTAATACACGGTCTCCAATGCACCAGTTCATAAAACCTGCTTCATTGGCCTGAGTAATTTCATTTTCACTTAAACCACCCTCTGGACCAATTAAGAGAGCAAGTTCGGGTTGTATTCCTGCCAATACATCTTTTTGTTCTTTTTCCGGAGCTAAAACAAATTTAGATGCAGGAAGATCAGAAGAATTTAACCATTCATGAAGAGAAATTGGCGCTAAAACTTCTGGGACTAAGTTAAGCCCACATTGCTCGCATGCTGCAATTGCAACGGCTTGCCAATGATCTAATTTTTTTTGATCTCTGTCATATTTTAAACGCATTTCACAACGTTCACTGGTTAAAAGCTGGATTTTGCTTACACCAAGTTCGGTGGCTTTTTGAATGGCATAATCCATTCGGTCACCTTTACTCATGACCTGACCAAGAACAGCTTTAAAAGGAGCATTACGGTTTTCAGGATTAAAATTCTCAATGGTGACAAATGCATTTTTTTTATTAATTTCGGTGAGTGTCGCGAGATATTCGCCACCTTGCCCATTAAATAGCGTCGCTTGTTCTTGTAGTTGTGCGCGTAAAACACGTACCCAATGATGGAATACCGATTCAGTCAGTTGAATTGTTGAGCCAACTGTAAGTTCAGTTTCGATAAAAAAACGATTCATTGGGTACGCCTTACAAAATTAATTTAAACCAAGATCAACAACAAGTTGACGAGTTGGTTCGACTTGGTTCATTGAGTAGAAGTGCAAGCTCGGTGCACCACCTGCAATCAGGCGTTCGCATAGCTTAACAACAACTTCATGACCAAAAGCTTTAATACTTTCACTGTCATCACCATAGGCTTGTAATTGCTTACGAATCCAGCGAGGAATTTCAGCACCAGTGCCATCTGCAAAGCGAATTAAGTTGCTTGCATTGGTAATTGGCATGATACCAGGAGCGACCGGAATATTAATTCCAGCTTTCTCCAAACGCTCTATAAAATAAAAATATGAGTCTGGATTAAAGAAGAATTGGGTAATTCCTGCATTGGCACCAGCCTGTACTTTTTCAATAAAACGTTGGATATCTGAATCAAGGCTTTCAGCTTGAGGATGCATTTCTGGATAAGCTGCAACTTCAATATGAAAATGATCACCTGAGTGTTCACGAATAAAACGTACTAAATCTTGAGCATAAGGAAGCTCGCCAAGTCCAACCTGACCAGATGGTAAGTCACCACGCAAAGCGACTATACGGTCAATGCCTTGTGCCTTGTACAAATCGAGTAGTTCAGCAATACGTGTCTTATCATCGCCAATACAAGAGAGGTGAGGAGCAACAGGCGTGCCTTTACCGTTGAAATCATCAATGGCAGCAAGCGTACGCTCACGAGTAGAACCACCAGCACCATAAGTAATTGAGAAAAACTCAGGGTTTAATAGCTGTAATTCTTGGTGAACAATACGAAGTTTTTCAGCACCAGCATCAGTTTTTGGCGGGAAAAACTCAAAAGAAATAGGTGTACGTTTAGTCATGTCAAATCCTTGTAAACAGCGAAACATTATTTAGAAAAAAGGGCAGTCGGTTCACCGTCTGCCCTTAAGTTCTTAGTACTTGTAAGCGTCAGACTTGAATGGTCCCTCAACAGCTACGCCTAAATAATCGGCTTGCTCTTGAGTTAACTGAGTAAGTACACCACCAAAACCTGCAACCATTGCCGCAGCAACTTCTTCATCAAGTTTCTTAGGAAGAACTTCTACACGAATTTTTGCAGCTTTTTCACTTGCAGGAAGGTCAGCAAATTTCTCTTGGAATAAGTGAATTTGACCTAAAACTTGGTTAGCAAAAGAACCGTCCATCACGCGTGATGGGTGACCAGTTGCATTACCTAGGTTTACAAGGCGACCTTCAGAAAGAAGGATAAGGTAGTTGTTTTCGTCTTCTGAACGATAAACTTGGTGAACTTGTGGCTTAACTTCAACCCACTTGTAACCACGTAAATACGCAGTGTCGATTTCTGTATCGAAGTGACCGATGTTACATACAACTGCACCAGCTTTTAAGCTGTCTAACATTGCTGCATCACACACGTGGTAGTTACCAGTCGTTGTTACAACAAGGTCAGTGTTACCAAGAAGGTCGTGGTTAATGTCTTCTTCTTTACCTGTTTGTACGCCGTTTTTGTATGGAGATACAACTTCATAGCCGTCCATACATGCTTGCATTGCACAAATTGGGTCAACTTCTGTTACACGAACAATCATACCTTCTTGACGTAAAGATTGAGCAGAACCTTTACCTACGTCACCGTAACCGATCACAAGCGCACGGCGGCCAGATAACAACATATCTGTAGCACGTTTGATTGCGTCATTTAATGAGTGACGGCAGCCATATTTGTTGTCGTTTTTAGACTTAGTAACTGAGTCATTTACGTTAATTGCAGGTACTTTCAAAGAACCGTCTTTCCACATTTCGATAAGACGTTGAACACCTGTAGTTGTTTCTTCGGTAATACCGTGAATACGTTCTAAAAGAGCAGGGTATTTGTCGTGAACAAGAGCAGTTAAGTCACCGCCATCGTCCAAGATCATGTTGGCATCCCAAGGTTGACCATTTACATTGATTTGTTGTTCAAGACACCATACATATTCTTCTTCAGTTTCACCTTTCCAAGCAAAAACTGGAATACCGCGAGCAGCAATTGCAGCAGCAGCGTGGTCTTGAGTCGAGAAAATGTTACATGATGTCCAGCGAACTTCAGCACCTAATTCAACAAGCGTTTCAATTAGAACCGCTGTTTGAATGGTCATGTGAATACAACCAAGAATTTTTGCACCAGCAAGTGGTTTAGATGCTGCATAGCGTTTACGTAAGCCAATCAGAGCCGGCATTTCTGCTTCAGCAAGTTTGATTTCTTTACGACCGTAGTCAGCAAGTGAGATGTCAGCAACTTTGTAATCTGTAAATGAAGCATTAACCGCGTTCATCAGGATCTCCTAGGAAAAAATAGTATTGATCATTCTGTTCGCGGATGCCGTTGTTGGTTAAAACGATTGTTTAACCGATCGTCGAGCCTGGCAAAATGATCTTTAGTGCCGATCATTTGTCGCAGCATCCCTCGACTAGTGAAACATTGTACTTGGAAAAGCTTTTAGTGCCAATCCAGTTTTGTTTATTATCTGCTTAATTACGACTTTAGATTTAAATTATGGCCTTAAATATTCCCGAATCTTTGGCAAACCTCGAGGCAAACAGTGGTGTTTTTGCAGTTTGGATGGTGCTAAAGCATTATGGGGTACAAATTGATGTTGCTGAGTTAATTAAAGTTTGCCGATATGAGCAAGATGGTACCTATACCATTGCTTTAGCTGTTGCTTTAAAAAAGTTTGGATTTGATGTTTCATTTCACTCAGATAAAGATCCTAACATTAGCCCCAGCGAACGCATGAGTTATAAAGAAGCAAAGGTATTAAAAATACCAACGGGACCAGCACTGAGCTATTATGACATTCAAGTCGCAATTCAAAATGGGCAAATGGTAATCGTGTACTACGACACTTTGGATGGGGTCGGTAATCAGTCTCTTGTTTATTCTATAGATTCAAAAGAAATTTGCTTTTTTGATAGTTTTGAGCCGATGTCGGCAGCAGTTTTTGAGAATCAACGTAAAGCAGAAGGAATTTGTCGACAGGCTATTGTAATTGGTGATCGTAATTTAAATATTTATTCGACTAAATTAAATTAGATCAAAGTGAGCCAGTAGAGTTCTGGCTCAGATTGAAGTTATTGTTGTTGATATTCTTGAATCACTTCTAAAGCAGCACGAAAAGCTTCTTGAGTAGCGGGAGCACCGCAATATGGCAGACTATGCAATAAAGTTTCCTGAATCTCTTCAACTGTACAACCATTGTTGAGTGCACCACGGACATGGCCTTTAAGTTCAGTTGGCGATTTAAGTGCGGTTAGCATAGCTAAAGTAATTAATGAGCGATATTTACGTGGAAGTACACCTTCACGTTGCCAAGTTGATCCCCATGCATGTTCATTAATCCAGTCTTGTAAAGGCTGAGTAAAGGGTACGGTATTTTCTTGGGCACGTTTTACAAAAGCTTCTCCCATCACTTCTGTGCGTACTTTTAATCCATTTTCGTAATCTTGCTTAGACATTAATTTCTCCTAAAAATAAAAGCGTCGAGTGACGCTTTTATGGCTATTTATTAATTAATGCGAATCAAAAATCATTGCAATAGTGAATTGGTGGAGGCACCAGTCACACTATTTGATGAGGGTTTGACAAAGGTAGATCCTTATCGAGTTTTTCATCAAAAACATCGGTAAGCATGCTGTCAAATCGAATTGCGTTGTACTGCAATAATTGTTGAGCTTCGCTTTCAGAAATAAAGCCTTCTTTTATCGCTTGTGCAATGTTCTCTTCAAATGTAAGACCTGTAAACTTGCCTTTGGATTCAGCTTTCTTAAACTTATCCCAAAGTGGTTCAATAGTTCTTAAAATCTGGAACGTGTGCTCTAGACGGCCAGTGACATCATTAGGTTCAGTTGAATAGTACACATGGCGTTTAAGCTGCTCTCTAAACGGATGTTCTTCCATCATAAGTTCAGCGACTTGTTGTTTTAATTCATCATCTGGTTTTGAAATCACACGACCTAGCGGGAAACATACCCATTTTACAAATGTTGCTGGAAGCTTGGCTGGGAAGTTGTCAAATAGCCCCCAAAATGCTTCCTGAATATTTAAGAACGCTTTTTGTAGTGCTAGTTTTGCGTGCAATTGTTCAGCTTCAGTTTTTTGCCCAGCCTCATAAAATTTTAAAATCGCAGTAGAAATAAATAAGTTTGCATGTATATCAGCTAAACGTCCCGATAGCATTTCTTTGCGTTTTAAATCTCCTGCAAGTAAGCCAAGCGACATATCAGAAACAAGGGCGAAGTTGGCACTGAAACGGTTAATGGTTTTATAGTAACTTGAAGTGAACTGATCTGATGATTGCGGTGCATCACTTGAACCACCAGTCCAACCATAAGCAAATGATTTTGCACCGCGATTAAAGGTATACGCTAAGTGTTTAAATAACAGGTCATCGAATTTTTGAACTGCATTGGCTTTGTCTTCAGACTGAAGTAATTGCAGCTCTTCAAAAAGATAAGGGTGACAGCGCATTGAACCCTGACCAAAGATCATGAGTGAGCGGGTTAAAATGTTTGCACCTTCGACGGTAATTGCAATCGGGATGGCTTGATAGGTAAGGGCAAGGAAGTTACGAGGCCCAAGCTGAATACCACGTCCACCAGCAATATCCATGCCGTGATTAATGACTTTACGCATAGTTTCAGTTGCATAGTATTTTGCCATGGCGGTCATCACGGCAGGGGTTCCGCCTTGATTTAAACCACAAGTCACTAAATAACGGAATGCTTCAAGCATATAGGCATCACTGGCAATTTCACTGCTTGCTTCTTGCACACCTTCAAATTTGCCGACAGAAATATTGAACTGTTGGCGAATTCTCGCAAAAGCACCTACAGTTAAATAGCTCATTTCACCTGCGGCTGTAGCTAATGCTGGAAGTGAAATACCACGCCCAACACCTAAGCATTCCATCAGCATGCGCCAGCCTTTTCCGGCATTTTCTTGACCACCAATAATCCAGTCGATAGGAATGAAAACATCTTCACCCTCTACTGTTCCATTCATAAATGGAGAGCCGGGATAATGGCGTGCTCCAATTTTTACACCTGCATGGCTTGCAGGAATGAGGGCACAGGTAATACCGTATTCGGTTTTATTTTTATCGCCGAGTAGACCTTCAGGGTCATAAAGCTTAAATGCTAGGCCAACTACTGTGGCAATTGGAGCAAGCGTAATCCAGCGTTTAGAGAAATTCATGCGTAGACCAAGAACTTGAGCGCCTTCATATTCGCCGTAACACACCACACCGGAATCTGGAATGGCACCCGCATCTGAACCAGCTTCAGGACTGGTTAAACCAAAACATGGAATTTCTTCACCTTTGGCAAGACCCGGTAAGTATTGTTGCTTTTGCGCATCAGTACCGTAGTGCATGAGTAGTTCACCAGGTCCTAAAGAGTTCGGAACCATACAACTTACTGCTGCAGTTAATGAGCGTGACGCAATTTTGCTCATAATACGGCTTTGAGCAAATGAGCTAAATTCTTTACCACCAAAGGACTTGGGGATAATCAGGCCTAAGAAACCTTTATCTTTAATGAACTGCCAAACTTCAGGAGGAAGGTCTTTTAATTGATGGTGAATTTCCCATTCATTAAGCATGCTGCATAGCACTTCAACTTCATTATCGATAAAACTTTGTTCTTCTGATGAAAGTGTAGGATAAGGATACTTTTCAAATTGCGACCAATCTGGTGCACCCATAAATAATTCTTTTTCCCACCAGCTTGTTCCTGCTTCCAATGCTTCTTGTTCGGTTGTACTGATGCTTGGCATTGAATTTGCCAGAGTTTTATAAGCAGGTTTTGTAATTAAGCTAAACCGTAAAGGCTTAAACAAAATAATAATGCTAAGAGCAATAAGAGGAATCCCTAAAAGCAGTGACCATGGCATTAAAATGATTGCGGTAAGTATAGCTACCGCAATCATAAGAATGCTGCCAATGACTCTGTTTAGGTTAAAAAAGAAAATTGCCCATATTGCAGCGAGCTGAATCACAATACTTAAAACAAAGAGTAGGAAAATCATACTTGCTCCTTGCTAGATAAGCCCTCAAGTTGGAAGTTACAAAAAAGCGAGGAGAGATTTAAGGCTTAACTAGCTAATTTTTTAATGCTGTTTAAATTTAATTTTTTATGTCGCAATTGATGTATATGCTAGAGCAGGGATATATCGTGCTTTTAGATATAAGATATTTTTAAATGAATGTGTAATGGCTTGTTTTATCGATTTGTCAAGAAATGTTATTGATTTTCTTATACAAATAAAAAGCCCTCTAGTTTAGAGGGCTTTTAGAGACATTCAATTTATTAGGCTTCGACGACCTGAACCGCGATTTTTTTAGCAGGATCTACTTTACGACGAACTTCTGGAACTGGCTCACCGTGATATTGACGATCAGCAAAGTAACTTGAACGAACCATTGGCGCAGACCAGATATTTCTAAAGCCAAGTTTACGGCCATGCTCTGCATAACGTTCAAACTCTTCTGGTGTTACAAAACGGTCAATTGGCGCGTGTTGTTTAGAAGGTTGCAAGTATTGACCAATCGTCACATAGTCAACATCGTGAGCACGTAAGTCATCAAGTAATGCAATCACTTCTTCTTCAGTTTCACCAATACCTACCATCAAACCACATTTGGTTGGGATGTCAGGGCAGTATTCTTTAAACATTTTCAATAAGTTTAAAGAATGTTGGTAATCTGAACCTGGACGCATCGCTTTATATAGACGAGGTACAGTCTCAATATTGTGGTTGAAAACATCTGGTGGACATTCAGTCATAATGCGTAAAGCAATATCCATACGTCCACGGAAGTCTGGCACTAAAATTTCGAGTAATGTATTTGGACTAAGCGCACGAGCTTCTTTAATACAATCCACAAAATGTTGTGCACCGCCGTCAAGCAGGTCGTCACGGTCAACCGAAGTAATTACTGCGTATTTGAGTTTAAGATTGGCAATGGTCTCTGCCATGTGACGAGGTTCATCAGGGTCTAACGCATTTGGACGACCATGTGC
The DNA here is from genome assembly GCF_056736115.1 of Acinetobacter sp. 70_2. Lineage (NCBI taxonomy): Bacteria > Pseudomonadati > Pseudomonadota > Gammaproteobacteria > Moraxellales > Moraxellaceae > Acinetobacter > Acinetobacter sp. 70_2. The sequence goes on from NZ_JBWZIP010000015.1 coordinate 349,791, forward strand.
TACATCACAGAACGGGCAACGACGTGTACAAATATCACCCATAATCATAAATGTTGCTGTACCACCACCAAAACATTCTGGTAGGTTAGGGCAAGCTGCTTCTTCACAAACGGTATGGAGTTTTTGAGCACGTAAAGTGGTTTTAATACGCTGAACTTCTTCTGGTGCCGTCATCTTGACACGAATCCAGTCAGGTTTACGCGGCACTTCAACCGTAGGTACAACTTTTACAGGAATTCTTGCGACTTTTTCTGCGCCACGAAGTTTTACACCCTGTTCAGGTTTACGGTGTTCTGACATATTTAACTTTTCCACTCGTTTATAGAGACATTGACATTGTATTATAGCGGAGTTCTTTGGTTAATAGCGGAAAATAACTATTCATATAATAAATGTGGTTATTCAGAAATATAGGGTTGAGAAATACATAAATTCACCGCATATTAGTCATAATCTATTATAAAATATGGTCATTCAAGAGAGGAAGGAGCTTTCAATGCCACGTAAAAAAGAGGTCGTTAGTGGGAATTTCGTTAAGTACGATGCGGTAGTTCTCGGTTCTGGACCTGCAGGTGAAGGCGCGGCAATGAAGCTTGCAAAAGCGGGTAAGCGTGTTGCAATTGTAGATGTACGTGATCAACTCGGTGGTAACTGTGCCCACGTAGGAACGATTCCAAGTAAAGCATTGCGTCAAACAGTTTCTAGTATTATTCGCTATCAACGTGATCCAATGTTTCAAAAAGTAGGTGAATGGAAACAGTTCACCATGAAACAGGTTTTGCGCAACGCACACAAAGTGATTCAACAACAGGTTGATACGCATACACGCTTTTATGACCGCAACAAAATCGGCGTATTTCATGGCCGTGCATATATTCAAGATAAAAATACAGTTTTAGTTTTTAGCCATGAAGGCATTAAAGAAACAATCATCTGTAAGCAAATCGTGATTGCGACAGGTAGTCGTCCTTATCATCCACAAGGTCTCGACTTTGACCATCCACGTGTATTTGATTCAGACAAAATTCTTGATCTTGATTACTCAATTCAAAAAATCATTATTTACGGCGCAGGCGTTATTGGCTGTGAATATGCTTCGATCTTTATTGGTTTAGATCATAAAGTTGACTTGATTAATACTCAGCAAAAACTATTAAGTTATCTAGATGATGAAATTGCCGATGCTTTGTCTTATCACTTACGTGAACAAGGTGTGTTAATTCGCCACAACGAACAAATGGATCATCTTGAAACATTTGATGACCATGTTGTTTTACACTTACAAAGTGGTAAAAAGATTAAAGCCGATGCGATTCTTTGGTGTAATGGCCGTTCAGGTAACACAGAAGGCTTAGGTCTTGAGAACGTTGGGCTAGTTCCAAACAACCGCGGTCAGCTTTCAGTAAATGATCAATACCAAACTGAAGTTGAAAACATCTATGCTGCTGGTGACGTGATTGGTTGGCCATCTCTTGCTTCTGCTGCTTATGACCAAGGGCGCTGTGCTGGCGCAAACATGAGTGGTGAAGATGCGAAGCCAGTACGTGATATCCCAACGGGTATTTACACCATTCCGGAAATCTCATCAATTGGTAAAAATGAACAGGAATTAACGGAAGAGAAAATTCCGTATGAAGTAGGTCAAGCTTCTTTCCGTCATTTGGCTCGTGCACAAATTACCGGTGATACAGTGGGTGAATTGAAGATTCTTTTCCACCGCGACACTTTAGAAATTTTAGGTATTCACTGTTTTGGTAATAACGCTGCCGAAATTATCCACATTGGGCAAGCAGTTATGCACAGCCCAAACAATACTTTGAAATATTTTGTCGAAACAACGTTTAACTATCCAACCATGGCTGAAGCTTACCGTGTAGCTGCACTTAACGGTATGAATCGCTTGTTTTGATTTTAAATAAGTTTTTCATAAAAAAGCCCGCAAACTTGCGGGCTTTTTTATTTTCATTAGACCATACGATTTTTATATTTTTATGACAACGTACAGAGCGATTTTAGCGCCTCATATCTCTAGTGTGCACAAAATGCTTGATTAAAATATTCAAATAAATCAGGTGTCTGTTTCCATAAAACGATAGAAAGAACCAGAAGAGCTACAATGAAGAAAGTCATAATTGTTTTCAAAAGTAAGGCATTATGTGTCATGAATAACAGCCTCCTCATTTACAAAGAAATGTACAATTACCCCTAATATACTCAAAGCTATTGAACATAGCCAAATCGCATTGTAATTCCCTGTTAAGTCATGGTTAACACCGCCAAGCCAACCGCCAAAGAAAGAACCAACTTGATGGGTGAAAAACACAATACCACTTAACATTGAAAGATATTTAACACCAAACATATTCGCGACAATGCCGTTTGTAAGCGGAACTGTAGAAAGCCATAGAAGTCCCATGATGATGCCAAAAATATATACCGTATAAGTGCTTAAAGGTAATAATAGAAAGGCAATGATTGCGATGCCACGGCTTCCGTAAAGTGCCATTAATAATTTAGGTTTCGAGAAACGGTCTCCCAACCAACCTGCACCGTAAGTTCCTGCAATATTAAATAACCCGACCAAAGCAAGAAATACTGTACCTGTGGCTGCATCAAAGCCCTGATCGATTAAATAGCCGGGTAAATGTACACCTAAGAAAACAACTTGGAATCCACATACTAAAAAACCTAAAGCTAACCACCAAAAGGGTTTATGTTTTCTGGCAATATTCAGTACTTGTTTAAATGTAAGCTGAGGTTGTGCAATTGCTTTTGGTGTTTGATTGCTTGGTTCTTTTAACATCCATGCAAGGGGAATAATAAGAGCAATTAACAGCGCACTGACTATTAGGGCTTCTGACCATCCCACTGTCTTAAGTAAGAGAAGGGTAGATGGCAACATAATAAACTGACCGAAAGAACCTGCTGCACTTGCAATCCCCATTGCCATACTTCTTTTTTCTGGAGGGGCAGCTCGGCCTACTGCACTAAGTAAAACTGTAAAGGAGGTTGCTGATAAAGCTAAACCAATAATAAGACCTAGGCTTAAATTCAAAATGAGTACACTTGAACTAAAAGCCATTAATAGTAAGCCGAGGGCGTAAAGTAATCCGCCAACAGCAACCACAATTTTACTGCCATATTTATCTGCGATTACGCCAGTAAAAGGTTGAACTGCACCCCAGATCAGGTTCTGCATGGCGATTGCAAGACTAAAAACATGTTGACCCCAGCCAAACTCATGGCTCATTGGGACCAAATAAAGTCCAAAACCATGCCTAACACCTAAAGAAAGAGCCAAAATAAGGGCACTACCAATCAGCATATAGATAAGTGGCTGGGAAAAGTTGTGAGCAGTTTTAGTCATCGTTAATGGAAAATTATAATAATGTGGTCATTTATTGTAGAAGATATATCGAATAATATCGATATATCTATAAAAATATTTAAGAAGAATTAAAAAGTTCGAAAGAAGTGTGGGGCATTATAAAAAAGTAAACAAGCAAAAATCATTTTGATTTCTGCTTGTTATAAAAGTTAAGCTGCAGAATTACGTTCAAGTAAAGCCTGTTCAAAAAGTACTTTTTCCTTTTCTTTGTGCTCGGTTGTGAAGCGAATCAAAATTACGCTACAACCTGCAATCATAACCAGTCCACCTAAAATAAATAGACAGGTTTGAACATCAAGTACACCTTTTAACAAGAATCCTGCTGCAACTGCACCTGCATTACCACCTGCACCAATAATTCCAGCAACACCGCCTAATGCATTGCGGTCTATAAATGGTACAAGAGCATATGTTGCGCCGCAGGCCATGTGGGTAAATAGTGCAAAAATCGTCATTGAAAGAATAGCGAGAGTGACGCCGTTCATTTGAGAGAAAAGAATTAAGAATAAACCTTCGCCCAAAATCATGAGTACAAGTACTTTAGTACGTCCATCTAAACCTTTTGTAAGTGCGACTTTATCGGAAATAATGCCGCCAAGTGCACGAGCAAATAATGCGAGAAGACCAAATATTCCGGCAGTTAAACCAGCCGTTTTTAAATCCATTTTAAACTGATCAACATAGTACATGGCTGCTACATTATGGATGAAAATTTCGATACCAAAGCATGCGCCATAAGCTACAAATAAAATCCAGACACGGTAGTTACGAGCAGCTTGCATTAAAATTGCCATACCGCCTTTTTTACCGCTGCCAACTTCAATACCTTGTGCACGAACTACTTTAAAGTTTCCTTGAGGACAGTCTTGGGTAAGTTTCCAGTAAAGGATGCCAACAATCACCATCATTACACCAGGTACGATGAGTGCAATGCGCCAGCCCATAGTCTGTTCAACACCAAACATGACAATTGCACCGAGTAATAAAGGCATTAAAGCTTGAGTTGCACCCCCACCAGCATTACCCCAACCAGCCGCTGCAGCATTTGCTGTACCTACAACGTTAGGTGCAAACATAATACTTGTATGATATTGCGTAATGACAAAGCTTGCGCCAATTGCACCAATCAGCAAACGGAAGAATAGAAAAGATTCATAACTGTTGGCAGCAGCGACACCAAATACGGGAATACTGCCGAGTAAGAGTAGGGCTGTATAGGTAATTCGTGGACCATATTTATCACAAAGTGGTCCAACAGCGAGTCGTACTAAAATCGTAATCGCAACGGCGGCAATATTAATATTGGCAATTTGATCTTTTGTTAAGCCAAATTCGCCTTTAATAACAGGCATTAATGGAGCACAGGCAAACCATGCGAAGAAGCAGACAAAGAACGCGAGCCAAGACATGTGAAAGGCACGCATGGCTGGAGTTGAGAAACTAAATAATTTAATCTCAGTTGCTTTTTTTGCATCTAGATTGATATTTGAAGACATACGCCGTCCCCCTGAACTGAACGAAATTTTAATTTGCATGACAAAATGAATTGTCTATCTGCATACCGATCAGAGCGGACGTCATTGGCCGTCTTGGTTTATCCATTGAATCGCCATTGATTCATCATGCTGTAAATAAAGCAAAGGACGTGCCAAAAAATAATTTTTACTAAAAGGAAAACCTTAGTTTTTAATTTTATTAAATTAGTTAGAGGTTAAGAAAATGAATCATAAAATAAGTATGAAACGAAAAATGCTAATAAGAATGATAGAAGCTAAATATTGCTAGAGCTTCCATAAAAAGTGCTCATTTTTTTAGCATATTGGTTTAAAAAGAAGCAGGCTTAATCTGCCTAATAAAAAAGCTATAAAAGCTTCAGTAAAGCTTTTATAGCTTAGGTTCTTTTAAAAATTAGAAGCGGTAACCTAAACCTACATAGGTAATGAGTGGATCAATATCAATTTTGGTATTCGCTTTAATGAGCTCTTTACCTGTATTTTGGTCAGTAACATAAATTTTTGCTTCACTATTCATTTTTGAATAAGAAACGGAACCGACAGCAAACCAGTTTGGGTTAAAGTCATAAGTTGCCCCGATAGTAACAATAGGTGCAAAAGTATCAGTCGCTTCTAGTTTCACAATAGGATTTGCTGAAGATGTTTTGCGATCTAATGCTGCACCTGCCTTATTATCATGGATATTCTGGATCATGTGTCCCGCTTGAATTAAATCGGCTTCAATACCAGAATTCATTTTTAAATCATTAAAATAGGCATACATGACCCCAGCACCTACATATGGGCGGAATTTATTTACCCCAGATTTACCAAATTGATAGTGTAGTTCAACTGCTGGTAACCATGCACGTGCAGTCGCAGCCTTACCCCCTTGAGAAAGATCAGTAATATGAATATCTTGTTTTAAAGGAATATCTCCACCCGCCCCGGAAATTCCACCTCCTATGATTTCTCCAATTGAAGATCCATCTTTTAGTGGAGTCGCTTTTCCAGAAAGGGGAGCGTAAATATTACCTTTTCCATTAATATCTACTTTAGGAGGAATACCGCCTTTAATTTCTAAAGATAAATTGTCCGTAAAGTTGTAGTTAAACATAAGGCCAACAGTATCAACATCAGAAGCTTCTAAGCCAGAACCTTGTTGTTGCCATTGAGAAAGACCATTAACTTCTGCTGTACCTGCAAGTGATGAGGGAAGAGTGTCTGTAAACTTATCAAGAAGGCTAATAGTGCTATACCAGAATTTTCCTGAAGTTTTACTTTGATCGATTGCATCTAAAACGGCTTTTGTAGATACATCTCCAACTTTAGATGTTGTACCTTCTGCAACGCTAGTATTGATATTAACAGGATTTCCTGAGCCTTGAGGCATAGCATGGAGCCAACCAGCCGAGACCGAAAAACGTTTGAAACCATCACCATCTTTTAAACTAAAATATGGTGAAGCAGCGAAAGTGACTGTAGGCAGAGCAAAAAAGGCAGCTGTCATACAAAATAATGACTTTTTCATCATAAAGGACTCCATGTCCGGACATTTGTTTACTGATTTTTATTGAGCCCACCATAACGCGTTTTATTAAAATGATTGTGTAATAAAAATTAATAATTGTAATGTTTTTGAAATATTTGTTTATGTTTGGAAAGATTTATTAATAAAAAGTACAAAATAAAGAATAAAAGGCTACATAAAGTAGCCTTTTATTAAATTTGATTAAATTATTAATTGAAGCGCGAAAGGTCTTCTTCAGGACGAGCGGTTAACACTTCAATACCTGTTTGAGTGACCAAAATAGTATGTTCATATTGAGCTGAGAGTTTATGGTCTTTCGTTACAACAGTCCATTTGTCACCAAGCAATTTAGTCTGCCAAACACCAGCATTGACCATTGGCTCAATCGTAAAGGTCATACCTGCTTCTAAGCGCATACCAGTGCCAGCTTGGCCATAATGCAGTACTTGAGGTTCGTCATGGAAAACGGTACCAATACCATGACCGCAATATTCACGTACTACGCTAAAACGTTCTGACTCAACATATTTTTGGATTGCGTGGCCAATGTCACCTAAATATGAACCATCTCTAACTGTAGCCATTCCACGATACATTGCTTCTTGAGCAACTTTACATAAACGGTTTGCCAAAATAGAAGTTTCACCACCCACGATGTACATCATGTTCGTGTCGCCGTGATAGCCGTCTTTAATTACGGTTACATCAATATTAAGGATGTCGCCGTTTTTTAAGATTTTATTTTCAGATGGAATACCATGACATACGACATGGTTAACCGAAGTACAGATAGAGTGTTGAAAAGCAGGGCGTCCTGGAGCACCACCGTAACCTACGCAAGCCGGAATAGCATGCTGTACATTTTCAATATGATTACGACAAATCGTATCAAGCTCGAGTGTGCTTACACCGGCCTTAATATACGGCTTGATCATCTCTAGAACTTCAGCCGCCAGTCGTCCTGCAATGCGCATTTTTTCAATTTCATCTGGAGTTTTGATTAATCGACGTGGAGCTGTATAAGTACTGTTCATGATCTCTAAAAACTTTTGGTAATTTATAAGTGTATATGGTATAAATAGCCGCCCATTTTATCAAATGCTTTTCGTGAATATCTTTTACGAAGAATATTGATAGATGGAGTAAAAAATCCGCACATATATCGTCACATTACTCTGGGTGCCCGTAAAAAGGTGGAGAATGCGGATATATGGAGGCCTAACCCAACTTTTAAGGTAAAGAAAATGGCAGATTACAACGTAAGCATGCGCGACCTTCTTCAAGCAGGTGCGCACTTTGGTCACCAAACTCGTTTCTGGAACCCAAAAATGCGTCAATACATTTTTGGCGCGCGCAACAAAATTCACATCATCAACCTTGAGCACACTGTTCCTGCGTTAAATGATGCTTTGAACTTCGCTAACCAATTAGCAAGCAAAAAGAACAAAGTTTTGTTCGTTGGTACAAAACGTGCTGCTTCTAACATCATCCGTGAACAAGCTCAACGCGCTGGTCAACCATATGTAGACCACCGTTGGTTAGGTGGTATGTTGACGAACTGGAAAACACTTCGCCAATCTATCAACCGTTTAAAAGATCTTCAAACTCAATCTCAAGACGGTACTTTTGCTAAGCTTACTAAACGTGAAGCTTTAGAACGTACTCGTGAGATGGAAAAACTTGAGCGCTCTTTAGGCGGCGTTAAAAACATGGGTGGTTTACCTGACGCATTATTTGTAATCGACGTTGATCACGAAGCGATTGCAATTAAAGAAGCTAAGAACTTAGGTATTCCAGTTATCGGTATCGTTGATACAAACTCTAACCCAGACAACGTTGATTACGTTATTCCTGGTAACGATGATGCGATCCGTGCAGTAACTTTATATGCTTCAGCTATGGCTGACGCAATTCTTGCTGGTAAAGAATACGCTCAATCTCAAGCGAACGCTCAAGCAAAAGGCGATGACGCTGCGAAAGACGCTTCTGAGGCTTAATGCGTTTTTTGACGCAGGCTTGTCATTTTTGCGACATGTAATGGTGGCAAATTAAGCGTCGAGAGTGCAAACGGCCCAGAGTTTCTTTGGGCCGTTTTTGTTGAACAGATTTATTTTCTACCGATTTTAGGAGATCAACATGACTGCAATTACTGCAAGCATGGTAAAAGAATTACGTGACCGTACTGGTCTTGCAATGATGGAATGCAAAAAAGCATTAACAGAAGCGAACGGTGACATCGAACTTGCTATTGATAACCTTCGTAAATCTGGTCAAGCTAAAGCTGCTAAAAAAGCTGGCAACATTGCTGCTGACGGTGCAATCACTATCGTTCAAGACGGTAATAAAGCGATCTTAGTTGAAGTAAACTGTCAAACTGACTTCGTTGCTAAAGACGAAAACTTCTCTAACTTTGCACACGCAGTTGCTGCTGCTGCTTTAGCTGCTGGCGAAACTGATGCTGCTAAAATCGCTGAATTAAAATTGGCTGATGGCCAATCAGTTGAAGAAGCTCGTATTGCGCTTGTTCAAAAAATCGGTGAAAACATCCAGGTTCGTCGCGCGAAAATCGTTGAAGGCGAAAACTTGGCTATCTATAAACACGGTTTAAAAATCGGTGTTGTAGTTTCTTACACAGGTGATGCTGAGACTGGTAAAGGTATTGCAATGCACGTTGCTGCATTCAACCCAGTAGCAGTAAGTGCTGAAGCTGTTCCAGCTGACCTTATCGCTAAAGAGAAAGAAATTGCTGAAGCGAAAGCGTTAGAATCTGGTAAGCCAGCGAACATCGTTGAGAAAATGGTAACTGGTTCTGTTGAGAAATACTTAAACGAAGTTGCTCTTGATCGTCAAATGTACGTTATCGACAACGACAAAAAAGTTGCTGACGTATTAAAAGCGACTGGTACAACTGTTGCTAACTTCGTACGTTTCGAAGTTGGTGAAGGTATTGAGAAAAAAGCAGAAATGAGCTTCGCTGAAGAAGTTGCTGCTGCTCAAGCTGCTGCGAAGTAATTCGTATCACAATAAAAAAAGCCCCTATGGGGCTTTTTTTATCCCTATTGAAATCGGAATATAAAGATGACAAATAAAAAAAATCTGAGTATTGGCGGCATTATTGTTTTATTGATTGCTGCATATTTCGGTCTAGATTTATCTGGGCATAAAAAAAATCAATCGCCATCATCAAGTCCTGTAACTCAGCATACTGAAACTACGTTTTCAAATGATGGGATAGATACTATAAAAACTGCCTATGACCGCAGACAAAGTAATGTTCAAGTGCAGGGAAGTGGTCGAGTAAAAGCAATTTTAAAAGAAGATAATGATGGGACAAAACATCAGAAATTTATTCTTGTATTAAAAAATGGCCTTTCAATTTTAGTGGCTCATAATATTGATTTAGCATCAAAAATTGAAGATTTGCATAAAGGGGATATAGTCGAATTTAATGGTGAATATGAATATAACGAGAAAGGTGGTGTATTGCATTGGACGCATCATGATCCACAAAACCGTCATGAGAATGGCTGGTTGAAACATAATGGACGTATTTACCAATAGAAAAAGGGGTATTCATTTCGGCCCAACAGCAATTTTGTTCTATGCATCTTTTTAAAACATGTTATGTTTTTTTCAGATAAATAGATGAGATGTATATATGCACCAGGAACAGGCTGACTACTTGCATTTGCGAGAGTTGGGCGGTTTAGAACTATTAAAAGCACATTATCACCAAACGCAATTTTCAAAGCATACCCATGAAGGGTATTGTATTGGTGTGATTGAAGAAGGTGCGCAGTCTTTTTTTAGGACTGGTCAACTACATGTTGCTCCTAAAGGTGACATTATTTTGGTGAACGCAGATGAAATCCACACAGGTTCATCTGCTGTCGATTCGGGTTGGCGCTATCGGGCAATTTACCCTACACCGGAAATGCTCGCTGAAGTGAGTCAGGATTTTTTTGAAAATTTTCATGGTGCACCTTGGTTCCCTCAAGCAGTTATTCAAGATTTGGGATTATCTCAACAACTTTGCTTATTATTTGATTTATTAGAACAAAAAGATAATTTTCTGCTTAAAGAAACCATGTATTTATCAACATTAGCATGTTTGATGATGCGTCATGGGAAGTCGAGACATACCTTTTGTGAGCTACCAGAAGCTTATTCGAAAGTCTTAAAGGTTAAAGATTTGTTGGCAGATATGCCTGAAAAGAATTTTTCTTTGCAGGAACTGGCTGACATGGTCGGATTAAGTGCTTGGCATTTTTTAAGGCAATTTAAAAAACATGTGGGTTTACCACCTCATGCATGGTTAGTGCAGGCACGTTTGCAAAAGGCGAGGCAGCTATTAAAACAGGGTATTCAAATTGTAATGGTTGCACAGCAATGCGGATTTTCTGATCAAAGTCATTTTAACCGTCACTTTAAAAAGGCGATGGGCGTTACACCTAACCAGTATGTAGCAAGCCTTAATCTCTAAAATTTATTTTCATTTCTAAACACAATTTTGTTCAAGAGAAGCTAATCTGCATAGAAGAAAATCTATAAATATTTAATGTTATAGATGTCTAGAGATGAATACTCGTTTAAATCAATCTATTAGATTTTCTAAAAACCATCCTTCGTATCTTTTTTTACGAGGGGCGGTAGATATATTGCCATTATGTATTTCGGTTATTCCGTGGGCTATTTTGGCTGGTTCAATGGCAATTCATGCAGGTTTATCATTTTATAAAGCATTAGCAATGTCAGGAATTGTGTTTGCTGGTGCTGCACAATTGGTCAGTTTGAGTATGGTGATGGAAGGTGCATCATTATTAACGATCTATATCACGATTTTCTTTCTTACTGCACAGCATTTTATTTATGCATTAACTTTAAGAAATGATATTTCTATTTTGTCTTTACCCAAACGATTAAGTTTAGGCTTTCTATTAACAGATGAATTATTTGCGCTAAGTGCTCCGAACGAAAAAAGACATCCCCACTATTTATTAGGGGCTGGTATAAGTTTTTATTTATTCTGGGTAGTTTTTAGTCTAGTTGGAATTTTGTTGGCTACGGCGATTCCTAATTTATTGTCTTATCACTTAGACTTTTCGATTATTGCTATTTTTGTGGCCATGATTGTTCCTATGTGTAAAGGAAAACCTGTCATAGCAGGAGTTTTAACAACTTGTGTTAGTGGTTTTGTTCTCAAATTTTTTCACATTGAAGGCGCCATTCTGATTTCCGGTTTATTGGGAATGCTTATTGCCGTTATTGTGGAAAATAGAGTAGGAGAAAAATGAAATGTCATGGTTCATGATTTTAGGTGTGGCAGTAATTGTCTTTTTTAATCGTTATTATTTTTTAGAACCTAATGTAAAAGTAAAATTACCAGCACTGATGAATAAAATGCTGAATTATTCAGCGCCTTGTTTATTGAGTGCTATTTCTATACCGGTAATCTTTTTTGAAAGAAATGAATTGAGAGGCACTTTAGATAATCCATATTTATATGCGACAGTATTTTGTATTGTAATTGCTTTCTATTTCAAAAAAATTTTGCCCAGTGTTCTACTCAGCCTAGCATTTTTCTATTTTATAAATTTTCTAATAAATCAGTAAATTTAAGCTGAATCCAAAAAAGATTCAGCTTTTTAAAAATTATTGAGTAATCAATTTATTTTGGCGACTTTTCCACTTAGGTAATATTTTTGCAAGATAGGCATCCATACACCAGACTGGACCAATCAATAAAAATTGTAAATCTTTAAAGAAGGAAGGTTTTTTCCCTTCAACTTTATGTCCGTAAAATTGTCCAATCCAGGCAATTACAAAAAGAGCAATATAAAATCCCACCCCTACAGGTAAGACATAAATAAGCCAAGCCATCACAACGAGAAGTGCAGCCATTGCTACTGCAAGTACAAGATCGAGTCGAGCATAGAAAATTAAAGTCAGTACAATGAGTAAAGCAGTGAGTAAGGCGCTAAAGTGGGCAATGATTCCGATAATAGAAAATAAAATAGCGGGAACGCATACCCAGTGGATTTTTTTATTTGTTGGATTTTGATGACTTTCACTATATTCATCAAACCATTCATCAATAGATTTCATAGACCTTGTTCTCCGTGTCTAATTTTGAGTCATTCTTTTTATGTCTATATTTTATCCTGTTGTTAGGTGGGTAGACAAGAAAGTCGCAAATCTTCCTTATCGTTCATTTATGTATCTTTAAAAATTTAATGACTCATTGTTCGGAAAAACAGGAGGGAAAAAGTTCAAAGTTGGACTTAAAAAAGAGCGAGATTTATTTAAGGAAAATCAGGTTAGTTATTTTTGGATTTTGAAGTGAGGAAATGACCCAGAAAAGCACTTTTTTATGAGAAGTGGGAAAATAATAGAAAAGACTCAACTCAACTTGTCTTAAAACGCGATAAATAGCTCTTTTTAGACTAAAGTGGTACTAGGGTAGCGTAATTTTTTTAAAATGGCTGTAATCGAAAAATATAAGCAAAAAAAGATGGGTCAGAAAATGATGTGTTTTTGGGTTAAAAAATAATCAATTTTGTAATTGGAAAATGAGTAGAAACATAAAATTTTTGAACATAATTTTTTTATCGTGAACTCCAAAAATTAAAAAGCCACAAATTAAATTGTGGCTTTTTCATGAACTCTAGGAGTAAGCGCTTATGAAGTAGGACCGTCTACACGTTCAATACTTACTTTTGCAGTGCCTGCATTGGTAATACCAAGGCGTTTTGCTGCACCGTATGATAAATCAAGTACACGATTTGCATGGAATGGACCACGGTCGTTTACTTTTACAACCACACTTTTACCATTGTCTTTGTTTGTAACACGGATATAACAGTTCAATGGCAGACTACGGTGAGCAGCAGTAAGTGCATTCATGTCGAATGTTTCACCACTTGCAGTTTTACGGCCGTGAAATTGACGACCATACCAAGATGCCATGCCAGTTTGGCTAAACTTACGAACAGTATTTGAAGCTACTGTGTTAAGTTTTTCAATCACTGAAGGCTCATCTTCAGGGATTTCAATTTTAGCTGCGATAGCTTGACGACGAATTTGATCGCCAGAACGTTCAGTGATTGAAAGACTGTTAATGTTAGAAAAACGAGAATTAAAGCTTTGAGTATCTTTACTCAACACACGGGCAGCTAAATTAGCATTTGGACCATCTACATCACTGTTTAATGATGATGACTGCATCATTTCAGCGTGCAGCGGGGCCATACTTAAACTAGCCGTCAGTGCAAGAATGTATTTCAGCGATAACTGCATTTATATAAACTCCTGAGAACATGCTCTTTTTCTTTTAGCCGGCAGGCTAAAAATTGAAGTGAACATGCCTAATTATTCACTTTTGCAATTGCTTGATTGGGGTGGATAATATTCATCGCTTACGGAGAGTGTCTAGTCTTTAACGAGAAATAGTTACAAAAAGGGCAAAAACTTACAGTTTTAGATTAAAAAATAACCAAATATGTAACAAGGTATTTAAAATGTGTGTATTGTGATCGATTTAACAAAAATATTTATTGACTTTTACATAAACTCATCAAAAAGCTAGCCTATCGGCTAGCTACTTCTGTGCCTAACAACCATACTGCAGTCGCATACATTCGGCTTTTGTTGTAAGTGGTAATCACTTGAAAATTTGGATAGGTTAAATAGTAAATCGGACCGTTATAGTCTTGTAATTGAATAACATTTACCATATCTAGGTCATCAATTTTAACTAAAGGGTTTAATGGTGAAATCCCTTGAGTTTTGAGTACGCCATATGGAGAGGGCTGAGTTAGGTCTTTGGCAATGATATTTTCTGGATTTGAGCCGACATAACGAGCCATGAAGCCAATCGGTTGATCGCGTTGCCATCCTTGTTTTGCTAAGTAGTTTGCGATTGACCCAATAGCATCTTCCGCAGAGTTACGAAGATCAATGTGCCCATTACCGTCAAAATCGACTCCATACTTACTGATATTACTTGGCATAAACTGTGGGTAGCCAATTGCTCCAGCATAAGAGCCAACAATACTATTGGTTGGATAGCCTTCTTTATAGGTCCATGCAATCAGAGCAGCTAACTCATCACTGAAATAATCAGCACGGCGCGGGTAACCAAATGCTAATGTCGCAAGCGCGTCACGAGTGATGAAAGAACCTTTATTGGCTCCATATCCTGTTTCAACACCTAAAATACCTAAAATGACAGCTTGAGAGACACCAAATTGCTGTTCAGCTCGGTTAAGTGCATCTGCATATTGGTTTTTAAAGCGGACACCACGCTGAATAGTGCCTTCAACCAAAAACATAGAGCGATAGTCGTACCAAGGCTTACTTTCACCTGGGCGAGTCATAATATTTATAATGTTTGGTAAATTTTTTGCACCACTCATCGCGGCATCTACTTGTACACTACTTAGACCATAAGTGTTCATGGCTTTTTGTTTAAAATTTAAATAATTAGGATCATTTACAAAATCATTGGCCTGAGCAAAATGACTTGTGCTCACTAGACCAGTACACAAAGCGAGTACTTTTAAAGTTTTATTAACAAATTGAGACAACATATCTTTTTTAAATTCCAAATTATCGATGTGTATGAATAGACATAACTAAACCAAAAGTGGCCATTAAAGTAATAATAGCGGTACCGCCATAACTCATAAAAGGCAAAGGAACACCCACTACAGGTAAAATACCACTGACCATTCCTGCGTTTACAAATACATAAACAAAAAAAGACAAACCAAAGGCGCCAGCAACTAAGCGTCCATAGTTATGGAAGCTTTGTAAACCAATTTGAAATGTTCTAAAAATAATAGCTGAATAAAGAATAACTAATATAAGTACGCCAATCAGGCCAAATTCTTCGGAGTAAGCCGCAATAATAAAGTCAGTATGACCTTCTGGTAAAAAGTGTAAATGTGACTGTGTCCCTTCAAGAAAACCTTTACCAGAGAAACCACCAGAACCAATAGCTGTTTTAGATTGAATAATGTTCCAGCCTGTTCCTAATGCATCTGCTTCTGGGTCAAGTAGCGTTAGAACACGTTGACGTTGATAGTCGTGTAAAAGGAATTCCCATGCAATTGGAATAACAATAGCGGCACAGGCTGCTGCTGCGCCGATCATACGCCAAGAAAGACCACTTAAAAATAGTACGAAAATACCACTGGCTAATACGAGTAGAGATGTTCCTAAGTCAGGTTGTTCCGCAATGAGTAAAAAAGGAACACCAATTAACATTAATGATAAAACAACTTGAGAAAAGCTAGGGGGAAGTGGTTTGCGTGCTAAAAACCATGAAATCATCATTGGCATGCCAATTTTCATGAACTCACTGGGTTGCACACTTCCAAAACCGGGAATATCAATCCAGCGTTTAGCTCCCATACGAACTTCACCAAAGACCATAACTCCAATTAAGGAAAATAGTGCAAATAAATAAAAGTAGGGTGAAAAAGCTTGATAAACCTTTGGAGGAATTTGAGCCAGACCAATCATGACTAAAAAGCCAATACCAAAGCTCATAGCCTGTTTACTGACTAAGCCGACATCTTGTGCAGATGCACTATATAGTACCGTTAAACCTAACAGAGCATTTAGGAATAAAAATAGGCATAACCAAGGGTCAATATGAAGTTGCTGCCAGCGTGATGGTTGCATGGCAGTACTAAGACCATCTCGAGGAGCTTGGCGTAAAAATTTATATTGTGGACTAGGAGACATGCGGCTTTAACTAGGTCAATCAGTGCTTGGCGCATGCTAACATAAACGTGATTTATGGCAATGTATATCAATATTTTGCAATAAAAAAACCTGGCGTTTGCCAGGTTTCCGATAGTCTATTTTTTATTAGTTAAAGAATAGACCATCATGATATTCAGCCATCGCTTTCAATTCAGTGCGATTTAAACTTGGAATGAGTTTATCGATCGCGATATGAACCGCTTTAGTCACAGCAGCAGCGCCAATATCGGCTGCTTTACGCTTAATCATGCCTAAATCTAGTGTCTTGTTAAAATCAGACATAAAGTGTCTAACCATAGCATCACCAAACTGTTTATAGAGTTCCGCTAATGCTGCTTTATTAATGTCATTACCTGCTTGAAGCTCAGCAAAATTATGCTTCAAATTAGTCACTAAGCCAGCATCTAAAGCTACGCCAACTTTATATTGACCTTGTGGATCTTTAAATAAGCTTTTCTCTGAAAACTCAACTGACTGTTTAACAACATCATTTGGTGCTTTACTGAGTAATTGCTTTAAAAGTACGGCAACTGTAGATTTGACATAACCAGCAAGTTTTTCGGCAGTATCTCTTTTTTCACTCGCTGGGAAATGTTGTACTAACTGAATCAGTACATTATCAATAATTTCTTCATTGAGTTGTAAAGCAATTTTGTCTCGAAGTGGATATAGCGGTTCACTAGAATTTTTATTCGTAATTCCAGTCTGCATATCGTTCAATAAGCCTTCAGAAGGGGTAAAACCAAAAAACGGCATGGTGTATCCTCAAATTATTCGTTTTATTGTCGTGCCAATCGAATCGGTTTTGGCATCCATGATAGATCCGATACTCGGCAAGGATTGATATCAAGTCCACCGCGGCGAGTATAAGTTGCATAAACCATCAGCTTTTCAGGCTGCAAATTTTGCCAAACATCTGCAAAGATTTGCTCAACACACTGTTCGTGGAAACCGTTATGCTGACGGTACGAGATAATATAAGCTAAAACACTACGATAACAAGGTTTTTTGCCCTTAAAACGGATAAAAACTGTACCCCAATCAGGTTGTCCCGTGACTGGGCAGTTACTTCTCAAAAGATGAGAATACAGTTCAATTTCAACTTCTTCACCAGACTCATCTAATTTTAAAAGTGATGCATCGGGATGTTGTTCTAAACGTTCAGGTGTTAGATCATCAATACAAATGCCTTGTGGCTTGGAAATATCGAGATCATCTACTTGAAATAGCGTTAGCTCAACTTTTGCGCCTGCCGCAGCCGATAAATCTTTTTCAACTGTTTCAATGAATAACGCTTCAGAGTCAAACTGAGCGAAGTTAAGACTATTGAAGTAAAGTTTTAATGACTTTGATTCAATCAAATTTGGTGAAGAAGCTGGCAATGTAATTCTGCCAATAGCAACCTGTGGAATACCGTGCGAGTTTAACCAAGAGATTTCAAAAACATGCCACCAATCTTTACCTTGGGTAATGCCTTCAATATGTGAATAATTTTCACGAGATTGAGCACGTGCAATTGGAAATAACACATCGGGTTGATAGCTAGTTGGATATTGGGTTTCTTTACCCAATAAAGACTGTTCGACACTCATTCACGCATTCCTGAACCACGAGCAAGTAAATAGTAAGCAACTCCGTAAAGTACAACACAACATAATGTCACAACGATTAAAGAGAACGTAACGTTCACGTCGCTATGACCTAAAATGCCAAAACGGAAAGCATTAACCATATACACAATAGGATTAATTAAAGAAAGTTTTTGCCAAAAAGGACCAAGTGCACTAATGGCATAAAACACACCACCTAAGTAGGTGAGTGGAGTAAGTACAAATGTTGGAATAATAGAGATATCATCAAATGATTTCGCATAGACTGCATTAATGAAGCCGCCTAAGGAAAATAAAACAGATGTAATTAAGACTGTATATATAGTTACGAACCAGTTATGTATAAAAAGGTCAGTAAAGAACATACTCATCGCAGTAACAATGGCACCCACTAATACACCACGACAGATACCACCAATGACATAGCCCCATAAAATAATATGTAATGGCACAGGGCTCATAATGAGTTCTTCAATGCTTTTTTGGAATTTTACACTAAAGAAACTGGAAGATACGTTCGCATAACTGTTGGTAATAACAGCCATCATGATCAGGCCGGGCACAATAAACTGCATATAGCTTACGCCGCCCATTTGTCCAATACGTGAGCCAACCAAATTACCAAAGATGACAAAATACAAGCTCATAGTAATCGCAGGTGGTAATAAGGTTTGTGGCCAAATGCGAAGAAATCGGCGTACTTCTTTACGAACTAAAGTCCAGAGGGCAATTTGCAGTTGGTTAAAGTTCATTTTGCCTCTCCTTCAAGATTTTTCTCAACCATTTTGACAAATAGTTCTTCGAGGCGATTTGATTTGTTACGCATACTACGAACACGAATACCTTGTGACTCTAAAAGTTGGAATAAGTCATTTAATGTATGAGCCTTATCCATTGTTACTTCTAAAGTGCTGCTATCAATTAAGTTGAATTTCACACCAATAATATTTAACTGGAGTGGGGCAATCGGTTCTGCCAAATCGAAAATAAAAGATTCTTCACTCAACTGGTTTAAGAAACTTTTCATGCTGGTGTCTTCTTTGATAACACCACGGTCAATGATGGCAATTTGACGACAGAGCATTTCTGCTTCTTCTAAATAGTGTGTCGTTAAAATAATAGAAGTACCACTTTCGTTCATTTCGGTTAGAAAATCCCACATAGAACGGCGTAATTCAATATCTACACCAGCAGTAGGTTCATCTAAAATAAGAAGTTTAGGCTCATGCATCATGGCGCGGGCAATCATTAGACGGCGCTTCATACCACCAGACAGCATACGTGCTTGTATATTGCGTTTTTCCCACAAGCCAAGTTTTTCTAAATAATGTTCGGCACGTTTTTCGGCAATCTTTTTGTGAATGCCGTAATAGCCAGCTTGAGTGACTAAAATATCGAATGCTTTTTCAAATTGCCCGAAGTTAAATTCTTGGGGTACAACGCCAAGCTGCTGTTTTGCCAAGGATGGATGCGTGTCGAGATTATGCCCAAAAATCTCAACTGTTCCTGAGGTCTTTTTTGTGAGGGAGCTGATAATACCAATGGTTGTTGATTTGCCGGCACCATTTGGGCCTAACAACGCATAAAATTCACCTTCAGGCACAATGAGGTTAATACCTTTTAACGCCTGAAAACCATTACGATATGTTTTGGACAAATCTTTTAATACCAAAGCATCAGTCATGAAATTCTCACATTATGAAAGAGGGGTATATTTTGAGCGATAATGATTAATAAACCAAGTAAAATAGTCGGAATTTTATGAAATTGGGATATATGTATGGGACAACTGAGTAGTTGATAGTCACTCTATGTTTGAGATTAATTTTAAAATATTGATTTATAAAATTAAAATCTTTTCAGACCTATACATGCCATAAAACTTAAAATGCCTAGAATTTCTACGGGTTTTGATCAAATCAGAAATAAAAAAGGACTGAGCAGAACTTCAGTACCTTTTTAATAATTGGGAATTATACATTGATATAGAGTAAAAAAGAGGATGATTCCTATATATTCGTGTTCGTGCTTCATTGATTATGAAGAGAGGAAACTTTATTAATAGCTATCTATTGTAGGTTGACTTGCTATTGTGGGGATATGACATATCTATTGTTATGTTGCGATAAAAAATTTTACTGCAAGAACAGCTGCAATCAGCCAAATAACAAAACCTATTGATAAGAAAGCTAACATTTTAATTATCATCAAAATATTAGATTTAAAGTTAGGCATCCATAAAGTTTGTTCAAAATTAGATTGAGTTGAGCTTGGGTTGTCTGTTATTTCTTCTTTCATAATTGTCTCACTTATAGAAATAGAAGTTATGTTTAGACTTAGTTTTCAGTATGGTTCAACTAATATAATTAAATATAGTTTTATCTATTAATTGAGTCAATAGTTTTAACTATTAAAAAATAATAATTTTAACTTTTATTTTCCTTTTGATAATAAAAAAGCCACGTTATGCGGCTTTTTATTAAGGTTCTGGTTATGGATTGATTATCCTGCTCTCCAGAATTGACGGCCCATAACTCTAAAGTTTTTGCCATTTTCTTCCGTTACTCGGCGATCTCTGAACTTTTCATTAAGGCTATGAAGAATTAAAGATCCATCTTCTTCTTTAAAGATTTGTTTTAGCATACCTTCGCCAGCAAAATATACAGCATATATTTCACCATCAATAATTTGTGTTTGAGAGATATCTATGCCAACAAGATCGCCATCTTTTATATAATCCATCATACTATCGCCTTTGGCTTTAATAATACGCATGCAATCTTGAGCGACATGTTTTTCTTTAAAGAATGAGGGGGGGAAAGGAATTTTTCCATTAATAGCATCAAAATGAAATTCAATTGACTCACCCGTCCCACATGAAAAATTAGCTTCCACAACTTCTATCCATACATATTCATTATTTTCTTTACTTACTACAATTGGTTTAACCAGATCATCTTCACTAAATGAGTCTTCACTTTCACCAGTTGTTAGCCAATAGGCATCTACTCCTAAGTATTTTGCAATCAAAGGAAGAAAGGCAGATTTTAAACTTTTTCCTGTTTCCAAGGCTTGATATGTCGGTTGTTTAATACCAACCGCTTCAGCCACTTCATACTGGCTCTTTCCTGCTTTTAAGCGAGCAGCTTTTAGACGAGTTGCTAAATCAGACATGATATTAACCTTAAAATCGTTGGGCCTAAGTTTATAGTTAAAACTATTAATAATCAAAATAACTTGAGATATTGACTTTTGATAGTTTTAACTATAAATTAACTATCAAGATAGAGGTTTGATAGTTATGAATATAGATATCATTGTAATCTACCTACAACTAGTAAGCTTTTTCGGGAATCAAACAAAAACGGCGCAAGCACTTTCTATCAAGCAACCATCTGTTAATGCGTGGTTAACGGGGAAAAGCAAAATGTCTGAAAAAATTGCTTTACGGGCTGAGTATGTAACTAATGGGAGATTTAAAGCGTATCAACTTTGTCCAACGCTAAAAGAGTTTGAAAAGAAAATTGCGAGCTAATTATCAAAGTAAAGATGTAGATAGAGACTAATTTTTTAAGGATTTATAAATGGTTGAGATTAGTTTTAAGGAGAGATTTTTTAAATAGGTTTTATTAAAAATGTGAAAAAAAATTTGGATACTTGATTTATAAAGCAAAAAGCCTGATCGGCAAATCAGACTTTTTAGTTAATTCATTTAATTAGGAAATCACAATGAATTTTAAAATAAATTTATCACAATGTTGTGGCAAAAACAAATCGGCTAATTGTAAAGGTAAGGAAAATAAATTTTTTTCCTATTTAAATTCCTTTAAAGCTCTTTTAGGGGAGCTAAATATCAATGCGTGATTATGGCAAGGTTTCTCCGCATTTCTGGACGGGTAAGACTGGTAAGCAATTACGAGAATGTCCAGAGTCTATTATCGTGGCTATGTATTTAATCACTAGTCCCCATGCAAATATGCTTGGTCTTTACTATATGCCTCTTTTATATATTGCTCATGAAACTGGTTTAGGTTTAGAAGGAGCAGAGAAGGGGCTTCAATGGGCATGTAAAGTAGGTTTTTGCAGCTATGACGATGTTTCAGAGATGGTCTGGGTACACGAAATGGCTCGTTTTCAAGTTGCTGAGTCCTTAAAGGAAAGTGACAATCGTTGTAAAGGTATTCAAAAAGACTATGACTCATTACCTTCAAATCCATTTTTAGAAAACTTTTATAATAAATACGTTGAAGCTTTTTGTATGACGCATCGACGTGAAGGAAAGAGTAATAGTTATGTAGAAAAAGAAGTCCCTAAGAAGGTTCTTTTAAGCCAAGAACAGAAACAAGAACAGGAGCAGGAAAAAACTCTCTCTCAAGTAATTTTAACAAATGTTATGAAATCAGAAGATTGGAGACCAGATTTAAACCATCTCGCTACTTACTTGAAAAAGACTAAATACTCTCAGCAAGTACAAGAAATCTTATCTATGGATGACTTTGAATTTCATTTGAGTAATTTCAATGCTCACCATGAAACTTCACGATATCTAACAGATAGTCAACGCCACAGTAAGTTTGCTCAATGGATATTTGAAAAATTTGAAAAGCTAAAAGCTTCAAAAATGAAGTCTGCAAAGCCAATTTACTTAAATTCAAAACCACTTGGAAATGTTAATCAAGCATTTGAATATCAACCACCTGAATATGATGAAAGTATTAAACCAGTGGAACTAGGAGGTAAATTTGTATGACTGTAATAACAAAAATTAATCACTCCTTCCAATCTGGATTAAACACTTGCTCTATTCATTTTGAAAAAAAGGTCAAGATTGCAGGTTTAGAAATTTGTCCAACATGTGCCGTTAATAAAGTTACTGAGTCTAATCTTAAACATGGTAAAGCTGTTAGGAAGATGATTTATGAAAATCACTTAGCCGGTGGAATGCTACCTATACGCCATAAAAACTCTGGTTTTCATAATTATCGCTGTGAATTACCAGGACAAGTTATTGCATTTAATAGTTGTGCAGCTTATGCCGAGCAAATTATGAAAGGGCAAGTAACTAATCTGGTTATGGTGGGAAAAACTGGAACAGGTAAAACACATCTGGCATGTGCGACGGCTAGAACATTGCTTAAAAATGGTAAAACTGCTCGTTATATCACCAGCGAAGAACTTGCAAATGACATTATGGCAGCATGGTACCGTCAAGGAGATAGCGAGAAAAATACTATTTATCGTTACACAGAATATGACCTGCTCATTATTGATGAGTATGGCTTGCATGATCGTGAAAAACGGAAAGAAGTTGTTCACAAAGTCTTGTATGCACGTTATGACGCCGATAAAGCAACTATGCTTATTTCAAATTTTGCACTGAATGATACTAAGGATCGGATGGGAGCAATTATCCATGGCTTGATCTCTGATTTAGGCGATCGCTTATGGTCACGGTTTCAACATGGTGGATTAACTCAAATCGAATGCGTATGGGCAGATACCCGTTTAGGGGCAAAATATGAATGTTAAATTAGAACTTGGTAAACATGATTGTTCAATGAGTTACTCAAATGTTTTTCTTAAGTCTAAACAGCGTAATGAATTAGCTATTCAAGTAGCGGAATGGGTGGCGCAGGGTAATCAGATTAAGTTGGTTGAAAATAAGAGTGAGAATCAAATCTATTCTAAACAAATGTGGGAAAGGTCTACTAAAGATGGGCACAAAGACAAAAGTTATGTAGACCGAGCTACAACAACAAATTTATTGAGTCATTCATTAATTAAAGAAACAACAGCATATCCAAATCATCAACAAGCTTTATTAAAAATATTTGCTATGAAGTTTGGACAAGCTTGGGATTTCTTGGCAGCCAATTCAGGTTATGCATTAACAGCTTACCAACTTAGCCGAATTTATCGTGGACGATCAGAAGCCTCTTTACTGGATTGGAATATTTTAAAACAGTCACTTGACGCTTTAGGAGTAAATAATGAATCACCTTATTAAGCGCAGTAATCGTCAAAAGTGGAATATTAGAAATATTCAGAAAAAAAATCTAAATAATTTTAAAGACGTGAAGAGAGAAGGATTGTCTATCCAGAGTACTAAAAATTTTGCTCAGGAACTGAAATTACAGAAAAGAAACTTTGAATACTTATTTGGTACAAAGCCTTATGGGTATTTATTAATAACTAAGTGTATTGATGAGGGCGTAATGTAATGAAAACTGATCAAATTATTTTAGTAATAGTTGCTTCTTTTGCCTTCCATTTTGCTGTTAAGTTTTTAATGCAATGGTTGGTTGGAGAATATAACCATGGAGCAGTGGTTGAATGGATGCGTAGAGGTTTTGCCTTTGGATTAGGTTTTATTTTTTCGATGTTAGTAATGATCGTGATTGTCCATATTTTGAGAGGGTTAATGAATGAATATTGATATTAGCATTATGAATCAGTTTACCCAATTTCAATGGTTATCCCGAGGCTTAACAGCACAATCATTGGATTTTTCAAGAGTTGGACATACCCCTAGTAAAGATACGATTAATTATCAAGATAGATTAGGGGCAATTGCTAAAATGGAGACCCAATTAGCTAAATCAGTGACCTCATTAATTATTTATGAAGGAAAATCAGAAGAGGACTATAAGTTTATAAGAAATCATTTAGCTTTAATTATGTTAAAAGAAGCTGCAAAAGATAAAAAAAGAGAACCTGAGTATATAGCAATTCATCACTTGGCGTGGCTGATTGCTCGTATGGTTATTGATTTCTCTTTAAATCCCGACCTTGAAAAAAATTTTACTGCTCAAGGTCGACTTTATTATGCAGGGATTACAGCTTATAAAATGTCGGCAGATGTTTATAGAATGACATGGAAGCCATATGAAAAGTTAATGCAGCTTGCACTAGAATCTGCTATTGCAGAAGCAGAAGATACTATACGTGAATATCGCAAAGAAACTTACAAAGAGTTACAATTATAGGGTTTTCATTATTCTGAAAAAAAGAGTATATTATATATAAGATGGTCGTATTACGGATTTAATTTGTAATACGACTTTTTTGTTTAAATTATTTGTTACCGTATCTATCGGAATAATTCATCTATTAAATTTCTACACAGATAACAGCTTTACAGAAAGATTAGCTGTTTGTAGAAAGTCTAAAAATCTATATTTTATACAAGTTCTAATTTTTAAATATTTTATTTAAATCATTATTGAAGTTTTGCTGTACAAATTGCAGCACATAAAGCCGTATCAAAATAGATTGATACGGCTTTATTTTTTTATTAGTAATAAGTATGGAAAGGTATTTATTATGAGTTGTACTGGTTGTGCTAAAAGGCGTAAATGGTTAGAGAGTAAGTATAATGAACTCGAACGAAGAACAAAATTTCTGCTGCTCAAAGTTACTCGAAGTAATGGACGAATTGATAAAGCAGAACAACACACTGATTCAAAAGTCTGAAAAGAAAGATACTCTTATTTATGCTGCTATTGAGCAGAATAATAAACTACTTCAACAGTATGTTGAAAATAATAAAGTTGATGAAAATGTTATTGCTTACTTGGATTCAAAGCCAAAAGAAAAATAATATTAAAATTAACTTATCTGAGTATTTTATATTATCTTAATTATTGGAAGGGTTAGATTTTAAGTCTAGATCTTTTTTTATTGGAAAAAATATGTCAAATGTAAAAGTCCAGTTTTTAACTACATGTATGCATAATCGAATTGTTTATATAGACAATGAGGTGATTGAGGTCGAAGAAAAGGATGCAGATGAGTTGTTAAAGCTAAATTTAGTGAAAGTTATTGATTCAGGTGTATCAGAGAAATCTAATAAATTAACTAATCAAAGTAGGTCAAGAAGCATACAAAGAAAATCTCATCTACAGAATAGTTTAAAGTAAAGGTGTTTTTTGATGGGTATGCTTATTATCACTAGATTAATATAACAAATAGATTTCTTATTTAGGTGGATTTATGTCTGAAAATATTAAGGGTTTGATTAATCTACAAAACAAGCTTAAGAAGTTATCAGATGATAAGAAAATTAATAAAGTTATAAGTGATGTTGAAAAAAAGGCGGTTTCATCTAAAGATGCTAAAGAACTTATGATTAAAGCACTTCAAAATGATTTAATTAATAAACTGTAATTTCATATCCTTAAATAAAATAATTTTTATTTCTACGTGATATTTCTTAAAAATATTATCGTTTCTTAAATTTTTATCACCTCGCAAAACGCGAGGTTTTTTTCGTCGTTAAAAAAGGAGTCCAATCATGGGCGTATTAACACAAGGTACTGAAACATGGGTGAAACATGGTTCACCAGCTGTATTAACTAAAATTGAATGTATTACTGAGTTGTCGGTAGGCGATGATAGTGTTACTGAAATTGAAACAACATGTATGGAAGAGCGTGAATCTTCAACTTCAGAATATGGTTTAGTTAAACCAGGTGAAGGTAGTTTGAAAATCAATACTGATCCTGAAAATGAAACCCATGTTACGATTTTGAATTTGGCTCAAAATAAAGCAAAAGTTGATGTTTTTGTTGGATGGGCTGATGGTACTGCTGCACCAACTTTACAAGGCGATGTTGTTACAGTACCGCAAGGTCGTTCTTGGACACAATTCCAAGCTCAATTACGAAAAGGTCCACCAATTTTCGATAAAGACTCATTGGTAAACCATACTATTCCAATGAAACGCCAAACCCCAGCATTCGATACATTGAAAACCGTTTAAGGTTTTTTAGCATCATTAATAAGCCTGCTTAGCAGGCTTATTTTTCTTTTGGAAAATTAAAAAATGAAGAAACTAAGTGCGGATCAAATCAAGTCAGGTATTTTGCTTGGTAAGCCAGAACAAGTAACAGTCCAAGTTTTGGTAAATGGTGAAGAATCAGAATTTACAACCTATATTAAACCTTTTAACTACCAATCTGCTGTAGCAAATATGAAAGCATACGGAGAAAATAAAGAGGCTCTAGCAGGTATTTTAGCAAGTTGTATTACAGATGAGCATGGTGTTCCTACTTTCACTGAGGATGAAGTACGATTACACTTTAGCCAAGCATTAGTTGATATCATTTGGGTCAAAATTGTTGAAATTAATGTCATGGGAAAGCAGACGTTGAAATCGACGACAGAGAAGAACTCCTCATCGAAATCGCAATCGCCACCTCAAGATCAATTGAAGAAGTCAAAACAACTTTCACCCACAAAGAAATTAGAACCTGGGCAGCTTACCGACAAAAAAGAGGTAGCCTCAACATAGGTTTGCGTTTAGAAGAAGTGATGGCAGAAATGAAGCTCATGTTTGCGTCATCTAAGGGTGTAAAAGGGCTTCAAATTTATGATTATTTACCACACTTTGATAAACCACCAGCGCTTACTTTTGAGCAAGAACGTATGCAAAAAATGAAAACGTCACGCTAATTATAACGAATTAAAAAAGCACTTTGAGAAAAGTGCTTTTTTAAAATAAATTAATAACTTTTTTCTGATGTAATATTATATATATTGTTTGAACTATTAAATTGATATGTTTTTATTTTATTTTATTTAATAAATTTATCTGTTTTTTCATCATAAATATCTCCTTTGAATTTAATTTCAATAGGGTAACTTTTTAAATCAGGTTGATCAGTTTTAACTTTATATTCACCCTTAAAGCTATAATTTAAAGGCGAGTTTTGGTCGTAAGTGCCTTCATTACTTCCTTCAATAATATCAATGTTGTATCCTTGAATAGCATCATCGCCTAGTTTAATAAGATGCAGTAAAGTATCTGATCCACCATCATTTGAATAGGTATATGAGTCGTCGAAGAAACCGACATCATTTTTACCTATCTTGACAATTCTTGAAGCTAGATTTTCAATATTTAAATTAATAATTCCATATTGACTTGGTGGGGTGTATGAATCTCTATTTTTAGAGACTAAATCAAAATTACCTTGATTATTTTTCTTAAAAATCATGAGGTCAGCATTACCTTCACAGGCATGACAACCTTCACTAAACTCATAGAAGTTCGAACTTTTTTCGACAAGTTTTCCGTTTTCAATTTCACTTACTGCTTTACCAATTTCACGTTTTTCAACAAAAATTAAATATCTATCTTCACCAGAGTTATTTTTAAAGACTTCTGCGGGATGGAGTATGGCTAAATATTCTTGGCTATTTTCTTCGATTCCAATATGGGGAAGATTAATTTCCTCTTCATCTTTACTTTCAAACATAGCATGAAACATAGATGGATAAAATGTACGGAATATCGATTTTGTTTCCAAATCATCTACTGTTATTGCAAAAGAATGGTTAATTAAAAAAAAGAAGATAGCAGTAATAATTTTTGTTTCATTGCCTTGATTAACTCTAGTATTTGCAAAGTATGTCCAATTTAGCAAAGCAGTAATTTGAAATCTAGTTAAATCATAATTTAATCATTGACGACCAAAAGGTCGTTTTTTTGCCTGGAGATAAGTATGGCTG
This sequence comes from Acinetobacter sp. 70_2, assembly GCF_056736115.1. Taxonomy (NCBI): domain Bacteria; kingdom Pseudomonadati; phylum Pseudomonadota; class Gammaproteobacteria; order Moraxellales; family Moraxellaceae; genus Acinetobacter; species Acinetobacter sp. 70_2. Next base: position 378,096 of record NZ_JBWZIP010000015.1, read on the forward strand.
CAACTAATTTAGGAATTCTGAATATAGACTTAGTTGTTAATATTGTTAATTTTATTGAGCCTATTAACCAGGCAGAACGTAAAGCGAAATCAGCCAGTGAGACTATTGGCCAAAGTTTTAAAACAATTGGCTCTACCATGAAATCTGTCAGTGATTTCATGAATAATCAGATTGTTGCTGGACTCACATCGACTGTAACACGTGTAATTGATACAGGTAGTGAAATCAAGAAGTTGGCTCAGCTCACCAATACAAGTACTTCATCCTTTCAATATTACGCAAAGGGTGCAGAAACTGTAGGAATTAGCATGGATAAGTTTGCAAACCAGTTAAAAGGTATGCAACAAAATATCGGTAATTTCCAACAGACCGGAGGTGGTCCATTAGCTGATTTCTTTAAAAACATAGCACCTCAAGTTGGGGTAACAATTTCTCAATTCCAAAAACTTTCAGGCCCAGATGCATTACAGCTTTATTATGATTCTCTTGTTAAAGCGAATGTTAGTCAGGAGAGTATGCAGTTTTATATGGAAGCCCTTATTTCAGACTCGACCGCGTTAATTCCTTTACTGGAAAATGGTGGTGCGGGATTTAAAAAATGGGGTGATGCAGCACAAAGAGCTGGGGCTATCATGGATGATGCGATGATAAAAAAATTATCGCAAGCCAAAGAAAACTTACAAATCATGGATTTGCAATGGCAGGGACTTCAGGCCACGATGGTCAATGGAATTATGCCTGTATTTATTGCTGTAACTTCTCATATGGACACCATTACTGCAGCAGCAGTCGGTTTGGGGGCCGCACTAAGCGTTAAACTTGCAGTACAGGGTGCTATGGTAGCTAAAGAGTTTGCTGTAGGAGTAGTTGAAAGTATTCGCTATGAAATAGCTCTTGCACGTATGGCAGGGGTTACTTTACAAACAGCAGGCGCTATGGGGATATTAAGAGGAGCTATGGCATTTCTTGGAGGTCCTGTTGGTTTAGGTCTTCTTGCGGTACAAGCGCTTGCTGCTGGTGCAGCTTTTCTCTTTATGAAAAATAGTAATGATGAGACTGCTAAATCTTTAAATGAACAGGGAGTTTCAATTGCTGAAATTGTTAAAAAATATCAAGAGTTAGATACAGCCTCACAACGAACTCAGATGCGTGCTGAAAAAAAATCATTAGAAGAATTAAATGAAGAGTATGAAAAATCCAAGGGCACGTTAATTAGTATGGCAATTGCTATTGGACGTCTAGATGGTTCTACTTCTGAAGCATCTCGAACTGCTAGTGAATTAGCTATGAAGTTTAAAGAAGGGGAAATGACAACAAGTCAATTTGCTTCTGAAATTAATAAATTATCTGGCGTATCTGAAAAATCAAAAGCGAAAATTGATGAACAGGCAGCAGCTTCAATTAAAGTTGGTCAAGAGTTTACAAAACAAAAAGAAGTAATCAACTCTTTATTAAAGTCAACAGATGAAGCAACAAAGAAACAAGGGAATTTAAATAAGGAGTTTTATGCTGCTGAACTAGCTTCAAATAGGGCAAAAGTCGGTTATGAACAATATCAAAAAACTTTTAATACTGAATATAAGGATGTTAAAGGTAAGCAAGCGCTTTTCGACAAGTATGGCAAAAAGTTTTCTTCAGAACAAATGGAAAAAGTTTATGAGTGGGGAAAACGATATAATTATGACTCTGCGCAGATGGCAACCCCAACAGCCCAAAAAGATTTGAAAGCCTCTTTAGACTTATTAAATTTAAATAAACAATTACAAAGCCGGCAAGAAGACAAATTAAAACTAGAACAAAGATCAACTGAAGAAGCGAAAAAACAAGCAGAGTTAGCAAAAAAGCAAGCTATGGCTAGTGCTGTTATGGATCCTGCAACTAAAAACATGCTAAGCGTTTATCAAGCCTTTATGAACACAGGTGTACTGAATGAGAAACAGGCTAAATATTTTACTGCGGAAGTTGGAAGGGAAAATGATTTTCGTAGTTCAAAAATGTTTGGAAGTCATAAAGATAAAAATAATGGTTTTACTAACGTAGGAATTTTTTCTTGGCAAAAGGATAGAGCAACAGACCTAATGAGTCTTTTATCAAAAAAAGGTCTCCTTGATAGCTCAGGCAATATTAAACCAACACAAGAGGCTCTAAATGCACAGGCAAAATATGCTATAATCAACGAAATTTTGACAAATAAGCGATTTGCTAAATCTAAAAAGGCTTTGCAGAAAAATGCTGATTATAAAGAATTAGAGAATACGGTGGGTAATAATTTTATTCGTTGGGATTATGACGGTAATAATATCAATGCCCGACCGCATCACAAGAAACGAGATAATTATTACAATAAAATTAACTTGTTGCTTGGGAAAAATGGAGATGAAAGTTATGCATTAGAGGCTTTAAAAAATGTACAAAATTCTGATGATGAGCAATATCAAGCATCCCTTACTCAAGCTGCGAATGAAAAAGCTTTAAAAAGAAAATATTATACTGAACCAGAGAGAATTTTAGCAGATAGTGAAGATGATAAGGCTGAGATTATTAGAACGTTTCCTGAAGGTCCAGAAAGAACAAGATTATTAGATCTTCGACAGAAAGAATATGACAAAGCAATGGAGAGTTATATTGCTGCAGAAGATGAAAAAATAAAGATTCAAAATCAGGCGATTCAAGGTACTAAAGACAGAATTGATCAAATAAATCAATCTACTACTGAAACTTGGGCTAGAATAACACTTACTCCAGATGAGTTGAAAAAATGGAATTTACAAAATGAGTTTGAAGGTAAGCAGTCTAGTTTATGGGATGGATATCAAAATATAAATGAATCAATTAATAGTAATGAAAACTTATCAGAGACTGATAAATATCAAATGCTTAAAGATGCACATCAAGCTTATAATGATGCAAAATTTGCAATGGATGTTGAATATGATACAAAGTCCCGAGAGTTACAAAACAGTTTAAATGTAGAAAATTTAAATAATTATGCAACCATGTTTGGAGATATGGCTGGGTTAGCTAAAGCTTTCGGGGGAGAGCAATCTAATACATATAGAACATTGTTTGCTATGCAAAAAGGATTTTCCCTAGCAAGTGTAATTTTATCTAGTTCTGAAGCAATTGGTAAAGCATGGGCATCAGCAGCTTTCCCTTATAACATACCCGCGGTGGCTATGGCTGTAGCTCAAACAGGTGTATTAAAAGCAGCTGTGTCTGCTGTTACTCCACAAGGCTTTGCAACTGGTGGACAGATTAGAGGTTTGGGCAATGGTTTAAGTGACAGTATTCCTATTTGGGCTTCTAATGAAGAGTTCATGATTAAACAATCTTCAGCTAAAAAAATTGGTTTGGATAATCTTAATTATATGAATCAAACAGGTGAGTTGCCCCAAACAGAGTCGAGTCAGATTATCGTGCCTCAACTTGCTGAACTACCTCCAACAGGAAGTGCGATTAATGCTCCTGTATCAGTGAATGTAACAGTAAACTCCGATGGTAGTAGTCAAGTCGACTCATCTGGTCAATATAAATTAGTTGGAGAAGTGCTTGGGAATACAATTCGACAAGTATTACTTCAAGAATTACGTCAAGGTCGGATTTTATATAATGCGATTCGTGGGTAAAAGGTACCAACTTGGTTTCTAAAAATAATAGATTCAAGAGATTATTCAATTCGAAACAATTAAAACTAAATATTTTAAATAACCTTTATTAATTTATAGTTTCTTTTTTCTGAAAACTAAAGTATAGTGTAACTAAGATGGTCGAAATATAAATTCGATACACATTAAAGACTAACTTTAATTTTAAAGTTAGTTTTTTTATTTTTAATACTATTATTTTAATTTTTAGATTGTTGAAATATATCTTATTTTTTTAAATATTTTTAATAAATTTCGTTTGGTCTTTTATTTTTAATTGATATTTTAATAGGGCAAATAATAAATTATTTATCATTTAAATGTTGTTTGAATAAGTATTTATATAACTGCTCTGTATATGTTAGGAATATTTTATGAGTACCCTTAAGTTTATTTGGACTCAAGATTTAGATGGTAACTCCCAAAAAAATACATTTAATGTCTTAAATGCAAATTTTGGGGATGGTTACGAACAAAACGTAAGTGTCGGTATTAATAATTGTTCTCGTCAGTGGCAATATACTAAGACTGACACCGAAAAAAATATTTTAGAGATTAAAAACTTTTTTGATTTACATAAAGGTTCAAAATCATTTCTTTGGAACTCACCTTTAGATGGTGAAGTACGTGTAAAAGTGGGTGAATATCAACCTGTTCATTTAGGTGGTGGTTGGTGGCGTATTAGTACAACATTTACCCAAGTTTATTATCCTTAAATACTTATTCACTTATGAGCCCCTTAAAAGGGGCTTTTTTTATGGAAATAAATATGTCTCTCGTCAGTGATTTTCAGAAACTTGAAGTAGATGGACTAATTACTCTTTATGAGTTAGATGCAAGGAATCTTGGTGCGGGTATTTTAAGGTTTCATGGCCATGCTAGTTTTAAAGATAATGGTGAATGGAAGCCAAATATTATTTGGCAAGGTGAAACTTATGAACCTCTTGCAATTAAAGTATCAGAACTAGAGTTACGTTCCGATGGAAAAGCATCTACTCCATCCTTAGCAATTGCAAATAATATTAATGGTATTCAAGGAGCTGTTTCTGCTTACTGTTTACAATTTAAAGATTTTGCGGATGCTAAATTAAAAGTCATTATTACAATGGCTAAATATTTGGATGCATTAAACTTTTCAACTGGTAATCCAAACGCAGCAAATGAATCAAAAGAACAGATTTGGTACATAGAACAGAAAACTTCTGAAAATGCTCAGCAAGTCACATTTGAACTTTCTAATCCTATAGATAATGAAGGACGAGAAATTCCTGTTAGGCAGATTACTTCACTGTGCGAATGGGCATGTAAAGGTCGTTATCGAGGTGAAGAGTGTGGCTACACAGGTACCGCCATGTATACAGAAAAAGGCGAACTCACTGATGACCCTGCTCAAGATAAGTGTGGAGGTCGTTTAAGAGATTGCCGCTTACATTTTGGTGAAAATCAGCCTTTATCTTATGGTGGTTTTCCAGCTTCAAACTTGATGTAAAGCAGGTCGATTATGAAACTTTCAACAAAAATTAAAAAAGCGATTATGGTGCATGCTGATGAATGTTATCCGCTTGAATGTTGTGGTGTGATTGTAGATCGCCAATATATTCCTTGTCGTAATATCTCTGCTCAAAATGATCAATTTGAAATTCATCCTGAAGACTTATCTATGATTGAAGATCAAGGTGAAATTCAGGCATATGTTCATAGTCATCCAGATGGGACTACACGGGCTTCCGAATTAGACTTAACACAAATTGAGTTACATAAAAAACCTTGGGTGATCTGTTCTTATCCAAATATTGATTTTCAAATATATGAACCATCTGGTTATAAAGCACCATTGGTAGGGCGTAATTATTATCATGGTTGGCAAGATTGTTATTCGTTAATTCGTGATTTTTATAGTCGTGAACTCAATATTTCATTAATTGATTTTGAGCGCGAAGATGCTTGGTGGGAACAAAAAGAACATCCTTCACTCTATTTAGAAAATTATGAACGAGCTGGTTTTTATGAAGTATCAGAACCTAAATATGGTGACATGCTCATTTGTAGAGTCGGGCGGACGGAGCATCCTAATCATGCAATCATTTGGTTGGGTGACCAAGGGAAATTTAAATCGGAACAAACAGAATCCTGTGTTGGCTCGTCGTTAATTCTTCACCATCCTTATGGACGTAAATCTGTAAGGGGGATTTACGGACCACAATGGTTGGATCGAACCGTGAAGATTTTAAGACACAAAAAAATGAATTAAACCGCCGTAAGGCATAATCCCAGAAACCTGCAAATGCAGGTTTTTTTATTTTCAAAAGAGGTAATTTCAATGGCGACTAAAGTAGCAAAACAAGTTTCAGTACTTGAAGCAGAGCTTGTAACTCAATTCAGTAATCAAGTGAATACTGTTCAATATAATAAAGGTATTAAGCTTGAAAACTTGATCCTGACTTATAATCGAGAAACAGGATTTTCGATTTTGATTGAAGAAGCTCAAACTCAAACCGAAGCTCTCTAATTTTAAAATATAAGGAGATATTCAATTGAATATCTCCTTTATTAAATCCAGGATAATCTCATGTTAAAAACAATCAAACTATATGGTGTATTAGCTGAAAAATTTGGAAAGCAATTTCAATTAGATGTTGTAAATACTCGTGAAGCTATGCGTGCATTATCAGTTCAAGTTCCGGGTTTTGAAAGTTTTATGTTACGTGCTCATGAGTCTGGACTTAAATTTGCCGTATTTTTAAATAATAAGAATGCTAAATATAAAAAAAATCATTCTTCAATTTATGATGCTGCTTCGAAACAGCAAATTACAGGAGATAATATCTCTGAAGATCAGTTAGATATGAATACCCAAGCCGACACCATTCATATTGTACCCCGTGTAGTAGGCGCGGGTGGAAATAGTGGAGTCTTGCAGTTGGTTCTTGGAGCAGTTCTAATTGTTGCAGGTGTAATGACTGGCGGTACAACTTCTGCATATGGAGTTGCTTTAATTGGTGCTGGCTCTGGCATGGCAATAGGTGGTATTTCAAGTATGTTAATGCCCCCAGTCTCAACTACTCAAGACCAAAACCAAGATGGTAACCGAGCAAATAAAGGATTTGGTAGTGCAGTAACTACAGTAGCGCAGGGGAACCCTGTACCTGTCCTTTATGGTCAGCGTGAAATTGGTGGTTTTGTCATCAGTGCAGGGCAATATCCCGAAGACCAACTTTAACTAGAAAATATATTTTGTTCAGGCGCTTATAAGCGCCTTTTTTATGCGTGAGATTTGTTATGTCAATTGTAAAAGGTTCAAAAAAAGCAAGCGGACAAGCGAGACAACCCAATATTGCTCCTGATTCTGCACAGTCAAAAACTCGCATAAATATTCTATATGGTCTGGCAGAGGGTGAGATTGAAGGATTAGCAAACGGCAATAAATCTATCTTGCTCGAAAATACTCCACTTGAAGATAACAATGGCAAATTAAATTTTGAAAATGTAAAAGTCGATTTTCGTTCAGGAACAAATGACCAAGATTATATAGAAGGTTTTCCTGCTGTTGAGAATGAAACTGCAGTTGATGTTGAATTAAAGGCAGATACTCCTTGGGTTAAGTCTTTTAAAAATTTAGATTTAGATGCTTTGCGTATTCGATTTAAATGGGGACCCTTACGAAGTCAAGATGCCAAAAGTGGGGATGTGTCAGGAGTAACCATTGAGTATGCGGTGGACGTGCAAACTGATGGTGGTCCTTGGATTGAAGTTTTAAAAACAAAAATCTCTGATAAAACTTCTGCAAATTATGAGCGTGCTCATCGCATTAACTTACCAAAAGCTGATTCGGATTGGCTTGTTCGAGTTCGTCGCCTTACACCAAACTCAACTTCTGAATATATCAGTGACAAAATGTATATTGAAGCTGTCACTGAAGTTATTGACGCTAAACTGCGCTATCCGAACACTGCACTATTAGGTCTGCAATATGATGCAGAAACCTTTAATAACGTTGCTAAAATTGCCGTTGAATGTAAAGGTACAAAAATTAAGCTACCTTCTAACTATAATCCAGTTTCTCGAAAATATACTGGAATGTGGGACGGTACATTCATTAGTGCATATTCAAATAATCCAGCATGGATTTATTACGATATTTGTACCTCTGATCGATATGGTTTAGGTGATCGACTTACTCCATTTATGATTGATAAATGGTCTTTGTACCGTCTTGGTCAATATTGCGATGAATTTGTAAATGATGGTCAAGGGGAGCAAGAACCACGGTTTACATGTAATGTATATTTGCAAAGGGCAGAGGAAGCTTATGAAATCCTAAAAAAATTAGCTGGAGTTTTTCGAGCAATTTCTTATTGGGATGGAAACAGTATTATCTGTGATGCAGATATTCCACAAGATACATATTTTACGTATACACGCGCTAACGTGATTGGAGAATTTGAATATTCAGGTACACGTGCTCGTGATCGCCATAATGTTGTAAAAGTTGCATTTGATAATCCAGCAAATCATTATAAAACTGAATATGAATACGTTCGAGATGAGCAGGCCATTTCAGACTCTGGTCAGATACGCGTTTTAGATTTGAATGCATGGGGCTGTACTTCACGTGGACAAGCACAACGCGCTGGTTTATGGGCCTTAAAGTCTGAACAGTCTGAAACAAGAACTGTAACTTTTAAAGTTGGTCTAGATGGATGGATTCCTCAGCCTGGTCGAGTTATTGAGATTGCTGATGAGCTTTTTGCAGGACGTGCTAATGGCGGACGTGTATCTGCAATTTCTGAAGATAGATTTAATCTAACAATTGATCGTGATGACGTTGTCGCCAAGCCAGGTGATCGTTTGGTTGTTAATGGTGAAGATGGAAAAGCGCAGACTAGAGTTATTCAATCTATAAATGGGCGTGTAATTACCGTTACTTTACCATTCGACTTAGGTTCGATTGCTGCGGAAAATATTTGGGTAATTGATGCCCAAGATTTAGCAACAATGAAATTCCGTGTTATTTCAATTCGTCAAGAAGAGAAAAATAAATTTACGATTAATGCTATTCAGTACAACCCTAAGAAATTTGATGAAATAGACAACGGTGCCCATTTTGAAGAAGTACCTATTTCAATTATTAATCCGTCCCTTCAAGACCCTGTAAGTGATATTTCGATTACAAGTGAAGACAAAGTTAATCAAGGTATTAATATCACAACAATGATTTTGTCTTGGAAACAAGCAAGAGGCGCAGTTAAATATCTTGTTGAATGGCGCAAAGACAACGGTTCTTGGCTTCGTTTACCACTCACAGGGAATAACTCTGTAGAAGTACAAGGGGTTTATTCGGGAAATTATCAGGCACGTGTTACTGCGATTTCAGCCTTTGAAGTTTCTTCATTACCGATTTACTCATCAATTACTGAATTAGTAGGTAAAAAGGGTTTACCTCCTAAACTAGAATTTATCCGTGCTACCGGTATTTTATTTGGTATGCAGCTGGATTGGAGTTTTCCTAATACAGGAGCCCAAGACGCAGCCTATGTAGAAATTAGGGTTTCTCCGGATGGTGCAAGTAATATTCTACCGTTAGGTCAGTTCGCTTATCCAACGAATACACATAAAGTTCAAGGCTTACAGCCAAATCTAATTCAATATTATAGTGGTCGAATCGTAGATAAAATTGGTAATGTTGGCCCTTGGTCTGAATGGGTTAATGGAACGACTAGTGCTGATCCTGATGCTGTATTGGATCTTATTTCTGGTCATATTGATGAGAGTGATCTTGCCAAGGAATTACAAGGCAAAATTGAAGATACCGCTAACGTAGCAAAAACAGCAGGACAAGCAGCGGCTAATGCTCAAGCGGCAGCGACAGCGGCAAATAACGCAGCAGATCAAGCTTCTGCCAAAGCCGTATCAGCCGAAAGTTTAGCTAGTCAGGCGGCAGGGTTAGCGAATAATTCAGCCACTATGGCCGTCAATGCTCAAAATTTAGCTTCTAAAACGGCAGGGGATTTAAAAAATGCCACTGACCAGTTAAATAAATCAATTTCTGACGAGGCAAACGCTCGCGTTACTGCGGTTTCTCAACTCAATGATGGTTTAACAACCGAAACAGCACAACGCAAGTCAGAAGATGCATCCTTGCTTAGTAATATTGAAACTTACAAGGCGAGCACTAATGGCACTTTGTCTAGCTTGCAAGAACAAGTTACGACTAATGCAACAAATACAGGCGCAAATGCATCAAAAATCACTTCACTTGATTCGCGCTTAACAACCAATGAAGGTAAAACTGGGGACGCAATTAATGCAGCGGCTACAGCCCAACAAACTGCAAATACAGCGGTAGATCAAGCGAGCGCTGCCGCAAACTCAGTTACAGCACTTAAATCAGATTTTAGTGGCGGAAAGGGCAAGAATGCGATCATTGCTCCATACTCTGATCCTCAAGTACTTGCTTTTGACGTAGCTACATCAGCAGCAACTTGCGCACTTGCGGCGTCAACAATGCGCGTTAAAGGCAAAGCTTACGATATTACATTCACAACAGCTAATGGGGCTGTATATTTTGGTACTACTTCGGCAGCTTACGCGGTCAACCGAGCGGCAGCTACAGTACGCGGAAGCAAGAAATATTTACTCAGTATGTACACGAAGTCGCAAGACGCCTCTAAAATTGTTGATTTCTATGTGACTGTACGTTGGTTCCGTCGTCTTGCTGATAATTCAATCGTAACAACGGATGTATCATTATCTAGCCAAGCATCGGGAACCACACGTATTACCCCTACGACAGCAGGACAAGTTATCACATGTAAATCTGTGACAGCGCCTTCTGATGCGTTCGCCATGTCGTTTTGGATTACAGGTAATAATCAAGTCAATGTTGCGGGGTCACGTGTAATTATTGATATGTTCATGCTTGAAGAAAGCATTGGCGATGATAAGTCTGCTTCAATGTGGGTTGCGGGCGCTCCAGATCTTGGCGCAATTCAATCTTCGCTTGATGCAAATGCTACAGCAATTACCAACCTTACAACTCGTGTTGCTAATGACGAAGGAACGATTACAAGTCATAGTCAATCGATCACTCAGCTAAACAATAGCATTACCACGATTAATAATTCACTTTCATCTAAAGCTGACGCTTCAGCTTTAACTGCATTGGACAATCGAGTAACCAAAAATGAAGGCAACATTACTAGCCAAAGTGGACAAATCACAGCTTTAAATAATAACGTTACAACCATTAATGGTGCTCTTACAACTAAAGCAGACAACAACGCTTTGCAGTCGCTTGATTCAAAAGTTACCAACATTGGTGGCAAAACTGATCTCAACACAAGTTCAATTACTTCCCTTAACTCTGCGCTAAATTCCGCCACTTCAAGCATCAACATGAGTGGAGCAAATGCGATTACCGATTGGGTTTTAGTTGACGGCACTACAACAGAATACAAAATTGTTTCTGAGCCTACAGCGTTATCAGGCAAAGTTTTACAACTTGGTGATAATGCGGGTAATGATCAGTTTTGGGGCCGTGCGAATAATTTAATCCGAATCGATGAAAATAAAACTTATCGTCTAAGAGCACGTTATCGCCGTAAAACTGGCGCGGGCTTAATTTATCTTGGCGTTGCTCAACTGACTGTTGATAAAAGTTCGTATGTTACCGACACCAATGTGGTGACGAACTCAATGAGTTCATCAAACTACACGATCGCTGGTCAGGCACCTACACTCGGCGAATGGCAAGAAGTAGCATGTTATCTTAAAGGTAGATCAACTGGAGTAGCTTCAGGCGCGGCAACCATTAATGATCCCCGCAGTTTTGCAAAACAAGCTTATTTTATCTCGCCTGTTTTCATCGGCAACTACAACAATACTGCGGGTATTATTGAGCTTGATTACTTGATTTTAGAAGATGCTGAAGCGATCGCGGGCAATATTACAAATGGCAATGCCATCAATACACTGAATACGAATGTTTCGAATATTGATGGCAAAGTTACCACCAATACCAACTCAATCACTTCACTAAATTCTCGCATGTCCACTGCGGAAGGAGGCATTGCAGGCGCAAACAGTGCCATTAATACTTTATCGACCCGTATTTCAGATGCAGAAGGCAAGCTCACAAGTCAAAGTAATTCAGTAACTCAGCTAAGCGATCAAATCGGCAATACCAAATCGTATTCAATTGTCACGTTCAGAAACGGCTCGGCAGTTGGAATCCCGCGTGATGGAGGTATTCATTCCTATAAGGGCAAAATTAATGGCTTCGGACGCGGTTTGAACCTTATCGTCTTTAAAAATGGCGATGTAAGTTCCGTTCAGGCATTTGACACTTACGGAGATATGGCCACCGCATGTACCAATTTAAATAATACTATTCAAGCTTTAGCTTCGGGCACTTATTTTGCGATTGTCGGTACGGATAATATTGGAAGTGTTTCAATCCACGCTACTGCCGATACTTTGCGAACTACTCTTTTGGCATGTGGCGCAAGTCGTAGTTATTTAAATACTTGGGTAGGAAACTCATTACCAATCTTTGTCGGACGTAAAGACTTAGACGCTGGCAATGGCATTCAAGCCATGTTTGACTCATCCGTTATGAATCAATGGATTGAGTACCCTTTGACCTTTATTGATGGCGTTCCAACAGGTATGGGAGATTCAAGGGCAATTACAAGTCTACTTGATGCTAATGCCTCTGCAATCTCTAGTTTATCCAATAAAGTCACACAACAAGGCAACGACATTACATCTCAAAGTAATGCTATTACTTCGTTAAATAATAACTTAGCTGTGAGTGGGAAGGCTGGCGCAAACCTATTAATCAAATCCAACGTAGCAGGGACTTATAATGGCGTTGGTTATCCTCATGTTACATATGAAATGGGGGAAGAGTGGGAAGTTGGCGCTAAATATACGTTGCTATGGTGTGCGGAGCATAAACGAGGCGCGGGTGATACCAATTCGTCTTTGTGGGCTTATGCTGGCGGCGGTATGCAAAGCGTGCAAGGCATTGAAAACACCAATGGTAAAGTCATTAACAAAGTGACTTTTACCAAAGATGGCGTTGCTACTAGCAAATATATTCATTTCTTCATGATTAATCACCCAACGGCTGATAAAAACTCTATCGGTACAGTTTATTGGGCTGTGCTTGTTAAAGGGGATTTGATCACAACTGACTCATGGATTCCAAGTTCTTACGATTTCATTGTTGACTCAAGAGTTAATTCCTCAGCTCTTAACTCCCTAGACAGTAAAGTTACTAATATCGATGGTCGAGTAACTTCAAACAGCAATGCCATTACTTCACTTGGGTCAAGAATCGCAACTGCTGAAGGTAACATTGCATCTAATGCAAATGCCATTGCGAACACTTACACCAAAGCTCAGGCAGATGAAGCTACGGCAGGGCAGATCAATAGCTTTAATAGTTCATTGATTATCGGTGGACGTAATTTAGTACGCAACACTGGAGGCGTACGAGAAGGGTGGGCTTGGTTATTCATCGAGTCGCTTGTCGAGCCTCTTGTGGGTACTTATACCGTAAGTTTTGATATTGAAAACTTGGATGGCAACATCACTGGCAGTGGAATTGGTTTTAGAAATCCAAATGGTGATTTTCACTACTTTTGGTATCCAGATTCAACAACAGGACATAAATCTGTCACTATGAATCTTGATAGTACAGGATTTGTTCATTTCGGAATCTGGTTTAACAATACAGTTCGATTGAAAAATGTAAAAGTTGAAAAGGGAGTTAAAGATACTGGTTGGAGTCCCGCTCCAGAGGATGTAAAGGCTGGCATTGATGCGAATGCTTCTGCAATCAGTTCTTTAGACGCTAAAGTTACACAACAAGGTAATTCAATTACATCGAACAGTAATTCAATTACTTCATTAAGTAACACCATTACTACCAATGACCTAACGAATTGGGTTCGTAATGCTAATTTTGCAGACCCAAGAAACGATTGGTCATCGGGCACAATTGTAGATGCGACAAATGCAGCACCAAATCCACCGTCACCAAAAGCATTGGCTCTAAACAACCGTGATAACTATTACGGACCAATGTTTAGATGTAACGCTGGCGATATGTATTATGTCTCAGCTTGGTTTGCCTCACCTGTCGCTAGCGGTGTTAATTCCACTCTCGGTTTTCATTACCTTGATACCGCAGGCAACCACGGATGGGTTGGTGTTGTTTATACATCGGAAGCAAAAAGAAGAAGTTGGACAATGCTTGAAGGCTACTTTACTGTGCCTGAAGGTATGGCTCAATTGCACCCTTGGCTTCAAGTGGCAACGGGTGATACCGCTCCAAATGAGAAGTGGCATGTAACAAATATCCAAGTGCGCAATATCACTGGTAACAAAAAGTTAGTTAGTGATTTGCAGGCGAATTCTACCGCACTGAATAACTTGTCTAGCCGTGTTTCAACGACAGAAGGGAATATTGCATCTCAATCTAGTTCCATTACTTCTCTGACAAACCAAATTGGCAATACAAAGTCATTTTCACTTGTCACGTTTAAAAACGGCGCTGGCGCTGGGTTGCCTAAACCTGCGGGCATTTATTCTTACAAGGGCAGAGTTGGTGATTTTGGTCGCGGTTTAAATTTAATTGTCTTTAACAATGGCGATGTAGTGAGCTGTACCGCATACGACACCTATGGTGACATTGTCGGTAATTGTAACGCTCTCTATTATGCCGTTAATGCGTTAGCGTCTGGCACGTACTTCGCGATTGTTGGTACTGACAATATTCGCGATGTGGGTGTATTAAATCCTGACACACCATTACGGGCGCTTATGCTTGCCTGTGGCGCGGGCGATAAATATTTTAGGTCTTGGAACTGGACCTCGCTCCCAATCTTTGTAGGTCGCAAAGACTTAGACGCTGGCAACGGCATTTTAGGCATGTTCGACGCAAGTCCTCAAAATCAGTGGATTGAATACCCATTAGTTTTTGTAAGTGGCGCACCTCAAGGTATGGGAGATTCACGTGCTATTACGGCTCAGCTAGATGCCAATGCAGCAGCTATTTCTTCATTATCTAATACCGTTACTCAACAGGGTAACGATATTACGACCCAAAGTAATGCTATTACTTCTTTAAGTGCCTCTGTAAGCGGAATCTATAAAGATATTAAGCTTACAGATACTCGTAATGATAACCAACCACCTACTTGGTATTGGCAAAACCATGGCTTAAAAATCGTTCGAGAGTTTAAGTTGACATCTGTACTCGGACTAAGCGGTATCATGCCTGATACGTATGTGACACTTGAGACACAAGTATCATGGACTGACCCGTCGGGTGGCCCAATCATTCAAATTGCACGAGGTTCCTCTTCAGCTTTTACCGCTGAACGAAGAAGTGCAGATAACAACTCTTGGTATCCGTGGTCGCAAGATATTAAGGGCTTAAATGCTGGTCTTGCAAACAAAGCGGACGCTTCTGCTTTATCGACGCTAGATTCTAAAGTTTCAGTTATTGATGGCAAAGTTTCAACCCAAGCAAGTAGCATTACGACCTTACAAACATCTGTGGGCAACAATAGTGCCTCTATTCAGTCTCAACAACAGTCAATCGACGGTTTAAGAGCGCGAGCTACGCTGAAATTACAATCAGGAAATCTAGTTGGTGGTGTCGGCATTGAAAATGATAGCCGAACAGTCGATTTCATTGTTCAGGCTAATAAATTTGCGATTGGTGCTCCCTCTAATGTAGATGCGGGTTCAGTTACTCCTAAATATGCATTTGTCTATCAATCTACACCAACAACATTGCCTAACGGCACAGTTATTCCTGCGGGTTTGTATTTAGATAATGCATCTATTGGTTATATCAACGCGGACAAAATTAATGCAACAAGTTTAAGCGCCATTAGTGCCAATCTTGGAACCTTAACCACACTCAAGGATTCAGCGAAGCCTAATGGCGCACGTATGGTTTTAACTGGAAGCTTAATTACAGTTTATGATGACAATAATGTTTTACGAGTCAAATTAGGACTTTGGTAATAGATAACGCTAGTTAAATAGCTTGTTTTAGGAGGTTTATATGCCACAAGGTTTACAATGCTTTGATGAATCTGGGGGCCTTATAGTAGATGTGACGGATCGTATGACTAAAATCTTAGGTACTATCGCGATACCAACTAAATTAGATAAGACCTCTGGGCAGCTAGTGATTCCAGATTTGATATTAGGTAATCCATTCTATTTCACCCAAGGTAACGAAGCTAAGAAGTCTGGTTGGAAAGACAACCAAAATGTCTGGCATGGATTTTGGGGTAATAACAGAGGTGGGTTTTATCCAAATGCTAAATTTTCAGGATTTAAAGTATCAGTTACTTTTGATGGTATGACAATGAATTGGTCAGCCTCAAAATTTGATAAGACTTATATTTCACCATTCAATGACTATATTTATCTTCACTACGGTATTTACTAATGGATGCAGGTTTTCGTATTTTAAATGATTCTGGGGTTATTCATATTGATAGTAATTATCGGAATATGTTTTTGGTTGGGAAACAGGAATATATAATTCCTCGCAAACAAGGTAATAACTTCTTTGATTATACTCCCGTTGGCGAAGATTCTATTTTTGCAGTTGCGATGGATTCTTGGTGGATAGATGAATATCCCGCACCCAATCCAATAGGTAATCTTCGAGACTTAGACTCTATAGTTTTAAAGCCTAGCTTTAGTTTCAATATTTACTCATATGATGCAAATCTTTTAAGTAGTACATCTGTTCCAAATAATTTATCTATTTATTTTAGGATTCCTACAGATGCTTTAATTCCACCAGCTGACAAACCTTATAAATTGACAATTTATGAATTTAATTTTAAGGATTTATCACAGTCTCAGTCATCTATGGGATTGCAATTATTTGATGCAAATCAAAAATTAGTTTTTGATTCTAATTACAAACCACTAAAGGTCCTTAACTTCATCCAAAATCAACCAGCTAGAGATGTGGATTTCCCAGGATGGGCAAATGTAGCATCATCTTTCATTTATGCTGATCCTATGTATTTACCTAGCTTAGCTCCAAAAGATAGAAAAATTGCAATAGCAATCGCAGAAACACCTATCAGATTTCAGAATAGTTATTCATCTACCAGTTCTGGAGGAGGTGGCGCTATTACCTCTAGTGGCAGTGCAATCTACGATAGATATGTACTACAAAAAGATGGAGCCTATATTTTCAGAGGATTAACGTCAAGTATGATGATGGACGGAAAAGTTACAGGTATCCAAGCGGGTATGAATACAATAAATACTTTTATTATTGATGTTACTAGTTACTAAGTTAATTTAATATTTAGATTATAGTTCTAAATAATCTCGCTTAAAGTCAAAGAAATAATACTAAGTGAACATTTATTTATTGGAATTTATCTAAAAATTGAAAGGATCTATTTTATTCACTGCACTCTGTTGGGTGCTTTTTTAGTTTTGGAGTAAATTACTTTATGGAGCCAGTATCAACCAGCAGTCTTACTGCCTTTTTAAAATTTTATGGTGCAGCTATTGCGGTTACATTGGCAATTTCGTTAGTTGCAGCGGTTGTTCTAATGACTCGTATGCCTCGCTCACCTCAAGAGTGGGGAGTGGGTCTTATTTGTACAGTAGTTTCTAGCTTATGTGGTGGTTCATTTATCATTGTTAAGTGGGGATTACATGAGTGGGTTACCGATATTTGGGGAATGATTGCATTGGGCGGTTTTTTCTTTATTTGCGGTTTACCTGGTTGGGCTCTAGTCCGATGGATCTTTAACTTTATTGATAAGCAAGAAGGTAAAACAATAGTAGAAGTTATAAAGACAATCAAAAAAGCCAAAGATGATATTAAAAACAGTTAAAAGTATTTATTTACGGAGCAAAGCAGATGAATATTGATCGATATCTTAATGAGCTTATTAAGCGTGAAGGCAATTATGTAAATAACCCTGCAGATCGAGGTGGAGCTACAAAATATGGTATTACCGAAAAAGTTGCTCGAACCAATGGCTTTAATGGGAATATGAAAGATTTGCCACTTGAAACTGCAAAGGCTATTTATAAAAAACAATACTGGACGGCTCCACGCTTTGATCAAGTAAATTTAATTTCCCCTGTAGTAGCTGAAGAACTTTTAGATACTGGGGTTAACTGCGGTATCAGTTTTGCAAAACCACTTTTACAGCGCGCTTTAAACTTACTTAATAACCAAGGAAAAAGTGGTTGGCCCGATTTATTAGTAGATGGTATTTATGGCCCAGCTACTTTGAATGCGCTTAAAGTTTATGTTACTAAACGAGGAAACGAAGGTGAAAAAGTTCTGACGCGAATACTAAACATCATGCAAGGTCAGCGCTATATTGAAATTGCGGAACGTAATCCTAGCCAAGAGCAATTTTTTTATGGCTGGATTGCTAATAGAATCTCATTTAACTAACTAAGAATTTAACTGAATACGATACAAATAAAAAATGTTATAGTTAAATATCGGGTTTTTATTGCTTAAGTTATTGAATTTTAATAAATAATTGGTGCGCCCGGCGGGGATCGAACCCACGACCCCAGGCTTCGGAAACCTGTACTCTATCCAACTGAGCTACGAGCGCACATGTGTGGGGCACATCATAGGAAAAAAACACTGGTAGGTAAAGCACGAAATACGTACCAAGTGAGTTTAATGCTTAATTAAACAGCAGCTTGTTCTATTTTAGACGCGTTGTTGAATAAGCTGAATTGAATAATTAATAGAATGAAGCGTATGTGCTAGCTCATGAGGAGGAATACGTGACTCCTGTAAACTGGTAATCCATTGCATTTGGCACATTTTAAGTTCTTGAAGCGTTTTGATTTGCTCTATTTTTTGAATAAGTGGTTTTGCCATAAGGCCACAGTACTGGCTCAAGCTTTGTTTCATTAATAGTTGTATTTCTTCAAAAGAGAGTTGTTGAGCTGGAATAGATGGCTGGTCATTTTCTATATTTGGAGAAGTCACAGACGTTGATTGAGGAATCTGAATTTCTCCAATTAAATCATTACTTTTATTCTCATCAATATTTTTCTGATGTACTTCTTTAGTCGTTATAGATGTCTCTGGGGGAGATATTTGTTCGGTCAATTCTGAATAACTTTCGTTAGAAGTAGCAATGAGTTTTAAGTCAATGAGCTGTTGAATTAGCTCTGGTGGGGCAATCCGTTTCTTAAACTCGGGATCGAGGCTTTGAAAATCTTCATGGTCTATTAATAGAAGTAAACGTCTTTGTTTTGCATTTAACGTGATATTACGTTGTTGAAGCGCAACTCTTCCCAAATTGGTTCTATAAAAACCAGACATTGTATTTCCCCAATATAAAAAATGAAGCAGCCTGTTTGAATTTTTCTATCAAACAGTACTGTTCTTAATAAAATATAAATGGGGTTAACGATAAAACTCAAAAATGACAATATGATGAAGAATTTATGAATATCATCTATTTAAGTTAAGTCTTTAAAATGCGCTTTCTAGAGCCTTACGTAAATAGACATCTAGCTCGTCTTGACGTAGAAGCCATTGAATATAATCTTTTGGCAGTTCAGAAATTGCCGTACCTTTATGCTTGCCAAAATTAATAGTCGTGGGGATACGGGCTTCTTCAGAAACTTGGTAAAGCTCTTCAATATCTTGAATATTTAAATGATAGATAATATGCATCAAAATATTGGCAGTTAAAATAATGTCCGCATCGGCACGGTGTGCACCTTTGAGTAATTCTCGCGCTTTACTGCTGCCTTGAGAAATCATATAAATGAGTGCAGAGATGTTGTGAGCTTCAGCATCTGGCCAAGCTTTACGTGCTAAAGCTAGAGTACAAATCGGTTTGATATGAGATACATCAACGCCACAACGAGCAATGGCAGCAATATCATAATCAATGTTATGACCAATAATATAAGTCGTGCTATCCGGTAATTGAAATGTTTTATAGTGAGGCTGGTTTTCTAGGTCAGACTCCAAGATGTGGTGGACCGCCATTGCAGCATAAGAGATCGGAGCTCCCACCTGATAGAGCTGATCAAACAATTTGCTTTTATCTAAAGTGAGTTTACCCGCATTAAGTTCAATGGGAGCGTATGCAATTTCAATAGGCAAACCATTTAGTGTATGAGTTTCTGTATCTAAAATAATGGCTTGCATCTTTTGAACCTTTAAACAATTACAAGTAACCATCAATGTTAACAGTTGGCTATCTACTTTAAAACATGGAGTAAGGCTAGATAAGCTATCAAATGCAATTTATGTTAAAAAGTAGAAAATTTAGCTGCTCATTTTGATTAAATATCACTTGCGAAAAATGAAGATTAGGCGTAATTGTTTGTAAGACATTTAAAATGTTCATTAAAAAGTAAAGCACAACAAAAATCGAATTTAAGGGATATATCAATGAAAATGAAACTGTTCATGACCAGTGTTCTTAGCACAAGTTTATTGTTGACGGCATGTGGAGATGGAAGTAGTGATGACAGTCCGGCAACTACTGATCCATCTGGTGCACCAGCCAATAATATTCAAAACCCAGTGGTTAAGGTAGATGCTTATACAAGTACTAACTTAGGATCAGTTGCTGCTGAAAGTAGTATTTTAACTTATAAAATGTTAGGTCAAAGTGGGCAAGAGGTTCAGGCAACCAGTTTAGTATTTACACCAACGACACCACCACCAGCAGGCGGTTGGCCAATTGTGGTTTGGGCACATGGCACGACGGGGGTTGCAGATGCATGTGCACCGAGTAAATCGGCATTAACAGACAGTACTAAAGATTTAATTAGTAAACTTCTTGCGGCAGGTTATGTAGTGGTTGCTCCAGATTATGAGGGCTTAGGAACCGCAGGCATACATCCATTCTTAAATGTTAAAAGTGAGGCTTATTCAATTACTGATGCAGTAGTTGCAACACGCAATTATTTATCTCAACGTAATTTATTAACTTCGAACAAATGGGTCACCGTAGGTCACTCTCAGGGTGGGCATGCCGCATTGGGTGCTGCACAATATGCAAGCCGTGCACAGCTAAACTATAAAGGTACGGTAGCGGTAGCACCGGCATCTAATTTGGGTTTCATTTTAACGGCAGGAGAACAAGCCGTTGCCAATGCAACTTTGGATAAAAAGATCCCGATGTATGCACAGCTTGATACATATACTGCTTTAGTTACAGCGGGTATTCGAAATACACAGCCAAGCTTTGATTATTCACAGGTATTTACTTCACAAACAGCAAGTACTGCACAGCAGGCAGAAACGATTTGTGCAGGGCCATTGGGCCAAGCCTTGGCAGTTAATATGCAAACCTACGCAGCAACACATGGCGGCACACTAGATGGTTTTACACGTACACAACCTAACTTTATGGCTGTGCCAACCGTAAAAACATTCTTAGATAAAGATTCTCAACCTCTGCAGACAAAAGTATCTACACCAATTATTATTTATCAGGGGTTAGCTGATACAACGGTTCCTAAAGTAGCGACTGATATTTTGATATCTAATGCCACTGTCGTGGGCACAAAAATTAATAGCTATGTAACGGGTAACTGGGACCATGAGACGGCTATGAGCAATAATGTAGATAACATTGTTGGGAATGTGCAAAACTTGTTGTCAGCTCAATAAGAGTAGTTGATATTTAAAGTTTTTTTGTTGTTTTGAGAAGCTAAATTTAACTTTAGAAAATTATTAAATAAAAGTTTTTTAAGTGTTTATAAATTATTTTAGATTTGATGGCTCATTTTTTATAAAAATTGAGCCATTTTTATTTAAAACTGAGCTAACTTGATTCTGTTTAATTATAAAGTTCATGCTACAATATGCCGCAATCTTAGCACGGCTTAAAAGCCCTAATTTATAGGACCCCCGCTAATGTTTGCCAATATTTCCATTTCTGAATTTGATCCAGAATTAGCTCAAGCTATTGCTTCTGAAGGTGAGCGTCAAGAAGCACATATCGAGTTAATTGCATCTGAAAACTATTGCTCTCCTGCTGTGATGGAAGCGCAAGGATCAAAACTTACTAACAAATACGCAGAAGGTTATCCAGGCAAACGCTATTATGGCGGTTGCGAGTATGTAGACGTTATTGAGCAAATGGCGATTGACCGTGCTAAAGAACTTTTTGGTGCCGATTACGCAAACGTTCAACCACATGCTGGTTCACAAGCTAACTCTGCTGTTTATTTAGCACTTCTTAACCCAGGCGATACAGTTTTGGGTATGAGCTTGGCTCACGGTGGTCACTTGACTCACGGTGCAAAAGTAAGCTTCTCTGGTAAAACGTATAACGCTGTTCAGTATGGTTTAAACTCTGAAACTGGTGAGATCGATTACGAAGAAGTTGAACGTTTAGCATTAGAACACAAGCCACGTATGATCGTTGCTGGTTTCTCTGCTTATAGCCGTGTTGTAGATTGGCAACGTTTCCGTGACATCGCGGACAAAGTTGGCGCTTATCTTTTTGTTGATATGGCTCACGTTGCAGGTCTTGTTGCTGCTGGCGTATATCCAAACCCAGTTCAAATTGCTGATGTAACAACAACAACGACTCACAAAACACTTCGTGGTCCACGTTCTGGTTTAATCCTTGCGAAAGCGAATGAAGAAATCGAGAAAAAACTTCAATCAGCTGTATTCCCTGGTAACCAAGGTGGTCCATTAATGCATGCGATTGCTGCTAAAGCAATCTGCTTCAAAGAAGCAATGTCTGATGACTTTAAAGCTTACCAACAACGAGTTGTGAAAAATGCTCAAGCAATGGCTGAAGTATTAATCGCACGTGGTTATGATGTTGTTTCTGGCGGTACAGACAACCACTTATTCTTGTTATCTTTAATCAAACAAGACGTAACAGGTAAAGATGCTGACGCTTGGTTAGGTGCTGCTCACATTACTGTGAACAAAAACTCAGTTCCAAATGACCCACGTTCTCCATTTGTAACTTCTGGTATCCGTATCGGTACTCCAGCAGTAACAACTCGTGGTTTTGGAGAAGCTGAAGTTCGTGAACTTGCTGGTTGGATCGCTGACGTGATTGACAGCAAAGGTGATGAAAAAGTTATTGCTGATGTAAAAGCGAAAGTTGAAGCTGTTTGTGCAAAATTCCCTGTATATGCAAAATAATTTGTATGTATAAAAAAAAGCGCCGTAAGGCGCTTTTTTTATATCAATTATTCCAACCCCCACCTAAAGCACGGATTAAGTTTACACTTGCAATGATTTGGCCACCTTTAAGCTGAGCTGCCAATTGTTCTTGTTGCAAAATAGTCCGGTCGGAGTCAATCACATCAAGATAGCTAATCGCACCTTCTCGATAGCGTAGATGAGACAGGTGATTTGCATGACGAGACGATGAGAGTGCTTGATTTTGAGCCTGAATTTGCTGATCAAGAATACGTTGATCAGTTAAACCATTTTCAACTTCACGAAATGCGTTTAGTACAGTTTGTCTATAGTTGGCGACGCTTTCTTCATAAGCTGCTCGTGCTTGAGCAACACCTGCTTTACGTTGTCCGCCATCAAATAATGGTAAAGACAAAATAGTGCCTGCGACTGGACCAAGCAAGAATGTACGGCTCGACCATTTATCCAACTCGCTTAAACTTGAAGATTCATAACCTAAGGCACCCGTTAGATTAACTTTCGGAAAAAAAGCTGCACGGGCAATTCCAATACGCGCATTATCTGCTGCCATAGCACGTTCAGCAGCAGCAATGTCAGGTCGTCTTTCAAGTAAACTCGAAGGTAAACCAGCCGGAAGGTGAATACTGTTTGTAGTTAAAGGTTGAACAGCCAAGCTAAAGTCAGCTGGTGTTTTGCCTAACAATACTGCAAGTGCATGCTCTGCATTGGCTCTACTACGAGCAATGTTCAGTGCATTGGTTTGAGCTGTTGAAAGTTCAGTTTCTGCACGAGAAACATCTAATTCACTGACCAAACCATTCTTAAATCGGGTTTGAACGAGATCTCGTGTCTCACCAAGTAACTTAATAGTACGAGTATAAATTGCTTGTTCAGCATCAAGCTGGCGAATGAGAAAATAACCTTGCGCAACATCGGCCTGTAACGCTAAAAGTGCCGACTGATATAACGCTTCTTGCTGTTGTAGATCCGCTGTTGCTGCATTAACACTACTGGCGATACGACCAAATAAATCGAGCTCATATGAAACATTCATTTGAGCACGCCATAAAGTTTGTGCAGATGTATGAGCATTGTCATCTAACCCCAATGAAGCAGGAGAGGGTTTTTGACGAGTTGGGCCAAAGCCAGCAACAATACTTGGCAGGCGTTCGGCTTGTGCTGCTGAACGTATTGCACGTGAAGCCTGAATGTTGGCTGCCACCGCTTTAAGATTTTGGTTGCCAGCAATCGCTTGTTGTTCTAGCTCATTCAATTGAGCATCATTAAAAACACGCCACCATTCACCTCGAACCTGCTGATCGGCAGGTTGGGCAATTTTCCAGTTGTTATCTTCAAGTTTAGGGTCTGACTCTTTAAATTTGACAGGGACTATCACTTTTGCAGGTTGATATTCTGGGGCCAATGAGCAGCCTGCAAGGAGCAGGCTTCCCATGAGTGAGGACAACAACCAGTTTTGTTTTGATGTAATCACCAAATGTCCTCCTTAATGATCGTGTGGGCTAGCTAACGGTGCTTCATGAACTGCCGCAGAATGCAGTTTATGTTTGCTGTTGAGGGTACGAATCAGAACGTAAAAGGCCGGGGTGAGGAATAAACCAAAGAATGTTACACCGATCATGCCGAAGAATACGGCAACACCCATCGCATGTCGCATTTCAGAACCTGCGCCAGTTGAAGTAACCAGTGGCACTACACCCATAATAAATGCAATAGAGGTCATTAAAATTGGGCGTAAACGTAGACGACTTGCTTCAACTGCTGCTTTAAAGGCAGTTGCACCTTGCATTTCGAGTTCCCTCGCAAATTCAACAATCAAAATGGCATTTTTACAGGCCAGCCCGACCAGTACCATCAGACCGATTTGGGTAAAGATGTTGTTATCTCCACTGGTGAGCCAAACACCTGTCAGAGCCGCCAAAATTCCCATCGGTACAATTAAAATTACAGCTAAAGGTAAGGTTAGACTTTCATATTGAGCGGCTAAAACCAAGAATACGAGCAATACGCTAATTGGGAATACCCAGAGTCCTGCATTACCAGCCAAGATTTTTTGGTAAGTTAAATCTGTCCATTCAAATTTGATACCACGCGGTAGAGTTTGTGCAGCAATACGTTCAACCGCAGCTTCTGCTTGGCTAGATGAATAACCCGGTGCAGGGCCACCATTAATGTCCGCTGAGGTATAGCCGTTATAACGCACCACCATTTCTGGACCATAAGTTTGAGTCACATTCACTAGTGAAGATAACGGAACCATTTGTCCAGCACTGTTACGGGTTTTAAGCTGCAAAATATCTTCAGGATTTGCACGGAAAGGCGCATCGGCTTGTGCACGAACCTGATAAACACGTCCAAAGCGGTTAAAGTCGTTAACGTACTGAGAACCTAAATAAATCTGCATAGTGTTGAAAACATCTGTCACAGCAACACCTTGCTGTTTAGCTTTTACACGATCCAAATCTACGTTGAGTTGAGGCACGTTAATTTGATAACTTGAGAACATTGGGCCAAGTTCAGGAGCTGATTGTGCTGCTTTCATAAAGTTTTGTGCAGCATCATTCAAGGCTGAATAGCCTAAGGCACCTCGGTCTTCAAGTTGAAGTTTAAAGCCGCCCATAGTCCCTAAGCCCATCACGGGTGGGGGGGGGAAAACCGCAATATAAGCATCTTGAATAGCTGAGTATTTCTGGTTTAGGGCACCTGCAATTGCATTTGCAGATAAGTCTTTTGCCTTGCGTTCATCGAATGGCTTTAAAGTCACAAAGACAATACCGGCACTTGAGCTATTGGTGAAACCGTTAATTGATAGGCCAGGAAAGGCAACTGCACTTTCTACGCCAGGTTGTTTAAGTGCAGTGTCACTCATTTTACGAATGACCGCTTCGGTACGATCTAATGATGCGCCGTTTGGTAGCTGCGCAAAGCTAATTAAATATTGTTTGTCCTGCGCAGGAACGAAACCACCTGGAACAATATAGGAAATACCAACGGTTAAACCTAAGAGTGCTGCATAGACACCCATTGCCGAAGCTTTATGGGAAATGACACGGCTGACGCCTTGACTATAACGGTCTGAAGCACGTGAAAACACACGGTTAAACAGTGCAAAGAAACGTCCGAATACACGATTCATAATACGTGTTAAGGCATCCGGTTTAGCATCATGTCCTTTCAGTAACAGCGCTGCCAAAGCAGGAGATAGAGTAAGGGAGTTAAATGCCGAAATGACCGTTGAAATGGCAATGGTCATGGCAAATTGTTTATAGAATTGCCCTGTTAAGCCTGTCATAAAGGCAAGTGGAACAAACACGGCAACCAGCGTTAAGGCAATCGCAATAATCGGTCCGCTTACTTCTCGCATGGCACGGTAAGTCGCTTCCCTTGGATTTAAGCCAGCTTCAATATTCCTCTCGACGTTTTCGACGACGACAATTGCGTCATCGACCACAATCCCGATGGCGAGGACCATCCCGAATAGTGAAAGCGCATTGATTGAGTAACCAAAAGCGAGCATGAGCGCGAATGTACCAATAATTGAAACTGGTACAGCAAGCAATGGAATGATTGAAGCACGCCATGTTTGTAAGAATAAAATAACAACCACAACAACCAGTGCAATCGCTTCAAGTAGGGTATGAACCACCGCTTTAATACTGGCACGGACGAATTGAGTCGGGTCGTACACAATGTCGTATTTAATTGAAGATGGGAAATCTTTTGAAAGTTCTTTCATTGTGCTACGCACTTGATCAGAAACTTGTAAAGCATTAGCACCCGGTGCTTGGAAAATTGGAATGGCAACCGCTTGTTTATTATCGAGTAACGAACGTAAGCCATATTGTGAAGCTGCAAGTTCAACACGAGCAACATCACCCAATCGGGTAACCGCGCCATCTGGTGCCGTTTTTAAAATAATATCAGCAAATTCTTGCTCAGTCGTTAAGCGACCTTGAGCATTGACTGAAAGCTGTAAAGGGGAATTACTTGGCGATGCACCGATTGTACCCGCTGCTACCTGAATGTTTTGTTCACGAATTGCAGTCACAATTTCAGTTGCTGTGAGGTTTCGCTGCGCTACTTTTTGTGGGTCTAGCCACACGCGCATCGCGTAGTCACCAGAACCAAATAAACCAACTTCACCGACACCTTGTAAACGTGCCAAACGGTCTTTTACGTTGAGTACCGCGTAGTTACGTAAGTAGGTCATGTCATAGCGATTATCTGGTGAGGTCAGATGCACAACCATGGTTAAAGTTGGTGAGCTTTTTAAGGTAGTAACACCTAAGCGCTGTACGTCTTCAGGCAAGCGAGGCATGGCCTGAGACACCCGGTTTTGAACCAGTTGTTGAGCTTTGTCTGGGTCTATACCGAGCTTAAAATTCACCGTAATGGTTAAGTTACCGTCGCTGTTTGCTTGAGACTGCATATACAGCATGTCTTCTACGCCGTTAATTGACTCTTCCAGTGGAGAGGCAACGGTTTCAGCAATGACTTTCGGGTTGGCACCTGGATATTGAGCACGTACCACCACAGAGGGTGGAACAACTTCGGGGTATTCCGAAATCGGTAATTTAAATACCGAAAGTAGACCAGCGAGTAAAATCAGTACTGATAACACACCAGCAAAGATCGGCCGATCAATAAAGAATTTAGAAATATTCATATGTGATTAACCTTTTGCCGGAGTTGATGTTTTATCTGTTGGCTGAGGTTGAGGAGTAGTGCTGCTCGCAGTGATTTGCGCATTTGGCATAGGAACAAGATGAGGTGTAACAGGGTCACCCGGACGAATTCGCTGTAAACCATTTACCACAATACGATCACCCGCTTGTAATCCGCTATTCACGATTTGCAAGCCATCTTGTTGGGCACCGAGTTTTACTTCGCGGTAAGCAGTTTGATTTTTCGCATCAACTACTACGACAAAACGTTTATCTTGATCGACTCCAACTGCGGTTGGGCTAATCAAAATTGCTGAACGAGGTTGACCACCACCTAAACGGATGCGTGCATATAAACCCGGCAATAAAACTCCGTTTGGATTGTCAAAGGTTGCGCGGACACGAATCGTACCTGAGGTGGTATTTAAGTTATTGTCGATTGAATTGATCGTACCTTCGCGAGTAAAACCTGTTTCATTGGCAAGTCCCATATAGACAGGAACTTGTGCTGAGTTACGCTGGTTGCTGATGTATTTTAGGTAAGTTTGTTCATCAACATCGAAAGATGCGTATAGGCGTGATACTGATACTAAACTTGTTAAAACCTGTGCGCCGTTACCTGCAGAAACCACATTACCAACGGTTACTTCGGCGCGGGAAATTCGGCCGCTGACTGGTGCAGTAATACGAGTGTATTCCAGATTTAAACGTGCAGATTGAACGGCTGCTCTAGCGGCTTGAAGGTTAGCATTGGCTGATCGTGCATCATTTTCTGCCAAATCTAACTCTTGGCGAGAAACAGCATTACTCTGAATTAAACGTTGAATACGAGAAAGGTTAGAACCCGTATATGTTACTTGTGCCTCAGCCGAAGCAAGTTGAGCTTTGGCTCGATTGAGTTCTGCTTCGAAAGGACGCGGGTCAATGGTAAATAGTAAATCGCCTTTTTTAACAAGACTGCCATCTTTGAAGTGTACGGAAATGAGTTTACCTGAAACCTGTGGCCGAATATCGACTTGATCGATTGCTTCTAAGCGACCGGAATATTCTTGCCAATCGGTAATGGTTTTGCTGATGACATTAGAAATATCAACAGTTGCAGCTTGTTGGGCACTGGTCGGTGCAGCTTTTGCATCGGCATTTTCATGTAAAAACATAAAACTGCCCCCTGTAGCCAAAATGGCGACAAAGATGGCAGACAGTGCGAACTGTTTGCGAGAAAATGACATGAGGTGCTCCTAGTTATTTGGATACCTGTTTTCAGACTTTTAGTTTTGGTCCGTATGGGAGAAACAGGGTTTATGGGATGGACGGAGCATAAAAGTTTGTCAATCACGAATAAATATATTAAATTCGATAACACTATTCGTATTTTTATAACAATTGATGTGTTTGATTAAATAAATGCATTGATAGGAGTGTGCGTGTGGATCTATTTCATGCGATGAAAGTCTTTAACAAAGTTGTCGAAACAAATAGTTTCAGTTTAGCGGCTGACAGTTTAGGCCTACCGCGTGCTTCTGTAACGACAACCATTCAGGCTTTAGAGAAGCATTTACAAGTTCGCTTATTAAACCGTACCACCCGTAAACTCAGTTTGACACCAGATGGCGCGGTTTATTATGAACGGACCGCGCGAATTTTGGCCGATGTCGAAGACGTAGAATCAACTTTTCATGATTCTGAACGAGGACCCCGAGGACGACTGCGCATTGATGTTAAAGCTTCAATCGGGCGGTTGATTCTGATTCCAATGCTGTGTGATTTTCATGCCAAGTACCCCGATATTGATTTGGTGATTGGCATGAGTGATCGTCCAGTCGATTTAGTTCAAGATGCGGTGGACTGTGTCATTCGTATTGGTCAATTGAAAGATTCAAGTTTAGTTGCACGCCGTATCGGAACAATTCAGTGTGTGACAGTAGCTGCGCCACGTTACTTGATGGAACATGGCGAACCAAGAACCATTGAAGACTTACAAAAACATCAAGTGGTACATTATTTTAACAGCCGTACCGGACGCAATATCGATTGGGATTTCATGGTGAACGGTGAGATTCATAGCGTTGGTGTGAAAGGGCGTGTTTCAGTCAACGATGGCGATTCATATATTGATTTGGCAGTACAAGGTTTTGGCCTAATTCAATGTCCATATTATATGGTGGCAAAACATTTAGAGTCTGGTGCTCTTAGAGAGGTGTTGACTGAATGGTTACCTGCGCCTATGCCAATATCAGTCGTTTATCTACAAAACCGTCATTTATCGCCTAAAGTCCGTGTATTTGTAGATTGGGTAGCCGAATTATTTGCAGGTTGTCCATTGCTGAGTGGTTGTTCAATGTCATTAGATCAAAAATGTGAATTTGCCAGTGCCAAAGAACATAACCATGAATACACCATTCGGACATTGGTTGAAAATGAAAATATGGCAGAGGCTTACACACTCAAAAACTAAATTAAAATTTGAGTGATTTTTCAACATTTAATGGGGTAAGGCGATCAGCTGTTTTGATAGTTTCATAAATCCTTAATTTACTGGTATAGAAATTGCAATTATTTCGGTAGAAGAGTAATTTAGAAATTGCTCAAGTTTTTTTATCACCTTATTTGGATTTTAAGGAGAAGCTTCAAGATGGCAAGCTTTATGAAAAAAATGTTCGTTTCAACAACCTTGGTTTTGGCTGCTGTTGCAACGAATGTTCAAGCAAAGGATTGGAAGGTGATTCGTTTTGGTACTGAGTCGTCTTATGCTCCATTTGAATATAAAACACCAGATGGCAAGTTAACTGGTTTTGATGTTGATTTGGGTAATGCCATTTGTGCAAAACTCAAAGCTAAGTGTGTTTGGGTTGAAAACTCTTTTGACGGAATGATTCCGGCACTTAAAGCGAAAAAATTTGATGGCATTCTTTCATCAATGACAGTGACTGATGAACGTGCAAAACAAATTTTATTTAGTAGCAAAATCTACAATACGCCAACGCGTATGGTTGCAAAAAAAGGCTCACCGTTATTGCCAACACCTACTTCATTAAAAGGTAAGCGTGTAGGGGTACAACAGGGCACAATTCAAGAAACATATGCTAAAACCTATTGGGCTCCAAAAGGTGTGAGTGTAGTTCCTTATCCAACTCAAGACTTGATTTACCAAGATATGATGTCTGGTCGTTTAGATGCAACTTTACAAGATGCAATCATGGTTGATGGCGCTTTCTTAAAACAACCAAAAGGTAAAAACTTCAGTTTTGCTGGTGGCAATGTGGTTGATGTCAAAACACTAGGTGTAGGCGCAGCTATTGGTTTACGCAAAGAAGATGCAGATTTGAAAGCGAATATTGACAAAGCTTTGGCTGCAATCATTGCTGATGGCACATACAAGAAACTCGAGAAAAAATACTTCTCTTTTAGCATTTACTAATGATGTGAAAAATGTCGGCTAAGTGCCGACATTTTTAAATCTATTCTCATCTCATCAATATTAGATATTGTTTTTAAGGAGAAGATGAGTCATGTCTTTTTCTGGCTATGGGCCACTCCTTCTCAGCGGAACATGGATGACCATACAGCTTGCGCTGTTGTCACTCTTGCTTTCTGTCATTATTGGCTTAATTGGTGCGAGTTCAAAACTCTCTAATATTAAAGCCTTACGTTATATTGCGACCGGCTATACCACGCTCATTCGTAGTGTGCCTGACTTAGTGATTATGCTGCTGTTATTTTATAGCTTGCAGTTGGGGCTAAACCAAATTACTGAAGCACTGCAAATGGACCAGATTGATATCAACCCGTTTGTGGCTGGTGTGATTACTTTAGCGTTCATTTATGGTGCATATTTTACCGAGACCTTTCGTGGTGCATTTCAATCGGTTCCAACGGGTCAAATTGAAGCAGCAATGGCCTATGGGATGACGCCGTGGCAGGTTTTTCACCGTGTATTATTCCCTCAAATGATGCGTTTTGCACTGCCTGGCATTGGTAACAACTGGCAAGTTTTGATTAAGGCGACCGCACTGGTTTCTATTATTGGCCTGACTGATATTGTAAAAATTACACAAGATGCGGGTAGAAGTACCATGCAACTGTTCTTTTTCAGCATCGTCGCTGCTGCGATTTATTTGGCAATTACCACCGTATCAAACCTGATTTTAATGTGGCTTGAACGTCGTTATTCTGCTGGTGTAAGGAAGGGGCAATTATGATTGAAATCCTTCAACAATATTGGAAGGCATACCTTTGGACCGATGGCCTACAAATGACCGGTGTCGCGATGACTGCTTGGTTATTGGTGCTTTCAATCGGTATTGGGTTTGTGCTTGCCGTGCCTTTATCACTTGCACGAGTATCAGAAAATATCTGGTTGCGTGGCCCAGTTTGGCTGTTTACTTATGTGTTTCGTGGAACACCACTGTACATCCAATTGTTAATTATTTACTCGGGCATTTATAGCTTTGATTATGTCCATGAACATCAAGCACTCGATGCATTCTTTCGAGAGGGCATAAATTGCACCATTTTGGCATTCGCGCTCAATACTGGTGCATATACGACTGAAATCTTCGCTGGAGCGATCCGTTCTATTCCACATGGTGAGATTGAAGCTGCTCAAGCGTTCGGTATGTCAAAATGGAAACTCTACACACGTATTATCATTCCGTCGATGTTACGCCGTGCTTTGCCATTTTACGGCAATGAAGTCATTTTAATGTTGCATGCGACAACCATTGCATTTACAGCAACAGTTCCCGACATTTTAAAGATTGCGCGCGATGTGAATGCCGCAACCTATGACACTTTCAATGCTTTTGGAATTGCTGCTGTGTTGTATGCAGTGTTGGCTTTTATTTTGATTTGGATATTCCGTAAGTTGGAAAAACGTTGGTTGGCATTTTTAAAGCCATCGAATCATTAGGAGACATAAATGGAACACGTTGCAAAACTAGTGATTCGTGATTTACACAAAACATTTGGCGATCATGAAGTACTGAAAGGGATATCACTTGATGCAAATGCTGGTGATGTAATTAGTATCATCGGTTCATCTGGTTCGGGTAAAAGTACCTTGCTGCGTTGTATCAACTTTTTAGAGCAACCGAGCAATGGCACCATTAAACTGAATGGTGAAAAACTACGCACAGTCTTTGATAAAAAAGGCAATTTAAAAGTGGTTGATCCAAAGCAACTACAAAAAATGCGTACTCAGCTCATGATGGTATTTCAGCATTTTAATTTATGGTCACATATGACGGTGCTTGAAAATGTCATTGAAGGGCCAATTCATGTGCTTGGGATAAAGCGTGCAGAAGCAGAAGAGCGTGCACGCAAATATCTACGCAAAGTTGGATTACCTGAAAGTGTTGAAATTAAATATCCAGCATTTTTATCTGGTGGTCAGCAGCAACGGGTAGCAATTGCTCGTGCTTTGGCAATGGAACCGGAAGTGATGCTATTTGATGAACCAACCAGTGCACTTGATCCGGAGTTGGTGGGTGAAGTGCTCAAGGTTATGCAGAGTTTAGCTGAAGAAGGCCGTACCATGATTGTGGTGACACATGAAATGGGCTTTGCACGTCATGTGTCTAATCAAGTGATTTTCTTGCATCAAGGGAAAATTGAGGAACAGGGTCATCCTGATGAAGTACTCAACAATCCGAAAAGTGAGCGTTTAAAACAATTTTTGACGGGCAGTTTGAAATAAGCTGTTCATACCGAGTAAGGTGAAATTTTTTAAAAAGAATTCGCATCTTACTCGGTTGCTTTTAAATTATATTTTATAGATGGGTATTTTTAGAAAACACATTAATAATCACTATACCTGCAATCATTAAAGTAAGACCAATACAGGCCGCCAAATCTAAATGCTGTTTGTAAAATATCCAGCCAATTGCAGAAATTAAAATAATACCCGCGCCCGACCAAATGGCGTATGCAATTCCAATTGGGATCGTTTTTAGCGTCAGGGACAATAAATAAAAAGCAATCGCATAGCCCACAACTGTAACGATGGATGGAATGGGAACAGTAAAACCTTGAGATGCTTTTAAAGCTGAAGTTGCAATGACTTCACAAGCAATCGCAATTGCTAAATAAAGATAAGACATGGGGAACTGCGCCAGAATGAGTTTTAATCAATCTATATGAAATGTTGAAATGGTTTGCCAATTTTAACGATTGTGCAATTTTTTGGGTACAAAATTACCAGTAAACCAAACTGAACTGATAAATTGATTTTATCACTAGCCAATTGTTCTCAGCTATTTATTCGTTTATTTAATCATTGATCTGTATAGTCATTTAAGAGGATCAGTAATTTTAGCTTGATCCTCTATAGACTATTTTAAAAAATAGATTAGCTGAGTATATTTAAACTTTTAAATTTCTCTAGCAGTTGCTCTTTATTTTCAAGATGCGCAGGGTCTGGTTTTATACAGTCGATTGGACAGACCACCTTACATGTTGGGGCATCGTAAAAGCCTACACACTCGGTACAACGAAGTGGATCAATTTCATAAACTTTGCTCCCTTCAAAAATGGCTGTGTTAGGGCATTCTGGTAAGCACATATCACAATTGATACAGTCACTAGTAATCAAAAGTGCCATGTTTAACTCGCTGAATAAGCCAATGTAGAGGCAGTAATACTTTCTTTGGCATGCGGCAAATTGCGTATGAGTAGGGCATAACTGATATCAACATTTTGTGAGAGTGGAATTTCAACAAAATGCCCCGAACCTTTAGCATCTGTAATTGGGTTACCTTTTAAATCGCGCATTTCGGTTAAGGTAAATGTGATATTGCCTTGAGGTGTCATGAGTTCAAGTGAGTCACCAACCATAAAACGGTTTTTAACTTCAATGCGAATATAATCACCGTGACGTTCTAAAACTTCACCACAAAATTGTTGATAGTCAAAGTGTGATGAACCATCAGCATAGTTTTGATATTCGCTATGGATATGACGTCTTAAAAAACCTTCGGTATAACCGCGATTTGCCAACCCTTCGAGCTGAGTCATTAAGCTTGAGTCAAATGGTTTACCTGCTAATGCATCATCAATGGCTTTTCGATAAATTTGAGCAGTACGGGCACAGTAAAAATATGATTTAGTACGGCCTTCAATTTTCAGTGAGGCGATGCCCATTTTGGTTAAACGGTCTACATGCTGTACCGCACGTAAATCTTTGGAGTTCATAAAATAGGTGCCGTGTTCATCTTCTTCAGCAGCAAACATTTCTTCATCATTACGTTGTACAAGCAAAGTTTGAGTGGAGGTTGTTTCTGATTGTACTGATGAGCAGCAAGACTTTTCTGGTGTATTTAGCTGAGTGGTTGGAATTACATCGCCGTTTGCATCTTCTTGAGTTTCATGCAACTTATAGTCCCAACGGCAAGCATTGGTACAAGCACCTTGGTTGGCATCACGTTTATTCATATAACCAGAAAGTAGGCAACGGCCTGAGTAGGCCATACATAGTGCACCATGTACAAAAACTTCGAGTTCAATATCTGGTACGTGTTGCTGGATTTCTTCGATTTCTTCTAATGACAACTCACGCGATAAAATCACACGGCTTAAACCGTAATCTTTCCAAAATTTAACAGTGGCCCAGTTAATGGCGTTGGCTTGAACAGATAGATGAATTTGCACATCAGGAAAATGCTCACGCACCATCATAATTAAGCCTGGGTCAGACATAATGAGCGCATCTGGTTGCATCGCTACAATCGGTTCAAGATCACGAATAAAGTTTTTTAATTTGCTGTTATGCGGTTGAATGTTCACCACAACATAAAACTTTTTACCTAAAGCATGAGCTTCATCAATTCCGATTTTTAAGTTGTCATGATCAAAAGCATTGTTACGCACACGTAAGCTATAACGTGGTTGGCCTGCATATACGGCATCTGCACCATAGGCAAATGCATAGCGCATGTTTTTTAGTGAACCTGCGGGAGAGAGAAGCTCAGTTTTCATAAAATAAAAGGCATAAAAAATATATGGTTTTATTTTATTAACTCTATATTTTGGATTCAACCTACTGAATTAGTAGGGATTTGATCATTATCCTTTTGCGCGGGTAGCATATTTTTTGCTAGTTCTCCTAAGCGCATCAAAGCATTTAACATTTTGGGATTTAGCTCAAAACAAGCTGCAATACGTAAACAATGACTAAAACGTTTATCAGCCGAACATAAAACTCCCGGCATACATAAGATCTTTTCATCCATTGCTTGATGAAACAGTTCTAATGTATCTATTGATTCGGGTAGCTCTAACCATAAAATAAATCCTGCTTGCGGTCGACTGACTCGAGTGCCGAGTGGAAAATAACGACATATATAAGATTTGATGGTATCGATTTGCTGTTGATAGCGTTTTTTGAGCTGCCGTAAATGCAGGTCATAGCCGCCATTCTCTAAGAAAAGTCCTAAAGTTTCCGTGAGCAAAGCCGGTTCAGCAACAGTGGTCGTAAATTTAAGTTGCTGCACAATATTACGAAAGCGCCCAGCTTCTAGCCAACCAATTCGATAGTCGGGTGCTACGGTTTTTGTATAGCTACCACACACCAAAACCCATCCATTTTGATCAAACGCCTTAATGTTGGGTAAAAGCGGTTCTGTTAGTTGCAATTCGGCGTACATCGCATCTTCAATGACTGGAACTTGAAACTGATTAGCTAACTCTGCCAAGCGACGACGGTTAGTTTCAGGCATGCTAAAACCCAGAGGATTGTGACCTGTTGGAATGGTTAATATAGCTTGTACACTTTTAGATTTTAATAGTTCTTCAAGAGCATCAAGGCACATACCTGTATGCGGCGAAGTCGGCACTTCTACAATTTTTCGGCCTAAATTATGAAGAAGCGGGTACAGGTTATGAAAAGTAGGAATCTCAAGAGCAATGCTGTCACCTGCTTGGGTGGTTGCCATAATCGCAAGACTCAAAGCTTCCATTGTGCCGTGAGTGAGCACAATATCATCTGCTGAAAGAAACATACCAAGCTGTAAACTTCGTCTCGCAATTTGAGTACGTAAACGTATAGAGCCGGGTGGCAAAGTATAGTTTTTAAAAATGTCTGGCTGCGTTCGTAAAACTTGAGCAGTTAAGCGTTTTAAGCGTTCAATTGGATAGAAGTTTTCACCTGTAGGGCAAGCTAAGGCTAAATTGATATAGTCTGGATCCATCTGTTTTTTGACAATTTGTGCGAGAAAACAGCTAATTCCTGAAAGAGATACTTTTTCTTCACTGACATAGCGCTCTTCGAGTTCTAATAGGTTTGAAGGCGCATGACAAACATAGTAGCCAGACTGTGGGCGAACTGAAATTAAACCTTGGTCTTCAAGCTGACGATAAGCTTCTTTTACGGTGTTAATGCTGACCTGATAATGATTTGCGCAGTCGCGGATTGATGGTAAACGGGAGCCGATAGGCTGTCTGCCATTCTGAATTTGCAGGGTGAGGTCATCACTCACTTTTTTATATTTGTACATGTCAATTCATTAAAAAGCCAAAGCAATGGATACACTTTATAGGGATCTTTTATGTAACTCAAATAATGTGATTGCTTTTGATTAGTTCATTTAACACAAATCTAACTTAAAAACTGTGTCTATTATTTTTCATATGAACTGATACTGTGACCATTAAAAACAAAACAGTAAGATCAAAAAATGGTAAGGACTTAAAAACCATATTTTTTAATTTTAAAAATCAGTAGGAGTGGTCTATGTCTGTTGTTGCATTTAAACAAGTTGATGTTTTTACTTCACAAGCATTTAAAGGTAATCCTGTCGCAGTCATTATGGACGCCAGTACCTTAACGTCTGAGCAGATGCAGGAAATTGCGAATTGGACGAATCTTTCTGAAACGACATTTGTGCTCCCTGCGACAGATTCTCAAGCTGATTATCAGGTTCGAATTTTTACTCCGCAAAGTGAGTTGCCATTTGCAGGACATCCTACAATTGGTACTGCCTATGCTTTGCTTGAAGCAGGCCTTGTGACAGCTAAAGAAGATAAGCTTGTACAGCAATGTGCTGCGGGTTTGGTAACGCTTACCGTGAGTGACTCAGGGCATATTTCATTTGAACTCCCTAAGCCTAAAATTACACCATTAGATGCAATGCACACTGAGAAATTAGCAGAAATTTTAAAATGTGAAATTAATACTCAATGGAATGCTACATTGGTTGATGTAGGTGCACGTTGGATTGTATTACAAGCGGTGAATGCTGAAGCTGTTTTAGCAACCCAACCAGACTTTGCAGCCTTAAAACAACATGATTTAGAAATGAAAGTTACGGGCGCGACAGTTTTTGGTTTTTATGAAAATAATGATGAGCAAAAACATATAGAAGTTCGTTCATTTGCTCCTTCATGCGGAATAAATGAAGATCCAGTTTGTGGTAGCGGGAATGGTAGTGTGGCGTCTTTTATTCGTTACCATAGGATTTTGCCAGCACAAAATGATGTGGTGTTTTCTTCACAAGGTCAGGCTTTAGGCCGTGATGGACAACTGAAACTTGAATTGCATCAAGATAAAATTTTAGTGGGTGGAACCGCTGTTACCTGTATCGATGGCAGTATCACCTTATAAAAAGAGATATAAAAAAACCGAGGACTTAGCCTCGGTTTTTTATTTAGAAAAATCTTATTTTTCTACGAACGCACGCTCAATCACGTAATCGCCCATCTCACCCATACGAGGTGATTCAACTAAACCATGTTGGTCAAGTAATGCAGCCACGTCTTTTAAGAATGCAGGGCTACCGCAAAGCATTGCACGGTCAGTTTCACGGTTAAAACGTGGTAAACCGATTTTTTCAAATAAAGCACCAGTTTCAATTGCTGTTGTTACACGGCCTTGCGTGTGGAAAGGCTCACGAGTAACAGTAGGGTAGTAAACAAGTTTGTCTTTAATACCTAATTCTTCAAAGAATTCATGGTTTGGTAATTCGTTCAAGATTAGGTCTTGATACGCTAATTCAGAAATATAGCGTGTACCATGAACAACGATTACTTTTTCAAAGCGTTCGTAAGTTTCTGGGTCACGAATAATTGATAAGAATGGCGCAAGACCAGTACCAGAAGATAAAAGGTATAAGTTTTTACCTGGTAAAAGGTCATCATGAACCAATGTACCTGTTGGTTTTTTAGAAACTAAAATTTCGTCACCAACTTGTACTTTTTGCAAAATCGAAGTTAAAGGACCGTCTTGTACTTTAATTGAGAAGAACTCTAACTCTTCTTCGTAGTTCGCACTTGCAATCGAATATGCACGCATTAACGGTTTGCCATTCACTTCAAGTCCGATCATTACGAACTGACCATTTTTAAAACGTAAGCTGGTGTCGCGTGTAGTTTTAAAACTGAAAAGGGTGTCATTCCAGTGGTGCACATGAGTAATGCGTTCAACGTTAAAAGCAGCCATTAAAGGTCTCGATCACGATTAAAAGAAAACAGATAGCTATTCTAATATAATTTCATTCCCGATAAACTGAATATATTTAATTGTGTTTATAAGAAAAAGTGATGATGAATTCTGTCACCCTTCCAATAGTCGGGCACATGTGCTCACCTTTTCGAGAAAAATTTGGTATTCCACGCCAACCTAATTTGGTCAATATCGAGTCTTATATCGAAATGGTAGAACCTTATAATGACTTATTGGCTTTTGAGGGAATTGAACAATTTAGTCATCTCTGGCTCATCTGGCAGTTTCATGACAATAAAAATCAGGAGACTGCAACTAAGTTTCGGCCTCAGGTTCGCCCACCACGATTAGGTGGTAATGAAAAAATTGGTGTGTTTGCAACACGCAGCATGTATCGTCCAGCGCCTGTGGGTTTATCTGTAGTACGTTTAAAAAAGGTTGAAAAAGTCGGTAAGTCATTAAGAGTGTATGTTACTGGCAGTGATTTATTAAATGGCACGCCAATTTTAGATATTAAACCTTATATTCAATATTCAGATGCCATTGTTGATGCTCAAAGTGGCTATGCACAAGCTGAACCAGAACGAAAGCAAGTCATCTGGTCGGAAAGTGCACTCACTACCCAGCAATATCTTTTAAAGAATAAAAAAATTAACGGGCAATATCTGGATGAATTAGAGCAAGTACTGGCTTTAGACCCAAGGCCTGCCTATCAAGAAGACCCTGAACGAGTCTATAAAATGAAGTTTTCTAATTTTGATATTCATTTTAAAGTGAATGATAATGTAATTACAGTTATGGATGTGGTGGAAGATACTTCGTGTGTTTAAAAGTAAGACTTAAAACCAATGTATGTTCATCCATAGCAGGCTAATCAATATTGCTATGTGAATCAGTTGGGCAGGAACAAAAGCAAGGGCGTAGTGTATTCCACCTGAAATAGCTGAGTTAATGCTCTTAGCAATCGCATGCACAGCAAAACCGCCCATAAAAGCAATGAGTAGTGAGGTATGAGCGTTATTCGGTTCTCCTTGTACAATCACTGCTGCAATTGCTGCATGTATTTCAAACAAAGAAGCGAGTAGAGTCCCAGCGATTAAACCAGCATCTCCTAAATATAGACTTAGACCATAAACACCAATCTGAATGAGTGTGAGTGTTCCCGCAATAATCACGGCTTCTTTTAAGCTGAACATTCTGGAGTCTAATTCGGCTGAAGTCGTACTTGGTTCTGCTTTACGTAATAAAATAAAAGCCCACACTGCTAAAAAAGCCAATGCAATGAGTGTAGGAAATATAATGAATTTGAACCATGCTAAGCTAATTCCAACCACAATAATTAAGGTCTGAATGAGTGTGGAAACGCATGACATCAATGCTGCACCTGCATTTGTTTTTGCATTTGCACGACCAGAACGGACTTCTAAACCTAGACTTGCGATAGTGGCTGTACTTGAAACGAAACCAGAGGCTAAGGAAGAGAGTAATAAAGCATTTTTAGAAGATAAAAGCCGCTT
This sequence comes from Acinetobacter sp. 70_2, assembly GCF_056736115.1. NCBI lineage: Bacteria > Pseudomonadati > Pseudomonadota > Gammaproteobacteria > Moraxellales > Moraxellaceae > Acinetobacter > Acinetobacter sp. 70_2. Next base: position 418,556 of record NZ_JBWZIP010000015.1, read on the forward strand.
TGCAATATGTGCGAGCGCTTGCACAAATAAAATCAAAGTCAGTAATTTTAAAATGACATGTGGGTTTAAAACTGGCCCCCAAAAAGGTTTATTGGGGACTAAGGGTAAGGCAATTAAAAGTAGGGCAAGTAAAAAAATCCCGTCACGTAATTCCGATTCGGTAATCCATTGACTGGCAATACCATGCATAGATTGTTTTGCTAATAAAATAATCGTCATGATGACGGCGAGTCCCGCAGCTAACGAGATATTCCAAATACAAAGCGCCCCGATGAAGTAAGTCATAATAAATGCGAGTTCGGTAGTCACGCCTGGGTCATTCGGCTGATTTTTAAGGGAGACAATGCTGATCGCGCCAATAAGTAGAGCGCCTACAATTCCAATTTCTGTACCAAATAAAAAACAGATTGCACCGAGTAGGGAACTAATTGCAAAAGAACGAAAACCTGCAAAAGTTTTATATTCATGTTTGAGCTTGCTTCTTTCACGTTCCAGACCAATTAATAACCCGCAGCCCAATGCCGCAGCAATAATGGTGATAAATTCTTCAAATGATGCAGTTTGTAATGACGTTGTCATTGGAAGATTCATAATACTTCCTCATTGGTTTATTGTTATATACAGAAGTTAATCATTTTTAAATCATATATTCATGTCCAGTTTATGCTTTTTATTGTATTGAGCCTAGTCTCTTTTTTAGTCAAACTCTCACAATAAATATTTTTATAAATATGATCTACGACACAAAAAAATACCAAGTTGAGAATTGGTTTAAATAATTGAAGTTAAAAGATATTTAAAAGCTAAATTTGAAGATTTCTAGACCAGTTAAATCTAAAACATCTCTGCTATATTATAAAAATATATTGGGGATAACACATGAATGCACATGTAGAAATAGACGCACATTGGTGTCTAGAACAATTATTACAAGAAGGTCGTATTACTGAGCGTGACAAATTACTAGTACAAACGACAAATAGACAAAAAGATCAACTGAAATGGCATCCATTACAGTGGATTGCACATTTTAATTTAAAAGACCAACACCACGTACAAGCGCATTTAAGTTTAAACCGTCTGTGCCAATGGTTTGCCGATCGAGCACAATTACCTTTATTTGTGATCGATCCTTTAAAGGCTGATGTCAGCGCTTTAACTCAAGTCATGTCACAAGAGTTTGCGATTCGAAACCACATTTTAGCTGTAGAAGTCCATGCGGACCGAATTGTGATAGGAACAGACCAGCCTTTTCAAACAGACTGGCTAAACAATTTGGAACGAAGTTTAGCACCGAAAAAAATTGAACGGGTATTCCTTAATCCTGAGCAGTTACAACGTTACTTACGAGAATATTATCAGGTTAGCCGTGCAGTAAACTCAGCTCAGAAAGATGCAGCTCATGACCGTGATAACAAAGGGGTAGAAGCGCTTTTACAACTTGGTGATAGCCAAAACCCTGATGCCAATGATCAACATATTGTAAAATTGGTTGACTGGATTTTACAGTTTGCGTTTGAACAAAGCGCCAGTGACATTCACATGGAACCACGCAAAGACAATGGTAAAGTTCGGTTTCGTATAGATGGCGTTTTACACACCATTTATAACATGCCTTCAAATACACTGACCGCCGTGATTTCCCGAATTAAAATTTTAGGGCGGTTAAATGTTGCGGAAAAGCGTAAACCGCAAGATGGTCGCTTAAAAACACGGACACCGAAAGGACAAGAAACCGAGCTACGTTTATCGACCTTGCCAACTGCATTTGGCGAAAAACTGGTGATGCGTATTTTCGATCCAGATGTACTGGTACGTTCCTTTCAGCAATTGGGTTTTGACCAGTCATTGCTGCAACAATGGCAGCGTATTACACAAAATAGTCATGGCATTATTTTAGTCACGGGGCCAACAGGTTCGGGTAAAACCACAACGCTATATTCTTCTTTAAAGCAACTCGCAACTGATCAAGTCAATGTCTGTACCATTGAAGACCCGATTGAAATGCTAGAACCTAGTTTTAACCAAATGCAGGTCAATAATGCAATTGATCTAGGTTTTGCCGATGGCGTGCGTGCTTTAATGCGACAAGACCCCGACATTATTATGATTGGGGAAATTCGTGACCAAGACACTGCAAATATGGCTATTCAGGCAGCACTCACAGGGCATTTGGTATTATCAACTTTACATACCAATGATGCACCGTCTAGTTTGACTCGTTTGCATGATTTAGGTGTGCAACCATTTCTGACAGCAGCAACTATTTTAGGTGTATTGGCACAGCGCTTAGTGCGACAGCTTTGCCCGCACTGTAAGCAACAGACTCATATTAATGAAGATGAATGGCAACACCTAACCTTTGACTACATTATGGAAATGCCAGAAAAAGTTTATCAAGCAGTAGGGTGTGAACAGTGCCGACATACTGGTTATAAAGGTCGAGTCGGTATTTATGAGTTTATGCCTGTTAGTCTTGAGCTTAAGCATCTGATTGGTAGTCATGCGACATTAAATGAATTAAGAAGCCAAACGAAAAAAGAAAGTGTAGAGCCTTTGAGAATTGCTGGAGCGCATAAAGTCATAGAAGGGCTTACCACTTTAGAAGAGGTGTTACGCGTTGTACCTTTAAATTAAATTTTTCTTAAGATTCACCTCATCTATGCTTGTTGTACTTATGTCATTCCAAGATGTAATCAAATAGGTGATTTTATGAAAATATTTAAAGTGATCTTGATGACTGCTGGTTTGGCAACTGCTGGCATGGTTATGGCAAATATACCCTTGAACCATGCAGCAATTACTCCAGCAACCGTAACGACTGTTAAGCAAGCTTTAACAGCGAAAGACAATACGCCTGTAAAACTGCATGGCCAAGTGGTGAAATCTTTAGGGGATGAAAAATATCAGTTCCGTGATAAAACGGGCACTATTACCATTGATGTAGATGATGAACTTTGGCAAGGTCATCCTATTTCCCCAACAACTAATATTGGTCTGGTGGGTGAAGTAGATATAGACCTTAAACCGTTAAAACGTGTAGAAATTGATGTAGAACAAGTCCAGTTCTAATATTGGATTTTACATATACCATTTATAGCCGCACGAATGATGCGGCTTTGCTTTTTTAATAAAGGCTTGGCAAGATCAAGTCAGAATATAATAGGAAAAATAGATGAGAATTTTGCTTGCAGAAGATGATCGCTCTCAAGCGGAAAGTATTCAATCTTGGTTAGAGTTAGATGGTTATCAAGTCGATTGGGTTGAAAGAGGCGATTATGCGCTTACTGCCATTGAGCAGCATGACTATGACTGTATTTTGCTTGATCGAGGCCTACCGCAACTCGCGGGTGAAAAAGTTCTAACCACAATCCGTTATAAACAAAAAAATGTACCTGTCATTTTTATTACAGCACGTGACAGCATTCAGGACCGAGTAGAGGGGCTAGATTTAGGTGCAAATGACTACTTAGTTAAACCTTTTAGCTTAGAAGAGTTATCAGCCCGTATCCGCGCTCAATTACGCAAACAAACTTTGAGCCAGCAATCGGTTTTAACATGGGGAGATTTACACCTCGATACTCAAGCGAAAGTTGTATTATTTGCTGGCAATTCGATCGATTTAACAGCAAAAGAGTTCCAAATCTTACGCAAGTTGATGGTTCATCCTGAACATATTATTACTCGTGATCAACTAGAAGAAGCGCTCTACGCATGGGGTGACGAGATTGAAAGTAATGCGATAGAAGTTTTTATTTATCAACTTCGAAAAAAAATCGGAAGTGGCAGTATTAAAACCATACGGGGACTAGGCTACCGTATGGGAGATTTAAAATGAAATCGAATCGTTCCTCTTTGCAATCCCAACTGGTTAAAACCACCATGTGGAGCAGCATCGTGGTGGGGCTGCTCGCTTTAAGCTTACTCACCATATTTTCGATTTATCACAACATGTCAGTACAAGATGAAATCATGGATGAAATTTCAGATACCTTGCTGGTTTCTGATCTTTCTAAACATTCTATGAAACAGTTTGACGAGCTCAGTGATGAATTTGATATTCAATATGAATTATTAAACTCTGGTCAATTGCTTACTCATTCTCATACCTATCAACACGAACTTTTTGAACAAGGCAATTTATCAAAAGGTTTTTCATACTTTTGGTTCGATGGTCAGTTATGGCGTAGTCTGGCCACACAACAAAAAGATTCAGAGCTGCAAGTTGAAGTCTTTCAGCCCATGAGTACTCGTGTAGAAGAGGTACTTAAAGCTCTTGCTGGATATAGCGGTCTTATGGTTTTGTTCTGGTTATTACAATGGGTGATTGTAAGTTGGCGTACCGAACAACAATTGGCAGCTCTCAATCTACTCTCTAAACGTATTGCTCAAAAAACTGCATCAAATTTAGAACCTATTCAAGACCCAGATGTCATTACAGAAATTCAACCGGTCATAGATGCTTTAAACCAGTTACTGGCAAGACTTCAAAGAGCACTTGTTGCCGAACAGCGCTTTACTGCAGATGCTTCGCATGAGTTACGTTCTCCGTTATCTGCCATACAAATGCGCCTTCAGGTTTTACAACGCAAATATCAGCATGTTCCAGAGCTTGACCAAGACTTTGAACGCATCCAAGAAGACGTTTCAAGAAGTACAAAAATTCTTGAAAATTTACTCCTTCTGGCACGTCTGGAGCCTAATGAAACAGAGCAACCGGAACTCTTTAAGAGTGTCATTGATTTAAACCATGTATTGGCTCGAGTAGTTGAAACTGTAAATATTGATGCACAAGCCAAACAAATGGTGATTGAGACAAATATTTTGTCAAATGAAACCAAAATGTTTGCGAACGAAGAATTACTGTTTATTGCCTTTAGAAATCTATTTGATAACGCTATTCGCTATAGTCCTACTTTGGGATTTATTCATGTTGAACTGAGTCAGTCCCAGCAACAACTGAAAATTTCTATAGAAGACACTGGAAATGGCGTAGATGATGAAGTTTTAAGACGTCTAGGACAGCGTTTTTTTCGCGTATTAGGTACACAGCAGCAAGGCTCAGGATTAGGGCTATCAATTACTAAAAAAATTATTCAACTCCATGGTGGAGAACTGCAATTTATGCATGCAAGCCAAGGTGGTTTAAAAGTTGAAGTGACATTGCCTTTTAATTATGAAATACAAAAATAGCATGGTTGCCCATGCTATCCATTTTTTGTTTTCCCACGAATATTATTGAAACGCGAGGATCGTTCTTATTTAGTTAAAATGAGACGGTTATTGCGAGTAAGGCGTAAGCGGTATTCCTCGCCAGCATGCATAATTCGAATTTCACGACCTAATGCAAATAGGTTGTTAGAATGTAGCATTGGTAAGGCATGAGCTGAGTCAGTGTTACGAGTAAATAAGCTAAAAGGTGCGTTCATTTGTTGTGCTCCGTGGTATATTCTTGAATGATTTAAATGATAATCATTATCGAATAGATCTGTCAATGAGATTTTAAAGAATTTATAAATTGATAAAATTTGCTTACACTTGAGAAAAATTTGAGTGAGTAGAACAATGCCTAAACCGATCGTCGATGTCGCAATAGCCATCTTAATTCATCGCGGAAAAATATTAATTGGATGGCGTGGAGAACAGCAGCATCAAGGTGGAAAGCATGAGTTTCCTGGAGGAAAGGTTGAGCAGGGTGAAACACCAGAAGAAGCTTGCCGCCGTGAAATTTATGAAGAAGTCGGTATTGGTTTAAAAGATTGGCATCAATTTGATTATATTCACCATGAATATGATGACATTATCGTCAACCTTCATTTGTTTCATAGCTATGTGCCTGATGAATTATTAAATCTTATTCATCAGCCTTGGACATGGTACACACGTGAACAGTTACTTCAATTAAACTTCCCGAAAGCCAATAAAGACATTATTAAAAGATTGTATTGGCCGCATTTTATTAAAATTAGTCCCACGCTGACTCCAGCCGAAAATGATGACACTTTAGTGTATTGGCGTAATGAAAAAGAGAGTTTTGATCAGGCAGATCTAGAAAAATTAGCTCTTTTAGATACAGATCAGCTTTCAAAATTAATCGTGAATATCGATGTTTGGCACAAGCTAAAACCTGAGTTAAAAAGTCATATAAAAACGGTTCATCTTAAGCAGTCTCAATTAATGAGTTTGCATAAAGGCGACTTAGAGGTGGGAGTACGTTTTATTGCTGCTTGTCACGATGCAGTTTCTTTACAGCATGCTCAGCAAATTGGCTGTGATGCTGTTTTTGTAAGTCCTGTCAAAGTAACAGAAACCCATCCAGACGCTAGCGCATTAGGATGGGATCGTTTAACTGACTTGATTGAGAAATGCCAGATTCCCGTATTTGCTTTGGGAGGCATGAGTCCTGATGATTTAGCTACAGCACAGCAACATGGTGCGTATGGCTTGGCAGGTATTCGTAATTTTTAATAAGACATAAAAGTATTAAAAGCTAGAGCGCTTTTAATGCTTGCTGTGCTTCCTGAACAGTTTTTGGGTTATTACGCTGTTGACCAGCTTTTAAAATGGTTAGCCAAAGCTGTTTTTTCATTGCTTGGCTCTGAGCAAAGCTTAAACCACGTCTAGCAAGAGACTCAGCATTAGCATATTGCTGTTTATGATTTGCCGTGAGTGCAAGAAATAAATAAGTCTCAGCCGCCTGTGGTGCTAAACGCTGCGCTTGAAGGGCATAGCGCTCAGCCTCCGACCATTGCTGGTTTTTGTAAGCTTGCTCAGTTTTTTGCATTAATGTTTTAAAAGCAGGTAACTGGCTTCCATCATCATTAAAGCGTTGGGACTTTTTCTGCTGAGGAACAATCACTTGTAAACTTTTACGTTGAATATCTGGATGATCATAAGGTGTAATTTTTACACCAGATGGCGTCTCAGTATTCTTTTTCTCGGTAACAGGCGGTGTTTTCTCTTTTGGGGCTGAATGATCTGGTAAAGTTGTACAGCCGACCATAAGTACAGCACCAATATAAAAAACACCTTTCTTTAACATATCCTGTTTCCTGTCAACGCTTACTTGTTATAACTACCACTAGAAATCACATGTGAGTTATTCGACAGATCTTGTTCCATCTGGTTTTCACTCTCACGAATATAGCTATCGCTATTATCCGGTTGAGAAGCTGGTGCTGTGTTATCACTTTGTGGTGCGTATGTTGGATCAACTTGATAATACGGTGCTCCACATGGCGTAGCACGATGTGGAACTGTATGTGTCAGCATAGGGATATACATCGCACCAGCACAAGCCTGTGCCGATAAATCACCTGTTGCATGGTCAATCCATTGCCACTGTACAGTGTCTGGCTGACGTAAATTTACCGGTGTTTGACGTAATTGTTTCATCACATTAATCCACACCGGCAATGCACCAGATGAACCTGTTAAGCCAGTCACTTTGTTGTCATCTAGACCTAACCATACTACAGCGACATGGTTACCCGAATAACCGGCAAACCATGAGTCACGTGTATCGTTAGTCGTACCTGATTTACCAGCCAATTTTAACGCAGGAGGTAAGCTATTGTACGCTGCGCGGCCCGTACCTGAAGACATGACCTGTTGAAGGCCGTAGTTCATGATATAGCCAACAGATGGATCAATCGTTTGTTGTACATTTAGGCCATAACGATCAAGTAAACGACCATTGGCATCTACCACAGAGCGAATCGCACGAGTTGGATATTTGAAACCACCTGTAGCGAAGTTTTCATAAATACCGAGTACTTCCATTGGCGACATATTAACTGCACCAAGGAAAATAGAAGGGTAGGCAGGAATTGGTGATTCAACGCCAAATTTTCTTAAGTTATTGGTAAATGTAGATAACCCAAATTCTTGACCTATACGAACAGCAGAAAGGTTATAAGAGTTTGCTAAGGCTTCACTTAAACTTACAATGCCATGACCACCGCCACTATAGTTTTTCGGTGTCCAACTTTTACCGCCGTCTACAGGAATACTGATTGGTGCGTCTTCAATTTTACTTGCCCAGTTATAACGGCCAGACTCAATTGCACTTAAATAAATCACTGGCTTCAATAAAGAACCGACTTGACGTTTTGCATCTAAGGTACGGTTAAAGCCAGTAAAGTCTTGAGTTGAGCCAACGGCTGCAATTAACTCGCCATTTTCAGGATGTGCAATCAGTACTGCACCTTGCAAGTTTTTCAAGCGGGCAGGGTTGCTTTGAGTCAGACGTTCTACAGAAGCTTTAAATGCATCTTGAACTTGAGTTTGAGCAATAGGGTCCAAGGTCGTAAAAATACGTAATCCTTGATTGGTTAAATCGCTTTCTTGATATTCGGTACGTAACTGACGACGCACAATATCTAAGAAGTCAGGGAATTTTGCAGGACCTAAGCTTGGTTTGCTCAGTACATTTAAAGGACGTGCGATTTCAGTTTCATATTCTGCTTGAGTTAAATAACCCATTACACGCATGTTATTTAAAACTGTATCACGACGATTTTTTGCGCCTTCAGGGTTTTTCCAAGGGTTATATAAAGATGGACCTTGAACCAAACCGACTAAATAAGCTTGTTGCGCGACATTCAGTTCACGAAGTGGTAAACCAAAATAAAACTGTGAAGCCAAGCCATAACCATTAATTGAATAGTTACCGTTTTGGCCTAAATTTACTTCATTTAAATAAGCTTCTAAAATTTCATCTTTGCTGTAATGCAATTCAATGAGTAAAGCCATTAGGGCTTCATTCACTTTACGTTTTAATGTGCGTTCAGGTGTTAAATAAAAATTCTTAACTAACTGTTGTGTCAGGGTTGAACCACCTTGGCGACGTCCTCCAGTTACATTACTCACCAAAGCACGGGCCGTACCACGAATTGAAATACCGTGGTGGTGGTAGAAATTACGGTCTTCTGTAGAAATTAAAGCTTCAATGAGGGGTTTAGGAACATTATTGAGTTTGATCAGAACGCGGTCTTCATTATGCTGAGGATAGATCCCCCCAATGAGCATAGGTTCTAAACGAGCCACACCTGTTGAAGAAGGTTTGGTACTGCGTACCTCTGCAACTTGGTCGTTTGCAAAACTAAGTTCTAAAACTTGTTCAGGTTCTACACTATCACCATAGTCGAAACCGCGAGTATGTACATACATGTTGCTACCTTGAGCAACAAAGGTTCCAGACTTGTCATAATTACTTGAAGTTTTGTAACCTAATAATTTTAATTCTTGGGTAAAATTTGCTTGAGTAATAGGTGCATTATTATAAATTTCCAAAGGCCGAGCGAATACTTTGGCAGGAATGTCCCAGCGCTGTCCTTCAAATTTTTCACGGATAATATTATCTAAACGAATCAGATAGATACTAAGAGCAATAAAAGCACCAATCACCAATATGGAAAAAATTAGTGCGAAGAAACCGATACCACGTTCAAACTTCATATAAATGAGATAAAACCCTAAACAATACGTTAATGATGCGATAGCTTGTCATCAATTTGCAATGATAAAACTGTGAATAAATGGAAAACTTAGATTGAATTTTACAGCATCTTGTTGTTATGTTTTTTTAAATTAATCAGGTTAATGTTATGATAGCGTAGAATCGCAGCGGAGCTTACTCATTCGTGCAAATTTCACATAAGTCCTTCAGAAACGTCGGGTTAATTGGTCGACCGGATAAATCATCAGTTGTAGAAACACTATGTTTAATTCATGACCATTTGTTAAGTTTAGGCCTAAACCCCATTTTTGATCAGGAAACTGCCGAATTAGTGCCCTATGATCATGCACAAGTTGTTAGTCGTCACTTATTAGGTGAAGTTGCTGATCTGGTGATTGTAGTCGGTGGAGATGGTTCTTTACTTCATGCAGCTAGAGCTTTAGTTCGCTACAATACACCTGTCATTGGTATTAACCGTGGGCGTTTAGGATTTTTAACAGATATTAAGCCTGCGGAAGCTATTTTTAAGCTTGATCAGGTTCTACAAGGTCATTTCCAACTTGATCGCCGTTTCTTGCTTGAAATGGAAGTACGTACCAATGGCGAAGTCATTTATGACGCAATTGCTTTAAATGATGTCGTACTACACTCAGGTAAGTCGGTACATATGATCGACTTTGAACTCAATATTGATGGTCAATATGTTTACCGTCAGCATAGTGATGGTTTAATTGTGTCGACACCGACAGGATCAACTGCTTATGCATTGTCGGGTGGTGGTCCAATTTTACATCCGAGTATGGATGCGATTGCATTAGTCCCTATGCACCCCCATACATTATCTTCACGCCCAATCGTAGTTGGTGGGCAAAGTGAAATTAAAATTGTTATTCGCGAAAATCGAGTGTTACCGATGGTGAGTGCAGATGGTCAACACAGTGTATCGCTCAATGTTGGCGACAGTTTGCACATCCGTAAACACCCATTTAAATTAAGTTTATTACACCCACCAGGTTATGATTTCTATATGGCTTGTCGTACCAAACTGGGTTGGAACCAAGATTTTGAATCTTTTCAAAGAGATGAATCATGAATATTGAACAAATGCTATCTGTTTTAAACCCTGAAATTGTAGAGCGTTTAAAAACAGCAGTAGAAATTGGTAAATGGCCAAATGGTGTTGTTTTAACGAAAGAACAGCGCGAAACATGTATGCAAGCTGTGATTGCTTGGGAGTTAAAGAACTTACCGGAAGAACAGCGTAGTGGTTATATTGACCGCGGAACGAAAGAAGAGGGTGAAGAGTGTGATGATGATCATCACAAGCATGAACCTGAGTTTAAACCGATTCGTTTTGTTTAATTTAGGAAGCTCAGTGATTACTGAGCTTTTTTTATGTTTATCAAAATATAATAAAGAATCATATGAAACATTTAAAACCTGTTTACGTACTATTATTTCTCATATTGTTTAGTGGTGCTGCATTGGCCAAACAACCTATTGAGTGTTTACTCAACGTGAAGGTTGTTGCGAGTCAGAAATACACTTCACCTCAAGCTAAATATACAAGTATAAAAAATGACGGTTATCCCATGTTATTGATTGGGATTCAGGTGCTGGAGTCGCAAACAATACATAGCTCCCAAAAGATCAAAACGCATCATTTATATTGTAAGAAACTTATTGGTCAACAACGAGATGCTTATCTTTCGGGTCCCTACGATTCTAAGAAGATTACAATCAAAATAGGCGATCATTTGAAACTAAAAAATATTCATTCTTCAGGTCAGGAATATCCATTTTGGCCAGATTTTTATTATGTTGAGCCTTAAAGCCAAGACTATCCTATATAATCTTGGCCATTCGTATTTTAGAAACGACTATTCCACAACGCTTTGGCTTTATCCATTGCATCATCATAGCTATTGACTACCCCCATGGTATATAACGCAATACCCATGGTTTCTGTTACTGCCATTTCACCATATTCATGATGCTGCTGACCAAGCCAGACAGCTTTAAACGTCGCTAAATCTAACTCTTCTTCAATTGGGCTACGTTCAGGCGTAAGCTTTGGTAACTCATGTTCATAGAGTTCACCATTTTTAATACCGCAAATCAGTGTTTTAGCATCGGGGTTTCGCTCAAATTCACCGCCTTCACCTTTAATGACTGCACTATTTTGATAGCCTAAGCGAAGCGCACTATGCTGATGAGAGGTTCTATATGCTGGATGGAATATCGCTTGTAAGGTGGCTTTCGCATTAAATGGATTAATCAGACGGGCTAGAGTATGAATAGGAGAGCGTAAACCCATGACATTTCTTAAAGAAATTAAATCACTTAAAACAGGTGAAATTACTTCTAAAGGTAAATAAGCAAAATTCTGTTCAGCCAATTGTGTGCGGACTTCTTGTTCAGAATGGCAAATTTTATAATCTAAATATTCCAAAACTTGTTCGGTATAGACTCGGTTAATCGTATGTCCAGAAGCGCCGTGCATGACGATTTTATAACCGTGATGAGCAAGTGTCAGGGCAGCCAATAAAAACCAAGGGTAATGTTTACGCTTGCCTGCATAAGATGACCAGTCTAGGTCAACGTCTAAAGGTTGAAAATTAAGTTGGTCTTTGGTGGCTTGTACAAAGCCCGCAAGCTCATCAATAGACTCTTCCTTAACACGTAGAAGCATTAAAAAAGCACCCAACTGAACATCAAGAACTTCGCCTTTTAAAATCATGGTAAAAGCTTGATAAGCTTCTTCATAATTCAGTGATCGAGATCCGGTTTTCCCCTTACCTAAAATACGGACATATTGTGCAAAGGGATGTTCAGCATCTTTATAGATATTACGTTTAGTATTCATGGCAATTCAAAACAGTAAAAATAAGGGGGTAGGCAGCTCAAAATGAAATGTCTACAAGGACTTATCAATATGACATAAAAATCTGCTGAAAAAATATCAAAAGTGTTTCTCATACTAAAGTCTTAAGGCTGCATGAGTATTTTTTGTGCGTATTAGCCAAAATTTTAACCGAATCATGATTTAATTCGAGTAAACTTTCATGTGCTTTTTTGAGCACTCATATCATAATTTTCTGTGATTCTCCTATATCTTCAGCTTTTTATTGAAAAAGTAAGAGGTTATTTCTGGCTACTCAAAGTGGTTGGAAACTTCAGGTATTCTCCTGTTTTAGAAAACAGCTTTTTTGTTTTCGTTGAGGTAGTAGGAAGGTTTTTTGTTATTAAAAAACCGTTTCCCTTTTGCGGTGTTCATGTGAAAGGTTAGGGCTGTGTATTCGTAAAGAATAGACGTTTCATTTTGATATTTCCAACGGACTTGGAAATATAGATTGAAGTAAAGTTATGGCTAAAAAACCGATTTATAAATCACTTTATTTTCAGGTGATTATTGCGATTATTGCGGGTGTTTTGGTAGGGCATTTCTCTCCAAGTACAACGCAAATTGTTAATGGTGTCGAACATCATATTCCAGGTTTAGGTGAGCAACTCAAGCCATTAGGTGATGCTTTTATTCGTTTGATTAAAATGATCATCGCACCTGTTATTTTCTGTACAGTGGTCAGTGGTATTGCTGGTATGGAAAGTATGAAGTCAGTTGGTAAAACTGGCGGTGTTGCGTTGTTATACTTCGAGATCGTTTCAACAATCGCACTTCTGATTGGCCTTGTGGTGATTAATATTGCAAAGCCAGGCGTAGGAATGAATATTGATCCTGCGACTCTGGACACTTCAGGTATCCAAAAATACGTCACTTCTGGTGAGTCACAATCTACCGTTGATTTCTTAATGCATATCATCCCAGATACAGTGGTGGGTGCATTTGCAAATGGTGAAATCTTACAGGTCCTTCTTTTTGCAATTCTATTTGGCTTTGCACTGCATAAGTTAGGTGATGCAGGACGTCCGGTATTAAAGTTAATTGATCAAATTGCACATGTGTTCTTTAACATTGTAAATATGATCATGAAGCTTGCTCCACTAGGTGCGTTCGGGGCAATGGCGTTTACCATTGGTAAATATGGTGTGGGTTCACTGGTGCAGCTAGGTCAGCTCATCCTCTGTTTCTACATTACCTGTTTATTATTTATTTTCTTGGTATTAGGAACGATCAGCCGTTTAAGTGGATTTAGTATTCTTAAGATGGTGCGTTTGATTCGTGAAGAACTCTTAATTGTACTCGGTACATCTTCTTCTGAGTCGGTCTTGCCACGTATGCTACGTAAGCTTGAAATCGCAGGTTGTGAAAAGTCTGTGGTTGGTTTAGTCATCCCAACAGGTTATTCATTTAACCTTGATGGTACTTCTATTTATTTGACGATGGCTGCAATCTTTATTGCTCAGGCAACAAATACACAGCTTGATATTCAGCATCAAATTACTTTGCTTTTGGTACTTTTAATTTCATCTAAAGGTGCGGCAGGTGTAACGGGCTCTGGCTTTATTGTTATGGCTGCAACTTTATCTGCAGTAGGTCATATTCCAGTTGCTGGTTTGGCATTGATTTTAGGTATTGACCGTTTCATGTCAGAAGCACGTGCTTTAACGAACTTAGTTGGTAACTCTTTAGCAACGATTGTGGTTGCGAAATGGGTCGGTGCATTAGATAAAGATAAACTAAATGATGCACTGAATAATCCAGATGAAGTAGATAGAAAAATGCTTGAGCAAAAAAGTGTAATTGCTGAGGCATCTCACTAATCATTTATCGTAATAAAAAAGGAGGCTAAGCTTCCTTTTTTATTGGCTGACTGAAAAGTACAGTTTAAATGAGCAGCTATGCCATGACAGTAACTAAAAAAATGATTAGCATGCACAGCAATGAGATTCGATAAAACAATAAAGCCGAAGGAAAATATTATGTTGGCATATGATGCAGATTTAGAATTATTCCGTGATAATTTTAAACGTTTTATGAATGAGCATATTGCTCCACATTACGACCAATGGGAACGTGAAGGAATTATGCCGCGTTCAGTTTGGAATCAACTGGGCGAAAATGGCTTTTTATGTGTAGATGTTCCAGAAGAATACGGTGGTTATGGCGTTCCAACTTACTATTCATTAATGTTAGTTGAAGAGTCTGCTCGAGCCGGTTTTTGTGCATTATCAACGGCTATTTCTTGTCACTCTGAAATTGCTGCACCTTATATTTTACATATTGGGACAGAAGAGCAAAAACAATACTGGTTGCCGAAAATGGTAACTGGTGAAGTGGTTGGGGCAATTGGTATGACGGAACCGGGTGCTGGTTCAGACTTACAATCAATGCGTACCAGTGCCATTTTGCAAGATGACCATTATTTGCTAAATGGTTCTAAAACATTTATTTCAAATGGGCAACATGCTGACCTTGTGGTGCTTGCAGTAAAAACTGATCCTCAAGCGCGTGCGAAAGGGGTGTCGTTATTATTGGCAGATACTCATCTGGAAGGCTTTAAGAAAGGTACCAACCTAGACAAAATCGGTCTGCATTCTCAAGATACTTCTGAGCTATTTTTTGACAATGTTAAGGTTCCTAAAAACCAGTTACTCGGTCAAGCTGGACAAGGTTTTGCTTATTTAATGCAAGAGTTACCACGTGAACGTACCGCTATTGCATCTACCGCAATTGGCGCTATTCGTGGTGCAATTGATTTAGCAACGGCTTATGTAAAAGAACGTCATGCATTTGGGCAACCTATTTCTCAATTCCAAAATACGCGTTTTGTTCTGGCGCAAGCAAAAATTGATGAGCTTGCTACAGCTGCTTTTTATGAGAGAAACGTTGCTCTATATCAAGAAGGTAAACTTGATGTTGAAACTGCAGCGGCGCTTAAAAGCTTCAGTACAGATATGCAAATGAAAGTGGCTGACAACTTGCTGCAACTTTTTGGTGGTTATGGCTATATGACTGAATATCCGATTTCACGTTTCTTTGTAGATGCTCGTATTCAGCGTATTTACGGTGGTACAAATGAAATTATGAAAGAAATCGTAGCGCGTGGATTAATTGGCAAAGCCTAATTAAATAGTTTCAAAAAAAGCCTACCTTTGAGTAGGCTTTTTATATTACCTATTTGTTAGTTCGATGAATGACAGGATAGTCTTGTTGTTTGGGTAACTCATGTAAGGCCTGGTTGATCTTTCTTAAAAACTCATCGGCTTCATCTTGACGAAATGAGTCTTCGGTATATTTACTTCGTTTTTGATTGATGCCACAACCCCTTATTTCCATATTTTCAGGATTAAATGACCAGTCATTTGGATTGTTTAGGGTAATGTCTAAATCACTTTCACAGCTTTTCCATAAACGTAAAAACTCATTTGATAACTCTGTATTAAATCCTCGTGCTGGATAGACCGAGAAGCCTTTCATTTCAGGATTAGAAAACTGTATAAACATGTCTACTGGCATACCACCCCAAATGATTGCTGTATTTTCTGGTAAAGCAATGCCTGATAAATTTTTCTCTTTTAAAGCATGTGTTTGCTCAAATTTCTGTCTGAAATGTTGCGACTGATAGGTCAGTTTGGTTTGGGGTGGGATTGGAATACCACGAACTTGATTGTTGATAGTCGTCATATAGTACGGAGAATTATCTCTACCATTGCACCCTGCGATTAAGGGGCAACCGCCACAAGCCGTTAAACTAAAACTCATAAGGCTCAATAAGCCTAAAACAATAATTTTATTCATTCTATTTTACTGTTGTTATGACATATTGGGTCAGTATAACCAATCTAAACATTAAGAGGACTATCTTTAAGAACAACGAAATAATCGTTTTAAAAGTTGAGTAATTTTTTATTCAGTAGTCTTGTGCTTCTATTCATCAATTAAAAATTTATAGCCTTCTAGGTTTTGACATGAAGCAAACATAAGTGCTTATGGGAAGAGCGGATACAGATTTGTCATATATTGCTGAGTTAGAGTTCTAAAAATACCGATAAGAAATAGAGTAAGTAAAATAATAAATGAAAATCATTATCAAATAAAGTAATCTTATAGACAGGTTCGAGAGCGATTAACGAAAAAAGCCAATACACCGATATTGCCTAACAAATCAAAGCCGACTATTGTTATACTCTCGTTTAAAAGATGATTTTGCTGAGGCTGCATTCCAATGATCAACGATGATCAAAACAAAACGACTTCTCTTAGTTTAGAACAAATTCGCGAAGATATTGATAGCGTAGATCAACAGATTCAAGAATTATTAAATCGCCGCGCAAGCCTTGCTGAAGCTGTTGCTAAAGCTAAATTTGCTTCTGAAGAGAATCCTTTGTTTTATCGTCCTGAGCGTGAAGCGCAAGTTTTACGTAAAGTTATGGAGCGCAATCAGGGGCCTTTATCTGATGTCACCATGGCGCGTTTGTTCCGTGAAATTATGTCTGCTTGCCTTGCTTTAGAAGCTCCGCAAAGTATTGCATTTTTAGGGCCAGAAGGTACTTTTACTCAATCTGCTGTGCTTAAGCATTTTGGTAAAGATGCAGTTGTTCGTCCATTACCAACTATTGATGAAGTGTTCCGTGAAGTAGAAGCGGGTAGTGCACATTATGGTGTAGTCCCAGTTGAAAACTCATCTGAAGGTATTGTGAATCATACTTTAGACTGCTTTAAAACATCGAATTTAAATGTGATCGGTGAAGTCGAACTGCGTATTCATCACCAATTCCTTGTTTCTGAAAATACGCGTAAAGACAGTATTAAGCAGATTTATGCTCATCAGCAAACTTTGGCTCAATGCCGTCAGTGGTTAGATGCGCATTATCCGGGTGTTGAGCGTGTTGCCTTAAACTCAAATGCAGAAGCTGCACGCCGTATTCGCAACGAATGGCACTCAGCAGCAATTGCATCTGATATTGCAGCAGGTATGTATAACCTTGAAATCTTGCATAGTAATATTGAAGATAATCCGGAAAATACCACTCGTTTCTTAGTGATTGGCCGTGAAAAAATTCCACAAAGTGGCAATGACAAAACATCGTTATTAATTTCGGCACATGACCGTGCAGGTGCTTTATTAGAAATTTTAGCGCCGTTTGCAAAACACAATATTAGCTTAACAAGTATTGAGACTCGTCCAGCATTACCTGAAAAATGGGCATATGTATTCTTTATTGATTTAGAAGGCCATATCGATCAAGAAAATGTTGCAGCAGCAATTAATGATATTCGTCCAATGGTAAAAGAGCTTCGTATTTTAGGTTCTTATCCTGCTGCTGTTCTCTAATTACTCATGTTGGAATAATGACATGCATCAAGATGGTCATGTCATTATGCTTAAAAACAAATTGCTCAAAGGTTTAAATCACTTTGAGCAAAAGCAAAGTTGAAGTTATGTCACAACCCCTATTTAAAAAAGTTGCATTTATTGGTTTAGGACTCATCGGGTCGAGTTTGGCGCGCGTTATTGTTGCTGAAAAGTTGGCGACAACTATTGTGGCTTCTACACGCTCACAGAAAACTTTAGAAGATGCAAAATCACTTGGCTTAATACAAGAAGGATTTTCTGATCCTGTAGAGGCTGTGAAAGGGGCAGATTTAGTTGTTTTAGCCTTGCCAGTACGTGCGACACAAAAAGTGCTTGAACTAATTAAACCTTATTTGACAGAAACTACGATTGTAACTGATGTAGGAAGTACAAAAGGTAATGTCGTCGATGCAGCAAAAGCTGTATTTGGTGAAGATTTACCAGCAGGTTTTGTGCCGGGACATCCTATTGCTGGTAGTGAGCATACGGGCGTTCATGCAGGTAAGGTCGATTTATTTGCAAATCACAAAGTTATTTTAACGCCGTTACCCACAAGTGCAGAATGGGCAGTTGAGAAACTGATTCAACTTTGGTCAGCGGCTAAAGCTGAAGTCATTTGTATGGATGTTGCCAAACATGATGAGGTTTTGGCGCATACCAGTCATTTACCGCACTTAATGGCATTTAATCTGGTCGAGCAACTTGCAAACCGTGAAGATAACCTTGATATTTTCCGTTATGCAGCGGGTGGTTTTCGTGACTTTTCACGAATTGCTGCCAGTGATCCTCAAATGTGGCATGACATTTTCTTTGCCAATAAAACAGCCATATTAAATGCTGTAGATGGCTTCGAGAAACAACTTACCGTACTTAGAAAATTGATTGAAAACGAAGATTCTCATGCATTAATGGGTTTACTCGGCCATGCTCAGGCAGCACGTCAGCATTTCAATCATATGTTAGCCAAAAAACCTTTAATGGAGAAAAATAAGGTGACACAGCAATTCAGTATCTTACCGGGAAATAAGGCTTTTAAAGGTAAATTTACCGTACCGGGTGACAAATCTGTGTCACATCGCTCCATTATGTTTGGTGCTATTGCAGAAGGCACGACTCATGTAACTGGCTTCCTTGAAGGTGAAGATGCTTTAGCAACTTTACAAGCTTTCCGTGATATGGGTGTAAGCATTGAAGGCCCTAAAAATGGTGAAGTGACCATTCATGGCGTGGGTATGCATGGCTTAAAAGCACCAGCGAGTGCCTTATATATGGGTAACTCTGGAACAAGCATGCGTTTGCTTTCAGGTATGCTTTCTGCACAAAAATTTGATTCAGTGATGACAGGAGACGCGTCACTTTCTAAACGTCCAATGGAGCGTATTGCTAAGCCATTGCGTTTAATGGGTGCGCAAATCCAGACAACAGGTGAGAAAGGTACACCACCTGTCAGCATTACAGGTAGCCAGCAATTAAAAGGCATTCAATACGATTTACCGATGGCATCTGCTCAAGTGAAGTCGGGTATTTTACTTGCTGGTTTGTGGGCTGAAGGTGAAACTTCGGTAACTGAACCTGAACCTACTCGTGACCACACAGAGCGCATGCTTCGTGCATTTGGTTATGATGTTAAAACTGAAGGCAATAAAATTTCACTCGTTGGTGGCGGTAAATTAGTAGGTACTGACATTCAAGTACCATCAGATATTTCATCTGCTGCTTTCTTTATGGTGGGTGCTGCAATTACTGAGGGTTCTGATGTTGTTCTGGAAGCTGTAGGTATTAACCCAACACGTACTGGCGTAATCGAAATTTTAAAACAGATGGGTGCTGATCTAACTGTTGAAAATGAACGTATTGCTGGTGGCGAACCTATTGCTGATATTCATATTAAAGGTTCACGCACGCTTAAAGGCATTCATATGCCAGAAGACCAAGTACCTTTAGCAATTGATGAATTCCCAGCTTTATTTATTGCAGCAGCATGTGCCGAAGGCCAAACGGTACTAACTGGTGCGGCAGAACTTCGTGTGAAAGAATCTGACCGTATTCAGGTTATGGCAGATGGCTTAAAAATCATGGGTATTGACTGTACGCCAACTGATGATGGCATCATTATCGAAGGTAAAGGCAAATCTGGCGATTGGTCACCAATCTTTGCTGGTGGTGAAATTGAATCACATCATGACCACCGTATTGCTATGAGTTTTAGTATGGCAGGCCTTCGTAATTCTGGTCCGATTACAATTCAGGGTACTGAAACTGTGGCGACAAGCTTCCCAACTTTCACTGAGTTGGCGAATCGTGCAGGCTTAACAATCGAAGTTAGCCAATAACTTTTGACCTAACACATTTTATAATTGCTAACACAATAGCAACGGCAGCAGCGGGCTAAAGGCTTGGCTGCTGTTTGTTTATTGCTTATGCTAAGCGCAGATAATGATAAAAGTGTTAGGACAAAGGATGAAAAAATTACAATTTATTGCCAGTTGCCCACAACATGGGGTGCTTGATCATCCACCAAATGAATGCCATATCACTCAAGAATATGTAGCGGCTTTACTGTTTAAACAATTGGGGCATTATGGCTTTGATGCACAGCACATTGTGCATGAGCATGAAAAGGTAGAAGTCAGTATAGATAATCATCTTTTACCCTTGTCGATTACTTGTCAGAAAACAGACCATGAGGGGCATTTGATGTGTGAAATCTCTGCCAATCCTGATGAAGAGCAAGACTGGTTTGAAAAGATTGAAACACAAAGCATTATTCGTCAGCTTGCACAGGCAGTTGAAAATAGTTTGAAGGCTGATCATAGCTTTTCAGCATTTGAATGGAAAAACTAAGCGCACGGCTGTTAAGAGTTATTCATGAAGTACGGCTTTTTAGAAAAGTCGTACAATCTCTTTAGATTAAATATAAAAATACAAAATCTTTCCCTAAATCGCTACCTATCTATAATGCATTGTGTATATTGAAATTATTACGATATTTACATAATTAGAGTGTGGTTTTCATGACACAAGTTAATATTGCAGCGTTATCTCCTCAAGTGGTTTGGCAGCATTTTCAAACACTTTGCACTATTCCTCGCCCATCGAAGCATGAACAGCAACTTCGTGAGTTTTTAAGAAACTGGGCCGAAAGTCGAAATTTAGAAACCTACGTAGATGAAGTGGGGAATTTGATTATTCGTAAGAATGCGACTCTGGGTAAAGAACATGTGTCTGGCGTTATTCTGCAAGGCCATTTAGATATGGTTACACAAGCCAATACTGGCACGGTACATGACTTCTTTAAAGACCCGATTCGTCCAGTTCTTGAAGATGGCTGGTTAGTCGCCAAAGACACTACTTTAGGTGCTGATAATGGCATTGGTGTAGCTTTAGCTTTGGCAGTTTTAGACTCAAATGATATTGCTCATGGGCCAATTGAAGTTCTTCTAACAGTTGATGAAGAAGCAGGGATGAGTGGTGCACGGCTTTTACAGGCAGGTGTACTAAAAGGAAAATGGCTATTTAATATTGATACAGAAGAGTGGGGTGAGTTGTATCTCGGATGTGCTGGCAGTATTGATGTTGAGGTAGAGCAGCCGCTTAGTTATGAACCAATCCCTGAAAATTTGAGTATTGTGAATATTCAGGTTGCTGGCCTTAAAGGTGGTCACTCTGGCGTAGATATTCATTTAGGACGTGGCAATGCCAACGTTATTCTGGCACGCTTTTTAAATCAGCATTTAGCGAAGCTTGGTGGACGACTTGTTGAGTTTATAGGTGGTACAGCTCGTAACGCTTTACCTCGCGAAGCTGTAGCAACCATTGCAATTTCGTCTAACCAATTATCCGAATTAGAAAAATTACTCGCTGAATATCAAACGACATGGAAAAGCCAATTACAGGGTATTGATGACAACCTGCGATTAAGTATTCAATCCACTGGTGCTAAAGTGACCGAAGTGATTGCTCAACAACAGCAAAATGAATGGTTGCAAGCTTTAGCAACAAGTCCTTATGGGGTTGCAAGTATGAGTCAGGTTCTACCAGATGTAGTTGAAACCTCAAATAACATTGGGGTGGTGAGACTAAATCGAGAAGGTGGAAAAGCTGTCTTAATGGTCCGTTCAATGGTGAACCAAGAAGCTCAAGATTTTGCCGAAAAAATTCAGGCACATTTTAGCCAATTTAATATCGGCTCTACACTTACGCCGTTAGTGTCGGGTTGGACACCAAATCCAGATTCGGCTGCTCTAAAGTGCTTACAACAAGCTTATCAAAATGCATTTAATATTGAGCCAAATCTAAAAGTAATTCATGCAGGCTTAGAATGTGGGATTATTGCTGAACATTACCCACATTTACAGATGGTTTCGTTTGGACCGGATATTCAAGGTGCACATGCACCGGGCGAACGAGTTAAAGTTGATACTGTAGAGAAATGCTGGAAGCTACTGGTAACCGCTTTGGCATTTGTAGAGTAATTTTTAGGTTTAAGAAGCTCAGTTATGAGCTTCTTAAATTTTAACCTTTACATGAAAATGATCTGGATTTAACTCGATTTCACAATAAATTTGTTGTTTAAGTGATTTTTAAAAGTTGTCCTGTTTCACTTAAAGTAAACTCATCAAAATCATTGGCTAAATAAAAATGACCTTTATAAAACTGGCGAACTTCTTCAGTAATAGCTTGCTGCCCAGCTTTATCCTGATGTCGGGGGCTAAAGTGCGTCAGAATTAAATTACATAAAGATTGCTGTTCTGCAAATTCAGCCACCATTTTTGCTGAGCTATGCATTGGGCCTTTGCCGACTTTATCTAAAACCGTTTGCAAGTATGTGGACTCATGAATAAGGAGTTGGGCATCTTTGCAAGCGTCAGCTAATAGTTCTGGTTGGTCATTATCACCACCTATAATTGCATGAACTTGTTGATTTTGAATTTTGATAAAGTCTTGAGCTTTTAAAGTTTTTCCGTCAAATTTAACATCGTAGCCTCGTTTTAAATGGCCCCATATATCGCCTTGAGGTACGCCTAACTGAGTTAGAGCTTGGGTATCTAACTTCTTCTGAATCGATTTGATGTAAATGCTAAAAGCAAAACTTGGAACACGATGGCTTAGAGGGTGTGCTTGAACAATGAATTCATCAGTGATTTGTTGTGGCTGCATTGCTTCATTTACATCAATAAATTGTAGTGAGTAAGGTAAGTGTAAGTCAGTAAGCTGGGCAGTGATTTCAAACCATTGCTGAATTTCTTTCGGTGCAATTACGATTAAGGGTTTGCTACGGGCATTCATGCCTGCACTTGCTAATAAACCAACTAGACCATAACAATGGTCGCCGTGAACATGTGTAATACAAATGGCAACTAGGTTTTGTAGAGAAAGTCTGGCTTGTTGAATACGATGCTGTGTCCCTTCGCCAGCATCAATTAAAATCCAGTCCTTATTTTTGCTGTTACGAACTGCTAATCCTGAAACATTACGTGTCAGGGTAGGTACACCTGAAGAAGTGCCTAAAAAAGTAAAATGAAGCATATTGTTGGAATTTTTTAGTCAAATGCGTAAAGGTATTATAGACACTTATGAAAATTTTATAAGAACAATGGAGAACGATAGCGACCGAGTGAAAAAATATTTAGCCCGTTTTGGGGTAAGTTGGAATAATTTTCAATAAGGACATGGCTTAAAAATGATGGGCATACTCTCAAGTTATGCCCATCAAATACACTTTATTTCATGATAATAAAGCGTGTAATGATTTGGCGAAGCTGTTTTAAATAACCTGTAAAGAAGTGGTTAGCGCCCGGCAGAATCGTAATTGGATGCTTCTGCGGTTTTGCCCATGCAATTGCATCTGAAAGTAAAGTAATATCATCTTGCTCACCATGAATGAGTAGAATATCACCTTGAATTTCAGGGGTTTTATAGTGGCGTAAACCTACTACAGTAGCTGTTGGTAAGCCGCACAAAATTAACTGTACTGGTTGTAATTCAGGGCTAAGCTGCGCATGACATTTTGCCAGAACATGTGAGCCGAAGCTAAAACCGCCTGCATAGAATGGCAAGCCTTCATGAAGCTTACGAACATGCTCAATCACAGCTAAAATGTCTTCGGTTTCACCATGGCCTTCATCATGAACACCTTCACTACCGCCTAAACCACGGAAACTCGGGCGGTAAACAACGCAACCATATTCATTAAAGATTTGGGTTAAAAGGGCAGGGACTTTATGTTGAGGGGTTCCACCTTGCAATGGGTGCGGATGACAAACAACCGCAAAGCCTTTGATTTCACCTTCAGGGCGGTCAACGAAAAGTTCAATTTTACCTACTGGACCCTGGATGAAAGTTTGCTCAGACATATAAGAACCGCTAAATAACAATACGTGATGCTATTTTACCGATAGTCGTCATTGAAAACACGAGTTAGCATTAAAAAATATCTACTGTTATAGTTGGCATTAATAATAATTTTTTCAGGTTGTCTATGCTTGCTTTAATTTCTCCTGCAAAAACTTTAGATTATGAAACAGCGTTACCTACAGATGAGTTCACTCAGCCGCGCTTGTTAGAACACTCCGCACAATTAATTGATGTTTGCCGCAAACTTTCTGCGTCGGAAATTGCGAGTTTAATGAGTGTTAGTGAAAAAATTTCCACACTAAATGCAGATCGATTTAGAGATTGGAATCCCGAATTTAATTTCTCAAATGCTCGCCAAGCAATCTATGCATTTAAAGGGGATGTTTATACGGGTTTAGATGCTTATCACTTAAAAGATAAAGATATTGATTTTGCACACCAGCATTTGCGTATGCTCTCTGGTCTATATGGTTTATTACGTCCTTTAGATTTAATGATGCCGTATCGTTTAGAGATGGGTACTAAATTAAAGAATACACGCGGTCATAATTTGTATGAGTTTTGGGGTGACATCATCACTAACCAAATTAATGAAGACTTAGCAGAAATTAAATCTGAATTGCTGGTAAATCTAGCTTCAGATGAATATTACAAATCTGTCAATGAAAAGAAAATTAAGGCTGAAATTGTGAAGCCAGTTTTTCTTGACCAGAAAAATGGCAAATATAAAGTCATTAGTTTCTATGCGAAAAAAGCACGTGGTTTAATGGCTCGTTTTATTATTGAAAACCAATTAAATAAAGCTGAGGACATCAAAGCGTTTAATACCGAGGGTTACTACTTTGATGCTGATAATTCATCGGCAAAAGAGTTGGTATTTAAACGTGATGAGCAATAATCCTAAGCGTGGTTAATAGATGATGATGCAGCTTTATTTATTAAAACTGAAACATTTTTGGTTTGAGCTGCATCAGCATTATCATTTTTCCGAACCGCAGAAAATTTATGATGAACTTATTGCGGCTTATAGTGAAAAGCAGCGAGCCTATCATACCGTCCAACATTTGTATGAATGTTTGAGTTTGTATGAATTGATTCGGTCTGAGTTAAATGATCCTTATTCTGTTGCATTGGCTCTTTGGTTTCATGATGCGGTCTATGATCCAGAAGCTAAAGATAATGAACTTAAGAGTGTTGAGTTATTTGAACAAGCGATGGCGCAAGATTTATCATCCGATACTCTAGAGAAAATAAAGCGTTGGATTCTTGCGACTCAAAAGCATGCATTAACCGATGAAACAGATTTGCAATTTTTATTGGATATTGATTTAGCTATTTTGGCAGCAACACCTGAACGTTTTATGCAATATGAACAGCAAATTCAGCAGGAATATGCTTGGGTTGATCCAGAAGTATATGCAATTAAGCGAAAAGAAGTTTTAATGCATTTTTATCAGTCTGAGCCACTTTATCAAACTGCATATTTCCAAAAGAATTTTGAGTTAAACGCCAAGCAAAATTTAAAGCAAATATTAGAATAGCCTAAGCTAAATATAAAATTTAGATCTGTTGATTGAATAAAGAGATATAAGCTTTAAAAAGAAAAAAAGATGGTTATATGAACGGGGAGAGGAATCACTGAAAAACAGTGATTCCTTAGAAATAAATTATTTAAAGAAATACCCTGTTTCTGGCGAGCTTGCATTTGCCATACGTTTACGTGGCATACGACCTGCTAAAAATGCTTCACGTCCAGCTTCAACAGCTTTTTTCATTGCAGAAGCCATCAAAATAGGGTTTTGAGCAGCTGCAATTGCTGTATTCATGAGTACGCCGTCACAACCAAGTTCCATAGCAATTGCTGCGTCACTTGCTGTACCAACACCTGCATCTACTAAAACTGGTACTTTCGCATTTTCTTTAATAATTGAAATGGTGTGCGGGTTTAAAATACCTAAACCTGAACCGATCAGACTACCTAAAGGCATAATCGCAACGCAGCCCATACTTTCAAGTTCTTGCGCAATGATTGGGTCATCCGAGGTGTAGACCATAATCTCAAAACCATCATCAATCAAAGTACGAGCCGCTTTTAATGTCTCGGTTACATTTGGATATAAGGTTTTTTCATCACCCAACACTTCAAGCTTTACTAGGTTATGACCATCGAGTAACTCACGCGCTAACATACATGTACGTACTGCGCTGTCAGCATCAAAACAACCTGCGGTATTTGGCAAGATAGTATATTTTTCTGGTGGAATAACTGAGAGTAAATTCGGTTGATCTGGATTTTGTCCAATATTCACACGGCGGATTGCGACGGTTACAATTTCTGCACCACTGGCTTGAATAGCTAAATCCGTTTCATTTAAGTCTTTATATTTGCCAGTTCCTACCAATAAACGAGATTGAAAAGAACGTGAACCAATAATGAGAGGGGTGTCTTGCATGGATAACTCCGACTTAGCCGCCGCCAACAGCGTGAATAATTTCGATACGGTCATGTTGAGCAATCGTAATTTGCTCTAATTTGCTTTTAGAAACGATTTGCTGATTGTGTTCGACAGCAAAACGTTTTCCTTCAAGTGCCAACTCCTGAATGAGTTGCAACAGGTTTTGGCTAGGCGTGTCCGTTAATTCGCCATTTAAATAAATTTGCATGATCACATTCCGATTATTTTGCGTATTTGAAAGCATTCCAAGCCAAGATCAGCCATCCAGCAATCATTAAAGCTCCACCGATTGGCGTAATTGCACCTAATATTCTTGGTAATCCCAGCGCCATGATATAAAGCGAACCACAAAAAAATAGAATACCAATCTGGATAAATAAGAAAGATAACTTGATTGGGAAATGGGGAAGAACCTTACTTAAAATACCAAGCGCTAATAGGCCTAGAGCATGATAAAAAAAGTAGTCGGTTGCAGTCTGCCACCAAGCAAGTTGCTCGGGACTCGCGTGAGCTTTAAGACCATGTGCTCCAAAAGCACCCAACATGACTGCAAAAGCAAGATTAAGGGCTGAAATGGCAATCCACATAACAAAAAACGCAACTGAATAATGAAAGGCAACGTTACCATAGAATAGGTTGGCTAAACATAGCCAGATAAAACAAAAGGGCTTATCGCCCTTTTATTTTTTTCATTTACTTTAGCTTGCCGACATAGCGACTTTAATTTTTTCCATCGCATTTTTTTCAAGCTGACGAATACGTTCTGCCGAAACATTATACTCAGCAGCAAGCTCATGTAGGGTAGATTTATCATCATCTAACCAACGGCGCTGCAAAATATTACGCGAACGATCATCTAACTGGTCCATGGCATCATGTAAAGCAGATGTACTTTGCTCTTCCCAGTCTTCATTTTCAACTAAACGAGCCGGGTCGTAGCGGTTATCTTCAAGATACAACGCAGGGGCAGTATGTGGCGTATCATCGTCATCATCACCTTGCGCTTCAAAAGCAGCATCATAAGCAGTTAAACGACCTTCCATTTCCAGAACTTGTTCTGGAGTTACATTCAAGTCGTTTGCAATAGATTGCGCTTCTTCGAGCGTTAATTTTTTACTCGATTTTTTTAAACTACGTAAGTTGAAGAAAAGCTTACGTTGAGCTTTAGTTGTTGCAATTTTTACAATACGCCAGTTACGAATAACGTATTCATGAATTTCTGCCTTAATCCAGTGGACGGCAAAAGATACTAGACGTACGCCCATATTTGGGTCGAAACGTTTTACGGCTTTCATTAAGCCTAAATTACCTTCTTGAATAAGGTCGCCTTGTGGTAGGCCATAACCTGCATAGCTGCGCGCAATATGAACGACAAAACGTAAATGCGACATTACCAGCATTTTTGCGGCATCAAGATCTTGGTCATAATAATAACGTTCAGCAAGTTCTTTTTCTTGCTCGGCCGTTAAAATAGGAATCTGATTGACAGTACTGATATATGCACCAAGGTTTACACCGGGCGCAGACAATGACAGGGGCATCAATTGATTGCTGCTGTCACTCATGAGTTCTCCTTATAGGATAGGATGGATTAACCAATAAATTCATCTTAATTTGAATTGCCTTCATAATTAAGGAAAATTGGGTAGAAAAATGTAAAATTTTATGCAGTTACTCATCTTAGATTTTAACAAAGAATCATTGAGTTTCAATTAAATAGTGAAATTCTCTTTCTGAAATTTGCATGGTTTGACACATAAAATGATGTAAATTGCAGTAACGCGTTACATCAATTTCACTATGAGGGTCAGATGATTTCAATAAAAATAGCTGCTTTCCTGATACTTTCTTAAGTTCACGTTTCAACATTAATAAAGGCATTGGGCATGGTTGACCAAGGGCATTAATTTCAATAGGCGTTACAGTAGAAGAGGTAGTGCTCATTCATTATAAAAACAACTAAAAAAAATATTCTAACAAATTTTTTTGTGAACTCTAGGTGTTTTATAAAAATTAAAAGGTAAAGGATTATATAAAAATTATTGTAATAAGCTGTTTAAAAAAAGAGCTAAAAATAGGGGAAATATTTGAAAAAAATTCTATTAATTGTCATAAACCCGTGTTAAGCTCGAACCGTTTTAGGGATTACCACACAGTTAAATTGTTTTAATAACCTATAACAAATGGATGTAACCGGAAATTGTTGATAGTTTTACAGAATGATTACAAGCTTTAAGATTATAAAAATTTTAAATACTTGTTTACTCTGCTGTTTGCAACACCGGAAGGTCCTTTTTTCATCATCTGAGGATTGACTTATGACAGCTCGTGAACAAGGCGTAGTAAAGTGGTTTAATGACACTAAAGGCTTTGGTTTTATTCAACGTAACGGCGGCGACGATGTATTCGTTCACTTCCGTGCAATCGTAGGTGACGGTCACCGTTCTCTACGTGACGGTCAACGCGTAGAGTTTAGCGTTGTACAAGGTCAAAAAGGTTTTCAAGCTGAAAACGTTCAGCCTTTAGACTAAGACTAATTCATCTTTTTGATGAATGATGGACGCTCCAATTTTTGAATTGGGGCGTTTTTGTTTATAATGATCTTCTCATTCGAGAGATTGTTTGTTAGAGCGCGTATTTATGACATCTGGTTTTGAAACCTTGAATTTACATCCGCAACTTAAAAAGGCGATTGATGCTTTAGGGTTTACTCAAATGACCCCAATTCAGCAAAAGGTTTTAAAATATACATTAGCCGGGCATGATGCAATTGGGCGAGCACAGACAGGAACAGGTAAGACAGCTGCCTTTCTGATTAGTGTAATTAATGATTTACTCAATAATCCGGTTCAAGAGCAACGCTTCCGTGGTGAGCCTCGTGCTTTAATCTTGGCGCCTACTCGTGAGTTGGCATTGCAAATTGAAAGTGATGCAAAATTCCTCACAAAATTCTCTAATTTACATGTCGTGACCCTATTGGGTGGCGTTGATTTTGATAAGCAGAAGAAGCAACTTGATGCTAATTTTGTTGATATTATTGTCGCTACACCTGGGCGTTTAATTGATTTTGTAGAACAAAAAGAAGTTTGGCTCGATCAAATTGAATTTTTAGTCATTGATGAAGCTGACCGTTTATTAGATATGGGCTTTATTCCTTCGGTAAAACGTATCGTTCGTTATTCACCGCGTAAGGAACAACGTCAAACTCTAATGTTCTCGGCGACATTTAGTTACGATGTCTTAAATTTGGCAAGACAGTGGTTGTTTGAACCTGTAACAGTTGAAATTGAGCCTGAACAAAAGACCAATAACGATGTCGAACAACGTGTTTACGTTGTGGCTAAACAAGATAAATATCGTCTTTTACAAGATATTTTACGTGAAGAGCCAATTGATAAAGTCATGATCTTTGCTAACCGTCGTGATCAGGTGCGCCGTCTTTACGATCATTTGAAAAAAGATGGATATAAAGTAGGGATGCTATCTGGTGAGATTGCTCAAGATAAACGCATGAAAATGTTGGAGCAGTTCAAGCAAGGTAAGCATAACATCATGATTGCAACGGATGTCGCTGGTCGTGGTATTCACGTAGATGGCGTATCTCATGTAGTCAACTTTACTTTACCTGAACAATCTGATGATTATGTTCATCGTATTGGGCGTACAGGTCGTGCAGGGGCACAGGGTGTAAGTATTAGTTTCTTATCTGAAGATGATGCTTTCTATTTGCCGGAAATTGAAAAAGCAATTGGTAAGAAATTACCGCTTACCCGATTAGATGGCTACTGCTAATAAAAAAATCCCAATCAATTGATTGGGATTTTTTTTACTTAATTAATTTTGCAATAAAAAGTAAGGGTAGTTTGGTAGTCATCATCTTTAGCCAAAGACGCATTTTTACCGGTTAAAGTACCAATGACACCCGCAGCAGCTTCTACCATTTGACCAGTCTTTTCACTGACCACATCTTTTAATACGCCGTGATAAGAGGTTTTTTCATCTACAATAACTGGGCTTGTACTTTTAGAGCACGTTTTTTGTGCCGCAGTAACTGCATTATTCTTTGCAATTAAATTGGTTTTACCAATACCAGTCACTTCAAACTGATTATTTTCTTTTTGAATTGCTAGAGTATTTTTAGGGGTGGTTGCACAAGCACCTAGTAATAAAACAACGCCGCTCATTGCGCTCGCTAAAATTATTTTTTTCATGATTCACCTAAGTTAATCGCCAAAAGACATAGCTATTTGAACATAAGTTTTCTAATTGATTTTGAAGACGTTGTATGAGTTTTGAAGTTTTGTATTAAAAAATGTCAAACTATAAGTTCACTAGGTTTATAAGCTAGATTCAATGGTGGATTAACGGTAGATTATGCTAATCTATTTCGAATTTTTGAGTTAGATCAATATTAATGACGGATTCAGCAATACAAATAATTCACCAAAATATTCATCAGCGTCAGTCTATTGGCCAATTAATTGAACCAGCTCCAAACTCAGAGCAACTAGAGTTAGCTTTTCAGGCTGCTTTAACGGCTCCAGATCATCATAGACTTAAGCCAACGCGTTTTGTAGTTATTCCAGGTGAGCAACGCGGTGCTTTCGGTGAGGTTCTAACAAAAGCTTTGGCAGATTTAGGTGAAACTGATCCCGCTCAACTTGAACGTGTTAAGCAACATCCTTTTCGCGCTCCGCTACTTATTTTAGCGCTGACTCAGTTACAAGATCACCCAAAAGTACCACATTTTGAGCAAATCTTAAGTACAGGTGCGGCAGTACAAAATCTTTTGTTATCTTTGCAAGCTCAAGGGTTTTCAACCATGTGGCGTAGTGGAGCTGTTGTTGAATCAAATTGGTTAAAACAGTATTTAGGACTGCAACCACATGATTTAATTTCAGGTATTATTTACGTTGGCACTGCAGCTAAAGCAATTGCGCCTCGTGCAGATATTGAAAGTAAAGAATTCGTAAAAGTTTGGCAGGCTTAAACGTCTGTAAAAGTAAGAAATAGGATAATAAAGCATGGCTGAATTTAAGTTTACAGATTTGGTGGAACCTGTTGCGGTCGATAAAAAAACGGCATTACGTATTACCGTTTTAGGGGGCGGTAGCTTTGGTACAGCCATGGCGAATTTAGCTGCTCGTAATGGCTGCGATACCATGATCTGGATTCGTGATGCCGAAACAGCAGAAGAAATTAATAAAACCCATATTAATAAACGTTATTTACCAGACTTCACTTTAGAATCTTCATTACGTGCAGTTTCTGATTTGGAACAAGCTGTATGTGATCGAGATATTATTTTGGTTGCAATTCCTAGTCACTCTTTCCGCGATGTCTTAAAACAAATCGCTCCTTATATTACTGCGCAAGCGGTTGTTTCTTTAACGAAAGGCGTTGAAGCTAAAACGTTTAGTTTCATGAGCGATATTATTCGTGAAGAATTACCAGAAGTTCCATATGGCGTATTGTCAGGTCCAAATCTTGCCAAAGAAATTATGGCGGGCATGCCATCTGGTACAGTGATTGCTAGTGATTCCGAGCTTGTTCGTTATGCTGTGCAGCATGCGCTTCATAGTGCGTTATTCCGCGTTTTTGGTAGTGATGATGTGCATGGAGTTGAATTGGGTGGAGCGCTTAAAAATATTTATGCAGTTGCAATGGGAATTGGTGCAGCATATAAAATTGGTGAAAATACCAAGAGTATGATTTTAACGCGTGCTTTGGCTGAAATGAGCCGTTTCGCGGTAAAGCAGGGTGCAAATCCACTTACGTTCTTAGGTTTATCTGGTGTGGGCGATTTATTTGCGACTTGTAATAGTCCATTAAGCCGTAACTACCAAATCGGATATGCGCTAGGTTCTGGTAAGACATTGGATCAAGCTAGTAAAGAGTTGGGTCAAACTGCTGAAGGGATTAATACAATTGTTCAGGTGCGTGGTAAAGCACAAGAACTGGACGTATATATGCCAATTACCAATGCTTTATATGAGGTGATTTTTGAAGGCGCTCCGCCATTAAATATTGCACTTTCTCTTATGAAAAATGGGCATCGTAGTGATGTCGAGTTTGTTTTACCTCATCATGAAGTCTGACGAATAAATGTCATAAATTGTGGTTATAATGCAGGAATTATTAACAAGGAAATTTTATGCAACTGACATTAGTTCGTCATGGGGAAGCTGCTCCACCAGTAAATGGTAATGATATTAAACGTCCACTTACTGCGCGTGGGCATGCACAGGCTGAACAAACAGCAACATTTTTAAAAGATATTGTAAAACCTGATATTTTTGTAGTCAGTCCTTTGTTGCGTGCCCAAGAAACATTGGCACATATTCAGACATATTTTAAAGATGTGCCTGTGTTGTTGTGCGATAAAATTAAGCCAGATGATGATGCAAAAGAAGCAATTGAGTGGTTGTCTCAAATTCCTTATGAGTCGATTGTGGTGGTTTGCCATATGAATGTTGTAGGTCATATTGCAGAGTTGCTTACTCATGAGAATTTCAATCCATTTGCGCTTGCCGAAGCTAGAATTTATGATCAAGCTGTGATTGCAAATGGTTTATCAACACAAAAAAATAGTTTTATACCCACAATATAATTAAAAAGGTTATTTAGCCGACATGCTGTATATATGGATGCCTGAAACCAATGGAACATGGCATTGGTCTAACGGAGAAAGCTGGTTGCAGGCTGCGAGTCTCGATCAATTAATACAAGACTTGCAAATACATCAAGGAAAAGAAGCTACGGTCTTTTTTCCGAGTCGTCATGCTCAAATGCTTCAGCAATCTATGGCGAAGTCCCACTATAAACAGCTGGGGGCTGATGGGGTTAAATATCTACTTGAAGAGTTTGTGACTTTACCTATTGATCACATGAAAGTGGTCCACTATTTTTATGCGGATCAGTTAACTGTTTTAGGTGTTGCTCAAGGTATGGTTGAGACATGGCAACATTCCTTGGCTTTACTGCCAACCAAACTTGTTGCTTTGTTACCTGATTTTCTGATTTTGCCTGAACCACAAACTGAGCAAGTTATTCTGTGTAATATTAACCATCAACTTTTGGTGCGTGAGAATAAGTGGTTAGGTAATTCAATTGATGATTTGGGGCTTTTTTTAGAATTTCAGCCAGCCGAAACACATTATCAATATAGTGGTTTAGCAGCAGAACAACTAGAGAGTTTAGAAGCTGCTTCAAGTGCAGAGCAACGTTCTGAGTTTGTTTATCAATTTCAGTCTCTAGATAAAACTAAGCAGCATCCTTTTAATGTTTTGCCAAAATCAAAAGGTCAGGAGCGTACTTTCTCTGGCTATTGGAAAGCTTGCGCTGCTGTTGTTTTAGCAATTATTGTGGTGCAGTTTAGTTATGATTTATTGCGTTGGGTCAAATTGAAAAAAGTGGCGAATCAAACTGCTGATCAGACGATTGAACAATATAAATATTGGTTTGGGCCATCTAGTCGTGTAACTGAACAAAATATTAAAGGCCAGTTTGAAAGCCATCTAAGAATGAGTCAGCAAGGTGATACACAAGCACTTTCTTTGTTGAGCCGTGTTGGACCAATTTTAATGCAAAGACAGATTTTGGCTCAGCAACTTAATTATGATGCTTCAATCTTAACGATGGCATTAAAAGCAAAATCGGCAGATGATTTACAAGCTTTGACACAACAATTAAATCAGCAAGGATTTAAAGCTGAGCTAGGTAATGTTCAAGCAAATGGTGGTGGGGCAATTGGGGTGGTGAAAATACAATAATGAAAATGTTAGCTCAATTGCAGAGTCGTTTTGATCAGTGGATTGAACAAGTTGTTCAATACCTAGACCGTTTAACTGTCCGTGAACGCGTTATGGTGGTCTTTACTACAATTTTTGTTCTAGTCGCTATTGTCGGGTCTTCACTTTGGAAAATGCATTCCTTGGCAGAACAACAGCAAAAACGCTTAAATGATTTAAAAGATTTGATGGTGTGGATGCAGAGTAATGCGGTTACTATGAAACCCGCAAATGAGCTTGAACTTGATAAGTCTGGAAAAATACAAAGGGTGGCTCAACAGCAAGGTTTAACTGTGACTTCTCAGCAAAATGGAGAACAGTTACAAATTGTTGTAACACATCAGAATTATGCAGTTTTAGCTAACTTTTTAACACAACTTGCACAGATGGGCCTTAGTATTCAGAAGATGGAAATGGTTTCAAGCGAAGGTCAGATTAAATTAACAGCGACAGTTCAATAACATATTAAAATATGCTTATGTCAGGCATGGTGTTTTGTGCTGCCTGTGCCTATAATATGCATACCTAAAATCAGTAGACTGTGATTGGTATGTTATATTCACTTGCTCGCCCGATGTTGTTTAGTTTAGCACCAGAGCGTGCCCATGAATTAACATTATCCATGCTTGATAAAGCGCATAAGCTAGGCATGATGCGTCAGGCTGTAGAAGCAAAGCCTACTACATGTATGGGAATCGAGTTTCCTAACCCTGTAGGTTTGGCAGCAGGCCTAGATAAAAATGGTGCTCATATTGATGCCTTAGCTGGATTAGGTTTCGGTTTTATTGAAATTGGCACAATTACACCTCGCCCACAATCGGGTAATCCCAAACCACGTTTATTTCGTATTCCTGAAGCTAAAGCCATTATTAACCGCATGGGTTTTAATAATGATGGTGTTGATAAGCTGATTGAAAATGTTAAAGCTTCAAAGTTTAGAGGCGTTTTAGGGATCAATATTGGTAAAAATGCTGATACGCCTGTCGAAAAAGCAGTCGATGATTACTTGATTTGTCTTGAGAAAGTTTATAACTACGCGTCATACATTACAGTTAATATTTCATCTCCAAACACTAAAAACTTGCGTAGTTTACAAAGTGGTGATGCATTAACTGAGTTACTGCAAACCTTAAAAGCACGTCAACTTGAGTTGGCTGAGCAATATAATCATTATGTTCCTTTAGTTTTGAAAGTCGCTCCGGACCTAACAGCTGAAGATGTTGAGTTTATCTCTGCTCAATTATTAGATTTTAAAATTGATGGTCTTATTGTAACTAATACGACTTTATCGAGAGAAGGGGTGGAAAACCTGCCTTACGGTAATGAGTCAGGTGGTTTGTCAGGCGCTCCTGTATTTGAAAAAAGTACAGAATGTTTACGTTTATTTGCTCAATCATTAAAAGGACAAATTCCTTTAATCGGTGTGGGTGGTATTTTGTCTGGTGAGCAAGCTTTAGCGAAACAACAAGCTGGAGCAACACTTGTTCAAATTTATAGTGGTCTAATCTACACAGGACCAACACTTGTAAAGCAATGTGTTGAAGCTATGACCTAATTGAACATGAACACTATTGATATCATCATTCTAATACTTTTGCTCATTGGGGGGCTAAACGGTTTGCGACAAGGATTTATAAAAGCCTTTGCGAACTTGGTAGGATGGATTTTTGCATTAATTATGGGTGCAAAATATGCTGTTCTTCTAGCTCCGTCAATGTCGGGTTTAAGTCAGGATCCGGTGGTTCAAAAGATTGCGGCTTTTGCATTTATTGCACTTATTATTGTTGTTTTAACTTGGATCGTCACTGCACTTTTAAATGGCCTCTTGAAAAGTTTGAAATTGGGGCCATTAAATCGTTTAGCAGGTGGTGCTTTTGGTTCGTTGAAAGGTTTACTGGTCGTTCTTATTACCATGCAAGGCGTAGGACCTTGGGTTGAAGGTTCAGCAAACTGGAAACAGTCCATACTTATACAATTTTTACTGCCTTATGCGCCTTTAGCCACAGAGCTTTCTAAAGACGCAGCAAGTGAGGCATATCATCAGATAACATCTGGAGGCGGTGTATCTCGCACTTCTCCAAAACCAATGGACGAGTCGGAAGAATCAGAAATCCGGCCCGACCATTCAACAAAGAATCCTTTTTATTAATTCCTAGCTTGTCTGCGAGGTTGCTATGTGTGGAGTTGTTGGTATAGCCGGTAAATCGCCAGTGAACCAAATGTTGTTTGATGCATTAACGATGTTGCAGCATCGTGGGCAAGATGCAGCTGGAATAGTAACCTGCCATGAAGGCCGTCTTTTCCTTCGTAAGGATAACGGTATGGTGCGTGATGTTTTTCATACTCGTCATATGAGAGCATTACTGGGTAATTACGGTATTGGTCATGTGCGCTACCCAACTGCGGGTTCTGCTAGCAGTGCGGAAGCTCAACCATTTTATGTGAACTCACCTTACGGGATTACACTTGCACATAATGGTAACTTGACTAATGCAGAAGAAATTCATGATGACCTGTTTAAAACAGATTTACGTCACATGAACACTGATTCTGACTCAGAAGTTCTTTTAAACGTTTTTGCACATGAGTTGCAAAAGAAGGGAACACTAAACCCTACAGCTGAAGATATTTTCCATACGGTTTCTCGTGTTCATGAGCGCTGTCAAGGTGCTTATGGCGTAGTAGCTATGATCACTGGTCATGGTTTGGTTGGTTTCCGTGATCCAAATGGTATTCGTCCACTTATTTACGGTTCGCGTGAAACTGAACAAGGCGAGATGGAATATATCATTGCATCAGAGTCTGTAGCGATTACTGCACTTGGTTTTAAAATCGAGCGTGATATTGCACCGGGTGAAGCAATTTTCATTGATTCTGAAGGCCAGTTATTCACTAAACAGTGTGCGGCAGAACCAAAATACCGCCCATGTATTTTTGAATATGTTTATTTTGCTCGTCCAGATGCAATTATTGACGGTATCTCAGTTTATAAAGCCCGTTTAAAAATGGGTGAAAAATTAGCGCATAAAATTTTGCGTGACTGGGGTGAGGACCATGATATTGATGTGGTTATCCCAATTCCAGATACAAGCCGTACTTCAGCATTAGAACTTGCAAATATTCTTGGTGTGAAGTTCCGCGAAGGCTTTATGAAAAACCGTTATATCGGCCGTACCTTCATTATGCCGGGTCAACAACAGCGTAAAAAATCTGTACGTCAGAAATTGAACCCTGTTGAGTTGGAGTTTAAAGGCAAGAACGTTCTATTGGTTGATGACTCTATTGTACGTGGTACTACGTGTAATGAGATCATTCAAATGGCGCGTGACTCTGGTGCGAAAAAAGTATACTTTGCTTCAGCAGCACCAAAAGTAATGTATCCAAACGTTTATGGTATCGATATGCCTGCTAAGACTGAGCTTATTGCTTCAGAACGCAGCGTAGAGGAAATCCAAGAAATTATTGGTGCTGATCGTTTAGTATTCCAAGATTTGGAAGACTTGAAGAACGCCGTACGTACAAGTAAGGTTCCTACATTGACTGAGTTTGATTGCTCTGTTTTTGATGGTATCTATGTAACTGGTGGAATCGATGCAGACTATCTGAATAATTTGGAGCAGAAGCGTAATGATTCTGCGAAAAAGAAAAAAGATGGTTATATTGATGTCAATATTGATGCAGCGTCAGTAGATTTGACGGGTATTAAAGAAGAATAGAAATAGCCGAAAAAAGCGGGTGTTTCCCGCTTTTTTCTTTTATGATGAAACTTAACAATGTAATTGGGATTATTTACATTGAAAGAAGTAAGCCACTATTTAATCGAAAATAAGAATATGGCATGGTCCATCACTATGTGTTTGGTCGCTGTGCTTTTAACTATTTTTATTTTAAATCTCATTTTGGGTTTACTTGTTCATTTCTTTGATTATAGCCAGCCAATTTGGTGGCATGCCTTAAGTCCATATTTTGTTGCTCTTTTGCTTTTTATTATGGTTTGGTCTGTAGTGACCGAGCTTTATATTT
The DNA here is from genome assembly GCF_056736115.1 of Acinetobacter sp. 70_2. NCBI lineage: Bacteria > Pseudomonadati > Pseudomonadota > Gammaproteobacteria > Moraxellales > Moraxellaceae > Acinetobacter > Acinetobacter sp. 70_2. The sequence continues at coordinate 456,900 of NZ_JBWZIP010000015.1, forward strand.
TGCGTAAAGGAGGACATTCTCTTGCTAAACAGCTTAAAGCGCGTCGTTTGGTAAAAGGTGAGAGTACACCGGAAGAACATGCGGCATTAAAAATTACCGAACATTTGGCGCAAACATTTTCTCTGAATATTCCAACACTTTATGTTTTGCCTGACGAAGTAGGGGTGAATGCATTAACTGCAGGTTTTCACTCAAAGGATATTGTCATTATTTTGACTTGGGGAGCTTTACAGAATCTAGATGAACTAGAGCTGTATGGTCTATTGGGTCATGAGTTTAACCAGATTTTATCCGGTGAAGCTGTAGAAAATACTAAATTAAAAATTTTATACAGTGGTTTAACAACTTTCAGTCAATGGGGAAGTAAGCTCGCCAAGCAGGGTTTTAAACGTTACAGTCCTGGTTATAAGCATAAATTTGAAACAGTCTTTGTAGCTGTTGGTGGTGTAATCTGGCTAGCAGGAAGCTTGGGTGTATTAATCACACGTTTTATTAAATATTTAACATTAAGTGGTCGTACGTTCCGCAACGACCAAAAAACCATGCGGTTGCTAAAAAATAGTACGAATACCCAAACTTTATTGCGTATTTATGTTCACCATTCAGGTTCGCAAATTCATAGTGCTTATTCTGAATCTATTGCACATATGTGTTTTGCAAACTCACTTAGTCCTCAAAGTTGGATGAATATTCACCCAAGTATTCGTGAGCGTATTTACGAACTTAATCCAACTCTATTGCAAGATTTACAATTAGAAAATTTAAAGAAACTTCGCAATAGACCGTTATTTAGTCTTTTTCGTTCATTAGAAGAATCTGAAACAGAAATTTATATTCCGTGGTCATCACCACAGCCTTTGCCTTTGTTGCGCCTTTCTCCAATTAGTTTTGCATTAAATGATGCGATTAAACCTTTAAGTAATGATATTCGGCGTAATAAAAAACGCCCGGAGCTCATTCAGCGTGCATTGCAAACCGCTACTGGTTCGCGTGAGGTGATGGTTGCAATTTTAATGATTCGTCAATATCGAGAATTTATTCCGCAAGAAGCTCCTGTAAGTCATTCGATTGTCGATGCTTTGCTTAATTTGGATGGTCGTATTCATATTCAGATATTTCACGACGCATGTAAAAATATTGGCCATATGCCAGCAAGTATTGCGCGTCAATTTTTGACCAAACTTGCTCTTATTATTCAGGAAGATGGCGAAATAGGATTACTTGATGCCTTGTTATTAGAGCGGGTCAAATATGAATTGAACCTGATGCCACTTCACTTACCTACAGCATTTGAAGAAGTAAAACCTCAAATAGTGCGTTTAATTGATGCACTACTTCATGTGCAGCAAATTAATAGTCCAAACCAGTTGGAAGTTCGTGAACGTATTTTGCGTTCATTGCTAAACCCAGATGAAATGAATATTTATGATGAAATTTCGGATGAGCCTTTGGACTTGGCTGAAATTTTAAATGACATTGCTGGGCTGTTACTTCGTGATCGTTTAAGCATTTTGGCAATTGCTGAAATGTGCTTATGGAGTGACCGAATTATTACTCAAGATGAACTTGATGTACTTGAGTTGCTCTATTGGCGATTTGGTTTTGAGTCAGATGAAATTGTAGAGCAAATGCAGAAGAAAAATAGCGTTATGATTATTTAAGAAACATATGTGGTTTTGAAAAGAGATCATTTAAAGAAAACGCTGAAAAAAAATCAGAAGCCCGTTAGAATGTGAGTAGATTAGAGGTACTGATTTAAACATGATTGGGCAGCAAAGAAATATACTGGCAACTTTAGGAATCGATGTGTGGATTCCTAGAACACAAGTGTGCCAAAAAAATAATGCTCATACTTTATGGCGTGATCAGGTTGCTGAGCCTCATATTCCAATTAATATACCTATTGCTGTAGATATTCCTGCATTTGAACAGGCACCATCTAATCCTGAACTGCTTGAAGTTGCTAAAGTGGTTGAGGAGCCTTCAATAGCCATTGTAGATGTTCCACAGCCTGAAATGGTTGTAGAAAAACCTATAGTTGTTGAGCAAGAGGCAATTGCTCCATTTGAGTTGCAGGCTTATTGTCTTGAAAAGTGTGTAATCTTTGTTGATGTAACTGCATTAGAGAAAGAGGAAAAGCAACTTTGGGCAAATATACAAAAGGCCAAAGTGGGGCATTATGCTGAATTAAGGTGGCCTTTTCCGTTAGCAGCTTATCAAGATCAACGCGGTGTCGGTTCATATATTCAAGGTTTTTTAGATGCTGTGGCGGCAGAAAAAAAGATTTTGTGTTTAGGGAAATGTGCCTATATTCAACATACAAATATTATTCATTTAGCTAGTTTAAAAGAAATGTTAGATAAGCCTCTCCTTAAAAAAAGGCTGTGGCAACTTATGCAAGATAACAATGAGTAGTAGGGATATACATGAAAAAGGTTGTGGTTTTTAGCCAAATTGATGAAGAAATTTTGTCACTGTTACAGCAGGATTATCATGTTGTCGTATTAAACCCTAAACTGGGTGATATTAATGAACAGATAAGAAAAGAAGTCGTAGATGCTGATGGAATGATTGGCGCGGGGCGCTTGCTCAATGAAAGTAATCTTGCTCCAGCACAAAAACTAAAAATTATTTCATCTGTGACAGTTGGCTATGATAATTATGATGTTGCTTATTTGAACCAAAAGAAAATCTGGTTATCAAATACACCACATGTTTTGACTGAAACTACAGCAGATCTTGCCTTTACTCTATTGTTAAGTGCAGCTAGAAAAGTACCATTTCTAGACCATTGGACTAAACAAGGTGAATGGAAAAGAACAGTTGGGCCACAACAGTTTGGTTTGGATGTTTTTGGGAAAACACTAGGTATTATTGGATTGGGTAATATTGGTGCTGCAATTGCACGTCGTGGTTTTTATGGTTTTAACATGAATATTGTTTACCATAATCGACGTGAAAAGCCTGAATTGGCTGAGCCATTGAATGCTCAATATCTAGGTTTGGATGAGTTGTTACAACAGTCTGATTTTGTAGTCACAGCAGTTGATTTAAATGCAGAATCTAAAGCATTAATGGGTAAAGCTCAATTTGAGCTTATGCAAAAGCATGCTATTTTTATTAATATTGCGCGTGGTTCAGTGGTTGATGAGCAGGCACTTATTGAAGCTTTACAGCAGGAAGTTATTTTTGCTGCAGGTTTAGATGTATATGAAAAAGAGCCTTTGCAAGATTCTGAACTTTTCAAATTACCAAATGTAGTTACTTTGCCTCATGTGGGTTCTGCTACAGCTGAAACACGCAAAAAAATGGCAAACTTAGCATATAAAAACTTGGTAGAAGCATTGGAAGATAAAACACCAAGATATTTGGTGAATCCTAATTTCGTATAAATATTGAATAACACTTCATTGCAAATATAGTCTATTTTCAATGTTATAGTGAAAGCCTGTTCATATGATGCGGCAAACTCAAGCATTCTATGAATGGGCTTTTTTGTTAGTTTAATTTTAATAGAGAAGAACTTTTGAAATTTTTGCCAGTTATTTTAAGTTTGGCTTTTATAACAAATGCCTCTTATGCAGATCCTTTTGATCCAAAACCAGCTTCTGGACAAGTCGAAATTCCCAATATTGGTAGTGGAATAGGATTGCTTGACCAACAGAAAGAAAAATTTATTGGTGAAAAAGTTTTCCGTGAGGTTCATAAGCAAATGCCAGTCATACAAGATGTGTGGCTGGAAGATCAGTTTTTCCAAGTCTTCTCTAATATCTTGGGTGAAACACAACTTGGACAACCTATTGGGCTTGTTGTAATTAAAGATCCTCAAATTAACGCATTTGCTGTTCCGGGTGGGCTATTTGCACTAAATACTGGTCTTATTTCATCAGCTCGAAATATTGATGAGATTGCTGGTGTGATGGCACACGAAATTGCTCACGTTTCTCAGAGGCACTTTAGTCGTTCGGAAGAGGCTTTTAAAGGACAGGCGCTTTTAAGTTTGGCTGGTTTGCTGGCAGGGGTGGCTCTAGCTGCTCAGGCAGGTGGAGATGCTGGAGCTGCGGTCATGTTAGGTACGCAAGCTGCACTTCTTGATAAACAGCTTACTTATAGTCGTAATCAAGAGCGTGAAGCTGACCGAATTGGAATGCAGTATATGTATGCCGCGGGTTATAACCCGCAAAGTATGGCAGATTATTTTGAAACAATGCACAGAGCAACTAGCCATGTAAGTTTTTTGCCGGATTTTTGGCTTACGCATCCTTTAACGACTGAGCGTATGAGTGAAGCTCGTTTGAGAGCCAATCAAATGCCTAAGGTTAAAAGCCGAATATATGATGTCGATTTTGAAATTTTAAAATGGTACACCATGGTGGTCGCTGGAGAAGCTACAGAAAATCAGCTGCAGAGTTTAGCTTCACAAAAAAATCTGGCAGGGATGTTGGCTTTGTCGGCGTTTTATCTTAAACAAGGAGATTACACGCAGGCTCAAACAACATTAGATCAAGTGAAATCTAGTGGTAAACCACTAGTTACTCTAATTCAAACAGATATTTATTTGGGCCAAAATAAGCTTGATCAGGCCTATAATTCGATTGCTCCATTGCAAATGACCATACCGGAAAATAAGGCGTTTAGCTATAAGTTGGCTGAGGTGTTATTGCGTCAGGGAAAATATGCGCAAGTACAGACGCTCGTTCAGCGTTTTATTAATAAAAATGCTCGAGATATTCAGGGCTGGCAACTATTACAGCAGGCTGCTAATTTAGATAAACAATCGCCATTAAGAGCGGTGAATGTATTGCGATATCGTGCAGAAGCACAGTATTGGTCTGGTAGTGAAGAAAATGCAATTAAGTCTATGTTGCACGCGCAAAGACTAGCGAAGGGCAACCAAGCTATGTCGGCCAAAATAGATAGTCGATTAAAGCAAATGCAAGATGAGCGACGAATGAAAATTTAATAGATTTAGTTTGACTTAGGATTTTCGTAGACACAGATATACTTAAACTGACAAGTAAATGAAAATTTAGTCTAAGTATGTATGAGGAAAGAGGAGGGAATTAAGCTAATTTAGCTTTAATTTTTGCTGAAATTTGAGCAGGATCGGCACGCCCGGCTATGATCGGACGTAGAGAATTCATCACCTTACCCATATCTTTCATGCTAGTTGCTTCTTGAGCAGCAATCGTTTGCTCAATGATAGAATCAAGCTCTTCCTCAGTCATAGCTTCTGGTAGAAACTGGGAAATAATCTCAGCTTCGGCTTGTTCTTTACTAGCTAAATCATCACGACCAGCACCTTCAAAGGCTTTGATCGATTCTTTACGTTGTTTAATTTGCTTTTCAATGACCGCAAGAACCTGAGCGTCGCCAAGCTCTATGCGCTCATCAACTTCGATTTGCTTAATTGCTGCTTGTAGACTACGCAAAACCGTCACTGTTGCCATATCTTTGGCACGCATAGAAGTTTTTAATGCATCAGTAATTTGGTCTTTTAAAGTAGTCATAATTTCAGCAGTCAATCACAAATTAATTAGTAAAGGCGAGTAGTACGTACAGATTCGCGAGCCAATTTCTTTTGGTAGCGTTTAACTGCAGCAGCTTTTTTGCGCTTACGTTCTTGAGTTGGTTTTTCGTAGAATTCGCGCTTACGAACGTCAGCTAAAACACCAGCTTTTTCGCATGAACGTTTGAAACGACGGATAGCTACGTCAACTGGTTCGCCTTCTTTCAACTTAACTTGTGGCATGTAAAATCCTCTAGATTATGGATAAGATCAGGCACACCATTGCGCCGGATCACAAGTGAAGGTCAGTATTTTACTCATTTACAACTCATATCACAAGTCTATAATAGCGATTGCAATATTTTGACTCATATAAAAGGCAGTTTTGATGATTGTTTTAGGCTTGGAAACTTCTTGTGATGAAACAGGGTTGGCACTTTATGATAGCGAACTCGGCTTACGGGGACAGGTTCTTTATAGCCAGATAAAACTTCATGCTGAATATGGTGGGGTAGTACCTGAACTTGCTTCTCGTGACCATGTTCGTAAGCTCATTCCTTTAATGAATCAATTGCTTGAACAAAGTGGTGTAACAAAACAAGAGATTGATGCAGTTGCTTATACGCGTGGCCCAGGTTTAATGGGAGCATTAATGACAGGCGCATTGTTTGGAAGAACTCTAGCTTTTTCTTTAAATAAGCCTGCGATTGGTGTTCACCATATGGAAGGGCATATGTTGGCTCCATTGCTTTCAAGTCAGCCACCCGAATTTCCATTTGTAGCATTGCTTGTTTCAGGTGGTCATACACAATTGATGGCAGCTCATGGCATAGGTCAATATGAGCTATTAGGTGAGTCTATTGATGATGCTGCTGGTGAAGCTTTCGATAAAGTTGCAAAAATGATGAGCTTGCCATATCCGGGTGGGCCAAATATCGCAAAACTGGCGCTATCTGGTGATCCGCTAGCATTTGAATTTCCACGACCAATGCTTCATCAAGGCCTAGACTTTTCTTTTAGTGGTTTAAAAACAGCCGTTTCTGTGCAATTGAAAAAATTGAATGGTGAAAACAGAGATGCTGATATAGCTGCTTCATTCCAAGAAGCAATTGTAGATACCTTGGTGAAAAAATCGGTAAAAGCTTTAAAGCAAACTGGGCTTAAGCGTTTAGTGATTGCTGGTGGGGTAAGTGCAAATTTAAGACTACGTGAACAGTTAGAAACTTCATTGGCGAAAATTAAAGCTCAGGTTTACTATGCGGAGCCTGCTTTATGTACTGATAATGGTGCAATGATTGCATTTGCAGGTTATCAGCGTTTAAAAGCCGGCCAACATGATGGCTTGGCTGTCACGACTACACCACGTTGGCCAATGACTGAACTTACTATTCCTGAGTAAAATTATTCATCTGCAAAGGCTTGTTGGTTTTCAATATCTATATATTCGATATAACCACGGCCTTGCACTTTATTGCCAAAATAATGACCAGTAAATATATAACCACTTGCATAACCTTGCCCATGACCATAGCGGAATGGGCAGTCAATTTCTGCCTGAATATTTAAAATAATTTGCTTTGCTTCATTTCTAGCAATCCAAGAAAAGTATTTGGGAAGTCGCATTTTCTTGCCCGTTGGAGAAATGAAGTCATCAATTTGATATGAAATAATATCAAAGCTGACATCTGTATAAATTTCAGGTGGCCGATCAAGATGTCTAATATGCAATGTATAAGTTACTGTTTGACCCGCAATATCTGCTTTGGTTAGCAGAAGTTGAGTATTTATATTTAAATTAATGATTTGATAGGTAAAAAAATCAAGTGGTAATTTATGGTTTTCAGGGATAAGTTGATTTGTGAATGAGTGGGGGCCAACTGCTCGAGCATATTCGTAAGTGCAAAGTCCTTCGCTTTCAATATATTTATCTTGATAATTTAAAAAACCTTTAAATTTGGCTAATAAACTCAAATGATCATAAACAGGCGTTTTTATAAACCATGAAACATGTGAGGTCACATCAATATCAAAGTCAAAATCTAGACCTTCATAATGTCCATTAATATGAATTTTAGGGAATTTTCCTTGAATTGAAATTTCCTGACCTAGTTTGATTAAGCTTCCATCTTCATTAATTTTTGTATCATTAGGAATGATATAGGCTTTCAATAAGGCTTGTTCAAGGGCGGCTGTACTTGAAAAGAAAGTCGCTGTTTTTCTGGGATTGCCAACAATAATGTCATCATGATCAAAAGCAAGCGCACCAGGTGTGCCTAATAAAATCATAATATTTAAATAGCGATGCGGTTCTGGCAAAAGGGGAAAAAAGATGCCGTAATGAGTCCAGCTATAATATTTTTCGTCAACACGTGGGCGAATGATATGAGATTGAGTAAAAGGAAGCGTTGAATATTTTTTTGCTTGGTCTAAAAAGCCTTGTGTGAATAACAAACTTTTAGCAATAGTTTTGCTTGCGATAGAAAATTTTGGCAATTGTTTTTTCATATATAAACCTAAAAGAGGGCGATCTTGGTTTTAGGTTATGAAAAACAACTGCCAAAGCTAAGCGGTTTACAGGCCAAAGCTAAGGCTTTGTGGGACATTTTATTTAACTGTTAGACAACTCTTTTAAAGCATTTAAACCAATCCAATGCTTAGAAAACTGATAAGCCGCACGACCAGAGCGCTGACCACGCATTTGACACCAACGTAAACTCTCAGCACGAACTTCATCATTAAAAGGCATTCTTGCTTTATCAAGATAATGTTCTACGATTTCTAAATATAAATTTTGATCCATTGGATAAAAAGATAACCATAAGCCAAAACGGTCTGATAGAGAGATCTTTTCTTCAATCGCTTCTTGTGGATGTAGTTCGGTATATTGAGGTACATCAACCTTAGTTACAGGTGTGTTTTCGTGCATGAACTCAGGTAACAAGTGACGGCGGTTACTGGTCGCATAAATAATAAAATTTGTTGAACCAGATTGTAATGAACCATCTAATACACTTTTTAGACTACGATAATTTTCATCTTCAGCATTAAAAGCTAAGTCATCACAGTAGACGATATACTTTTCAGGGCGGTTTTGAATGATTTTTTGGATTTTAGGTAAGTCTGCTAAATCATCACGTTCAATTTCAATTAAACGTAATCCTTGAGGCGCATATTCAGTGAGTAAAGCACGCACTATAGAGGATTTACCTGTACCACGTGATCCCGTTAAAAGTACATCATTTGCAGGTAGGCCATTTAAAAACTGCAAAGTATTCTGAATGATTTTTCCTTTTTGACGTTCGATGCCTTTTAAGTCATCAAGATAAATATTCTTAGGCGTATAAATGGCTTTAAGTTGCTGGTTTTCCCATCTAAAAGCTGGTGCAGTGAAATCAGTTTCTTGTTTCGGTTCAGGTAAAACCTGCTGTAACTGATTTAATACAAGTGATAAGGTTTGAACTAAATTGTCGGGTAAATCAATGGTAGCCATGGTTAATCAATCATGTTAAACAGTAATTTACTAGGATACTAACACCGAAATTTGCAAGCTGACAAAAAAGATACTGCCAATCTAGTTTATCTGTTTTGCAATTGATTGAAATGTTCAGACCGCGCATAGTGTTGTCATGTCTATTCAGTAAAATCATCTGTGAAGATGAGGACGAAATATGTTTGAAAAAATACGAAGTGATATGAATCCGCATCAGGCTTACCGTATCAAAAAATTACAACGTCAATTAGACATGGCTGAATCTTATGAAGAGTGGAAGTCTTTTGCATTAAAACTGGATGAAGAAACAGGTGCACAAGAGTGGAAATTCGATAATAGTTCACCTTATTTTGATGCTGAGCTCATTTCTTATCGTTACACCTTACTGAAAAGATATCGGCAGCAACATCGTACTTTAGATTTGATTTATCTTTTAAAAGAAGGGCTAACTTACGATATTGCAAATATTGGTCACCCTATGTTGTTTGCTGCAACGCATGTAGGTACAAAAAAATTAATTGAAGATTATATTGAAGAAGTCAGCCAAAGCTTGGCTTATATTGCTTCTAGTGAATGTATTACCTTTCAAAGAAAAGAAAAAATAGAGTTTTTTGAAAATTGTGAAAAAGCATATGGGCAACCCGCACTCATGTTTTCGGGTGGTGCAACTTTAGGTCTTTTTCATACAGGTGTATGTAAAGCTTTAATTGAACAAGACTTAATGCCCAAAGTCCTCTCTGGTTCAAGTGCTGGCGCCATTATGACAGGTATGTTGGGGACTTCTGCGAGTGAAGACGTTCAAAACTTATTAAATGGCGAGCAATTTTTTAGTGATGCATTTCATTTTAGAAAGCTTCGTGAACTTATAAAAGGGAATGGGGGCATTGCGGATGTCCACTATTTGAAAAAATTCCTTATCGAAAACTTAGGCGATTTGACTTTTGAAGAGGCATTTAAAAAATCGGGTTTAAATATTAATGTGGCCGTTGCACCATACGATGCAACAGAAAACCCGCGAATTATGAATGCAATTATGACACCCAACGTTTTGGTTTGGAGTGCTGTATTGGCTTCTTGTGCTGTGCCAGTTTTATTTCCACCTGTGCGTTTAACCAGTAAGCGCTATGATGGTGAACATACGCCTTATATGGCAAATACAAAATGGGTCGATGGCAGTGTGCGCAGTGACTTTCCACAAGAAAGAATGGCAAGGCTTTATAATTTAAACTACACCATTGCCAGTCAAGTGAATCCGCATGTTGTGCCATTTATGCAAGATGATGCACACCGTTTTCGTAAAGATCTTTTAAGTTGGCCTGAACGAATTTTAAGACGTCAAGGTAAAGTCCTGTCGATGGGAGTAATGGACTTCACTCGTCAAAGACTCGGTGCTATTTCTCCAGTAAGAAGATTGCTTGATCATGGATATGGGGTAATAGGGCAGCGCTACTATGGCGATGTCAATATTATTGCTAAATATGGCCTAAAACATTATGCCTATACATTGCAAAACCCTCGTCCGCATTTGTTTAAGCGTTTACAACGAGAAGGTGAGCGGGCGACTTGGCCGAAAATTTCTTCTATAGAAACTCATGCGCGTATTGGTAAAACAATTCAGCATTGTTTAGAAGTTCTACGTTTTGAAGAAAAGAGACAACAACCAGAGTCTTATTATGCTGAAGCATGATTTTGCTTCTCATATAGAAAACCTAAAATGCGTAACAAAACCTAAAAGTGCAGTTTTAGGACGGCATCTATGGACATGTACTATAGATGCTCATCACTACTGGCTAAAATACCATTTGCCGCATGTACATGCTCAAAGTGAGCAAGATTTTTTGCATGAATTGCAATTCTATGAAGATATTCAGTATAAAAAAGTGAACTGGCTTTTGCCATTTAAAATAGTTGATGTCGGTGCTATTTCCCAATTACATCAGTTTGAAGGGAAAGTATTAATTTTGCCAGACACCGATTGCTGGTTTGGCAATTTAGATCAAAAGCAAAATTTAAAAGATATTCGTGAGATGATCTATACCTCGCTTATAGCTTTAGCGGAGTTTCATGAGCTAGGATGGATTCATGGAGATATAAAAAGGGAGCACTTTCGAAAGTTTGAGCAGGGGCTCTATTTAATTGATTTTGAAAAAACGCGGCGTATACCGAGTCCTGATTCAATCATTGATGCTACACCAAGGTATATGGCACCTGAACTGTTTCATGGAACCAGTAAAAGTATACAAAGCGATTTATATGCTTTTGGGATTGTGTTGTATGAATGGTTAAGTCAAATGCGTTTACAAGCAAATACTTATCATGATTGGGCTGTATTGCATTGCCAAAATTTAAACATTCAGTTGCCTGATTCAGTTAAAATTTTTTACCCTTTACTTGTAGGGTTATTGCAAAAACAACAGAAAAACCGATTTTCAAATGCATTTGAAGCAATCAATTGTTTAAATGCGCTCTCAAACTGATAAAAATCATTGATCTAGTATCTGTATACAATTTACACGGTCAGTTTTTTTTAGAAAAAAAACACTTGTCACTGTTAGATCTTATCGCTAATATACACAGCCATCGGGGGCGTGGCGAAATTGGTAGACGCACTGGATTTAGGTTCCAGCGCCGCAAGGTGTAAGAGTTCGAGTCTCTTCGCCCCCACCACTTTAAGTTAAGACTTAAAGTTGATTTGAATGTTAAGTCATTTAAATCTTGGAAGAGGATTGGTGTAATGGTAGCATGACGGTCTCCAAAACCGTTCGTCAAGGTTCGAATCCTTGATCCTCTGCCACATTTATTTTAAATAAATGTCTCAGATGGGGGCGTGGCGAAATTGGTAGACGCACTGGATTTAGGTTCCAGCGCCGCAAGGTGTAAGAGTTCGAGTCTCTTCGCCCCCACCATTGAAAAAAGCAAGACGATGATCTTGCTTTTTTTATGATTAAATCTAAAGGGTTTAATTATTCATATAGAGGATTGGTGTAATGGTAGCATGACGGTCTCCAAAACCGTTCGTCAAGGTTCGAATCCTTGATCCTCTGCCAAGATTCAAAAAAGCTCCTGTTAGAGGGGCTTTTTTTTATCTCGTATATTTTCTAATTAAATTTTCTTAAAAATTATTACTAATATTAAATAAAATTTAATTTCATACAGACTAATCTGTATAAAGTATTTTTACTTTGTTAATGTTTTGTTAAAATATGATTAATTAAAGTAAATTTTGATTTGATTTATATGTTGAACTATAAAAAATTTAATAAAAGCGTCTTATTCATCTGCTTATCGCTAATGGGGGGCTTAAGTTATGCTGCGGACTCAGGTGATCCGATTGGCCAGAGAATTCAAGCTGACCAAACCATTCGACAACAACAGCGTGACACTGCATTAGAAAAACAAATTCAGCCGAATGTAAACGTAAATCTAGGGCAAGAACAAAATAAGATTTCAGCTCAGCAATTACAATATTTACGCTCTAACAGTGAAACACCTTGTTTTGAAATTAAGAAAATACTTTTAGAAGGCGAAGAAGCCCATCAATTCATTTCTTCTTTTAATGTGATTACGACTGGCAAGAACAATATTATTGGAAGATGTTTAGGGGTAAATGGACTAAACCAGGCGCTTGATCTTGTACAAAATAAAATTATAGCAAACGGTTATGTGACCACACGTGTTCTGCTTCCTCAGCAAAATATTGCATCTGGTACGGTGCGTGTTCGTGTTATTCCAGGACGAGTGGATCAGATTAAGTTCGCTGATGGTACTTCTAAACGTGCACATTTATGGAATGCTTTACCGATAAAGTCGGGTGAGCTGTTAAATATTCGTGATATGGAGCAAGGTTTAGAAAACTTTAAACGAGTGCCAACGGTTGAAGCTGACTTTAAAATCCAGCCAGCAGAACAAAAAAAAGAACCAGGCTATAGTGATGTGGTTTTGGCGTGGCAACAGGCTAAACCTTATCGCTTACATATAGGGGTTGATGATTCAGGGAGTGAGGCGACCGGAAAATATCAAGGCACAGCGACTTTATCACTTGATGATGTGCTGACTTTAAATGATTTGTTTTATATCAGTTATAACCATGATTTAGGCGGTGGAAACTCTGGTAAACATGGTACTGATGGCTTTTATGCAAGTTATACTATTCCATTTGATTATTGGTTATTTTCAACCAGTTATAGTCGCTCTAATTACCTGCAAACAGTCGCTGGAAGTAGTGAAACTTATCAATATAGCGGTAAAAGTGAACTCATTAATGCAGATCTATCACGAGTAATTTATCGGGACGCACATCGGAAAACAACCTTGGGTTTTGGAGGATGGTATCGTGAATCACAAAACTATATTAATGATGTAGAAGTTGAAGTACAACGCCGTAAAACTGCGGGTTGGAAAGCAACCCTTGATCATACTGAATATTTTTCTAACGCTACTTTAAGCGGCAATGTGACTTATAAACGTGGTACAGGTTGGTTGAATGCGATGAGAGCACCAGAAGAAGACTTTGGTGAAGCTTATACGCGTGTGGGGATTTTACAAGCCAATGCTAGTTTACAAGTTCCTTTTAAAGTGAGTCAGCAAAATCTGCAATATTTAGCTGAATGGCGTACTCAACACAGCAATCAACCTTTAACTCCTCAAGACAGATTTTCAATTGGAAACCGTTATACCGTAAGAGGCTTTGATGGTGAGCAAACTTTATTAGCTGATAATGGTTTTTTAGTTCGCAATGAACTAAGTGGCTCAATCATGAATAAACCACACTCTTGGTACGCAGGTATCGATTACGGAGAGGTTGGTGGAAAAACTGCACATTATCCAAATCCTTTACCAGGCACGAGTTTATTAGGTGCAGTTATCGGGTTGCGTGGTCAAATTGCTCCCTTACGTTTGAATTATGACGCTTTTGTCGGAGCACCGTTGAAAAAGCCAGATCACTTTGAAACGGATGATTACACGACTGGATTTAGTGTGAACTGGACTTACTAATCCATCCTCTCCCAATTACATATTTATTTGATTACATAAAAATTTAGTGAGACTTTAAAGTGAATAAGAATCGTTATCGTATTATTTTTAGTCATGCTCGTGGGATGTTTATTGCTGTTGCCGAGATTGTAAAAAGCAAAACCAAGCAAGCAGGGCAAAGTCAGGGGACATCTGGAACAGATTCGACTACAGTCTCGGTTCTACCTATTCATTATAAGAAGTTAAATCCACTCAACTTTGCTGTGATTGGTTGTTTGGGAGCATTGGTGATTAGCTTGCCAATGAGCAGTGTGGCTGAAACCCAGATTATTGCAGATAAAGGCGCGCCAACATCGCAGCAGCCGACAATTTTAACGAGTGCAAATGGGACGACTCAGGTCAATATTCAGACACCAAGCGCTGGTGGTGTTTCACGTAATACCTATACACAGTTTGATGTTGGGCAAGAAGGCGCTATTTTAAATAACTCACGAAATAACACCCAAACTCAATTAGGAGGCTGGGTGCAAGGTAACCCATGGCTTGCAAAAGGCGAAGCCAAAGTTATTTTGAATGAAGTGAATAGTAATAATCCAAGTCAACTCAAAGGCTATATTGAAGTTGCCGGAAAACAAGCACAAGTTGTTATTGCGAATCCATCTGGTTTGATATGTGATGGCTGTGGTGTGATTAATGCAGATCGCTTTACTTTAACTACGGGTCAATCGGTGATGAATCAAGGTTATCTTGAATCATTCCGTGTCCGCGAGGGGCAGGTCACGATTGAAGGTAAAGGTTTAAATGGAAGTTTAACCCCTTATACAGATATTTATGCGCGTGCTTTAAAAGTCAATGCTGGTCTATATGCAAATGAGCTTAATACGGTACTTGGACAAAATGATATTCAAGTCAAAGATCAAGTAGCTCCTCAAATCACGGCAACAACAGGACCTACAACCACGCCTCCGCCAAGCTTTGCTTTAGATGTAGGCCAACTCGGTGGGATGTATGCTGGAAAAATCTTTTTAGTGGGAACAGAGCAAGGGCTAGGTGTACGTAACGCAGGTACGATAAATAGTACTCAAGGTACTCTGACACTAAATGCAAATGGTGATTTAGTCAATAATGGTAACTTGATCGCGAATAAAGATCAGGTACAGCTAAAAGCTCAAAATATTCAAAATACGGGTAATGTAAGTAGCGCAACTTCACAAATTTCTATTGAAAGTCAAAATCTAGAGAACTCTGGTTTAATCAGTAGTGCTGATGAGTTACATCTTAATCAACAAAATAGTTTAAGTAATAGTGGCACATTGAATGCTGCTCGCGTTGCTATTGATGCGAGTAGTTTAAAAAATAGCGGTTCTATTGAACAAACAGGTTTGCAAGGACTTGATTTAAAGTCGGGTTCAATGACCAACCTAGGTGGTAAAATTGGAGTTGCCAAGAGTAATACGAGTGGTGGTACAGCTGGAAATAGCTCCGGTAATACAGGTAGTACGGTAATAGTTCCAACGGTTCCTGTTGATCCAGCACAGGATGGAGGACGTCTCGGTGTTGTTCCTCCAATAGATACCACCCCAAAAACTTATGATACTGGCTTCATTCATGTTTCGGGTGTATTGGGTAATGATCAGGGAACGATCATTGCCAATGGCGGTGTCGATTTAGAGAGTCAAAATGGTTTGGATAACCAAGGTGGGCAACTGAATTTAGGTAATGCCACCATTAAAGGCAGCAACTTCAATAATGATCTAGGCCAGTTGAATGTTAAACAGGCCGATATTCAAACGTTAGGTTTTACCAACCAGCAAGGTCAGTTGGCATCGAGTAGCACACTAAAAATTCAAAGTCAGAATGCCAATAACCAAAGTGGTAAGATCCAGTCAATTGGGCAGCTCGATTTAGCTATAGGTGGTGAGTTAAATAATAGTAAGGGCTACGTTGCTAGTGGTGACAATGTTCAGGTAAGTGCAGGCGATTTAAACAACCAGTTTGGTGTGGTTTATTCAGAAAACCAATCTGTAAATATCAAAGCTAATCAAGCGATTGATAATACAGAGGGGTTTATACAGGCAAAAACTGATTTAAATTTAAATAGCCAAACGCTGAATAATACATCTGGGCAAATCATTGGCAATCAAATTCAACAGCAACACGGCACTGTCAATAATAGCCAAGGAGCTATTATTGCCAAGCAAAATTTAAACAGTACTGCTCAGCAATTTGACAATGATCAAGGGCAATTACAGGCGACAACTGTTCAATTGCAACATGATCAGCTTAAAAACAACGGTGGTATTTATGCGGATAAGGATTTAACGGTTACAGGAAAATATATTCAAAATTCTGGTTCTTTGGCGGCTGGGGAAAATATAAAAATCACAAGCTCAGCATTAGAACATGCACAGAATGGTTTAATTGCCGCGGGCCTAGATCGTGAAGGTAAATTAGCTGATACGGGTATGCTTACGATCAATGTGGATCGGGCTGGTTTACATGGCCAAACATTCGCAGGCCAGCATATCCAGATTAATGCGACAGGGACGATTGATGCAGCACAGGGACAATTACAATCGAAAACGATTGCATTGAACGCTGGTACAGATATTTCAACTCAGGCAGCGACAGTTGTTGCTCAAGATCAACTCAAACTGACCAGCCAGAATCTGATCAATAATCAGCAAGGACAGTTAAATAGTCAGGATATTATTCTTTCTGCTCAACAACTAGATAATAGCCAAGGAAAAATTCAGCATACTGGAAATAACGAATTTACTCTGAACTTTGTAAATGGTCTAAATAATAAATCAGGTAAAATTAGTAGTAATGCAGCTTTAATGCGGTTAAATACTTCTATTCTAAACAATGAAGCAGGCCAAATTATTCACTCTGGAAATCAGCAATTGAATATCAATAGTAATCAATTGCAGGGAGCCCAAGGTAAGATTCTGAGTAATGGACAATTAGTATTAGCTACAGAGCAAGCTATACTAGATGGTGCTATTACATCAGCAGATCAAATTAATATTACCGCGTATAACTTGAGTCACCAAAAAGGGCAAATGATCCAACGTGGAACATTAAAACCGCTTACATTAGCCATTAGAGACCAAATCAATAACCAGTTAGGATTTATTCAAAGTCCAACAGCACTTTATATTACTGCGGGTAGCCTAAATAATCAGGGTGGCCAGTTAAGTTCTGCAGCGGATCATGATCTGCAGCTTGATGTAGCGGGTTTACTCGATAACAGCCAATCAGGTCAAATTTATGCAGGTCTGAACAATAACATTCATGCTGGTTCTATCAATAACAGTATGGCTGGGAAAATCTCTGCACAGAATGCTTTGACTTTAACAAGCTTAGGGCTCATCAATAACCACTCTGGAAAAATCATTGCAAATGCCGATGTTGGCGTTTCTTCTCAAGAACTTAATAATGACGCAGGTGAAATTGGTTCAGTAGAAGGCAAATTAATACTAAATGCTGGTACAGGTGTATTGAGCAACCAGTCAGGTTCTTTACAGTCAGGTAAAGATATCAAGGTTCAGGCAGGCCAGTTAAAGACCCAGTCCGGCTTGATCAATGCCCAGGGTTCGATAGAGGTGACGGCAGGTCAGGACATTGATAACAGTTCAGGCCAGATCATTGCGAACAAGGCAGTCTTACTCAGCAGTCAGGGTTTAAATAATAATCACGGTGTTATCGCGAGTATTCAAGATGAATTAAATATCAATGCGGGTCGTTTGGCTTTGACTAACCAGGCAGGTTTATTGCAATCCGGTCGTAATATGAACCTGATTACAAGTGGGATTGATAATAGCTCGGGTACGATTGATTCGGCAGGCCGATTACAGATGAGTGGACCAATCCAGACCGGCCAATCCACCCTACCTTCAACCACCCCTTGGCTGATGAATACTGCTGGTACCATTAAAATGGGCACAGACTTTCATTTAGATGCGAGCCAATTTGATAACCGTGGTGGTACATTACAAACCCGTGGTGGATATGACTTAAGCTTAAATATTACAGGTCAGTTAGATAACAGTCAGGGTGGTCAGCTACAGAGTGGTCATGATTTAATGATTGCTAGTGGTTCCATGAACAATGAGCATGGGCATTTGTCTGCACAAGGTCTGGCAACTGTAAAAGCTGACCATGGTCTTGATAATACTGCGGGAAGTATTATTGCAAATGCTGATGTCAATGTGAGTAATCAAGGACTCAACCGTACCAGTATCATCAATGATCAGGGAACGATCGGGAGTGTTCAGGGGCAACTTACGGTAGATGCTGGACAAGGTTTGCTGAGTAACCAGCATGGTACTTTACAGGCAGCAACCCGCTTAGACCTCAATGCTGCTGACATTGATAATACATTGGGTTCTATTCAGGCACAGGATGATATACAGATCATCAGCGCGACAGCCCTGAATAACCAGAGTGGTCACATTGTTACTACCGCTGGAAACATTACTGCAACAGCGAACAGTTTAGATAATCAAGCAGGTCTCATTCTGAGTAATCCGCAACATGACATTACGCTTACTGTTTCGGACCTTTTTGATAATCGTCAGCAAGGGCAGATTAATTCTGGTCACCGTATTGGGATATCTGCTGGACAACTCAATAACAATAGTGGACAAATCACTGCACAAAGTACGGCAAATTTAAATATTACTCAGGATATCAACAATAACAACGGCAGTATTGTTGCTTATGATGATGTCACCACCACGAGTGTGGGCGTGAATAACGATGCAGGTAAAATTTCAAGTGCAAAAGGTCTATTGAGTATCGATGCTGGCGCAGGTGTCTTAAGCTCTCAAGCAGGAACATTACAAGCTGGCACCAATTTGACTGCAGCAGCAGCGAGTATCAATAACACTGCTCAGGGTTTGATAAGTGCATTGAATGCTGTGACCTTAAACAGCACAGGTCTGATTAATAATGATACGGGAAGTATCATTGCCAACAATGATGTTAATTTGTCGAGCCAAGGTCTGAGTAATCATGCTGGTGAAATTGGTAGTATCACTGGTGTAATCAATGCCAATGCAGGCAATGCTGCCATGAGTAATCAGTCTGGTCGTATACAAGCGGGAACTGCCATTGCTTTAACCGCAGTAGGGATTGATAACACTGCTGGTAATATCAGCTCACAAGGCACTGCAACTGTAGATAGTCGTCAGATCATCACGAACCAAAGTGGTCGCCTGATTGCTAACAACAATTTAAATGTGACCAGCGAAGGTTTAAATAACAACCTGGGTCAAATCGGCAGTGCCAACGGCTTATTGAATCTCAACACGGGCAATGGAGCTTTATCGAGTCGAAGCGGTAAATTACAAGCTGCAACTACAGCTACAGTCATTGCCCATGATATCGATAACACATCGGGCCTTATTGATGCACAGGGTAATGTGCTATTAACTAGTCAAACTGGGTTGGTCAACCAAGGTGGTCAAATTGAGTCGGCAACAGGTACGATCAATGCATCTGCTGCGACGCTGAATAATCAGGACGGCTTGATCCAGACGAATCCTGACAACGACATTCATCTAACCATCATTGGGATGCTGGACAACGGCCAAAAGGGGCAGATCCTCAGTGGTGCCAATGCACTGTTGCAATTGGGTCAACTGAATAACAGTACGGGGCAAATCAGTGCGCAAGGGACTGCAACAGTAAAAACCGCTCAGGATATCAATAATACTGCAGGCAACATTGTCGCTAATGGGGATGTCAACCTGACGAGTCAGGGCCTGAATAATAATCAGGGGATGATTGGTAGTGCTCAGGGTTTACTTGCGATTGAGGCTGGTCGTGGCATCTTAAGTAGCCAAGGTGGACATTTACAATCTGCTAAGACGCTAAACTTGTCTGCAAACAGTATTGATAATACTGCTGGCTCAATTGAGGCTGTTGGGGATATTTCATTATCGAGCCAAAAGGCATTGATTAATCAGACCGGTCAAATTGCAAGCACAGCAGGCAATATAAACGTCATAGCGAGTGATTTAAATAATCAGACAGGTCGCATTCAAAGCAACTCCGGTTTTGACGTGGGGTTATCTGTTTCTGATTTACTGGATAACAGCCAGACGGGTATGATCGGTAGTGGAAACACACTGACCATCAATAGCGGTGTAATCAATAACCAGTCTGGCAGTATCACCGCACAAAATAGTGCAAGCATTCATGCCGCTCAAAGCATTGATAATACAGCAGGGGCTATTGCAGCGAATCATGACATCACGATGAGTAGTCAGGGACTCAGCAATGATGCTGTAGATCGTTCTGGGAAAATGGTTGCAGGACAAATCAGTAGTGTTCAGGGTTTACTTGACATTGATGCAGGACAAGGGAGCCTATCCAATCAGGGCGGACAATTACTGGCAGGTACTGATCTGACGCTACATAGTGGTTCATTGAATAATGAACAGGGCCGTATGTCAGCACAGAATAAGTTGACCATTACCAGTATTGGGCTGATCAATAACCGTACTGGCCATATGATTGCCAACCGCGATGTTCATTTACAAAGTCAAGGATTAAACAATAGCCAGAGTGGACAGATTGCCAGTCTGCAAGGGCAAGTGTGGTTAGATGCGGGTACAGGACTGCTCAATAACAGTCAAAGTGGGCTTATTCAAGCGACCATGGATAGTACACTTCATGCCGCTGGTATAGATAACTCAGCTGATGGGCAGATAAAAACCCAAGGTGCTTTGAATATTCAAAGTAGCCAATTGGTAAATAATCGCGCCGGACAAATCACTGCGAATCATGATGTTCAGGTGAGCAGCCAAGGGCTAGATAATGCACAGCAAGGTTTGGTTGGGAGTGTAAGTGGTGCATTGAATATTGATGCTGACCAAGGTTTGTTAAATAACCAGCAAGGTGGTCAGCTTTTGGCGGCAACAACAGCTGATTTAAAAGCTGCGGATATTGATAACTCGAATGCTGGTATCATCAATGCACACAACGATATTCAGATTCAAAGCCTGGGTGAAATAAACAACCAGAATAAGGGACAAATTGTATCTGGTGCAGGTGATATCAGTGTTATAGCCAACCAGTTCGGTAACCAGGGGGGGGTGATACAAACCTATCCAGACCATGATATCCATTTGAATGTAAAGGGGATCTTGGATAACAGTGCATTCAATGGAACGGCAGGGCAAATAAATAGTGGACACTCGCTCAGTATCAGCAGTAGCTTAATCAATAATCAGTTTGGCAGTATGGCTTCGCAAGATACATTGAGCGTGACCACTGCACAACGTATTGATAACACTGCGGGTCATATTGCTGCTGGAAACACCGTTAATATTCATAGCAATGGTTTAATCAATGATGCTGCTGTGGATGCAGAAGGTCATCTTGTGGCTGGACAGATCGGCAGTGTTCATGATGCATTAAGCATTGATGCCGGACAAGATAGCTTGAGCAATCGGGGTGGTAAACTTTTGGCTGCCACCACTGTCCAGTTAAATGCACTGAATATCGACAATTCGAATGCTGGTAAAATCAATGCTCAAAATGACATTACGATACAAACTCAAGGTACGCTCGGTAATCAGAATCATGGGCAAATCGTATCAGCAACAGGCAATATTAATGCTACAGCTAATGGTTTGAATAACCAACAGGGATTGATTGAAACCTATCTAAACCATGATATTGATCTGACCCTGAAGGATACTCTGGATAACAGCCAGTCAGGTACGATCAGTAGTGGCAATCGCCTCAATATATCTAGTGATTCAGTGGACAATCACTTTGGTACTCTTCTTGCCCAAGAGATGGCAAGCATACAAACCAAACAAGGCATCAATAATACTGCAGGCAAAATTACTGCCAATCAGGATATTGGCATAAACAGCACTGGTTTGATCAATGACTCAGGTCTCATCGGTAGTGCCAGTGGACAGCTACAGGTCGATGCTGGATTGGGCAGTTTGACTAACCATGCTGGTCAGCTATTATCGGCTGGCAACATGGATTTGCATGCAGCAGGAATTGATAACTCGGGACAAGGTGAAATCAACACACAGGCTCAGTTAAATATCAACAGTGATCAAGTGCTAAGCAACAGCGACGCAGGTCAGATTATTGCCAAACAGGACCTGAGTATTCACTCAGACGGGCTGGATAATTACAATGCTGGGCGAATTGGTAGCCAACAAGGCATGCTGAACCTCAATATAGGGACAGGCCTGCTCAACAATAGCCAGCAAGGTCTATTACAAGCCGCAACTGATCTGAATATTGAGTCGGGGAGTATTGATAATAGTCATACCCTCAGTGCTGCTCAGTCTAACGGGATCAAAGCTGGTGGAAAACTGCAACTCATTAGTCAGCAGAGCTTAAACAACCAGCAGGGCGCAATTGTTGCAGGGAAAACCCTGTCCATACATAGCACTGAAGTGAACAATGATCAGGGGTTAATGAATAGTCTGGATGACTTAGGCATTGTCACAAGTGGAGCACTAACGAATCAGCATGGACAGCTTCAGTCAGCTACAAACTTAAGTATAGAGAGTGACTCACTTAATAATGACCATGGTGATCTCAGTGCACAAAATACCTTGGCTGTTTCGATCAACCAAGAGATTAATAATGTTGGTGGACATATTGCAGCATTCAATGATGTGAACCTTCACAGCAATGGACTTAATAACAATGCAGTGAGCAATGCTGCTGGCAGTATGGATGTCTCTCAAATTGGTAGTGTTTATGGCAATCTCAATATTGATGCAGGTCGTGGTGCTCTAACTAATCAGGGCAGCTCTCTGCAAGCAGGTCGCAGTATTCAGCTCAGTGCCGATGGTATTGATAGCTCAAATGGTGGGTATATTCATGCTGCTCAAAACATTGAGCTAAATAGTCAACACCGTCTGAATAACGATTACGGACAAATTGTTGCGGACAGCGGTAGTATTTATAGCCAATCGTCTGACCTCAGCAACTTAGGTGGTATTATTCTGACCCAAGGCTTAAATAATAGCGTATCACCAGACATTGTACTCAAACAAAGCGGGATATTGGATAATCGCCAGAATGGACAAATCAGCAGTTCAAATCAGCTCAATATCAGCAGTGGCTCAATTCAGAATGACCATGGTGATATTCATAGTAAAAATACTGCCACCTTAAATACAGTTCAAAAGATTGATAATACAGCAGGGAAGATCGCTGCAATTAACAATGTCACGGTCAATAGTAATGGTTTGATTAATGATACTGGTCACATTGGGAGTGTAAATGGTGACTTAAATGTCGATGCCGGATCAGGTGTATTGTCTAATCAGCGTGGTGATTTGCAATCAGGCCAGAATGCAAGCATTGCAGCGACAGGTATTGATAATCAAACAGGCCATATATTTGCCAATCAGGCGCTATCAATAGACAGCCGTGGTCAGGCATTACAAAACCAGCAAGGTCAAATCAGTGGAACGGGTATTCAGCTTTCTTCTGGTGCATTAGATAATGGACAGAGTGGCTTAATTCAATCGGGTGCTCTGTTGAGCATTAATACGCATGGCCAAGCCTTGAACAACCAAAATAGCGGTGACACCGGTGGGATACTCAGTCGTGGTGATTTAACCCTGAATCAAATCAGTCAGCTGGATAATACGTCAGGTTATATCGCAAGTGGCAATGACCTAAATAGCAATGTAGATCAGGTCCTGAACAGTCATGGACAACTGATTGCTGCACATGATTTAAATCTACAAAGCAATGGTGCCTCTGGCAGTATGTTGTTAAATGATCAGTCCGGACAAGTCAATGCTGGACATGATATCAGCGTACATCTTGACACTATCAACAATCAAGGCGGTCATCTGGTTGCAGCGAATCAACTGAATTTGACCAGCAATGTACTCGATAACCAGAATACCAATAACAATTTAGGTACACAGGGTATAGATGCAACGACGGTTAATCTCAATGTAAACAGCTTAAATAACCAGTCTGGTGCAATTCGTGCCAATGATCGTGCAGTGTTTAATATTGTTCAGCAATTGAATAACAATCAGGGCAGTATCAGTGGGCAGAACCTGTTGAGTGTAGTCGGCAGTACTACAAGTGGTGGTTTGGTCGTCACCAACAGTCAAGGTTTACTAAGTGCAGGAAAGCAGCTTGACTTAAGCAGTCAATCTTTAAGTAGTGATGGTCGAATCTTAAGTTTGGGAGATGCGACGCTCAACTTGGGAAGTAGTTATACACAAACGGCAGATAACAGTAGTCAACTACAAGCCAATGGTCATTTAATGCTGAATACGACTGGGGATATTAACAATGATGGCGTGATTCAGGCGGGCCAGACATTAAGCTTGAATGCAGCCAATATCAACAACGGTTTAAATAACAGCACGGCACGACTGGAAAGTTATGACACACAATTAAGTGCACAACAACAGATTAATAATCAGGGACTGATCAATGGTGAATTGACCACTTTACGTGCCAATACGGTAAATAATACGGGAACAGGACGAATTTATGGCACGAGTTTAGCGATAGGTGCTAATACCTTAAATAATGCGCCGAATAGCAGTGGCGTTGCTCCGGTGATTGCCTCTCGGGGTGATATGTTGTTAGGGGTACAAACCCTCAACAACATGGAAAACCCGACAGACCAAAATAAGGGCATGCAGGGTACAAATAACGGTGCACAGATCATTTCACTGGGTGATATGCACATTGGCGGAGCATTGGATAGCAACCGACAAGTGACGGGGCAAGCCAGCACGTTGAACAACCGTAGTGCAACCATCAATGTGGACGGTAATTTGCGACTGGATGTCGATCAGGTGAATAACCAAAATCTGTATGTGAATACCGAGATTCGCAGCAGTGCACCAGAACAGATCGACTATTGGGATATGAAGGCCAATAATCCGGGTTGGATGTGGTTGAACGGTCGATATAATCCAGGTGCGGACAGCCTAATTACCGATGTCATGTATGCACAGATGGCAGCACAATTGAGCCATTTAAGTGGTACGACCACAGCAGTGAGTAGTAATCTTGAATCAACTTCAAGTTCATTACCGCAGTTTAGTAGTCGAAATGGTAATGGCTCGCTAGAAGACTATCTTGCACAATCTGAAGGGAAATTTTTTATTGTCAGTAATTATGCTGATAGTTCAAGAGGCCAGATGACCAAAGGTTATTTGGTATTGAATGGAAAACTCTATACTACAGATACCTACGACCATACCTACGGTACACAAACCGTAACGGCACCTTATGTAACCAATTCAGCAGCTGGTGTGATCAGTGTTGGAGGGAACTTAAGCTTTAGCGGTGCGATCAATAATGACAAGAGTCAGATTTTAGTCGGGGGAACGCTGCTGGGTGACCAAGGTCAAAGCATTGCGAACTTAGGAATGAGTGTTGATCAGGTGACCCGTATTTCAGGACAAGTTGATCACTATGTTGGTTATTATGGTGGAAGTGGACATGACCATATTGGTATACAGGATAGTACCACCAATATTCCGACCAAGACCACGCCTCTTGAGCTGTTCTCATCTGCGCCTATTACGGGACATCAGCAAGTTATTCGTCTTAATCCGAGCATTGATGCACGTAATACGGATAAAATTGGGACAGGTATTGCAACGGCAACAGGTACAGACGGTCGAAGTAAAGATCAGCAAAGCTTAAATAATAGCACTACAGTCCATGGGACGACGGCACAAGGTGGTGAGGCGACTCAAGTTGAAGCGATTAAAAATAGTAGTCAACAGGGCTTAAATATACATGCTGCAGAGGGTGTCGGGAATCGTACAGGGGCAATTGATCAGGCTACTGTGGGTGCTGGAAATACAACGATCGATACAACCCGTAACAGCAATACCGCGCTCAATGTTGATACCGCCACTACAGTGGCAAAACAACAGGTTAGTATTGGGCAAACTGGTCAGGTGAGTGGTTCAACCGCAGTGAGTGGTGTTCAAGTGACTGACTCCGGCATTACGATTGTGTCTTTGGCTGGGCCAGAACATGGCAGTGCAGGTCCTCTGGACGCGTTGAAGGTTCAAACGGGAAATATCGGTGGTTCAGGGCTAGATGGTGAGGTCAAGAACAGTACGACTGTAAATCAAGCAAGTATGCTGACCGGTGAGCAAGCGCAGCAAGCACAAGCGAATGCGACGAATAGCAGTGTAGCGACAGGTACTAAAGCGGTCACAGCACCAAGTTATGAAATTCGGACCATCAATACAGATGGACAAAAAATATCAAATAGTGCCTTGTATCGAATTAATCCAGATAGCCGTTCAGGTTATATCATTGAAACGGATCCGGACTTTAGCCAGTACCGTCAGTGGTTATCGTCGGACTATATGTTAAATGCATTAGGACTTGACCCGGCTTTTCAACAAAAACGTCTGGGGGATGGTTACTATGAACAACGTCAGGTACAAGACCAGATTGCCAAGTTGACCGGCTCACGATATTTGGTGGGTTATCATAGCGATGAAGAACAATATAGAGCCCTGCTTGATGCAGGTGTTACCTTTGCCCAGCAATATAGTTTACGTCCAGGAGTAGCATTAACGGCTGCGCAAATGGCCGAGTTGACCAGTGATATCGTTTGGTTGGTTGAAAAAGAAGTCACTTTAACCAATGGCACGACGACCAGAGCCTTGGTTCCACAAGTCTATGTGCGGGCAAAAGCAGGAGATTTACTTGGAGATGGCAGCTTAATTGCAGCCAATGATATCCAGTTAAAGCTCAAAGGCAATGTGTTGAATGAAGCCACCATTGCAGGGCGACATGCATTACAAATCAGTGCTGAGCAAATCGATAACATCGGTGGTCGCATTCAGGGCAATCAGGTGGCTTTAACCACGCAAAAAGACTTGAATAATATTGGGGGGACACTCAAAGCCGGCAGTGCCATGGCGTTAAATGTCGGGGGCAACTTTAACCATGTCAGCACCAGTAGCACCTCGATTAGTGGAAATCCTGTGTTTGGGCAGGGTGGAATGAATGGAATCAGTGGCAATTATACAAGTCAGACCAGTATTGACCGAATTGCAGGACTTTATGTTGGGGATAGTACAGGCCCGATTGACCCAAATAATGTCAGTTTAGTGATGAATGTTGGCGGGAAAAGCACCCTAACTGCAGCACAAATAGAAAACCGTAATGGCGCCAGTCTCATTCAAATTCAGGGAAATGTTGAACTAGGCACCATTAAAGTCGGACAACAACATGATAATGGTGTGGCCGGTTCGGGCCGTTACAGCAGTGGCTCAAGTCAGGAGATTGGCAGTAGTATCACAAGTGTCGGCAATACTGTGATTACTGGAAATAACATTCATGGTACAGCGGTCAAGCTGGGCAGCCAGCAAGGTGATGTTGCACTTCTGGCAGAGCACAACCTGACTCTGGACGATGGGCGTAGTCTCAATGAAGAACACTACACGACTGGTAATAAAAAGAATGGCAGCAGCCATGATGCCAATACCAGCTCTTCACAAGCGAGTCAGATCAATGCAGGACAGAACCTGATCTTGCATAGTGCGCATGGAGATATTAACACCACAAACCTTCAAGGACAGGCGGAGAATATCATCCAGATCCATGCCGATGAAGGTAATGTTCATTTGACTTCAGCTATTAATGAACAAAGTGGGCAAGACAGTAGCCATAAAACCAGCTGGATTAAAAGTAGTAGTAGTCAAAGCGGTTATGTTCACCAACAAGTGGCACAAAGCCAACTGAAAGCTGGCAACAATATTGATATCAATGCCAAGAATGATATCTCCCTGCAAGCGATTGATGCCGAGGCAGGAAAAAGCATTTATGTAGGCAATACCTTGATGCAAAGACAAGCAGATGGAACATTAAAAGCTGCTGATGGATCAGTGATGCCTAAAAATGTGCTTTTATCTACATTAGAGACTCATAATCAACAGTGGGAGGAGCAACGAAAAGGATATCGTGGTATAGCTAAAGAACTAGTCAAAGGACTAGCGATTGGTTTACCAGGATTACAGGCAGCAGCCCCTGGTTTGGACTTGCAAAAAAAACTGACTGTGGGTGAATCAAATAGTCATAGAACTGAGGAGACTCATCAAGCAGGCACAAGTTTAAGTGCAGAAAATATTGCAGTTGGTTCATCGGGTCAAACGACTTTAACTAGTGCAGATTTGACTGCGAAGAATGTGGCATTATCAGGTCAAAAAGTAACGTTAAATGCTGCTGAAGAACAAAGTATTGAAAGTAGTAGTCATACTATTGAAACCATTGAAGGTTTAGGTGTAAAGCTAAATAAAGATAGTATACGTTTAGGTGGTTTTGTTTCCGAAAAAGATAAAAATACTTTAACTACGACTGAAACTACTCATAAAGCAGGGACTATTAATACTGATAACCTGAGTATTAAAGGGACAGAAGGAGTAGATGTTTTAGGACAGAATATTAAGGCAACAGGCGATACCACGATAGACCATGGTCGAGGAGAACTTAATATTGGTGGTTATGAAAATAAAACCACTACAGAAGAAAAAACAAAAAATGAAAAAATAAGTACAGAAGTCGGCGTAAGGAATGCCTATTTAGATGCTGCTCTTGCAGTGGTTGCAATTAAAGATGCTGCATCGGCATTGAAAGATGCAAAGAATGCATATAGCCAAGCTCAGCGAGATTATGCAGCAGGTAAACTCACCAAAGAAGCATTAGATGATAGTAAAGCTAATGTTGCGATGGCTACAGCAAATTTAGCGAGCGCACAAATTGCAGTAGCTGCATCTGTTGCAGCGGCAGCAGCAAATTCAGGAACATATGGTTTTACTATTGGTGCAAATGGAGAGCATATAGAAACAACAGCAACAACGACTACGACTCAGGGACAGTGGCAAGGTAGTCATTTAGACCTGAATAATCTGACACTTAAATCAGAAGATCAAAATGCCAATATTCAGGGCAGTCGCTTAAGTGCTACGGGTACAACGACTTTCAACGGTACCAAAGATCTGAATATAACGGCGGGTATAGAGCATGGTTCAAAAGAGAGTAGTAGTAAAACCACTAGTCAGAGTGTGAGTTACACCTATGGCGGTGGCGGTGGTGCTTCAATTGGTAAACAAACGAGTAAATCACAGAGTGAAAGCCTCACCCATGTGAATAGTGAAGTTAACTTGAACCGTACAGAAGGTCAGCTTAATACGTTAAATATTCAAGGTGGAGAGGTCTCAATTGCTGACCGAGGTAACTTGCAGGTCAATCAAATACATGTAGAAAGCTTACAAGATACGGCGAAAAGTAGTAACAGTAGTAAAGGTGGCAGTATTGGTGCTGGTTTTGGTTCAAGTGGTATCAGTAATGTTAGTGCCAGTTATAACCAAAGCAAAGGTAGTAGTGACAGTGCGTGGGTCAATAACACAAGTAAGCTACTTATCGGTGATAAAGACCACGATGCAAACCTTGATGGAATGGGAGTTAAGCAGGTTACGAATATTGGTGGTGTGATTGCAAATGCGACTAAGAATGCAGATGGCACACTGACTGACCATAAAGACCTGAATTATAGCGGTGCGTTAGAGCTCAAAGACCTTCAAGACCATAACTATAACAGTAGCCGTGGATTTAATGTTTCGACCACAATTGGTAAGACTACTCAAGAAAAAGATGGTGAGAAAGGGAAATATCCGAATGGCAGTACCACACTTGGCTTACAAAGCAATGGACAGGAAACGGAGCAGTTAACTAAAGCGACGATGGGGCTTGGTACGGTTAAAAACACAACTGAACTGACCAATCGTGATGTTAATAGCACCCAAGAGATTACCCGCGATCAAACTACAGGAATGTTAAATGGTAGTGTAACAGTCGATCATCGATTACTGAGTGAAAGTGGAAGAGCGGAGATTGTTCAGCAGCAGAAGGATTTGCCTGAGAATGCAAAAAAATCAGCTGAAAATATACGTAATGGTATTAATGAATTAGCTTTAAAACTACCGGATTCACAGATTCAAAATAAAATTCTTACATCAGTGAATCAATTAGTTGGTGATGATTTAATTGCAAATGCATATAAAGAATTTATTAAGAATGGTGGAACAAAAGAAGAATTCTTTGTAGTTGCAAAAAGTAAAGTCGCTGAAGATTCAATTATAAATCTAGCTCAAGCTAATCGACAGATTGAAGATTTAGTGAGTAAAGGATATTCAATTGAAGAGATATTAAATACAAGTGTGAGCAAAGCTGGAGATGTTTCGGTTATTTCTATTGCAGGAGAGTATCAAACCAAATTAACCCCTGATACCACTATAGGAATGCAGCTTTTAACAGCATCATATGATCTTGCGAAGCAGTATGGTGATTTCCAGAAACACATATATGAAGAGTATGGCGTAGATGTTGATCCTGAAACATTATCTATGGTCATAGGAACAATTTTAACAGGCCCAGCCAAAACATTAGCGAATGTTTTAGCTTCCGATGCATATCAAAAATATGCGGCGAAATATGTAGAGGCAGGAAACGATCAACTTGCGAACTATTTCACAGCGAGTGCTTATGGAACTAGTCCTGAAAAGATATCGGTTTATTCTGATCCAAATTTAAAAGAACAAATTAGTAAGGAATCTCAAGAGACGATTGAATGGTCACAAGATGTCACGAAAAGCAAAGAAGGAGCGAAATTCTTAACGAATATCATTGAGTCAATGGCCATAGGTAGTATTGGTAAGGGTGTTGCTAAAACAACTAAGATCGATGGTAAGGATGTTGAGGTTAGTACGGCTGGGATTGGTAGCAATAGTAAAAAGGATCCTGTTAAAGAATTAGAGGTTGGGTCATATCAAGAGTTAAAATCTAGAGCACAAGTTGGAGATGGTTTAGAACATGATCATATTCCTTCATTTGCTGCATTGAAAAAAGCGAAAGAGAATGAGTTAGGGCGTAAATTAACGGATAATGAAGCAAAAGCATTATATAATGATGCAACGACTATAGAAATTTCGAGAGAAACTCACAAAGCTGGAAGAACATACGGTGGTAAGAATACGTCTGAGCAAATAGTTAAGGATGCAAGTAATTTATGCGAGGCTCAACGTTGTGATATTGATGTATTGCGGCAAAACCTTTTAGAGAGAGGACATAGTCAGAAAGCTGTTGATGAGGCAATCATCAAGTTAAAAGAGCGAAATAAAGATAAGGGGATTTATTAGTGGAAAAGTTATTAAGTGGAGAAATTCTTATATTCATGGATAGTCTTGGTTTAGTTCAAGGCGACGATGAAATGTTAAATTCAATAATGTTAATTGGGACTAGTTTTGAATATGATGAGTCTAGTTTTGAAGATAGCTCTTATTACCGTTTCTTTAAGGGCGGTGTTGAGTATTTATTTGAAGAAAAGAAACTATCGGCAATATTTTTCTTTATTAACCCAAATGATGAATACAATTCGTATTTAAGAAAAGAATATTTAATTGATGGATTAAGTCCAAGTGCAAAAAAAGTAGATGTTACAAAAGTTTTTGGACTTCCAGACTTTTCTGGAACTAATTGGATTAAATATAAAATTGATAATCATAAATATATTCATTTTGAGTTTGATCAAGAAGTGAAATTAAAGCAAATAACATTAGGTCTTTTTGACTGAAAATAGTTTAACTATTGATTGAATCATTTATTAAGCATGTCTTGTAGGCATGCTTTTTTATTTCAACTTGAAATAATAGGGGTAATTAGGAGTATTTTGCTAGACATCAGGAGTTGTTGTGGAAGGTTATACTCAACCAAATACAACAGTATATCCATTATATGGTAAGTAAAAGGTTTATTATGAGTTTAATATTTTATTATATTAGGTATCCTAATGCATCAGATTTAGTAGCAACAATAAGGTCTGATGATTCTAGTAATTTTAAAGAGGAAATGATAGTTTCTTATTTAATTGATGATGGTGGTTTATCTGTAGAGTCTCATATTGAATATCTAGATGACTGTATTAATAAGTTGGAAAACTCGACAATAAATGAAATAGATATCAGCAGTAACTCTTATGGAGTTGAACTAATAAATGAAATGGTTAAGATATATTTTTTATATGATGAAAATCAATGTTGTGAAGTTAAGAGATCGGATTTGCTAAAATTACTAAAATCTTGGGTAATGTTCATCAAAAAAAAACCTATTGAGAACTATGAGGAAGTTTATTTTTATAATTGAAAAGTTTAGTTTATTAGCTAAATCTTTTAATAATTTAATTAAAAAAGTGATAGTGCTACAGTTTAAGGTGAGAAGATTGCACAAGGGTAGATTGAAGAAAATTTATTTTGACGATTGATGAAACAGGCCACGCTAAAACCCGCTTAATTTAAAGTGGGTTTTTTAGTTAGTAGTAATAGCCAGTCTTAAATTTGCCAATGAGGTAGAAAAGGATAAACAAGGTCAACCTAATGGCTCGACATTTTTTCCTCAAGGATGGTCGGAAGCAAGATTGAAATATAAACTATCAGAGGCTTTTAAAAATAAGCCAGCTAGTTTACGTCCACAAGAAGGTTTTACTACTACTACACCTTCTGGGGTAAAAGTTAAGTTTGTACCACCTAGTGGTAATATTAGTCAATGGCGAGGATGGCCTTTACAATGATTGAGGTTAAAATGATTTTAGAATTTTCTTATACTTTACGTGAAGAATATGAAGGTGATGAAGGAACTCTTGTTCCACAGTTATTTAGATTAGATAATCTGGATGAAAATAGAGGGTTTGAAAATTTTTTGGAAGGTGATGATGATTATTTATACTTTATCAGTAATGTTGATACAAGTAAAAAAGTTGAAAGTATACTTATTCAATTAAGTAATATATTGGATGATAATAATAATGAATGCCAATATATAGCGGATGGCTATTTTAGAAAGGCAGAGGTATGTAAGGATATAACAGCTTTTAATATAATGCCTAATATGCAAATAGGTTATAGAGGTGGTATACCTACAGATTTATTTTTAAAAATTTTGAATTTGTGGTGGGAATATCTTAAATCGGGAAGTAAGGAAAAAACAATTGTTGAAATTTGATGTTTGTAATTGTTTCTGTTGGAAATTTTGATGTTTTATTTTGTGAACTTGAAACCGTTTTTGTTTAGTTAATTTGGTAGCTTTATAATGAAGAAGTATTTTTGCAGCTTAGTTTAAGAAGCAATATTACTTATTCAGCTAAGGTATATTAAATATTATTAAAGAATTTTAGAATAGATAAATACCTCTAGATTAGGGGTTAAATAAGTATATTAATAAAAATCACTTGATTTTAAGAGGGTTTTTTATTTAGCAGTAATAGCCAATAAAGTTAATGAAGTAACTGAACCTATTGATTTCGATGGCCGTATTTTAAATGTTGAAATTAATGAAAGAGGGAAATTAACTGGTAGGCATAATATTGCGGATGTTAATGTAAATATTGTTTCACGAGGTATGCTAAATGAACAAGGCGTTTATAATGCGAAAATTAGTGTTTCTGACCCTAAGACTCTACTAAAACTTTTACAAAAACATCAACAATGTTCCCTGACAGTTGGAGTGCAGATAGAATTAAGGTAGAGGTTGAGGCTCTTATAAAAATAAGCAGATTTATACAAATGAAAAAGGGGACGAAATGTGGAAAGGAATAACACCTAGTGGTGTAACAGTAACAGGGTATTTGAAACCTAAGCCCACAGTTTATCCTTTAATGGGGAAGTAATATGAAAGTAAAATTATATTGGTGTGATAGATGGAAAGATGGGGTTTTATATCCTGAGGGGGTGGACAAGAATGCACCAACTAATTTTAAAGGTTTAATTTTCAACTTATTAAATGATGATGAAGGTCATGGTTTAGCATATTTAAGTAATTGGATAGATGAAGGGGTAATTGAGGTAGAAAAAATTCATAATGGTACGTTAGATTTTTATGATATGTGGGGGCATGCATGGGGAGCTGAAATCTCCAAAGAAAATGTTCTTATTTATTGGGGGTATGATGATACTGAACGTGAAGAAAACATGAGTTTTGAAAGTTTCTACACAATTTTAAGAGAATGGAGTCAATTTCTCAAGACAGAACCAAATGAGACAAATATCGTAGAGTTTGAGTGTTAAATTTTTTTATTTTATGATGAAAAGTAATTTTAACTATTAATATTTTAATAAAAAGCCTATCTAATATTGATAGGCTTTTTATTGAATTAGAGATAATCAAGATATCTACTTAAATGAAGCAAATAAATCAAATTCGCATTGAGGTAATAAACAGTGATATCTAAAGAGAAATTAATAGAGTTATTGACAAATAATTATTCTAAGCTTTTTAGTATTAATCCTATTCTAGTTGACGAAATAATTGAGGAATACAATCTTCCAATAAGGTCGGATCAGAGAAGTTTTTATATTAGATATGGTAATAGTGTAGCTCTGTTGACGAGTATATTTTCTGATTGTACTTTTGATAGATTTAAGAGGTATTATACAAAGCAATTCCCATTTGATGAAATAACTGATGAAGAAATTGTTCCAAAAGGAACATGTTATTTCGGACAGGATTTTGATGACGAATTTTTATGTATTGAAAATTCAACAGGAAGTATCTATGTATATGCTTTTCAAGAGAAGGAAGCAGAACATTACTATGAAAATATAGAAAGTTTTTTACTATATTGTTTTTTAAAAAACCATCAGATTGAAAATTATTTTGATATTGTTGAAATCAATCAAAATAATTTTGACTATAACCAATTTAAAAAAAGTAATGAAGGATTTAAAATTGATGGTCTTAAATGCAAAAATTGCATTTACTATTTTAATGATCAGACAATTATAGAGTTAAATGAAAAAACTCAAAGATATAGTATATATAAAGGTGGAATATTAGAAGAAATTAATTAATCAAAATTTTGCTTAAGCCAATGTTCGCATAAGACGAATTATTGGCTTATTTTGATGACACAACTGATAAGCACATAAAGATGTATAATCCACGCTAAATAACCTGCGCACTTCGAGCTTTGCTTGTGACCAAATGGTATGTTTCTTTGATTAAGCTAAAAATAGATTTTCTATTTTATTTCGCTCTTTTAATGGCTGCAAAAGCTGCGTATGACAAGAGTATGCGATAACTAAAACACTGACAGTGCTAGTGGGAATATTATGTCAAAAGCAAATGCTATCGATAAAGGGTTAGAATATGTGACACTTCAATAAAGTTATCTAGCTGAATTTGTAAATTGAATCAGTTCATCATACTGAATATATAGCCTATATACAGGTTAGATAAACTGTTAGCCTAATAAAGTTTTTTAAAGTGGAGCGGAAATTGAGTAGAAAAAAATTATATAGCCTTTTTGGTGCTGAAGAATATGAATGTAGTAATGAGTTAGTTTTAAAAGTTGATAGTACACTAAAAACAATTTATGAAATTTATTCCTATTTTGGTAAGGAAATATATAATAAATACCATTATATAAATACTATTTTAACTGAAAATACATCTTATTTTGGTGCAAGTCCAGATGGTTTTTCAGATTGTTTAACTGAATTTTTGGATCAGTTAATTAATAGTGATTCACTGAGAATTGAAGTAATAAACAAAGGAGAGGATGTTTCTAACAATGAGATTTATATATTTTTGTATATTCTATCTAGCAATGTCGTGAATTATAATTATGAATCAAAATTAAGAGTGTTTGTTTCAAAAGAAATATTGGATATCTATTTAAAGGAATCAAAAAGATTGCTTGATTTAAACTCAGAACCTGAGGATTTTGTGATTTATTAAATTTC
Organism: Acinetobacter sp. 70_2; assembly: GCF_056736115.1. NCBI lineage: Bacteria > Pseudomonadati > Pseudomonadota > Gammaproteobacteria > Moraxellales > Moraxellaceae > Acinetobacter > Acinetobacter sp. 70_2. The sequence goes on from NZ_JBWZIP010000015.1 coordinate 492,676, forward strand.
ATCTATATAATTAAATAAAATAAATATATATAATATATTTAAATGCTAACCTTATTTCTTTTAAAGTTGTAAAGTACGTAAATAATGAAAGTTTTTATAATATTATGCAAAGTTCATGCTGTGGTTGAGTCAATTATGCCTTCAACGATGACTAAAGCATTCGTAAATTGTTATATTAATGCTTCTTCCTATGAAGAAGCTGTAAATAAAATTTTGAATCAGTTTACGAATGATGGAATATATTTGGATGAAATTGAATCTCCTATCTATGAAATGCCTGTTACTAGTTGGCAATCGCATATTCAAGAGCAATATAAATCTCTATCAAGTGAGATGTTAAGTCAATCAGAATTTGAAAATGAAATTAAAAATGGTAAAGTTGTATACGGTATTTTTAGTGGTTTTAATTGATTTTTAAAATATTCTTTAACCCCCCCCCAATTTTATAACAAGATTGGGGATGCTTATTAGTTTAAAGATTGTTTTTAATTTATCCAATATAAATTTTAATTAAAATAATAAGGATAAATTTTTTCAATAGGAAGCATGCTTTTTGCGTTTTCTACATCGCCCTTATCTATTAAATGTTTAATAGTGAGTACATCATTAGTAATATCGTTAATGGTAATAATCCATTCATTTATATATTTTAAAACAGCTTCTTCACTTAATCCTATTTGAATGGCTCTGTAGGATAATGGTTGTGAAAATATATCTCTTTCAGGATCCCATTGAATTCTAACAGGATATTTACTCTTGTGAATTTTCCATTCTTCATTATTTAAAAGTTCAGGTTTATGACTTAAACAGCCATTCATTAAAGCCCATTCGAAACCTTCTCTCTTAATATCAATAGCTAATATTCTTTTTTGATTAGCATCTTTTTGAGCCCAACCTGAGCGGTACATCATCCATAAAAAAGAAGGTTTTATCCAAGTCATTCTATCAATTTTGAACGGCGGTGAAACGAAAGTACCATGTTCTAAAGCAGAGTCAGCGATTATATCCGAGTATGCTTGATATATACGGATAGTTTCATCAGTATAGTAAGCCCTAATTTGGTTATTGGGTATAGTCATTTTGAAGTTAAGTAAATATATATAATAAATATTCTAGCATAATTTTAATTAGATTCTCTTACCTTCAAAATTGCATTACATAGCTATCCGAATTAGAGATTCAAAAAAAACCACCAATTGTCGTTAAAAGTAATTGATTTATAGAAGCTATAGATGGTGACTGGGCAGCTTGTTTTGATGCAACAGTTAATAGTGGTTCTCCTAAAGTTCTTGTATATGACTTATGAAATAGAGAAAATTATTATGAGAAAAAGAATTTTGATGAATGGTTAAAATTTGTCAGTAGTGAAATCTAATTATATTATTAATATGATTTACATAATTTATCTTATTGGTTTTTAATTGTTGAAAAATGCTTCCACCTCTGAGTGGAAGCATAATTTTCATTTTACTGAAAAACAATAAACTCTACTGGTATATGTTTAACCAACCAGACTCCATTTTCAGCTTGGAAAAATTCGAATCCATTCTTATGCATTTCTAAAGCATGTATAGTTAAAATCTGTGGTTTGCCATAACGTGCTCCCACAGATAGAGCGGTGTCTTTGTTTTCTGTTAGATGCACATATTGACGATCTTTAGAGATCAAACCTTGCTCTTTTATTGAGTCTATAAATCTTTGAGCTGTACCATGATAAAGATAAGTTGGAGGTACGAGCGTCTTAAGTGTGATATCGACACTTGTGGTTGAGTGGCCCTGTACAGCGCGAATATATTTTCCATCATCAGATATTTGAAAGCGCTTTTTATCACTATTGCTTACGATACTCTTAATAATTTCTTCGTCTAAAGCGACATTCTTGACTGGTTGTGACTTGGAAATTAAGTCTTCAATATTTGCCCAACCTTCACGATCTAATGTTAGATCAATTTCTTCTGGTTTGTGTCTTAGAATAAAACTTAAATATTGGCTAATTGCTTTTTCGTTCATAGATATAAGAGTATTAGAGTTTTTTATATTTTAGTGATTTTATTAATTTAAGGATAGTTTGTGGAATAGCTAAAAAGATGCCAGCTATAAAATGAGGCTTATTTTGATGCATAGAGATGATATACAATAGAAAAACATTAAATATTGAGAATAAAATGAATTACTTAGTGCCAGATTTCTATAAAGATATCGTTCCTCTGCAAGAAGCAGCAGGAATCTCATTAGGAATGGATTATGATGAATTCCGAAGTTTGGCACTTTGCCTTGATGCAGGAGAGGAAGAATATGAATCAGGTCAAGAGCAAAATATTTGGTTAGTTTCTCATAGATGTGAGTTATTACCGTGGCAGGAGTGGATTAACGAAATTTACTGTTCATGGGAAAGTACTGTCACCTTAACATTTGATGGAAATTCAAAAAAATTAATACGAATTTTTGTTAGTGAAGGATATAAAGGAAAATTATTAGGTCTTTTAGAGATAGGTGACCGTTTAGATAGAGTTAAGGCTGATTTTAATTTCTATTTTGAATGTGATGCGCACTATTTAGAATACAAAGAAGATAGTGAAATGTCAGGTGAGCTTATTCCAGCAGAAATAACAACAAATTATAGGACCGCATATTCAGAAGAATATTCTGACCAAATTATTGAAGGTATTATGATATATGAGTTAAAAAAAGAATAAATAATTTAGATTATTAAAAGTTAGACATATTACTTAATAGTTGATTCTTAAATATAAATGGACAAATTTTAGAATAGTCATGGAGTGAATTAAATAAAAGAGTGCCTGCTGGCTCTGGAGGTGAATATATGTACTATAAACGTAGTTTAATTACATTAGAAAAAATTGATAAAGATCATTTCAAGATTTTAGATTTAAGTATGTTTTTAAATGGTATAGGCTGGTGTAAAGTTATTGAGAACTCTATATATGCGGAACCAAATCCTAATTTGTGGGATCCGGATCCTGATGAATATTAAAGCTATGGATAAAACATGAATTCAATAAATCGCAGTAGTAAGTTCTTTCTTGCAGTTTTTCTGATGATGAGTCTTTCAAATACATATGCAGCAAAGACACAGGTTGAAGAGGTTGATGCTATGGAAGCTGCTGGAGCAGAAGTGGCAGAAGCGGGGGGAGCTGATGTTAGTGGAGTAGAGGTTGAATGTGGTGCTGATGAAGCTTGTGATGCGGTAACTTCTGTAGCTCCCGTTTCTGATGATGAAATGTACGGTGGTATTGAACAGGAATATGTTGTAAAAGGCTGTAAAGTAACGGTCTACAATGATGGGCCAGTGAAAATGGTCGATGTAAAGACGGATCAACCATGTGATGCTCCACTTCCTAAAGGTCATAAATTCTCTAAAAAGAACCATTAATTATTTTGTGTAGCATCTTTAAACGGGTGCTATTGAAATGAATTTACCAAGCCTCAAGCCAACTGAGAGTACGAGGCTTATTTTTCATATCCATTCTCACTAGGTACTGCATAAATTAGCTCAATCTGTTTATTGCTGAACGCAATTATTTTTAAAAAAACTATAGAAATAACAACATCTGATTTTACCCGTAGATTTTGTAATTCATCTTAAAACCCACTGATTTATCAAATACTTTATCTGTTTTATTTTAAAACAGTTGTCACTTTTTGTGCTTGACGATAAATAGAGTGACTATTATCCTTTGCGTGCTGGCCTACATTGTCAGTCGGTTTTAGCAGACCGCATCAAACGTACATTAAAAGTTTCATACTTTTAGTGTTGAGCCCTCGTGCCCCCTCTGCGGCGGAACGGGAGGGGGACACCTTCGGGTGTGCTGGCCACGTTTGACCAGTCTGCTAACCCCTTTTCGTTCTGCCACCATAATTTTAATGTCTGGCAGAACTCCCAATAAAAAGGAGTCGGCTTTGCACATCCATTATTTCTTGGCAGCCTTTGCCAAAAGCTATAACAACACAACTTAGTTTATTAACGAGTTTGATTGCCATTAGGTTTATCAAGCTTTAAATCGTCACGACCAAAAACTTAGCAACTATAAAACTCGAGATGTGCCAAGCACAGTCTTTATGGGTTTTGCTGTGCCTTTTTTTCTCCCAGAAAGGGCACAGATTTTTATATCTCATTTATATACAACAAAAATTTATTTTATAACGGTAAAACTATGCCAAATTTAACGCTCCCAACACGTGCTTTTGAAGTTGTAAAAAAAGGGATTCATCTGTTCCATCACGGTGGGTTTCACACTGTTGGTGTCGACAAGATTGTGAGGGAAACCGAAGTCACAAAAATGACGTTTTATAACTATTTTCACTCTAAGCAACGTTTTATTGATATCTGTCTAATCGTGCAAAAAGAGCGACTTCAAGACCAAGTGACCGAACTGGTGGAGTATGACCATGACACAGCCGCAATAGATAAACTCAAGAAACTTTATTTTTTACATAGCGATATAGAAGGGCCATATTACTTATTATTTAAAGCCGTTTTTGAAACTAAAAATAGCTATCCAAACGCCTATCAAACCGCGGTAAGGTACAGAACATGGCTGACTAATGAAATTTATAGCCATCTCAGACAGTTAAAAACCGATGCAACATTTAATGAGGCCAGACTCTTTTTATATGTGATTGAGGGTGCAATTATCCCACTTGTAGATCACAGCAGTATTGGTGAAACAGATAAGACGTTAGATTATTTTTTACTGAAGGTTGGTCTGGTTTAGATAAATATCCCAAAGTACATTGGCTAAGTACTTTGGGATATACAGGTTTTAAATTTTACTTATAGTAAGTTTGAAGTTGCCCAACAATGAAGTCATAACTCGCTTTATTATATAAAGCAAATTTCCCTCTCGCTTGATAGTTAGTAATAGAATCACTTGGTACACCATATGTTTCAGAGGTGATATTACCTTTAACTTGCCATTCTCCATCATAAATTCTGCCATTCATTTCAACGGCTGGATCTTTACCGCCATCATAAATCTGATTTCCTGCATTATCTATAAAGTAAGTCACATTATAGCCACCAACAGTATCAAATTTATATTTGGCCATTGGGTAAATTTTCTGTTGCCATTCAGCTAGGGTTTTGAAATCAGTGAGATCGCTATCGAAGAAATAAAATTCTGTATTGTTATAAACAACAGACTTGGGAACATAAATAAAAGAACCATTTGGGAAGGTTGCATTATTATTTAATAAGTTTGTAAAAGCTATTTGATTATTTTTCAGTGTTTCAGTAAAGCGATTACTAATATATAGGTAGTCTATATTTTTAGGATTACTTGTTAAAATATTTGATGGGAAGATGTCAGATATTTTTTTACCTGAAACATCTATCTTTTCATAATCGTAACTCACATTCTCTGAATTTAAATTACAAGTATCATTAAATTGAGCGGTTGAAATTTGTAAGCCTTGTGATGCAACGACATAACCTAGAGGCCAACCATTATTTTGTTTTTGGTAATTTTTTTTAGTAAAAAGACCAAAAGAGTTAAGGTCGTAACTTTGTACAACATCTTCCGCCAAACTACTTTCAATTTCGTCAGCAGTTATATTGTAAAGTGCTTTTGGATAAGCATATAACATCTGATCATTTCTTTTAATTTCATAGGCATACAGCTGTCTAATAGAAGTCGTAGTATTTGCTGTACGAGTAGTCTTAAATCTATAATTTAAAGAATATAATGCTTCATCAAAAATTGTATTGGTTGAAAGTGTAGAGTTTAAGAGAATACCTCTATCACACTTTAAACTATTTACATTTTGAGTAGATTGCCCTTGAGCTTGCGATGATACATTTTGAGTAGATTGTTCCTGAGCTTGTGATGATACATTTTCAGTATTATTAGAGCTTGAACTGCCTCCACCGCACCCCGTTAACATAATAAACGAAATAGAAACTGCTAAAGTTGAAATTTTTTTCATGAATAAACCTTAAGTATTTATGTTTACTTTGCGGGCGTGATTATATATTTTTTATTTATTAAAAACAGACTGTTAAGTTGTATTTGTTAAATATTAAGTATATTTAAATATACTGCATAGTCATTTTTACCTAAAAAGCCCCTATGGAGCTTTAATTTTGTAAATTTCTATTATGAAGTTTTTTTAAATAAAAGGGCTTGTTATTTATAAATAATCTATATTCTTATATCTATATATAAATATTTTTAATCATTACTGATTCGTTTCTCAAGCATCTCCATAAAGGTTTTTAAAATATTATTGTGGTTTTTGCCTTTATGAGTAATTAAGCATATAGGGGTACTGTAGTGCATTTTATCTTTTAAAACAGGTTGCATCACACCGTCTTCAACCCATTTTTTTGCATAGTGGTCGGGTAAAAAACCTAAAAATTTGCCAGTTAAAATCAGAAAGGCAATCCCTTCGCGGTCACTTGCGGTCGCTTTACAATCTAAAAGTTGATGTAGCTTTACCGCTTCCGATGTAATCGCATAATTAGGAAGAATAGCTTGCCATTTTTTTAATTCATTTAAATTGATGCTACTACATTGGTTAAATAAAGGATGATTTTTGCCGCAATATAAAAATGAACTTTCACTATATAAATCGAAATAGTCTAAACCAGACAAAGGCGTCACAAGGGGAATAACGCCTGCATGCAAACGGTTATCGAGCACACGGCACTCAATATCTGACAAAGTACTCATACTAATATTAATAATAACTTCGGCATGCTCTTCGGCAAGTTGAGTCAAGGTGTTGGTGATATAGCCTCTAGGCATAGTCACAAGATTGTTAATAATGCCGATATTAAACTCACCCTTAAGGCGGTTATGCATTTGGTTGACTTTAGAGCGGAAGTCTTCAATCGCTGCTGTGAGTACTTCAATATATTCTAAAATTTCCCGTCCTTCATCGGTGAGGGCAAATCCGGCACGGCCTCGCTGGCACAGCCGAATGCCCAAACGATTTTCTAAATCACTCATATGCAAACTAATTGCAGAGCGGCTAATACCTAAAATACTTTCGGCAGATGTAAAGCTGTGACAGTCACAAACTGTTTTAAATATTTTGAGAAGTTTTATATCAAAATCAGTGACTTGATTTAATTTTTTAGGTTTCATTTAGTTTTGTTTTTTTAAATCTAAACTCAAGATAATTTGAATTTATCAAACTTATCTCGCTATGTACACTCAAACCATAATTTGAAAATAAACAGGAATGGTTATGTTTGATACGGATAAATTTAGCGACTCTGAGCATACTTTAGATGCGGTTCAACCTAATAATAATATACATATAAATTATCAGGCACACTGGATGCCTTTCTCTGCAAATCGAAACTTTGCTAAAGACCCGCGCATGATTGTGGGTGCAAAAGGGTCATATCTAATTGATGATTCGGGCCGTGAAATTTATGACTCACTTTCGGGCTTATGGACGTGTGGTGCTGGTCATACTTTGCCTGAAATTCAACAAGCGGTAAGTGCTCAGTTAGGTCAGCTCGATTACTCACCAGCTTTTCAGTTTGGTCATCCGTTGTCTTTTAAGCTGGCAGATAAAATTGTTCAGCATATGCCTGAAAAACTACAACACGTTTTCTTTACCAACTCAGGTTCAGAGTCGGCAGATACGTCTATCAAAATGGCACGTGCATATTGGCGCATTAAAGGTAAACCAAGCAAGACTAAATTGATTGGTCGTGCCCGTGGTTATCATGGGGTAAATGTTGCGGGGACAAGCCTAGGTGGGATTGGCGGCAACCGTAAAATGTTTGGTCAGCTTATGGATGTAGACCATTTACCGCATACCTTGCAGCCAAATTTAACTTTTACCAAAGGCTGTGCAGAAACAGGCGGGGTAGAACTTGCCAATGAAATGCTTAAGTTAATTGAGCTACACGATGCTTCAAATATTGCAGCCGTCATAGTAGAGCCTATTTCTGGCTCGGCAGGTTGTATTGTGCCGCCAACGGGTTATTTACAACGTTTAAGAGAGATCTGTGATCAGCATGACATCTTGTTAATTTTTGATGAGGTGATTACAGGTTTTGGCCGTTTAGGAACGTGGACGGGGGCAGAATATTTTGGGGTAACACCAGATATTTTGAACTTTGCGAAACAAGTCACCAATGGTGCCATTCCTTTAGGTGGTGTGGTGGCAAGCCATGAAATTTATTCTGCCTTTATGCAGCAAGACCTACCAGAACACGCCATTGAATTTACTCACGGCTATACCTATTCGGCCCATCCAGTCGCTTGTGCGGCTGCTTTAGCTGCGCTTGAAGTTTTAGAAAAGAAAAACCTGTTAGCTCAATCTGCGGCGTTAGCACCAACTTTTGAAAAGGTGCTGCATGGCTTAAAAGGCGCGCCGCACATTTTAGACATACGTAACTGTGGTTTGATTGGTGCGTTGCAGTTAGCTCCGCGTGATGGCGATGCCACCATTCGAGGCTTTGAGCTTGGTATGAAACTTTGGAAAGAAGGTTTCTATGTTCGCTTTGGAGGCGACACGCTTCAGTTCGGTCCAATGTTTAACAGCACTGAGGCAGATATTGACCGCTTAATGAATGCCGTGGGCGATGCGCTTTATCAAGTGAAGTAAGGCTTAGAGACATTTCATGGGCATCTATAACGGTAATAGATGCTTTTTAAAAAACCAAATGAAAAATACAGTTTGATCTGAAAACTAATTGTAGTAAGGAGTAACAACAATGACAAATGGCCTAGAAGATTTTAGCTATGAAGAAGTTTCAACTGAAAATGGTACGCATAGTGAACAAGCCAAAAAAGTGCTAGGGCATTTCATTCAAGGAAGAATTGTATCTAAAACGGCAAGAAAACAGCCAGTTTACAATCCTGCGACGGGTGAAATTAGTAAAGAAGTCGAAATTGCCGATGCTCAAACGGTAAATGAAGCAGTTCAGGTAGCCGAGCATGCATTTCCTGCATGGCGTGATACACCGGTTATTAAACGTGCGCGTGTCATGTTCAAGTTCAAACAATTATTAGAACAAAATGCCGAAAAAATTTGCGCTTTGATTGGGCAAGAGCACGGTAAAATTTCTCATGATGCTCAAGGTGAATTACAACGCGGTATTGAAAATGTTGAATATGCTTGCGGCGCACCAGAGCTTTTAAAAGGGGAGTTTTCAAAAAATGTCGGTCCAGATATCGACTCATGGAGCGAGTTCCAACCGTTAGGTGTTGTCGCTGGCATTACGCCGTTTAACTTCCCAGCTATGGTGGCGTTGTGGATGTTCCCAATGGCACTGGTTTGCGGAAACTGCTTTATTTTAAAACCTTCTGAAAAAGCGCCTTCTGTGGTTTTATACCTTGCAGAATTATTAAAACAAGCAGGTTTACCTGACGGCGTATTTAATGTGGTGAATGGTGATAAAGAAGCGGTAGATGCCTTATTGCACCATCCACGTATTCAGGCAGTCAGCTTTGTAGGTTCGACGCCAATTGCTGAATATATTTACCGTACCGCAACTTCAACAGGTAAGCGTTGCCAAGCATTAGGCGGTGCAAAAAACCACGCGATTATCATGCCGGATGCCGATATTGATAACGTAGTCACTTCATTGCTAGGCGCAGCTTTTGGCTCTTCGGGCGAACGTTGTATGGCACTTTCGGTTGCGGTTGCTATCGGCGATGAAGTTGCCGATGTCGTAATTGATAAGCTGACTCAAGAAATGAAAAAATTGAAGTTCGGCAACTATGCAGATGCAAGCAATGACTTTGGGCCGCTTATTACCCAAGCACATAAAGACAAAGTACAAGCCTATATTCAAAGTGCAGAGCAGCAAGGCGCAAAAATTGTGGTCGATGGCCGCGATGCAAAACCGGCAGGCTATGAAAAAGGTTTCTTTGTTGGACCAACTTTAATTGATCAAGTCACACCAAACATGACCAGTTACCAGCAAGAGATTTTTGGTCCTGTGTTGCAAGTTATGCGTGTAAATACCATGCAAGAAGCGATGCAACTCATTAATGACCACGAATATGGCAATGGTACTTGTATCTATACCCGTGATGGGGAAGCTGCTCGCTATTTTAGCAGTCACATTCAAGTCGGTATGGTCGGTATTAACGTGCCTTTACCAGTACCTGTGGCTTACCACAGCTTTGGTGGCTGGAAACGTTCGTTATTTGGTGATTTACATGCGTATGGTCCAGATGGTGTCCGTTTCTACACACGCCGTAAGACCATTACACAGCGCTGGCCATCGGCTCAAGTCCGTGAAGCAAAACAGTTCTCAATGCCGACTTTAAATTAATTTTTATTATCAGGGAAAACAGCAGTTTTCCCTTTTTTCATGACTGTAGGATTTTAAGCATGTAATAGATTGTTTTTATGGATATATTTTTAAGGAATGAAATATGAATAATGATAGAACAAAAAAATTAGGCGAAGGACTCTCAAATCGCCATATCACAATGATTAGTATTGGCGGTGTTATTGGCGCAGGTTTATTTGTCGGTTCATCTTCTGCAATTGCCAAAGCAGGCCCCGCGGTCATTCTTGCATACCTGATTACCAGCATTATGGTATTTCTGGTGATGCGCATGTTAGGTGAAATGGCCGTTTTAGAGCCGGACACCGGTTCATTTTCTACCTATGCCCGTAAAGCCATTGGCCCGTGGGCAGGCTTCACTATTGGTTGGTTATATTGGTGGTTTTGGGTGCTTGCGATTCCGGTAGAAGCCATCGCAGGTGCTGAAATTTTACATTCGTGGTTTCCGAGCGTTTCAGTTTCTATTTATGCATTTTGCTTTATTGTGTTCTTAAGCTTAGCCAACTTTTTTAGTACCAAAAGTTTTGGTGAGTTTGAGTTCTGGTTTTCCTTAGTCAAAGTGGTTGCCATTATTGGGTTTATCATTATTGGTATTTTGGCAATTTCAGGTGTTTGGCCTTTAGCTAAAAATGTCAGTGGCGTTGCCAATTTATACAACAACGCTGGTTTTATGCCGCACGGTATGGGAGGCATTTTATCTGCCATTTTAATTACGGCATTTTCATTCTTTGGGGTGGAAATTGTCTCGATTGCCGCAGCAGAGTCATCTAACCCTAAACAGAAAATTAGACGTGCCACCAATTTGGTGTTGTACCGTATTATTCTTTTCTTTGTGGTCTCAATGTTTATTGCTGTTTCACTTGTCGATTGGCGTTCACCGGACTTACAAAAGTACGGGACATTCCAATACGTTTTAATGAGCTTAAACGTACCGGGCACTAAACTTATTATTGATACCGTTGTGTTTATCGCCGTGGCGAGCTGTATGAATGCCGCAATTTATACGTCTTCTCGTATGTTATTTCGCTTAGGAACACGCAATGAAGCACCACAGGCAGTGACGAAAGTGAATTATGCGGGTGTACCTGCTATTGCGGTGTTTTCTTCAACTTTTATTGGTTTAGTGTGCTGTGTCATTAACTACGTATTCCCTGGAAAAGTATTTAGCTTATTGCTCTCAAGTACAGGTTCCATTGCTTTGCTGGTGTACTTGGTTATTGCATTTTCACAATTGCGTCTAAGACATAAGCTCGAGGCAGCTGGAGCGGAAATTCCATTTAAAATGTGGCTATTTCCATGGCTCACTTGGTTTGTGATTATCATTATTTTAAGTGTATTGGCTTATATGTTTTTCTCGCCAGCATATAGTTATGAAACCACTTTATCATTAGGTGTGACTTTAGCTGTGGTGGGTTGCGGATTATTTGTGACCCGAAAGCGTAAAGCAACCAGCTCGGTTGCGATAAATCAGAGTAACTTATAAAAATATTAAATAAAAATTTTAATGCTATAAGTAAAAAGCTCCTTAATAAAAAGGAGCTTTTTACTTTTTAATTCTAGTTGTTTTATTTTAATTATTGTTTATCTTTTTAAATAAGCTGCACAGTTAGAAAATCACTGTGCAAAGAAGTTTAAATGGCTTGCCAGTTTTCTTGAACTTCTTTTGAGTTTTTATTTAAAATGACTTGATCATCTTTTACCTCCCCAATCCAAGAAGTAGGAATAAGGTGATGTTGATCGTTTTCATCACGAGTGAGTTTCAACTGATTTTCACCTTCTAGATGATCGACAGTCCCTACTTTAGTACCACAAGAAGCAATAACGTCTGCATGTTTTTTAATATCATTAATATTTAAAGTACTCATTTTGGACCTCTTCTTTGGAAATAGAAAAACGGTAGAAACTAAATTACTGGATAAAACAGCAGAAATCTTTGTTTTTTAATAAACCTTACATGATTATTTTATAATTTCACTTAAGCGATATATTTAGATAACAATGAAATAAAAAGAAATATTCATTTAATAAAGTTATAGAAAATATCTTTTCATTACATTTTATATCTTTAATTAAACAGAATTATTTCGATATGTTTAAGTGAATACTTTTGAATAATTATTTGTAATGAATATTAGAATATCTATAAATATGACTGTCTTGAGTATGTTGAGTGAATTCGAGCATGCTCAGGCTGAAAACAAAAGTCAGCTACGCCAAGATTTGCTTCGCGAATTGGTAAGATTAGCTAAAAATTTACCCTATCCAGCTTCAGGTCAAACCTATCAACGGTGGCAAATGTTTGCTCAAGTGGCAGGGTATGATTTAAGTCTAGCTAAATTATTTGAATCACATTGTGATGCCTTAAGTATTTTAAATGAGCTTGGCTATCAAGATGAAATAGATGATCAGACTTGGGCCGTATGGGCAGCAGAGGGTGGGCCAGCACCCGTACAAGTAGAGAGCAATCAGTGTAGTGGTATAAAAACTTGGTGTTCAGGTGCTGAGTTTATTCAAAAAGCTTTAATGAGCTATAAGGACAAGCAAGGCCAAGCACAGCTTTGTATTGTTGAATTGGCTCATCCTTCGGTTCAAGTTGACCTCAGCCACTGGCAAGCAGTAGGCATGCAGGGAACTCGAACAGCCCAAGTACATTTTGACAATACTCCAGTTACTGCTATAGGTCAGCCAAATCGCTATTTGGAACGTCCAGGGTTTTGGCATGGTGCCGCTGGCGTCGCTGCGTGTTGGTATGGTGCGGCGGTACGCTTAGTCAGTTTTTTACAGAAAAGCTGCCAAACCCATCCAAACGCATTTAAAAAAATGTACTTAGGAGAGCTAGCTCAACAGCTCTCTATAACTAAGCAGTATTTTCAATATGTTGCCAAGCTTATAGATGACGAGCCTATGCTCAGCCATGAGCGTGAAATCCGTATATTACGTGCCCAAACAGAACAATGCTGCCAGAGTGTTATTCAACTCGTTGGCAAAGCTTTAGGTGCACGGCCTTATTGTGAAGAAGCTATATTTTCACAGCTCATTGCTGATTTGCCTGTCTTTATTCGACAGAGTCATGCAGCTTTTGACTATGAGTCTATTGCAGAGCTCTGTTTGCCGGAGAAAAGCTTATGGGAACTTTAACGCATCCCTTGGTCGAAGACCGCGTGATTTCAGGTGAAGGGACACCGAAGTTCAGGTGGCTAGAGGCATTTAAAAATCATCCGTTAGATGGGCTGAATTTACAGTTATTTCAATCTAAACGAGTGGTGATTGTCGCGCCGCATCCCGATGACGAAGTGCTGGGTTGTGGTGGTTTAATGCAACAGCTAGTCAAAGAAAATTGTCACCTTGTTATTGTGGCTGTCAGTAATGGAACACAAAGCCATCCGCACTCAACAAAATACAGTCCAGATGAATTAAACGATTTACGGCCACAAGAAACTTTAGCTGCTTTAGACAGTCTTGGTGTGTCAGATTTTTCTGAACGAATTGCTTTAAATCTAACGGATGGTCAGATTCATTTACAGACTCATCAGTTGACTCAAGCGCTCAGCAGAATCGTTCAGCCTGAAGATATTTTAATTTGTAGCTATGCACTTGATGGCCATCCTGACCACGAAGCCGTTGGAAAAACGGTACAGGCCTTTGCAAAAGCTCATCAGTTACTCTGTCTACATGTATTGATTTGGGCATGGCATTGGGCAGAGCCTTTAGACCCACGTATTAATTGGTCCAAAGCAAAAGCTTATGCCTTAACTGAAAACCAATTAATTAAAAAACATCAGGCGGTTATGCAATTTAAAACACAACTTGAAGCCGATGAAAGCACAGGAAATTCCGCAGTTTTGTCTTCAAGTGCAATTAGCCGTCTTTTAATGCCTTATGAGGTATATCTGAGTGACTCATTCTCGTATGTATTTTGAGGAGTTGTATCGTAGTAATAATGATCCATGGGGCTATGATTATCACTGGTACGAAGCCCGTAAAAGACAAATCTGCCTTGCATTATTAACACGACCACACTATCAAAATGTTTTAGAAATTGGCTGTTCAAATGGGCATTTAAGTGTTCATTTGGCAAAGCGTGCGGCTCATCTTTTATGTATAGATGTGTCTGAGCATGCCGTTCATTTGGCGACTCAGCGATTACAATCATTTGAGCATGTAACTGTTGAAAATAGAAAAATACCTGAAGAATTGTATGAACAAAAATTTGACCTGATTGTGATTAGCGAAGTGGCGTATTACCTCACATACGATGAGTTAGATGAGTTCATTAAAAAATTAAAGCATGCACTAAACCCAGAAGGGGAAATTTTGTGTTGCCATTGGCGACATGATATTCAGGATTTTGAATTGAATGCCCAAAAAGTCCACCAAAGCTTTCAGCAATATTTTCCATTTCATCACTATTTAAGCCTAAACGATCCGGACTTTATGGTCGATGTTTGGACGGTTAATCCTTCATCAACAGCTCAGCGGGAACAATTACGATGAAAATAGGTGTTGTAATTCCAGCGCATAATGAAGAGCAACATTTGCCAGCCTGTTTGCAGTCAATTCAGGATGCGATAGAGAAAGTACCGGATGAACAAGTCGAGGTCATGGTTGTACTTGATAGCTGTACAGATATGTCGCGTTTAGTTGTACAGCGTTACGGAGTAAATTGGATTGAATGTGATTATAAATGCGTTGGCAAGGCTCGGGACTTAGGCATTCGCCAACTCATTCAAAATGGAGCAAGCTGGATTGCCTGTACAGATGCCGACACTATAGTTAGTTCAGACTGGTTAAGTTGTCAAATTCGATATCAACCTACCGATGCAATTTGCGGTATTGTCACTTTAGATGATTTGAGTCATTTATCGGCTCAAAAACAAAAAAAGTATTTGTCTCATTATCAAGACTGTATGGATCATCATCATATTCATGGTGCAAATTTAAGTTTTAGTGCTGCTGCTTATATGCAGGTGGGTGGTTTTGAGTCGATCCCATGTCATGAGGATGTTTCACTGATTGAGAAACTGACCAGACATTGCTGCAATATTACTTGGAGTAATTTAGTGCGTGTAACGACCAGCAGTCGCTTGGAAGGCAGAGCACCTCAAGGTTTATCAAATTTTTTAGAAAATCTTTAATTATGATAATTTTATTAAGTTTATTTTAATAATTGATTTTTATTCTTAATATATATCCTCTGTTACACCGATTGTTTCAGTGTTCATTGCGTTACATCTTTTGCCACATCACCCGATGTGGTTTTTTTTATTAAAAAATAACCAAACTGCGACTTGTAATGTTCAAACAACTCAACAACCGTACTCTATATTTAGCACGATAAAACAAAAAATCTAGTACTAGGGATTTAATACATTTTTTAGTCTTGGGAGTTTGAGCGAAATTTTGGCTTTTTATGAAAATACCTAAAATTATGATTTTTATAAGAAAAAATATAAAGTAATTCTAAGAAAGGTGTGTTAATTTGAAAATTAAATTAGTAATGAAATTTTAAATTTCACGGAAGTCTTATGAACGTTCGACTGTGTTATGCCAGCCAACGAAATGAAAATAATGAAGATTTGCTACAAGATTTGCGTGATATCCTGACTGAAGCTCGTGATTTCAACGATTTAAACGAGATATGTGGGGTGCTGTATTATGCCGATAATGCATTTTTTCAATGTTTAGAAGGCGAAAAAGAGATTGTTGAAAAGCTATTTGAGAAGATTCAAAAAGATCAAAGGCATTACAATATTAAATGGTTGTGCACATATTCCATTGAAGAAAACTCTTTTCAACGTTGGTCAATGAAATATGTGCAACGCAATACAAATATTGAGGCTTTCTTTCTTGGCATGGGAGAGAATACCTTTAACCCAATTTTGCTGAATCAACAAAATCTCAAATTTTTCTTAAATGAACTATTAATTGCAGAGCAAACTAAAATTAATACGGTTAAGAAAGTTGGAATGGTTAATCGGGGAGTAAACCCATTCTAGCTATTTGAAGCTATACCGATATGGATGTGCTTGAGTTTAGGTACAATTTTAGTCATGACTAAATATACAATCATTGAGACCGAAAGCATCCATATCACTTCTAAACTTTGGCTAATCACAAACATTGCCCAGTAAAAAAAACTAAAAAGGGCTATACACAGTCCACTACCTTTGTAGTACCACGTAATAAACATTCCGAAGAGTGCCGAAGAAATTAAGAGATTAAGCGTCTCGTTCATTCCTACATAATTAAAGAAAATAATTAGTAAGCACAACGCTAACATTGATAGTAAATATACAAATATATTTTTTGCGATAAACATTTTCTATATCCTATCTGAAGATTTTAAAAGGTATCTTTCCTCTGTTTCCAGAGGAAAGATAGTACATATTAATTTTTTGAGATTCTTTTTCTATTATTAAGAGTTTTTATATTAATAAAGATGACTTTATCATTTTCTCCAGATCTCTTTATTAATATTCAGCTTTCTATTTAATAGTAAAGATTGCTTATATGTACTGAAATTAATTATAGGAAAAACAATCATTTGTGTTGTAAGCTTTGGCTTACATAGTTGTGAGAGATTGCCTACATTTGTATAAAAAATGATCTAATTTTACAAAATTATTTGATTTGAAATTGTTATATTACAGTTATTTAGTTAAAAATATTGTTGAGATGAGCTTTACATAAATAACAAAAAGTAACATCGTCTTTAGAAAGCTAATTTTAAAAGTTAAATTAATTATTTGGCGGGAGCTATTTGGATTTAAAATTTTTTAACATTTGATAAAATGTTGTTTTATGAAAATAATTTTTTAATGAATAAAATTCATATTTTTTGAGTATGCAATATATTAAATAAGTGAAGGAGCGTAATGTTTTAAAAATCTAACTTGTAAATTGTGATAAGCAAGTGAACATGTTATCAATCAATAAAATGATATAGAAGAATGAGTTAAAATTTGAATTTTTAACCAGCGTAGAGATGACTACGCTGGCTTACTTTTTTGACTAGATTTAATCTGAACGTGTAGCTAACCAATTACTCATTTCAGGCCAAACAGAACTTGGAGCTTGGCTACCAGAAACAACACCCATATGGCCGCCTGGAACCACTTTAAAAGTTTTATCTTGGCTACTAATTAAATCCATAAGCGGTTTCACTGCGTCGGCGGTCACAATAATGTCTGTATCGCCCCCTACAGCTAACACTGAACAATTAATATCTTTTAAATAAGCTGTTAGTTCACCAAATTTGATTACACCTGTTGAGAGTTCATTATCTATCCAGAAACGTAGAATGATATCGCGCATCACACCACCCGGATACGCCAACATATTGTCGATAAATGAACTAGACGTAGCATGGTCAACAATAAATTCACGGTTATCAAGATTTTTAAAAAGCTGCCAATAGGTTTTTAAATTTCCAATCGGGTCAGTTAGCTTAAAGCCAAGCGTGTTTTGCCAGCCATGAATATGAAACACTTCACTTGGTACATGTTGGCGAATACGGAAAGGGGTGTGCTTACGAACCCACTGTGCAGGTTTAGTCAAGCTGCCATAGAGTTTACCCATATAACCTGCTTTATGGGTGTCGATAGGTGAAGCGAGAATAATCAGATTTTTAATATCTTTATCTTTAAATAATGCGGTATAGCAGAGTGAAAGTGCACCGCCTAAACTCCAGCCATGTAATGAAAGCTGCTGTTGTCCACTATGTGCACGGACTTGCTTTAACATTTCAGGCATAAAAACTTTAATGTAGGTGCCAAAATTGTATTTTGCTTGGTGGCGGGTTGGTACACCCCAGTCAATTAAATAGACATCAAAACCTTGAGCTAAAAAGTAACGTATAAGGCTGCGTGTAGGGAATAAATCGTAAATGAGCATGTTCACTGCCAATGGCGGAACAATCACTAACGGTACGCGGTGTTTATGTGTAGGAGCTTCAGTCTCATTTCTATAGTGACGTAAACTCATAATCTCATGCTTATAAATCACATCAAAAGGTGCTTTTCCTGACAAGGCAATTTGAGGACCTCTAAAAAACAGATCTGATGCATTGGTTAGCATGTGAGGTAATTTCTGACCAGCATGCTTTTTAAGAGATGTTTTAAGCGACTTCACTTGAGGAACATTCTGTCGAACTTTAAGCAATAAACTCATTGAATATAAAACCTATAAAGATGTTGCCCAGAGCAAATAACGAGCTGGTCTTTGAGGCATATTAACGGTAATGAAAAGCGAGTTCAGTGACTTAAAAGACAGTATTTTCTGCTTAAAATATCAAAACATAAAGATCTTTAAATTGGGATTTTTATTGATTAAATTATTGATTTTAATAATTAAATAAATATTTTTAGAAAATTATTTATAAAATATTTAAAAATTTAAGCTATTTTTAAGAATACTAAAAATTTATTGGTAGGGTAATTTTGTAAAGTTTATTTGTGTTTTTTTTACATATTAAAAAATAAAATATAATTATTTTACAATCCTTTAGGAATGTATTCAGAAAGTAGTATATATGGAATTTGTTTTTAATGGTTTTTATACACTAATTTCGGCGGTTATCGTTTTATTGTTGGGCCGCTTTCTTGTCAATCGGATTGATTTTTTAAAACGTTATAATATCCCTGAACCTGTAGCAGGTGGTTTGGTTGCTGCTGTAGTTTCTTTACTTGTCCACACTTTGTGGGGGTACAGCATTGTTTTTAGTAGCGAATTACAAACTAGCTTTATGCTCGTGTTCTTTGCTTCAATTGGTTTAAGTGCCAATTTTATGAAGCTTAAAGAAGGTGGTACTGCTTTAGTCATCTTCTTAATTTGTGTGGCCTCATTTATTGTTGTGCAAAATGCTGTAGGTATGAGCCTTGCGACTTTATTGGGTCTAGACCCACTGATTGGTTTGATTGCAGGTTCAATCACTTTAACGGGTGGTCATGGTACAGCAGGTGCATGGGGTGAAATCTTAGAAAGTCAGCATGGCATTCAAGGTGCTTTAGCACTGGGTATGGCGAGTGCAACGTTTGGTTTGATTATTGGTGGTGTGATTGGTGGTCCGTTAGCTAAATTACTCATTAACCGTTATAGCCTTGCTCAACCGAAAACTAATGCTGAAATCCAACATCGCGATACGCATGTTGAACAAAATTCAGATGACCTTGCGCCGTTTGAAAACCCGCATCAAGTTCGTTTAATTACAGCCGATAATGCAATTACTACGTTGGGTATGTTTGCAGCGTGTTTAGCATTTGCTGAATTTATGACTGGCTTTAGTAAGGGAACATGGTTTGAGTTACCAACTTTCGTTTGGGCACTTGGTGGCGGTGTAATCTTAAGAAATATTTTAGAAAGCGTGTTGAAAATTGATATTTTTGACCGTGCGATTGATGTGTTTGGTAATGCATCTTTATCGCTTTATTTAGCAATGGCATTGCTTTCATTAAAGCTTTGGCAACTTGCCGACCTAGCTGGCCCGCTTGTAGTTATTTTAGGTGCTCAAACCATTACGATGGCTTTATATGCAGCATTTGTGACGTTCCGTGTAATGGGCAAAAACTACGATGCGGCAGTGCTAGCAGCAGGCCACTGTGGTTTTGGTATGGGTGCAACACCAACAGCAGTAGCAAATATGCAAGCGATTACCAACATGTATGGTCCATCGCATAAGGCATTTTTGATTGTTCCGCTTTGTGGTGCATTCTTCGTCGATTTAATTAATGCGACAGTGATTCAGCTCATGTTGAAGTTCATTGTTTAATAAAATAAAAAAAGCCCGTCAGGGCTTTTTTTTTTATGGGTGCTTATTTATGAATATTAAGATGAATAGATATTTTTTATACATATAGGCTTAATTTTCAATTTTGGGTGATTTAAGCCATTTTGTTTTTAGGACACTTTTTCTCAAAACTAATAATCGCCCTTAAACATGCTTTCACATAGAATGAATTGCAGATAAATAAAATGAGAAATGTATGAGCTCAGAAGCACATTCAATTAGCTTGGTTGCCCCCGTAGTTTTATTGGCAGCGGCTGTCATTGCAGTCCCTATTTTTAAACGTATTGGCTTGGGTTCAGTATTAGGTTATTTAATTGCGGGTCTGATTATTGGCCCATTCGGTTTTGCCTTTTTTCAAGATTCCACCGCAATTTTACATATTGCCGAATTAGGAATTGTGATGTATCTATTTGTGATTGGTTTGGAAATGCAACCATCGCATTTATGGAGTCTTAGACGCGAAATTTTTGGCCTTGGTACACTACAGATCATCATTTGTGCGCTGGCTTTGACTGGCGTTGGGTTGTTATTTGGTTTTACTTGGCAAGTCGCTTTTATTGGTGCGGCAGGGTTCGTCTTAACCTCGACTGCGATTGTGATGCAGTTATTGGGTGATCGGGGTGATTTGACTCAGCCACGTGGGCAAAAGATTGTAGCCATCTTACTATTCGAAGATTTACTCATTGTGCCATTGCTGGCTATTGTTGCTTTTATGGCACCGAATCATGTGGTCGAAAGCACATCGGTACGTCTAGAAAATATAGGAATTGGTTTGCTCGCAATTGCAGGGCTTATTGCGGCAGGATATTGGTTACTTAATCCATTGTTTAGACTATTGGCCGCTGCTAAAGCCCGAGAAGTCATGACTGCGGCGGCTTTATTGGTTGTGTTGGGAGCGGCGTTACTCATGCAAGTCAGCGGTTTGACTATGGCAATGGGTGCTTTCTTGGCGGGTGTACTTTTATCTGAATCAACCTTTAGACATCAAATTGAAGCTGATATTGAGCCATTCCGTGGAATCTTACTGGGCCTATTTTTCCTTGGGGTCGGCATGTCATTGGACTTATCAGTGGTTGCTCAAAACTGGCAACTCATTGTAAGTGGCGTAGTGGCCCTGATGTTTGTTAAAGCGCTCATGATTTATATTGTCGCTCGAGTAACCAAAAGTCCTCATACAGAAGCATTAGACCGCGCTTTACTGATGGCTCAAGGGGGAGAGTTTGCGTTTGTACTTTTCTCTGCTGCATTAAGTGCCCAAGTTATTGATAGTACTGTTAAATCTAACTTAACTGCGATTGTTGTACTTTCAATGGTATTGACTCCAATTGTCGGTATTATTTTTAAACGATTTACTCAAGCTAAAGCAAAGGTTTCATTGGAAGACATCAATATTGCTGATGGACTAAGCGGTAGTGTTTTAATGATTGGCTTCGGGCGCTTTGGGCAGGTCACCAGTCAATTACTGTTGGCAAGAGGCGTAGATGTCACCATTATTGATAATAATACCGACATGATTCGAAACGCTGAAAAGTTTGGTTTTAAAATTTATTATGGGGATGGCTGTCGCCTAGATATTTTACATGCTTCCGGTGCTGCAACAGCACAGGCGATTGTGGTGTGTGTAGATAGTAAGGAAACGACTAATCGAATTGTTGAATTGGTTACTCACGAATTTCCTTTGGCAAAATTATTAGTCCGTTCATATGACCGTGAGCATTCACTGCATTTAGTCAAACAAAAAGTAGACTTTATGATCCGTGAAACGTTTGAATCTGCGATTAAGTTTGGTGGAGTGATTTTACAAGAACTTGGTGTAGATGAAGACGAAGTAGAAAGAATTACCGAGGAAATACGCGATCTTGATAATGAACGCTTTGAGACTGAAATCGCAGCAGATGACGTAAATGCAGGGGTAGGTATGCAATATACACATACTCATCATCCAAGACCGACAGCGCCATTGATTCGACCAAAACGGGAAGGGCGGATTTTAAATAAAGAAGATACCTCAGGAAATGAGAGTGTTGATTAGTTAAAACTTTAGTAAAAGCTCTCTTTAGAAGAGCTTTTACTGAGGCTTTTCTATAGATAGAAGTAGCTAACTGCTAAATTCTCTGGGTTTACCAATCAAACCGTCTTACTTTAGTAAAGTTAGATTGTTAATCATATTAAACTAACCTAGAGATGCTCTAACGCCGTGCCTTTAACAGGGTTTCTGCGCCAGTAATAAGGCTGTAAAAATCTAAGAAAAAGCTTCCAGGATGTGATCCATGCAATACGTCGGTTGGTTTTTGTGTTTTGAATAATTTGTTTTGCTAAATACGCACAAACAACTTCTGGTGGATCAATTACAAAGAAAAATAACCGTTTCATCTTCTTCCAGTTTTGTATGTTGCCATTGGTCCAAGATGAAACTAACAAGTCGGTTGCCACCATACCGGGGCTGAGAGTACCAGTTAAAATAGAGGTCGACTTAGTCTCTTTATAAAGTGCTTTACTAAAATAACTTACCGCTCTTTTAGTTGTAGCGTAGGCAGTCATTCCAGCACTCCATTCGCCGTTGCTTCCCCAACCTTCCATATTGAAGATTTGACCATGACCTTGTTTGAGCATGCCTTTTAAAGCGACTTGAGAACCAAGCATTGTGCCTAAAATATTGGTAGAAATGGCTGCGTTTAATTCATCGGATTGAAGGTCAACAAAGTCCTTGGTAGGGTGGCAGCTTCCTGCATTATTAATCCATACATTTACTTGAGCAAAATGCTGTATGGCAACATCCCATAGGTTTTGTAGGTCTGATATTTGTGTGACATCACAGCATAGGCCAGTGAACTTTTCTTTATTGAAATGAGTTTCTAAATAACTAAGTGCATGGTTAAGAGACTCTAAGTTGCGGCCAGCGATCACAACCGAACATCCAAGCTCTAAAAACGCGTGGGCGAGTGCTAAACCAATACCCTTAGTGCCTCCAGTAATCACCACACATCCAACTTCACGGTTTGATAAACTCATTGAAATCTCTATATAATTTTAAAAAATTTAGGCTGTTATTGAGCAGTTTTATGCAAATAAGTCGTTTGCTCTTTTAATAAAAGCAGATAGATGACTGATAAACTTATCATCGAAATATTCATGACGATAGGGTTGTAAGGTGAGATAAGTGTAGATGGTTTTAAAAAACCAATTAAAAGCAGTAAGCCGAATAAACCTAAAATATTTAAATAGTGAATGTATTTATGAGTAGAAAAAAGAAACAATAAACCAAAAATAATTTCAGCTATACCGCTGGCGCGCCCTGCAAGTTTTGCATACTCAAAAGAAAGTCCGATTGTTTGCCATACAAAGATTTCGTCAGAGTTAATAAAAATTAGTTTAGGAATGAGTCCTTGATAAATCCATAAAAAAGCGAGCACAAAGCTTATAAATTTTAATGCTTTAGCATTATTCATTAAGATTCTCTAAAAGTTTGAAATTTCAATTTTGATCATTGCGACTATTATGTTTTGATTTAATTTATTCTTCAACAGAAAATAAGATGAGCTTGTTTTTTGATCATTTTTTGTGGTTATTTTTTAACAGTAATGTAGGAATAAGATAGGAAGATTTTATATTAAAAACATAGGAGAAATGCTCCTATGTTTTTAATCTTATGGTTCACTCACTAATCTTGATATATTTTTTAAAAGTATATTTCTTAAAAATTGTTTATAGCATTCATCTGTATTTTTGTTCGAATGTTGAACTAAATAACCGTTAAGTTGTGTAATTATAATTATGGCTCTTTCTTTATATTCTTCTGATGAAATTTCATTATGAATAGGGAGTATGATTTTATATATAAGTTCAAAATTATACTTTTGTATCATTGACAAAGATTCATGTGCATAAGGTAAATGGTCAGAAATAGAAAAGACCTCTTTAAATGTATGCGTAATGACCGGTTGTTCTATTTCGTATATTATATTGGTAATAATATTCATAAACCGATGTAAAGGCGGTTCATTTGCATTTAAATTAATTAAAATTTCAATCCGTTGTATGTAGTCACAAATTAATTTATCGAGTAAAGCTTTTAATAAAACATCTTTATTTTGAAAATAATGCTGCAAGGTGCTTAAACTAATATTTGATTGAGCTGCAACTCCTCGCATGCTAAACCCAGAATAACCTTTAGTAATAAAAACCATCTCAGCATTTTTTAAGATTTGCTTTATTCTTTCTTGACCTTTTAGTGTGGTAAAGGACTTCTTTATTTGCATAGTATCAAAGGTATCAATTTTGATCATTATCCCGCCTGTAAGTACTATTTAAAAAAAGGCATTCTAAACCATGAAATTAGAAAAATATAAATAAAATATTTAAATTCTATTAAACTAATTATAGGTCACATGACCCATAATTTTTTTATCTCGGTCATTTGACCCAATTTAAAATTTAAAAATAGGTCGAGTGACTTGGTTTTGTTTCTTTAGAAATGATTTAAATAGGTCGGATGACCTATTTAAAATGGAGCAAATAGTATGCAATTTTTTTAAGTTTATAAATAATTGTATTTCAATGAATATTGACTAATTTTTATTTGGTTAATGATATTTATTTTCTTTATTTTTTTGAGTTTTTTTTAAAGTAGGGGTGGGTATTTAATTGTGTATTTTTATAGGCATTAAAAAAAGAATTTTAAATAAGTAAACATAGTCTTTTTGTAATGTGTGTATACAAGTTAAATAATTGTTATTAAATTGTGAAAGGAATCACACAATAGTAAAAGGTAGTTTGTTTTATATATAAAACAAATTGGACATATTTTATTTATTACGTTTGATTCATTTTGTTCTACAAAATTAATCATTATATATGTAGGTTATGAATATGAAAAACATTCAGAAATCACTTCTTGCAGCATTAATAGTTGCTGGTTATGCAGTAAATACTCAAGCGGCTGTTACTGGACAGGTTGACGTTAAATTAAATATCTCAACAGGCTGTACTGTAGGTGGTAGTCAAACTGAAGGGAATATGAACAAGTTTGGTACTTTAGATTTTGGTAAAACTTCCGGTACTTGGAACAACGTATTAACAGCTGAAGTCGCTTCAGCAGCAACAGGCGGTAATATTTCTGTGACTTGTGATGGCACGGATCCTGTTGATTTTACAGTTGCAATTGATGGTGGTGAACGTACAGACCGTACTTTAAAAAATACTGCTTCTGCTGATGTAGTTGCATATAACGTTTATCGCGATGCTGCTCGTACAAACCTTTATGTTGTAAACCAGCCACAACAGTTCACTACAGTGAGTGGCCAAGCTACAGCAGTACCAATTTTCGGTGCAATCGCTCCAAACACTGGCACAGCAAAAGCTCAAGGTGATTATAAAGATACTCTATTAGTTACTGTAAATTTCTAAATATAAAAATAAATAATTAATTGAGTGGCAGGTTTGCTTAAAAGTGAGTGAACCTGTTTTAAATGGAGGGAAGATGATATTCAATCGCGGTTCTATATTTATAATTTCTTATTTTTTAGTTTCTTCATTAAATGCGGGTGGGATTGGAGCTAAATTAACAAATCAAATTGAATTATTACCTTCTTGTTCTATCAATAATAAAGTTGTTGAAAATAATGCGACAAATTTAAATTTCGGAACTGTTGATTTTGGTGAAACCTCGACTGGTTTTAATGGGGTGATCGACGCAACTTTAGTAAATAATGGAAACTCTGGATTGCAGATAGAGTGTGCTGGTATTTCTACTGTAAAAATAATATTTGGTTCTGGAAATAATGATAGTAAAGTTCCTGCTTCATTTTCACAAAATTATTATCATGCATTAAGTAATGGTAGAGATTTTGTTGCTTATAACTTGCTCTATGGTTTAAATAAACAGGTCATTAGAGCGAACGATGCTTTTATTCTTAATGATATGAATACTAAAAAGAATATCGATATTTTTGGTCAAGCCATACACGATGGTGGACGTATATCTAAGGGTGAGTATACAGATATAGTGCCAATTACAATTGAGTTTTAAGAAAATGAAATATTTTTATTTTAAAGCAATATTATTGCTATCTGTAAGTCCATTTATATATGCGGTAGATCCTCAATTAAATTCTAGTTTTAAAGTTCAAGCTAAAATTGAAAATGGATGCTCAATAGATAATATCGAACAAAAAATGGATTTTGGTCAGTATTCAGCTTTATCAAAAGATAAAGTCATTTCCAATATTATAAATAGCAAAGAATCTTGGAATATTCGTTGTACAGAAAGTTTACCTGTTAGTATTTCTATAGATGGTGGTGAAAATCTACAGAATAATGTAAGACGCATGAAAAATGGTTCATCTTCGAATTATTTACCTTATAAATTATATAACTCTAGCAGTTTTTCTACTGAATATATTGTTGGTAATAAATATTTATTGCCTGCTACAACACCTACAAACCGTCTGGCAAATTTTGAAATATATGGTGTCGTTGATTTAGAAAATAATAATGAACCACATACGGCCGGAATTTATAAAGATACTGTTTCAATAATGATTACATGGTGATTTGTATGAACAATTCTGCATTTATTAAAAATGGCATTTTAAAATCTTTTTTATTTGCAAGTACATTATCACTTGTTACACCTGTGATGGCACAAGCAACTTTTTTAATTTGGCCTATTTATCCAAAAATTGAAGCCAATGAAAAAGCAACTGCGGTTTGGCTCCAAAATACTGGCAAGACCGACGCGATGGTACAAATTCGGGTGTTTAAATGGAACCAAGAAGGCTTAAAAGATAACTATAGCGAGCAATCAGAAATTATACCTAGTCCACCTGTAGCTAAAATTAAAGCAGGTGAGAAGCACATGCTTCGTTTAACCAAAAGTGCCAATTTGCCAGACGGCAAAGAACAGTCATATCGTTTGATTGTAGATGAGTTACCGATTCGCCTGTCTGATGGAAACGAGCAAGACGCCTCTAAAGTGAGTTTCCAAATGCGTTACTCCATTCCGTTATTTGCCTATGGAAAAGGTATGGGTAGTGGTTTAACTGAAGAAAGCCAAAAAGCGAATGCAAAAAATCCTTTAGCCAAACCGGTTTTACAATGGTCAGTCCGCAACAATGCCCAAGGTCAGTCTGAGCTATATTTAAAAAATAATGGACAGAAATTTGCTCGCCTTTCGGCACTTAAAACTTCAAAAACTGGCCATGATATTTCTTTAGGGAAAGCTGCTTTTGGCTATGTTTTATCGAATAGTACCGTGAAGTTTGCTATCGATAAATCGACTGCAAATGAGTTGTTAAAAACTTCTAAAATTTATGGTGTTGATAGCTCAGGCATAAAACAAGAGTTGATCGAAATTAGCAAAATGGAGGATCCAACATGATCCTTCGGCATAATAATTTATGCAAAAGTATTTTACTAATTTTGTTGTCGGGTGGATGCTTAAATATTCCAAATATTGCTTTTGCTGGCGATTTGCCTCCACCACCAAAAGATATTAACGAAATTAATCAACTGTTTAAGCTATATCTAGACTTGGTTGTAAACCAATATTCAGTGCAGCAGGTTGTACCTGTTATTGTTAAAAATGATGAGTACTTCATACAAAAAAACAAGCTGATTGATGAGTTAGAAATTCAAATTCCTCAGGAGCTACTGACAAACAACGACACTGCTTTAACCAATCAAGATATCTTAACTTTGGGGTTTAGTGGTGATGCGAGTGACTGGATATCTTTAGATAAGCTGAAAGATGTAAGCTATGAATATCAATCATCAAACCAATATTTTAAGCTTAACTTTCCACCTGCTTGGATGCCGACTCAAGTTTTGGGGAAAGACTCATGGTATAAGTCTGTTGTTGCTCAGTCTGGTATAGGGCTGCTCAATAACTATGATTTTTATACTTATAGGCCGCATCAGGGTGGATCAACCAGTAGTTTATTTACAGAGCAGCGTTTGTTCTCTCCGTTAGGGGTTATTAAAAACTCTGGTGTCTATGTCAAAAACCAATATAAAAACGAAGGTAATGCCGAGTCTCTAGACAATGACGGCTACCGTCGTTATGACACGTCTTGGCAATTTGATAACCAAAAGAATGCTACATCTTTTGTACTGGGTGACATTATTACCGGTAGTAAAACGACTTGGGGAAGTTCTGTCCGTCTAGGTGGTTTTCAGGTACAGAGAAACTATTCAACCCGACCAGATTTAATTACTTATCCCTTACCACAGTTTATTGGGCAAGCTGCTTTACCAAGTACAGTCGATTTAATTATTAATGGGCAAAAGACCAGCTCAACAGAAGTACAGTCTGGTCCGTTTATATTAAATAATGTTCCCTTTATTAATGGTAAAGGTGAAGCCGTTGTCGTTACGACCGATGCAGTCGGACGTCAGGTTACCACTGCCGTACCGTTTTATATTTCTAATACTTTGTTAAAGCCCGGCCTATTTGACTATTCATTATCCTTAGGGAAAATTCGTGAAGACTACGGACTTAAAAATTTCTCTTATGGAAAGTTTGCAAGTGCAGCCGACGCCCGTTATGGGGTAAATGACTGGCTGACTGTAGAAGGACGTACTGAGCTTTCCTCAGACTTACAGTTATTTGGTGCTGGGTCTGTACTCAAACTTGCAAACTTAGGTGTGCTGAGTGCTTCTTTTAGCCAAAGTAAGGCCGACAAATCTATGTCTGAAGATCGCACCAAAGACTTAGAGGGTAAGCAATATACGGTCGGGTACAGCTATAACCGTAATCGCTTTGGTTTTAGCATTAACCATAACCAACGTGATGATGAATATACCGATCTTTCACGGCTGCAATATAGCAATTTAATTTCGGTCAATAGTAATAAAAGCTTAACGGCCAATACGTACTTTGCCACCAAAAACTCGGGAACCTTTGGGGTAGGTTATATCAATACCAAAGCAAATGACTTTAAAAACCGCTTTTTAAACTTGTCATGGGCACCTGTTTTACCGACCTATATGAATGGTGTGACCGTTTCATTAAGTGCCAACCGTGACTTTATCGAAAAAGAGTGGAGTGCTGCATTTCAGCTTTCGATACCACTGTTCCAGCGAAACGCGACTGTGAACTCGGGTTATGCATTTAATAAAGAGGGCGATACCGGCTATGTTAATTTCAATCGTTCTGTACCGTCTGAAGGTGGTTTCGGTGTCGATTTAACCCGACGCTATAATGAAAATAGTGAAGATTTAAATCAGGCACGAGTCAATTACCGCAACGGTTATATCAATACCGACTTTGGTATGTCTGGAAACCATGACTATAACTACTGGTTTGGTCTATCAGGTTCACTTATTTATATGGCAGGTGAGGTATTTGCTTCAAACCGTTTAGGCGATTCTTTTGCATTGATCGATACCAACCAAGTACCGGACGTTTTGGTTCGATACGAAAACAGTTTAATTGGCCGCAGTAATAAAAAAGGACATATTTTTGTGCCATCGGTGACGCCTTATTATTCGGGTAAATACAGCGTCGACCCAATCGATTTACCTTCAAACTTCACTATCACGCAAGTTGAACAACGTATTGCTGCTAAACGTGGCTCGGGTGTTGTGATTAAGTTCCCAGTTCATCAGTCTATTGCCGCCAATGTTTATTTAACTCAAGCAGACGGCAAACCTATGCCTGTTGGTTCTGTGGTGCATAGAGCTGACCAAGAGTCGTCTTATGTGGGAATGGATGGCATTGTCTATTTAGAAAACTTAAAACCGAACAATACCGTGACTGTTCAACGTTCAGATCAGAGCGTATGTAAGGCAGATTTTTCTGTAGATGTAGAACAAGCCAAGCAACAGATTGTGGTGGTTAAGCCTGTTATGTGTCATGAGGTATCTTTACCATGAATATAAAAACAAAAAAATTACTTCGCCATTTATGTATTTTTTCTGGACTGATGCTGGCTGGAAATTTGGCTCATGCTGCATGTAGTGTGAGTGCTTCGGGTTCATCTTCTATTTCGGTTCCGTCTATCTATTTAACGGAAAACGGTGAAAACTCTTCACAGTTTAATTCGGGTTTGTCGTGTACGGGTTTTAGCTTGGCTTTGGCGAACATGACCTATTTAAAATATCGGGTTGAGCAAATGTCGAATTCATTTACCAATGCTCAAACTGGTGAAAAACTCAATGCTGTTATTTTAGACAGTAACAATGAAATCATTAGTTTAGGCCAAGAAAAAGACATGAGTAGCTTTACGCTGGTCAATCTTTTTAGTGGGCCAGATGGCAACTTGCCTTTCTATATCCGCCTTCCGGCTGGGCAAAGTGTATCACCGGGTGTGTATCAAGCTGACTCACCATTAAAAGTAAAATGGTTTTATTCTGTACCCGCAGTTGCGATTGTGGGAATCGGGGTCTTCTTTGAAAGCCCAGGATTTAGACGTGGGGCATTAGGAATTGGCTTTAATTGGGGAAGTGGAGCAGACTCGCTTGGTTCACTCTCCATTACTGTGCTTCCGGACTGCCGAATTTTAACGCAAGACGTAAACTTTGGTACGGCCGCTTTTGCTTCTAAGCTTGAGCCTGTGCAGTCGTCTATGGGAATACGTTGCTCTGTAAATACGCCATATTATGTGAGTTTAAATAATGGGCTTTCCCCGCAAAACGGCAACCAACGAGCGATGAAGTCACAAACGGGAAATACATATTTAAAATACGATATTTTCAAAAACTCATCGAATGATCGATGGGGTAGTGGTAACGAGCGTTGGTCGAGTTTAAATGCGACTCTTAACCCCGGTGTACATAACGGAGTGACGCAGCAGAGCTATGTCTTTACCACAAAAATTGTCGATGAAAATGCAGACACAGTACCAGCGGGAACGTATCAAGATACGGTTACGGTACAAGTCGAGTTTTAAAAGCTGATTTATATAGAAGATAAAAGCTCAGTTCATGGGCTTTTTGACTTTAAAAGAAAAGAAATGCTTAATTTTTATAAACTTACTCAAGCTCTAATTGGTCATCATCTTTGGTAATTTTAATCTTTATCTTTTTATATTTTCGTTTATTTGGATCTAGCGCCGAGTTCATTACTTCATCTGCAAAAGGCGGGCATTGCATGAGCTTTGCATACGCTCTATAGCCAATGCGTATTCGAGTAGGTGGGCAATCGGTTCTTTTTGAATAGTATTCAATGAGAGAGTTCAGTTCTTGTAATAAAGTTTGCTGTTCCATCATACATACTTAACACTTAGATAACTCAAGCATAATAGACTTAAATGTTTAGTGGAATATGTATTTAAAATATACAAGTTGCTTAAATTGTGACTCAGTTCGCTAAAACTACTATTTTGTGTATCAAGTTTGTTTTTATATAGGTGCAAGCTGTTTTTTTAACCGAAATGTCATAATGAAAAGTTAAGTTAAGCCTATAACAAGAAAAGATGAAGATTGTTGCGAACAATAAAACCAAGAAGCAATTTTCAAGTAAAGCTGGTCTGTTGTAATTAAGCTAATTCGAAAGAATTGGCTTTTTGTTTTACATATGATTGAAAGAGAAAAGACTTTTTTAAGTTTTTATTTATTCCAATAACAAGACTTAGAATTTTTCTCACAGTTAGTGTGCTATGACCTGATCAAGAAGAGAATCTGATATTACTTTCTCACAACTGAATATTACAGTGAGATATGCTAAGTTTTATAGTGTAAGTCACTATTACTTTTTAAGTTGGTGAGGTGTGTAATGAATGAAATATGGGGATATCATTTTAAAAAGGGATGGATTCATCAGCATAATTTTCTTGCCGCTTATCTTACTTTATTTAATGAGCATGATATATCTAAAGCTATAATTGCACTTGGTTATTTTGGAAAGTATGGAGTTTATCAAATAGATGATTCAATACTAGGAAATCCAATTGAAGTATATGAATTACAAAATGGTTCAAGACTGCCCAAATATTTAATTGAATATTGCCCAGTAGGAGCAAATGTCGATTATTTTGTTGCATATAATATGCCGAGCTTGATTGAGCTTTTAAACAAGCTAGCACCATTAGTGCATGCAGTAACAGCATGTAATCAAATTAATGATATATCACCGAATTTAAAAAAACGTTCAAAAGCAGACCATTAGAGTTTAAATACTATTTAAATTAATTCTAGTTACTAAGATTGAGTTAATTTTTGATTATTTGTTCTATTGGGGATATTCGAGATCCTCAATACAATGTACTAGTCGCACCTAAACTTGAAAACTTTCTAAGTGAATGCGAAGTAAATGATGCTGAACGCGTCAATAAAATTATTGAAAACCAAATTCGAATCGCCCCAACACCATACATGTTGTTGCACAGACGATTTAAAATTCGTCTTGTCGGTGATGCAAAGTTCTATTGATAGATTTTGCTTTCATTATTCAAGATCGAGTTGGTTATCATCTTTGGTGACTTTGATTTTTAACTTTTTATATTTTCGTTTGTTTGGATCAATTGCGGAGTTCATAACTTCATCTGAGAAAGATGAGCATAGCATAAGTTTTGCATAGGCCCGGTAACCAATCAAAATTCTACGTAAGGGATAGTCTGTTCTTGTAGAGTAATATTCAATTCGGGCGTTTAGCTCTTGTAGCAGGGTCTGCTGGGCCATTGGAATAATTTTCTATAAGTGGTTCATTACAGCATATAGAGATTTATCTTATCTAAGAAGAAATATTTTTAATATTATTGGTCGTTAAGCTATTCAAAATCATGTGTTATAAATTTTATTCCCTGTAAATTGAATTAGATATAACAAATTTTAAAATATTTTATTTAAGGTTTAATTTTTAAAAATAACAACTCTTTTTAAAATCATAAGTGTATGTGTGTTATAGTCAATTTTAAATAATTTTTGGTATAAAATGGATATTTGTATTGGTGGCCTACTAAATGGTCAGAAAAGGCATGATAATCAAAGCTTTTTTAAAGTAGAGAATCACTATTGTGATAGTTTCTCAGAATATACTAAAGAGTATTTTCATTTAAATGGTCAAATTTTTTCATTTTGGATTAGTAAAGAAATAGACTTTTTTGAAGCTCAAAAGAAAATTGAATTATATTTGATAAATATTGAAAATATTTAAATTAAACATGCATGATAGAAACTGAATTGATTAATATAAAAATATTTTTTAAATTTCTCTATACATGAAATTTAATGAATTTGTATTTTTGGGATTGTAATATAAAAAATAAAGTAGGATGCAGGTATGGGTATGAGTGATCAATTAATTGAAAGAGATAAACTTTTAAAATATCTAACCCAAAAAAATGCTGAGAAGGAGTTAGAGTGTGAATGGCTTAGAAATATTATTATTCGGTTGCTTGATGAAATTGAAGATAGTCGATTACAGGCTCTGCTGATTAGACAAGTCAATGAAGAGCTGATTTTACTAATCCAAACACATATAGAGCCAGAGTTTAAATTAAAGGATTTAACTCAGTTTCCAAATTGAATAAGTAGTAAATATTGCTAAAAATAATCATTTGTTTTGAAATGGATTTAAAAGAAATAAAATATTAACTTAAAATATTCAATTAAATTATAAGATTATATCTTTGTAAAAAATAGTTGATAGATTTTAGATGAGTGAAAAGAAATTGTGAAAAATGATAATAAGTCAATGATTTTTTAAAATCTTTAATATAAAAGCCCTATATTAAATAGGGCTTTTATATTAATTAAAGAGTATATTTAATTAATTTTAATGTTTATTTTCCTTCTCTTTATTTTCTGGTGAAGGATTGTCAACTTCAGGAAATTGAACTGGTTTCTCAATTTTTTCCTCAGTTGATTTAGGGTTGAAATTATTTTGCTCTTGAGTTGCTTTTTTGGAAAAATCTTTAAAATCAGACATTTTAAACTTCTTTAATAATAGTAGTAAGGAAGCTTTATACTAGACCTTTAATTTAGTTACATTACGGTAGTTGTGAGAGCACTATGTAGTGATATGTTCTAAAAATAGGCTAGTTATCGACATAATATTTCTGTAAATTGATTTGAGTGTTGATATATATGTAAAAACATCATTTAGTTAAATACAGGATGTAACATATAAATTAATATTTTAATTTTTAGAAACCCTAAACATAAATTACTTGTGAAAATGTATTTAAATGTGTAGGTTTTTAATTTTTTTAATGATATAAATTATAAGGTTGAAAGTTTTGAAGTGTAAAAGTCTTTAACTACTTACTTGTAAATATATTTGAACAACTTAAAGATACATTTTTAGATAAATAATGCATACTTAGTTAGATTAAATTTAAAAAAGAGAAATAATATGGATACTGAAGTAAAAAAATATTTTGATGTTGCTGAATGTGTTTATAGGAATATTAGTTTTAAAAATCAGACTAATAAGGGGAGAGTCGACTATCTTAATAAGCTACTAGTAGAGATAAAAAAAGAAGCTGCTATCCATCAATTAAGGTTGATGTATAGTAATATTGATTTCGAAAACTGCTTAAATAGACCAATGAAAGAACGTGTTATCAAAATAGATTTAAGTCTGCTGCCTAGTTTAGATAGCAAACATGAATATATTATGTGGTTGGCGAGTTTTATAAAAAGTATTTCTGCCGAAAGAAAATAAAATATATAGTCATGAGAATTTTAATTTAGAATTTTTTATCAAAAATTTTATTAATTTTGTAGATTGTTGAAAATTAAAATGAAAAAATATAATTATTAATTATCTTAATAATAAACAAGGTGATGACATTTAGATACATTTGTATAGTATCTAAGTTTGCATAAAGGGAATATTGTCAGTAAGTGCTAGATAATCATCTGCACATCATTAAATAGGAGAGACTCTAATGTCTCAACATGACCAAGTTAAAAATGATCAAGAAAAATCAAAACAGCAACAACAGCAGCAGCAAGATGGTAAAGAGTTTGTTCCTAAAAGTCCTGGTCAGAATGATTTAGAAAAATTAAATCAAAATGATGAAAATCAGAAAAAATAATATTATTATAAAATTTATTTTTTCTTAAAATATTAATTGGTAGAAAGAGTTTCTATTCTTTTTGCCAATTTCTAAGATTAAGAGGAATATTTTGAAATGTTTTTTATTATAGTAATTGTTTTTTTAGTTATTGGTGCTTATTTTTTAATTAAGTTTTTTTCAAAAGTTTATTTAGAGTTGCCTGAGAAAACTATAAAAATAGCTGGAAAAATATTTACTGAAAATAAAAATTTTTTTGAGCATGAAATAGTTGTAACTTTGTATCAGGAAGAGTTAATAACTTTGGTTGGTGAGCAAGATGGCGATAGAGTTACTGTTTTTAAAAATGCTGTAATATGTCTAGAAAAAGAAACAAATAAAATAGCAGTATATATTGATACTTTAAGAGTAGGATATCTTAATAAAATAAATGCTCATAGTTTTTCTGATTTTTTGAAAATAAAAGGTTTTAATAAAAGGGATGCTTTTGAAGTTGATGCGGTTATAATTAGTGAAAACTTAAGCCTGTGGAGTGTGAGGCTAGATATACCATATGACATGAAAAAATTTAGGTTTGATAAATATTAGATTTATAATAAATATTTAAGTGGTATTTCTGTAATGTATCTGAGAGCTTTTTTGAATTTAAAATAAAAAGAGATCATAATAATTTTATTGATAATAAAAAAGGAGAACGGTTATGGAACGTAGAGCTGTTAAAGTCCATAAAATGTTTAGAGAGTTTCATGAAGAAAAGGATCGTGGTTATATAGGAGAATATGATGAAAAACATAACCTTATAGCGATATATGATATTTTTAAAGAAAAAATGAAGAAAATAGAAGGAACTTATCAATGGATTTTACCTTCTTCGGGTGAGATCTTTTTTGTTGAAGAAGATCCCATCTATATTCGGTAATTAATAAAGAAATCATATTTGTTAATACACTAACTTTCAAAGATAACAATAAGGCGTTATCTAATCTGGCTTTAAATGATCTATTTTATATTGTTTAAATTTTAGACTGATTATCTCCTTGCTGGTAGTTTTTAGATTCCCGTACAGATCATCACTTTATAAACCCCAATTTAACAATAAATTTTAATTATTTAGCTTACTTTTTTAATGCTCTAAATTAAAACAAATGTCATTTTGTATGCTTGACTGTAATAGGGTAGAGCACTATTCTTTGCCTGCTGGCCTACATTGCCAGCCGACTTTGACAGGTCGGATACCCAAAGCACACGAAAAAGAATTTCTTTTTTGTGGGCATCCCTGCGTGCCCCCTCTGCGGCGGAACGGGAGGGGGACACCTTCGGGTGTGCTGATCTTTTGGGTATCAGTCTGTCAACCTTCTCTCGTTTCGCCACCATTATTTGACAGTAATATGGTGAAACTTCTTTATTACCCAAAGGAGTTCGCACATGCGTACTAATTCTTCTTTATTGGCCTTTGCCAAATTCTCTTTGCCCATACCGCTTAAAAAGTCTATAAAACGGTTTAATCGACTCTAGGTTTTCTACGCCTTAAAAATCGTTACGACCAAAAATCATAGCAACAACAAAACCGAGATAGGCGAGCACACCATTATTGTGCGGCTTTCTTATACCTGTATTTAGCACTCATTTTAAGAGTGAGGGTATTTATATCTCTTTTATATACAACAAAAAATTATTTTAAGCGGTAAAACTATGCGAAATTTAGAAACATCTTCCAAAAAACTACATGTAATTCAAACTACCATTCAACTCATGACGATACATGGGTTCCATAATGTAGGCGTAGACCTGATTGCTAAAGAAGCCAACATCACCAAATCCACGTTTTATAAATATTTTGGCTCGAAAGAACACCTGATCGAAATGTGCATCGCCTTTCAAAAAAGCTTACTGAGAGAAGAAGTGCTCTCTATCATCTACTCAAACCGTTACTACACGTCAAAAAATAAACTCAAAGAAATTATTGTTTTACATACCAATTTAAACAGCCTGTATAACCTTTTACTTAAAGCTATTTTTGAAATAAAACTGCTTCACCCGCAAGCTTACCGTATGGCGGTTGAATATCGAAAATGGTTGCGCCATGAAATTTTTGATCTGATTTTTAGCGGAGAAATTAATGAGCCAAAATTCGATGCCAACATGGTGATAAACCTTATAGATGGTTTGTTGCTACAGGTCTTAAGCTCGAACAGTTTGGAGCACAGGGATATAGCCATGGAGTGCTTTTTTAAGCCCACCTGTTTAAGGTAAATCAATTAAATGATAGGAATATAAAAAGTTATATGGCATGGCTATAACCATGCCAGTTTTAAGGGTAAAGGTAAGTGACTACTCTTTGGGACTTTACAATACGACTCTCAGAAAAAGTTGGTAAGTTATGATGAATAAAATAGGACCTCTATTAGATTCATCTAGCTAAAAACTATTGGGTCATAGCAACAAACATATTTAAAACCCAAAATAATTATCTGTTTTATAGAGATGAGAAAAAAGTTAAGCAAAAGATACTTAGTATTCCAAAGATGACCACAAAAGTAGAGAGAGCCTTAGCATATCTTTTTAAAAGAATAGGTAGAGTAATTAAACAAGTGAGATAAGAGAGCAGAGATACAACCATACATATCGATATCCAAGCATAACCACGCCCCCCTTCAAAGTTGGATATATTAATTGTCAGAAGTTGGGCAATTAAACTACCAATGGCTAGACTGGCTGGTAAACCTAATATGAGATAACAAATGATAAGTCCAATAGGGGTACGTTGCTTAAATGATGAATTTAGTAAATTATTATCTGCTTTCATAAAGTATTACTTTTAATATTGTATGTCTAAATTATTGAAATAAAAGATGATAGCCTCATTTTAAGCAGAAGCTATCCGAGATGAACATAAATTAATTTCTTTAGAAAATATAGGGTTGGATTTCCAGTTAGGTTGTCTCTAGCTCAATTAATGTATTGATATAGTTCCAAGTTTTCTCTGGTTCAATCGGATTGTCTTCGCAAACAGACCCATTAATTAAGCCATCTAGAAGAGAGAGAAATAGGTGAGTTAGCGTTATAGGGTCCTTTATTTCTAATTCCTTAACAATAGAAGTAGTGGTATCAAATAACCAATTTCGATATTCATCTAGCACGACTTGAATAGACGGGTATAAGCTTCCTACATCCATACGTGCTTTATGAAATGGACACCCTCTGGCACCATTTTGATTTACCCAATTGATGTACCACATATACAGTTGTTCTAATTTTTCTAAAGGAACTGATTGTGTCGAGATATGCTCTTCTACAGCAGTCTGAATATCGAGTTTTAACTGCTGTAAGCAAGCGACCACCAGTTCTTCTTTAGATGGAAAATGTTTATAAAAAGTCGCTTTAGCAATATCCGATTCAGCAATAATACGGTCTATACCGACAGCGATATAACTTTCCTGAATAAAGAGCTGAGTTGCAGTGCTTAGAATGATTTCTCGTTTTGATGGTTTTTTTAATTTTATTTGTGCATTCATAAGGGTTTATTGCAATTTGTGGAAGTGTTAGGTTTGTTATTTTAGTTTATAGAAGGGCGGTTAGACTAGTCGCAATGGATAAAATTTAAACAAAAAAAGCAGACAGAACTGTATGTATTTAATGGTATATGTTGAATTATGATCTAATTTATAAAAATGTAATGTTTAATTTAATAAGATTGATCAAAATTTAGAGTATTTTGCATCATTCTCAACCTCGTTCGATCTATCTCCATTTTTAGATATATCCCTGAATAGTTAGTTTTTTACAATGTATAAATGGGCAATTTTTCTTCATCAGGCTATGACAGCAAAGTTGATTTGTTTACCAACTCATGCCCATATTTTACTTAAAACCTTGAAACTAAGTATTAAATAGAGAGCTAATTAAATTTTTTGATATATTAAAAATATTAAATAAAATTCAATCTTATAAAGTTTATCTAATTAATTGTAATTAACTTATTGATTTATAATTATAAATAGAAGAGTGCCTAAATTTTAATTAAAAAATATCATAGATAATATGTTTTATACTGAATTTTGCATTAACTATATAATAAATAATTAAATTATTTGATTTTATTAACCTTGAATGATGTATGTAACACCGCTATGAATTTATTTAAACCATCGAAAAAGGTTAATAATGTTTATTTTCGCTTTGGAGAACATCAGTTTGTTTTATTAGCAGTCTTTATTTTTGCTGCGTCCAAACAGAATTGGTCTAAAAGTGATATTAATAAAGTTATAGAAGAAGCTTGTAGCAAGGATTATAAGCATTTAGTACATATACTTAGACATCATTCATAGCTCCTGTCAGATTGAAAAGGGTATAACTTCATATATCCTTTTTACAGTACATTTGTAAAATAGTTAGATATTTGATTTTTAATTAATACTTAAAACATATTGATTAAAATAGAGTGGAAGGCTTTATTTTTAGTAGTTTTTTTACTTTAAGTTCATAATGGTTTTATTTTAATCTAAAAAAATGAGCTTAAATAAAGAGCAATTATATAATTGAATTATTTGATAAAAGCTTTTAATCATTAAATTATTTTTTCATTTCACTCTTTAGATGGCCTACAAGTTTTTATGTATTTGACTGCATAAATCATCCCAAGCATACTCTAAAAGCTATCCATTCATTAATAAATAGGTTTGGTAAAGCTTGTAAATAATAAATTGATAATTAAAAGAGTGTGAAAATTGTTTAACTACAAATCCACTCAAATTGCTGCCAGGAAAATATATGATGAAAAAATTAGGTGTATTTACACATATCGCTTTAGGCCTAGTCATGACATTGGGCACTACTGCCAGTCAAGCAGATTCGGTATTGTCAAAAAAAGATGCAAAAGAGCTAGCTCAATATAGAGAAGCAGAACGTATTGGTAAGGAACATCTCATTAAATTTGATACCTTAGATTTTGATGTTTATAGCAATCAAAAATGGGATCGTTTGAAAGAAAGTCATGCTGTTAATATTCGCGTGCATTACCCAGATGGAAGTACGACGGTTGGAATTCCAGACCATATTGTTGAACTAAAAAAAATGTTCGTTTTTGCACCTAATACCAAAATCAAAACACACCCTATACGCATCGCTTCTGGAGAGTGGACAAGTGTTGTTGGTGAGATAGAAGGTAATTTTAGTCAACCTATGCCAATTGGTAACGGCAAAACTATTCCACCTACGGGCAAAGCATTTAAATTTAAAATGGTGACGGTAGGTCATTGGAAGAATGGCACGATGGATGAAGAATATTTATTTTGGGATAACCAAGCATTCATGAAGCAGATTGGTTTAGAAAAATAAGAGTGTATGAACATTAGTAACAACGTTCAATTTAGTATGTTTTACAAGAAATTAGACTTTTGGGCTTAAGTTACTAAAAACCTAGTTTATTCAAATAGACTGGGTTTTATTTCTATTGAGATTCAAAGGCATATTTGAAGAAACTCTAGTCGACTAGATAAATATAAATAAGTCAATTAATTAACGATATAAAGGTATTGGAGAAAGTTGTGGACGATCACAAGTTAAAAAGAAAAGTCGGCACACTTGAAATGGTTGTAGCTATGCTGCTTTCAGGGAGTATTGGTCTATTTGTGATTAAATCAGGTCAATCACCAATTAACATTGTATTTTTTCGCTGCCTTATATCAGCACTATGCTTAATACCCATCTGTTTATTCTATGGCCACTTTAAGAAAGTATACTTTGGCAAAAAAGAACTATTTTTAATGGTGACTTCGGGCTTACTTATTATTTTTAACTGGGTTCTGCTATTTGCTGCTTTCCCTAAAACTTCTATTTCTTTAGCCACGATTGTTTATCACGTAAACCCGTTTGTGATTTTATTTTTAGGGGCTTGGGTCTTTCATGAAAAGCTAAATAAAAGTGATGTGCTATGGACCATAGTCGCTTTTATTGGGCTCATCGTAATTATAGGTTTGGGCAGTGCCTCGGTGAACTCTAATCAGTTAGTCGGTTTGGGGCTGGTTTTAGTTGCTACTACTCTGTACTCAATATCTGTTCTAATGACTAAAAAACTAACTAACACACCGCCGTTATTAATTGTGCTTATACAGACCTTAAGTGGGGCCATTGTTATGACTCCGTTTATATCGGTTTTTGCAAACCCACCGATAGGTCAACAGTGGTTGTTCGTACTTGGGCTTGGAGTTTTACATACGGCATTTCTTTACTATTTAATGTACTCGGCATTTAAGAAAATACCTTTAAATAACATTGCGATCTTATCTTTTATTTATCCTATATCGACCATAGTGATTGATTATTTCTTCTTTGATCATGTGCTGACCAGTACTCAAATTTTAGGTGCAGGTTTAATTTTATTGGGTGTGCTGGGAGTAAAGTTGCATTGGAATGTTTTTGCGTTGAAAAGATTAAAATAGCAATACCAAGAGTTTTGCTTATCAACAAAGTTGCGAAAATGAGTCATCAAAGATTAAATTGCAATTGAGGTGAGCAAAATGAAAAATCAGTGGATAACAGACGAAGAGAGATGGCAAGCAATTGTAGATCGAAATACAGAAGCTGATGCATATTTTGTTTATGGCGTGAAAACCTCAGGTATGTACTGCCTGCCATCAAGTACAAAAAGGCTACCTAAAAAAGAGAATGTAGTGTTCTTTGAGAGTGCTGCGCAAGCAGAAAAAAATGGTTATCGAGCAAGCCAAAAAGTACAAAATAGACTCTCGAATGCACACGATCCAAAACTTGTAGACAAAATCGAGAAAGCTTGTAGATATATTGAACTACATGAAGAAAACTTGTCTTTATCGGACGTGGCAGATCATGTGGGAATGAGCGTATACCATTTTCACCGAGTTTTTAAGCAAATTACTGGTCTAACACCTAAAGGCTATGCCGATGCCCATAAAAGTAAAAAGCTAAGAGAAAACCTAGATGAAAATATCAGTGTGACTGATGCAATATTTAATGCA
Organism: Acinetobacter sp. 70_2; assembly: GCF_056736115.1. Taxonomy (NCBI): domain Bacteria; kingdom Pseudomonadati; phylum Pseudomonadota; class Gammaproteobacteria; order Moraxellales; family Moraxellaceae; genus Acinetobacter; species Acinetobacter sp. 70_2. The sequence goes on from NZ_JBWZIP010000015.1 coordinate 534,697, forward strand.
GGTTTTAATTCAAATAGTCAGTTCTATGAAAATTCAAATTCGCTATTGGGTATGACAGCGAAAGAGTGGAAATCTGGTGGTAAGGGTGTACGCATTTTTTTCGCCATAGGTGAGTGCTCTTTAGGAGACATTTTAGTTGCCCAAAGTCAGAAAGGAATTTGTGCAATTTTGCTAGGCGATGACCCTGAAAAGCTTTTAAAAGATTTACAAGATAAATTTCCAGAAGCTGATTTGATAGGGTGTGATGATGAGTTTGAGCAACTGATTGCGCATATTGTCGGGTTTATTGAAGCGCCACAAATTGGATTAGATTTACCGCTAGATATTCAAGGGACTGCATTTCAACAAAGAGTATGGCAAGCCTTGAAAGAAATTCCTGCGGGGCAGACAGCCAGTTATTCCGATATAGCCCAAAAGATAGGTTCACCTAAAGCCGTTCGGGCCGTTGCAGGGGCGTGTGCAGCAAACATGTTAGCTGTTGCTATTCCATGTCATCGTGTGGTTCGAAATGACGGTTTTATTTCGGGGTATCGTTGGGGCGTTGAGCGTAAACGTGCATTATTAGAGAAAGAAGCAGAACTGGCACGAACCTAAAATTGTTTTAGTAGGCTGTTTTTATAGAGTTAATTTTTTAAAAACAGCAAGAATCAGAGAGTCTATTTTCTTCGGGTTACTCAAAATATATCCATCAATTTAATCAAGATGGAATTGTGAGTATGAGCAGATTAAAAGACAAAGTGGCTATTATTACAGGTGCAAGTTCAGGTATAGGTTTAAGTGCCGCGTCGTTATTTGTAGCCGAAGGAGCGAAAGTTATTCTGGTTGCACGCCGTGAGCGTGTTTTAAAAGAGCTTTGCGATAGTTTGAATCGAGACGGAGTCGTTGCACACTTTATTGCAGGGGATCTTAATGACCCCACAACCATGCAAAAAGCAATTGATATGGCTACGCAATATTATGGCAGGTTAGATATTGCGTTTAATAACGCAGGCCTGTTGGGAGAATATCAACTGACTCACGACACAACCGATGAAAATTGGAATCATGTGATTCATAGCAATTTAACCAGTGCGTTTCAGTCTGCCAGAGAGCAGCTTAAAGTCATGTTAAAGCAAGGCTATGGTTCAATACTGTTTACATCATCTTTTGTCGGTCATCATATCGGGTTTCCTCAAATGGCGGCTTATGCTGCAAGCAAAGCAGGACTCATTGGTTTAACTAAAGTGATGGCAGCAGAATATGCAACGTCAGGCATTCGAGTAAATGCACTTTTACCCGGAGGAACAAATACTTCAATGGGTCAAGAGGCCGCTTCTTCTCCAGAAGTTCTAGAGTTTGTAAAAAGCATACATGCGATGAAACGTTTAGCAGAACCCGATGAAATTGCAAAGGTGGCGCTCTTTTTAGTGAGTGATGATGCAAGCTTTATTACAGGCAGTGCTGTACTCGCCGATGGTGGAGTGACTATTTGTAAAACCTAGATAAACAATGAATAAATTGGTCGTAAAAAAGTGAGGCTGCTAGAGCCTCACTTTTTATATGTACTTATTTTCCTTTTTTGGTTTTTAAATACTCGGCATAAGCTTCATCTGCGAAGCGTCTTAAAGAGTCACCAATAGCAGCATATTGGTATTCATTAAGGTTAGCCAATGACGCACGGGCAGAAGGGTGCTGCACACCAAAACCAGAACCCGGCAATAAAACTACACCTGTTTCATCTGCTACTCTAAACAATAGCTCGGTCGGATTTTTATTTTTCATCACCCAATCGGCAAACTCATCACCATAGAGAGTGCGTGAGGTGTTTTCAAGGTTAACAAGGGTGTAGTAGTCCACCGCATTTGGATCTGTTGGAACCTCGACACCAAGCTGTCTATAAAGTGCTGCATCGCGTTCACGTACAACAGATTTGACCGCTTTTTTATAGCTTTGGCGTGAGTCCATCATATTAAACAATGCAAATAAAACCATTTGCACTTGTTGTGGGGTAGACAGGCCCGCAGTATGGTTTAGAGCAACATTACGGCTGTCTGCAACTAAACGGTCAATAAACTTAATACTTGATGGGTCTGTAGTTAAAGATGAATAGCGCTCTTCAAGCTCTTTCTTCTCTTTTTTCGATAAATTCGCAATTTGCTTATCAAGCACATTGTTATTTGAAAGTGCAATGACACCAAGTCGCCAACCAGTCGCACCAAAGTATTTAGAGAACGAATAAACCAAAATGGTGTTATCAGGACAGATCGCAAATAGTGATTTGAAATTATCGGCAAACGTACCATAAACGTCATCAGTCAAAATAATCAGATCGGGGCGTTTTTTGACAATATCCGCCAAAATCGCAAGTCCTTCATCACTCATTTTTACCGATGGCGGGTTACTTGGGTTGACTAAGAAGAATGCTTTAATAGACGGATCTTCTAACTTTCTAAGCTCTGACTCTGGATATTGCCAACCGAGTTTAGGATCTGCCTCAATGAGCACTTCTTCAAGTTGGTAGTCATTAAGTTTCGGAATTTCCAGATATGGCGTAAAAATAGGACTACCAATGGCAATGCGGTCGCCATTTTTAATAATTTTATTTTCTTTTAATGAGTTAAAAATATAGGCCATTGCGGCTGTTCCGCCTTCAACAGCAAACAAATCTAAGTCTCTTTTTTGCATGCCTTGTACGCCCATTTCTCGTAAGACGTACTCTTTAATAATCGTTTCACTGACTCGGAGCATACGGTCTGGCACAGGGTAGTTACAGCCCAGAATACCTTCAACCATTTCAAGTAAAAAAAGATCTGGGTCTAAGCCTAATTGGTCGCGTACATAAGATACGGCTTTACCTAAAAAGACAACGCCCGGTTTATCGCGGTTTTCCAAAATGAAGCTGTCAAAACGTGATTGAAGTCCAACAGGGCGAGGGAAGCCGCCTAGACCCTCTGGCATATAAGAAAATGAAAATTCGGATTCGGTTGCCGAAAACAGACCTAGTTGAAAGAATGCTCGGCGTGGGATAGTCGCAAGAAAGTTCGGATTGCCTCGGCCAGCATTTAACATCATGCGGTCAGTTCGGCTTTGAGCTAATTCTATTAAATTATCTTTCAGTTCAAACGGACTGAGTTTTGCGTATTTAGAATAATCGACTTTCCCCATGGGACGTCTCCTTAATTATAGTGAGATGAATAAAATTTCTAATTCAATGTATAAAATCAGGCTAAGCCTACGATCAGTGGTCCGAGTAAGGTCAAGAACACATTTGCGAGGGCATAGGTGATTGCGAAAGGAACAGTCGGAATTGAGTTGCCTGCTTTGTCTAAGATGGCACCAAAAGCAGGGTTTGCACTACGTGAACCAGATAGCGCTCCAGCCATTACCGCAACGTTGCTATAACGCAGAACATAACGAGCAAACAGCATAGAAAGCAGCAACGGAACCAGTGTTACAACTACTCCAATCATAAAGAGTGAAAGACCACTTTCTTTAATGGTTTGAATGGCCTGTAAACCTGATTGTAAGCCAACCGCTGCAACAAAGCCTGCCAAACCTAAGTCTTTAAGAAGCTGTGAAGCCGCTAACGGCATATTGCCATGTACCTGATTTCGACTACGAATCCAACCAAACAGAAGACCTGACAGTAAAGCACCACCGCCAGCGCCAAGCGTTAATGGCACATCGCCCAAACGAATCACAAAAAGACCAATCACTAAGCCAACGACAAGACCTGCACCATGAAAAATCCAGTCTGTTTTTAGGCTTTCAGGTAAGGCTTTACCAGCTTCTTTCACTAAACGATCGAGGTCACTTTTTGTACCATAGACAGTAACGACATCACCTTGCTTTAAAACGGTGTCATCACTTAAAGGTTGAGTTTCATCGTTACGTTTAATCGAAAGTACATAAATACCATGCTTCAAATAAGCTGGAGTATTGGCCTTAATATCACCTAAGGTACGGTTAATGTATTTGGAATTTCTCAGGATGACATCGCTGGTATCCATAATCATTTCCATACCTTGCGATGACTGTAATTCGCTCCCAATTTGCTCGGCAACTGAAACTACATTTGCACGGCGACCAACCAGCAATACCACATCGTCAGTCTGTAATGTCAGCTCAGGAGCAACATCAATAAACTGATCTTTACGTTTTAACCGTTCAATCGTAATACTGGCTTCTTTTGCTTCAATTTCCGCAATAGTGTGTCCATTGGCTTGTTTAACTTTATAAATACGGCCAACAATCTCGGGCATTGCCAGTTCCTGACCCGGTGCAAGTTCAAAAGCACCTTTAAGTCGTTCACTTTGGGCTTTTAAAGCATCGTCGTGAATTTCTTTACCCATAAATTTAGGCAAGATATTTACACATACAATGATTGCACCCAACGAACCGAAAATGTATGTCACCGCATAGCCAATCGCGACATTTGCTTGAAGTCTTTGAATTTCAGCCAGAGGCAGATCGAGTCTAGAAATGGCATCTCCAGCAGTACCAATAATGGCTGATTGAGTCATGCCTCCAGCGGCGAGTCCGGCAGCCAAGCCTTTATCGAGATGGAAAATCTTAGCCATGACCAAAACAGTGACTAAACCACACACTGCCATAAATACTGCTAACAAAATTTCTTTTATAGACTGTGGTCCGAGTGATTTAAAAAACTGGGGGCCACTTTCAAACCCTACGGCGTAAATGAAAAGAGCAAACAAAATTGCTTTAACGCCGTTATCGACCGGTACGCCAATAAGACTTAAAACGACCGCTACAAGTAAGGAACCTGCGACTCCACCAAACTGAAATTTTCCAAACTGGAACTGTCCAATCCAGAAGCCGATTGCGAGTGATAAGAACAATAATATTTCGGGGCTGTGCTTTAAAACACCTTGTAACCATTCAATCATTTTGATCTCACTTTTATTATTAGATCTATCTTTAATATATAAAATTATTTATTTTTCATTTTTTAAAATACAGTATGAAAATTACTTAAGCAAACCTTTAAGTTGAGTGGTTTTCTTAAGTTTAATTATAAAAATTAATGTGCTTAAAATGCGTGTGACCCAAGGTCTGGTGGTAATTCTGAGTGTTTAAATCAACTATTAATTTTTTAATGAAAGGTAAAATTTATTTACAATAATATAAAGAATATTTTGTGAGATTAAAGCGTTTTGCTTATATCTAATCTTGAAAATAAATTGTTAATATATTGATATTTAAATAATTAATTTTTAATTGCTAGACTGGTCCTAATTTTTATATAAATTAAAAAATAATCTACTTAAAATTAAATTTTTGTTAATCGTGTCGCATAATTTATTCTATATATTTAAATTAATCTTCATAATAATATTTAAGTTTTAAAATTTACTTATATTTAAATAAAATTTATATAAAAACATAAAGCTTCTTTATATCGAAGCTTTATGTTTGAGATAATTTAACTTATTAAAAATGATGGGTTGGAACGATTTAAATTAGAAAATTAATTAATTGATTTTAATGTTTTCAAATAAAGATCAGCACGCTGTGCATGTCCAAAGCACCAATCTTCTGCGCTATTTTGCACAATCACAAACATGACATCTTGCTCAGGAATGCTAAATTTTTGATGGAGCTCTGCTGTTACATGCTGCATTAAATCTGATTTTTGCTGAGCTGTTCTGGCTTTACCAGAAGTGATGTATAGCAGCATAAATTTTTCAGTGCGGGAAGATTCCACCCAGTAATTAGGATCAACATATATATTGCCTTGAGCTAAGTGCTCAAAGAAATGAAAGCAATCATTTGGGGGAGTATCAAAATAACTTTCCATACAAGTCTGCACAATTTTCGATATTTGCGCTTTTTCAAGATCTGTATATGCATAACTGGTTGTAAAACGAATCATGGGCATGACCATATCTCCTCTGGCATATGTTCAAGTGCTGAAATGGCAGTAGGTAAGCCTGCATAAAAAGCAATATGGGTAATGGCTTCAATAATTTGTTCTTTCGTGATGCCTTCAGTTAAGGCATTTTTTATATGCCATTCAAGCTGCGAATAACGGCCTTGTAAAACAAGTGCGGTGATTGTAATAAAACAACGTGTTTGAGTATCAAGCACAGGCCTTTGCCAGATATCTGCAAATAAGTAGTCTTTGCCGAACTCATACAGCTTGGGCGAAATACTTTCTAAGTTATGAATATCAATTTTTCTGAACATTTTGGAACTCAACATTGATGCTGTTGTTGCTAATATGGCAGTTTGTTATAGTTTAAAAAATCAAAACTTTTCTAACTAATGATTCGGTTTTTATGAATGATTATACTAAAGCCCTCACTAATCTTGATTTAGACGCCTTACGTGCCTTTGTTAAGGGAATTGAGCTTGGAAGTTATCAGCTAGCAGCACAATACTTATGCCGTTCACCGGCCGCAATTAGCGCGCAATTAAAAAAATTAGAACAGCAAACGGGCTGCCAGCTTCTTAGAAAACAGGGGCGTTTATTAGAATTAACCCCTAGTGGTGAATTGTTATTGAGCCATGCTAAAAACATGTTGGCCATTAATGATACGGTACTTCTAAAGCTGCATCGGACTCAGGCCAGTGGTGTTATTCGTTTTGGTCTACAAGAAGATTTTGCTGAGGGAACCTTACAGCAACTCATCGCTCAGTTTATGTTGCAGCATCCTAATGTACAGTTTCAAATTCAGGTCGATCGAAATCAGAATTTGATTGAGAAAGTACAAAAGCAAGAATTAGATTTGGCGCTTATTTGGCAGCAAAACCCCGTAATTGAAAACTTTTATGAACTCAAAAGTGTCGAGACAAAATGGTTGTTTTGCGCCCATGCCCATATTCAGCAAATCATTGAAGATAAAGCTTCCACTCCACTCGTGGTATTGCAGCAACCATGCATTTTAAGGCAAATGGCTATTGAAGCACTGGAACAGGTTGGGCTGCCTTGGCATATTGCTTATGAGTGTAATTCTGTTCAGGCATTGTGGCCTGCTGTAAGGGCGGGTATAGGTATAAGCTTGAGATCATGTTTTCAGATTCCTTCAGACATTCATCGCATAGAAAGTGATGTATTGCCGGAGCTTAAGCCTTTAAATTTTGGTCTCTATTTCAATTCCACCACACAATCTGTACATATTATTCAGCAGTTTCAACAATATATTGAACAGCACCTACGGTAATTTTTATTCTAAAATTTCCATTGTCTGATATAGCTTTTAGATTGATTTATATTTTAATTTATCTTAGTAATAAAAAGAGCGATATGTGACACAGTAAAACGATAAACCTTAGAGTATAACTATGAAGCTTAAAGAATTAGCAGGTTGTGAGGAGTGCGATACCGTCTATCGTAGAGTCCCGCTTGCTTACGGAAAAAGAGCTTATTGTGTCTGCTGTGGTGCGGAGCTTTATCGGCATACCAAACCATTTACTACGTTGTTAGCCCTCATTTTAACGGCCTTAATTGTATTTGTTATTGCCAATAGCTTTCCGATTGTAAAAATTGAACTACAAGGCAACATATCCGAAACCACTTTATTGGGCGCCGTATGGGTCATGTTTCATTATGATCGGGCTTTTGTGGGTGTTCTGATTTTAATTACTACGTTTATTGTACCGCTTTCATATTTGTTATTACTGGGCTATGTCCTCGGTACGGTCAGTATATTTAAAAGACGACCAAAGTTTTTAGTTGGCGCCCTCCGAACACTGTACTTTATGAGAGTGTGGGGAATGGTTGAGGTATTCCTGATCGGAATTTTGGTCACCCTGGTAAAGTTAATGGGGATGGTGCTCGTTATTCCGGAAATTGCCTTGTGGGCATTTGCGGTCTTAAGTCTATTGATGGTTTATATTACATCCATAAAGGTCAGTGACATATGGAATGAGATTGATAGGTCACCATTATGAAAACGATAAAAAACGTGACTGCACCGAAAAATGAAAACACGGGTATGGTTCTAAAGCAGTATCCAAGAGCCAAAGATCTTTCGCTTATATTGTGTCACTGCTGTGGTTTATTAAACTCATCAAAACTAGATAAAACAGCCACTGGTAAAAAACATCAAGTTTTACGCTGTGTTCGATGCTATAGCGTATTGCATGAGCGTAAGCCGGGAAGTTTAAACCGTACCTTTGCGCTGGTGGTAGCTGCAACTATTTTGTATGTACCGGCAAACGTGTTGCCCATGACGATAACCGACTCACTTTTAGGTAGCCAAAAAGATACCATCATGAGTGGGGTGATTTACTTTTGGCAAAATGGAGACTATTTAGTGTCGGTGGTCATTTTTATGGCCAGTATTTTTATTCCGATGCTTAAGCTATTTATTTTGTATTTCCTGTTATTGGTTGTATATATACAGTCATCGGCCGCATGGAAATTTACCCCAGAGCAATGTATTAAACTGTACCGTATCGTTGAGTTTGTCGGGCGTTGGTCCATGATTGACGTGTTTGTGGTGGCTTTATTAACCGCGCTTATTCAGATTCAATCGCTTGCGACTATTTTAGCAGGGCCGGGTTCTATTGCTTTCGGCGCAGTTGTGGTTTTAACCATGTTTGCATCTTTAAGTTTTGACCCGCGTATTATTTGGGATAATTTTTATGCCTCTCAAAATACCAACAAGCCCAACCATTTTTCTTCGGAAAAAACCACAGTTATTCAAGACGAACATTCGCCGTTGAATAATGATTCCATTAATCCCAGTCAATAAAAGAACAATGAGTATGTCTGAAAACAAAACAACCGGCGGTACCTCAGATCATCATGAGACAGATGTTGAACTGGAAAACATGAATGATTTACCCGAACCTCAAGAAAAGAAAAATCGGTGGAAACCTTTACTCATCTGGCTTATTCCACTAGTTGCGCTTTTAATTGCACTTTCCTTGGCGGTGAAGGCGCTACTTTCTAATGGGCCAACCATTGAGGTGTCTTTTCGCACAGCCGAAGGCTTAGTTGCAGGTAAAACAACTGTGCGCTATAAGCAGGTGGATATTGGTGTGGTACGGCAAATTGATTTGGCCGATGACCGCTCACATATTATTGCGCGAATTGATTTACGTAAAAATGCCAGCAACTTTGCCGCGCAAGATTCACGTTTTTGGGTAGTACGACCACGAATTGGGACGGGTGGAGTTTCAGGCATAGACACTTTATTGTCAGGTTCATATATTGAAGTAGATGGCGGGAAGTCACCTGAGAAAAAACTTGAATTTACGGGTTTAGAAATACCGCCAGTGATTACTTCCGACGTACCGGGTAAAGAGTTTTTCTTAACAGCCGATGACTTGGGATCTTTGGATATCGGTTCACCGATTTATTACCGCCGAATTAACGTTGGACAAATTACTGCTTATAAGCTAGCTGACGACGGTAAAAGTGTGCAGCTTCAGACTTTTATTCGTGCACCGTATGATAAGTTTGTGACTACAGATGCACGCTTTTGGCAAGCAAGTGGTATTGATGTGACTTTGAATGCTTCAGGCTTTAATTTAGATACTCAATCGCTTGCGAGCATTGTTGCTGGCGGTATTGCTTTTGGTTTCCCTGAAAATTCAAATGCGACTACCGCTGCCAATAAGAGCAGCTTTACGCTTTGGGATTCAAAATCTGAAGCTCTCAAAGAACCAGACGGGCAGCCTCGTGGTGTGATTATGTATTTTGATCATTCATTACGTGGGTTAGCAGCGGGTGCACCAATCGACTTCATGGGCATTGAAATTGGTAATATTAAATCAATTAATGCAGAGTTTTATAACAACTATAAGCAGATTCGTATGCGTGTTGAGGCGGTTATTTATCCGTCACGCGTTGAAAATGGCTTAGCACTCAATCCAAACAGTGAAATTTTCAAAGATTTTGTTGAGCATGGATGGCGTGCACAAATGAGAACGGGCAACCTCTTAACGGGTCAAAACTATATTGCTTTAGATAAGTTCCCTAAAGCGAAACCGGCAAGTTTACAAGTCTTGAAAGATGGCCGTGTAGTTATTCCAACTACGCCAACAGAGTTAAGTGGTTTACAGGCACAGGTTTCTCAAATTGCTGACAAGTTAACCAAATTCCCACTAGTTGAAATTGGGCAAGATGTGCGTAAAACGCTTAACAATATGAATACTGCCATTGAATCTACCGACAAGCTGGTTAAACAGTTAGACGGTAAAGTCGCACCTGGTTTACAAGCAACCTTAGATGATGTTCGTAAAACTGTAAGATCATCCGAGTCTATTTTGTCGAGTGATGCGCCGTTGCAACAGGACGTCCGTAAGGCACTGCAACAAATGACCCGTGCGGCTGCTTCTTTACAACTCATGTCAGATTATATTGAGCAACATCCTGAATCTATTATTCGTGGTAAGAGACCAGAGGCCAACGATGAAAAATAAAAAGAACCAATTATTTCAGCACTCTAAAGCAGCCAAATGGTTGCTTGGGAGTGGGGTACTTTTAACGGCAGTTGCCATGACAGCCTGTTCTAGTTCGCCAACGCCAAACTACTATACGATTAGCCCTAAAATTACTCCAGCAGTGAGCTCGAGTATTCGAGTCATTGAAGTTTTACCGGTTGGACTACCAGATCGTTTAGACCGTGCGCCTTTGGTGCTCCAAGACAGCAATGGTAAGTCGACTGTACTTGATAATGAGCGTTGGACATCAACCATGAGTACGCAATTACGCGATACCTTATCGGCGGGTTTGCAACAGAAGTTAGGGGCAATTGACAGTTATAGCAGTGGGCTTGCTGGAAACAATCAGCCTTTATATCGAGTTTCTACAGACTTTTCTCATTTTGATATTGTTGATAAAAGCTATATTAATATTGCGGTGTCTTGGGTGGTGAAGCGTCAAATACCGCCGACTCAATTAGAGTCAAATAATGCAAAAGTCATTACCAATGCTGGATCTCAACTGAATTGTCGAATTGCTTTTAAGCAGCCGATTGATCAGAAAGCTAAGAAAATGGATGCGATTGTGAATGCTTCAAGTGAGGCCATGACTCAAATTATTAACACAGTGTCTGCTTCAATTGTGGCGTTAGATTCGAATAAAAAATCAGTTATTAGCAATGGTGTTTGTTCGTAAACGAATCGCTTTTAACCAACCCCTTTATTTGTGTACAACAGATAAAGGGGTTTTCTATTTTAGTTGCCTCGATAGGTTGAGTAACCGTAAGGGCTAAGTAATAAAGGAATATGGTAGTGATTTACGCTTCCATCCACTTTAAAAATGACAGGTACTTCGGCAAAAAAAGTTTGCTGTTTGTTCTTTTTAAACCATTCTTCAGTTTTAAACGTCACTTTATAAATGCCTTGTTCTAGTTTTTTATTTTCTGGATAGAGTGCTGTAATACGACCATTTGAATCGGTCACTTGCTGGTTGAGTTTAACCCACTGGTTATTGGTATTTTTCTCTAAAACGACTTCAACTTGAGAAGAGGGTAAACCCGTTTCTAGATTTAACACGTGCACACTTAGCGGATTAGTTTGTGCAAATGTAGCCGAAGCAATAAATAACGAAGATAAAGCAATGAATGATTTAGTCATGATGAAGCTCCTTATGAGTTAAAAACGGTTTCAATGGCTTTGCTTGCGCATTGATTGTCATTTTGTGCGCCGCCAGCACCCGCAACTCCAATCGCGCCGATCACTTGGTTCTCAAAACGAACAGGTACGCCACCACCTAACAAAAGTAAATTCGCTACGGTGGTTAAATTTTTTGCATCGGGGTTTTGGTTACTGTTTTGGCTTAAAACTAAGGTCGATGTTTTGGTCGATAACGCGGTATAGGCTTTTTTCTCGGCAGCCATTAAATTATGCGGGCCTACCAACTCATGCCGCTCGGCAGTTAAAGTATTACCGCCACGATCTACAACAACGACCGCAATATTTTGATTTAGTTGTTTACATGCCTGTTTAGCACTGTCGGCTAGCAGATGGGCAGTTTTAAGATCTAACGAATAAACTTGATTCAAAGCAGGGGGCTGTGCAAAAGTACTATTTGCAAATAGCACTGTTGTGAGTAGCAGCCAGTTTATTTTGTTCATAATGATTGCCTCTATGTCGCTTTGAAAATCTTAAACAAATTGCCTAATTTCAAGCATGACAATCACATTACAAAGTTGTCATCTTTCAAATGAGTCTCTACAAAATGCGTATCCTTATTATTGAAGACGAGATCAAGATCGCCACTTATTTGGTCAAAGGGTTAAAAGAATCTGGATATCAAGCGGAGTGTGTTCACTTAGGGCTGCAAGGTTTGGAAATGCTAAAGAGAGATCAATATGACTTGCTTATTCTTGATGTGATGTTGCCGGACATAGACGGCTGGAGTGTATTACAAGTACTACGTCAGTTTTCAAAAATTCCGGTGATTTTCTTAACAGCAAAAGATCATGTCATGGATAGAGTGAAAGGGTTAGAGTTAGGTGCAGATGACTACTTGGCTAAACCTTTTTCCTATATTGAACTGTTGGCACGTATTAAAAGTCTGTTAAGACGACAGCAATATCTGCAAGAAAACGAGCTAGCTATTAGTGATTTAAAAATGGATGTGGTCAACCATAAAGTATGGCGTAATGGAAACTTAATTGAGCTGAGCAAAACCGAATTTAATTTGTTGCGTTATTTGTTACTTAACAAAGAGCAAATTGTGACGCGTAGACAAATTGGTTCCGAAGTTTGGAATATTAACTTTGACACCGATACCAACTTTATTGATGTTGCAGTACGCCGTTTACGAAGCAAAATTGATGAAGGATATGAACCAAAACTTATCCATACCATACGTGGCTTGGGCTATAAAATATCGGTTAGCTTATGAACTTTAAATTTCTACGTTCGCTTGAAGTCCGTATTACATTACTGGTCACGCTTTGTTCTGCCTTAATTTTATGTTCCGTCGGCTTTATGACCTATTTAGGCATTAACCAGATTTTATTAAAGCAGCAAGATAAGGCTTTAGCAGACAGAATTAACCGTTTGGAAATTTTGCTGCAAGATAGCGAAAATGTAGAGCAAATCATTGCGCGGCCTAAGCTGTATCAAAACATGCTTGGTAACCAAGACAACTTGTTTCTGCTTATTCATAAAGGCAAAACTTTAATTAATATCAATCCGCTCCATATTCAGCTACCACAGCTTGCACAGCGTAATAACCTTCAGTTTCAAGATTTAGCTAACAATCCATATCCAACACGAATTGCGTGGAAAACCATAACCATTAATCAAGAGCCTTATCTACTGATTGCAGGTAAACAATGGTCGGAACGCATCAATATTCTTTTACCTTTTCAAGAAAGTCTCTTGATGTATGTGTTTGGGGGCGTGTTTGCAATCTTTGTGCTTTGCATTTTAGTGTGTCATTTAGGTTTACGGCCACTACAACAGCTTCGTAAGCAAACTCATTCTATTAACGTAAATCAGCTCCAGAAAAGATTAAACCTCCCAAATTCACCTTTAGAAGTTGAGCTGCTTTCTAAAGATATAAACCATATGCTTGAGCGTATCGAAAAGGGCTATACGCAGCTCAACCGTTTTTCTGAAGATATCGCTCATGAGTTCCGCACGCCTTTAAATAATCTGATTGGGCAAACCGAGATTGCTTTAACTGGCGAACGTTCGGTTGAACAATATGAAGATTTGCTAGTGTCCCATTTAGACGACTACCACAGATTAAAACGCATGATTGATAGCATGCTTTTCTTGGCAAGAGCCGATCAGAAAATGGTGCTTGTTAACAAACAAGAAATAAATATACAAGACGTTTTAGAAGGGTTATGCCAGATTTTTGAATATCAAGCTGAAGAACAAGACTGTTACTTTAGTTTTAATTTAGAAGCTCAAAAGTTATTTGCAGATCCAGAGCTATTTCAAAGAGCCGTTTATAACCTTGTGTTAAATGCGCTGGTTCATGGTGGTAAAGGGCGGACTATTTATATCGCAACTAAAAATCAAATGATTGAGCATAGGCAATGGGTGAGCTTGACTGTGGTAACGGGAGGTATTTCAATTGCTGAACATCAACTTGAGCATCTTTTTGAAAGATTCTACCAATGCCACTCAAGCCGAACTGATGAGAGTCAGACTGGTGGTTTAGGTTTATCAATTGTGGCTTCTATTATGGATTTACATGAGGGCCTTTACCGCGTTTATAACACAGTTGAAGGCGTGTGTTTTGAGCTTGATTTTCCAGTTTTAAATACATCAAAGACTCTAAATTAACGATTTAAAAGCACTTCTTAATTTTTAAAATTCACACTTTGTTCACAACCCTCTGGCGTATGTTTAAACATATGAAATAAATAGAAGAGGGTAATGATGAAATTATTATTTAAATCACTGGTGATGAGCAGTGGTCTGGCCGTAGTTAGTCTAGCAGCCTCTTTGAGTACTTATGCAGGTCTAACGACTAACCCAGTGGCTGTTGATTCTATCGATATTAATCAATACGCAGGTAAGTGGTATGAAATTGCACATTTGCCTATGTTTTTTCAGCGTAATTGTATAGCCAATACAACAGCAACCTATTCGATTAACGCAGATAAAACCGTGGGCGTTTTAAATAGTTGTACGACTAAAAAAGGCGAAGTGATTTCATCTGAAGGTGTAGCTTATCCGCAAAATGAAGGTAACAGTAAATTAGAAGTAAGCTTTTTGCCTTCTGGCCTCCGATGGATTCCTTTTACCAAAGGTGACTATTGGGTGTTAAGAGTTGATCCAGATTATCAAGTCGCTTTAGTGGGCGGACCAAGTACAGACTATTTATGGATTCTTTCTCGTAGTCCTCAAATTGATCAGGCGACATATAACTCCTATTTGCAAACAGCAAAATATTATGGCTATGATGTGTCCAAACTCATTAAAACAAAACAAACGAACTAATGAAGTTGCTGATTATGTTGGTTTTTAGATTTAGCTCATAATCTTGTAATCTTCACATAAAATTCATTGCGCATTTTCTAAATTAATAAATAAAGAAATGCTTTAGATCAGGAAGAATCAATGTCTAAATTTTTTCTACGCTGGATCGATAGCTGGTCAGATTCAGAAAATGCGCAGCTTACTAGTTCGGGTGACTATATCATTGAAAAGAAAATTCAATGGTTAAGAATTATTCCTTTTATTTTATTACATATCGCTTGTTTGGCTGCGTTTTGGGTCGGCGTGTCTTGGTTCGCTGTGATCTTTATGCTCGGTTTTTATTTTATACGTATGTTTGCGATTACCGCTTTTTTTCACCGTTATCTTTCGCATAAAACTTTTCAAACCTCACGTATTGTTCAATTTATATTTGTACTCATTGGAACCATGAGCGCGCAGCGCGGACCATTATGGTGGGCAGCGCATCACCGTTATCACCATCATTTTACCGACACCGATCAGGACCCACATTCAGCCAAAGCAGGCTTTTGGTATTCACATGTTGGTTGGTTTTTAAATGAGCAAAATTTTGCCACTCGAAAAAAAGTCATTAAAGACTGGTTGAAGTATCCAGAACTAATTTTGCTTGATCGATTTTGTCTGCCTATTGTGATTCTGACGGCTTTGGCAATTTATGGTTTAGGTTCATGGTTAGCTCAACATCATCCGGAACTAGGGACAAATGGCTTACAACTTTTAGTGTGGGGATTTGTGATTTCTACTGTTCTTCTAATTCATGCAACTTTATGTATTAACTCGTTTGCTCATCGCTATGGTTCACGTGAGTTTAATACCCCAGATGATAGCCGTAATAACTTTCTACTTTCTCTAATTACGCTAGGTGAAGGCTGGCACAATAACCATCACTTTTACGCGGGCAGTGTGCGTCAAGGTTTTTATTGGTGGCAGATTGATATCACCTTTTATATTCTCAAAGTCATGTCTTTATTTGGTTTGGTATGGGGGTTAAAACCCGTACCGAATAAAGTTTACCAATATAAAAAAATTAAAGATCTACCAATAGAAAAAATTGAAAATGGGGAAGTGTTATGAAGATTGCCATTATTGGTTCAGGTATATCGGGGCTTTATGCCGCTTGGAAATTGTCAAAACAACATCAGGTTACGGTATATGAAAAAAATAACTATTTTGGTGGTCATACTGACACGCATGAGCTGAATATTGACGGTGCTAAAGTCGCGGTAGATAGTGGTTTTATTGTGTTTAATGATTATAACTACCCGTTATTTACCGATATGCTAAAAAAATTAGGTGTAGAAACTCAAAGCAGCGATATGAGTTTTTCGGTAAATAATCTCGTGAGTGGGCTTCAATATAACCCTTCAAAAAAATGGTCGCTGTTTGCCCGTCCGCAGAACTTTTTAAACCGAAAATTTCTGCAAATGTTGTCAGATTTGCTGCGTTTTTATGATGATAATAAAGATATAGATGTGGCAGATATTGAGCCTACTTTAACCATAGAAGAATATTTAGACCAACACAAATATAGTCATGAGTTCCGTTATGAGCATCTTTATCCGATGTGCGGTGCCTTATGGTCGGCTCCGGTTGAGCAAGTAGGTCAAATTCCATATCGATTTGTGGTGAGCTTTTTTCAGCATCATCGCATGTTACAGCTAAAAGAACGTCCGCAATGGCAAACAGTCAAACACGGTTCGGCAAGTTATATTCGTGCAATTCAAAAGAACTGTCCATCTCTTGAATGGAAGTTTGCTGAAGTAAAAGCTGTGAGCCGTTCACAAGAAAAGGTGTTGATTGAAACCGTTGAAGGACAATCACAATATGACTGGGTCATTTTTGCAAGCCACGCTGACGATAGCCTAAGTTTATTAAAAGATGCGTCATCTCTGGAACAAGAAATATTAAGCCAATTTGGTTATCAAGATAATCGAATGGTGGTTCACCGTGATCTTTCAATTATGCCTAAAAGCCGTTTGCAGTGGGCAAGTTGGCATGTACATGTAACGCCAACATCACAAGTTCAAAATGATACGTCCGCTATACATTACGGGTTTACATATTGGATGAATAATTTGCAGAACTTATCCTGCAAAACTCAAATTTTCTCTACCTTAAATCCAAATATGAAAATTAAACCCGAGGATATTTTGGTGGAACGTCAGTATCGTCATCCGGTATTTGATGCAAAAGCAATTCAAGCCCAATCACGCTGGCAAGAGATTAATGGACAAAATCATACTTCATTTTGTGGAGCGTATTGGGGATGGGGCTTTCATGAAGATGGGGCTCGTAGTGCATCTCGTGTTGTAGAGCAAATCTTAGCGTTATAAATATTAAAAGCAGGAGGCTTCTCAAATGTTATTAAATAAACTTGCTATAGCTCCTGCACTTATTCGTCATAGACGTTATAGCCCTAAAGAGCACCAATTCACTTCGACTTTAAATTATTTGTGGTTCGATCCAGATCAATTAAATGAAATTTCAAAAGACTGCTCACTTTGGTCTACCGATCATTGGAATGTACTAAAACTATCTGAAAATGATTTTTTAAATATGTATCGTGGTTCTATAAGGGATAGAGTAGAGAAAGCAATACTTCAAAATAACAACTCACATTTCCGACCAGACTGGCAAATCAGAGTATTGGCTTTACCTCGATGTTTAGGTTTTCGTTTTAACTCGGTCGTATTTTATTTTGTTCTAACTAAAACTGGAAAACCTGTATTTATTGTTAGTGAAATTACCAACACCCCTTGGAATGAACGAAAAGTTTATGTTCATGATTGTACAAACCAATACAGTCACATAAAGGATTATGAAAGTTTTGATTTTAAATTTGAAAAATCATTTCATGTTTCGCCGTTTATGCCTATGCAGTTGACTTACCGTTGGCGGTTTAGCTTTTCAGATCAACAAAATGTCATTCATATGCAGCTGTTTGAAGAACAAAATCAAGTCTTTGACGCCACTATGCGCTTTGAACTTATACCCATCACATTTCCTTCACAACAATATCGATATGCTGTTAATAACAGCTTGGCGCCTTTTAAAATGCTGTTTTCAATATATTTAGAGGCATTTAAGTTGTGGCGAAAAAAAGTGCCATTTTATCGTCACCCTAAAAAGATCAAGGTAGATAAGACATGATAAAAACATTTCTATATGGTGAAGATGACTCACTACCATTACTACTCAAAAGCCTTCTCAAATTACGTCATGGGCAGATTACTTTTCAGGGTGCATGGAATGGTACGGTGGGTGAAGTATCAGACTTGCATGCTGTGGTTGAAGTACATAATCCTTTATTGATGGAACTCATTTTAAAAAATGGCGTTTTAGGTGCAGCAGAAGGTTATATCCGTGGAGATTGGAGCAGCCAGCAACTTGTCGAGTTGATTCAGATCTTGGCGCGTAATCGAGATGTATTAGACCAGCTTAATCAAAATATGTTTGCCCAAGCGAGCCAGTTTTTTCTTAAAGCTTGGTATAAAAATAGAAAGAATTCTATAAGTGGTAGCCGTAAAAATATTGCCGAGCACTACGACTTAAGCAATGATTTTTTTAAATTATTTTTAGATCCATCTTTAATGTATTCGAGCGCCATTTTTGAAAATGAAAATATGACACTCGAAGAAGCATCAGATTTAAAAAAAGAAATTATCTGTAAAAAGTTGGATTTAAAACCATTAGATCACTTGGTGGAAATCGGAAGTGGTTGGGGTGGTTTTGCAATTTATGCAGCTCAGCATTATGGCTGCCGAGTCACTACCATTACCATTTCGCAAGCCCAATACGATGAAGCGATTACCCGCGTAAATGAAGCAGGTTTAGCACATCGTATTGATGTGCAATTAAAAGACTACCGTTTGCTCGAAGGTAAGTTCGATAAGCTGGTTTCAATTGAAATGGTTGAAGCAGTTGGTGCACAGTATCTATCGACATATTTTGATCAATGTAGAGCACTTTTAAAACCTAAAGGTTTGGCTCTTATTCAAGCCATCACCATTGAAGATTTTCGCTATAAAAAAGCACTCAATACTGTTGACTACATTAAACGTTATATTTTTCCCGGTAGTTTCATTCCGAGTGTGAGTGTATTAACTCAAACCGCGTCTGAGAGTGGTTTAAGGCTAAAGTATTTAAATGACATTGGTCTAAGTTATGCGCAAACACTTTATCATTGGCGAGAGCGTTTTTTAGCGGCAAGGGAAGAGGTATTGGCTCTAGGTTTCGATGAAAACTTCATTCGCATGTGGGATTTCTATTTATGTTATTGCGAGGGCGGTTTTAAAGAAGGCGTGATAAGCAATGTTCACTTGTTGTTTGAAAGTACCAGTTACTAGTTCAAACACCTTTAGCAAGGAGACAGCTCATGTTATGGAATTTGCTCATTCTGGACTTACTTATCATGTTGATAAGCTGGTTACTTGCAACTCTAAATGGTCGTGCTGGAATAGTAGATGCTGCTTGGAGTTTCTGTCTGGCAATTAATATTATTGTGTCTTCTTTACTCATTTCAGTTGCTCCAGTTGAAGTAAGGCTATTTATCGGCGTGTTTAGCGGTCTATGGTTTTTAAGACTATTTTGGCACCTGTTAAGACGTTATCAGTCTGAACAAAAAGAAGATGGTCGATATGCAAATATGCGTCAGGCCATGGGTAAGTTCCAGCATTTTGGCTTTTTATTATTCTTTATATTTCAAACATTCTTAGTATTTCTGTTCTTTTTACCGATGTGGACATTGCTTAACGTAGAAGCAGGCCTATGGAGTAGTGAATATAAAATCGCTTTAGTGATTGCAGCTGTAGTTATGGCGATTGCTTTCATAGGTGAGCAGCTTGCCGATCAGCAGTTATACAGATTTAAGTTAAATCCGGAAAACCATGGCAAAACCATGGATCAAGGATTATGGCGTTATTCACGACACCCAAATTACTTTTTTGAATGGTTACATTGGTTTGCCTATCCCATTATTGGTTTAGCTGCAGACGAATATTTATTGTGGATTTATCCTGTGTTGATGTGGCTATTTTTATACTATGTTACGGGTATTCCATTTAGTGAAAAACAAGCAATCAAAAGCCGCGGTCAAAATTATCTTGATTATCAACAAAGAACTTCAATGTTTATTCCGCGAAGACCAAAAAAATAGGTGCTCATATGGATTTTATTGTTCATCAGTCTCTAAAAATTGTTGAAAGTGGTGTGATTCCAGATCATGCAATTAGAGCTGCGATTCGTGCTTTAAGTAAAAAGCGCTTAATTCAAGAAGGCCGTTATGACCCTGAGCAAGGGGCGCAGCGCTATATGGACGTTCTTAATTTACTCAAAAAGAGTGAAATTGCTGTAGAAACAGATAAAGCAAATGAACAGCACTATGAGTTACCGACCGAGTTTTTTCAGACAGTACTTGGAAAAAGGCTTAAATACAGTGCATGTTACTTTCCAACCAAAACAACAACTTTAGATCAGGCAGAAGAGTTGGCACTTCAGCTTTACTGTGAAAGAGCACAACTTAAAAATGGTCAACACATTTTAGAGTTAGGTTGCGGTTGGGGTTCTTTAACCTTATGGATGGCGGAAAATTATCCACGCTCACAAATTACGGCTGTTTCAAACTCCGCGACTCAGAAAAAACATATTCTCGGGCAAGCAAAGTTGAGAGGGCTTACCAATGTTGAAGTACTCACTTGTGATGTAAATGTACTCGAATTAGACAAGTGCCAATTTGATCGTGTTGTATCGGTCGAAATGTTTGAACATGTGCGGAACTATCAACGTCTATTTGAAAAAATTCAGGGATGGTTAAAGCCAGATGGGTTACTCTGGTGTCATATTTTTTGTCATCGCTTTTTGCATTATCCTTTTGAAGTAAAATCAGACTATGATTGGATGTCCAAGTATTTCTTTACTGGCGGTTTAATGCCTTCAACTTCCACTTTTCTACATTTTCAAGAGCATTTAGAACTGGCTCAACACTGGCAGTGGTCAGGTGAACATTATATGAGAACAGCGAATGCTTGGCTTGATAATATGGACAATCAAGAGGAAGAACTTAAACCGTTATTTAAAAAAATCTATGGAAAAGATGCCAATATTTGGTGGCAACGCTGGCGTATTTTTTTCATGGCTTGTGCTGAACTTTTTGGGTTTGAGCAAGGACAAGAATGGGTCATTGGTCACTTTCTATTTAAAAAGAGACCTTTGTAATTTCTACAGCCTATCCCGGCGATAACGATATGATAAGAACTCGACGCGATGGCAAATCTAGCCATCCATTAGCCAAAATGTTCAATCGATATTATTGGTTGCAGATTGCTCTAATCGCATTATCGATTGTGGTCGGGTTGGCTTGTAGTGCTTGGGTAATTAAGGGTTCTTTGCTTAAAACCGCTTTAGAACAGGAAATGGAACATTACTGGTTACGTATAGATCGTAACCCGAATGCAGATTTGCCAGATACTAAAAACTTATATGGATATCGGTGGAATACCCAGATAGCACCTCAACCTTTTAAAGATATGCATTTAGAGAGTGGGGTACATCGAATCTTTATTGATGGTAAAGAACGTATGACCGTATACGGTGAGCGTAATGGACAGCATGTACTTTTGGTATTTGGTGAGAGTAACGTCAACAAGCTGATTTGGTTATTTGGACTTGCTCCACTGATGTTCAGTTTATCTGTTTTATACAGTTTTTTGTGGTGGTCAAACCGAAGAGCAAGACGCTATTTTTCCCCAATTACCCGTTTGGCAAATGCATTAGAAAATATTGATTGGGCACATCAAGACACACAAGCTTCACCTTTTAAAGATATAAATACCAATGGCAATATGGAAGCAGAGTATCTGAAACAAGCCTTGGAAAAATATCATCAGGTCTTAAGTGAGTTTATTCGACGCGAGCGAGAGTTCACTGGAGATGTAAGTCACGAACTTCGTACTCCACTTACGATTTTAAAGGGTAATGTTCAGCTTTGTCAGGCTAGATACGGTGATGATAAAGCCTTAGTTCGACTTCATAATACGATTGAAGATATGCAATTATTAGTCGACACTTTACTCGCAATTGCACGTAATACAGTAAAAAGCCTACCATCGGAAAAAAATTTCCTATCACAAATTGTGCGAGACTTAGTCGAAAGCTTGCAAGTCATGAGTGAGAGTAAGGGTATACATATTCATATTCACACAGACTTAGCAGAACAACCGCGCTGGTTATATCCTTCTATGACCAAAATGGTTCTAGGTAATATTTTGCGCAATGCCCTCAATTACTCTCAAGGCTCACAAATTGATATTATTCAGCAAAAAAACAGTTTGATTATTGCTGATAATGGGATCGGAATTTCTTTACCTAATGATGTGAAGGTGCAAGAGCTTAGCGATTCACAGCTTTCTTTAAAAGTTAAAGGTCATGGCATTGGGTTGCAACTGGTACAGAAGCTTTGCAAACAATTAGGTTGGCGAGTGGAATTGTTTGATCGGCAATATTACTTAGCGACCCATCCTGATCTGGACTTAGAAATGACTACGGGTTTAATAGTTGTAGTCTATTTAAGTTAATCAGTATCATCCAAAGCAATCTTTAAACCGACACCTGCTACTGTGTGTAATAGTTTAGGGTCAAATGGTTTATCTACCATTTTTCTTAAATTATAAATATGACTGCGTAAAGCATCACTTTCCGGTTCTTCGTCTCCCCACAGCTCCATCATAAGCTCTTGCTTGGTAACCACTTTCGGAGACTGGCGCATCAAAATTTTTAATAGTTTAAATTGAATAGGTGGTAATTCAATATTGTTTCCAGCGCGAACTACAGTTTGTGTTGCGCTATCAAGAATTAAATCATGAATCTGAATTTTATGATTCGCGACTTCACCCGCAGCTCTCTTAATTAAGGCACGAATACGCATCACTAATTCATTAAAATCAAATGGCTTAACTAAATAATCATCTGTGCCAGCAGTAAATCCTTTAAGTTTGTCGTCTAACGTATCTCTGGCTGTCAGCATCAGCACTGGAATATCAACCCCTTGTTCAGTACGTAACCAATTACAGAGGTCATAACCAGAACCATCGGGTAAATTTATATCAAGAAGTAAAAGATGATAGTGCTGTGATTTTAGAAAAGAACGGGCTGCATCTAAATTACGTGCATGATCGATGACATAACCATGCACTTCAAGAAATTCGCAGACTGTTGCCGCCAGTTCAAAATGGTCCTCAACCATGAGGATAAAGTGATTACCCATAAGATTTTATTAAGCCATTAATTTAATAGTTGTTGTTTTAATTTAGCATTAAATGGTTCGCTACCAAACCAGATTTTAAAATATTGATTTGCATTTGGATTATTTATAGAACCCAATAGTTTTTGATTTAATTTTAACTCCAGTTTTTGATTTTCATGTTGGTAATAAAGACTATATAAATCTCCGCTCTTAATTGGTCTATAAAGCTCATTAATATGATTAAGTGGAGATTTTGCATCAAATCCACTAATATTTTTCTTCAAATAGTGTGCTGCCGCCCGCTTAAATGCCCATTCGGGAATATCTCGGTTATAGCTAAAATCCATTTTTATGCTTTGGTTTTGCCAGCTTTTTAAGCAATCCTCAGCAAAGTAACTGACATTTCCTACTTTTTGATTCGTTACCGTTAAAGGTGCTGAACTACATTTCTTTAGTTCAGCCGCATTTGCGTGAGATGCAATTAAAATACCCAGAAGTATTAAGATTCGGTTTTTTTGAACGGTAATATCCATTTATAAACTCCTCCAAATACAGGTAAAGAACGATAAAGACCGTTTGCTGGGTCCCAGAAATCTTGTTGGAAAATGATTTTCTGTTGATCATTAATTTTGATTTGGCTAATTCCGTAGGAAGCCATAGTTTTTGAGCGTCCTAGCATTTTAAAGTCATAGGTCATATACCAATGGATATAAGCGCTATCTTGATGATGTGTTGCACTAATGAGTTTGACTGTGACGTTACTGACGCGTGTGTTCATACCCTCAAAGTGTTTAATCAAATCTTTTTTCTGAGAGAACTGTGAGAGTGTATCGTTGATATAGAGCTGATCTGCATAAAGATTACTTGCATTACTTACAAAGGATGGTGTGCCCAAAGTATTAAATGCAGCAACAAAGTGATTACCAATCTCTAGTGCTTGTTCATCATTTAATGTAACACCAGTAATTTGTTGTTCGGCTTTACCATAATCACCTGAATAACTAGGCACACTTTTGCATGCTGTTAGACCTACTAAGGTAATCAGCCCTAGGGCTGTAGTTATAATTTTCATGAATGAATCCTAGCCAACTTTATAAGATCAAATTAAAGAGGCTGTCGTGAAATTTGCGTGAATTCTTGAGTTTTTAGTTTTCACTTTAGAGGGAGAACCATTGATTATTGTTCGCTTGATTGAAGGTATTTTGAGGTTCTAATATTTTTTAATATTAAAAATAACTAGGCTAAGAAAAGATAAACAGCAATGTGTTTCTATTCATGCAAAAGAAGCTGTAAATTTTGCTTTAGAGCAAAAACTAAAATTAACTCTGTTGCAGATAAGTCTATATCAGTATGACCTAAGCTTTTAATCCTTTTTAAAATAAGAACGGATAACTGTCCAATTTGTTGACAGCCAGCAGATGAGTGAACCGGCTGTAACCATAGCTGTTCCTTGCCAAAAGCTGATTGATAACTCGGTTTGTAAAACCAACATGGCAAGCAGAGAAGAGATGATGGGCGTAAAGTAAGAAGCTACTACTAACATGGTGGTATTGCCATGAATAATGCCAATATTCCATGCCGCATAACCTAGTCCAATTGCAGTGGATGCAAAGACTAGAGATAAAGTCGTATTTAAATCGAGTGATGGCAAAACAGCTTGGCCACTAAACAATAGCTTTAACCATAATGTTAGAGCGACGCCAATAAAGAAAATAGAAATAGGGTTTTGTCCTTTACCTATTTTCTTAGTCAACACGCAGTAAAAAGCCCAAATAATGGCACCTATAAATGCCAAAATATAACTTAGAGGATTGCTATAAAAGTTATCGATAACTCGACTTAGACTAAAATCTCCATTTCCGGTCTGTATAAAAATAATGCCAAAAATTGAAATGATTAAGCCTAAAATAATAAATACATTAAATTTTAGCTCTTTAAAAATGACAAAAGCTAAAACCGTCAAGCTTGGCCAAAGGTAGTTCACAATGCTTACTTCAATCGCTTGTTGAGCGGTTTTTGAATAGGCAAGTGCAAATGAAAAACATAGCTCATAAGCGATAAATAAAATTGCACCTAAAATTAAATATTTTTTAGAAATTAACTTAAAATTTGGCACTCTAAAAATAATCAGGAGTAGCAACGCACTTAGGGAGTAAATCAGTGTAATGCCAATATCTGGGCCGATGACGGTCGTGATATGTTTTACAAAACCCACCATAGAGGCCCACATCAGGATGGCACTTAAACCAATCAATGTTGCTAAATTTTTTGACATAAGAAATAAATGAACTTAGTTGAACACCTGAGCTACAGTGAAAGTTAAAATAATTAAAGTAGGTCAGGGTAAAGGAATTTTTAATTAAAAAATAGTACATTTAAAAAGCTAACTTAAAAAAACAAATCGTAAATATTTAGAATTATTTTAATTTTTCATAGGTATGAACTTAATCCTTATTTCGTCAGATAAATATAAAACCAACTTTAGTAAAGTTCGGCTGTCATTAAACGTTAAGCTTGTGTCGTGAAATGTAAAGTGGCCCATATCCTAACTGTTGTAATTTTGGTTATTGCTTTTATAGGCACTCAATAAAAAACCAAAATATGGAATAGGACATGACGTTGACGAAAGCTATACGTTTCTATGGAACAGGAACGCCAGAAGTAATGCGCTATGA
Organism: Acinetobacter sp. 70_2; assembly: GCF_056736115.1. Lineage (NCBI taxonomy): Bacteria > Pseudomonadati > Pseudomonadota > Gammaproteobacteria > Moraxellales > Moraxellaceae > Acinetobacter > Acinetobacter sp. 70_2. The sequence continues at coordinate 560,497 of NZ_JBWZIP010000015.1, forward strand.
GGATGTAGAAGTAGGAGATCCCAAAGCAGGGGAAGTACGCCTACGTCATGTGGCAGTCGGTTTAAATTATGCCGATACATATTTTCGTAATGGAACCTATCAAATTCCAATGCCTAATGGCATGGGCGTTGAAGCATCTGGTGTTATCGAAGCTTTAGGTGAAGGAGTCACACAGCTTAAAGTAGGTGACCGAGTTACTTATACAGGTTTTTTAAATACGTTAGGTGCATATAGTACCCACCGTCTAATTCCAGCAAATGCTTTAATTAAATTACCCGAAGAAATTTCTTGTGAAACAGCGGCTGCCATGACCATGAGAGGGTTGACCGCTGCTTATCTGATGCGTCGCATTTATGACTTTAAAGCAGGCGATTCAATTCTATTACATGCTGCTGCTGGTGGTGTTGGGCTGATTGTTTCTCAATGGGCTAAATTACTTGGCTTGACTGTTATCGGTACCACATCTTCAGAAGAAAAGGCTGCCGTAGCACGAGCTCATGGTTGTGATCATGTCATTAACTACAGCCATGAAAATGTTGCCGAACGTGTACGTGAGTTAACAGGTGGAGTGGGTGTAAATGTCGTTTTCGATAGTGTCGGTCAAGCCACTTTTATGAGTTCATTAGACTCTCTCAAACGCCGTGGTTTACTGGTCTGCGTAGGAACTGCATCGGGTCCAATCCCTGCTTTTGATCCGGTACTACTTGCCGTGAAAGGCTCCTTGTTTGTCACACGTCCAGCTTTGGCCGATTACATTGCAGATCCTGCCGAGAAGAAAGAACTGGCAAATGAATTATTTGATCATGTTCGACATGGACGAATCAAAATTGAAATTAATCAGCGCTATGAGCTAAAGGATGCCGTGCAAGCTCATCGTGATTTGGAAGCACGTAAAACAATAGGTTCATCAATCTTTGTAATTTGAAGGGATTTCTTATGCAAATTGAACAGTTAACTTGCAATATTGGTGCAGAGCTCAGTGGCGTCAAACTCGCTGATGCGATTTATGATGATGGATTATTTGCTGAAATTCACACACAACTACTTAAACACCGTGTGTTGTTTTTACGAGATCAGCAATTAACCCGTCAGGATCATGTCGCATTTGCGGAAAAATTTGGACAACTCGAAGATCATCCTGCGGTAGGCAGCCATCCTGATCATCCGGGTTTGGTGCAGATTTATAAACATCCTGAAAGTCCCGTCGATCGTTATGAAAATGCTTGGCACAGCGATGCAAGCTGGCGCAAGGTTCCGCCGATGGGATGCGTGTTGCACTGTATTGAATGCCCACCTGTAGGTGGCGATACCATGTGGACCAATATGGTGATGGCCTATGAGTCGTTACCCAACGATATTAAGGATAAGATTGCTGACTTACGTGCTTATCACAGCATAGAAGCGAGTTTTGGTGCGGCTATGCCGCTTGAAAAACGTTTGGACTTAAAAGCAAAGTTTCCTGATGCTGAGCACCCAGTAGTACGTACTCATCCTGAGACGGGCGAGAAAATTTTATACGTCAACGCGTTCACAACCCACTTCAGTAACTATCACACCAAAGAGCGCGTCAGATTTGGACAAGATGCCAATCCGGGCGCAGCTGAACTACTACGTTACTTAATTTCTCAAGCCTATATTCCAGAGTTTCAAGTGCGTTGGCGCTGGAAGCCTAACAGCATTGCTATTTGGGATAACCGTAGCACACAACATTATGCAGTCATGGATTATCCACCTTGCCACCGAAAAATGGAGCGGGCCGGCATTATTGGTGACGCAACCTATTAAATCTATAGGTTAATAATTTTATCTAATTGAAAATTCTAAAAATATATCAGGAGATGCACATGCAATTCTTTGACGACTCATTGCACCCAGAAAATATGGAAAAAGTGGTAATCACGGTTGCGCCGTATGGACCCGAATGGATGCCGGAAGACTTTCCTGAAGATATTCCAGTGACCATGGATGAGCAAATACAAAAAGCGGTTGAGTGCTATGAAGCAGGCGCGACAGTGCTGCATTTACATGTCCGTGAGCTTGATGGCAAAGGCTCTAAACGCTTGTCAAAGTTTAATGAGCTTATCGCAGGGGTTCGCGAGGCTGTGCCTGACATGATTATTCAGGTAGGTGGTTCGATTTCATTTGCACCAGAAAGTGAAGGTGAAGCGGCTCTATGGCTAAGTGACGACACCCGACATATGTTGGCTGAACTTACACCAAAGCCCGATCAAGTTACGGTAGCAATTAACACCACACAAATGAATATTATGGAATTGCTCTATCCTGAATATTTAGAAGGGACTTCATTGGCACATCCAGCGACTCAGGCAGCATATGCAGAGATGACTGTGCCAGCAGGGCCTGCATGGGTTACCGAACATATTAAGCGCTTATGTAAAAACAATATTCAACCGCACTTTCAATTAACTGGTATGCATGGACTTGAGACGCTAGAACGTATGGTGCGTAAAGGCTTATATATGGGGCCGTTAAACTTAACTTGGATTGGAATCGGCGGTGGTTTTGATGGTCCAAACCCATTTAATTTCTTTAATTTTATTCATCGCGTACCTGATGGATGTACTTTGACATCAGAATCGCTACTCAAAAATGTATTGCCTTTTAACACCATGTCGATGGCAATGGGTTTACATGCCCGTGTGGGTAATGAAGACACGATCATTGATCATCACGGACGCCGTTTTTCATCTGTAGAGCAAATTAAACAAACTGTTCGGATTGCCCATGAATTAGGCCGTGAAATTGCCTCAGGAAAAGAAGCCCGTGAAATTTATCGTATTGGGGTGCAATACAACAGTATTGAAGAAACTCTAATCGCAAATGGTATGGCACCCAATCGTAAAGCAGGGCAAAAAGGCGTGCCGCAGCGTAACTAATATGACAAGGTCTAACGGAATTTAGACCTCAAATGTAGTGCAGCTTATTCGCTTTATTTTTAAAAGTGCGTTGCTGCACTAGCTAAATAGAAATTATAAAAAATACAAGGAGGTCGTATGAATGCACATCAGTATTCAGATCAGATGAGCGATGTTGATACGTCAATCAGTATACCTCGTCGTTATGCATGGCTTGTTTTTGCTTTGACATTTGGCTTGCTCATTTCCGATTACATGTCACGGCAAGTATTAAACGCTGTCTTTCCATTGCTCAAAACGGAATGGTTACTCAGTGACAGCCAGCTAGGTTTGCTTAGTGGCATTGTCGCCTTAATGGTAGGTTTATTGACTCTGCCGTTGTCTCTAATGGCAGACCGTTTTGGACGAGTTAAAAGCTTGGCCATTATGGCGGCATTATGGAGTCTGGCGACTCTAGGATGTGCGCTGGCTGAAAATTATGAGCAAATGTTTATTGCTCGTTTTATGGTTGGTGTGGGTGAAGCGGCTTATGGCAGTGTTGGTATTGCAGTGGTTGTAGCTGTTTTTCCAAGGGAAATGCGTGCAACACTTGCTAGTGCTTTTATGGCTGGCGGTGTATTCGGTTCATTTTTGGGTATGGCCCTAGGTGGTGTTCTGGCACAGCACTTTGGCTGGCGTTGGGCTTTTGGCGCCATTGCTTTATTTGGCCTCATTTTAGCTTTTCTATATCCAGTTTTAGTCAAAGAAAAAAGAATAGCTTCTTCACATCAAAATAAGAATCGTAGCAAAACCAAGCACATTCAAAGTCCTTTAAAAACTTTATATTCAAGTCGTTCAGTCATTGCCACTTACATTGGTAGTGGGTTGCAATTGTTTGTTGGCGGCACGGTGATTGTCTGGATGCCGAGTTATCTCAATCGCTATTACGGCATGAGTACCGACACGGCTGGTGTAATGGCAGCGGTCATTGTGCTGTTTAGTGCGGTGGGCACAATTTTATGTGGCATGTTATGTGATTATTTGGGCCGTAATTGTCCTGATCGTAAGGTCAGTTTAGCCATTACATACTGCTTGGTCAGTTGTGTGCTTTTATTAATTGCTTTTGCTGTGCCCGCGGGGCGTACTCAATTATTTCTCATTTGCCTTGGAATGTTTATTGCCTTAGGAACCAATGGCCCATCTAGTGCCATGGTGGCCAATCTCACACATAACTCAGTTCATGGCTCTGCATTCGCAACACTTACTCTGGCTAACAATTTTCTTGGTTTAGCGCTTGGTCCTTTGGTGGTTGGCAAAGTATCTGATGTGATTGGTTTACATAGCGCATTTCAACTCATGCCATTGGTCAGTATTGGAGCCGCAGCCGTATTTTTTTATGCCAAACGCCATTATCACAAAGATATTGCACGCTTTGAGCAGCAAGGAATGACTGAGCTTAAAAATCATTCAGGTAACCAAATACAAAAATGCGGGATGAATAACAAATGATGATTCGGCAATTACATATTGATGTATTTTTTGACTTTATTTGTCCTTGGTGTTTGATCGGAAAACGTCAGTTACTGATCGCTATAAATAGATTTTATCAGCTTCACCCCAGAGTTAAAGTTGTTGTGCATTGGCGAGGTGTTCAACTCATACCTGATTTAGCTGTTGAAGGTGTACCGTTTCAAACGTTTTATTTGAAACGGTTAGGTAGCTTGACAGCAGTTCGTATGAGACAAGAACAAGTCAATAAAGCTGCACATAAAGTTGGGCTTAAGATCGATTTTGATCAAATTAAACGCATGCCAAATACGGCCAAAGCTCATCGCTTATTTGATAAAGCTTTAAAGATAGGCACTCCTGAGCAGTGCAATGCGTTGTTAGAACAACTCTTTGCTGCATATTTTTATAATGGGTTAGACATCGGAAATACCACCACTTTATACAAAATCGCGAAACGTTGTGGCTTCTTACCTGAGCTTATCAAAGATTTACTTATTCAAGATCATCAAGATTTTATCTCTGCAAGTACAGGAGGTAATGGCGTGCCTTATTTTATTTTTAATCGGGCTTCTGCCTTAGTGGGCGCGCAATCAGCAGATGTACTTTATCAAGCGATGCAAGAGGCAATGGTGGCACAAGGAGAGTTGATATGACCAACCGATTTGAAGTGCCTTTTGAGAAAATACCGAATTCAGGTGAGCGGGCTTTTTTAAAAATTGGAGATAAAACTCTCGCATTATTTAACGTTGCGACTCAATTTTATGCAATCGATGACAGTTGTCCTCATCAGGGTGCATCGCTATTTAGTGGATGTCTAGAAGGACGAGTGATTCAGTGCTGTGCCCATGGTCTACGCTTTGATTTAACAAATGGCTGTTTAGTTAATTCTGCTCATCTCAAAGTTGCAACCTATCCCGTAGAAGTGATCGAGGACAAAGTATTTATTGTTATGGGCAGTGGGGAAAATCATGAGTAGTTTAGTTTTGAAAAATTTTTCCCAGCGTACAAGAGAATTAGCACCAGGCTTTGTGGTCAGTTCGGTCGTTGCTGCGGCTGCCTGTTTTTTATCAGAGCATTATGGTGCGCCAGTCATGCTATTTGCACTACTGCTCGGCATGAGCGTGAATTTTTTAGCGGCTGAAAGTAAATGTAAGGTAGGTATCGAGTTCACCGCACGTAGTGTGCTGAGGATGGGCATCGCGTTACTCGGCATGCGTATAACTTTGGGGCAAATTACTGCACTAGGTTGGCAGCCTGTTGCGTTAGTCGTTACTCTGGTTATTGTCACAATCGCCGTTTCTGTCATTGCTGCTAAGATTTTAGGTTTCCAAAAACTATTTGGCATGCTCACTGGTGGATCAACGGCAATCTGTGGTGCTTCAGCCGCACTGGCGCTATCGGCTGCTTTTCCGAATCATCCGCAAAAAGAAAAAGCGACTTTATTTACCGTGATTGGCGTATCGGCACTTTCAACATTTGCAATGATTGTCTACCCGATGATTGCGAAGTGGCTAGAGTTATCGCCACAAGCGGCTGGTGTGTTTCTTGGTGCTACGATTCACGATGTGGCGCAAGTGGTCGGCGCTGGTTATAGCATGTCTACTCAAACGGGGGATACGGCGACTGTAGTTAAACTCATGCGTGTGGCAATGTTGCTTCCAGTAATTGTTTGTGCGGCTATGATTACCCGTATGCAAGGTGCAGATTCAACGGGGGAACGACCGCCATTACTGCCTTGGTTTGCTGTTGGCTTTTTAATACTCGCTTGTATTAACAGTACAGGATGGGTACCAGCGATGGTTCAAAATGGAATCAATGATTTATCACGCTGGTTTTTAGTCATCGCAATAAGTGCTTTAGGGATGAAAACTCAGTTAAAAGAATTAGCATCGGTCGGCATTAAACCAATTCTTTTAATGATCGGCGAAAGCATCTTTTTGGTGGCATTGGTTCTTGGGCTTATGCGCTTGTGGTTTTAATTTTAAAAATTAGATTTTAAAGGAAGTTATGGAGTGGTTCTCCAGCTTCCTTATATTTTAAATGACTTCATTTGGTATCAAACACAAAAGAATTAATTAAGCAGGGCTTTATTGTGATTACGCCACGTATTCGGTGACATACCAAACTGGCTAATGAACCAACGCGTAAAAGAACTCGGCATTGAGTAACCTAAAATATCAGACACTTGAGCAAGTGAATAATTTAGATTTTTTAAATAACGAAATACGAGATCTTTGCGTACTTCATTCATTAAATCACTAAAACTCGTTTGAGCTTCTTCTAATCGACGCTGTAAGGTCCGTACGTGAATACCGTGTGTTTGAGCGACTTGATCAATCGTAGCGCGCCCCATTGGCAAAAGAAGATAAATACTTTTACGAATATCAAAAATCATGGTCGATTCATTGCTATTCTGCAAAATATCTAAATAACGCTGCGCATGGTTGGCCATCGCCAGATTTGCTTGAGGGTTTTTTGTATCAAGTTCGGCCGCCGTACAAACAATGCCATTAAAGTCACTACCGAACTCGAGCGCACAGCCAAAAATCCGCCGATGCAAAGTTAAATCACTAGGCGGGTTATGAGTGAAATGTACACTTAACGGCCGCCATTTTTGCATCATGAGTGCTGCACAAAAACGATGGGTGATTCCTAAAGCAAGTTCCGTCGCTTGGCGACTATACCCGCAAGTTGTGGTTATAACCTCTTCTCGAATAACTACTGTATCGTCAATTTCTTCAATATATATTTCAAGTGAGTTATTGAGTAAATTCCTATAACGAACAATCGTTTGCAGCGCTTCTCTCAAAGTATATTGGTAACTTAATAATAAGCTTAGTTCACCAAAATCCGCGATTTCGCGTTGCTCTGCCATATGTAAACCGAAAACATCGCAATTACTCATTTGGGCTGAGTCTTCAAGCAAAGTAATGGCTTTATCTACAGGAATACGTTGTTTAAGATCATTCAATTGAGTTTGGCTAAGCCCAACACGTGATAATAAATGGTAGGGATTTAGATCTAATTGCTGAGCAACTGCCAAATAATTTTTTAAAGAGGCGGTATGCGCAAGAGGCACCATTTTATTATCTCCTGTTCTTAATCAGCCATATTCCTTACAGCTCATATCTAGTTATAACTAAAATATCCACATTACAAAAGCTTTTATTTAAGCGCCTAATCGTGATGTCAAATCAATTTTAAACCTGTTCTTTTAATTCATTTGTAATTACAAAAACTATTTTAATTAATTTACGAAATTTTAAAAAGATGTGTCGTCAAATGAAAAGTCCGTGACGTCTTATGTACACCATTAACTGAAATGAGCCTTTATTGTGAATGGAGTTTTATAAAAATTCTTATGCATCCTAGATGGCAAAATTCACAGGCGTTGAAATGGAAAAAATACAAACCAAAGCAACAATTTTAATTATTCCGGGGTTACGCGATCATGTTCCCGAGCATTGGCAAACGATCTTAGAAACAAAGCTAGCAAAGGTTCGCTCTGTACCACCTGTAGAAACCAACAAACTCAATTGTGAAAATAGAGTTGCTGCAATACAAGCACAACTAGAACAAATACAAGGGCCTGTTATTTTGGTTGCACACAGCGCAGGTGTGCTGATGACAATACACTGGGCTGCAACATATCAAAGACCAATTCAGGGTGCTTTACTTGTAGCGCCACCTGACTTAAACGAAAGCTGGCCAGAAAATTATCCAAGCCCAACCGTACTTCATCAAGAAGGATGGAGTCCTTTACCAGATCAAGAACTACCTTTTCCCAGCATTTTGGTTGCAAGCACCAATGACCATTTAGCTCGTTATGAAGCTGTAAGTGAAATGGCAGAAAAGTGGGGTAGTCAACTCGTAAATCTGGGGGAAGTGGGACATTTAAACCCTGCATCTGGCTTTGGCTATTGGCCTTTAGCTGAACAATTTATTCAACAGTTAGATCAGGTCGAACAACCTGCCTAGTACAAAAAATACCTGCTTATGTAAACCATTTAAAGCCAATGGATGGCTTTGAGTACTAAGCAATAAATAAGAAAAATCATATTGATAGGGAGATAATATGATGGGTCACTACGTCTATTTAAATCAAAGAAATAATCACGTTTTATATATTCAAAAAATAGGTGTCTCATTAAGCCTGATTTTATTCATGTCTAAAGCAAATGCAGCCAATTTTGATATTGATAAAGACTGGAAGTTCGAGACAAAGACGACATTAAGCTTAGGAGCCAGTTGGAGTACGCAAGACCCATCCGTTTCATTACTTTATCGGCCTGACGCAAACAAAATAGGCAAACAAGGCGCTAGCATTGATGTGAATGGTGATGATGGGCGTATGAATTTTAGTAAATATGATGCCATTTCACAGATCATCAGAGGAATAACTGAAGTTAAGCTAAATGGAAAACAGCAGGGTGCGGTCATTAGCACGAAATACTGGTATGACCATGCTTATGAGACAGGGCACGGAGATTTTAAACCCTTTAATGATTCAGCGTGGCCAAGGCTCGCAAAGTTCAAAGGTATCGATTTATGGAATGCCTATATATGGAAAGATTTTGAACTGGGCGGTGGAAAAAGCATCAATTTAAAATTAGGCAAACAGACTTTAAATTGGGGAAAATCTCAGTTTTTTCAAAACGGTTTAAATTCGGTAAGTGCATTTGATTTTGCCGCAATCAACCGACCGGGTGGTGATGCAAAAGAAAGAATCATTCCAACCGAAATGTTTTCGTTCGACACAAGCATTAATAAAAATTTGAAAATAGAAGGGTTCTATCAATTTAAATTTAGACCTTCAGTTGTTGATGGTAGCGGAACTTTCTTTGAGATTTCAGACTTTGTGCCTGAAAATGCAGGTCCAGTTCTGATTGCGGGAGGTGGAGATAAATTATCAGATACCGCAATTCGTTTACGTACCTATATTCCACGTGCAGAAAGTAGAAAAGCAAAGGATAACGGCCAATATGGTATTGCTTTAAAACAGACATTAGCCAGTTTAAATAATGCTGAGTTAGGTATTCACTATGCGAACTACCATAGCCGTAATGCAAACTTTGATGGAACGGCTGTAACAGCAGCAGGACCCGAACATTTTAATAGCGCAAGTTATTTTTCTATCTATCCTGAAAATATCAAAATGTTTGGATTAAGTTTGACTGGGAAAGTTGGAACAACAACCATTTTTAGTGAATTAACCCACAAACCTAATCAACCTTTGCAGCTAAACGGCACAGACATTGTCTATGCTCAAGTACTATCGGAAGGAACACCATTTGCGCCGCCGGGAAAAACTGTTGAATTAGGTCAATATATTCAAGGATATGTACGCTTACCCGTAACACAATTTTCGGTTGGAGCAACTGATAGCATATTCAATATTTGGGGCGCGAATTCGATGACATGGTCTACAGAGTTTGCCTTAAACCATATTGCAGATATTGGTAATCATCGGATTGGTCGGACTGGTGCATTTGGCCGTAGTGAGCTTTCAACAGGTGCTTATAATCCTGAAACAGGCGACTTTAAATGTACGCCGTATGGTACAGCCCATCTTACCAATGCAGAAATTGATAACTTGAATGAACGCTTTTGTAATAAAAAAGGTTTTTTTAATGAATGGTCATTTGGCTACCGATTACGTGGCGCATTAAATTATCAAGATATTTTACCCTCTACAGTGATTACGCCAAGTCTTAGTTTTAGACATGATGTTTATGGATATAGCCAAAACTTTCAAGAAGGGCAAATGAGTGTAAGTGCGGCGTTATCTATGACTTATCAGCAAAAATATACAACAGAGATTGCCTATAATAACTTTTTTGGTTCTAATGAATTTAGCACCATAGATGATCGAGATTTTGTATCATTAACATTTAAAGCTAATTTTTAGTTTAATTATTTTATTAAAAAAATATATAGAAAGACTCATTATAAATGAGATTTAGATGTAGAGGATAACTTTTGAAATTTAGATCAAAAATTGATTGGTGGCTTTTATTAATATTTCTTGTGATCATTGCCAATATTATTTTTAAAACTTATCAAGAAGTTCATCATTCTTCTATGGGCACCAATTTTTCGCATCTCATGATTTATAGTTTAGTCATTCTGGTTATTTGGCTTCCAATCTTTAGTACCTACTATGTGGTAGAAAAAAATATATTATTCATTAATAGCCTCATTTTCTGTTGGAAAATTAATATTGATGATATTACTCAAATAGAACCTACTCATAATCCACTTTCATCACCAGCGCTCTCATTAGATCGGCTCAAAATTAGTTATATGAAAAATGGAAGAATAGCGAAGGTGATGATTTCTCCAAAAGATAAAGAGGGCTTTTTAAATACTTTACGTAACAATCCTAATGCGAAGTTTTAATTTGTAGTTATGATGAAGGGGATTTAAGTGCCTAGAAAACACTCGGTTATGTATTAAAATTTTTAAAATATAGGCTGTACTGCTCAGCACAGTTAAATAAATAAACTATAAGTCTCTCTTCTAAAGCATTACCCTGTGCATATTGCGAAAAAATAAGAAATGGAGATAAAAGATGCTTACACGTTTTTTACTGCCGATTGTAGGCACGACCGTTGTAGTTCTGGTTACAGGATGCGCTTCATCCTCTCAATATCCGATTGCCGAGAGTTATGGCCCGGAACCAAAATTACCTGAACCAAAAACAAGCCTATTACCGACTGTGAATATAGCACCAGCGAAGGGCTGGCCTAGTGGTGTTATGCCAACTCCGGCAGAAGGTTTAAAGGTAAAAGCATTTGCTAAAGGACTTGAACATCCACGTTGGCTCTATGTACTACCAAATGGTGATGTATTGGTCGCTGAAACAGATGCTCCTCCTAAACCCGAAGACAGTAAAGGCATTAAAGGTAAAATCATGACGTTTGTGATGAGACGGGCAGGCTCATCTCATCCGAGTGCTAACCGTATTACTTTACTTCGTGACACCAATGGAGACGGAGTTGCCGATCAGAAAACGGTATTTCTTCAAAATTTAAACTCACCATTTGGTATGGCACTGGTGGGGAACTATTTGTATGTTGCCAATACAGATTCACTTGTGCGTTTTCCTTACCAAGAAGGCGCAACCAAAATTACTGCCAGTGGCACTAAAGTACTAGATTTACCGGGTGGCCCTTTAAATCATCATTGGACCAAAAACGTCATTGCCAATCATGAAGGGACAAAGCTCTACATTACCGTCGGTTCCAATAGTAATGTTGGCGAAAATGGTTTAGATCAAGAAAAAGGCCGTGCACAAATTACAGAGTTTGATATTGCAAGCGGTCAGTCTCGTCCATTTGCAACAGGACTGCGTAATCCAAATGGTATGGCTTGGCAACCTCAAAGCGGTAAATTATGGACGGTTGTAAATGAGCGCGATGAAATTGGTAGTGACCTAGTACCCGATTATATGACCTCAGTTCAAGATGGCGCTTTTTACGGCTGGCCTTATAGCTACTATGGTCAACATGTTGATGTACGAGTTAAACCACAAAATCCAGAAATGGTCGCTCGTGCAATTAAACCTGACTATGCACTAGGCAACCATACGGCTTCTTTAGGTCTTACATTTTATGTAGCTGAACTCATGCCACAATTTAGAGGTGGGGCATTTATCGGGCAGCATGGTTCTTGGAACCGTAAGCCGCACAGTGGTTATAAAGTCATTTTTGTACCATTTAGAAGTGGTCAACCTTCTGGTCCACCGCAAGATATTTTGACTGGATTCCTCAGCGATAAAGGTAAGGCTTATGGGCGCCCAGTGGGGGTGGCAATTGATTTTTCGGGTGCACTATTAGTCGCAGATGATGTTGGTAATACGATTTGGCGTGTTTCACCTGTTGCTGAAACAACCTATGAGACTCCATATAAAAAATAAATAGCCTATTTCCACGTTCTGAAATAGATAAATATTTATAATAACTAACCAATTGATCTTGTTTTTGGATTGATTGGTTAGTTTTATTTATATATCTATTTTTTAGTTTGAGCTAAATAAGGTTCTTTTTACAATTAATAATTAAATTTTGTTAGCATGCGCGGCATAGAGAATAAGAACTGTTGATATGAATTATGACCGATCAATTAAGAGCAAGATTTGAAAATTTAGAGCTTAATGCGGGTTTAGGAAAAATTAGTGCTTTTATATCTATGGCATTAAGCTTACTTTGCTTATTTGGAGCTTTATGTTTTTTGTTTCCCAGTGTGCTGACAACTCCTGAGTTACGTCCACTTTATGCAAAGCACTATAGTCTTTTTTATTATGGACTCATTACAGGCATAATCATTAGCGCAGGTTTTGGAGCATTTAGTGCAATCATCCGACAAAATCGATATGGCTTTTATGGTTTATGCTTTGCACTCATCGCAGCAGTATTAGGCTGTGGTGTTATTCATGCTCCAGTCATTCCAAGCGTACCATTTTATGCAGGCATTGATTATTTTGTACTTACCCTAGTCATCTTGGCTTTTATTTTTATACCCCTTGAAGGCTTTTTTGCTAAAAACCCTGAACAAAAGATCTTAAGAGTGGGCTGGGTGACCGATATGAAATATTTCATGGTCAGCCATATTGGTATTCAACTATTTAGCTTCTTAACGGTTATGCCAATTCAGTATTGGATTACGCATTTACCTGATAACCCAATTGTGCCGTATGTTCAAGCTCAGCCAATTTGGCTGCAATTCATTGAATTGCTCATTGTGGTTGATTTTACGGTGTATTGGTTACATCGAGCCATGCATGAAGTTAACTTTTTATGGCGTTTTCATGCGATTCATCATTCGACTGAATATATGGATTGGTTAGCATCTTCCCGTTTACACGTTGTTGAAGTTTTAATGACTCGCTTTATTGCCACTTTACCGATTTTTCTTTTAGGGTTTCATACTTCTGCTGTTTTTGCCTATTTAATTTTTATTTCATTTCACGCTATTTTTATTCATTCCAATGTACGTTTTCGATTTCCATATTTACGTTGGTTTATCGCAACACCGGAATTCCACCATTGGCATCATTCCTCTGAAAAACCTGCGATTGATAAAAATTACGCTGCTTTTATTCCACTTTATGATGTTATTTTTAAAACCGTATATATGCCGAATCACTTGGCGAGCGTGTATGGTACGGTTGGCTATAAAATTCCAAATAGCTTTGTAAAACAGTTTACGTGGCCATTTAAAAAGTATGTAAAACGCTTTTTAAAACGCTGGCGTGACCAGTAAATCTTCATTTTTAGCTTATAAATAAAGAATGCTTAAATAACATCTTTAAGCATTTTTCTTGGTGTCTGCCGCTGCAAAATGAGCCATTTGGTCAGTATACGCTTTTTGAAAAGAAGGGCGTCTAGTCGCTCTCTGAACATATGCGAGACAATGGGGAAACTCTGTTAATCCATCAAATCTATTCACCAAACGTAATACGTCAGCCATAACAATGTCAGCAATAGAAAATGACTCTGTTAGCCATTCTCGCTTAGAAAGAATTGATTCCATATGTTGGAGTCGAGAGAGAAGAAATGCATCAAATTGTTTATGTACGGGAGTATCTGCCTGAGCATTAGAAAATTTTAATAAAGCCCAAGGAAGGCTCGCCATTTCTACTGAATTAAGTGCTGCAAATAACCATTCTATAACTTCATTACGCTGTTTCGGATTTGTAGGTAAAAGCACACTACTACGTTCACCCAAATACAATAGAATAGCGCCACTTTCAAAAATTGAAATATCACCATCTATTAACCACGGAACTTGCCCAAAAGGCTGGTGAGAAAAATGATCATCTCCTCGTTCATAAAAAGATACGCTATTTATTTTATAGGGCATTTTTGCTTCTTCTAAGGCCCATCTTATCCTTATATCTCTTACAAAACCTCGTGGTAATTCTGGAACCCAGTCAAAAGTTGTCAAAATGAAATTATTCATAATAAATTTCCTTATATTTTATAATGATAACTAAAAAATCCTTTTGAGCATTTTATTTATTTAGTATCGACGTTCAGTTTACGAGTGAATTTTGATATTAAAAACAGTGTAACGAATTTCAATAGACATCAATGTAGTAATCGGAAGCTAAATTATTTATTTAAGTATCATTTGTTTTAAATTATTTAAGTCAGCTTCATTTGAGACTGACTTTCTTTTTAACACATCATTATTTACTTTTAATATTTTTAAAAATCATCAGAAGGGCAACAAGTGACAATAAGACAATAAAACAAATATAACTATTTGCTGTATGCATCAGCCCAACTTTCCCTACAAAATATCCAGCTAAAATTGCAGGAATACTAAAAGCCAAATAACTTTCCACAAAAAATGCAGCCATAAGGCCTGCACGTTCTTCTGGAAGAGCCAGCGGCATTACACTACGAATGGCTCCCATAAACGCCGTACCAAAACCAATTCCAGTAATAATTGAACCTAGAAATAACACAACTGCATTTGTAAGATTAATTGCTAAAAATAAAATGATTGAACCAATAGCAATTGAAAGCGTACCAGTTAATAAAATACGGAAATTTGTCGATTTTCTAAGCGTTAATATACCTACTGCACCAGAAAGGGCGAGCGCCATAAACATAATCCCGTTTAGCCATGCCGATGAAGTATGGAAAATTTTTGCCAGTAAAGATGGCATAAGTGACAAGAAGAAACCACTGACCATCCAAAGTGCAATATTAATAGGGCTAATACTTAATAAAGCACTTTTCGTTTGTGGAGGAATAGCCATCGCGGGTTTCAAAGAAGTAAGTGCACCAGTTCTTTTTTGGACTGTCTCTGGAGTAAAAAAACTTAAAATAAGTTCACAAATAAGAAGAAAGCATAGAAACTCAAAAACAAGCTGTAACGGGTGAGTGGAGAGCTGCAAGATAGAACAGGTCAGAAAAATCCCGACAGCCATACCTATCATAGGTGTAATACTATTAATTAGTGAGCCATGGAGCTTACTAAAATCTAAAATGGCTGCTCCTATAGCTGAAACAGCAAGCCCTGTTGCGATTCCTTGTAAGCCTCGTGCGATAAATAACATCGAAACATCTGAAGCAAATAAGAAGAAGCTCATTGAAATAATTTGCAGAGAAATGGCAGCAATAATGACTGGTCGACGTCCAATATAGTCAGACAAGGAACCAATAATTAGTAATGATCCCAGCAGCGTAAAAGCATAAGTTGCAAAAATTAAAGTTAATGTGACCGGTGAAAATTGCCATATCTGTTGGTATAGGCGGTAGAGCGGCGTTGGCGCACTAGATGCAGCCATAAATGTCATAAGCGTAATTGTGTTGAGTGTCAAAGCGCTTGCAGCATCTAATTGAAAAACAGCTCTTGACCGTTTTGAACTTGAATTGTTCATAGAACATCAATATCATAAAAGCGAATATTTAGCTTTTATACATTATTTTAACACTAAAGCAAATCCTTAGCTTTAGTGTATTTTGTATATAGATATAAATATTTATAAATTTTTTGATCCCTTTACAGAGTTTATAAATGGCAAAAGTTGTTACTGGATTACGTCCTGGTGGTCGCAGCGAGAGAATACAAACTGCGGTACATAATGCTGTAAAAGAATTACAAAAAGATTTCGAGCAAAGCCAAATTACAATTCCAATGATTGCTGCACAAGCAGGAGTAACGCCTTCAACCATTTATCGTCGATGGGGGGATATCAACCAGCTATTTTCAGATGTAGCTTTAAATGAACTCAAACCAGATATGGAACCCAAAGATTTAGGTTCATTTGAACGAGATATCACAGCATGGGTTGAACAATATTTTGAAGAATATGCTTCAGAAGTTGGGCAAGATTTATTACGAGACGTACTCTATACGTCAAATTCGGATTCTAATAATGCGCGTAAATGTGAAACCTTGATTATTCAACAACTCGACATTATTCAAAATCGAGCAAAATTACGTAATGAGTTCACTATACCGAACCAAGAAATAATCGAGACTGTAATCGCACCTATGCTATTTCGGATTTTATTTACCAATCAGGAATTAAGCCTAGATTACGTACATGGTCTTTTAAAACGCCTATTTGTTTAAAGTAATAGGCGTAACTTCCTATTTTTATTGCTAAAAAATAGCTTATTTAAATAGCTCACCAAATAGGCTTTTGTTTTTATTAAATAACTATATATCAATATTTCTTATTATTTAAAAACTAAATTCTCATAATTTAAAATAAACATGAAATTGTCTTAATCATTTATTTTAAAAATGATGTTTTTGTTGAATTAAAAACAAAAGATAAAAGCTCATAAAGAGATGATTAATAGAACTAATTAAATAACAAACAAGTGGTTAGGTGTCTTTTTAAAGTTTTTTTCTAAATTTTAATTTTAAAGAATGCAGAAAAAGACAGACTTTATATACAAAAATATACATGGTTTTTAAATTTTACATTTTCTAAATTTATAACACAGGGTATTTTTTATTCTTTACAATGGCTTCACTTCCTTTAAAGCAGCTTGTGGTGCACGCTTTATATTTTATTTTTTTATCCCCATCGAACAGGTATTTAGATAATGGATTTCAATACCCTTGACCAAGAAACCGTACAGAAAAAACAGAAATTTCATCAAATTTTGTATGTACAGGTCATCTTTGCAATTATTTTAGGCGTTTTAATTGGTCATTTTTACCCTGAGCTTGGACAGAGCTTAAAACCGCTCGGTGATGCATTCATCAAAATCGTTAAAATGATTATTGCTCCCGTAATCTTTTTGACTGTGGTTACTGGTATTGCCAGCATGACGAACATGAGTCGGGTTGGACGCGTGACTGGTAAAGCAATGCTATATTTCATTACTTTCTCAAGTCTTGCACTTGTGGTTGGTATGATTGTGGCAAACATCATTCAACCGGGTAAAGGTCTAAACATTGACCCAGCAACCTTAGTCAGCGATAAGGTAAATACTTACGTTGAGAAGGCTCATGCCACCAATATTACTGACTTCTTCATGAATATTATCCCGCAAACACTGGTAAGTCCGCTTGCTGGTGGTGAAATTTTGCAGGTTCTATTTGTGGCAGTACTATTTGGTATTTCTTTAGCTGCTTTAGGCGATCGTGCACGTCCAATCACTGATTTCCTAAATAACTTAACGGCACCAGTTTTCTACTTGGTTGGCATGTTAATGAAACTTGCGCCAATTGGTGCTTTTGGAGCTATGGCATTTACTATTGGTGCTTATGGAATCGAATCAATCGGTAATTTATTACTATTGATTATGACTTTCTATATCACGGCTGTACTGTTCGTATTAATCATTTTAGGTGCAGTGGCACGTTACAATGGCTTTTCAATTATTGCTTTAATTCGCTATATCAAAGATGAACTCTGGTTGGTTTTAGGTACAAGTTCATCTGAAGCAGCTTTACCTTCTTTAATGGATAAAATGCAAAAAGCGGGATGTGAAAAATCTGTAGTGGGCTTAGTTATTCCTACAGGTTATTCATTTAACCTTGATGGTACTAACATTTATATGACTATGGCTGCTTTATTTATTGCACAAGCATGTAATGTAGACTTATCTATTAGCGAACAACTTGCATTACTTTTAGTGGCAATGGTGAGTTCAAAAGGTGCAGCAGGGGTAACAGGTGCAGGCTTTATTACACTCGCTGCTACTTTATCAGTTGTCCCATCTGTACCTGTGGCAGGTATGGCGCTCATTTTAGGTATTGACCGCTTTATGTCTGAGTGTCGTGCATTAACTAACTTAATTGGTAATGCATGCGCAACAATTGTTGTTGCTCGTTGGGACAAAGCTCTGGACAAGGACGTTCTAGATAAAGCATTAGGTAAATCTAAAACGAATTAATTATTTAAAATTTTAATTCGAACTAAAAAACCTGTAGCAATTGGCAATTTGGGAGAGGCGCCGTGCTACAGGTTTTATTTTATCTAGTCGAAAATTTAATTTAAAAAAAACTATCTTGTATGTAAATGCTTAATTATGGGAGGCCAATATAAAATTTTCACAAACTCTCATATAGATCTACTTTGAAAGCAGAACTTTTAAGTTGCCTATACTGAAAATAGTATATGCAAAACAGCTCAAGCTTACGCTTTTAAGTGATCCTCAAACTCTTCACCTAATTGCATCGCTAAGGCATTACCAGCCAAATCACACGTGACTAAGCCATACTCTTTCTTAAAACTGAAAGTGAAACCTTTTCCATCGGCCAAGTTTTTAACCGAATACCCTAATTTTTCTAACCAAATACGGAACGCAATTAAATTTTTAGCTTTAACAACCTTTTTCACGTGAGAACTCCTTCTTCTATCCGTGTCTTACACCTTATTTATTAATAGGGATTTACCTAGATTTTTTAAAGGGGGAAAACTTTGTTTTATTTTGCAACTTGTAAAAAAAGTAAAAGAGATAAAGTAATCTTCTTCATTTTATAAATTTATTCAGTTTTTATGTAATCAATTTTTGTACTAATAAAATGTAAGTATTTAATTTTTATGGTTATTTAAAAATAAAAAGATTAGGGTAAAATTTAATCAAAATAAGTTGATTTAAAATCAATAAATGTAAAAAATAATTTCATGAAACATGCTTTATTCAAAAAGATACAGTTCTTAAAATGAAACTGTATCTTTCGATAGAGCCCATAAATTTAGAAATTATCTTTTAAACTACGTAAATGAGCGAACTCATCTACACTTTCAGCACGTAAAAATGGATTAGTTGCCAATTCAAGTTCAATACTACTTGGTAGAGTAATTTTACCTTCCGTGCGAAGCTTACGAACTTGTTCTGCACGTTCTTGTAAGGCATGATTTTCAGGTTCTACGCTTAAAGCAAACTCAGCATTAGAAAGTGTATATTCATGCGTGCAATAGACTTTGGTTGTGGTTGGAAGGGCTGCAAGACGATTTAATGAGTGATACATTTGCTCTGCCGTACCTTCAAATAGTCGGCCACACCCCATTGCAAACAAAGTATCACCACAAAAGAGGGCATTCAGTTCCTCAATAAAATACACAATATGCCCTAAGGTATGACCTGGTGTTGCAATAATCTCTACTTTTAAATCATTAAATTTTAGATGGTCATCATGTTGAAGGGGATGAGTAATACCGGGAATTTTACTTAATTCATCTCTTGGACCATATACAGTTAGAGTGGAGTTAGCCGTTAAATCTGCAACGCCACCGATATGATCTTTATGCCAATGCGTAAGCCAAATTTGCTTTAAGGTTAAATGATGGTCATTGCAAAATTGAGTGACTAACTCAGCTTCTGTTGGATCAACTGCAACGGCTTCATGAGTTTCAGTATCTTCTAAAATCCAGATATAGTTTTGTAGGGCATTTTGCACATCAATAAAATGAATTCTATAACGCATTGTTTTATCCTGAAACCAAATCCAAAGAGTAACCACTAATTTTGATGATAACAGAAAATGGCATTAAGCCATGTACTCAACTTTTTAATAACAGGAGACTATAAAAACAAAAAGCCCCCGTTTAGGGAGCTTTCTATATAAATGACTTAGCGTATCTTAGAGAGCCAGTTGCCTAAAGTCTGTACAATCTGTACCAAAAGCAAGAGGATAATCACTGTTAAAATCACAACGCTTGTATCAAAACGTTGGTAGCCATAAGAAATGGCTAAGTCACCAATACCACCAGCACCAACTGCACCAGCCATAGCGGTCGCACCAATAAGGCTAATCGTAGCAGTCGTCAAGTTCAAAATAAGAGAACTACGAGCTTCAGGTAAAATAAAGCGTGAAATAATCTGCCAAGGTGTTGCACCCATTGCTTGAGCAGATTCGATAATTCCTTCATTTACTTCAAGTAGGGAAGTTTCAATAAGTCGGCCCATATATGGTCCAACATAAATCGTTAAAGGAACGATTGCCGCCCATGTACCAATTGAAGTGCCTACCAAGAACTTGGTGAGAGGAATAACTGCAATAAGCAAAATAATAAATGGCAGAGAACGCAGAGCATTTACAATTGGGTTAAGCAAATGATAAATGAATCTGTTTGGTAAGATCCCTTCTGGGCGAGTTACAAGCAGAATAATGCCTTGGATGAAGCCCCAAATACCACCAAATATAAGCGCAAAGAACACCATATTAAAGGTTTCTTGTAAGGCAGTTACAAACTGGTCCATAGAAAGGGAACTTTGCCAGAAAGGCTGAGTAAGTTCAGTTAACCATTGTACGATTAAATCTCTCATACTTGATCTCCTGATTGAACTACGCTCACTTCATTTTTCTCTAAAAACTCGATCGCTTGGCGAATTAACTGCGGGTCACCTAAAAGCTGTACAAACATTTGACCAATCACTGTGCCATTAATTTCAGTCATATTGGCAAATAAAATATTTAAACTAATATCATATTGTTTAATAAGTGACTGAATCACAGGTTCTTGAGCCGAACGTCCTAAGAATTGTAGGCAATAAATGCTGTGGTGATGTTGATTTTCTAATTGATTTAGAATGTTAACTGGCAACTGTTGATGTAAAACAGTTTGTATAAAGTTTTTAGTTGTTGGATGCTGAGGATTACTAAAAATATCAATAGTTGAGCCTTGCTCAATCACTTTGCCAGCTTCCATAACTGCAACATGGTCACAAATAGATTCAATGACATCCATTTCATGAGTAACCATAACGATAGTAATTTTCTGTTCTTGATTGATTTTCTTTAAAAGCTCTAGAACGGATTGAGTAGTTTGTGGATCTAGTGCAGATGTGGCTTCATCGCATAATAAAATTTTAGGATGATTTGCCAAAGCACGAGCAATACCAACACGTTGCTTTTGACCGCCAGAGAGTTCATCTGGATAGGCATCTTTTTTATGCTTAAGATCAATAAACTCTAATAATTCATTTAAACGCTTTTCACGTTCTGCTTTTTTATAATTTAGCAGACGCATTGGCATTTCGATATTTTCAGCAACTGTTTTGGTTTGAAGCAAATTGAAATGCTGAAAAATCATACCAATATTTGCACGCTCCTGACGTAATGAACGTGCATCTAAAGCAGTGAAGTCCTTTTGATTAATAATAATCTGACCTTCATTTGGTCGTTCAAGTAAATTAATCAGGCGAATTAAAGTACTTTTACCTGCACCACTATAGCCAATAATGCCGAAAATACTGCCCTCTGGAATCTCTAAATTGATTTGATCGAGTGCGCGTATGGTCTGGCTTTTGAGCTGATAGTGCTTTGAAATGTTTTTAAATTGAATCATATCGTCAGAAACTATGCTTGAAAGAAAAAACAGGCAAAGATAATTTGCCTGTTTCACGTTTGGGCTATTATATTACTATTTAGCTTCTGAGAGATAGCTGATTGGTTTGTCTACGTCAACTTTTGTTCCACCAAAGTGTTCTTCAATGTATTTTTTAACAGCTGCAGTGTGGTAAAGCTTACCAACTTTTTGCAAGACAGGATCATTTTTACGTGATTCAGCAGTTGCTAGAACGTTGACACTAAGTTTTGAGATTTGATCAATAGGTTCATAGAACATAGAATCTTTGAGTACGTTTAAACCTCCCTCGAGTGCTATGGTATTATTTAATACAACTGCATCAAATTCATTTTTAAGACGTAATGCAGTTTCCATTTTGATTGGTTTGATGTTGATCTTTTTGGGATTTTCGATAACATCAATTGGACTGCCCTGAACAGGATTATAGTCAGCTTTAAGCTTGATTAAGCCAGCAGTTTGTAACAAGAGTAGCGCACGAGATTCGCTGGCAGCATCATCCGGGATTGAGATAATTGCACCTTCAGGAAGTTCTTCAATTTTTTTGTATTTACTTGAATAAATCCCCATTGGCTCAATATAAGTGGTAGAAACCGCTGCAATCTTATCCGGGTTTGAATTATTAAATACAGTAAGATAAGAATAAGCTTGGAATGCGTTCAAATCTACTTCTTTATTTGCAACTGCTGTATTCATTGAAACGGAGTCTGAGAAGTTTTTTACTTCTAACTTCAGTCCAGCAGCTTGGGTTTCAGGTAAAGATGCGATATAACGCCAAATGTCAGCATCCGAACCTGTAGAGGCAATTACTACCTTTTGTACTTTGGAACTATCATTGTTTTGTTCGGCTTGTTGAGCATTTTCTTGTTTGCTACATGCTGTCAATAATACTACTGACATGCTTAAAAAAAGGCTGATCAGCTTTTTCATTTAAAAAAGTCCTGATTAAGATATAGAACAATAACGATTGATCTATATCAATATGAAAAGAGAGGAGTTGGAATTACAACTAGTCTAAACTCTGTGATCTTTTTCTGGGGTTCCATAATTTGCTTGCATATTTTGGCTATAACAGAGGGTAATTGTTTAATAAACAAAAACTGTTTCCCCAAACAGTTCATCCCCAACAGTAGCCAAACGAGCATTCATAAATTTAGAATATTAAAAAACTCTCTACAGGCATAATTTGTAGAGCAAGTCTTTATGGAAATTATTAAAACAGCAGTGTCTGATGACAGTTACAACTATGTACTAATGATAGCAATAAAAATGTAGTTGATATAGAGGGCTTTTTTTCTATTTGTTGATATCTTAATAAATCTTATAAAAATTTATATCATTTTCTTCTATTGGTGTACAAAATAAAAAAGCTCCCTAAATAGGAAGCTTTTTTTGCTAACTTTTATTCAGCTTTTTCACGTGCAATCGCGCGGTAACCGATGTCACTACGGTATTGCATACCTGTGAAAGTTACTTGGCCGCATACTTCTAAAGCATTAATTTGTGCTTCAAGAACGCTGTCACCTAAAGCAGTTACGCAAAGTACACGTCCACCAGAAGTCACAATGTGACCATCTTCACGAGTTGCAGTACCTGCGTGGAAGATTTTAGTATCTTCAGGTGATTGGCCGATACCAGAAATCACATCACCTTTACGTACGCTATCTGGGTATCCTTCTGCTGCAAGTACAACACCGATAGACTTACGCTCATCCCACTCAGCTTCTTTTGGTAAATTACCTGCAATACCTGCTTCAACCAAATCAACAAGAGATGACTTTAAGCGCATCATGATTGGTTGAGTTTCAGGGTCACCAAAACGGCAGTTAAATTCAATTACACGTGGTTGACCTTGCTCATCAATCATTAAACCAGCATATAAGAAACCAGTGTAAACATGTCCATCAGCCGCCATACCATCAACAGTTGGACGCATAATTTCAGTCATTACGCGCTCAAAAACATCTGGAGTTACAACTGGAGCAGGAGAGTAGGCACCCATACCGCCAGTGTTTGGACCTTGGTCACCTTCAAAAATACGTTTATGATCTTGTGAAGTTGCCATTGGTAAAATATTTTTGCCATCAATCATACAAATGAAAGAAGCTTCTTCACCAGCAAGGAACTGTTCAATTACAACGCGTGAACCAGCATCACCAAATTTGTTACCTGCAAGCATGTCATCAATTGCTGCAAAAGCTTCTTCGTTGGTCATTGCAACGATTACGCCTTTACCAGCCGCAAGACCGTCAGCTTTAATAACGATTGGTGCACCATTTTTTTCAACATAAGCTTTAGCTGCATCAACTTCAGTAAATACATCGTAAAAAGCAGTTGGAATGTTATGGCGTTTTAAAAAGTGCTTAGCAAATGCTTTTGAGCCTTCAAGTTGTGCTGCATATTGAGTCGGTCCCCAAATTTTTACACCAGCTTCACGTGCAGCATCTACTACACCATTTACTAATGGTGCTTCTGGACCAACAACAACGAGTTCAACATTATTTTCTTTAGCAAAAGCAATAATTGCTGGGTTGTCTAAAATATCAAGTTGAACGTTAACGCATTTTTCTTCTGTTGCAGTACCAGCATTACCAGGTGCAACAAAAACTTGAGTAACTTTGGTATCTTGCGCGATTTTCCATGCTAGAGCATGTTCACGGCCACCACTACCTAAAACTAAAATATTCATTTTTAATTTGTTCCTTAACTTTAATCCTTTTTCATCCCCCTCTATTTCTCGAAGTGGAGAGATAGTTCCATTATTGTGGAAAACCCTCCTGAATAAAAGGAGGGTTAGGGAGGACTAAATTTAAATTAGTGGCGGAAATGGCGCATACCAGTGAAGACCATTGCAATACCAGCTTCATCAGCTGCTGCGATGACTTCTTCATCACGCATAGAACCACCTGGTTGAATAATGCATTTAATGCCAGCTTTAGCCGCATTATCAATACCGTCACGGAATGGGAAGAATGCATCAGATGCCATAACAGCGCCTTCAACAACCAAACCAGCATGTTCTGCTTTAATTGCAGCAATACGCGCTGAGTTAACACGGCTCATTTGACCCGCGCCTACACCAATAGTTTGACGGTTTTTTGCATAAACAATAGCGTTTGATTTTACATATTTCGCAACTTTCCATGCGAAAATAAGGTCATCAATTTCTTGTTCAGTAGGTGCACGTTTAGTAACTACTTTAAGATCATCTTTAGTGATCATGCCCAAGTCTTGGTCTTGAACAAGTAAGCCCCCATTAACGCGTTTATAGTCAAGTTGTGGAGCACGTGCATCAATTGCAGGTAATTCGCCACATACTAAAACACGAACATTTTTCTTCGCACCAGTTACTTCAAGTACGCCATCAGCAATGCTTGGAGCAATAATAACTTCAACGAATTGACGATCAACAATTGCTTGAGCAGTTGCAACATCTAACTCGCGGTTAAATGCAATAATGCCACCGAAAGCAGATTCTGGATCTGTTGCATAAGCTAAATCATAAGCAGCTTTAATACCGTCTAAAGAAACCGCAACACCACAAGGGTTAGCATGTTTTACGATTACACAAGCTGGTTTAGCAAATGATTTAACACATTCTAGTGCAGCATCTGTGTCAGCAATGTTGTTATAAGACAATTCTTTGCCTTGTAATTGTTTTGCTGTAGAAACAGAAGCTTCTTTTGCGTTTGCTTCAACATAGAAAGCAGCAGATTGGTGTGGGTTTTCACCGTAACGTAAATCTTGTGCTTTGTTTAATTGAGTGTTGAACGTACGAGGGAATAAATCAGCTTCACCTTCGGTCTTACCAACGCGAGCGCCTAAGTAAGAAGCGATCATGCCATCATATTGAGCTGTATGTTCAAATGCTTTAACAGCTAAATCGAAGCGTGTTTCATAAGAAAGTGAACCAGCAGCTTTTAATTCGTTAATCACTGTATCGTAATCTGAAGCATTAACAACAATACCCACAGAAGCGTGGTTTTTAGCAGCAGCACGCACCATTGTTGGACCGCCGATGTCGATATTTTCGATAGCATCAGCAAGTGAACAGTTTGGTTTAGCAACTGTAGCTGCAAATGGATAAAGGTTAACTACAACTAGATCGATTGGATCAATGTTGTGTTCTTGCATCACTGCTTCGTCTAGACCACGACGAGCTAAAATACCGCCATGAATTTTTGGATGTAGTGTTTTTACACGGCCATCCATCATTTCTGGGAAACCAGTATGTTCAGATACTTCAACAACAGCAATGTTATTATCTTTAAGCAACTTGTATGTGCCGCCTGTAGATAATAATTCTACCCCTAAAGCTGCAAGGTTTTGAGCAAATTCGACAATTCCTGTTTTGTCTGATACAGAAATCAAAGCACGTTTAATAGTCATGATGTTCAAGTCAACAATTTCAAGTCTACGGATTAAAACCAATTAGAAGCATAAAAAAATGCCCACGACGTCGTGAGCATTTTATCATTTATTCACTCATTAAACCGTGAGCTTTTAACTTTTTGCGTAAAGTGCCGCGGTTTAGTCCAAGAATTTCTGCGGCACGTGTTTGGTTGCCACGAGTATATTCAAGAACTACAGATAAAAGAGGTTTCTCCATTTCTGCTAGCACCATGTCATATACCTGAGATGGTTGCTCACCTTGCAATTGTGCAAAATAATGACGAACTGCGCGATCCACGTGGATGCGAAGAGCAACATCAGATTGTGCAGTAAAAATAGGAGATTTGCTATTCATGCGAGTTAATCCGAAAATCAAATACTAGCTTGGGTAAAGTAGTATATAAATGTGGTCTAAAAATACGGAGTCCTGTTTTAGATCCTAAAACAGTGACTCTAAAACATAAGAACAATTAGCTTGCCATAATTCTTCGTATTGAGTAAAAAATAAGCGTAACAATAGTTAAATATTTGTTACAGCCCCCTCAAAAACAAAAAAAGTTAGGCTATGTGCTTAATGTAGAAAAGCACACATGCTTAACAGTATATTTTTTGAATTGAGAGCGAGGAGTATATGAGTCAAAGCTTTCGTGGCGCGTATCATACCATTGTCTAGGAAAAAGTGAGCAAATTAACTGCATTTTTTTTTAATTTTTTTTCACTTTTTTTACAATTTAGGGGTGGACAATTTCTAATCGATAATTTACTAGGCTTTTTTTGCTTTTATTTAAATCAAATTGAAATCTAAAAGGTGTATTAGTAGGGATGCGTTGAATGCCACGTAAATTCTCAACCAAATATTCCTGCGGTTGAAAAATGATTTCTTCTTGCTCATCTTCTTTACCAAAACTTAGTTTTAGATTAGGCAACTCAATACTTTTATTATTTTGATTAACTAGAACGCCAGAAAATTGTGTATGTTCTGTATCAACTCTACGTAGTTTTACCTTTTCTATATAAAGAAGTTGATATTGTTCAGTTGACTTACTGCAGTGCAATATTTGACAGACATAATTAAATGCATGGCTAATAGCAGGACTCTGCTGCATGAGTTTTGGGTTGAACCAGAGAATCTGAAAAGTAAAAACCAAAATCAGTATAAGATTCGCAGAACTCCAAAGCGTATAGTACAACCAGCTATGCTTTTTACCATTATCTTGTTCAGGTGAGGTTGCTTGTTCAGCTAAGTTGAGGTTGGGGAGCGCATTGATTGGTTCGTTATGGAAGTAATTTAAATTATTTAAATACGTCAAAAGATCAATATTAGAGTTTTCAACTTTTTGATCAAAGATATCTAACACATGTGAATGAGTCATATATCGTGTTTGAATCGAGCCGTCAGCTAAAACAGAGGAATTTGTTGCTTCTGGAAGTTCAACATTAACTAAATTAGTTAGAGCATTGAAATTTAAATTACATTTAGGGCAACAAACCATGCCCTGAGCAACAGTTAACTGGGTCAGAGAAACTTTATAAACTGTTAAACATTTAGGGCAGCGGGTTTGTTTTTCATTCATGAGTTAAATAGTCTCAATTTATTGTTTTGCGTTTTCCTGATATGCGACACCAGTTTTCTTCGCGCTTTTCGACGTCTAATATATCAAAAAATTCAGAATAAACACCTGAAACATCAGCTACTTGCTCTTCAATTACACCAGCAAGTGCGAACTCACCATCAGATTTAAGTAATTTTGCAAACTCTGGCGCAAGTGCCATTAATGGTCCCGCTAAAATATTTGCTACCAAAACGTCTGCTTGTTGAGGTTTGAATTCTTGATCAAACTCTTCAGGAAGGCCAACATATAGGCGGTCTAATACCCCATTAAGTTCAGCATTTTGTTTTGTTGCTAAAACTGCTTGTGGGTCGATATCTGTCGCAAATACTTTTTTAGCGCCTAATAATAAAGCTGCAACACCTAAAATGCCTGAACCACAGCCATAATCAATCACGATCTTATCTTTTACATCAGTTTTACCTAACCATTGTAAGCATAAGAATGTACTTGCATGGTTGCCTGTACCAAAAGCAAGGCCTGGATCAAGTTTAATATTGGTCGCATCTGCTTCTGGTGGTTCTAACCATTCTGGCACGATCCAGAATTTTTCCCCAATTTGAATCGGTTCATAATAATCCATCCATGCGCGTTCCCAAACTTGGTCTTCAAGTTCTTCATGACGCATAGGTACATTTGGAAGCTGAGCTTTTAAGAAAGCTTTTAAAGTGTCAACATCAATTGGGTCTTGTTCGTCTTGTTGATAGATACCTGTAACAATGACTTTATTCCATAAAGGTGTTTCACCTGGTAATGGTTCAAGTAGAGCCTGATCTTCGGCATCATCCAGAGTTACGCTTACCGCACCTAGAGACATTAATAGTGTTTCTGTGAATTCAACTTGTTCTTGATCAACGGTAATGTGTATTTGTAACCACTTCACGAAAAGGACCTAAAATTTTATTTAAAGGCATATTGTAGCTGACTAGAAGGCTTTAAAAAAGAAAACGGCCCATCTTTAATGGACCGCTTTTGAAAATGATGATCTGATATAGAAGAAAATAAAGTGATTTCTTTATACCTTAAGTCAAAACTATATTAAGGAGCAGGGGCTTTAAATTGTAATTTGCCATTTTCATTTGGTTGGCAAGTACCATTAAAGGTTACCCCATTATGGCTGTAAGACACCCATTCGCCCTGACGTTTTTTAGCACAAGCTCTCAGTTCTTTTTGCATCACTGATTTACCTGACTCTGCAGCATGCTTAGTTGTTTTAGCAGTATGAGTCGATTTAGCAGTATGGTTAGTCGCAGCGTGGGTCAACGTTACGCCTGAAAAACAAAGGAGAGATGCGGTTAAGATTTTTAACATGGTACTTTTCATTTTGTGTTCCTTCTAGTTGCGTTAGTTTTAAAGTCATAGAAGTGCTGTACAATTTTTATTCTAAAATGAAATATTTGAAAAAACATTCACTTTGTATTGAATTCATGCAACAAAATGTCAAAACATGTGGTGTAGCGTAAATCATGTGATGACAATTTTGTAATTATGTACATCAATAAGCAGATAATTTTGCTATAATGTTCCGTCTTTTTTTTCTGGTGTTTTTGTACTCATGCACTATCCTAAAGTTTATGATGTTATCGTTATCGGTGGCGGTCACGCAGGTACGGAAGCGGCACTTGCTGCGGCGCGTATGGGACGACAGACTTTGCTTTTGACCCATAACATTGAGACTTTGGGTCAGATGAGCTGTAACCCAGCAATTGGTGGTATTGGTAAATCACACTTAGTTCGTGAAATTGATGCTCTTGGCGGTGCGATGGCTTTGGCTGCCGATAAAGGTGGTATTCAATTCCGTATTTTAAACTCGCGTAAGGGTGCGGCAGTACGTGCAACGCGTGCTCAGGCTGACCGTGTTCGCTATAAAGCTGCGATTCGTGAGACTTTGGAAAACCAAGCAAATCTTGATATTTTCCAACAAGCGGCCGATGACCTGATTGTTGAAGGTGATACTGTTAAAGGTGTTGTTACCCAAATGGGTATTCGCTTTGACGCAAAAACTGTTGTGTTGACTACAGGTACATTCTTGGGTGGTGTTATTCACGTTGGTTTAGAAAAATCAAGTGGTGGTCGTGCAGGAGATCCTCCTTCTATTGCTCTTGCTCAACGTCTGCGTGAATTGAAATTACCGGTAGGCCGTTTAAAAACAGGTACTCCACCGCGTATTGATGCCCGTTCAGTTGATTTCTCTGTTATGACACCACAACCAGGTGACTTCCCGTCTCCGGTGATGTCATTCATGGGGGATGCTTCAATGCACCCTGAGCAAGTGAACTGCTATATCACGCATACCAACGAAAAAACGCATGACATTATTCGTGGTGGTTTAGACCGTTCACCAATGTATACCGGTGTCATTGAAGGTGTAGGTCCACGTTACTGTCCTTCAATTGAAGACAAGATTCATCGTTTCTCTGATAAAGACTCACATCAGGTATTTTTAGAGCCAGAAGGCCTAGATACACATGAGCTTTATCCAAATGGTATTTCGACTTCATTACCATTTGATGTTCAGTTTGAGCTTGTACGTTCAATTCGTGGTATGGAAAATGCCCATATTTTGCGTCCGGGTTATGCAATCGAATATGACTATTTCAACCCACAAGCATTAAAATTCACACTTGAAACCAAAGCAATTAACGGTTTGTATTTTGCTGGGCAAATTAATGGTACTACCGGTTATGAAGAAGCGGGTGCTCAAGGTTTGCTTGCAGGTTTAAATGCTGCGCGTCGTGCATGGGAACAAGAAGAATGGACACCTAAACGTGACCAAGCTTATATGGGCGTATTGGTTGATGACTTGATTACTTTGGGTACAAAAGAACCATACCGTATGTTTACTTCACGTGCGGAATACCGTTTGATGTTACGTGAAGACAATGCAGATCAACGTTTAACAACTATTGGTCGTGAGCTTGGTTTGGTTGATGATGTTCGTTGGGCTGCTTATTGTGAAAAAATGGAAGCAGTTGAGCGTGAAACATCGCGTCTACAGCATTTGTGGGCAGCGCCTAATAACCCAATGGGTAAAAAGTTTGTCGAAATGACTGGTGCTGACTTGAGTAAAGAATGTAGTGCGATTGATTTACTCAAACGTCCTAATATTAATTTTGCTCAAATTGCAGAACTTACGGGTTCAGAGGTTTCAGAACAAGTTGGTGAGCAAATCGAAATTGCTGTTAAATACGAAGGTTATATCAACCGTCAGCATGAAGATGTAGCTCAATTAAAGCGTCTTGAAGAAACCAAAATTCCTGCCGATTTTGATTATGATGTCGTTTCTGGTTTATCTCGTGAAATTACTCAGAAATTAAAAACTGTTCGTCCGGAAACATTAGCTCAAGCGAGCCGTATTCCTGGTGTTACTCCAGCTGCTGTTCAGCTAGTAATGATCACGATTCGTAAAAATAACATGATGAAAAAAACAGCTTAATCATTTAAGTATATAAAAAAGCCCAGTTACAACTGGGCTTTTTTATTTTCTGATCAAAAAATATATTAAAACTTCCTAAGGAAGAAAATAGATTTCACTTCCTTTTTTTCTTATTTCACATGTTTAAAAGCGAAGGTTATATTGAATTCACGTTCAAACAAGAGGGCTTTAAACATGACAATGAAATCAATTCGCTACAATGGATATGATTTGGCATGCCAATGCTCATGTTCAATATAGCGCAAAAGAAGAAGCAGATCAGTTTTGGTGGGGGAGAACATATTGATCTGAAAATAAATAAAAGTATAAATGCCAATATAAAATTAAGAAAATTACAATTCAAAATCTAAAGAGAACCATATGGTTCTCTTTTTATATCTACTGATTATTTGCTCTCAGTTTCGATTTCTCGTACTGCATTGTGTACTTGAACTGGTTCAATATGGAGCAACTTTTTACCGAAACTTCGTAACCACCAGACGAGTTGAGATGTAAAAGGAACAGTCGCCGTAACTTCGACAATGTTTTCTTCAATTGAAGTAATAGTCTGGTCTTTACTTAACTGACTTTCATAAAAAGTTTTGGCAGTTTGTTCGGTCATGGTTAAGGTGAGTTGAATAGACTCCGTAGGTTGGTTGTAATCTACTCTAAAGCCTAAAGCACCCGAGTCAATATAATGGTCAATATCAAAATTAACGGGATGGAGCGCACGACTTTCTAAAACCTTAGCGGATTTGAAGCGGTGTAGAGCAAAGGTTTGCACTTCAGTTTTGTCGTGTCGGGTGCAAATTAAGTAAATAACAGCACCTTTTTGGACCAGCGCGAGTGGATTTAAAATATAAGTTTTATCTTCACCTTGATTTACGCGTGCCTGATAAACGCATTCAATTTGTTTGTCTTGTAATAAACCTTCATAAATTGCCTGTTGAGCAGCACGGTCGACTACAGGTGGAATGAGTGGTTGGCTTGCTGGCACAATCCGCACACGATTAATCCATTGCCTTACATTATTTTGTGTAGAAAGACTGCGTTTTGCTAAATCAAACCAAGGTCCCATCTCATCAAGTAGGCTTGGTGGGAGCAAATGTTTAAGATGTTCTTCAACCATCATAAAGGTTACTGCTTGAGAGCTTGTCATATGCGGTAAGCTTTGAATTGGTGCATCTGATTGCCAACGCCAGCCTTGAGGCACAGCTTTGTTACTTTCAATTGGAAAACGCTGAGCAATTTGATTTAAATCACGCTGAATTGTCCTTAAACTGATTTCAATACCTTCACGCTCAAGCATTTCTTGCAATTCTCGAGTCCCGATCCATTTACCGGTAGGAAGGCGAGATAGAATCTGCCACTGGCGATATAAACTATTTGAAGTTTCTTTTTCTATTACAGACATAAGCGTAATACATCTATATCCAATTGCTTTGGTGTCAACACAATAAAAAAACTTTACACATTTAGCAAGTTTGTCAGATTCGGTTTATAGCTACTTTTACAATCAATGCTAAAATTTAGAAGAAAGTTATAACAAAGAAAGCCAATAAGCATTATAGATATATAAGTGGCACTGAAATTGCTTATTTAAAAATGAAATATAGATAAATGATAAGACGAGGTTGCTATGTCAGAACAAGAGAAAGACCTACAAGCCGATATTGATTATTTTTTACAAGAGCAGGCGACCAACGCATTACTTAACCAAACTTCGTTTATAGAAAATCTTTCGGTACAGACGAACTTATTTGAACAGCTAAAATCGCAGTTTTTTAACGAAATGCTAGATGATGTGACATCTAACGGTGCCGCTTCTAAAAAAATTGAGCAATGGTTGAGCATTCGTACTTTAGATGAGCTTAAGCAGTTAAATACGGAGGCCAAACAACATTTTCTCTATCACGGTATTACATTTAATGTGTACGGTGATAAAGAGGGTGCAGAGCGAACAATTCCTTTTGACTTAATTCCAAGAGTAATCGAAAAAAAACAATGGGAGAAAATAGCCGCTGGCTGTGCACAGCGAGTGAAAGCTTTAAATTACTTTTTAGATGATATTTATCATGGGCAGCATATTTTAAAGGAACAGTTAATTCCAGAAAGTCAGATTATTTGTCATGAAGCTTTTCAGCCACATATGCTCAAACATACGCTTAAAGGTAAAATTTATTCTCAAATTAGTGGGATAGATATTATTCGTGACGGTGAAGGGGAGTTTTTCGTACTGGAAGATAATTTAAGAACACCTTCTGGCGTATCGTATATGATTGAAAGTAGAAATATTAGCCAGCAACTTATGCCAGAGCTTTGTGCTGCTAATAATTTACAAGGAATTGAACACTACCCAAGTTTATTGAAAGAAATACTTCAAGAAAATTCAGATGTTGATCGCCCTTTCATCGTGGTTTTAACCCCAGGGCGTTTTAACAGTGCTTATTATGAACATGCCTTTTTAGCACGTGAAATGGATGTGCCACTAGTTACTAACCGAGATTTATTCGTAGAAAATGATCAAGTTTTTGTAAAAACGATTCGAGGACGTCAAAAAGTTGATGTGATTTATCGCCGTTTAGATGATGATTTTTTAGATCCGCTTGCGTTTAGACCTGATAGTGCTTTAGGTGTAGCGGGCCTAATGTCTGCTTATTTACAGAAAAATGTAGTGATTGCTAACGCACCCGGTACTGGAGTAGCTGACGATAAGTCGATTTATCCATATGTTGACCAGATGATTAAATATTATTTGGGAGAAACACCAATTCTGAAGAATGTACCCACTTATCAGTGCCGTGAAAAAGAACATTTAGACTATGTGCTAGCTCATCTAGATCAATTAGTGATTAAGGAAGCTCAAGGATCTGGTGGGTATGGCATGTTAATTGGTCCTAAGGCGAGCTCATGTGAAATTGATGAATTTAGACAAAAACTGATTGCTACACCTCACGAATATATTGCACAGCCAACATTAGCTTTATCTGTTGCACCGACTTTAACGACATCAGGAGTGGCTGAGCGCCACATCGACCTACGCCCGTTTGTATTGAGTTCTCCATATCGCACAGAAATTGTGCCCGGAGGCTTAACCCGAGTAGCCATGCAGGCAGGATCTTTAGTCGTAAACTCCTCACAAGGGGGAGGTATTAAAGATACATGGGTCGTTGAAACGCTACATTCCTAATGACTGGTTAAAGAGGACATTTATGGTTTTACTCAATTCGAGTGCACACCACATTTATTGGTTGGGCCGTTATTTAATGCGGATTAAATTTGCTGTATCACACTTGCCATTTACAGATGATGAAAAAGCAACTCAATTTGCAGCAGCATTTGGGCTGGTCATTGATCAAGCAGAATTACTGAATTGCTATATGTTAGATACGAAACAAACATATTCGTTACTGAACCAATTCGTTATTGCTAAAGATAATATTCAGGAATTAAGAGGAATATTATCTTCGAGCGCTTATGCGGAATTGAATCATACGATTAAGTCTATTCAAGCTCATCCTAATTCATTAAGACAGGCTCTAACTAAATGTAATCAAATACTTGATGCTGAACATGAAGATATAGCGTTATTCTTACATTTAGGACAAAAAATAGAACAATTCGATATACAACTACGTTTTCAGCAAGATCTTACAGGTCTTTTACAGGAGCTAGATAAATTACTTCAACGGTTGAATGATTTAGGGTGGAATAGACTTAATCAATCGTGGCAATTATTAAAAGATCATCCGACTTGGGATGCTTATTATAATTTTACTCAGCAGCTGGAATATATGTTCGAGGCATGATTATGAAATTGATGGTTAATCATCAAACACATTATAACTATACGGAAACTGCTAAAAACAGTATTCAGTATATTAAAATGATGCCTCAAACATCGCTGCATCAACATGTTGTAAATTGGGCAATCAGCGTTCCAGGTGATAAAACACTGAAAAAAGATATTTTTGATAATGTCTGGTTAACTGCTACTCAGCGTTATGAATATCAACATCTCACTTTCATGGCGCAGGGTATTGTAGAGCTTCTAAATACAGAAATAGGTGGGGTAGATGTACCTATACCAACCAATCTATTTCTTCAAAGTACAGAAGTGACTAAATATGATTCTGAAATGTTGGATTTTGCCCAGAAAATTGTAACTGTCAAAGATCGACAGCATGTTGCCTTGCTTAGCGAAAATATTTTGCAAAAGATGCCATATCAACCAGATAGTACATCTGTTCATACCACTGCTACACAAGCTTTTCACACAGCTCAAGGGGTATGCCAAGATCATGCGCATGTTTTAATCGCTATGTGTCGTGCGTTACAATTACCAGCACGTTATGTCTCTGGTTATCTATTTGATCAAAACTATCCGCACCTTGCCAGTCACGCTTGGGCGGAGGTATTTTTAGATAATCAGTGGTATTGTTTTGATGTAAGCAATCAATTGTTTACGCCAAAGCATCATATTTATCTGGCAGTCGGTCGGGACTATCTTGATGTTGCCCCAATTCGGGGGGTGCGAGAGCAAGGTGGTATTGAAAATATGATGTCTGTGGTTCAAGTGCTGGCTTGTTGAATGTAAAGAGAACGAAATGACCTATTGTTGTGCGCTGAGATTAGAACAGGGTTTGGTGTTTATAAGTGACACTCGAACTAATGCCGGGGTCGATCATATTTCTGTGTTTCGTAAATTGCATACTTTTGGTGTGACGGGAGAGCGGTTTATTGCCTTGCAAACAGCAGGTAATTTAGCAACGACACAAGCGGTTATTGGGCATTTGCAAAATGCGCTAACTTTGCAGCAAGAGCCAAATTTATATAGCATTAATACAATGTTTGAAGTGGCCGATTTAGTCGGTAAAACTTTAAAAAATGTTTTAGAAGATATTAGCTCAGATACTCAAGAACAAATGAATTATGCTTGTAGTATTTTGGTGGGTGGGCAAATCAAAGGCGGCGATATGCAGCTTTATAATGTTTATCCGCAAGGCAATTTTATTTGTGCTACAACGGACACACCTTACTTTCAAATTGGTGAAAGTAAATATGGTAAGCCTATTTTAGATCGCGCTTTATATTATGCGATGCCGTTGGATGATGCACTGCGTTGTAGTTTAATCTCATTTGACTCAACACTGCGTTCTAATGTTTCGGTAGGTTTGCCGTTGGATGCGCTGGTCTATAGTAAAGATAGTTTTGTGATCCCTATGGGTAAACGAATTAGTGAAGACGATCCGTATTTTTCACAAATTAGTCGTCAATGGTCGGATACTTTACGCCGTGGTTTACAAGAAATGCCAAAACCTACAGATGATTACTGGCGTTAAAAGTGACTTCAAATAAAAAAAATCCAAGCTTGCTTGGATTTTTTTATTTATTAAATTATTAAGTGCTTTGACGGACTGGACGAGTACTTAAGCGGCAAAGTAGTTCATAACCAATTGTGCCATTTGCTTCAGCGACATCATCAACCAAACGTTGATTGCCCCAAAGTTCAACTTGGGTACCAAGCTTTACTTTAGTATTTGTGACATCAATTGCAATCATGTCCATACTTACACGACCAACCACTGGACAAAGTTTGCCATCAATAGCAACAAAGTTTTGCTTTATATAAGCTCGTGGATAACCATCCCCGTATCCAATAGAAACTATTGCGATATCCATAGCCTTTTGAGCGCAAAAAGTAGAACCATAACCAACATGTTCACCAGCTTGAATATGATTTAACGCGATAACTTCTGCTGTGAAAGTCATGACTGGTTTTAAATCAAGCTCATGCACTGTTTTATCTGCAAAAGGTGAAGCACCGTAGAGCATAATACCCGGCCGTACATAGTCAAAATTCAGTTCTGGCCATTTAAAAATAGCAGCTGAATTACAGCAAGATGCTAAAACTGGATCACAAGCTTGTTTAACATGCAAAAATTGCTGTTTTTGCTGCTCGTTTAATGGGTGGTCTACATCTGCGTTTGCAAAATGCATCGCGAGTACACATGTGAAACCTTCAGATTTTAAAGTTTTAATCACTTCAATAATTTCAGGATTTTTAAAACCTAAGCGGTTCATACCGCTATTTAGTTTAACCCAAACTTTTAAGCCTTGAGCGATATAGGTTTGTTTGTGTTTAATTAACCACTCAAACTGTTGTTGATGGTGAATTACACATTCAAATTTTTCTTCAATTGCGATAGGCATTTCATCTTCAGAAAATACTCCCTCAATTAAAGTCACGGGTTGCGTGAATCCGAGTTGTCGGATTTCTAAACCTTCTTGTAGACAGGCGACACCAAAGGCATCTGAGGCATTTAAGGCTGCTAAACAGTCTTTGACTCCATGTCCGTAAGCATTAGCTTTTACCATACTTACGATTTTTGAATTTGCTGCGAGTTGTTTGACACGGTTTAAATTATATTGAAGCGCTTGGCGATCAATATAAACTGTTGCTTGACGCACCCTCATTTACTCCTTTGGGCTAGAGATAGAGCTTATTCTTCATCATCATATTGGCTGTAATACTCAGGAGAGAGATTACTAAAACGAGTATATTGACCTTCAAAGGCAAGACGAACAGTACCAATTGGACCATTACGCTGTTTACCGATGATAATTTCTGCGGTGCCTGCTTCTTTAGATTCTTTGTTATAGACTTCATCACGGTAAATGAACATGATTAAATCGGCATCCTGCTCAATCGCACCCGATTCACGTAAGTCAGACATTACTGGGCGCTTGTTTGGTCGGTTTTCCAGACTTCGGTTAAGCTGAGATAGTGCAATCACAGGGCAGTTCATTTCTTTAGCTAAAGCTTTTAAACTACGTGAAATTTCCGAGATCTCGCCAACACGGTTGTCACCCATACCCGGAACTTTCATGAGCTGTAAATAGTCGACCATGATACAGCCGATTTTACCATCGTGCATTTTAGCAACGCGGCGAGCACGGGCACGGAGTTCGGTTGGAGGTAAGGCTGACGAGTCATCAATATACAAATGCATTTGCTGAAGTTGCAGGATGGTACCTGTAACTTTAGTCCATTCATCGGCATCTAAGTTACCAGAACGTAAATGTCCTTGGTGAACTTTACCCATTGCCGAAATTAGACGCATTGCAATTGAGTCTGCTGGCATCTCCATAGAAAATACCAGAGCAGGGAGTTGGTTGTATTGTAAAACACTTTCAACCAAGTTCATTGCAAAGGTAGTTTTACCCATAGATGGACGTGCAGCGACAATAATTAAATCTCCAGGTTGCATACCGGAAGTTTTATTATCAAGTTCCAAGAAGCCTGTAGTTAAACCCGTAATATTTCCATCGAGTTTTGAAAGCTCATCAAGTTTGCTAATAACGTCAGCAGTTACAGAGCTAATTGCTTTAGGGCCAGAATCTTTCTTATTGTTATTATGCTGTTCTGCTAAAGAGAAAATACTGGTTTCAGCCAAATCTAAAATTTCACTAACACCTCGACCTTTTGTGTCATAAGCATTCTGTAAAATTTCCGTACTGACTTTAATCATGCTACGTAAGGTGGAAAATTCTTTAATTTTGGTTGCATAAGTTTCAAGATTATAGAAACTCGATGGTGAGTCAGCCATAAGCTGCATCAAATATTCTTCGCCACCGATTGCACTCAGTAAATTTTGTTTTAAAAGCCAGTCATTCACTAAGACCGCATCATACGGTGAATTTTCCTGTGCTAGTTTTTCAATCGCGCGATAAATATATTTATGACGAGTGGCATAAAAATCATTTTCTTTGAGTAGATCACTGACTTGCTCAAAAGATTCAGCAACGGTCATCAGCGCAGCAAGCACAGCTTGCTCGATGGCTAAATTGTGTGGGGGAGTGCGAAACTCTTTAAGTTGGCCTGATTCACTCGTCTTATTTTCTGTTGGAGATGAAAGCGTTAAAGAAGTGGCATTCGCCTGAGACATAATTAGACCTGATGATAAAATGTGTGCACAAAAAAGGGTTTTAAGCCGAGAACTATCTTAAAACAAAAATAAATAAACTACCTAATTAAAAAACCAATTAAACTGAAGAACTGATCAGGAATTAATATATCTAATTTTATTGCATAAATTTAAGAGATAAAAAAAGAGCATGCGTGAGCATGCTCTTTTTTTGATGAGAAATTACTCAGATACGATAGTAACGAGAACTTCTGCAACAACATCATGATGCAATTGGATTGCGATGTTGAATTCACCAGTGTGACGAAGCGCACCGTTTGGTAAACGAACTTCTGCACGATCAACTGTAAGACCAGCATTCGTTAACGCGTCAGCGATGTCACGAGTACCGATAGAACCGAAGAGTTTACCTTCGTCACCAGCTTTAGCAGTGATAACGATGTTAACTTCGTTCAATTGTTCAGCACGTGCTTGAGCAGCAGCTAAAACTTCAGCTTCTTGCTTCTCAAGTTCAGCACGACGAGCTTCGAAAGCAGCAGTGTTAGCTTCAGTAGCTGCAACTGCTTTACCTTGAGGGATAAGGAAGTTACGGCCGTAACCAGCTTTAACTGATACTTTATCGCCTAATTTACCAAGGTTCTTAATGCGTTGTAATAAGATAACGTCCACAGATCACCTCACTTATGGTTGTCAGTGTACGGAATCAAAGACAAATAGCGAGCTTGCTTGATAGCAAGTGCTAATTGACGTTGATAACGAGCTTTAGTACCAGTGATACGGCTAGGAACAATCTTGCCGTTTTCAGTGATGTACTGTTTTAAAGTGTCGATATCTTTGTAGTCGATGTACGCAACATTCTCAGCTGTAAAGCGGCAGAACTTGCGACGACGGTAAAAACGTGCCATTGATGTTCTCCTTATTCAGCTTCTTGAGCAACTTGCTGTGCTTCTTCGCGTTGAGCTTTACGCGCACGCTTTTCTTCAGCACTCTTAGCAAGCAATGACTCTTCAGTGATTGCGTGTTCACGACGGATGATAAGGTTACGAATGATCGCGTCGTTATAACGGAATAATTCTTCTAACTCATCAAGCGTAGTTTGACCACATTCAACATTCATAAGAATGTAGTGCGCTTTGTGAATTTTGTTAATTGGGTAAGCCAATTGACGACGGCCCCAATCTTCTAAACGGTGAATTTGACCATCAGCTTCTTTGATCTGAGAGATATAGCGTTCAACCATACCTACAACTTGATCGCTTTGGTCTGGATGTACCAAAAGTACGATTTCGTAATGACGCATTGTCAGCTCCTTACGGTTTAAACAGCCCCTAAAAAATTAGAAGCAAGGAGTCATAGCTAAAATAATAATAGCTACGTCGCAAAAAATGCGAAGGCTGAATTATAGGTAAAAATTAGACTAAAAACAAATCTTTTGATAAGAAATATAAAAGTTGTTTTTGAGGAGGAAATCCTCCCTTAATTAAAAGAGAGGAAGATTTGGAGCAGGGGATTGATAGGTAAAGCTAAAGCTCAAACTTAACAGGGTAATTAATATGACCGAGTAGAGGAAAAAACGTTTAGCCCATAGTTGGTCGTTTTCGGCTTTAAACCCAATAATCGATAAATAGAACCAATATGCAGTCAAAGCATTAAAGGTAATTAAAAAGAATACATTGGTATAGCCAAAACAATATAACCCATTCAAAACAGCTGCAAATAACAGGATATATATTACACATTCAATTTTCGTACGATAAATGGAACGTGCTACAGGCAAGATTGGAATACCCGCATTTTTGTAATCATCAAAACGATAAATTGCAATTGCCCAAGAGTGGGGCATTTGCCATAAACCGTATGCTAAAAACAAAAGCAAGGCTGCCACATCAAATTGATGAGTTACTGCTGTATAACCAATAACAGGAGGACTCGCTCCGGAGATACTACCAATAACGGTTTGATGGATTGAGGTACGTTTGGTCCACAAGCTATAAAAACCGACATAGACAACAAAACCAATTACTGCAAACAAAAATGCGTAGCCATTTACACCAAACCACAAAATGCCAAAACCAATTAATCCAAGTACGAATGCATATATAAGTGCAACAGTAGGAGAGATGGTTTTTTTAACAAGTGCGCGATTTTGAGTGCGCTGCATCTTTGTATCAATATCTTGATCAATAACATTATTGACGACACAACCGGAAGCAACAACTAACGTTGTTCCAATGAGAGTGAGCAATAATAATAAGATGTCTATAGAGCCTTGGGCGGCTAAGAAGAAGCCGCCCAAGGTGGTAATGAAATTACCGAAGAGAATTCCTGGTTTAGTCAGGAATAAATACTTTCTCAACATGACAATCAGTTTAGATCATCATATTGTAGTGAAGGTAATTCATAATCCACACAGAACCGATTAAAAGTACAGCGATACATAGGATTGTGTAGATAAATGCAATCATATTCCAACGTTGTTCAGATGATGTATTCATGTGTAAGAAGTACACAAGTTGTACAAGAACCTGAGCAACGGCAGTAATTGCAATCACTGTAACTAAAAGACCGCGGCTAAAACCACCTGCCATCACCATCCCGAATGGGATGATGGTAAGAATAACAGATAGAATAAAACCTACAGTGTATTGCTTAAAGTTACCGTGTGACGCACCAGCAGCATTATGCTCATGACTACTCATTAGAGAACTCCCAGTAAGTAAACGACGCTGAATACACAGATCCAAACGATGTCAAGGAAGTGCCAGAACAAGCTTAAACAAGCAAGACGACGTGTATTCGGTAAAGTCAAACCTTTAGTTTTGATTTGATACATCAATACTAACATCCACACTAAACCAGAAGTTACGTGGATACCGTGCGTACCAACCAAAGTAAAGAACGATGACAAGAATGCACTGTGAGTTGGACCATGACCTTCCTCTACAAGGTGATGGAATTCATAGAGCTCCATACCGATGAAGGTTGCACCAAAAAGGAATGTAATAAATAACCAAGTGATCACTTGATTTACATTCTTTTTATAAGATGCAAGTACAGCAAAACCGAATGTTACCGATGAAATCAATAAGGCAAATGTTTCAGTTAACACATAGCCTAATGAGTTATGGAACAGGTCATATGCACTTGGAGTCCCTGCTGGAACATGACTGCTTAATACAGCGAACGCAATGAAGAGTGATCCGAAAAGAATCAAGTCACTCATCAAGTATGTCCAGAAACCAAAGACCGTTAAATCTGTATCATCATGTTCATGATGACCATCGTGGCCATGGTTGTCGTGATGAAGTACTTCAGCCATTTCCTTAGTCCTTCTTCAAGTGTTTTTCAAGTAAAGCATAGCGTTCGTTTTCAATACGCTCAACTTCAGCAGCTGGAACATAGTAATCAACATTCTTAGTGAATGAGCTTACGATCAAGCTAATAACAGCTGAAGCGAATGAAACAACAACGAGCCACCAAATATGCCAGATGAGTGCAAAGCCAAGAAGAGTAATGAACATTGCAATGACAAAACCAGCAGCACGATCAGTCGGCATGTGGATGTCTTCATATTTAGTATTACGTGCGTATGCTACACCATTTTCTTTGTCAGTCCAGAAACGGTCAACACCGCTTGCATCTGGTTCATGCGCAAAGTTATAGAATGGAGCAGGGGAAGAAGTTGCCCACTCAAGCGTACGAGCATCCCATGGATCGCCTGTAAGGTCCATGTTGTCTTTGCGTTGTAAGAAACCAACGATGATTTGCATTAAGAAACATGCAATACCAATAGCAACAAGAACAGCACCAAATAATGCAATCGCAAGGTATGGGTCCCATTCAGGGTTGTCATATGTATTCAAACGACGAGTCATACCCATGAAACCAAGGATATAAAGTGGCATGAATGCAAAATAGAAACCAAAGAACCAGAACCAGAACGCAGCTTTACCCCATGCTTCATTGAGCTTCCAACCAAACATTTTCGGCCAGTAATAAATGATGCCGGCAAACATACCAAACACCACACCACCGATAATTACGTTATGGAAGTGAGCGATCAAGAATAATGAGTTGTGTACTAAGAAGTCCGCAGGTGGAACAGCCATAAGTACACCAGTTAAACCACCGATACCGAATGTTACAAGGAAGCCAAGCGTCCATAACATTGGAGTAGTAAAGGTGATGCGACCTTTATACATGGTGAATAACCAAGAGAAGATTTTCACACCAGTAGGAATCGCAATAACCATGGTCATGATACCGAAGAACGCGTTAACGTTCGCACCAGCACCCATGGTGAAGAAGTGGTGAAGCCATACAACAAACGCAAGAA
The DNA here is from genome assembly GCF_056736115.1 of Acinetobacter sp. 70_2. NCBI lineage: Bacteria > Pseudomonadati > Pseudomonadota > Gammaproteobacteria > Moraxellales > Moraxellaceae > Acinetobacter > Acinetobacter sp. 70_2. Next base: position 603,835 of record NZ_JBWZIP010000015.1, read on the forward strand.
CAGTAATCGCGATAGTTGCATACACCATAGACTTGTAACCGAACAACGCTTTACGAGAGAAGGTTGCAACGATTTCTGAGTATAGACCAAATGCTGGCAATACCAAGATATATACTTCAGGGTGACCCCATGTCCAGATCAAGTTCACATAAAGCATTGGGCTACCGCCAAGCTCATTTGTGAAGAAATGGAAGCCGAAGTAACGGTCTAGAGTAAGCATTGCAAGTGTACCTGTTAATACAGGGAATGATGCAATGATTAATACAGCCGTACAAAGCGAAGTCCACGTGAAAATAGGCATGTCCATTAATTTCATGCCAGGTGCACGCATTTTAATGATGGTAACGAAGAAGTTAACACCAGATAAAAGCGTACCTAGACCAGAAACCTGAAGTGCCCAGATATAGTAGTCAACACCTACACCAGGAGAATATTGAATGCCAGATAGAGGAGGGTAAGCCATCCAACCAGTCGCAGCAAATTCACCTAATACAAGTGAAAGCATCATCAAACCAGCAGCACCAGCGAATAACCAGAAGCTTAAAGAGTTTAATAATGGGAAAGCAACGTCACGAGCACCAATCTGTAAAGGTACAGAGATGTTCATCATACCTACAACGAGACCCATTGCTACGAAGAAGATCATGATTACACCGTGTGCGGTGAAGATCTGGTCATAGTGGTCAGGATGTAAATAACCTTCGCCGCCGCCTTTAGCGAGGAAAAGTTGTAAACGCATCATGATCGCATCGGCGAAACCACGCAAAAGCATGACAACAGATACGATGATATACATGATACCAATTTTCTTATGGTCTACTGTAATAAACCACTCATTCCACAAATATCCCCATTTTTTGAAATAGGTGATACCGCCAAGCACTGCAATTGCACCAATTGCCATAAGGACCATGGTGACAAGTACGATTGGCTCTGTCGGGATAGAGTCCCAACCCAGTTTACCAAAAATCATATCCATGTCTTATTCCCCTTGAGCAGCGTGTTCAGCTGCAGCATGAGTGTCAGCTGTTGCATGTTCAGCAGAGTGGTCAACACCATGATAGTTACTCATATAATGGTTGATAACTGTTTCAAACAGTTTTGGTTCAACTGAAGAGTAATAAGTCACAGGGTGCGGCTTAGTCGGGAACGGTTTCATCGCTTCTGCTTTAGCAAGCGCTTCTTGATCACCAGCAGCTTTAGCACGATTTACTAAATGCTCGATTTGGTGCTTAGAACGATCGCCATCACGTAAGGTTGCCAATTCAGCTTGGTCAAGCGTAGCTTTTTGAATTGCTTCTGGATTAATGGTTGAACCATTACCTGCTTTAACAGCTGCTACCCATTCGTTGAATTGTTGCTCTGTAACGCTATGCGCTTTGAAACGCATTTGAGAGAAACCATAGCCTGAGTAGTTAGAAGAGAAACCACGATATACACCAGTTTCATTTGCTAACAAATGAAGGTGAGTTTGCATACCTGCCATTGCGTAAATCTGACCGCCTAACTGTGGAATGAAGAATGAGTTCATTGTGAAGTTAGAAGTGATTTTGAAGCTTAACGGAGTTTTTTCTGGGAAACGTACTTCGTTAACAGTCGCAATGTTTTGTTCAGGATAAATAAAAATCCACTTGAACTGTTCAGCAATAACCTGAATAGTTAAAGGTGCTTTATCTGATTCTAAAGGACGGTATGGGTCATACTTGTGGGAACCCCACCAAGTTAACCAAGCTAAAATACCAATAATAATGACAGGGATACCCCATACTACAACTTCAATTGCAGTTGAGTGTGCCCATGTAGGTTTATAGTCTGCATCTTTATTTGACGCACGATATTTCCAACCAAACCATAATGCCATGATGATTGAAGGAATCACCACAAGTAACATTAAATAGATCGCAGTCATCATAAGGTCACTTTGACCTTGACCAACTGGACCTTTAGAGTTTAGAAGTACCATATCACCACCACACCCAGTCAAAAGTGCGGCAAGCGTTGATAAAGACAATACAGCTAAAATCGTTTGTCTCATTTTACAACCTCGGTGAAGAGTCCCATTCCCTAATTAAATATGGGATAGCGATTAAAGTGTCGCATGATTGAGAATGCTAGTCTTAAAAAATTAGACTTCTCAATGATGCGACACCGCTACGTTGTAGGGCATTATGCCTCATATCGACAAACTAAGCTACACATAAAGCAGCTTGAAATAATTGTTTTAAAACCCGATTTTTTTTGTAGGGTATTGAATCGAGATGGAGCTTTTATTTAAATATCAACTCTCTATAGAAAAAAAGGAGGCGGGGTGCCTCCTTTTTTTTAGACATTAAATGAATGAGTCATTCACTATCATTTGATCACTTTTGTTCTTGCAATTTTGTCATGTAGAGCTTGACGCTTTTGTCCTAATGCAAAAGCATAGTCAATAATTGTACTAATTGGCATAAACAGCAAATTTAATATAATGAAAACGATACTTCTGAGTAAGAAGATACGCGTTAAATTAACTTTGCCATTCGTTTCAGCATCGACAATTCTAATTCCAACAATTTTTTTGCCAATACTTTGTCCAAATTTGGTCAACAAAAATGCTTGAATAGCGAGCATTATTACTACATAGAGTAACATTGTATGCCACGCTTCAATTGGAATAAGTGTAAAAAGCTGCTGTTGAAGTTCAGCTGCTTTAGTTGATGCAACTTCTGCAGACTGCATCTGTTTTTGTAACTCAAAAAGTTGTTTATATTGAGCTTCATTAAAGAAAAAAGATGGAATGGCTGCAATAGGTAGCCAAAGTAATAAGTCAATAATTTTTGCAAGCGCACGAGATGAAATTGAAGCAAGCTCATGTGGTTTAGCTTCAACACGAATTTGCTGAATTGTCTCGTTATAAGGCGTATTTGTATTTGCTGAAAAAGCAGAATAACCCGTAGGTTGATATACAAGTTTACCTTGGGTTAATTCTCCTAAAGCTTTCCATTCTGTCATGCCTTCATGCCAAGCTAAATCAGTGAGTAAAACTTGTTGGCTTGCCAACATTTGATTTAGTTGTTCTAAGGTATAAGGCCCAGCTTGTTGATTATTACGTGCCAAGTAAATTTGCATAAGTAAAAATTCTCTATTCTAAAGATGAAAAAAGACCCACGGATGGGTCTTTTTCTATAACAAATTAGATTTGCTTGATTTTTTCTTCAGCAAGGAAGAACCATGTATCTAAAACTGAGTCAGGGTTTAGAGACACTGATTCAATACCTTGTTCCATTAACCATTTCGCAAGGTCAGGGTGGTCAGATGGTCCTTGACCACAGATACCCACATATTTACCAGCTTTACGACAAGCATGAATTGCCATAGAAAGAAGAGCTTTTACGGCTGCATCACGTTCGTCAAACAAGTGAGAAACAATACCTGAGTCACGGTCAAGACCAAGTGTTAATTGAGTTAAGTCGTTAGAACCGATAGAGAAGCCATCGAAATGTTCAAGGAATTGTTCAGCTAACAATGCGTTAGTTGGTAATTCACACATCATGATAACTTTTAAGCCATTCTCACCACGTTTCAAGCCATTCTGAGCAAGTAACTCAATTACGCGTTTTGCTTCAGATACGGTGCGTACGAAAGGAATCATGATTTGGATGTTAGTGAGACCCATTTCATCACGAACTTTCTTAAGTGCACGGCATTCAAGTTCGAAGCAGTCACGGAAGTTGTCCGAAACATAACGGCTTGCACCACGGAAACCAAGCATTGGGTTTTCTTCTTCTGGCTCGTATAACTTACCGCCAATAAGGTTTGCATATTCGTTTGACTTAAAGTCAGACATACGAACAATGACTGGTTTGTCAGCAAAAGCAGCTGCAAGTGTTGCAATACCTTCAACTAGCTTTTCTACATAGAATTCTACAGGTGATGCATAGCCAGCTGTACGTGTCATTACAGCAGCACGAGTTTCACGAGGTAAGCTTTCAATGTTAAGAAGGGCTTTAGGGTGAACACCGATCATGCGGTTAATAATGAACTCTAAACGAGCAAGACCAATACCTTCGTTTGGAATTTGAGCAAAGTCAAAGGCACGGTCAGGGTTGCCTACGTTCATCATAATTTTGAATGAAAGTTTCGGCATAGACTCAACAGAGTTACGTTGAACTTCAAAGTCTAACGCACCTTCGTAGATGAAACCGGTATCACCTTCAGCACAAGAAACAGTAACTTCTTGACCATCAGTCAATACTTCTGTTGCGTTACCACAACCTACAATTGCCGGAACACCAAGTTCACGAGCAATAATTGCCGCGTGACACGTACGACCACCACGGTTAGTGATAATCGCAGCAGCGCGTTTCATTACTGGTTCCCAATCTGGGTCAGTCATGTCTGATACAAGTACATCACCGTCTTGTACTTTGTCCATTTCTTTAATTGAGTTAACAATACGGACTTTACCAGAACCGATACGTTGACCAATTGAACGACCTTCACAAAGTACTGTACCTTTTTGTTTGAGAAGGTAACGTTCCATTGTGCCAACATTTTGACGGCTTTTTACAGTTTCTGGACGAGCTTGAACAATATAGATTTGACCATCGTCACCATCTTTTGCCCACTCGATATCCATTGGAGCGCCATAGTGCTGCTCAATAATAAGCGCTTGTTTAGCTAACTCTTGTAATTCGTGGTCATTTAATGCGAACTGTTGACGTTCTTGTTTTTCAACGTCGACAACAACAACAGATTTACCTGCTGAACCTTCTTCACCATAAATCATTTTCTGGTGCTTAGAGCCTAGGTTACGGCGTAATACCGCATGTTTGCCCGCATTTAATAATGGTTTAGATAGGTAGAATTCGTCAGGGTTAACTGCACCTTGTACAACCATTTCACCTAAACCGTAAGATGCAGTAATAAATACGACATCACGGAAACCAGACTCGGTATCAAGGGTAAACATTACACCCGCAGCGCCAGTTTCAGAGCGCACCATACGCTGAACACCTGCAGACAATGCGACAACATCATGATCGAAGCCTTGGTGTACACGATAAGAAATAGCACGGTCATTATATAAAGACGCAAATACTTCTTTAATGGCGATAAGTACGTTATCAATACCGCGAATATTCAAGAAAGTTTCTTGTTGACCCGCGAAAGATGCATCTGGTAAATCTTCAGCAGTTGCAGATGAACGAACGGCAACCGCGATATCAGGGTTGCCGTTAGAAAGTTCTGTAAAAGCGGCGCGAATTTCTTGTTCTAAGGTTGCAGTGAGTGGAGTCTCTACAATCCATTGACGAATTTTAGCGCCTGTTTCTGCAAGTGCATTTACGTCATCAACGTTAAGCTGTGCAAGTTCTGCTTGAATTCGAGCGTTAAGACCGCTTTGGTCTAAGAACTCACGATAGGCCTGAGCAGTAGTTGCAAAACCACCAGGTACCGATACACCAGCATTTGATAAATGGCTGATCATTTCACCCAAAGATGAGTTTTTCCCACCTACGAGTTCGACATCGTGTTTCCCTAATTTTTCTAGACCGATTACGCGCGCTTCCAAAGTTTTCACTCCACTTTTGCAGTATTAATGTCTATCTTGGCATGAAATTATAAAAATAAAGTGCTTAGTTGAGAATTATACTAAGCGACAGTCATGTAAGATCAGTTTACTATAAAGATTATATAGCACTAAGACAAATGTTTAAGGAGAATTTTAATGTCAGAAAGTAAACAGTTTAGACGGAGCGTTTTTTTTATTTCTGATGGAACTGCAATTACTGCCGAGACTCTTGGACATTCGTTATTAGCCCAATTTCCTAATGTGGATTTTGATATTCACATCATGCCTTATATCACAACTGAAGAAGCAGCGATGGCGGTTGTGGTTGAGATTAATAAATGCCAAACCCGAGATGGATGCCTACCATTAGTATTTGATACTTTAGTTGATCCGCATGTGCGAGAAATTATTAATACGGCTAAAGCGGTTAATTTGGATGTGTTTGAAGGATTAATTAGTAAGCTAGAGCAGGAACTTGGCACACCACCAACAACACTGGTTGGGCAAACACATGCGGTAACCGATTCAGAATATTATAAGGCTCGTATTGATGCCGTTCATTTCGCGCTTGATAACGATGATGGTGCACGCACCCGCCACTATGACAAAGCCGATTTAATTTTAATTGGCGTGTCTCGTTCTGGAAAAACACCAACTTCTATTTATCTGTCTTTACAGTTCGGTATTCGTGTTGCTAACTATCCTTTAACCGAAGAAGATTTAGATGATAACCGCCTACCAGCGGTATTAAGAGAACACCGTAGCAAGCTTTTTGGTTTAATGATTGATGCGGAACGTTTAGTTGCTATTCGAAGTGAGCGTAAAGCAAATAGTCGATATGCGAGTTTTAGTCAGTGTCAAATGGAATTAAGAGCAATTGAAGGTATTTATATTTCAGAAGGTATTAAATATTTAAATGTCACTGAAATGTCAATTGAAGAAATCTCTACTCGTATTTTACAAATGACTGGTTTAAAACGTCGTATCGGTTAATTAAATCAATTATTTATTGTAACCATTCAATTTGAATACTATTAATGTAATCGGATTGAATGGTTTTAAAATTTATGAACATATTAAAAATAAAAGTTTTAAATATAAAACGCTAAGTTAATGAACCGTTTCTGATTGGTTATCGGCGAGTAAACCTTTTACCCGCAGTTTGTGAGTTAAAATAAGCTTTTTGAAAATAAATGTATATGAACTAATAATTTATATTTTTATAAATATTTGTTTTTAGTTATTTTTTTTAAATACAAATACTTTTTTTATTCATATTTTTCATTTTTAGGTAAATCACATTAATTTTGTTTATTGTGATGAAAATCACATTTTTAATTATAATTTCACATCTCGATATGGGACTATCCGATTATCAAAATGCTAAAAAAATGTGTTTTTTCATTGGTATATCTCTTGCCAATTCATTTATACGCAGCTCAAGTTGATGTATTACGTGAGCAAGCTATACAAAATTATAGAGCAGGGCGAACTCAACAAGCTGTTTCTCAACTAGATCAATTGTTAAAACATTATCCATATGATCAAAAACTGCTTGCTGATTATTTAGTTATTATGTCAAGTGAAAAAAGAGACCTGACGAATTTTAAAGAGTTTTTGGCAAACGTGGATTATGTGAATTTTCCAGAATATGCACAGTTACCTTTAATTCAAAATTTTCGTGATTTTAAACATTTTAAAATAGCGATTGAATGGGCAAATAAGCTTAATATTCAAAAGTCAGTCGATGGACGTATTTTATTATCAGTTTTGTATGCTGAAGCTCAAGATACGGCAAACGCGAAAACTCAGTTATCGAATATCAATATTAACGGTTTAAAAGCTGATCAGCTGGTGCGGGTTGCATATGCTTACCGTTTGATAAATTTACCCGTAGACGCTTTAGCTACAGTTGAGCATGCTTATCAGCAACAGCCAAAGTCGTCAGCTGTTTTGCAAGAGTATGTTTATGATTTGGTTGCTATTGGAGCATATCAAAAAGCTCAGCAATTACTCCAAGCAAGCGAAAAAAATCAGCAAACTGAGCAATTACAACAAACTTTACAAGTCAGTGAATTTTCTCAGCATGTCAATAATGCAATTGCTCGCTATAAATATTTAAATCGCCAAGGTTTATCAGATGCAGAAAGCTTTGCTGAGTTAGATAGCGTGTTGGAACAAGGGCAAAAGATACAACAGCAGATGAAACCTGATGACCCTAACTATTTAAGGTTTCATTATGATTATTTATATGCATTAGATTTCAGAGGACGAGCGAAAGCAGTTTTAGAGAATTTTACTCAATTAAATATTTCGCTTGAAAAATTACCTGCATATGTACGTCATGCAATTGCCGATAGTTATTTAGCTGAGCAAAAAACGAAGCAAGCTGAACTTGCTTATAAGACGCTTTTAACCGAAAAAAATTATCCGGATATGATTGTCTATAGCGGGTTGTATTATTCTTATATTGAACAAGAAAAATATAAGGAAGCTGAACAGCTTTTGGCAAAAGTTGATCATCTTATTCCGACTTATAAATATAGTCAGGCAAAGGGTGTAGATAAAACTAGCCATCCTGACCGAGACGATTATATTGCTTTAAAAGGGATGCATTTAGCTTATGCCAATCATTTAGATCAAGCTGAAACACACTTTCAAAAAACAGTAGAACAAGCACCTGCAAATGAGAGTTTGATTAATAACCTTGCCCGTGTGGAGCGGTGGAGGGAAAAGCCTTTAGAAGCAAAAAAAACAATTTCTCGTTTAAATGGTATAGACCCGATTGCTAAAGATACTCGCATTAATGAAATGCAAAATGCTCAGGCTTTAGGTGATATCCAGACATGGCGTAAAACAACGCAAAACTTAGTGCAGTTTTATCCCGAAGATAGTGGCGTTATTAAAAGCCGCAAAGAGTTGGATGATCGTAATAGAGCTACGATTTCACATTCAACGACTTGGGGCCAAAGTAAAGCTAATAATAGCGATTCTGTAAGTGGACAAAACGGTTTAAAAGACCGTGAGATGGAAACTCGCCTTAATAGTCCGTGGATAAAAGATAATTATCGTTTATTCGCTTGGCATCAAGATCGTTATGGCGAATACAATTTTGGCGACGTGCATAACCAGCGCTATGGTGTTGGGGCCGAATGGCAAGCCAATCGTAAGGCATTGTCGGCGATCTTGTCGCAAAGTACAGATGGCGGACAAGCTGGTGTTCGTCTTGATTGGTCACAGTGGCTAAATGATCACTGGCAGTATCAATTGCAATATAACAGTCAGGCTGACATTCCTCTACAAGCGATTGATGCAGGAGAAGATGGTCAATCTTACCGAGCTGCATTGACATGGCAAAAGGATGAATCACGTCAAATTGGCGCAAGTTACGGTTTGACTGATATTAGTGATGGCAATAAACAACAAGAATTTTCAACTTTTTGGCGTGAAAGACTATTTGCAGCGCCGCATCACATTACTTATGGCACTGTCCGTGGTTTTTACGGCAGTAATAGCCAAGACCAAACTACTTATTTTAGCCCAAGTTCGCATTACAGCGCGGAGTTGAACTTAAGTCACGACTGGGTGACTTGGCGTGAATATGAGCGTTCATTTAAACAGCATTTCGAGGCTGGGGTGGGCCTTTATAAACAAGCCGATTATTCCACTAAGCCAACCTATTCTTTGCAGTATCAACATCAATGGCAGCTGTCACGTACATGGCAACTCAATTATGGAATTGGCTGGCAATACCATCCTTACGATGGACATGCTGAACAGCATACCTATGGTATTTTCGGATTTGAAGGGCGTTTTTAATGAATAATTTATTTTCAAAAGTGTTGGGTTTTGCTTTAGTCTCGACATTGTTACCTCTGCAATTTGCATATGCCCAAATAGAAAAAGATTTACCAAAAAATCGCACAGTTTCTTTAACTTTTCATGACGTCAGAGATGATGTTTTAAAAGAGGGCGATCGGGATATTTATGCAATTCAAACTAAAAATTTAGCGCAGTTCTTTGACTGGCTCAGTCAATCTGACTGGAAGCCAATACGTCTGAAAGATATTGAAGAGGCTCGTAAGCAAGGCAAAGAGCTACCTCATAATGCCATTTTGTTAACCTTTGATGATGGTGCTTTAAGTGGCTACAGTCGTATATTTCCATTGCTTAAGCAATATCAGATTCCGGCAGTTTTTGCACTCCCAACCAGTTGGCTAAATGGTAATACAAAAGCTGGCTATGAAGCCTATGGACAAGGGAACTTGGTCAATTGGAAGCAAGTACGAGAAATGCAGGATTCTGGCTTAGCTGAGTTTGCAAGCCATAGTGATGATTTGCATCATGGTGTGCTTGCTAATCCTCAAGGGAATGAACAACCCGCGGCAACTTCTTATATGTATTTAAAATCACAAGCGCGTTATGAAACGGACGCGGAATATCAACAACGTATTTTGAATGATTTAAAAAAATCTCATAATGTCTTAAAAAAAGAATTGGGTGTAGAGCCGAAAGCAATTGTATGGCCGTATGGTGCGGTAAATCAGCAGTTAGAGAAGCTAGCTCAACAAGCAGGTTTCACTTTTTCCTTTAGTTTAGGGCGTGATGGCGTAAATCAGATTAATGATCTGACCTTTAAGCGTAGTCTTATGGTCGACAACTCTACAGCTGAACAGTTGACTGAGACGTTGCTTAACATTTTGAACTCGGCAGAGAAAGATTTATATAAGCAGCCAAAACATTTTTTAAGTATGGACTTAAAGCAATTAGCTGCTTCAAGCAATACTCAGTCAGATGAAAAATTAGGGGTATTATTATCAAAACTTTATAGCTTAAAAAACAATACGCTGATATTGAAGCCGTTAGATGACCAAGATGGAGATGGGCAATATGACGTTGCTTATTTCCCAACCACTCAAATGCCAGTTAAGCAAGATATTTTGAACCGTAGTTTATGGCAGGCACAAACTCGTGCAGGTCAGGCGGTTATTTTAGAACTGCCTATTTATCCTCAAAAAAATAAATCATTTTTGGTGGCAGATTTAGCTAAAGATATTGCGCGTTTTAATAGCAATTTAAGTGGTATTCAGCTTAATGCCGGAACTGCTTTAAATTGTGCAATGCAAAACACAACGCTGAACGAAAGCAACTGTGTTGAACAAGTAAAGCAATTATCACAACTGAGTCAACTGACTCAAAAAGCTGCAAAGCCTTATTTGAATATGAGTAATCAGGCCCAGTTTAGTTTGTTGCTAACACCAGACTTAGAGCACATTGAACAGTTACCAGTGCTTTTAAAATCACTCTTAACCCAACATGATTTAGTGAACCTAAAATTTAATATGGTGGGTAAGCAAAAACAATTTAAACAAGCCTTAGAACTTTTAAATACTCTTGATGGGAAATACAAACAACGAATTATGCTGACATTAACATTGCCAGAAAATGACCAGAGAAATGCTTGGCAAGAAGTAAAACAAGGTCTTTTCGATATTCAGCGCATAGGTATTCAGAAATTTGGTGTTGATGGCTATGACAATGAAAATGCAAAGAATGTCCATGAGTATTTATATAACCCAATGAGCTTGAATTCGAGTTCGGTGATGTATCAGCCCTTTGCAGGTTTAGCAACGGAGGGGAAAAAGTAATGAGAGTATTACTCGATATTCTATTTGCTTTTGCCTTTTTATATCCGCTGCTTATGGCTTGGACATGGATGGTAGGTGGCCTTTGGTTTTTCTTTAAACGGGAATACCATGAGCAACAGTTACCCGAGCCGTCAGGTGAAGGGTGCAGTATTATTATTCCTTGTTTTAATGAAGAAGCCCAAGTACGGCAAACCATTCGTTATGCGTTGCAAACTAAATATCCAAATTTTGAAGTCATTGCTGTAAATGATGGTAGTAGTGACAGAACTGCAGAAATTCTTGATGAGTTAGCAGCACAAGATGCTCGATTACGAGTTGTGCACTTAGCAGAAAACCAAGGTAAGGCAGTCGCTTTAATATCGGGAGTATTGGTCAGTAAATACGAATATTTAGTTTGTATTGATGGGGATGCTTTACTACATCCTTATGCTGTACTTTGGCTCATGCAGCCGTTTCAAAAATTTCCGCGTATTGGGGCCGTCACTGGTAACCCTAGAATTTTAAATCGCTCAAGTATTTTAGGAAAATTACAGGTTGGGGAGTTCTCTTCAATTATTGGATTAATTAAACGTGCGCAACGAACATATGGTCGTATTTTTACAGTATCGGGGGTAATTGTAGCGTTTAGAAAAACCGCTTTGGTTCGTGTCGGTTTTTGGTCTGATGACAAAATTACAGAAGATATTGATATCTCTTGGAAGCTTCAAATGGACCATTGGGATATTCAATATATTCCTCAAGCTCTTTGTTATATCTACATGCCTGAAACTTTTAAAGGACTTTGGAAACAGAGGTTACGCTGGGCACAAGGCGGGGTAGAAGTCTTATTAGAATATATTCCTAAAATGTTCAAAGTTCGCTTGCGCCGTATGTGGCCAGTCATGCTTGAAGCTTTAGTCAGTATTGTTTGGTCATATGTGATGATTATGATCTTTATTTTATTTTTTGTGGGATTATTTATCGACTTGCCTCAACAGTTTCAAATTAATTCACTCATGCCGCAGTGGTATGGCGTGATATTAGGTGGAACATGTCTCATCCAATTTTTAGTCAGTTTATGGATCGATCATCGTTATGACCGTGGGCGTCTTTTTAGAAATTACTTTTGGGTCATTTGGTATCCATTGTTTTTCTGGTTACTAACGTTATTTACCAGCGTGGTTGCGGTACCTAAAACTATATTTAACACAAAAAAACGTGCGCGCTGGGTTAGTCCCGATCGAGGCTTCCGTGGAGATAATTCATGAAAAATGAAGAAAATACTGACGTAGAAGTTTTAGACATACCTGAATATATTGATCAGCCTGAATATGTAAAAAATAAGACCGCGAACTATACCTTGCAAACAATAGGTTGGTTTTGTTTAATGTGGCTGCTTTTTCCGCTAGTATCATTATTTCTGTGGTTTTTTGAAGGACATCTTATTTATGACTATGTGTGGGTAGATCATATTTCGGAAGTCAAAACTTTACTGCATTTACTTCTTTTAATTTGCTTAAGTGCTTTGGTTTTAATTTTATGGGCAAGTTATAACTGGCTTAGATTTCATGGTGATGATCGACGTAGTAAGGCTCCCAATAGTTCTGTTGAATTATTGGCTTCACAATTTATGGTAAATACAGTGTCTTTATCAGAATTACAAAATGCACAACGTGTGGTCTTACATTACGATGATCAGGGTCATTTAAAACAGTATGATTTGAAATGAGTAAAAAGCATGGTCGATCAACCATGCTTTTTTTATTTTTAAGATGTTGTTCTAATAATGACATCAACAGGATGTTGAGTGCCATCCATACTATAAATAGCGGTTTGGGTAACTTTGATAATTGGCCAAGTCTGCAATTTACAATTTGATCTTTGCAAAGCTAAATAGTAGCTATCAGATTTAAAAAAGGTTTTATTGGCTTGTGCTGTATTAGGCATTAAAAGTCGTCTCAGCCATGTTTCATTTACTTGAGTTTCAAGAAAACGTAGAGCTAGGATGCTTTTAACCCGATTGTTAAATAACCTCCGGTTTTTGGCAATAAGCGGGTGGGTAATGAGGCGATGTATGCCGATTTGACTATGGGGCAAAATAAAATGTGGTGTAATTTGAAATACAGTTACAAATTTTGCTTGTTGGCAAATTTTTTCTAAGTGCGTGACAGTTTCCTGATCTGTTCCAATAATCGCTACATTTAAATTAGAAAAATCATATGCTTTGATTGTATTTGATAAAAGAATTTGACCAGTAAAGGCGTCAAAATCCTGAACTGCATTTTGAAAAGTAGCTGATTTGGCAACATTATTTTTAAGTTCAATACTCATTTTCCAAAAGTCCTTTTGGTTTTCATTTGTGATGATTTTTTATCGTTTTAATATAAATAACCAAGCAAGTAGTTTGGGTAAAGTATTTTCAGATAGGTGGTTATCTCATGCTTGAAACTGATTCAAGCATGAGACTTTGTGTATATATTAATTGTTTGATTTTAATTGCATTAATTGAGTAAAGCTGTCTAAACGTTTATTTGTATCATAGACGTCACAAGTAAAAATAAACTCATCGACTTCATATGTAGCCAAAAGCTTTTCTAAACCTGAACGTACTGTTTCAGCTGAACCGATTTGTGCCATCGTATAGAAATTTTCAACTGAAAGTTGTTCTGCTGTGTTCCATAGTCCTTGCATTGAATTAACCGGTGGCTTCAGTTTCAAACTTTCACCACGAATTAATCCTAAAACACGTTGGTATGCGCTTGTTGCTAGGAACTGAGCTTCTTCATCTGTATTGGCAACCACAACAGGTACACCCATTGAAACATAAGGCTTGTCCAAATATTCAGAAGGTTCGAAATTTTCACGATAAAGTTCGATCGCTTGACCAAGCATGCGTGGTGCAAAATGCGATGCAAATGAATAGGGTAATCCTAGTTTCGCAGCCAATTGCGCGCTAAATAAGCTTGAACCCAATAACCAGACAGGCACATGAGTATTTTGTCCTGGAGTGGCAATAATTCTTTGGCCGGGTTGAGGCGCTTTAAAATATTGCAAAATCTCAACAACATCTCTTGGGAACTGATCTTCCGTTTCCTGATGCCCGCGACGTAAGGCACGCATAGTGACCTGATCTGTACCCGGAGCACGACCTAAACCTAGCTCAATACGATTTGGATATAAGGTTGCTAATGTACCGAATTGTTCTGCAACTACTAACGGTGCATGGTTTGGTAGCATGATACCACCTGAACCTAAACGAATGCGCTGGGTATGAGCCGCGATAAAGCCAAGTAAAACAGCGGTTGCTGAACTCGCAATTCCATCCATATTATGATGTTCTGCAAGCCAAAAACGGTCATAACCTAATTTTTCTGCATGTTGGGCGAGCTCTAATGCATGACGTAATGAAAATTCGATTGTCTTATCATCACGTATAGGAGCAAGCTCCAAAATTGAAAATTTGGTGTCTTGAAGTGATCGCATGCGATATTCTCAAAAAACGTTATATCGAAATAATACGATATAAATGGAGTGATGTATATCGGTTTTTTTCGATATAAATTTCACTCCCAAATAAAAAAAGCACCGCTAGGGTGCTTTTTAATATCTATGTACCAATTAGTGGTGTTTATACCAACCACGGTGTAAGCCATTATCATGACGATAATAAGCGCGATCATTGTAATAACGACGGTCATCACGATCATAGCGACGATCGTAACGGCGGTCATCACGATCATAACGACGGTCATAACGGTCATCATAGTTACGGTCTTGACCAACTTTACGACCTAAAGCAGAACCACCAGCTGCACCCACTGCTGCACCGATGTATCCACCGTTTGTACCACCCATGTTTTTACCAACGGTATAACCAGCACCACCGCCTAAAGCACCACCAATAGCAGCTTCTGTACGGTTACGACGGTCACTTGCTGCAGCTGCACCACCAGCACCACCTAAAGCAGCACCAATTGTTGCGCCAGATGTACCACCGATACTTTTACCAATTGCTGTACCTACTACACTACCTAGAGCAGAAGTTGCCGCTACACGGGTACCATTATCTGCATGTGCAACTGACACCATAGAGGTTGTTGCGATTAATGCACTTGCTAACCAAATATTCATTTTCATTTTGGAACTCCATGCTCATTTTGCTGAAGAGCAATCTTTATAACTTGAGCTAAATGTAATTAAAAATTTCGTGAAAATTATGGAGAAGGGCCATGCTGATACGATAGTTTTGTGTCTGCTTTGTATGGTTTATATTAAGATGTGAATAAATCATGAACGATATATCGGGGGATGGAAAAATTTTGACTATAAAAAAACACCCGAAGGTGTTTTTAGGTCTATGTCTTCACTGTGATTAGTGGTGATGACGGTGTTTTTTCTTCCAGTGCTTAGAAGATCGATCATAATCGCGGTCTTTAGAAATTTTATTACCTAAAGCACCACCACCTGCCGCACCTAAAGCAGCACCGATGTATCCACCGTTTGTACCACCCATGCTTTTACCAACAGTATAGCCAGCACCACCACCTAAACCACCGCCAATTGCAGATTCTGTACGGTGACGACGATCACTTGCAACTGCTGCACCACCAGCACCACCTAAAGCAGCACCAATTGTTGCGCCAGATGTACCACCCATGCTTTTACCAATTGCAGTACCTGCAACACTACCTAAAGCCGAAGCAGCTGCTACGTGAGTTGTATTGTCTGCATGTGCTACAGTCATCATAGAAGTAGCTAAAACAGCACTACATAACAAAGTATTTAATTTCATCATTTACTCCATGTCCCAAGTTGCAGGACCTTATATCTTTCGTTACGGCAAATGTAACAAAACACTTCTCTTCAAATGTGGAGAACCATCACTCGATTATTAGAGTTTAGTGTCTTCTTTGTATGCTTTCTATTAAAACAGAATGGAAAACCATCAATCTTATCTAAAAACTGAACAATAAAAATTAGTGAACGTAAGTCATAAGTGCTTGAGAGGGTCAATATATAATTTAATAGGTTTACAGATGATGGATAGACCTTTCTAAAGTTCAGGAATTAAAGGATTACATATGTCATTTAATCAGCATAATCTGTAAACTATGCGCTATTTTTATGATTTGGCTTATCTTCTTATATTTATCTAGATAAGTTTTTTGGACTTTTGAGATATTTCCTCTTATGAAAGCGTCACTCCGTTTACGACTTGATCAACTCTGTGATCGTCATGAAGAACTTACCGCATTGCTTGCAGATGCAGAAGTGATTTCCGATAACAAACGTTTCCGTAAACTGTCTCGTGAACATAGTGATTTAACTGAAATTACAGAAGTTTGGGGCAAATACCGTCAAGCAGAAGAAGACATTGAAACTGCTGAAATGATGAAGTCGGACCCTGACTTTAAAGATATGGCAGAAGAAGAAATTCAAGCGAATAAAGCATTGCTTGAAGAACTAGAAAGCCAGCTCAATATCTTGATGATTCCAAAAGATCCAAATGACTCTAATGCTGCGTATTTAGAAATTCGCGCCGGAACGGGTGGTGATGAAGCTGCAATTTTCTCAGGCGATTTGTTCCGTATGTACAGCAAATATGCCGAGACACAAGGCTGGCGTATTGAAGTCCTTTCTGAAAATGAAGGCGAACATGGTGGCTTTAAAGAAGTTATTTGCCGTGTAGATGGTGATGGCGTTTATGGCCGTTTAAAGTTTGAAAGTGGTGCTCACCGTGTGCAACGCGTCCCTGCCACTGAATCACAAGGTCGTGTGCATACGTCAGCATGTACAGTTGCGATCTTGCCTGAAATTGATGTTGATACTAACGTTGAAATTAACCCAGCAGATTTGCGTATTGATACTTACCGTGCTTCTGGTGCGGGTGGTCAGCACATTAACAAAACCGATTCGGCCGTGCGTATTACTCACATTCCAACTGGTACAGTCGTTGAGTGTCAAGAAGAACGTTCACAACATAAAAACAAAGCCAAAGCGATGGCTCTTTTGGTATCGCGTTTAGAAAATGCAAAACGTGCAGCCGCTGATGCAGCAACTTCTGAAATGCGCCGTGATTTAGTGGGTTCTGGTGACCGTTCTGAACGTATCCGTACGTATAATTACCCACAAGGTCGTATGACGGATCACCGTATTAACCTAACTTTATATAAGTTAGACGCGATTATGGAAGGTGATTTAACTGAATTGCTCGATAGTTTACATCGTGAATATCAAGCAGATCAGCTTGCGATGCTTGCACAGGAAAATGGCGGCTAATGAATATTGCACAAGCGCTTGCAATTCGTGGTGAGTCTGATAGTTATGAACGACAAGAAAATGCTTGGTTGCTTGAGCATTTTCTAAAAATCAATTCGCTTGAATTAAAGTTTAGACTTGAGCAAGAGTTAACAGCCCAACAAGAACAAGATTATTTGGCTGGTCTTGAACGTATCCAAAATGGTGAGCCTTTAGCTTATGTGACGGGTTCGCAACCATTTTGGACGCTCGATTTAAAAGTAACGTCAGATACTTTAGTGCCACGACCAGATACTGAGGTTTTAGTTGAAACTGTTTTAAATCTAAATTTGCCAAAGAAAGCAAACATTGTGGATTTGGGAACGGGGACAGGTGCAATTGCGCTTGCTTTAGCGAGTGAACGTCCAGATTGGCAGGTAACCGCAACTGATATTTATGCGCCTACTTTAGATGTCGCAAAAGAAAATGCACAAGCTCATAATTTACAACGTGTGAAATTCGCTTGCGGCGCTTGGTTTGAAGCACTCGAACTACAAAAGTTTGATTTAATTGTTTCTAATCCGCCATATATCGACCCTGAAGATGAACATATGCAAGCTTTGGCCACAGAACCGCGCCGTGCATTGGTTGCAGACCATCAGGGACTGGCTGATATTGAAATTATTATTGCTCAAGGGAAAAACTGGTTAAAACCACATGGCTGGATTACACTAGAGCATGGTTATGATCAGGGACAAGCTGTTCGAGATATTTTCACACAGCATGGTTTTAGCCAAATTAAAACTATTCAAGACTATGGCCAAAATGATCGAGTCACTTTGGCATGCTGGATTTAAAATTACTTTTGTAGGGTATCCCGCCAACGTAATAACCAGTTTTCGATAAGTTTGATTAAGGTATCGGTTACTTTACCTAGCAACGCCAATAAAATAATTGCAATGATAACAATATCTGGTCGAGACGTTTCTCGGCCATCACTGAGTAAATAGCCAATCCCTTGTGTGGCTGCAATCAGTTCAGCTGCAATCATAAACATCCACGATAAGCTTAAGCTGTTGCGTAAACCCGTTAAAATGCCTGGAGAGGCTGCTGGTAAAATAATAGATATAATCCGCTGAAAAGCATTAAGCCGATAAACTTTTCCAACTTCAATGAGCTTTCTATCTACATTATGAATTGCTGCAACTGTATTGGTATAGGTTGGAAAAAATGCTCCAATTGCAATAAGCGTAATTTTTGAACCTTCGTCAATTCCTAACCAAAGTAATAGTAGGGGGATCCATGCAAGACTTGGGATCGACTTAATTGCTGAGAAGGTCGGTTCTAAATAAGCTTCTGCTTCTTTACTTAATCCCACCCAAATCGCAAAAATTAAGCCTAAACCGCTTCCTATAATAAAGCCCAATAGAACACGCCATGTACTAATATAAATATGAGCAAATAGGTCACTATGAGCTAAATCTAAAAAAGATTGCCATAAACTAGTCGGTGCAGGGAGTAGATAAGCATCGATATAGCCATTTCTGACTAAAAACTCACAAGCTGCTAAAAAGATGAGGGGAATGAGTAGCGCTTTAAACCACCGTGTGAATTTGTTGTTTAGATGCTTTTTCTGCGATTTTAAAGCCTGCTGAGCTAAGAAATGATTTAGCTCAGCTTTGTTAAGTGAATCACTCATATACTATTTCACGACTTTTTGAGCAAAACGTGGGTCTAACAACTGATCAACCACTTGATTGACATTAGTGCCTTTTCTAACCAAGTCTTCTTCTGTCAAAATTTTTCCAGAACGTTTTAGCGCTTGTGCTTGAGTTGCTGATGGAATGCTTTGATCAAAGTTGGTTCGGCTCAGTTGTAGTTTAGCCACAGGTAGAGGGAGTTTTGATTCTTGAGCTAAAAGTGCTGCCACTTTATCTGGATTGGCTTTTGCCCATTTTCTGGCTTGTTCGTAGGCTTTAATCACAGCTTCAACCGCTTCAGGGCTTTGCTTTGCAAAGTCTTCTTTCACGCTAAGCACGCTATAACTATTAAATGCTACATTACGATAAAGTAATTTCGCGCCCGATTGAATTTGAGCTGAAGCCATTAATGGATCAAGCCCCGCCCAAGCATCTACTTGGCCACGTTCTAATGCGGTTTTACCATCTGGATGTTGTAAATGGACTAGTTGTACATCGCGTTTGCTTAAGCCTACTGTTTCTAGTGCTTGTAGTGTAAATAAGAATGGATCGGTTCCTTTTGTCGCTGCAATTTTTTTACCTTTTAAATCTTTTAAGCTTTTAATTGGTGAGTTTTTTGCGACAACAAGGGCGGTCCATTCCGGTTGGCTTTGTACATACACAGTTTTAATTAGACTACCATTCGCTCGACTTAATACAGCAGCCAATCCAGCGGTAGAAGCAAAATCGATGCTATTACTGTTGAGATATTCTAATGAGCGGTTACTACCTTGACTGAAAACCCATTTAATTTGAGTATTTGGTAGAGCTTTCTCGAGAAGTTTTTGATCCTTTACCACCAAACTGGTTGGGGCGTAGTAAGCGTAATCAAGTTTAAGCGTAGTCGGAATTGCTGCAAAAGTAGATGAAGCAAATACAAACCCCAATGTTGATGCCAACAAAGTCTTTGGTATAGAAAATTTTGATTTTAAAGACATGATAAAAATAAAACCGAACTAAAATAATAAATCATCCTTTCATGTGTTTAGTGGCTTACAAACTTAGTTATTTTGATTTGTAAATCAGTTTGAAAGATAAAACTTTAGATAAAATTATAAGTTAATGTTTTATAGGCATTATTAATTTTTAAATAATGCGTTATATGAAATATTCAATTTAAAAGACATAAATATCATAAGCTTAAGTGTTTAGACTTAAAGCTTCGTTGGATGCATATGCTATTGCTTGTGCGTAGTTAAATTATCTCGATACGCACCTGGACTGACGCCAGTCCATTTTTTAAAAGCACGGTGAAATGCACTGGGGTCATGGAAATTTAAGTCTTCACTAATGTCTTGTATTGAATCATTGCTTTTGCTTAAACGTTCAATTGCAATATCACAGCGAATTTCATTTTTAATTTGTTGATAACTCACTCCTTCATGTTTGAGTCGGCGTTGAACGGTAGCCTCTGAAATATTGAGCTGCTGTGCGACATCTTTGAGTTCAGGCCATTCGGCTGGGTGAAGCTTTAATAAATGACGACGAATAAGAACGCTCAAGGCATTTTCATTTTTAAAGCGAACTAACAGATTTTGTGGAGTTTGCTCTAAAAAATCATAAAGCGCTTTTTTATCTTTTTTAATTTTAATATCTAAGTAGTGGGCATCAAACTCAACCTGATTTATCTCGGCATTAAATTGTATATCTTCACAAAAACGAACTAGATAATCTTGAATATCGTTCGGTTTTGGACAACGTACCGCAATATTGTTTAAGCCAATTCGCTGATCTACTAACCAACACATAAGCCCATGTACTAACATTAAAAATGTAGCATAGGTGAACATACGTTTGGGTTGGTCACGATCACGAATGACCAAATAAGCTTTTTCTTGTTCTCGAATTAACTCTCCACGCATATCATCTAAAACGAAGTTAAAAAACTTCAAAATATCATAGAGAGCCTTTTCTAAAGTTTCAGCCGTACTGACGAGTTTTGTAAGTAATTTATAGCTGCCACGGCGCATAGGGTGGCTATCCATCCCAAAAAACTCATCATTCATGGCATTGGCAAGTTCTATCCATAATTGTGCATATGTTGCTACTGGAACACGCGCTTTAGGTGTCATAAGTAATTCTGCAGGAATACCCGCTTTATTCAGAATAATTTGAGTATTTAGACCCTTGGCATAAGCCGCACTTAATGCTTCATGTACCAGTGCAATTGAAATTGTTCCTTTACTTAAAGAAGATTGGACAACCATGTCAAAGACTCATTTTTTTACGTATTTCAAGTGAAATATTTCATATTCAAAATTTGGATTGATCAAAAGCTGCAAGCATTTTGAGGTTTTTTGAAATTGTATCGGAAAAAAACAACTTTTACTCTCACTACTAAGGTTAAAGAACATTTCTATAGGACGTTACATAATGAAAATTCAAGGAAAACATTTCGTGATTACAGGTGGTGGCTCTGGTTTAGGGGCTGCAACTGCTGAGTATTTGGTAAAGCAGGGTGCCTCAGTCACATTAGTAGACATGAATGTAGAAGCAGGTGAGCAGCAGGCGAAACAGTTAGGGCCAAAAGCTGACTTTGTAAAACTTGATGTAACCGATGAAGCAGCTGCTGAGCAATTCTTTAAAGATGTGTTGGCTAAACATGGTCATTTGCATGGTTTGGTGAACTGTGCAGGTATTGGCCCTTCTGCGAAAGTAGTTGGCCGTGAGGGCGTTCATGACTTGGGGTTATTTGCAAAGACTTTAAATATTAATGTCACAGGTACATTTAACATGCTGCGTTTTGCAGCAGATGCAATGAGTAAAAATACAGTTGAAGAAGGTGAAGAGGACCGTGGTGTAATTGTTAACACTGCGTCTGTTGCGGCATTTGATGGCCAAATTGGACAAGCAGCTTATTCTGCATCTAAAGGAGCTATTGTGGCGATGACTTTACCAATTGCTCGTGAGCTTGCGCGACATGCCATTCGTATTATGACCATTGCACCGGGAATTATGGAAACTCCAATGCTTAAGGGTATGCCAGAAAATGTACAAGATGCTTTGGGGCAAATGGTTCCGTATCCATCTCGTTTAGGAAAACCAGAAGAGTTTGCACGTTTGGTTGCCCATATTGCCGAAAACTCATATTTAAATGGTGAAGTCATTCGTTTAGATGGTGCAATTCGTATGGCAGCAAAATAATAAAATAAGGATGTTGAAATGATTCTAAATGCTGAACAAAGCATGGTTCAGGAGATGATGCGTAACTATGCGCAAAATCAGTTAAAACCAACTGCTGCACATCGCGATAAGACACATGAATTTCCGGCTCAAGAATTAAAAGACTTAGGTGCGCTAGGCGCTATGGGGATGACTGTGCCCGATGAATGGGGCGGTGCTGGAATGGATTATGTATCTTTGGTACTCGCAATTGAAGAAATTGCTGCAGGTGATGGTGCTATTTCGACAATCGTAAGCGTACAAAACTCTTTGATTTGCGGCATTACACTGGCATACGGCTCAGAGCAGCAAAAACAAACCTATTTGCCAAAATTTGCCTCTGGCGAATGGCTAGGGTGCTTTTGTTTAACTGAGCCACATGTTGGTTCCGATGCGAGCGCGATTTTATGTAAAGCCGAGCGAAATGGCGACCATTGGGTACTCAATGGCGTAAAGCAATTTATTACCAGTGGTAAAAATGCTCAAGTGGCTTTGGTATTTGCGGTGACAGATAAACAAGCGGGTAAAAAAGGCATTTCATGCTTTCTTGTTCCGACCAATACACAAGGTTACTTGGTAACTCGTATTGAAGACAAAATGGGACAGCATGCCTCGGACACCGCAACCATTACGCTTGAAGACTGCCGGATTCCTTTAGAAAATTTGGTTGGACAAGAAGGTGAAGGTTATAAAATTGCGTTATCTAATTTAGCGGCCGGTCGTATTGGTATTGCTGCTCAGTCTGTCGGTATGGCAAGAGCTGCTTTTGATGCAGCTGTGCAATATGCAAACGAGCGTAAGGCCTTCGGTGTAGAGCTGGTCCAGCATCAGGCGGTTGGTTTTCGCTTAGCCGATATGGCAACCCAGATTGAAGCGGCACATCAGTTGGTTTTACATGCGGCAACTTTAAAAGATGCGGGACTACCTTGTTTAAAAGAAGCCTCTATGGCGAAACTCTTTGCATCAACTATGGCTGAGCGAGTGTGTTCGGATGCAATCCAAATTCATGGTGGTTATGGCTACGTTAGTGATTTCCCTGTTGAGAGAATTTATCGGGATGTTCGTGTAAGCCAGATTTATGAAGGTGCTTCTGATATTCAGCGCTTGGTGATTGCTCGTGAAGTGGCTCAAGTTTAGATTATAAAGTATTGAGTTTTTAAACTTAAAACTGCAAGAAACCGCACACCATGTGCGGTTTCTTGCAATTGAAATGATGCATTTTTGCTATTAGTTTTGTTTGAAATAGATGGAAAAGTTGAAGAAATATTCTTCGAGCTCTAGCTAAAACAATAACAGTCAGGACAGATTTTGTGACCTTACACAGAATCAATCATCAAACGGAATGAAGGTGAGCATCATGAAAACTTTGGAAGAAGCTTATCAGCAATTTGATCTTGCAAAACTCATTGAAGAGCAACTTGTTGGGCATCCCCAAGCAATAAATGCTTATGTTGAGTGCTGTGAGCGTTATGTAGGAAAAAATAAAACAGCGCTCATTTGGGAAGGAAAAAACGGACAGGCAGAGCACTATACGTTCGAGCAACTTGCTGAACTTTCTGGAAAACTTGCTAACTTCTTTAAAGCACAAGGAATTCAAACTGGAGATTGTATTGCAGGACTTCTACCGAGAACGCCTGAGTTATTAATTACAATTTTGGCAGCGTGGCGCATTGGGGCTATTTATCAGCCTTTATTTACTGCTTTTGAAACAAAATCGATTGATCACCGTATTACGACTGCTCAAACCAAATTGATTGTGACTAATGATGAACAACGACCTAAACTGAATACTTTAAATGTTCCTGTTATTGTCACTGTTCATCAGACTGGTCCTTTGTCTGAGTATGACTTCGATTTTTGGCAATCCTTACAACGCTATTCTGAGCAATGTGAACCAGTTAGTCGTAGCTTTGACGATGACTTTTTAATGATGTTTACCTCAGGCACAACTGGACTTGCTAAGTCTGTCCCTGTTCCACTAAAAGCAATTTTGGCATTTAAAGGTTATATGACTCATGCTGTCGATTTGCGTGAAGAGGATATGTTTTGGAATTTGGCAGATCCGGGCTGGGCGTATGGTTTGTATTATGGCATTACAGGCCCTTTAAGCTTGGGGCATAGCATTATTATGGATGAGCGTTCGTTTAATGTAGATCAGGCAATTGAGTTAATTAAAAAGTATAAGGTAAGTAATTTAACAGGATCGCCAACAGCATTTCGAATGTTCTTTGGGTTTAAGGAAAAATTTGACCCTTCAATTAAACAACATTTACGCGTAGTGAGTAGTGCGGGTGAGCCATTAACACCTGAGGTTGTGAACTGGTTTAAACAGGATTTAGAGGTCAATATTTTTGATCAATATGGACAAACTGAACTCGGCATGGTGATTGCGAACCACCATGCGCTTGAGCACCCATTAAAAGTAGGTTCAGCTGGTTTTGCAATTCCTGGGCATCGTTTTGCGGTGTTAGACCAAAATTATCAAGAATTACCAACAGGTGGTGTTGGTATTTTGGCAATGGACTCGGAGCAATCCCCACTAATGTGGTTTAAAGGTTATGGTGGCAATAATCGCAAAGCCTTTGTCGGCAAATATTATTTAACTGGTGATACGGTCACTTTAAATGAACATGGAGGCATTGATTTTGTGGGGCGTGCTGACGATGTCATTACAACATCGGGCTACCGAGTTGGACCATTCGATGTTGAAAGTACTTTGTTAGAGTGTGAGGCGGTATTAGAGTCAGCCGTAATTGGTAAGCCAGATCCGGAACGAACCGAAATAGTAAAAGCTTTTGTGGTACTTAAGCCTGCTTATCAAGCATGTGAAACATTAAAAGATAAGTTACAGCAATATGTTCGTAACCGTTTATCTCGGCATGCGTACCCAAAAGAAATTGAGTTTGTGGATAGTCTACCGAAAACCACGAGCGGAAAAATTCAAAGAGGATTATTGAAGCAGCAAGAAATTGCAAAAATGCAGCAAGCCTATGCAAGCTAAATTGAACAAAGGGAAATATTTAAATATTTCCCTTTATTTTTTATATTAGAGATCGGCTTTCACTTCTTCACCAATTAAGTAAAACGTTCCACCTGCAATATAATGCAGGCTTCGAAGTTCTTTTGGCGCATCTTGAAAATACCAGTGCCCATCTCTAAAAACGCGGCTATCTGCCCATGCACCTACAACAGAACCAATAAATAAATCATGAGCTGACTGATTATGCGGTTCAGGAATAATTTTACAAACCAGCCATGCGATACAACCTGATACAAGTGGGCTACTCAGGTCTTCTTGATAGAATAGTTCAACTCCACAGTGTTCAAGTTTTTGTGGGTCATCCAACTTACTAATGGTGCCAAGTTGCTTGGTCATATTGAGCTGTGCATAGCAAGGAACTTGTAGGGTGAAGTAACCGCTTTGCTCAACAAGCTGTCGAGTTTTCGTACTTTTATCTAAAACTACAGACACTTTGGCAGGTTTAAACTCTAATGCACATGCCCATGCGGCAGCCATTACATTGCGGTCGTCACCATGTTGTGCAGAAACAAGCACAGTTGGACCATGATTTAATAAACGATAAGCTTTTTCTAACTCTACTGGTGCAATATATGATTGAGACATATTTAGCCTAAGTAACAAAGAAACTAGTTGGTTCTATTGTTGCAGAAAGTGTGAAAGAAGTAATGTGAACAATAGAGCAGTAACCGAATAAAAAACTGTTTCTATTTTATAGCTTTCATAATGATCGACTTAGTCATAAAATCATTTGGCTTCTAAGTGAAAGGATTAACGTGTGACCGAGCTTCAAGATATCGATTTTGTAGAGTTAAGTGATGAAGAAATGCATCTCTATAGCCGTCAGATTTTACTTGATGGATGGGATATTGAAGCTCAGGAAAAACTCAAACTTGCCAATGTACTGATTGTCGGCGCTGGTGGCATAGGTTGTAGCAGTGCAGAACTACTTGCACGAGCAGGAGTTGGGAAGATTACACTCATTGATGCCGATACCATTGAGATAAGTAATTTGCAGCGTCAGATTGCATTTGGTCATGAAGATATTGGTCGCTATAAAGCTGAAGTTCTAGCAAAACGGTTACAGAAAATTAACCCTTATATCTGTGTTGAATACTTTAATGAACGTTTAGACGAACATAACATTGATAGACTTGTTGAACACCAAGATGTAGTGCTGGATGGCTGTGATAACTTTACAACTCGCTATTTAGTAAATAGTGCTTGTAAGAAACATCAGGTCGCATTAATTAGTGCCTCCGCAATTGGCTTTCAGGCGCAAATGTTTATGGTAGAAGGTGATTCAGCTTGTTATGAATGTTTATTCCCAAAAGAACAGCATGACAATGAAGGCCTTCGCTGTGCAGAGTCAGGAGTGCTTGCAACAACTCCTGTAATGATAGCGTCATTACAAGCACATCACACTTTGTTGTATTTAGGGCTTAATCGCACTCCTCTGAAACAAAAACTGTTACTTTGGGATGGATTAAATATGACACAACGTATTGTTAATTTTGATAAAGATATAAATTGTCCACTTTGTCAGGCAAGCTAATCAGCAAATAAAGCAAAATTTGCTACACTTGAGACGAATATTCTGGTTCTAAAGAAATATGAAAAAAAATATTTTATTTGATGGATTGCGCTCAGTTGCCCGTATCGGTGAAACCGCAGTGGTTGCTGCTAAAGCCGGTATTAAGTACGCAACTGATAAGCCAAGTAATGCCAAACTCATGCGTGAGACTTTTGAGTTGCTTGGCTCAACATATATTAAGCTTGGTCAGTTTATCGCGAGTACACCATCGCTATTTCCGCGTGAATATGTAGAAGAATTTCAAGGTTGTTTAGATCAGACTCCAACTCTGCCATTTAGCTATATTCAAGGCGTACTTGCCTCTGAGTTTGAAGGACGCGATTTAAGCCAGATTTTTAGCTATATCGATGAAAAGCCTTTAGCTTCTGCATCAATTGCTCAGGTTCATGCAGCTAAACTGACTACAGGTGAAGATGTCGTTATCAAAGTACAAAAACCTGGCGTAGAAACTATTTTATACACTGACTTAAACGTGGTGCATTGGGCAGCCAAACTACTTGAGCGTGCAGTACCTAAAATCAAGTTTGCTGCTCTTTCTGACATTGTCGATGAAATCAAAACCCGTATGGTGCGTGAAGTCGACTTTATTGAAGAAGCCCAAAACTTAGATGACTTTATAGAATATTTAAATATTTCTCAAAACCACGCTGCGACAGCACCTAAAGTTTATCATCAGTTTTCTACGCGTCGTGTGTTGACCATGCAGCGTTTATACGGTGTGTCTTTGACAGATTTTAGTGTGGTAAAACAATATGCTA
Source organism: Acinetobacter sp. 70_2 (assembly GCF_056736115.1). Lineage (NCBI taxonomy): Bacteria > Pseudomonadati > Pseudomonadota > Gammaproteobacteria > Moraxellales > Moraxellaceae > Acinetobacter > Acinetobacter sp. 70_2. The sequence continues at coordinate 631,522 of NZ_JBWZIP010000015.1, forward strand.
AAGATCCGTCACAAGTACTGATTACTGCCATGAATACATGGTTTGGTAGTCTTATGCTCTGTAAGAGTTTTCATGCGGACTTACATGCTGGAAATCTAATGTTGCTCGAAGATGGCCGAATTGGTTTTATCGATTTCGGTATTGTGGGGCAGTTAAAGCCAGAAGTCTGGACAGCATGTATGGCCTTTATGGATGCATTGCAAAAAACTGATTATCAGGCAATGGCTGAAAACATGCTGAAAATGGGTATGACTCATAACAAAGTTGATGTTGATGTATTGGCACAAGATTTAGAGCGCTTATTTAATGGCGTATTAATGTCTGATCCTCAACAAATTCTCGCTTCAAATCCAGCCGATTTAAACGATATCATGATGGATATGGTAGGGGTTGGAGAGCGCCACGGGATTAAATTCCCACGTGATTTTGCTTTATTATTTAAGCAAATGCTTTATTTCGATCGTTTTATGCGCGTACTCGCACCATATACTGATATTTATGCAGACCAACGTTTGAAAATGGTTCAAAATATGGAACCTGCTTCGTTGTTAAAGCACTAAGGTCAGTTTAAATTTATGGATGCCATTATTATTGAAGGCTTGAAGGTTGAGACAGTGATTGGCTGTTTCAACTGGGAAAGACAAATTATTCAACCTTTAATGTTGGATTTAACCATCCATAATGATTTGAGCCGAGCAGCAGAGTCTGACAAACTTGAGGACACACTCAACTATGCCCAGATTTGTGAGTTATCGGCTCAAACCATTCAACAAGCCAAACCTGAATTAATTGAACATGCAGCACATCTTGTTTTGAAATGTTTGTTTGAAACCTTTCCAACAATTGAAAAAATTACCATAACCATCCGTAAGCCCGCCATCATTGCAGAAGCTAATGCTGTAGGAATTCGTCTTGAACGCACCAGAAACAATTTTTGCGCTCGCCCTAGCGAGTAATTTAGACGCAGATCAGCACTTTACTTTTGCGTATACGCAATTAGCAACTTTGGGGAAAGTGCAGTTTTCATCTGTTTATCAAATTCCATGCCGAGATGGTATTGGAGATGATTATTGGAATTCAGCATGTCTATTAAAAAGCACTTTAGCCTGTGGACAAATAGAATCTTTTTTAAAGAAACTTGAGTCAGATTCGGGACGTGTTCGTCCATCGCATCATATTTCTTTAGATGTAGATTTGATTGCATGGGGAAGTGATCTGGACCATATGCAATTTAATTCTAAAAAATTACCTTTGGCGCTTGATGTAAAAATTCCTTTATATGAACTTTGGCCTTGTGAAACCTTAAAGGCTGATAGTATGCTTTATCCAGTCGTTAATTTTAAAGTTTAAAGGCTTTCAAACTAGATTTTACGCAAACTTTACGCGGTCTTTGATTTCCTCAATAGAGAATTTACGGGCATTTTATCCATACTGAAATTCACTAAATTAGTGTTATTTCAGGACAATAAAGATGCTTATAAATTCTCAAATGCGCATCTTGCATCAGTCTGGCATTGTCTTATGCGGACTTAAAACAAATGATATTTCTTCATCTCTCCTTATTTCCAGTTTGGCAAATCAAGCCAAGGGGTATAGAGGAGAATAGCCATGTTAGAACTTATACTTGTTTTATTTATTGCTATTTTTCTAGCATGGTGCCTCGGTAAATATCTATCCAAAGTGATGACAAATAAGCCGATGGTAGGCGATGGATTATTTCGCTGGATTGAAAATCCTGTTTATCGCTTGTTAGGTATATCTTCACAACAACAAATGAACTGGAAACAATATTCGCTAGCATTTGTTGTTAGCTGTGTTTTTCTAGCTGTGGCCGTTTTTGCTATTTTTATGACACAAGCATGGTTACCATTAAATCCAAATCATGCTCCCAATATGAGTTGGGATTTAGCATTACACACGGTTATTTCATTTTTAACTAATACCAATCAACAGCATTATTCTGGGCAAGCTCAATTATCTTATTTGTCGCAAATGACAGGTATTGTGGGCTTGCAAGTCATTACTCCAATGATGGGACTGGCTTTGGTGGTCGCGACCTTAAGAGCTTTCTTTTATCAGCGCCCAAGCCATATTGCAGCCGATGTTGCCGAGCAGCCAGACCAAATTTTAATTGGGAACTATTGGGCAGATGTAATTCGCCCTACAGTCCGATTCTTACTTCCACTCTGTTTTGTCTGGTCTTTATTGCTCAATAGCCAAGGTGTACCAGCAACTTTCCAAGGCGGGCCTGAAGTACAGCTGATTGATAAGGCGAATACAGTACAAACCCAAAAAATTCCTTTAGGGCCAGTTGCGCCAATGGTAGCGATCAAGCAATTGGGGAGTAATGGTGGCGGTTGGTATGGTCCAAATAGTAGTGTGCCTTTAGAAAATCCAACACCGCTTTCTAATTTATTAGAAATGATTGCGATATTACTTATTCCACTTACCGTGATTTTTATGGTTGGGCATTTTACCCAGCGTAAAAAATTTGCTTACTTTGTGTTTGGCAGCATGCTTTTCATGTCGATTATTTCAGGTGCAGCGGCTGTCTGGTCTGAGAGTATGTCATCGACAGCATCTCAACTTGCCGTAATGGAAGGTAAAGAACAACGTTTTGGACCAGCCGCATCAGCAGTTTGGGCAGCGATCACTACGCAGGTGAATAACGGCTCGGTCAATATGATGCATGATTCTTCTGCGCCGCTTACTGGTTTAGTCGAACTCATCAATATGTTGATTAATGCGATTTGGGGTGGTGTGGGCTGTGGTCTGCAACAGTTTATGATTTATCTATTACTTGCAGTATTTATTGCAGGTTTAATGACAGGCCGTACCCCTGAATTGTTTGGGCGCAAGATTGAAGCAGCAGAGATCAAGTTACTTGCGATTATTATCTTAATTCAGCCTCTTATTATTCTGGCTTTTACAGCCTTGAGTCTTAGTATTCCGGGATTATCAGGTATCACAAACCCTGGACCACACGGTATTAGCCAAGTGTTCTATGAATATGTCTCTGCATTTGCCAACAATGGTTCAGGTTTTGAAGGCCTTGGAGACAACACGGTATGGTGGAATGTCACTTGTAGCATTGCTCTTCTTTTAGGACGCTTCCCGACCTTAATTTTGCCATTAATGATTGCGACACGTTTAGCAGCAAAAAGAAAAGCACCCGAAACAACAGGTAGTCTTCAGGTTGAAACGCCAACCTTTGCCTTAACGCTGATTACGATTGTTGTGCTGCTTACCTTATTACAATTTATGCCAGTTCTTGTCCTTGGGCCAATTGCCGATCAACTTTTGTTGGTTAAAGGCTAAGGAGGCGAGTGAAAATGAATACACAAACTCATGTAAATAGCCATAAAACGACTGTGGCAGTACCAAGTTTTGAAGTTTGGAAAAATGCTTTTGTAAAATTGCTACCACAGCATGCAATTAAAAACCCAGTCATGGCAATTGTATGGCTTGGAACAGTAATCACTGCTCTAAGTACCTTAATGGGATATGCCACACTGGTGTTTGGTTTGGTCGTTACAGCAATTTTGTTTATTACGATTTTATTTGCTAACTATGCTGAAGCGGTTGCAGAGGCTAGAGGTCGTGGACAGGCATCTTCATTGCGTGCAGCAAGAGAAAACTTGACTGCTCGAAGACTTAATTCTTTGACAGACCGACAAGCAACTCAAGTTGCAGCCACTGAACTTCATTTAAATGATTATATTGAAGTTCATGCAGGTGAGCTTGTTCCAGCCGACGGTGAAATTGTAGAAGGCTTTGCCACCATTAATGAATCGGCGGTTACAGGTGAGTCAGCACCCGTGTTACGTGAAGCTGGAACTGACCGTTCAGGTGTTATTGGTGGGACGAAAGTTCTTACAGATCGTATTGTTGTGCAAGTGACTGCGGAATCTGGCCAAAGTTTCTTAGACCGTATGATTGCTTTGGTTGAAGGTTCAAATCGTCAAAAAACACCGAATGAGATTGCACTTGGCTTCTTGTTAATGGTGATGACAATTACCTTCTTAATTGTTGTGATTAGCTTGCCGTTTATTGCTCATTATTTGCATATTGAACTTGATCCAGTCGTGCTTGTGGCTCTGCTGGTCTGCTTAATTCCAACAACCATTGGTGGCTTGTTACCTGCGATTGGTATTGCGGGCATGAACCGCGCGCTCAAAGCTAATGTTTTGGCGAAATCAGGTAAAGCGGTAGAAGTTGCGGGTGACATTGATGTACTTTTACTCGATAAAACAGGAACCATTACATATGGTGACCGTCAAGCGACTTCTTTTTATCCTTTAACCTCGGTAACCGAGTCTGAGTTGAGAGCTGCTGCTTGGGTGAGTTCACTTGCCGACCCAACACCAGAAGGTAAGTCGATTGTTAAGTTAGCAAAAGAACAGGGTTTAAAACAGCAAGAACCTGAGCAAGCCGAATTTATCTCTTTTAGTGCTTCGACTCGAATTTCTGGTGTGAATTTACCGAATGGTGAGCAAATTCGTAAAGGCGCTTTAGATGCAATCTTGAAATTTGTAGATGAAGATTATTCGCAAGATCTAGAGTTAAAAGCACGTGTTGAACAAGTTGCCAAAAAAGGAGCAACACCTTTAGTCGTTTCTAATCAACATCATGTATTGGGTGTGATTGAACTCTCAGATGTGATTAAACACGGTATTAAAGAACGTTTTGCACGCTTAAGAGAAATGGGTATTAAAACTGTCATGGTCACAGGTGATAACCCATTAACTGCTGCCGCGATTGCTGCTGAAGCTGGTGTAGATGACTATATTGCCGAAGCAAAACCAGAAGACAAATTGGCTTGTATTCGCACCGAACAACAACAAGGTCGTTTAGTTGCGATGGTCGGTGACGGAACCAACGATGCACCAGCACTAGCACAAGCCGATATTGGTTTGGCTATGAACTCAGGTACACAAGCTGCTAAAGAAGCCGGCAATATGGTTGATTTAGACTCTGATCCGACCAAACTGCTTGCTGTAGTTGAGATTGGGAAACAGCAGCTAATTACCCGTGGTGCGTTAACAACCTTTTCCTTAGCAAACGACGTCTCTAAATACTTTGCCATCTTGCCTGCATTGTTCGCTGCTGCGATTCCACAAATGCAAGTATTGAATGTAATGCACTTAGCAAGTCCAAACAGCGCGATTTTATCTGCATTAATTTTTAACGCGATTATTATCCCGTTATTAATTCCAATCGCACTCCGAGGAGTGAAATTTAAACCTTCAACTGCAACTCAGTTACTACGTCGAAATATGTTGATTTATGGGGTGGGCGGTGTGGTTCTACCATTCATTGCCATTAAAGCGATTGATGTTGTAATTGTTCAATTATTTGGTTTGTAATCTGGAGGTTGAAATGAAAACTTATGTACAAAATTCAGAAGCAAATTTGGGTCAGACCTTAAGAGCATCTTTAGGATTATTAATTTTTACACTTGTCGGTTGCGGTGCAGTTTATAGTGCGATTGCTACAGGTGCGGGACAGGTACTATTTAACAATCAAGCGAATGGTAGTTTGATTGAAATAAACCATAAAGTTCTAGGGTCAAAATTAGTCGCTCAGCCATTTGTGGGAGAGGCTTATTTTCATCCACGTCCTTCTGCAGTCGCTTATGACCCGATGGCTATGGCAGGTACAAACTTAGCTCGTACTAATCCTGAACTACAGCAACAAATTGATGCTCAGATTCTTGCGGTGAAAAAACAAGATCACACAGGTAATACACCAATTCCAAGTGATTTAGTGACTAAATCGGGGAGTGGTATCGATCCGCATATTAGTCCTGAATCTGCTCAGTTACAGGTTACTCGAGTGGCTCAAGCTCATCATTTAGACCCTAAGATTGTGGAAGAGGTTTTGCAAAAGCATATTGAACCGAAGCAGTTTGGTGTATTGGGGCAAGCTCGTGTTAATGTATTAGAACTCAATATTGCTTTAGATCAATTACAATCTACACATTAACTTAAAAATAAAGTTGTTAGTTTACCGGATGATATCAAGTGCAAAGCAATCGCGAAAATCAGGCTGAGGCCTTATTAAATCATGTCAACAGATATCAAGCCGGTCGACTAACGGTCTTTTTAGGTGCGGCACCTGGTGTTGGAAAAACCTATGCCATGCTTGCCCGCGCTAAAGAATTATTTCAACAGGGCACAGATGTTGTTGTGGGTATTGTTGAAACCCACGGAAGAATAGAAACTCTAAAAATTTTGGAAGGCTTACCTGAAATTGCTAGAAAGGAAATGCAATATCAGGGGCATACATTAGAAGAAATGGACCTGGATGCTATTCTGCTTCGGCATCCAGAAATTGTTTTGGTCGATGAGTTGGCTCATCGTAACGTCCCAAACAGTCGTCATGAACGACGTTGGCAAGATGTCAATGAATTGCTAGACGCCGGTATTGATGTATTTACGACCATTAATATTCAGCATTTAGAAAGCCTAAATGATGTGGTCTACCAGATTACGGGGATTCGAGTAAATGAAACGGTACCAGATCGGGTATTTGATCGTATCCGAGACATTCGCTTAATTGATTTACCCGTCAGTGAACTCATTGAAAGGCTCCATCAAGGAAAAGTCTATGTGCCAGAGCAAGCAAATTTGGCATTACAAGGCTTTTTTAGCATTTCAAATTTAACAGCATTGCGTGAACTGGCAATGCAATGCGTTGCAGAGCATGTCGATTCAGATTTAAAAGAGAGCTATGCCTCTAAAGGTTTGAAGTCTATCTCGCTGCAAAATGAATTGATGATTGCGATAGACGGACAAGGTTCTTCTGAGTATTTAGTGCGGGCAGGCTGCCGCTTAGCAGAGCGTAATGGTGCTACATGGACGGTAGTGAATGTAGCTAAAAGTCTGGACTTTGGTCAGAGTTCAGGGAGTTCTTATAAAAAAGAATATATTGAGATTGATCGTGCATTTGAATTGGCTCGGCAACTCGGTGGTCGAACAGAAGTTTTATATGGCCATCGAGTTGCGTCAGTATTAATGGATGCCGCAGTGGATCGAGGAATTTCCAATCTGGTTATTGGCAAAAGCATTTCGCCGTGGTGGCTAAAGTTATTTAAGAAAAATTTAGCACAGCAATTATTAAATCAAGAAAACTCGATTGCTTTAACCATTTTGCATCCAGAACAGGGTACCAAAAAAATCAATCAGATTGAAAAGCCATCATTTTTATCATTAAAAGAAAGTATTTTTGTTTTAGCTGTGACGTGTGCAAGTATTTTTATAGCTCACTTTGCCGAAGTTCTCTTAGGTATTGAAGACTTTTCCGTCATTTTCATTATTTCAGTTTTAATTGTAGCAACGAAAACTAGAATGCTTGCTGCGGTAGTAGCCGCTCTTATTTGTTTCTTGGCCTATAATTTTTTCTTTATTGCTCCACGTTTTACCTTACAAATTTCAGCACACCAAGGTGTAGTTACCGTTGTGGCTTTTTTTGCGGCAGCTTTAATCGCTGGGCGTTTGGCCTCTCAATTACGTCAGCAGGTTTTATCTTTAAAAGCTGCAAATGCTTACACTACAGTAATGCAAGATTTAGCGCGTAAGCTTTCTAGTGCAGTAAACCTTGAAGAAGTTATGCAAACAGGTCGAATGACTTTAGAAACCCAACTTCAAACGAAGGTGTGGATTTCTATTCAAGATAGAGTCATTTCATCTGACATAGAGCTAAACGATAAAGAAAAAGTGGCGGCAGATTGGTGCTTAAAACATCAACAACCATGTGGACGTTTTACAGATACACTCAGCCAGTCAAACTGGTGGTTTTTACCTCTTTTAGAGCAAAAAAATAGCCTAGGTATTGTGGGAATTTACTTTAAGGATGATGTGGTTTCTCTAAATTTTGAACAAAAGAAACTGACGGAAAGTGTAATTGAGTATATTGCACAAGCAGCTCTTCGCACCCAATTGGTCAATGAACTTGAACAAGCAAAAGTCACCAGTGAAACAGAGCGATTACGTTCTGCTTTATTATCTTCGGTATCGCATGATTTACGTTCACCGCTTGCTTCTATTATTGGTGCAGCAGACACACTTGCCCATTTTAAAGCTGATATGTCAGAACAAGACCAACAGGATTTACTCGAAACCATTCATTTAGAAGGTGAGCGCTTAGACCGTTATATTCAAAACCTACTTGACATGACACGTTTGGGGCATGAAGGTCTATCTTTAAAAAGAGACTGGATTGGTGTGGATGAATTAATTGGTTCTGCAACCCGCCGTTTAAAGCGCTATAAACCAGATACTCAAGTGTCGGTTGAATTACCTGAACAAGCGATTAGTTTATATGTACACCCAGCACTGGTAGAGCAAGCCATTTTTAATGTTTTAGAAAATGCCGCAAACTTTTCACCTCCAGATGAACCAGTCATGATTCGTGCTCATCTTTCATCAGAAGATGAAGTAAAAATAGAAATTGAAGATAGAGGTGCAGGAATTCCTGAAGACGAAAGAAACCGCATTTTTGATATGTTTTACACCATGGAGCGCGGAGACCGTGGAAAATTTGGTACAGGTTTAGGGCTTACAATCGTAAAAGCGATTATTGGTGCTCATATGGGTACAATAGAGGCATTTTCAGGGCGCCAAAATAAAGGTACTTTAATTCAAATCAGATTACCCATTCATCCAGTAAAAGAATAAGTTGTAAAGTCATGATAACTTCAGAAACATCTCCTGTAGAAACACGTATTGTGATTATTGATGATGAGCCTCAAATCCGTAAATTTTTAGACATCGCTTTAAGAACACAAAAATATAAGACCACGCTCTGTGAGACAGGTTACAAAGGTCTAGAAACATTGGCGACCCAAGGTGCCGACTTGGTTATTCTTGACCTAGGCTTACCCGATTTAGACGGGAAAGAAGTACTCCAAGAATTACGTAGCTGGTCGAATGTACCTGTTATTGTGTTATCTGTACGTGCCGATGAATATGAAAAAGTTGCTCTGCTCGATGCTGGCGCAAATGATTACATGACCAAACCTTTTAGTGTGCAAGAGCTTTTGGCGCGCATACGTGTCATTTTAAGAAACCAACCGATTCAGCAAGAAGCACATGTGTATGACGATGGTTATCTTAAAGTTGATGTCACACAACGTTTAGTTTGGGTTGAGCAACAGCCAATTACTTTAACTCGAAAAGAATTTCAACTTTTGACGTTATTAATGCGCTATCAAGGTCAGCTTTTAACACAGCCACAACTTTTAAAAGAACTTTGGGGGCCAACCCATCAGGAAGATACTCACTATTTACGTATTTTAGTGGGGAAGTTACGTAGTAAGTTGGGGGATAACGCGATTCAACCACGCTATATTGCTACTGAGCCTGGTGTTGGATTACGTTTCTTAGCTCAACAGAAAAATCATTAATTAGATGTAAAAAAACCTTAGGGTATTTTTCCCTAAGGGTTTGCAAAGTGGTTTATATTTTTTTTGCTTTTTTTATTTATATATCCCAATGTTGTTCTGCTTCAGTCATTTGGCTGTAAATGTTTTGATATTCAGCTTGCTTAACTGTGTACCAATGTTCGATAAAGTCAGCGCCTAAATATCCTTTTAAAATAAGACTTCCTTTAAATATTTTTAAGGCTTCTGGTTGGTTGTTGGCTAATAAAATGTGCTCGTCTTGAAATTTTAAAAGATGTGCAGGTTTTGGCAGCGGTAACTTATGAGATAAGCCATAAGACACGCCAGCTAAAATAGTCGCTGCAACCAGATAGGGGTTACAGTCGGCTCCAGCAACCCGATATTCTAAACGTTGATTTTGTACATCTGAGCATGGAATACGGATTGCGACATTACGATTATTGGTATCCCAATTGGCTTCTAATGGCACATGATGACCAATTTTAAAACGTCTATAAGAATTAATATTAGGCGCTAAAATCGCCATAGATGCAGGCATTAACTCAATGAGTCCGCTAATCGCGCTCAATAATTTGGCTGAAAGCTCATCTTTTTGTACTTCTGAGCTAAATATATTTTTATGGTATTGATTAAGTAGGCTCATATGAAAATGCATGCCACTACCAGCCTTTGCCAAGTTCGGTTTCGCCATGAAACAAGCAGTTAAGTCATGTTTTCTTGCGACTTGCTTTACAATTCTTTTTAAAGCATTAATTTGATCGCAGAGTTTTAAAATGTCATGGCTGTGTTGAAGATTTAATTCGTATTGTCCAGGGGATGATTCCGCAACAATTGCGGTAATTTCAATAGATTGAAGTAGGGCTGCTTTCTCAACTTCATCTAGGACTTGCTGATAGTTATTTGGCGCATCTATATCGAAACATTGGTTTTCTATGCAGGTTTCAGACTGATGCTGAGGTGAGAAAAGATAAAACTCTAGTTCGGCAGCCATAACAGGAAAGTAATTGATAGCATGTAACTGATTTAATAATTTTTTTAATATATTGCGTGGTTCATAATGACAATCTGAACCATCTTCTTCTTGCATGGATAGGTAAAGCTGAGCATTCAATTCAGGAGATAATGCACTGGGTTGCAAGCTGCCTAAAATGGGTAGGCAAAGTCTGTCTGGTTCACCAATATATTTTCCTAAACCTGTCTCTTCAATCACTTTTCCATCTAGGCTCATAGCGTACACAGAAAGTGGAAAATAGCATCCATTAGAGAGATTCTTTAAACTTTTAACATCAATCCGTTTCCCTCGAATATGTCCGTTTAAGTCGTGCAGACAAATATCAATGTGCTGAGTGTGAGGATATAAACTTAAATAATCATCAACCTCTTTTAAAAAAAGCTCGGAATTGAAAATATGAGGTTGTGTTGGTGGAATAAAATCATCTGATATTTTAAATGCCTTAAAGTGAGGATTTTGTAAGTTTAAACTTGGGTAAATATGCGTACTCATTATAAAAAACCTTGGTGGTTATTTAGCTAAAATCCTACCTTAGCCTTGGAAGTTAATCGCGTAAAAAAAGAGTAAAATGATTAAAGAGTAATTCATGAGTGGTTTTAATTTTTTATTTTAATAATCATAAACTTGTAATTAATTTTTAAGGTAATTATTTTAAGTAAAATTAGTGTATAAAGGTAGTTTAAGAGTGAGCAAATTTCTGCGAATTTGCTTTTTTTTAAAATTAAACAATATTAACAATTATGACCTTTCAATTTGGTGAGAGGGTCAAACTGATTTAAACTTAAGGCTTATCCAGTGAGGCACTTATTTTTGAAGTCTTGAATAGAGCAGGACCTTTTAGGGTGTTTACTGGAATTTTATTTTTGCGTTTTTTTTAATTTATTTTTTGAGTTCTCTTAATATGAAAAATATCGGTTTAGCCATTCTAGCAATCAGCCTTTCAGGTTGTGCTGCAATGAGCGTAGAAGAATGTAAGACTGCGAATTGGTCATTAGTGGGTGAGAAAGATGGTTCAAAAGGTTCGTCGCCACGTTTAGATCAATATTACAAAGCATGTGGAAAAGCCAATATTGTTCCAGATCAAAAGTCATATGAACGTGGGTATAAAGAAGGTTTAGGGTATTATTGTCAGCCAACAAATATTTTTTATAGTGCTTTAGAAGGTAGTGGCAATATCAATGTGTGCCCAGTTGAGCAGCGTAATCGTTTAAGACCTTATTATCAGGCAGCTTCCGACTACTATAATGCAAAAAATGAATATGATCGTTATGACGAAAAGTTTAAGCAATATTCTGACAGTGCTTATAACGAAAAATTAAAGCCAGAAGAGCGTGAACGTTATCGTAAGCTTTTAAGAGAATTACAAAATGATCGTGATCGTATTAATCGAAACTATTGGAACTCAATTCGAGATATTGAACGTTTCAAATATGATCACGGCTTAAAATAATATTTAAAAAGGATTGATCCGAATTAGATCAATCCTTTGTTTTTTTAAAGATAATAACTAGTTTTTGTCATTAGCTTTGAAATAGCAGTCATCGTAATTTTTACTGCATATGGTAATTCAACACCACCTGCCTCAAGAGCTGTATGGCGATGATGTAATTCATCTTCATTCATTTGCTCTAAAATTTTACGAGAACGATCATCTTGAGCAGGTAACTGGTTTAAATGATCTTGTAAATGAAGGCTGACTTGACGTTCAGTTTCGGCCACAAAACCTAAGCTATATTTGTCACCAGCAATACCCGCAAGTGCGCCCATGCCATACGAAAGCCCATACCAAATTGGGTTTAATAAACTGGTATGACTATTTAGCTCTTTTAAACGAACTTCACACCACGCTAAATGATCTTGTTCTTCAATTGCTGCTTGTTGCATTTCTTTGCGTACATTTGGCAATTTCGCCGTTAATGCTTGTCCATGATAAAGGGCTTGAGCGCACACTTCACCACTATGGTTAACACGCATTAAGCCTGCGACATGACGAGCATCCTCTACTCCTAGTTTTGCTTCAACCGATTCGGCCGGATTTTGGCGCTGTGCTGCGGTTGCACCCGGAACAAGACTACGTAATGCTTGATCAAAAGAGTTAATGAGCTGATCAATTCCAGTATAGTGGCGCATAAATTAGTCCTCCAAAGAAAGATGTGCTGTGGCAAGCATTGGTTTTAGACGTGCTAGAAGCCAAATACTAAAGATAGCACTAAGTACAGCTGTAATAATAAATAGTATTTTAATATCAATTTTTAAAACACTTAAGATTAAGATTGAAAAAATTGCAGATGAAACCATAAAAACGGCATTTAAAATGTTATTTGCTGCTACAACACGAGCACGATGTGAACGTGGTGAATAAGCCTGCATCATGGCATATAAAGGAACAATATAAAAACCGCCGCTAATCCCAAGTAAAGTCACTGCAAACATGACGTGATAGTAAACCCAACCTTGGGTAAAAATATCTTTTAATGTAAGTAATGTGCCAGTTCTTTCGGGTAAAAAAGCTAAACTCGCAGCAAGGTAGAGTGCAAAAACGGTAAGACCAATCGCACCAATTGGTACCATTTTAATATTAATTTCTGAGCCACCAATTTTACGGCAAAGCAGTGAACCTACGCCAATACCGACTGAAAAGAAAGTAAGCAAAAGGCTGACTACATTTTCTGATGCATGCAGATTTTGTTGGGTAAGCTGTGGAATTTGCGTTAAATAAGTAGCGCCATAAAACCAATACCATGAGTTACCTAACAAAATGGTGAACACTAAAGGTAAGCTTTTAGCATATTTAATTGTTTGAAAACTTGTGCGAAGAAAATTCCAATCAATCTTTAAATCGGGAGCAGCAACTTTCTGTGGCAAGATGAAGCGACTACATAAATAGCCAATACAAGCAATAATCACAACAGTAAGACTAATCCACAATAAGTTCCCATGCGATGATGCAATTACAGCACCACCTAAAATCATCCCGAATAAAATTGCCATTGATGTGCCCGACTGAAACAGAGCATTACCAGACATTAATTCTTGCGGTTTTAAAATTTCAGGCAAAATTGCGTACTTGATAGGACCAAAGAACGTTGAATGTGTCCCCATCAAAAATAAGGCAAAAAGAAGCAACCATAAGTGCCCCAACAGGAAACCAGCAGTACCGATCAGCATAATAATAATTTCTAAAATTTTTATGCCACGGACGAGTTGAGAGCGCTCATATTTATCTGCAATTTGTCCAGCAGTGGCCGAAAAAAAGAAATAGGGCAAAATAAACAAGAGAGCTGCTAAATTATTGAGGGTACTTACAGGGGCAGATTGCTGTTGAATCAAGCCATAAGTAATCACTAATAATAAAGCTTGCTTAAAAACGTTATCATTTAATGCGCCAAAAAACTGGGTAAAAAACATCGGTACGAACCGACGTGATGTCATCAGGTGCTCATCTTGTTTCATCATGTGCAAACTTCATTGTGTTTTATAAAAAAATGTGACCGATTGTTAATTTGCATCGAAAACCATGTATGATATTTTTAACGCTTGATTAAATGAAAAATCAATGGTTTTGAGTGAGTTTTACACTTACCTTGGTGCGTTTTATTAAAAAATAAGTCTAGAGTTTTCTATGCCTTCTAAAATTAAGTTTAAACAGTCAACTCTTTCTCACTCTATGCATTTAATCTTAAAAATGCAGAGTATACCTAAACTTATTTGTAGCAGCCTATTGTTAAGTTTATGTGTTAATCCTTGTTATGCTCAAAGTTCGGCTGATACTGTAACACCAGTCGCAAACCAGACGGTAGCTGATTCATCATTACAACAAACAAATACAAATAACCCAAACGATGTTCCGATTACTGATATTGCGACTCTTGTAACTCAAGCACAGCAACAACAAGATAGCTTGGCTATATTGCAACAACAAGAACAATTTCCAAATCAGATTGAAGAATTTAAGCCAATCACGCTTGATAACCTTGATGACTTACCTGTTATGCCTGTTGACCAGAACATGGCAAACGAAATTTATCGGGTAGCAGAAGAGGCAAAAACTGAAGCGCAAAACTTCCAAAATGGAACGCAAAAACATCCAGAAATGGTGGTCAATGATGCATCTCAAGCAGAACTACATGAAATTACTCAAGCACCTGTAAATATTGACCAACTCATGAGTGAGATTCAATCGGATAGTAAGATTGTAGTTGAAGCAAATGAAACAGGAAAAACTTTACCCGAGCTTACAGCTGCGACTGAAGAACCACCCGAAGAAAAAGGTTTCTTTAAGCGAATAATAAATAAAATCCGTCCACCGCGTGTGATTCCGATGGAGCAAATACCTCGTATTACTGCTGAGGTCAGTGGAGCTCCGGATGATCTCGCTAAAAATATTAAAGGTAAATTATCTACATTTACCCAAGAATCATTTGAAGATTTTAATTCCGCGTTACCTCAGCTTAGAAGTTTAAGTAACCAAGCTGCCCAAGCTGTGGGTTATTACAATGCTGAGTTTCGTTTTGAAAAATTAAGTGCAAGCCGCGTTCGTGTTAACGTTACTCCAAATGAGCCTGTACGAATTAATGAACAAAACATTGAATTTAGTGGAGCTGGTGCAAAACAGCCACAGTTTCAGGTTATTCGTTTAGTGCCAGACCAAGATGTAGGTGATATTTTTAATCATGGTCTGTATGAAACAACCAAAAGCCGAATTGTCGATGCTGCATCGAATAACGGTTATTTTGATGCATACTGGCGTTTACATGATGTGAAAGTAAGTCAACCTGAAAACAAAGCAGATATTAATCTCAAGTATGAAACAGGTGAGCGCTATAAGCTTGGTAAGGTTGAGTTTCGTATGAGCGATCCATCCAAACCATTGCCAATCAAGTTAAAAATTTTGGAAAGTATGGCACCTTGGCAAGAGGGTGATGACTATACATTCTGGCGTGTAAATGCTTTAGCCAATAACCTGACTAACTCGCGTTATTTTAACTACACTTTGGTCGATTCAATTAAACCTGATCCAATTGAAAAACCACTTGAATTACCGCCAGATTTGCAAGCATTGGTTGATCAGCAAAATGTCACTATTGATGAATCGAAATTGCTTTCCCCTGAGCAACAACAGCTTGCTAAAGCACGACAGTTAGCTTCATCTAGTAAAGAAGTTACTCAAAACGTTGTGGACGAAAAACAATTTGCTGGAACTGAAAATGCACAATTAGCTGCGGCCCCCGCTGCTTTAAAAACTGCTGCAGTACAACACGCAGAACAAGAATCGGAACAAGACCGTTTACAAGCCCAAGCACGTGAAGAAAAACGAATTCCTGTGATTGTGACTTTAAATGCTGACAAATTAAATAGTCTGGAAACAGGTGTTGGTTATGGTACTGACACGGGAGCTCGTTTACGTAGTCAATATCGCCGCTCGATTGTCAATGAATATGGTCATTCATTTGACGCCAACTTTGAACTTTCACAAATTCGTCAGTCTATAGATGGCCGTTATAGTATTCCTTATAAGCACCCATTAAATGATTACTTTAACATTGTAGGTGGTTATGAGCGCGAGACTAGAGATAATATCGGTCCTGATGTGAGTTTATTAACTGAATCTGCCGTATTGGGTGGTGAGCGAGTTATTAAAAAGCCATTAGGAAATTGGCAACATACGATTGGGGTACGTTACCGTCTGGACCGTTTAACTCAAAAAGGGGATGTTGATATTTCTGAGTTACCAGATGCTTTTAAAGCTGCTGCATCAGAACAAGAAGCATTGTTATTCGGTTATGAAACATCTAAAACTTCAAGTAATACACGTTTAAACCCAACTAAAGCATTTAAACAAAGCTATAAGATAGAACTGGGAAGTAGTAGTTTACTTTCCGATGCTAATATGGCGATTGCAACAGCGGGTTGGAGATTTATTTATTCTTTAGGTGAAAACGATAACCATCAGTTTGTGGGGCGATCTGATCTTAGTTATATTTTTACCGATGAATTTGATAAAGTTCCCTATAATTTAAGATTCTTTACTGGTGGTGATCAGACAATTCGTGGTTTTGATTATAAAAGTCTTTCACCAGAAGAAAATGGATATAAGATTGGTGGACAAGCTTTAGCTATAGGCTCTTTGGAATATAACTATCAATTCAAAGAAGGTTGGCGAGCAGCTGTTTTTTCTGATTTTGGTAATGCTTACGATAAGAATTTTAGTAATCCGAGTGCTTATAGTGTTGGTGTCGGTATTCGTTGGAAGTCACCAATTGGACCAATTCGTTTAGATGTGGCTTCAGGTATTTCTGATGATAATCATCCGATTCGTTTGCATTTCTTTATTGGTCCACAACTTTAAAAATAAAATTTATTAGGTTTATTTTATGGCGGAAGTAGAACAGCAGCCCACTTCGGCACCTGACTCTCCTAAGAAGCGACGCATTTTGCGTAGCTTCTTACTGACGATATTAATCATACTTTTATTACTTGTTGCTTCTATCATTATTATGATGTCGACTGACCGTGGAAGTCGTTTCTTATTAGATCGTGTGTTACAGGCGCAGCAAGTCATTAAATATGAATATGAAGGGGGTAATTTACTTAAAGGAATTATCCTTAAAAATATTATTGTTCAGTTAGCAGAAGTCGATGTTACTTTAGATAGAGCTGATGTTCGTTTAGGATGGCGTTCTTTAATCTTGGAAAAAGAAGTGCATTTGAGTAATGCAGATGTACGTAACTTAATCATTATTAATAAAGCTCCGCCATCAGATAAACCATTTGGATTTAAACCCATTAAATTGCCATTTGTGCTGCGGGTAGATCAGGCAGATGTCGATCATTTAGAAATTAAAAATTCAGGTTCTGTTGTAAATTTTCATGATGTTCATCTAAATGATGCGTTGTGGTCAGAGACAAAGCTGAAGTTTGAAAATTCAAGTATGGATATGGGGTATCTTTCTGTTCATAACGCAACAGGAAATATGGACTTTAGTGGTAAATATCCACTTAATGCGACTGCAGATTTAAGAATTCCTTCTTTAAAAAGTTTAAACATCCAAAATATTAAAGTGGCAGCTCGAGGAAGTTTAGACACTTTGCAAGCTGGTGTAGCAACGACAACACCAGATTTATTAACAGGTTGGGTCGTTTTACATCCTGTTCGTCATGAAGTACCTATGCAAGGTGCATTGTTATTTAAAAACTATCACTTGCCTTTACTGGTCGAACAAAAATTATTTGCTAAAAATGGTGTGATCAAGTTTCAGGGTGATGTGAAACAACTGAACTTAGCACTTGATACAGATTTAAAAGGTGAAAATTTACCTGAAGGTCAATACAACGCCTTAATGAATACCGATCTGGTTCACCAGTTGAATATTACTGACTTTAATGGTCAGGTCATGAAAGGTGCAATTAACCTTAAAGGGTTAGTGAACTGGAAAGATCATGTCACTTGGGATGTAAAAGGTCGTTTAGATCATGTTAATCCTAAAGATAAAGCGATTCCTCAAGTCGTTCAGGATTTCTTGCCACCAAGTTTAGATGCAGCCGTTTCTTCCACTGGCTCTTTAGAAAAAGGCACTGAAGTATTAGCTAATGTAGACTTTGATCGTTACGAGTCTTGGAAACTTAAATTAAACCAAGCTCCTGAAAAGAATAAAAAACCTCAGCCAATGTTTATAAATGTGGCTTGGTCAAAAATAGACCGTGCTATGCCATATATAGGTTGGTTAAGCAGTGATAGTGGTCAAGTTGAGCTGACTTTGCGAGATGGTCAGCAAGATATTAAAGTCTCGACAAAAGTATATCAGCATGAACAGACTTTATTACCAGCTGGACAATATCTGGCAACGTTGAATGTTAAAGATAATATTCTTAATGTTCCTAGTTTTAATTTTGTGGCTCAAAAAGGTAGCCTTTCAGGTCAGGCCAAAGTTTTATTGCCTACTGAAAAACGTCAGCTGGCATGGAATGCCTTATTAAATGCAAAAGACTTTAATCCACAAAGTATTCATGCAGCTGCACCGGTTAACCTACTCAATGGATCAATCAAGGCAAATGGCTTTGCAAAGCCAAATCAACAAATTATTCAACTTGAAAAAATTGATTTAAAAGGCCAATTGGCTCAAGCAAACCAAGAAACTGTTGCGTTAGCTGGAAAAAGTACAGCAGCTTTATTATTTAATGATGTTAAAGCTGGTGGCGGTTTTAAAGGTTTTGCCGTTAATTATGATGGATCTTTAAAAGCACTTAATCAGGCCAATGGATTATTAAAGTTCTCTATTGCAGGTACTCCAGAATTTATTCGAATTAACCAGTTACAACATGATGGTGTTGCTGGAAAAATTTATGCGGCTGGATCATTAAATTTAAAAGATCGTATTGCTTGGGATATCAATAGTTCGCTTGTGCGTTTTAAACCTCAATATTTTGTTTCTAGTGTAAAAGGCGAAATTTCAGGAAATGTAAAAACGCAAGGTGTTTGGTCTGATAAGTTAAAGCGTATTGATATTCAACAATTGAATCTTGCAGGCTTTTTAAATAATAAACCTGTTCGGGGTAAGGGTAATCTATCTCTATTGATGGATTCTAATCAAAAGGGCTTTTTACCTCAACAATTTGAAGCGAATAATCTATTTTTAGTGTATGCACAGAACCAGTTGCAAGCGACTGGTAATGCGCAGAATTTAAAAATTAAGCTCAATGCACCTGCACTTTATGAGTTGTATCCTGGTTTAAGTGGTCGTGCTTATGGAGATTTGAGTGTCCAATCTCAACCACGTTTGAAAGCTACAGCTAATATTGCAGTTGATAACTTTGCCTATACTAATTTAGTGAGTATTAAAAAACTGCGTGTACAGGGTGAACTTCCTACTTCCGAAACAACGCCAACTCAACTCACAGCAAAGCTAGACAATTTGCGTAGTGGTAGCCGTCTAATCCAGTCTGCTGAGGTGAATTTGGCCGGAACACGAAAAGCGCACTTATTAAAAGTGCAGGCGAATAATAATGTTTCTAAGTTCTATGTGCAGTTAGCAGGCGGTTTTAACCAGAATAATGATTGGTTAGGCCAAATTCAAAAAGGTAGTTTTGATTCGCGTCGAATTCGTTTAGCACAAAATCAAAATGCACCTGTTGTTTTCTCATCAGCACGTTCTGAGTTATATGTGGGACAACATTGTTGGCAAAGTAGAGGTAGTCAGTTATGTCTTGACCAACCTGTACGTGTAAGTAAAGCACAGGGCAATATTTCATTTGTTACCCAAAATCTGGATTTAGGCGATTTTGCTGCGTTTATGCCAGAAGGTTTGGCAATGACGGGTCAGCTCAATGGCTATGCAAAAGCTTCTTGGGTAAATGGTGGACACCCTAAACTTGATGCACGTTTAGTGACACGAAAAGGTGAGCTAGGTCTAGCAGCGGAAGACCCTCAAGACCCACCAACGACATTGACTTATGATGAACTGAGCGTAATCGCGAAGAGTATTTCAGAAGGTCTATTGTTACGTGTTGATGTAAAAACACCTGATATTGGTACTGGCTATGCAAATGTCATTATTAACCCATACCAACCTTCTATGCCAATGCATGGTGAGGTGGCCTTTAACGATGTACAGTTAAAAGTTTTAAAACCATTCATTCAAGATGTACGTTCAATGAGTGGTACCTTAGCCTTAGCAGGTAAAGTGAATGGTACATTAACCCAACCGCAGTTTACGGGTGAAATGCGTTTGAAAAATGGGGCGATCAGTATGATTTCCCTGCCAGTGAACTTAACCAATGTACAAGTGTACTCGTCTATTCGTCAGGATATGGCAACAATTGATGGTGCATTTAACAGTGGACAAGGGGTAGGTTTACTTAAAGGTAGTTTCGACTGGAAAGATTCACCACGTCTACAGTTGAACTTAAAAGGTGATAACTTACTGGTACGCCAAGCACCATTAATTACCGCAATTGCAAATCCGAATTTAACACTCGATATGTATCCTTTCGATAAACGTTTAAGTTTGAAAGGGTCTGTAGATGTTCCTCGTGCACGTATTTCAATGCCTGAAACAACGGCACCTGTCATTAATACATCTTCAGATGTCCGTATTGTTCGTCAAGGCCAAGATCCACTTGCAATTTTACGTGCAGCAAAACCTTGGGATATTCGTGCAGATATTTCGGTAAATATTGGTAATCAGGTTATCTTCCAAGGCTTTAACAGTAATATTCCTTTAGTAGGTCGTTTGAACTTAACTCAGCGTGGTTATGAAACTGCAATGCGCGCAATGGGTGCTATTGGTGTGAGCCAAAAAGTGAAAATTGAAGCCTATGGTCAAAGCTTAGATTTAAACCGTGCAATTGCCCGTTTCAATGGTCCGTTGGCAAACCCGACTTTAGATATTGATGCGAATAAGAATGTTCAGGGCAGTATGGTGGGCGTTCGTGTCACAGGTACTGCATCATCTCCAAACATTCAAGTTTATAACGATGCAGGCTTATCTGAACAAGAAGCATTAAATGCATTGGTAACAGGTCGTATTAATGAAGGTTCTAGCGGTTTAAGTAATTCAGAAGGTTTTAAATCTGATGTAAACAATACAATTGCTGCTGCCGGTATTAGTATGGGCTTGGGTGGTACTCGTGCTTTAACGAATCAAATTGGTCGTACTTTTGGTTTAAGTGGACTTGCACTAGATGCTCAAGGTACAGGGGATGATACTCAGGTAAGTTTAACTGGATATATTACCCCTGACTTATTTATTCGTTATGGTGTCGGTGTATTTACGCCAGTTAACAAGCTTACCTTGCGTTATCAAATGAACCGCCGTTTATATTTAGAAGCAAGTCAGTCTTTAGAAAGAGCAATCGACTTATTCTACAACTGGCGCTTCTAAATGTATGAATTAAGAGCTCACTTTCAGTGGGCTCTTATTTTATTACATCCTTATAATGTTTTTTAAAAGTTGGCTATTAATCATATAGATCATCAATTTTTTGGCAGGAGTCACGCTTTAAATAGGTTTTTTATTAAAGAAAATTCACTTGAAAACTGCAATTTTATAAATTAATTTTCAGAATCATTAAATGAAGTTAGATTGATAATGCCTTGTTGATAATTGCAAATAAGGTGAGTTTTCCAAGGAAATGCCAGTGAAAAAAGATACTTGTGTTGAAATTAAAGAGAATAGGGATAACGAGCCAAATGTTAAATATCGTGGGCTAATTCAAAAATTAACAACAACCTTATCAGTGACGTTTTTATCACTTGGTTGGGGTAACGCTGTGAATGCTGCAGATCAACAAATCGCTTTAGTTGGAACTTGGACATCAATTCCTAATGCACCACTTGTGCAAAAACCAAAACAGGCCAGTGAAGGTTTGTACCAGCTTCAAGTGCATAGCGATGGGACTTTGACTCCTGTTAAAGTATTAAAAATGAAAAGTCCTTCATGGATTGTGAAATCGAAAGATGGCCGTTTTGCATATACAACAAATGAAGAAAACTCAGGGGAAGTCACTGCTTTATCAGTTCAAAACGGAAAGGTAGAGGTACTGAACACAGTGGATAGCCATGGAGGACATCCAACACACGCCTCAATCAGTTTAGATGGTAAATTCCTGTTTGTATCGAACTATTCTGCATTCGATAAAGGTCGTGGTGGTGTAGCTGTTTTGCCAATTTTGCCAAATGGACATTTAGGTGAAATGGTACAAAATATTGTTTTCTCAGAAGGTTCTGGCCATGTCAAAGGTCGTCAGGAAAGTGGTCATGCACATTCGACAACTTTCAGCCCAGATGGTAAGTATTTATATGCGAGCGATCTAGGAAATGACAAAGTCTATGCCTTTCGTTATAACCCAAGTAAAACGCAACCACTTGAAGCGGATAGTAGCCGAGATGTGACGTTTATTCATGGGTCTGGCCCACGTCATATGGTCTTTTCACCAAATGGCAAGCATGCATACATTACCGCAGAAATGCGAAGTGAAATTGTGGCGTTTAATGTGCAAGATGGACATTTGAAAAAAATTGCTGAGCTAAAGCTGGTGCACGAAGATAAAACACCTGAATTTAAGAGTGCGAGTGGAATTATCCTTAGTCCAGATGGCAAATATGTAATTGCTGCCAATCGTGGTGCAGACAATAAACTTTTGGTATTTAAAATTCAACAAAATGGCTTGCTAGGTCAACCAGTCGTTTATAAAGCTAATGGTATTGAACCGCGAGCTTTCTCATTCGATGCGACTGGTAAATATCTGTATGTGACGAATGTATACAGTAATAATATTAGTTTGTTCCGCTTTGATGCAAAAAGCGGTAGCTTAAAACCTGCTGGCGATGCTGCAAAAATATCTACGCCTACTGATATTAAATTTTTTAATTAATCTGAATTGATAAATCAGTATTTCTAACACTTCCTATAAAAGACCGAGAATTTCTATCTCGGTTTTTTATGGCAGTTTTTGCAAAGTTTGTCAGATTCAGTATGATGTGGGCAGCTTAGTCTGTGTAGAGTAATGATGAAAAAAGTTTTATTTGTTTTGATGGGTATGTTGTTAGTCGGCTGTACAGAGAAAAAACCTTTAACACCTGAAGAACAATGGCATGGCTTTTGTACAAGTGTTGGAAATGCAGCTAGAAGTATTGTGTTTGATCGTCAGCAAGCAATTGAAAAGACTCAAGCGGTTGAACATGCAAATAAAATTGAAGATGAGATCACCAAAAAATTCATCTTGAATATTATTGAAAAAGTTTATGCTATTCCACAAGATGAACTAAAAACTAACCCAGAAGCCCTACAAGAAAAAATTAGAAAACAAATGGCAGATGAGTGCTTAGTTACACCACACGACAAAATGCCAAACTACAAAAAGTTCTAAGTGTACAAGACATCGTCAACACTCCACTAAGGTGGAGTGTTCTTTCAAATCAAAATATCGCATGATAAGTCAGTCATTAAGATCATTATTTACACAGGGGTATTTAGTTACAAAATAATGGGCATCACGGAGAAACACCCCGCGCGCATTAACTTTTAGCTTGAACTCTAGTAAAATTTTGTAGTCCATATTACTTGTGAAGCTTTGTGAAAGCTGGAATTTACAAGTAATTTTTTAAAAAAAGAGGAATGAACACCGTGCTAGAAGCTTACCGCCAACACGTTGCTGAACGTGCCGCACTCGGAGTCCCACCGAAGCCACTTGATGATGCTCAAACTGCTCAACTTGTTGAGTTATTAAAAAACCCACCGGCAGGTGAAGAAGCATTCTTGGTTGATTTGCTTGAAAACCGTGTTCCTGCAGGTGTTGACCAAGCAGCTTACGTAAAAGCAGCTTTCTTGGCAGCGATTGCAAAAGGCGAAGCGACATCTCCGCTAGTTTCTAAAGAACGTGCAGTTTATTTACTAGGTACTATGCTTGGTGGCTATAACGTAGCACCTTTAGTTGAGCTTCTAGATGATGCTGAATTAGCGAGCTTAGCTGCTGAAGCATTGAAAAAAACTTTACTTGTATTTGATGCGTTCCATGACGTAGCTGATAAAGCTAAAGCTGGCAATGTTAATGCAAAAGCTGTTTTACAGTCTTGGGCTGATGCTGAATGGTTCACTAGCCGTAAAGACGTACCAGAAGAAATCAAAATCACTGTGTTCAAAGTAACAGGTGAAACAAACACTGATGACTTGTCTCCAGCTCAAGATGCGTGGAGCCGTCCAGACATCCCATTACACGCAAACGCAATGTTGAAAAACGAGCGTGACGGTATCAACCCTGAAAAACCAGGTGAAGTTGGTCCATTAAACCAAATTAAAGAACTTATTGCTAAAGGCAACCAAGTTGCTTATGTAGGTGACGTTGTTGGTACAGGTTCATCTCGTAAATCTGCAACAAACTCTGTGCTTTGGTTCTTTGGTGATGAAATTGCTCACATTCCAAACAAAAAAGACGGTGGTGTGTGCTTAGGCGGTAAAATTGCTCCGATCTTCTTTAACACAATGGAAGATGCTGGTGCATTACCAGTAGAGATCGATGTTTCTAACATGAACATGGGTGACGAAGTTACTCTTAAAATCGATCATGCTGCTGCAAAAGTTACTGCGTTCAAAAATGGCGAACAAATCGCTGAGTCTGAACTTAAAACTCCAGTACTTTTAGACGAAGTACGTGCTGGTGGTCGTATTAACTTGATCATTGGTCGTGGCTTAACTGCTAAAGCACGTGAAGCTTTAGGTTTAGCTCCATCTACATTGTTCCGTACTCCAGTACAACCAGCTGACACTGGCAAAGGTTTTACTTTAGCTCAGAAGATGGTTGGTCGTGCATGTGGTCTTGCAGAAGGTCAAGGTATCCGTCCAGGTACTTACTGTGAACCTAAGATGACTACAGTTGGTTCTCAAGATACAACTGGTCCTATGACTCGTGACGAGTTAAAAGACTTAGCTTGCTTGGGCTTCTCTGCTGATTTAGTAATGCAATCTTTCTGTCACACTGCTGCTTATCCAAAGCCAGTTGACGTACAAATGCAACATACGCTTCCAGACTTCATCATGAACCGTGGTGGTGTATCTTTACGTCCAGGTGACGGTATTATCCACTCTTGGTTAAACCGTATGCTTCTTCCAGATACAGTAGGTACTGGTGGTGACTCGCATACTCGTTTCCCAATTGGTATTTCGTTCCCAGCAGGTTCTGGTCTTGTAGCTTTCGCTGCTGCAACTGGTGTAATGCCACTTGATATGCCTGAATCAGTTCTTGTTAAGTTCAAAGGTAAAATGCAGCCTGGTATCACTTTACGTGACCTTGTACATGCGATTCCTTACTATGCAATCAAAGAAGGTGATCTTACTGTTGAGAAAAAAGGTAAGAAAAACATCTTCTCTGGTCGTATCTTAGAAATCGACTTAACAGAAATGGAAACTGACTTAACAGTTGAGCAAGCATTCGAACTTTCTGATGCTTCTGCTGAGCGTTCAGCTGCTGGTTGTGCAATCACACTTTCTGAAGAGAAAGTTGCTGAGTACTTACGTTCTAACATCACAATGCTTAAGTGGATGATTTCACAAGGCTATGGTGATGCTCGTACGATGGCTCGCCGTGTTGAAAACATGGAAAAATGGTTAGCAAACCCAAGCTTACTTAAAGCTGATGCTGATGCTGAATACACTAAAGTGTATGAAATTGATTTGTCAGACATCAAAGAACCTATCCTTTGCTGCCCGAACGATCCAGATGATGCAAAACTTCTTTCTGACGTTCAAGGCGACAAAATTGATGAAGTATTCATCGGTTCTTGTATGACTAACATTGGTCACTTCCGTGCTGCTGGTCAGTTACTTGAGAAAGTACCAAGCGGTTCATTAACAACTCGTTTATGGTTGGCTCCACCAACACGTATGGACGAACATCAGTTAATGGAAGAAGGCTTCTATAACACTTATGGCCGTGCTGGTGCACGTACAGAAATGCCTGGTTGTTCATTATGTATGGGTAACCAAGCACGTGTTGCGCCGAATACAACTGTTGTATCGACTTCTACACGTAACTTCCCTAACCGTTTAGGTCAAGGTTCTAACGTTTACTTAGCATCTGCTGAGCTTGCATCTGTTGCTGCTGTACTTGGTAAATTACCAACTCCAGAAGAATACCAACAATATGCAGCTCAAATTGACAGTATGTCTGCTGACATCTACAAATATTTGAATTTCGACCAAATGGGTGAATATACAAATGCTGCTGATAAAGTAGATACTAAGAAAATTGCTGCTGCTCAATTGACTTAATTTGTCGATTTAGTACAAAAAAGGAGCTGATTATTCAGCTCCTTTTTTATTTAAAAGAGAATTAATACCTAGTTCTTAAATAAAAATATTAAATAGATCATGTTTTGTTTATTTAAAATGTAAAAATAAATATAAGGCTAGATATTAAAGAAGATTTTGCTTTAAAATAATTGAACGAACTTAAAAATAATTAAAAAGAACATGGGTATTTTATATATGGAACTTAAAAATGCTAAAGACAATTGTTGAATTTAAATTTGATGATTACCATCTATATGATCAAAATTTATCAGCAGAAGACGGAAATACGTTAGTACAGAAAACTGAAGATATTGCACAATATATTTATAGTATATTGAAAAATAGATATCACTTAAGTATTGAATTAACTGCTGAAAGTTGGGGGTGGGAAATAGAAGTACCATTACCTGAGATCACCATGTATATCGGTATTAGTGTGTATGAAGAATACAGTAATGGCTTTGCGATATTCATTTCACCGAATACACCAATTTTGAGAAGATTTCTTTTTAGAAAGTTAGATATTACTCACCATATTATGCTGCTTCAAAATTATATTAATATCATTTTGAAGTCACATGCAGGTATTTATGATGTACAATGGTGGGAAGAAAATGAGTTTAGATATGTCGCTGCTCATTAAAATATAATTAGAAAATATGAAATATTATTTATGATTGTTTAGTTAATACAATTAATAAAATATTTTATTGGTCACTATAGTGGTGAATTTACGTATGTGAGCTTAATATATGTTCAATATAACGTGGCTCAGAACCGTATGCGAATTTTAGCTTGGAAGACATTACGTAAGTTCTTCTATAACAACCTTCATGACCATGATTACGAAACGACAGTAAGTCGATGTATTAACTACTTCTTGGTTTTCTTAATTATTGGGAATGTCATTGCGGTATTGCTAGAAACAGTAAACGATCTGTATTACAGCTATCGTATATGGTTTGACTACTTTGAAAATATTTCAATCACGATTTTTAGTGTTGAATACCTCTTACGCCTCTGGAGTGTAGTAGAGCGTGATCCTACACAAGCTGCATGGAAGCAGCGTTTTGCTTGGATGAAGAGTGGAGAGGCGCTGATTGACCTCATGGCAATTTTGCCTGCATATCTAAATTTCTTTGTACGAATAGACCTTCGTATGCTCAGAATTTTACGATTACTTCGACTATTAAAATTAACTCGCTATTTTATCTCTTTGCAAATATTGCTATGTGTCATTAAAAGAGAAAAAGGTTCGTTTCAGGCAGTGATTTTTATTTTAATCATTATGATTATTATGACTGCCTCTGGTATTTATGTGGTTGAGAATAAAGCGCAACCGGAAGCTTTTAGCTCTATTCCTAAAGCAATGTGGTGGGCGGTCGTTACCTTAACCACAGTCGGATATGGTGATGTCACACCTGTGACCAGCTTAGGAAA
This sequence comes from Acinetobacter sp. 70_2, assembly GCF_056736115.1. NCBI lineage: Bacteria > Pseudomonadati > Pseudomonadota > Gammaproteobacteria > Moraxellales > Moraxellaceae > Acinetobacter > Acinetobacter sp. 70_2. Next base: position 659,162 of record NZ_JBWZIP010000015.1, read on the forward strand.
ACTACTAGGGGCTTTAATTACAATTTTAGGGGTAGGGATTGCAGCTTTGCCAGCTGGTATTTTAGCTTCTGGTTTAGCCAATGAACTTAATCAGCGTAATCAGCGCCTTGAACAAGAGTTCCGTGAGTTACTTCAAGTGCGTGGTGTTGATATCTTGCATGATGAAGTTGAAATAGAACGTATTCGGCAAAAAGTGGGGTTACCAAAAGAACAAGCGCATAATTTGATTATCCAAATTATGCGAGAAAAGGTATTAGAAGAAAAAGAATCTGTGAGAGAGAAGAAATGCTATTGTCCGCACTGTGGTGAAAAGTTAACAGACTAGTATTTCAGCAAAAAGCCTGACGAGAGTCAGGCTTTTTGAGTTACTTTTTCTACAGCAAATGCAATGAGTAAGATAATAAGACCACCAAGGCTCAGTACGAAACCTACCCAGATCGGTGCAATCCAACCCATCTGATGGCTAAGTACCCAACCACCTAAAAATGCGCCTAAAGCATTGGCCATATTAAAGGCAGAGTGATTAAGTGAAGCTGCTAGTGTTTGTGCATCGCCTGCAACGTCCATCAGGCGTGTCTGTAAAGCCCCACCTAAACCCATTACAGTTAGTCCGATTAAGAATAAAGAAGCAATCGCAGTATAGATATTACTCATTAGGAAACTTGCAATAACAAAGGCAATTGCTGAGCTAATGAGTACGCCTACAATGGTTTTATTGAGGTTTTTATCTGCTAGCCAACCAGCTGCTAAACCTCCAATCACCATCCCGATTCCCCACAACGCTAACGCAATAGGAACAATTTGGATATTAACTTTTGTGTATTCAGTGAGTATGGGTGAGACATAGCTATATACCGAGAACATACCTCCAAAGCCAATTGCACCAACTGCAAGGGTTAACCACATATTTATATTTTTAAGCCCAGCTAATTCTGTTCTTATGCTGGCAGTAGCTTGAACTGGAATATTGGGTACAAAGCAAGCTACGGCAATTAAAGTAAAAAATGCAATCGTTGCTGAAAATTCAAAACCTGCTCTCCAACCAAAATGTTGGCCTAACCATGTAGCTAAAGGTACGCCAATAACCGTAGCAACGGTTAAACCCATCATCATTTGTGCAACCGCTGAAGCTCTGCGTGATGGGCCTGCGAGTTCAGCAGCTACGAGGGCACCGACTCCAAAATAAGCACCATGAGGTAAACCTGCGATAAAACGAGAAATTAAAACGGTTTCTGGTGTGTGAGCTAAAGCAGTACAAGCATTAGCAATACCATAAAACAGCATTAGACCGAGTAATAATGTCTTTCTAGGGACTTTGGCACCCAATATGGCAATAATAGGGGCACCAATAACAACACCTAATGCATAAGCACTAATAAAATGCCCAGCTTCAGGTACTGTAATGTTTAAGTTATGAGCAATTTCCTGAATAAGTCCCATTGCGACAAATTCTGTAGTTCCGATACAAAAACCACCTACTGCGAGTGAGAAAATTGCTAAAAAGAGTGAATAATGCCGATGTGTGGATGAAGGAGATTGGGGTGACGCCATAATAAATTAAAAAAACAGACTCAAAAATGAAAGTATAAGGGAAAAGAGATCAAAATAATAAAAAACTAAAATATTGAGAGTATGTTTGCATATCTTAAGCAAAAGCATTTTATCTTTATTTTGAATAATTTATCGAAATTTTTTAATAAATTATATATGATGAGCACGTAATACTTTAGGTATTACAAAGAGTTGTATAAATATTTAAAAAATAGAGAATCTAAAGCGTGAGAAAATTAAGTATTGCCTGCCTTATGGGGTTGGTCATTTTATCTATGTCTGGTTGCTCAGTCTTTATGGCGGGTAATCAACCAAGTAAAAAAATTTAAATGTTTTAAATCCGGGTAGTTCTCGCAATTATGTTATTGCTGAGTTTGGAGCACCAGTACTTTCTGAATATCGTGATGGTACAAGAGTCGAAATTTATACTTTCCAGCAAGGTTATCCAAAATGGGCGAAAGTCAGCCGTGCATTTGGCCATGGCATAGCAGATGTTGCTTCATTTGGGCTATGGGAAGTATTTGGAACACCAACTGAAGCATATTTTAGTGGTAAACCAACTTCTTACGAAGTAACGTATGGGCAAGATGACTTGGTGAAAAGCTTTAAGCTTATCGATTTTGAGCAGGCATTTCCCAAAGCAAAAGCACAATGATGAAATGAAAAGGGCCATGAGGCCTTTTTCTTTGTCTATATAAAAGGTTTTCTAGTTTCGATTGAGAGAAAATACTTAACTTTAAAATTATGAAAATTCACTTCTTATAAAAATAATGAAGTAAAGTTCATGTTGAGGTAAATTAATTAGTATTGTGATAACATGAATACTGTTCATTAATAGTGATTTATCTAAACTGACTCTATTTGCTGATAAACAACAGATGAGTTTAAAAATTAATAGATAAATCAATTTGTTCAGGCTTTTGCCCATGTTAGAAATTCGTCATCTTAAAACTTTGGTTGCTTTACGTGAACATGGTTCACTTGTTGCGGCTGCTAATGATTTGTGTTTAACACCGTCTGCTATTTCTCACCAATTAAAAGAATTAGATCATTGGTATGGTGTGGAAGTGGTGAATCGACGGAGTAGACCTGTTAGCTTTTCGAATGTTGGGCAACGTTTACTCAAATTGGCTGATGATGTATTACCGCAAATTCAAATCACACAGAGTGACATTACGCGAATTGTTCATGGACAAACAGGCAGAATTATTTTTTCCTCAGAATGTCATAGCTGTTTTGACTGGTTAATGCCTTTATTAAATCAATATCGACAACAGTATCCAGACGTAGACTTAGACTTTGCTTCGGGCTTTGAAGCGAATCCACATGAGCTTTTACAAAACGGTGAGTTTGATTTACTTATTACAGCCGATCCGATTGCATTAAAAGGAATCGAGTATTTTCCAATTTTTGAATATGAGTCACGTTTGGTTTTATCAAATACTCATCGATTGGTTCGTGCTGAAAATATTACAGTTCAGGATCTTGCAGAAGAGGTTCTCATTACTTATCCAGTTGATAAGCACCGTTTAGATATTATGTCGAAACTGTTTATACCAGCAAATATTCAACCAAAACAGATTCGAACAACAGATTTAACTCAAATGCTGATTCAACTTGTAGCAAGTGGCCGAGGTATTGCTGCTTTACCAGATTGGGTCGTGAATGAATATGAACAAAAAGGTTGGGTGACTAGCCGCCGTTTAGACTGCGTTTCTTCAGCTGGTTTAAGACGTACATTATATGCAGGCTACCGAACTGAAGAAAAAGAGAAGAGCTATTTTGAAGGATTTTTAAAGCAGCTAGAAAAGTTCTCGCTAAAACGAAACGCCTATTATTCTGGATAAAACAAATAATTTAGCCTAAGTGTCGAAAAGGTGCGATTAAGCACCTTTTTAATATCTATTATCTATTTGCCAATGAATAAAGACAGCAGGCCGGCAGCAATCAGAGGACCAACAGGTACACCACGGAGTAAGGCAACACCTGCAACTGTCCCAATAAGCAAGCCTGCAACCACATCAGGTTGGCTTGACATGAGTTTCACACCACGGCCACCTAGCCAAGCGACCAGTAGACCAATAGCAATAGCCAGCAAAGATTTAAAACTTATAAAGGATTTTAAAATACTCTCTCCGCTAAGCTTACCACTGGCAATGGGAGTCAGTACGCCAATGGTTAAAATGAGAATTCCTAGGTTGAGCCCATGAGCTTGAATATAAGGAAAAAATTGATTTAACGGTGTGATTTTAATGACGATTAAGATGCCTGCGGCGATAGTTACAGCTGCATTTTGACTTAGTAAACCGCAGAAAAGTAGAACTAATAAAACCACTAAATTAACATCGAATTGGGCAAGCATGAGAGGCGGCAAGAAAAGCAAATAATTTGAATTGTATAATAATTGAGAGCCAAAATGTGAGAGCTTTTCAAAAGCGATAAAGTATAAAGATGGCCTTTTTAATAAGAATTTTAATGTATATGCCTCAATGATAAGAAGTTTTATTTTTAGTTACGCTTGGACACAATGTTATATAAATTAACAACTTAAAAACCCTTCTTTTGAGAGAGTATGATATAAAAATAATCACTACTCATGATTGCGGAGTTAGTCGTATGGATATTATAGATATCAAAATTAAAGATCAGTTCGACAAAATTCATGATGCAAAAGCTCAATTAAAGAAAAATTTAGTTGAACATGAAAATGAGCCTTTAAAGCTAAGTCAGCGTATTGAACATATTATTGTGGATAATGAAGTGATCTTACCTACAACTGAATTATTATTTGAAAGTGAACAAAACGAAAATATTTATCGCGTCATTGAAGAATAATTCAAAATTAATAGACGTTAAGTACAAAGATGAACAAGCAAAAAGTAATAATACTCTGAAACTGCGTTAAAATAATGCTTTCGTTTTAAAGAGAAAGCTGTATGCTGCTGGAAAAAATTTTGCAATCACAAGGGTTTGGTTCACGTAAATATTGCCAGCAGTTAATAAAAAATGGATCAGTAAGTATTGATGGGGAGGTAGTGAGCGATCTTAAAAAACAGTTTTCCCCTGAAAATTTAGAGTTTTCTCTGTTTGGGGAAACCTATCAATATCGAGAAAAAGTTTATATTGCTCTAAATAAGCCGCAAGGTTTTGAATGTTCACACAATCCTCAGCATCATCAAAGTGTTTTTAGTCTACTCCCTGAAATCATGATTCAACGTGGCGTGCAAGCCATTGGCCGTTTAGATCAAGATACAACAGGCTTACTCTTACTCACAGATGACGGTAAATATCTTCAAGCTTTAACTCATCCTCGTAAACATGTTCCAAAGGTTTATCATGTTACGACTATAGATCCAGTGACACCTGAGCAAATTGAAATGCTTACTCAAGGTGTTAATTTACACCAAGAAAAGGGTACATTTGCTGCGACAGATGTGGCGCTATTAGGAACTCATCAGTTAACAATGACCATTCATCAAGGTGTATATCATCAAGTCAAAAGAATGATTGCAGCTGTGGGCAATAGAGTCGAAAAATTACATCGACATCAAATCGGTCAATTGGTTTTACCTGAAATTGAGGAAGGGGATTGGGTGTATTTGTCGGAGCAGGAAAAACAACTCGCTCAAAATATTATTTAAGAAAACAGTGGAAAGTCTGAAATTCACTGTCTCGAATAAATCCCATTTTTTCATAGAGACGGTGAGATTCATGATTATTCGTTTGAGTCTCTAGGCTAATACGTAAAGCATTTTCTTGTTTTGCAAATAAAATCGCTGTATCGATGAGCTGTTTTGCTGAACCCTGACGACGGAACATAGGAGTAACATAGACATCATCTAAGATATAGTAAGTTGAGCAAGCAACTGAAGAAAAACCTAAATAAAGTAAAACGAAACCTGTGATTTTTTCATCTTTAATATGGATGAAAAACACACTTTCTTTATTTTCAAAACGTTGTTTTAAAAAATGATGTGATTCATCAAGATTAGAAGATGCACCATAAAATTGACGATATTCATCAAATAGAACAGCAAGTTGACTTAGATCTTCATAGGTCGCTCGTCTTACAATCATTAGGCGCTCCTTGTATTTATGTTTATATTTTTACAAAGAGAGCATAACTAAAAAACCAACCAACTGACGTTAAAAGTTGTTTAAAAATGCAACACCGTTAAGTTTTGTCACTTTCACCTAATAGAGCATTTAACTCTTCAAATAAATCTTCATGGTCATCATCTTCATTTAAAGCTGAAGAGTTTTGATTTAATGAAGATGCTTTCGCTTTTCTCAGTTTTAATAATTGTTCCATATTAATGTTCTGATTTTCGATCGCAAAAGGAATAGATTTAGTTAAGACGACTTGTTTAAAGAACAGTCGCACTGCTTGGGCAGGGGTAATCCCCAATTGTTTAAAAACAGCAAAAGCCTGTTTTTTCTCTTGGGAGTCAAGTCGAACCTGATAAACTTCTGTTTTTCGCATGAATAACAAAACCAAATGATTTTTAATTTTTAGGGATTTATTTTAAACCATCGCAATGTAATTTCAATGTCTTTCAGCATAAAAAATAATCTTTTTGTCATTACGGCGTGATTACAGTGTCAATTCAAACTGAGAATTGAAAACCATTTCCTGTTTTGTCAGTGGATCTATGAAAGAAATTTGTTTCGCTAAAAGCTGTAGCGGCTGAGAAAAATCATCATCGGCTTTATGTTGAACTACTGGATAAAAAGGATCATTTTTAATTGGAATTCCCAAATAACATAAATGCACACGGAGTTGATGTTGTTTTCCTGTAGTGGGTGTTAAACAGTATTTAGCCCAAGATTGGTTATGCTCAATCAACTCAATTTTTGTTTCTGTATTGGTTTTAGTATGGGGGATAACACACATTGTATAAAAGGGCGTACCTTTATCTAAATATAGTTTTAAAGTCTGAGGAAATTTTAATTCAGCTTTATATTGAGCGATTGCGTGATAAATCTTATGAACTTGACGATCTGCAAATAACTGTTGGTAAACTCCGCGTGACTGTGGTCGTTTGCAAAATAAAACGACTCCCGCAGTTTCACGGTCTAATCGATGGATTGGGGTTAAAAACTCATTACCCGTTTGTTTTTTTAATCTGACTAATAGCGTTTCTTGTACATATTGCCCGGTTGGACTAATGGTTAAAAAATGAGGTTTATCTACAACGAGCAAGTCATCATTTTCAAATAAAATTTGATGTTCAAATGGAACGTGGGTTTCATAGGCAAGGAATCGATAATAAAAAATATGGGTGTTTGCTATATAAGGGCTGTCTAATGTTAATTTTTCGCCATTTGCCGCGTAAATAAGTCCATCTTGAAAACGTTGCTGCCACTCTACTGTTTTTATATGAGGAAAGTTTTCACAAAGAAATTGATAGATGGTGTGGGCATTTGTTTGCGGTGGTAGATAGACTTGGCTTGCGCTTACACCATCAACCATAGGTGGGAAAAATTCAATCGGACTAGACATAAAAGTGTGTCAATATTTAATAAATGTGGTGTAAAAAAAGCCAACTTTGAGGACTTAAGTAGGCTTTAAAGCAGGGCAATGGTATCATATCGATTATTTTGAATCATGTTATGTGTGTTATGTCGTATTCATTGAAAATGGTCTTAAATCATGAAGAAGATACCCAGCGTTTAGCTCAGGCATTGGCGCAGCATGTTCAAGCTGGTGTGATTTATCTGATTGGCGATTTGGGCGCCGGTAAAACGACATTGACCCGTTATTTTTTGCAGGCTCTAGGGCATAAAGGCTCGGTTAAAAGTCCAACTTATACATTGGTTGAACCCTATAAAATTAATAATAAAGAAATTTTTCATTTTGACTTATACCGTCTCAATGATCCGTACGAACTTGAATTAATGGGAATTCGTGATTACTTAGATATTCTGGATGCACTATTTTTATTTGAGTGGCCATCGAAAGGTGGAGACGAAATCCCAGAGGCGGATATCGTCATTGATATTCAAAAATCAGATGATGAACTTGATCGTTTCGTCACCTTAACTTTACCAACAGAGCATTTGTACCAGACTTTGCAGGAACAGCTTCATGACTGATGAAAAGCTAACACAACGTCGTATTCATACATTAGACGCCGCGTTAGCCAACCAGATTGCTGCCGGTGAGGTGATTGAACGCCCTTCATCAGTTGTAAAAGAATTATTAGAAAACTCAATTGATGCAGGTGCAACGGAACTCATTGTGCGGATTGCACAAGGTGGTTCAACACTAATCGAGATTATTGACAATGGACATGGGATTCATCCTGATGATTTGTCACTAGCGGTCATGCGTCATGCAACCAGTAAAATTAAAACAGCTGAAGATTTACACGCAATTGTGAGTTTGGGTTTCCGTGGTGAAGCATTGGCTTCTATTGCTGCAGTTTCACGTTTGACTTTAACCAGTAGCCAAGATGAAAGCGGAATTGGTCATCAGGTTGAAGTGAATGGTACGGCCTTTGACCATCAGCAAGTCCAGGCTGTTGCTGCTCAAAAGGGTACTCATATTCGAGTTCAGGATTTATTTTTCAATGTTCCTGCTCGCCGTAAATTTTTAAAAAAGCCAACCACTGAATTTGGTCATATTGAAGAAATCGTACGCCGTTTGGCTTTAACGCATTTTGATATACGTTTTGTACTTGAGCATAACGATAATATTCGAATTAATTTACCAATAGCAGATAGCGGTGAATTAAGATTTCAGCGTGTCCAGCAATTATTAGGTCAACAATTTGTTCAAAATGCTTATTGGATAGATGCCGAAAGCATTAGCATGCGGTTGTCAGGTTGGTTAGGACATCCTTCAGATGCACGTGCTCAAGCAGATTTACAATACGTGTATGTAAATGGTCGAATTGTTAAAGATAAAACGATTTCACATGCTTTAAGAATGGCTTATGACGGAATTTTACATGGTCATCAGCATTCATCTTATTTACTTTTCCTAGAAGTTGATCCTGAAAATATTGATGTTAACGTTCACCCAACGAAACATGAGATTCGTTTCCTAAATCAACGCGAAGTACATGAGTTTGTAAGACATTACGCTAAAGAAACACTAGCACAATTTCAGACAGCGAGTGCTGATTTAGCACAAGCTATGAAAGTGGACGATACTCAGGCTTCATTTGTACAGTCTCAGCCTAAATATCAAGAACAATTCACATTGCATCGCACAGAGCAAGCTGTTGATACAACACTAGACAAGCCTAGTAGTTATCAGCCCTCTACTGAACTTTTAACTGATTTTAATGACAGTCGTCCACAAGCTGTTCACTATGCAGAACAGGCACCAAAATATAATGGTTCTGCGCAGTTAAATAATGCATTAAAGACTTACTTGGCCCCATTACGTGATCAACCTGCTGCCAATTTTTCAGTTGATGAAAATATTGAGCCTGTCGCTAAAATTGATGAATTTCCATTAGGTATTGCCATTGCTCAGCTTCATGGAATTTATATTCTGGCACAAAATACTGAAGGTCTGATTATTGTTGATATGCATGCAGCACATGAACGTATCTTGCTGCAACAAATGAAAAATGCTTGGGATAAACCTGAGTTTTGGACATCTCAACAGTTGCTTATACCTAAAGTGATCTCAATTAGCCGTATGCAAGCTGTACGGGTTGAAGACTTAAAACCTCAACTTGAGCGTTTAGGGTTGGAAATTGATTTGTATGGCGATGAGCAAGTCATTGTGCGTGGTGTACCAGCTATTTTGCAAAAAGCAGATTTTGAAAATCTTATTCCCGAGCTTCTAAATGATTTAGATCCAAATGATGAAGCTCAAGGTTTACTACAAAAGCGTGATGAGCTATTGGCTGGTATGGCATGTCATGGGGCAGTGCGAGCGCATAGACAACTCAGCCTTTCAGAGATGAACGCATTATTGCGTCAAATGGAACAAACCGAATTTGCCAGTCAATGTAACCATGGTCGTCCAACTTGGCGTGCATTTCCATTATCTCAATTAGATAAATTATTTGCTCGAGGAGAGTAGTTTTACATGTCAAATCAATTGCCCGTCATCAATTTAATGGGACCAACTGCAAGCGGAAAAACCGCTTTGGCATGTGAACTTTACGAGCGTGGAAATTTTGAGTTAATTTCGGTTGATTCTGCACTTGTTTATAAAGATATGGATATAGGTACAGCTAAGCCAACTCGCGAAGAGCAGGAATTATATCCACATCATTTAATAGATATTATTACTCCACTTGAGGTCTATTCGGCTGCCCAGTTTGTTGAAGATGCTTGTGTTCTAATTGACGAGATGCATTCACGTGGCAAAACTCCTATTTTGGTAGGAGGAACCATGTTGTATTTCAAGGCGCTGTTAGAAGGCTTATCAAGCAACTTGCCAAGTGCAGATGCAAATGTCCGTGCAGCAATTGAAGAAAAAGCAGCGAATGAAGGATGGCAGGCTGTTTACGATGAGCTAGTTGCCGTAGATCCGGCCGCTGGAGTGAAGTTTAAGGTTTCTGATAAACAACGAATTATTCGGGCGCTGGAAGTTTACCGTATTACTGGTGAACCTATTACCAAATTGCAGGCAGAACAACCAAAAAACGTACCATATCGATACATATTTCATAACTACGCTTTACTTCCAGATCGGTTAGAATTACATCAACGCATTGAGCAAAGATTAAGCAAAATGTGGGATATCGGTTTTTTGAGTGAAGTTGAATCTCTAATTGAAAAATACGATTTAGATGAAAATTTGCCCTCTATGCGTTCTGTTGGTTATCGACAAGCTCTCGAATTTCTATTAAAAAGTGATATGAGTCTCAAAAAAAAGCAGGAAATGGAGGATAAAGCCTTATTTGCAACACGACAACTTGCCAAACGTCAATATACGTGGTTACGTTCTTTGCAAGAAATACACGATTTTAAAACTTACTTGACGATAAAGCAGGCGAAAGAAGACTTGCGAAACTCTTATGGATAAAGCAAAATTTGCACACTGTCTTTTTATAATTTTTAGTTGAAAAATAAAGATAGTTTTTTTGCGCTGATTTAAAAATTTTTTTTTGGAGTTAAAAATGTCTAAAGGTCAAACTTTACAAGATCCGTTCTTAAATTCTCTCCGTAAAGAACGTATCCCAGTTTCTATTTTCCTTGTTAACGGTATTAAATTACAAGGTCATATTGAATCTTTTGACCAATATGTTGTTTTATTAAAAAATACTGTAAGTCAAATGGTTTACAAACACGCTATTTCAACTGTTGTTCCAGCACGTAACCCACGCCCAGCAGGTGCACAAGGTGCAGGTTTCCCAGCTCAGGGTGGTAGTCAAGGTGGCTTCGGTGGTCAAGGCGCTGGCTTTGGTGGTGCTCAAGGCGCTGGCTTCGGTGGTCAAGGCGGCTTCGGTGGTCAAGGCGGCTTCGGCGGTCAAGGCGGCTTCGGTGGTCAAGGCGGCTTCGGTAGTCAAGGCGGCTTTGGTGGTCAAGGCGGCTTCGGTAGTCAAGGCGGCTTTGGTGGTCATCAAGGTGGTTTCGACAACGATTCTAAATTTGAAGATGGTCAAGACGACGAAAATAATCGTTAATTGATTAGCTTAGAAAAACCAGTCAGTGATGACTGGTTTTTTTATGGCTTTAAAAATATAAAAAGTATATTAAAGCTATCTGTGGTTGACCTCTCGTTCTTATAATTTAGGTTAATAGGTTCTTTGCAAATGATATTAATATTTGCTGCAGCACTGTGCAGTGTTCTGGTTTCTGTACTACTAAAAAATTTAAAGAAAAAAGGATATCAACCCATGCAGATGATTGCATGGAATTATGCAAGTGCTAGCTTGTTATGTTATTGGTGGTTTAAGCCAGATATTCAGCATATTTCTAGACAACACACGCCTTGGTGGCTCATTGTCGCTTTAGGAATCATTTTACCGAGTATTTTTTTGTGCCTTGCTAAATCATTAGAATATGCCGGTATTGTGAAAACAGAAATTGCCCAGCGCCTATCTGTAGTGCTTTCTTTATTGGCAGCTTATTTCTTTTTCCAAGAGCAGTTTAATTCTCTTAAATTATTAGGCATAGGTTTAGGAATTTTTGCTGTTCTTTTAATTGTATTTGGGCAATTCAAGGCATCTTCTGGGCATCAATCAAAAAAAGCAATTTTTGCATTGATGAGTGTCTGGTTTGGTTATGCAGCAGTAGATATCTTACTAAAATATACGAGTAATTTAGGTTTACAGTTTACATTGGCTTTGAATCTAATTTTTATAACGGCCTTTGTTTTATCAATTATTTATTTATTACTCCAAAAAAAGCCAGCATGGCATTTTAAAAATACATTGGCTGGATTAATGCTTGGCGTTTTGAATTTTTCAAATATAGCTCTATATGTTAAAGCACATATTTTACTTAAAGACTCTCCAGCAATTGTTTTTGCCAGCATGAATATTTTGGTCGTATTGCTTGGGATGGCTTGTGGTGTAGTTTTATATAAAGAAAAATTAAAACTGCCAACAATGTTAGGAACAATTTTAGGAATAAGTGGTCTAGTGTGTTTAGCATTTACCATGAAATAGGAGTTCAAGAGAAAGTTCTTTTGAACTCCACTAAGTTCTTATAAATGTGTAAAAATAACTTCATCCGGCAGGCGAGATTTTGGCAACTTGGCATTGAAATCATTTTCACTTCTGTAGCCAAGTGAAACAATTACAGAGCTACGTAAGCCTTTTTCTTTTAAGCCAAATTCTTCATTTAAAATATCTTCGTCAAAGCCACCCATAGGTGTTGCATCTATTCCTTCTAGACCAGCTGCAAAAAGTAGTTGTCCTAAAGCAATAAAAGTTTGATTTTCCATCCAGCCAAATAAGTTTTTTTGTTCATTACGATAGAACTCAACATAGCCATGGCGAGTATCTTTTTGGCCGAGCTTTGCTTTTTCATCTTTGAATCGGCCGCTTAAATCATCTTGTTCAAGTAACTGGTTTAAAAATTCAGGTGAAATATCTGTTCTTGTGCAAAATACGAGTGTGTGTGATGACTCAAGAACTTTTGGTGCATTATAGGCATATCGCCCTGTTAAAGCCTTAGCAATACGTTCTTTAGCCGCAGGATTATCAGCAACCAAGAAATGCCAAGGTTGAATATTCACTGAAGAAGGGGTAAAGCGTAAAATTTCTAATAACTTATTGAATTTTTCTTGAGGAATTTTTTTCTCAGGATCATACGCTTTTGTGGTGTAGCGACTTTTAACCGTACTTAATAAATCCATACTTTACTCCATATCAATCTTATTACCATGGAAGGGTTCTAATCTTTGGCATCATACGCGATTTTAGAGAAAAACATCTGCATTTTAATGTGATAAAGAAATATAATACTTATATAAATTTTTTAATAATTTATTGAAAATGTTTGATTTAATGCCAAAAGATGCAAAGAGTAAGCTGGGAGAAATTAGAATTGTTAAAGCCTTTCTAATTTTTGCATTTGTATTGTGTCTTTTAATTTTATACATCGAATATCAAAAATATGGACATATAAACTGGAAATTTGTATTCCTTACCTGTCTATGTATGATCTGGGATTTTGATTTAAATAAACAAGCTAAACATTTGAAAAATAATTAATTATAAATTAATAATGCCAATCAGTTAGTTTGATTTGCTGCAGATGTGAAGAGGGATCAATTTCTAAAATTTGTGCATGATCTTCTTTCCAGTCACCTAGTACAATCCGTTGTTTGTTCTGTATTTCATGAATAGCTGGACGGTGAGTATGGCCATGAATAAGTATATCGACATCTTTTATGGCAGAGAGAACAGCCTGTTTATTGACATCCATAATCTCATAACTTTTGTGTTGTTTGTCCGAATGACTTCTTTTGCGGAAACCGTTGACAAGTTTCGTGCGGAAACTTAGAGGTGTTCGTCGTAAAAAAGCGACTAAAAGCGGGTTTCGAATAATTTTTCTAAATCTTTGGTAGGAAATATCATCTGTGCATAACGCATCGCCATGTTCTAGGCGATATTGGTGACCTGCGATATTAAGATCATAGATATCAGGAAGTAATACACCATTAAACTTATTGAGGAAAACCTGATTTAAAGCAAAGTCGCGGTTACCTACTTGGAAGTAAACTCGATTCCCTTTTTGATTAAACGCCTTTAAGGCTTCAACAATTTCATCGAGCCATGGTGCTGAGTAATCATCGCCAATCCAAGCATTAAACCAGTCACCTAAAATATAAAGCTGTGTTTGTTTATGTTGATAATGTACCAACAAATCTAAAAACCCTCGAACGAGTCGAGGGTGTTCAGGTGACAAATGTAAATCTGAAATAAACAGATAAGTCACAGCTTTATCCTGAAATTATTCAGAAATAATTTTAGCAGATTCGATAACAACGTTTTCTAAAGGAACGTCAGCGTGATAACCACGGTTACCTGTACGTACGCCTTTGATTGCTTCTACAACGTCCATACCTTCAACAACTTTACCGAATACAGCGTAACCCCAACCTTGAGCAGTTTTTGAAGTATGGTTCAAGAAAGAGTTGTTTTTTACATTGATGAAGAATTGTGCAGAAGCAGAGTGAGGCGCTTGAGTACGTGCCATAGCAATTGTACCAACATCATTGCTTAAACCGTTGTCAGCTTCGTTTTCAATCGCATCGCGAGTTGCTTTTTCTTTGAAGTTTTCATCCATCCCGCCGCCTTGGATCATGAAACCATCAATGACACGGTGGAAAATAACGCCGTCATAAAAACCGTCACGTACGTATTCTAAAAAGTTTGCTACTGTTTTTGGTGCTTTTTCAGTATTTAGTTCAAGAACAATACGACCTTTATTGGTGTTTAATTCGACTTGAGGAAAACTCATTACATTAATCTCCTAAACATGGGCTTATGACCATGGGTTTTTTGGTTGAGAGAAGCATAAGCAAACTGTAAACTACAAGGCAAGTAAAAAACGTTAAAATCTTTGTGAAAAATGAAGATAGCGTTTATTTTTTCGAAATTTTACCTACAAAGAAGTGATTGATACACTATGAAGCCTAATGATGTTGTCTCGAACCTGCCAAACAACCCGACACCGAATACTCATGCCTCTGTCGATTCTGCGCAGCAAGAACAACAGGCTGGATTAGATTTTGTTCGCCAAGTCATTACTGATGATTTGGCTGCCGGACGTGCAAAACAAATCGTAACGCGTTTTCCGCCAGAACCAAACGGTTATTTACATATTGGTCACGTAAAAGCAATCTGTCTAAACTTTGGTGTTGCTGAAGAGTTTGATGGTCTTTGTAATTTACGTTTTGACGATACGAACCCAGATGCAGAAGAACAAGAATATGTTGATGGTATTGCCAATGACGTGAAATGGCTTGGTTTTAACTGGAATGGTGAGCCACGCTATGCTTCTGGTTATTTTGATCAGCTTTATGCATGGGCAATTCAGTTAATTGAGCAAGGTGATGCTTATGTTGATTTGCAATCTCCTGAAGAAATTAAGTTAAATCGCGGTAGTTTTGTTGAACCAGGGAAAAACTCGCCATATCGCGATGCTTCTGTAGAAGAGAACCTTGCTCGCTTTGAACAAATGCGTAGTGGTGAACTGAAAGAAGGTGAAGCAGTTCTACGTGCCAAAATTGATATGGCAAGCCCGAACGTGCATATGCGTGATCCAATTTTGTATCGTGTCTTGCATTCAGAGCATCACCAAACTGGTGATAAATGGAAAATCTACCCAATGTATGACTATGCTCATCCATTGTCTGATGCAATTGAAGGAATCACTCACTCACTTTGCACATTAGAGTTCCAAGATCACCGTCCGTTTTATGACTGGATTGTTGAGAAGGTTAAATCTAAATCCGTTCCACACCAATATGAATCTTCTCGTTTGAACGTAGACTACACCATTACTTCTAAACGTAAATTGCGTAAGTTGGTTGAAGGTGGTTATGTAAATGGTTGGGATGACCCACGTATGCCAACGGTTGTTGGTATGCGCCGTCGTGGTTTTACACCAGAAGGCTTACGTGATTTCTGTAAACGTGTAGGTGTATCTAAAACTGACGGTATTGTTGATGTTGCAATGCTTGAGTTCTGTATTCGCCAATCTTTGGAGAATACTGCAGCGCGTGGTATGGCGGTGTTAGATCCTTTAAAAGTAACACTTACAAACTTACCAGAAGATTTAGATCTTACGCATGCTCGTCATCCAAATGTTGATATGGGTGAACGTGTTATTTCATTGACTAAAGAAATCTATATTGACCGTAAAGATTTTGAAGAAGTGCCTCCAAAAGGCTTTAAACGTTTAATTCCTGATGGTGAGGTGCGATTACGCCATGCTTATGTGATTAAATGTGATGAAGTCATTAAGGATGCTAATGGTGAAGTAATTGAGCTGAAATGTTCAATCGATCCTGAAACTTTAGGTAAAAATCCGGAAGGTCGTAAAGTAAAAGGCGTGATTCACTGGGTGTCTGCTACTAAAGGTATTCCTGCTGAAGTACGTATTTACGATCGTTTGTTTACTGAAGCGGCACCTGATGCAGATGATGACTTCTTGGCAAACTTAAATCCGGATTCTTTAAAAGTTGTTCAGGCTGTGATTGAACCTGCTTTAGCTCAAGCGAGTCCTGAAGACCGTTTCCAATTTGAACGTGAAGGTTATTTTGTTGCAGATCAACACGATCACACTCCTGAAAAACCAGTGTTTAATCGTGTTCTTGATTTAAAGGACAGCTTCAAACCTGAGAAAAAGTAAGAGATTGATTATCTCTTACTTTTTCGCAAGACGAACAACATGTTGTGAGTAGATAGTCGAGATTGATTATCTCTTACTTTTTCGCAAGACGAACAACATGTTGTGAGTAGATAGTCGAGATTGATTATCTCTTACTTTTTCGCAAGACGAGCAACATGTTGTGAGTAAACAGCAGATATCAAAAAAGCCCAACTGTAAGGTTGGGCTTTTTATTCGGAGGTCTTCTCATAATATTCTTTTTCTTTATGATTTCGCTTCCTTGGCAAACAAGCTTAGGTAGGATTAACCACATAAAAATAAAGAATTAATAATATGAGAAGCATAGTTGAAAGCATTAAATAAGTATTGACCGTATTAAAGCTTTTAATAAACTTCCAGATATCCATAGTAAATCAGCGTATATTTTATGTTACAAATTAATAATACACTGAAATTTTTCTGAAATGCTTCTAAAAATAAAATATAAAGTTTTTTTGTTTAAAAAATAATCACAAAATACCAATTGGTAAAAAATAATATTCATTAAGCATTAGAAACTACTTCATTTAGGCACTATAACCAATTCTTTTCAAGAATTTTTGAATTACTTCAAATGCAGCTTGTTCAAGTGCAGATGCATATTCGATATTTTGCTCGCGCAATTTAGGAATTGAAATTCCGGCATGGCGAAGTTCACATGTATGACCAATTAACCACTTTTCAAAATGCTCTTCAGTGGTTTCAATGTGGAACTGCAAGGCAAGAATATTATTCCCGACTTCAAATGCCTGATTAGTATAAACATCAGAACTTGCTAAAAGCACTGCATTTTCAGGAAGGTCGAACGTGTCACCATGCCAATGTAGAACATGCACATTATTAAGCAAACCAGATAAAACTTGATTAGCGCGTAGGCTTAAACTCAGTGGACCCCAGCCAATTTCTTTTTGATGTCCTGCATATACTTTTGCACCAAGTGCATGAGCAATAAGCTGTGCACCTAGGCAAATGCCCAGAGTAGGTTTATCAGCGGCTAAACGTTGTTTGAGTAAAGAAATTTCATCTTTTAAGAATGGATAATCGTCAGTTTCATAAACTCCGATTGGGCCACCTAAAATAATGGTTAAACCTTCATGTGAAAAAGCAGGGGTTAAATCATCAACACCTGCCTCAAAATAACGGACGCGAAAGCCAAGCTGATAAAAGACATCTTCTAATGAACCTAAGTCTTCGAAAGCAAGATGCTGAATGGCATAAATAGTTTTTGGGAAGGCGTTTGTTGTGCTCATACAAATGATTCATAGAAGATCAATACGTGGAGTATAGCGATAAATATAAAGAAGAGAATATCTGTATAAATCGCCAATACCCGAAAATTGATATTTTTCGTTAAAATGATGTTGTTATGCAAAGGATTATCTATTTATGACTAAATCCCTAAACATATTCTACTGTTTAAAATAATAGCTTTTGAGTTTCCTCAAGGCCTATGTTTGAAAGTTGATGTTCATCTTTTAAATTAACGCCTGAAAATCCGAGTTGTTTTGATTTTTTCATTAATGCGATTAAACGTTGTACCGCAACTGGAATACTTAAGCCTGCTGGGCGAACATTGGAAATACAATTGCGTTTCGCATCGAGGCAGCCTGTATATGCATTCAACGTGTAGTAAATGCCCATACTATCCGGAGAGCTTAATCCCGGACGTTCTCCAATAAGCATCACAAGCATAGATGCTTTAAAGATTTCAGCAACTTCATCGCCAAGAGCAACTCGGCTACCTGTCGCAAGTGCAATTGGTGCAAGACTCCAGTTTTCTTGCTGAATTTGTTCGCTTAGCGCTGTAATAAATGCCACAGCATTCGCTTCAATTGCTCTTGCAGAGAGTCCATCACCTACCACAATACAAACATCGTACTGTTGTGGATTTTCTGCATATTCCTTAATTAAGACATCTTTTGATTGGCTTGAAAGCTGACGTCCTAAATCTGGGCGTTTGAGATAAATTTCTTTATTGGATGCATTACTTTGTACATGAATGCTTGGAAGCTGCTGTTGCTGTAATTGTTCAGATAAATGGAGAACGTCCAGATCTTGATAAACAGCATCTTTTGCTTGTGCATGAGATAGCTGAAACTCGAGTAAGGCTCGTGTTGGGATACTGCAACCCGCACGGCCCAAAGCAATACGGGCATCGGTAAACTGTTTAAGTTTTTCCCACTGATCTTGATGGGTAGAGGAGGGATATTGAATATCTCGACTGAGTTTCATAGTGTTCTCCCTAATTCATGAGCAGGCGAGAGAATTGGTCGGGCATGTGATCTGCCCAGCAAATTTGAGAGTTTTGTTGTTTAAAAATGCCCTGTTGTTCAAGCCACGCAGAAAACTCAGGAGCGGGTTTTAAACCTAAGAGTTGTCTTAGGTAAAGGGCATCATGGAACGAAGTCGTTTGATAATTGAGCATGACATCATCTGAGCCCGGAATACCCATAATAAAGTTAATGCCCGCCGCGCCAAATAGGGTAAGGAGAACATCCATATCATTTTGGTCGGCATCGGCATGGTTGGTGTAACAAATGTCGCAGCCCATTGGTACACCAAGTAACTTGCCACAAAAATGGTCTTCTAGACCTGCGCGTATAATTTGTTTGCCGTTAAAAAGGTACTCTGGGCCAATAAAACCGACGACTGTATTCACTAACAGCGGGTTATATTTACGGGCTACGGCATAGGCACGAGTTTCCAATGTTTGCTGGTCAACGCCATGATGTGCATTGCTTGATAATGCACTACCTTGACCAGTTTCAAAGTACATAACGTTTTGTCCAATGGTTCCGCGTTTGAGTGCAAGCGTGGCTTCATATCCTTCTTGCAGTAAATCGAGTGAAATTCCAAAACCTTCGTTAGCCAGTTGGGTGCCAGCGATTGATTGAAACATTAAATCAATCGGCACATTTTTTTCAGCGAGTTGAATACCTGAACTGATATGCGTGAGCACGCAGGACTGCGTCGGAATTTGATATTCCTGAATGACATGATCAAGCAATTTCAGTAGCTCTGACAAATTATGTAAATTATCGGTCGCAGGGTTAATGCCAATTACGGCATCGCCATTGCCATACATCAAGCCATCTAAAATACTGGCAGAAATACCAAGTACATCGTCAGTAGGGTGGTTTGGTTGTAAGCGGGTAGAAAGATGGCCTTTTAGGCCGATGGTGTTGCGAAACTGGGTAACGACTTCACACTTGCTCGCGACATAAATCAAATCTTGATTGCGCATAATTTTGCTGACAGCAGCCACCATTTCTGGAGTTAAACCTGATGCTAATGCTTTTAAGCTTTGGGCAGTGGCTTCTTCTCCAAGTAACCAATTTCGAAAATCACCTACTGTAAAGTGTGAAATAGGGGCAAAAGCTGCCAGATCATGTTCATCAATAATTAGTCGTGTAATTTCATCAGTTTCATAATCGACTACAACTTCGTTCAAAAAGGTTTTAAGTGGCACATCGGCCAAAGTCATTTGTGCCGCAACATGTTCGGTTGCGTCTCTGGCCGCTACACCTGCTAATTCATCGCCAGAACGTAACGGCGTTGCTTTTGCCATCAAGGTCTTCAAGTCAGCAAAGTGATACTGTTGATTGGCGACAATATTGCGATAACTCATAGTTGCATCCTTTTTTATAGTTCTTGTTCTGCGGCTTTAATATTTGCAAACTCTTCTTCTGGTGTACCTTTAACTAAATGATAACGGCTATAGAATAAAAAGTAAGCAATAAATACGACATAAATAGCGGCAGCAATAAACCAAACTTTCGGATTAACAACAAAGCCCGCAACTACAGCAGCGACTGCTAGAACTAAGGCAATACTTGAAGTAACGATTCCTCCAGGAGTTTTATAAGGACGAGGCATGTCGGGTTTAGATAGGCGTAGTTTGATGTGGGATAAAAGAATCAACACATAAGAAATGGTTGCACCAAAAACCGCGATTAAAATCAGTGAATCACCTTCTTTGGTAAGTGAAAGCAAGAACCCAATAATGCCCGGAATAATAATTGCGAGATAAGGGGCTTTATTTTTATTGGTTAAAGAGAGTGAAGTAGGTAAGTAACCAGCACGAGAGAGTGCAAAAATTTGACGTGAATAGGCATAGATAATTGAAAAGAAACTCGCGATTAAACCTGCTAAACCAACAAAGTTAACAAAAGTCGCAAGCCAAGTGTTGGTGCCATAAACTTTAACCAGAGCATCGACGAGGGGAGCGCCTGAGTTTTGCAAAGTACTTGCACCTGCTGCGCCTGCACCCAAGAATAAAATGAGCATGGCAAACGCCGTTAAGATGAGCATTGCACCGATTAAACCGCGTGGGAGAGATTTTGCTGGATCTTTTGCTTCTTCGGCGGCTAATGGCACACCTTCAACTGCAAGGAAAAACCAGATTGCAAAGGGAACTGCGGCCCAGATGCCTAAATAGCCATGAGGTAGAAAACGACTTGCACCAGCTGCTGTGCCAACAGGAATATCTAACAGGTTTTGTGTATTAAAATGTGGAATCATTGCGATAATAAACACTACTAGAGCAACAGCTGCGACAAGTGTAATTGCGAACATAATTTTTAAGGCTTCGCCGGCACCTTTCAGATGTATGCCCATAAAAATGGCGTAGCAGGCGAGGTAAATCATCCAGCCATTAATACCAAATAGAGATTCGCAATAACCGCCAATAAATACAGCAATAGCAGCAGGGGCAATTGCGTATTCAATTAAAATGGCTGTTCCTGTTAAATAGCCCCCAAAAGGACCAAAAGCTGCACGTGCAAAACTATAACCGCCACCTGCTGTAGGCATCATGGTGGACATTTCTGACATAGAAAGACATAGGCACAGGTACATGATTGCAGCGAGGGCAGTGGCAATAAACATGCCACCCCAACCACCTTGGGCTATGCCGAAGTTCCAGCCAGCAAAATCACCAGATATAACATAAGCCACCCCTAAACCAATCAGAAGTAACCAACCCACGGTACCTTGTTTAAGTTGACGCTGAGCAAAATATTCTGCTGATGAAACTTCTGCGCTTGAAGCAATAACGGAAGCTGTTTCTGGTTGATTCATACAATACTCCTGCGAGTGGGTTTGTATGAATCAATGCAAAAGCAATGCCTAAATGAAGCACTTTAGATAATAGATGACGCTTTTTTATTCCAAATGATAAAAACTTGAGAACTAACAGTACTAAATAAAGAAGCCAGTAATCTAAATTACTGGCTTCTTACATAATTAATGAGCTTACTTCTTTCTAATGTTGATAGTCTGGTATCAACTTGGTGCAGAACTTAGAAGAAGCCCATAGGTTTAGTTGAATAACTAACCAACAAGTTTTTAGTTTGTTGATAATGATCTAGCATCATCTTGTGGTTTTCGCGGCCAATACCAGACTTCTTGTAACCACCAAATGCAGCATGTGCAGGGTAGATGTTGTAGCAGTTTGTCCAAACACGGCCAGCTTCAATAGCACGACCAGCACGATAAGAAATGTGAGCTGAACGTGACCATACACCTGCACCTAAACCATACATGGTGTCATTGGCAATTTTAATTGCATCGTCAAAGTCTTTGAACGTTGTCACAGCAAGTACAGGTCCAAAAATTTCTTCTTGGAAAACTTGCATGCCATTGTGACCTTTAAAAATAGTCGGATCAACATAATAACCATCGCCTACTTCTTTACGGCCACTACCACCAAGTAAGAGTTCTGCACCTTCTTCACGACCAGTATTAATACAACGTAAGATTTTCTCTTGTTGTTGTAGAGATGCTTGAGCACCAATCATGGTTTCGGTATCGAGAGGATGACCAGTTTTAATACGTTTTACACGCTCTACAGCCAACTCCAAGAACTGATCAGCAATACTTTCTTGTACTAACGCACGAGAAGGGCAAGTACATACTTCACCTTGGTTCAAGGCAAACATCGCAAAGCCTTCAAGTGTTTTTTCTAAGAAATCATCTTCTTTATCCATGATGTCTTCAAAGAAAAGGTTTGGTGACTTACCACCAAGTTCTAATGTCACTGGAATAATATTTTCGGTCGCATATTGCATCACCATTTGTCCAGTTTGTGTTGAACCTGTGAAAGCAATTTTGGCAATACGTGGGTTTGTCGCTAATGGACGACCGACTTCTGAACCGAAACCATTGACAATATTAAGTACACCCGGCGGTAAGATATCTTGGATGAGTTCAGCAACCAGTAAAATACCTACTGGTGTTTGCTCTGCTGGTTTAATCACAACGCAGTTACCAGCCGCTAGAGCAGGAGCAAGTTTCCATGCTGCCATTAAAATTGGGAAATTCCATGGAATGATCTGGCCAACTACACCTAATGGCTCATGGAAATGGTAGGCAATGGTATCTTCATCAATTTCAGAGATCCCGCCTTCTTGAGCACGAATACAACCTGCGAAATAACGGAAATGGTCAATCGCAAGTGGAAGGTCTGCTGCTAAAGTTTCACGAACCGCTTTACCGTTATCCCAAGTTTCTGCAACAGCAAGCATTTCAAGATTTGCTTCTAAACGATCAGCAATTTTTAAAAGTATATTAGAGCGTACCGTTGGTGAGGCTTTATTCCATGTTGCTTTCGCTTTATGTGCTGCATCTAGAGCGAGTTCAATATCTTCGGCACTAGAGCGTGGAATACGGGTGAAAGCTTTTCCATCAACAGGAGATACATTATCAAAATATGCACCCTTTACAGGTGCAACCCATTCACCGCCAATAAAATTTTCATATTGTGATTTAAATTGAACTTTTGAGCCTGGTTGATTTGGATCGATATAGCGCATATAAATATTCCTTTGCTTTTTAGGACTAAAGACTAACAAGAACCCTGTCAGTAGGTACTTTCGTACTTTGTATAATTAGGATATAAAGAAGAAGGTTGGAGAAAGGTTGGAATAGAAATGTGGATATATAAGGAATTTACAAATGTTCACAAAAAAGGATTTATTGCAGCAACGGACGTTGATTGATCAACTGCGTACGCAAAATAGTCTCTCTCCTCAAAATGCTGCCAAACTGGGTCAAAGTATTGCAAGTTCATGGGAACGGTCAGCCTCTGCTGCGATTCCTAAAGAGCGTTTTGCGGCTCCATTAGTCGAGAAAAAATCTGCTTCACAAAATGCTTTAGATATGGCTTTAAGTCAGTGTGCCGACGACTTACGTCATATTGCAGAGCAATCCTCAATGGTGATTGCCGTTGGTGACATTGGTAGTACGATCATTTGGACGGCAACAAGTGCTCAAATGCAAAGTGCAGCTGAGCGTGTTCACTTTGTGCAGGGTGGGCAATGGCGTGAAGAATTTGTTGGTACCAATGCATTGGCTTTGTCTTTAAAAACTCAGCAATCAAGTTGTGTTTTTTCTAATGAACATTATATGGAATCGATTCATGATTGGGTGTGCTATGCCGCGCCAATTATCGATCCATACTCAAAACAAACTCTAGGTGTCGTTGATTTATCGACTACTTGGAAGAACCATAATAGTTTAGGAATATTGGCTGCCGAACGTTGTGCATCAATTATTCAATCTGCCTTGCTTGAGCAGCAGCGTCAGCAATTACATATTCGTGCATTTTCAACGCCACAAGTTAAATTTAATGGCAAAAGCTTGTTATTAACACCGCGCCAAATTGAGATTTTAACCATATTGGCGTTATGTCCGCATGGCTTAACTTTAGAGCATCTTTATCAGGCGCTCTATGGCGAACGTAAAGTAAGTATGGGCACACTTAAAGCTGAAATGTCTCAACTTCGAGATATTTTGGGTGGTTTACTTGGATCTCGGCCATATCGTTTGCTTGTACATGTTGAAGCCGATTTTTTACAAGCTGAACAAGCACTGGATGCGGGATATGCGGCTTCTGCTTTGCAGCTTTACACAGGTGTTTTTCTGGCAAAAACTGAAAGCCCGTTTTTATGTGCATGGCGTGACTGCCTTGAATCGCGCTTGAGCGATGCAATTTTTAAAACGCAAGAAACAGATTTATTACTTAAGCATTTAGCTCATTTCCCTGAAGCAATCGATGCGGTAGAACGTCTTATGGAGTTAGTACCGAGTGAACATCCCGCGCATCAATTGCTGATGAAATACCTTGACTCACCTAAGCTCAGTTAAGTGATTTTTTGATCCAGCCACTGGAACAATTGTTGATAGACTTGTTCTCGTACTGGCTGGGCTGAAAGGACTAAATCATGCAAGCCATTGTGAATAGAGACAACAGAGACATCACCTTTGATTTTTTTGCCAAATTTTTCAATGTCTTTAACGTCTAAAATTACATCGCTTTGAGTCGCATCGGCTCCCCATTTTTTAGGGTTTTTAGTCTGATGAGAATGCATAATCAGTGCGGGAACATTCAGTTTAACTCCGCGATGTATTTCTTTTTGTGCTGTATGAATCGCATGTAGAAAGCTGAGTTGAACCGTAGGGGCGGAGGTAGGTTTCCAGTCCAGATTAAAGTCCCATTCGCCCTTGAGCTGTTTGTGAAGACTCGCGGTGTACCATTTGTTCAGTTGGCTTGGGAATTTAACTTTAGGTAGATATTTTCCTACTCGACTGAGTACTGGAATACCAAACTTCTTTTCGACCAAGCTTAAATTAAAGTCATAAAATGGACTATTCGTCCATAGCGCTTTAATAAGAGGATGGTTCGGGTGATGGGCAGCATAAAGCGTTGCTGTCAAACCGCCAGTCGAATGGCCTGCAAGCAATACTTGTGTGTGCTGTTCTTTAGCAATGATATCTAATGCTTGAGTAATTTCGGCATCGTATTCACTTAAATCAAGCACATTATAGAAGATTTGATGGGGTAGCTTGGAACGACCATATTTTCTTAAATCCAAGGCATAGAAGTCGTAACCATGCGCATTGAATTGTTCAGCCATTTCAGTTTGAAAGAAATAATCTAAAAAACCATGAATATACAGCACAGCTTTTTGAGTAGATTGAGCGGCCTTTTTACGCACTAAGGTAGCTACAACTTTACCTTCATAATCATTAGGAAAGTTTAGTGTGAGCTGTTCGTAGCCAGTACCTAAAATATCTGGAACATAATTTTGAGTAGCTGAGGATGTATTCATTTTTATCGAGCTATTGTAATTAAGACATGCTGAGTATCCTTCAATGAAATGGGCGAATTGTCAATCAGGTTTAGAGGTTGGATTGGAATAGAGGTTTAAAAAAAGGGAATACCGCTGGAGCTAAGTATTCCCCAAAAAGTAAGTCAACGGTCGGAGGGGTTTGACTTACTAGAAGGATGTGCCATTACATCAGTATTAAAGTGCTGCTTTGAAAATCTCCACAACTTGTGCATGATTTGCTTTACGTGGATTGGTCAGCATACACGCATCTTTTTGAGCATTATCGGCCATAACTGCAAGGTCTTCAGTTTTTACGCCTAGCTCTGTTAATCCAGATGGAATACCAATCGATGCCGACAATTTACGGATGGCATCAATTGCAGCATATGCAGCTTCCATCACGGTCAGTCCATGAGTTTTTACACCCATTAAATCTGCGATTTTTGCGTAGCGATCTGGACAAGCAATTAAGTTAAATTCGCACACGTGTGGTAACAAGATTGCGTTACATACGCCGTGAGGTAGGTTATAGAAACCGCCCAATTGATGCGCCATTGCATGTACATAACCTAAAGATGCATTGTTAAACGCCATACCAGCCAAGTACTGTGCATAGCTCATTGCATCACGTGCTTCGATGTTTTCGCCATTTGCTACAGCAGGTTGTAACCATTGACTAATCATGGTGATGGCTTTTTCTGCACAAGCATCGGTAATTGGGTTGGCCGCCGTAGAAACGTATGCTTCAACAGCATGGGTTAAAGCATCCATACCCGTTGCCGCTGTTAAACCAGCTGGTTTTGCAATCATGAGCTTCGGATCATCAATCGCAATAAGTGGGGTACAACGCCAGTCAACAATTGCCATTTTTACGTGAGTGTCTGTATTGGTGATAATACAGAAACGGGTCATTTCAGATGCAGTACCAGCCGTTGTGTTGACTGCAATTAATGGCGTCATCGGTACTTTACTTTTATCGATACCTTCGTAATCACGAATATGACCACCACCAGCAGTTACGAGGCCAATCCCTTTTGCACAGTCATGAGATGAACCGCCACCTAGCGAGACAATAAAGTCACAGCCATTGTCGTTATAGGCATTTACACCATTATGGACATTGATATCGGTTGGGTTTGGTTCAGCACCAGGGAAAATATGGCTCGCAACGCCTGCTTCGGTTAAATAGTTTGCGATAAGATCTGCGACACCAAATTTAAATAAGCCTTCATCGGTCACAATTAATGCTTTTTTTGCGCCGAGGTTTTGTGCCTTTGTACCTATTTCTTTGGCACATCCTGGTCCAAAGAGTGATACACAGGGAATATAAAAACCGTTTGTTTGATCTGCAATATTTTTAAAAGCCATGGAGTGATTCCTTCTTCCATAAATCCATTGTTTGTTATTACAGGTGAGCCTCACCATGGCCTTAGTATTGTGATGTGAAGATTATTTTCCTACCTACCAAAAACCTACCAAATATTATTTTAATGTTAATTATTGATTTATATTGATTTTACAGAAATTCTAGCTCATTCATTTAATTTTTTCGGGAAAGTCGTTAAGCTATGGGCTGTTGAAGATGTACTTATGAGATTATGAAACAGGAAACTGCGCTTAAACTGCTTAAAGCAGGTGAAAATGTCTTTTTAACCGGTTCGGCTGGTGCAGGGAAAACCTATACACTCAATCAGTACATCCAATACTTAAAAGCACGTAAAGTGCCTGTGGCTATTACGGCATCTACAGGTATTGCTGCAACGCATATGAACGGCATGACGATTCATACATGGGCAGGCATCGGGATTAAAGATCAGTTAACTGATGATGACCTAAAACGTATGAAAGAGCGTAAATATCTCAAGGAACACCTTGAAAATGCGCAAGTTCTCGTCATCGATGAAATTTCGATGTTACATGCGAAGCAGCTTAATCTGGTGAATCAGGTTTTAAAATATTTTAAAGAAAGCGATGAGGCATTTGGTGGTATCCAAGTCATTGTTGCCGGAGATTTCTTTCAGTTGCCACCAGTTGGACGTAATAGTGAAGCCAACCGTGACAAGTTCTGTTTTATGTCTGATGCATGGGTCGAAGCTAAATTTCGCGTATGTTATTTAACAGAACAACATCGCCAAGATGATGAAATTCTTAACCAGATTTTAAATGCGATTCGTGCGCAAAATATTCAATCAGATCATTTACACGCATTACGTCAATCACGCTCGCATGATATTGGTGAGACCTTTACTCGTCTCTATACGCACAATATGGATGTCGACAATATCAATTATCAGCACTTAAATGAAATTGATAATGAAGGGCATCAATTCAATGCGGTTTTAGACGGTAATGAAAAACTGGTAGAAACTTTAAAATCTTCGGTTCGTGCACCAGAAGAACTCACCTTAAAGAAACATGCAAAAGTCATGTTTGTAAAAAACAACTTTGATATGGGCTATATCAACGGGAGTTTAGGGGAAGTCATTGGTTTTGAAGAAGATGATGAAAATGGTTTGCTACCAAAGGTGAAATTGACCGATGGCACGACATTGCTGGTTGCTCCTGAAACTTGGTCAGTTGAAAATGATGCAGGTAAAGTGATTGCTAGTTTTCAGCAAATTCCACTTCGTTTGGCATGGGCGATTACCATTCATAAAAGCCAAGGGATGACGTTAGAAGCTGCCGAAATTAACCTCATGAACACCTTTGAAAAAGGTCAGGGCTATGTTGCGCTCTCGCGTCTGAAATCTTTAACTGGATTAAAATTATTAGGGATTAACGAGCAAGCTCTAGAGCTAGATAGCTTGGCCGTAAAAGCCGATCGTCGTTTCCAAGAGTTGTCTAAAGAAGCAGAAGACAACTTTGCAGATGTAGATTTAACTGCTCAGCACAAAGCATTTATTCGTCATTGTGGCGGAACTTTAAATGAAACAGAGATTTCTCGTAATGAGAAAAAACTCTCAAAAGGTGCGAAACAAAATTATGCCTCGGCAACGCTAGACGAAACACGTGCGTTGTTTGAAGAAGGCTATGAGATTGAAGATATTGCGCATGAACGTGGCCTTACTCCAGCGACGATTATTAATCACTTGGCTCGACTTCATAAAGAACAAAAGCTGGATATTTCGGTTGCCCATCCGGGTGAAGAAGTGGTCGAAGAAGTCCGTAAAATCTATAAGAAGTTGAAAAAACGTCAAAATCCAGATCATTTTTCTGATGATGGTTCGATCAAACTAAGACCAATTGTTGAAGCAACCAGTCCTCGAATGGGATATGATCAGGTTCGATTAGCTTTATTATTTATTGAGTAAAGTTTAATTAGCTTAATTACTTATTACATAAATTGAGGTGGCTATGCCGCACGTAGTAGTCGATTATTCAGAAAATTTAACTGGATTGAACGCAAAACAATTACTTGAAGAAATTAATAGCACACTGATTGAGACAGAGTTATTTAGTCCAGAAGACATTAAAAGCCGTGCACGCAAAGATGAGGTTTTCCTCATTGGCTTAGGGGCTGATCAAGCTTATATTCATGCAAAGGTCTATATTTTGTCGGGAAGAACGGCTGAACAAAAACAGCTTATGGGTGAGCAGTTATTAGCGGCGCTTAGCAACAAAAAATATTTACAACAAGGGTTTAATAAAGAAATTCAATTGTGCGTTGAGCTTGTCGACATGCCAAGAGAAGATTATTTCAAGCAAGTTGTATAACACTAAAAAGCGCAATTTCGATCAAGAATA
This sequence comes from Acinetobacter sp. 70_2, assembly GCF_056736115.1. Taxonomy (NCBI): domain Bacteria; kingdom Pseudomonadati; phylum Pseudomonadota; class Gammaproteobacteria; order Moraxellales; family Moraxellaceae; genus Acinetobacter; species Acinetobacter sp. 70_2. The sequence continues at coordinate 688,366 of NZ_JBWZIP010000015.1, forward strand.
GAGATCAGCACTATGTAAAAGTAGTGCTATCGAATGAACAGACATAAATGTATGGCTGTATATACACAAAAGCTGCAACTGGTTTGCGATTATATTCAAAGACATTTAGACGAAGATTTAGATGTTGAGCGATTGAGCCAGATTGCAGCCTTATCTAAGTTTCATTTTCATCGTATTTTTGCCATTCATATTGGCTTAAATGTGATGAAGTTTATTCAACTTTCTCGTTTGAAGCGGGCCTCTTTTCAATTGGCTTTTGAACCCGATCTCAAGATTATTGAGATTGCATTACAAGCAGGGTTTGACAGTGCAGAGGCATTTACTCGTGCATTTAAACGTTCATTTGATCAAACTCCTCGGGCTTTTAGAGATAAACCAGACTGGGAATCTTGGCACCAGAAGTTTGTTTTTACGATTCCAAAAAGTGAGCTAAAAATGAATGTAAATATTGTTGAGCGACCTGCTGAAAAGATTGCGTATCTATCGCATTTAGGAAGTCCCGATAAAATCTTGGAAACAGCTGCGCAGTTTATTGCTTGGCGCAAAGAAACTGGCTTATCGCCTGTAACAAAGTCTAGAACTTATGGTATTCCGTTTGCTGACCCCGATCAGACACCAGCTGACGAGTTTCGATTTGATATTGCAGGTTCAATTGAAAAGGATGTACCTGAAAATAGTTACGGCGTACAGACAGGTGAAATTCCTGCAGGGCGTTATGCAACCGTAAGACATTTTGGTAGCCATGACCAGATTAAAGATAGCGTCTATTACATCTTTAGAAACTGGTTACCTGAGCAACCAGAAGAAGCAGGGGATTATCCGGTTTTCTTTCACTATCACAACTTTGTGCACGAAGTGAACGAGTGCGACCTTGTTACCGACATTTACTTACTTTTAAAGTGAGTCTAGGGTGATACAGGCATAGCTTAGGTTATGCCTGTATGTTTAAAAGTTTGATATCTGCATATTGTTCAATCAGGTTGTCATCTAGCATATGGATATAATCCATAAAGATGCTACTAAAGCTTCCCATAGTTTGCGCCTGATTTGCTGCAAGTTTACCTGCAATTGCAAAATGTACATGAGCTGAAAGAGCAGCAATCGTTGGTGTTGTCACAGCGCTATAAGCTGCAATTAACGCACCTAAAGCACAGCCTGTTGCAGTAATTTTTGGTTGTAAAGGACTTCCGCCGTTCACTTGAATCACAGCATCTATTTCATTAGACAATATATAATCTGATTCGCCCGAAATAGCGATACAACTTGCATGTGTTAAGAGAGAAGCAGCTTGCTGATAGGCTTGATCACTACTTAAAGTACTGTCTACACCTTTAGATTGAACTTGATTGCCTGCAAGGGTACTGATTTCTGAAGCATTACCACGAATAACGTTTGGCTTGAAGTGTAAAAGCTCATCTGTCATTTGACTGCGCCAAGCTAAAATTGGTCCATAACCGACTGGATCAAGTACCCAAGGAATATTGTTAAGCTGTGCTGTTTTGGCAGAGATTCGCATGGCTTGCATTTGCTCTGAAGTTGGCGTCCCCAAATTAATGCTTAAAGCCGATGAGATCTTGGTAAAACTTTCTGCTTCATAAGGATTATCAATCATCGCAGGTGATGCACCAGAAGCCAGTAACACATTGGCTGTGTAGTTGGCTGCAACGCTATTGGTAATGCATTGTACAAGAGGCGTTTTTGCCTGCATGTTTTGCCAAGCTTCAATCACCTGTTCAATGAGGTTGGATGTTGAAGTCATCTGATTATCCTTATTAAGCCAGAAGTAACATTTAACGGGTAAAATAGTGATCTTGATGCTTACATCTTTCGCAAATTAAAGAAACATAATCTGCGGCATCATAATCAACACTTAAATCATTTGAACCACAATGCATACAACGTTTAACCGAGTAAAAGTTTAACCGAGGTTCAATTTTTCGCCATGCCTTCCATACAGGTTGTACAAAAATGTGTTCGTCATAACCTAAAAAGCGGTTAAACAAAATGTGACTCATTTTACTGTAAGGAATATTGTAAGGGCGTGGTAACATTGAAGTTTCCCACTTTTCTGCTAAAGCTCTTTCCCGATATTGCTCTAAAGTTTTCTTTAATAAATTGGTATTAATAAATTTTTCATTACGTGGCTGTAGAGCTTTTTGCTTATAAAGATATTCGAGTGCAGTTTGAATCAAATAATAAATTTGACCAATAGCTAAGGAGTCCATTAAACGATAGCAAAAAGTTTGAAAGTTAGAGCTACCCGCAATTTGAATACCCCATGTTCGGCAATAGAACTGCGTAAACTGAATAATTTCTTGATAGAGCACCTGAAACAGGACATCTTTCACTTCATCTGCACTACGGAACGGAATACCAAGACTTAAGTTTTCATAAAACCAGTGACGTAGTTGCTGGGCTACACTAAATAAGCTTGGGTCACTATAACCATCTAAACGAATGTTTAAATAAAAGCACTGTGGTTCGTCAGATTGATCCTGTGCATTTAAAATCCCATCTTTATGAAGCTGTTTAATCAGATGGTTTTGGAACATCCAGTTGGGTGTAATAGGTTGATATTTTATTTGGTCCCAGTGAATATATTCGTCATGTGCAACATCGTCACGTGCATAGTCATCAAGCAAGCTAAGCAGAAAAAGTTTATTAAAAAAACTGAGTTGTTCAAGACTGCGCTGAGGTTGGTCTTTTGACTTAAACTGGCGTTGTTCTTGGAGTCGTGTTTGTTGTAAAAGCTTTTTTCTTTGTTTAGTGCATTGGTCACAATGGCATGTCATTTTTGTGTCTTTAAATACACGGTGCTGGCAATGACTGCATTCATGAAACTGAATGTCTTGCTCAAATTGTTCGGCATCCACCCAGTACATTGAAGCTTGGCAGAGTGGGCAATGGCTACTTTCATCTAGCTGTTTCTGTAGAATTTGTAAGGCCATTTCGCTCCGAACACTTAAATCAATCATGATTGACCTATTATACACAGCCGCATTGCCGATAGCTGAGATTGTATTTTTGTTTGGTGCAAAAATAGAAAACCTAAAATCTTTATTTTGATTTTAGGTTTTCATAAGGGGTTAAAAGTTAAGATTAAACAGGGCACGGCAAGCTCTCATCATGTTGTCCAAGTTTTTTAGCATTGATAAGCGCCTGTACTTTTTTGTTTGGTAATTTCACTTTACCTAATGCGTCATAAGTATTAACGATAGTGGTTACCTCCTGAGCAGTCATAGAAATACCTTCCGCAGTTAAGAACACGGCAATCACATGATGGTCGAGTCCTGCTGCGTCTAGATCATGAATAGCTTTAATATTTTCTAAGCGATGTAAATAAGTTTTTAATTCCATAGTGGCTACCTCTTGTTCTAATTGAAATACTTATACTGGTATATTAGTTAAGGCAAGAACCATGCCCAAAATGTAAGCAGCTCCTAAAAAATGTTAAAAGCGAAAGGAGTTTTATTTTTATTGTATAGATTGATTATATAAACAACGATTATCGTAATTTTGGTCTAATCTGTGCTAATAAAACCAAATTCTAATTTGAAATGTATAAATGAAGTCCCATTAATTTTATAAAGGTAAACAAACACAGTATGTATGAATATGTATGATCAAGTTCATAAAATTCGTACTACAGTTCCCGAAAAGTATATAAGGAATAAAGATGAATATTGCGGCACAGCCTCCAGTTCAGGCAGATCAAACAGTTTATTTAAAAGATTATCAAAAACCTTCGTTCTTGGTTGAATCCATTAATCTTGATATTCAAGTCTATGACGATAAAACAATTGTTGATTCAACTTTAGTCATGAAGCGTCAAACTGCTGGAGACTTGGTGCTGTTAGGTCGTGATCTTGAGTTGCAATCTATTCAGCTCAATGGTCAAGAGCTTACTCCTGCACAATATTCACTCGATAGTGAACAATTGGTGATCACTAACGCACCAGATGAAGTCATTTTACAGACTCAAGTGATTATTCATCCTGAAACCAACACTCAGCTTGAAGGTTTATATAAAGCAGGCGATTTGTTTGTTACGCAAAACGAGCCTGAAGGCTTCCGTAAAATTACCTTCTATCCAGACCGTCCAGACGTACTTTCAGTCTTTACGACGCGTGTAGAAGCAGACAAAAAATACCCAGTATTACTTGCTAATGGTAACTTGCTTGAAACAGGTGAAGCGGGTGAAAACCGCCACTTTGCAATCTGGCAAGACCCAACTAAAAAGCCAAGCTATTTGTTCGCTTGTGTTATTGGTGATTTAGCTGTACTTAAAGATCGCTATACGACTTCTGAAGGACGTGATGTTGCTTTAGAAATTTATGCCATTGAGAAAGACATTCCAAAATGTCATATCGCAATGGAAGCTTTAAAGCATTCAATGCGTTGGGATGAAGAACACTACGGCCGTGCGTATGACCTCGACAACTATATGATTGTTGCGGTAAGCCAGTTCAACATGGGTGCAATGGAAAATAAAGGTTTAAACATCTTTAATACCTCATGTGTACTTGCCGATGAAGAATACACAACTGACGCTGCGATTATGCGAGTGCAGTCGGTGATTGCCCATGAATATTTCCATAACTGGACTGGTAACCGTATTACTTGCCGTGACTGGTTCCAACTGTGTTTAAAAGAAGGTTTAACGGTATTCCGTGATCAGTCTTTCTCGGAAGATTTACAATCTGCTGCGGTTCAACGTATTGATGACGTTGCTGTACTTAAATCACACCAATTCCCTGAAGATGCAGGTCCATTGTCGCATCCACCACGTCCAGACCACTTTGTAGAAATTAATAACTTCTATACAGCGACAGTCTATGAAAAAGGTGCGGAAATTAACCGCATGATGTCGACCTTACTTGGTAAAGAAAAATACCGTAAGGGAACAGACGAATACTTCCGCCGTCATGACGGACAAGCCGTAACTGTAGAAGACTGGGTTGCTGCATTATCAGCAGGTTCGGGTGTCGATTTATCTGCATTTTTAACTTGGTATAACCAACCGGGTACACCAAAGCTTGAAGCAAAAGGTGAGTACGATGCAGCAGCACAAACTTACCGTTTAAGTTTTAAACAAAGCCTGAAAGCTCATCCTAAATATCCAAATTTAAAAGCTGTTCCGATTCCTGTGGCTTTAGCGCTATTTAATGCTAAAACAGGCGAGCAATATACATTGCACAGTGACAGCTTATTCGTAAATGATGTTAAAGATGGCGTGTACTTGTTTGACCAAGATGAAGCAACCATTGAGTTTACAGGTGTGACTGAACAGCCAGTTGTGTCGTTACTCCGCAATTTCTCTGCGCCTGTAAATCTTGTATTTGACTATACCGATGCAGAATTAGCTTTCTTAATTCAGCATGAGACAAATGGTTTTAACCAGTGGCAAGCAACTCAAACCTTGCTTGAGCGTATTTTGTTAGAAGACCATTCTGCCGATGCGTACATTCAAGCTATTCAGAGCACTTTGCCTGAGTTGGTTGGCCGCGACCCACTTTTAGCATCTCGTTTGTTTGATGTACCAAGTGAAGGTTATTTGGGTAGTCGTATCGATCAGAACTATGCACCAGCCGATGTTCATGTAAAACGTGAGGCCTTGCTGAATCGATTAGCACAAGAGTTAGGTTCTTTCTGGAAAGATACTTACCTTACCCTTGACCCAGACCAACAAAAAGAATTTTCTTTAGCGATGGGTGTACGTGCATTAAAGAACATTATGCTTATGATGATGGCTCGTCAGGGCGACCAAACTGCATTTGAATTAGCACATGTGCAATATCAAAACACAGGCAATATGTCTGAACGTTTAGGTGCTTTACGTGTATTGGTTTGGCAAAATGCACCTCAAGCTCAAGATGCCCTAGCTGATTTCTATGACCGTTTTAAAGATGAAGCATTGTCTTTAGATCAATGGTTTATGATTCAGGCAGCAAATCCAAATGCTACTGTTGAGACGATTGAATATCTCACTCAACATCCTGATTATGACCTCACGACGCCAAACCGTATTCGCGCCGTAAGTGGGGGCTTGTCAAATAACCCTGAAAATACTTGGGGCTTTGGTGTAGTGCACTTTATTAATCTTGCACAATATCTTGATGAGAAGAACCCGATTTTAGGTTCACGCCTATTACAGGTATTGTCACGTTGGTACACACTTGCAGAGCCTCAGCGCACTCAAGTACAACAAGCTTTAGAGGCATTGCAGCCTAAAGTGAAATCTAAAAACGTTTCTGAAACTTTAAATAGTATGTTAAGCGTTTAATTATTTAAATATACTTAATAAAGGCCTCGTATGAGGCCTTTATTTTTACCCTTATTTTATATTTCTTTAAATTATGTCCTTTATTAATTTATATTAAATGTATTTTTTAAATATATTAAAGAATAAATCAATTTAATTTTAAGTTGAAGCATTGCATAAAAAAGCTATTTTTTGTGATTAATTACCGGAAAAGAAAAATGACACATTTACTTAAATTTCTATGAATAAATTTTTTGATAGAATGGTTAAATTAATTTAAATCAAATGCTTATGATTTGTTAATGTTGGTTTTTATATTTGTGGAGTAACTTTAAGTAACTATATTTTATTAAATATAAATAAAAATAATAACAAGTTTATGCATTTTAATTATTTTTATGTATGATATTTAAAATAGGATAAAAAATAAGCTTTAAAAGAGCAGTCAAATAAAAAATGATTGTAAGAATAAGAGTTAATTTTTTTATATCTATTAATTCGACAATTTAATTTAAAAGGTTTTGGCCATGAAAAAGACTTTTTTTTATTTATCGGCAATAGCTGTAGGGTTATTTTCCCTGAACGCAGCAAATGCCGCTACAGCGACGGGGACATTAACTGTTAAGGCGACAGTAACAAATAGTTGTGTCCTTAATACCTCTGCAACAGGTACTACAACGAATGCGGTTTTGGACTTTGGTACTTTGAGTTCTCTCACTACTAATGTTGATGCAGATACCTCAACTACAGGTGGTACTTCAATTAAAGTTCTTTGTAACAATACTGTGCCATGGACTTTGTCGTTTGATGGTGGTCAAAATGTTTTATCAACCCAACGACGCATGATTGGTGGGGCAGCAAGTAATGAATATATTCCTTATAACCTGTATTCGGATACAGGACGTGCCACTGCAATTGGTATAGCAACAACCGCTTATAGCGGAACAGGTAGTGGTGCAGTACAAACAGTGAATGTATATGGTCGTCTTCCTGCTGGCTCAGCACTGCCGAGTGCGGGTAGTTATGTTGATACGGTAACAATAACGGTAACTTATTAAGTTGTATAAATTAGAAAAGCTGTTAGCCCTTTTGAAAGGGCTAATATATTAAAAAGATATATATTTGAGTAAAACATGAAAAAAAATATTTTTATTATTACGGGATTATTCTTATCTTTATCTAGCACTATTCACGCCGCCACAATCCGCCTTTCACCGGTAAGTGTAGAAATTTTAAGTCATCAAAAAGCTTCTTCAATTAGTCTATATAATCAGTCAAATGAAAGTGCTGATTTACAGGCACGTATATTTGAATGGACTCAAAATAATGGACAAGATCAATTAACACCTACAGATGAAATCACTATTAGCCCACCTTTTTTAAAGCTAAAACCTAGCGAGTCTTATAATTTACGGGTAATCCGAATTAATCCGGAACCAATTTCTGGTGAAAAAACTTATCGTATTATTATTGACGAATTACCAAAACCAGTTGATAGCCGTAAAGCTTCTCAAGGTGTAAATGTATTACTTCGTTCGTCATTACCTGTATTTGTAGTCAATAAAGATGCGATTACTCAACTGAATTGGAAAATTGATACTCATCAAAAGGAAGCTTTTTTAAATATTAGAAATATTGGCAACCGACATGCACTTTTAAATGACTTAACGCTTGTAGATAGCACCGAAAATAAGAGTTATTCGATTAAAGTAAATACCGTGAATGGCTACATTCTTGCAAACCAAGCACGAAGCTATTCAGTTAATAATTTTACATATCAGCCCAATCATAAATACAGCATTTCTCTGACAGTTAATGGTAAGAAAACCACACTTTAAGAGGCTTATATGAAATATATTATAGGTGTCTTATGTGTTGCGTATTTTCCAACGTATTCTTTTGCTGAACAGTTACTAGATCATACAAATACTGCAGTTCCTAGTGTTCCTAAGTCTATAGGAAGTAATAATAAATATATGCATGAAAAGACGAATGGACAGCAGCAAGAACATGATTTCACTCAGCTATTTTTAAATATTTCTACTAATTCAAATACCTCTGAAGATTTGTTTTCCGTAAAACAATCTAAAGATGGAAAGTTATATATTCGTTCTGGTGACTTAAAAACACTAAGAGTGAAAATGGATGAACATATCTCTGACAGCCAATGGGTGTGTCTTAACGAACTTAAAGGAATCCAGTTTAAGTACTTAGAAAATGAGCAGTCTCTGAACTTACAAGTTCCGTCAAACATGTTAATGGGTTACTCAGTTGATTTAACTGGTCAACAGACCACTAGCTCCAGTCTGCTAAAAATGAAACCCTTAAATGCTGCACTCCTGAATTACAGCCTGTATCACACCATAACCAATGATGAGAGTATTTTCTCTGGTTCGGCTGAAGGTATTTTTAATAGCGGCATCGGTAATTTTTCATCAGGTGTTTTATACAACGGTAGTAATGAAAATAGTTATAGCCATGAAAAATGGGTACGACTGGAAAGTAAATGGCAATATGTAGACCCTGAAAAAGTCAGAATATATACCCTAGGTGACTTTATTTCCAATAGCTCTGACTGGGGGAGTAGTGTGCGTCTGGCTGGTTTGCAATGGTCGAGTGCCTATACCCAGCGTGGTGATATTGTTACTTCGGCATTACCACAATTTTCTGGTTCGGCGGCGTTACCTTCAACACTAGACTTATACGTTAACCAACAAAAGATTTATTCAGGCCTTGTTCCTTCAGGCCCATTTGACATTAAGCAGCTGCCGTTTATTTCAGGAAATGAAGTCACGCTGGTGACCACCGATGCCACAGGTCAGCAAAGCATTACCAAAAAACCTTATTACTTTTCATCGAAGATTCTGGCAAAAGGCATCAATGAGTTTTCAGTGGATATTGGGGTTCCGCGTTATAACTACGGACTGTACTCAAACGATTATGATGATGCCACCTTTGCGTCGGGTGCGATTCGATACGGCTACAGCAACTCACTGACTTTAAGCGGTGGTGCAGAAGCTTCCACAGATGGTCTTTCCAACTTGGGAACAGGCTTTGCCAAGAATGTTTTTGGTGTTGGAGTGATTAATGCTGACATTGCAGCAAGCCAGTATAAGGATGAGAACGGCTATTCTGCCTTGTTTGGTTTAGAAGGGCGTATTAGCAAGAATATTTCGTTTAATACCAGTTACCGCAAAGTATTTGATAACTATTTTGACTTGGCCCGTGTGTCTCAAATTCGATATTTAAAAGAAAACCAGATTACTTCTGAGCCACAAAATTATTTGAGCTACAGTGCACTGGCAGATGAGATTATTAGGGCAGGGATTAACTATAACTTTTATGCGGGCTATAGCGTTTATGTCGGCTACAACCAAATTAAATATAGTGATAACTCGTATAAGTTGCTATCTGCTAACTTAAGCGGAAGTCTGAACAAGAACTGGGGCTTTTATAGTTCAGCTTATAAAGACTATGAAAACCATAAGGACTATGGCATTTACTTTGCACTGCGCTATACGCCATCTACCAGAGTGAATGCTATTTCTAGCGTATCTAGTGATAGTGGCAGATTGACTTATCGACAAGAAGTATTTGTTCTATCAGAACCACAAATTGATTCATTTGGATGGGGCGGATATGTTGAGCGAGATCAGGATGCACATACTAACAATGCATCGATCTATGGCTCTTATCGCGCCCGAGCTGCGTACCTGACAGGCCGCTATAACCGAATTGGAGACAATGACCAAGTTGCAGTTTCAGCGACAGGATCACTTGTTGCGGCAGCAGGACGCGTCTTTGCGGCCAATGAAATTGGAGATGGTTATGCTGTTGTTACCAATGCCGGACCGCAAAGCCAGATTATCAATGGTGGAATAAATCTAGGAACAACTGATAAGTCTGGAAGATTCCTCATTCCTAGTCTCATGCCCTATAGAGAGAACCATATTTATTTAGATCCATCTTATTTACCTTTAAATTGGAATGTTAAATCTACAGATCAAAAAACAGTAGTAGGTTACCGCCAAGGAACCTTAGTTGACTTTGGTGCACATCAGGTCGTTTCAGGCTTAGTAAAAGTCGTTGATAAAAACAACTCACCGTTAAAGTCGGGTTATAGCGTTCGAATTAATGGGCAGCAAGATGCAATAGTGGGCTACGATGGTGAAGTATTCGTTCCCAACTTATTAAAACAAAACAAACTTGAAATAGACCTTCTCGATCATGGTTCATGCCAAGTTGACTTCACTTATAACAGTAATCAGTACTCAACTAAGAAATTGGGACCTTATATATGTCATTAAATATTATGAATAAGGCTCAAATAGAGAGCTATAAAAAAATTTCCTTATCTTTAAAATACTTTATAGGCATTTGCTTACTTTATCTCGTTTATGCGTTTTTGAGTCCAACGCATGCTGCCTGTACGGTAGCTGGAACGACTAATAATACATTTACTTACACGGCAGCAAATATTAATAGTGATGCAACTGTAAACTTTTCAGGAACAATTACTTGCACGAATGGAGGACTAATACCTCAAATCTCTCCGTTTATGTGTATGAAGACAGTATTTACAGGAGCAACCACTACAAATAATAGCGTATCGTTACCGTATACAGTCACTGCAACTGTTGGTGGAGCCGGTTCTTCTACCACCAACCAAACCTCTAATGTCTGGTATGGTCCAGTGGTAACTGTCGCTTCAAATAATATTCTTAGTTACTCGGTAAATGTGAAAGTACCAGCGCGAACAGGGTCGCTTATTGCATATCCTCAAGGAACTTATACAACTACGGTTCAACTCTTTTGGGATATGGATCTTCTAGCGGTGTTATGTTTAGGTGATTTACTCAGCTGGGACTCTGGAAATGTAACGTTAACAGCGAACTTTGTGGTACCGACGCTTTGCCAATTAAACTCAACCTCAAATGTCGATTTTGGCAATATTAATGATATTGGTATTACTAAGCGTGACTACACGACTCAAGGTGCTGTAAATACGACATGTAACTCTGGAACGCCATATTCGATTTATTTAGGGGATGGCAATAACCGTATAAGCGGAGGGTTCAGGCGTATGGCTAATAGTAATAATGAGTTTATTCCCTATCAGTTATACAAAGATGCTGCTTATAGTTCGGTGTGGGATGCTACAGGTGGCGTGAATAGCGTTGGGGGAACGGGAGGAGTATCTGGCACTGGAACAGGTAATGCTCAAACCACTACAGTTTATGGAAAAATTCCGCAAGGTACTACGATTGCAAGTAGACCCGGTAGCTACTCTGATAGTGTTGTTGTTACAGTGACTTATTAATTTTCAAATCTATATAGGAAGCTCTTTTATGGCAGAGCTTCTTATAATTCAAATTGTATTGGTTAGAAATTGCTAAAAATATAAATAATAAAAATCAAATAATTCTTAGTTTTAGAAACTCGACCGTCATCAAAAATGGTTTGACTTAAAAAGGTATTCTGTATATTTGTTGGTTAGTTCCAAAAAAGAACTACTATGTAAAAACAAGCAATTAAAATAAAGGATGAACCAATGTCGGATATTATTTTGCACCAGTGGGAAATTTCTCCATTTTGTCAAAAAGTTGCAAGAGCTTTGAAATTTAAGGGAATCTCATTTGATACAGTAAACTATAACGGTATTCTTGGTGCCAAAGTTCCTTTGCTAAGTAAAGTGGGCAAAGTACCTGTGATTGACCATAAAGGACAGCGTATACAAGACAGTACTCGTATTGCTCGCTATTTAGACGAAGCCTATCCAGATACACCGCGACTTTATCCCGCAGATCCAAATCAAAAAGCACTTGCCGAACTATGGGAAGACTGGGCAGATGAGTCTCTTTATTTTTATGAAGTGTATTTAAGGGTAAATGATTCAGAAGCTTTAGAGGAAGCCATCCGTATTAGTAGCATTGGTCGGCCAGCATATGAAAAGCCAATGGTGAAAGCTTTTATTTTAGCCGAATTAAAAACACAGCTTTTCTTTCAGGGCTTGGGCCGAATGAAAGCCGAGGATATTGAAGCAGAGTTTATTAAACACCTAGACCGTATTGAGCAGGTTTTATCACAAAGCGAATGGTTGGTTGGAGATCACCAGACGATTGCAGACATTGCCGTGGTTGCTCAACTTGGTGAAGTCGTTCGAACAAGTAAAAAGTTTAGTAAAGAAATTTTGAATCGTCCGTTTATTGCTTTATGGTATAAAAAACAAACAGGGTGAAACGACTATGTCATTAGTAACACCAGATAAAACACGAGATTGTGCAGTTGTTATTGGTGTCGGGGCTTCACAGGGAATTGGGGCAGCCGTTTGTCATCGTTTTGCAAGAGAAGGATTAAAAGTTTATGTTGCTGGGCGAACTTTCCAGAAAATTGAAGCAGTCGCGGCCGAAATCCATGCAAAGGGTGGTGAAGCTACCGCATTTCGTTTGGATGCCGAAGATATACATCAAGTACAGGCCCTATTTGACACCGTTACTAGTCAAAACGAACGTATTACTGCTGTTATTCATAATGTTGGGGGAAATATTCCCTCAATTTTTTTACGCAGCCCACTATCGTTTTTTAATGATATGTGGCAATCCACATTTTTATCGGCTTATTTGGTTTCTCAAAGCTGCCTAAAAATTTTTAAAGAACAAAATCACGGTACGCTTATTTTTACGGGAGCGAGTGCCTCTTTGCGCGGAAAACCCTTTTTTGCTGCTTTTACGATGGGTAAATCTGCGTTGCGAGCTTATGCATTAAATCTAGCTCAAATATATAAAACACAAGGCATTCATATTGCTCATGTCATTATTGATGGAATGGTAAATGGTGACAGAATTAATAAAGCTTTATTTGGTCTAGGTCGTTTAGCACGTCTTACACGTGGAACGGGTGGACTTAATCTTGATGCAATAGCAGAAAACTATTGGATGCTTTACCTGCAAAGCCCTGAGCTCTGGACACATGAGTTAGATTTACGCCCATACCAAGAAAAATTTTGAGAGACGAATATGCTAAAAACAATATTTCAGAAGTTTCAAAAAAAGCAGGGCTGTGTAGTGGTTGCTGGTCATGATATAGAACTACTCGACCATGATTTTGTAATTTTGGATAAAAACCATCAAGCTCCATTACATGTTTATCAAGTTGTGCATGATTCTACTGTTCGGAACATACAAGTAAGTTACGTAAATGATGGCATAACGAGTGTGCGCTTAAACTTGGTAAAAACTAAACATTTAAAAAGTCTGCTGAAATATATAACAGAGCATCGTCATACCATTGAGTTATGCGTGTTTCAGCCAAATTTTTCATCTGCACCAAATATTGAAGCTTTATCTTTAGAAGAAATTGAACACAGTTGGCAGACCACAGGTTTAAGTGCTGTGAGCGTGTCGCAGTTCGTACTTAAACCCATGTTAAAGCAGCAGCGGGGTACAGTTATTTTTCTTGGAGCACCATCTCATCATTCGACTCACCTCGATGTATTAAGCCAAAGTATGTTTGCGAGTATTCGAGCGTTATCGCAGTCGTTGGCAAGAGAATTTCAGCCCAAAGGCATACATGTCACGTATTGCATGGTAGAAAAATGGGATGGACAAAACCCGCACTTTATTTCATCTATTAAACAAATGTGCCAGCACATCTATCACCAATCTGATTCTGCATGGAGTCAAGAGCTCAGCGTATCGTGAGATTTTACTTTCGTGTGTTCTTAAAATAGAGTACTGCTTTGGAATGACAGCACAACAATAATTTCGATAGGTACTCAAATGTTAAATATTAAGAATGCTCAACAAACGGTTAAGGTAGCGACTACAGTAGCAGCTTTGATGTGCTTTTCTTCACTGGCACAAGCATATCAATATGATCAAACAGCGCGTTTAGTTAATGAGCGCTTATCTTATATGAAAGATGTCGCAGGCTATAAAGCAGAGCAGCATTTACCGATTGAAGATTTAGCTCAAGAAAAGAAAGTACTCGACCAATCACTTTCTGAGGCCGAATCTTTTGGACTGAACAGTGAAACAGTAAAGCCATTTATAGTGACACAAATGAATGTAGCGAAAGCTATTCAATACCGATATAGAGCGGACTGGTTATCTAGCCCTGAAACCAACTGGAAGCCTCAGGACTTAAGCGAAGTGCGTTTAAAAATTAGTTCTTTAAATACGGAGCTTCTAAAAAATATTGCCTATGAACTCAAGAAAAATAATAACAAGGCGCCGCACGGTTGTAGCTATATGTGGCCAGTTCAGCACCCTCAACTTAAAGAAGCCGATAAAAAGGCTTTATGTGTAACATTGAATAAAATCAAATTAAAACAATGAAGCACCTAAAGCGGCTTATATAACTCAATTATTCAATCAACATTAAGTCGGCAGTGTTGGCAGATTTAAGTGGTCGTAGGGCAAAGGTTGAACGCGTATGCCGAATACCTTTAATCGAATAGAGCTTTTTACGTAAAAAGCGTTCGTAATGTTCGGCATCTTTTACGGCCACTTTTACCAAGTAATCATAATCGCCCGTAACCAAATGCGCCTCGACTACTTCGGGAATGTCTGCCAAAGCTTCACTAAAGTTTTCTAGCATTTCGTCATCGTGGCGTTCTAGCGTAATTTCAATAAAGAACAACTCGTGAATGCCAATCGCTTTTGGGTTTACGTTTACCGTATAACCTTCAATAATTTTTAGGCTTTCTAAACGCTTGAGTCGAGTCCAGCAGGGTGAAGATGAAAGCCCAACTTCTTCGGCGAGCTGCGCAACCGTTAAGCGCCCATTTCCACGAAGGGCAGATAATATTTTCCGATCTATGCGATCTAGTGTGTATTCTGTGCTGTTCAAAATATAAACCAAAGAAGATTCTTCTGTTAATTTTTAATATACGTGATTTTTATGCTGAGATCATTTAAAAAAACTGAAAATACAGTAAACATTTTGAGGTCGACAGCCATACACTATTTCTATGCATCGAACTCTACTGGATAGGAGTTGTGATGAAGCAAAGAGCACTGTTTCAGTAAGGGTGACTAAACAGTGCTCTTTGCGGATCTAATAAGAACTATTACTCTTACCAAAATTGAACGTTTACTTATTTAATTTGGCAAAACTATTTCTTAATACTCACTTTCTAAATTTATATTTCTTTTTTATTCAATACCAACAACAGTTGTGATGTAGCCTGTTGTTAAAAGTATGGCTAGACCCAATGACATTTCAAATAAAATGGCGTAACCCAACTGGTTTACATATCTTTGATGGTCTAAACGAGGGGTGAAATACCATTTATTAAAGGCAGCTAGTAAGAAAATATATAGAACAAAAATTATTTTCATGATAAATCCGTGCCCATAAGAGGTATTAAATAGTGTATCGAGATCTTTAAGTAATAGCAGGGCAATACTGACACCGCAGGCAAGTAAGATTCCCACAATAAAGGCTGCAATTTTTCCAAATAGATGCATGCTTTTTTTTAACGATAGGCCCTTAATTATTCTGCTTGTTTTCCATAAAGGATAGAGCGATCCCATCCATAAAGACATTGCTAATACATGTATTGAAAGTAAAATCTGAGCAAATAAAGATAAATTTGTGACATGACCTAATTGAGAAAAACTGAAAACAATTGGTATGAGTAGTGCGGAAAAAATTGACCCTTCAATTTTAGTAATCTGGCTAACCCCACTACTTAATTTTAGAAGCATAAACAAGAATAGAAATAGGAAACTTGTTGATCGAATGACATGAGCATGACCAGTCGAGGTATTTATCAGGATATTTATATAGTTACTATCCCACATACCTAAAAAGCCAGTATTCGAAAAACTTCCTATAAGAATGAAAAAGCTTAAAATGCTTGAAAGAAAGCCTATGAATGAACCAATGGTAACGTATCTGAGTATAGCTTTCTTAATTACGATATAACCCCCAAGTAGGAAGTAGCAGAAAGCTCCACCAATAACAAATGCGGTTCCTAAATATAAAAAGACTTTAACAAGCCATGTGGCATATATCCAAGTTTCAGGAACCATATTTTTCTCCCTATACAATATGCCAGCTAATAACCAACATATTGCTTATTAAAAAATTATTTTTATTCTAATTACTTAATCGTGAAACTATATTCACCATTCATGTTGTGGCCATCAGTGCCCATCGTAGTCCACACTACTGTATATTTGCCTTTTTTAAGTTTTGGTACCGCGACTTCAAATGATTTTTTTAAATCATGACTTACTTGGTAATTTAAAGGGATATCTCGACGTTGGGCATCGAGCAATTTAACATTCATCAACATCACTTCACCGCCGAAATTAAGCCTAATACTTGTTGGTTGGCTAGCTACAGAAGCATTAATAGCGGGTGTTGCACTTTCAAGTTTCACATGTGCAAATACACTTGAACTCGCTGCAACAATTGTTGTTGCTACTAGAATATTGCGGAGAAATGTCATTTTGTTGTGGAAAAGCTTCATATTTTCATCCTCGTAAAACTAATATTTGATTAAGTGATGATCGGATTAAAATAAGCGACTTGCTTTATTGTTCACCCTCTTTGTGTGCCTATTATTAAAGAAAGAGGGAAACGTCCTGATGACTCCAAAATTACATTTTTGTCATTTTTAAATTTGAAAACATACAAGTGCTACACTTACTTTAAACAAGATGGTGATTATTAAATAAACAAGTAAGAAAAATTAATGCATTCGCTACTTTAAAATTAAACATGAAGGAGGTTTTTTATGGACCATCATCATCATGAAGACAAAAATGGCAACAATACCCATATAGACCCCGTCTGCGGTATGAAGGTAACAGAAGAAAGTAAATTTTCCGAAAAATTTCATCATAGAACTTTTTACTTTTGCAGTGAAAAATGCCACTTAAAATTTAAAAATGATCCTACTTTTTATATGAATAAACTGGAAAAAACGAGTACAGCAAAAGAATCTCAAAACATAAATAATATAAATTCAATTGAAGTTAATCAGTTAGCAAATGCGAATACTTCTACAATTTACACTTGTCCAATGCATCCTGAAATTCGACAGAATCACCCAGGAAATTGTCCTATTTGCGGTATGACATTAGAACCTTTACTTCCAAACTTAGATGAAGCAGATGAAAATCCTGAGCTCAAGGATTTTAAAAGAAGATTTTGGTACACCTTACCGTTGACCCTGATTGTAGTATTTTTGGCGATGTTTGGTCATCAGCTGAATTGGTTTGAAATGCGGGTACAGAGTTGGATTGAACTCGTACTTACTTTACCTATTGTTTTTTGGGCAGGCTGGCCGTTTTTTGTTAGATGTTGGCAATCAATTTTAAATCGTAGTCCTAATATGTGGACTTTAATTGGAATCGGAACGGGGGCAGCATTTATATACAGTCTCGTTGGGACTTTGACTCCACAAGTATTTCCAGATTCTTTTGTTTCTATGGGGCGTGTCGCTGTATATTTTGAAGCTACAGCCGCCATTATCTCACTGACTTTATTAGGCCAAGTGCTTGAGTTAAAAGCTCGGTCACAGACCTCGGCAGCAATTAAATCTTTACTTGGGCTGGCTCCCAAGACTGCAAGAAAAATTAATGAAGATGGACAAGAAGAAGATATTCCACTTTCCCATGTACATGTTGGAGATTTACTTCGAGTAAGGCCAGGTGAGAAGGTACCAGTTGATGGAGTTATTACCGAAGGTTCAAGTTCTATTGATGAGTCGATGTTAACAGGAGAACCCGTTCCAGTTACAAAACGAGTAGGTGACCAAGTGATAGGTGCAACAATCAACATGAATGGTTCATTAGTGATGCGTTCAGAAAAGGTTGGATCTTTAACTGTACTTTCCCAAATAGTTCAAATGGTGTCTCAAGCTCAACGTTCAAAAGCACCCATGCAAAGAATGGCAGACCAAGTGGCAGGATGGTTTGTTTTGGTTGTCATTGGTATTTCTATTCTTACTTTTTTCGGTTGGGGGATATTTGGACCAGAACCAAGTTGGGTCTATGGGTTAATCAATGCGGTCGCTGTTTTAATTATTGCTTGCCCATGTGCGTTAGGGTTAGCTACACCTATGTCGATTATGGTGGCAACAGGGCGTGGTGCTTCAAATGGCGTACTTTTTCGGGATGCCGCTGCAATAGAAAATTTAAGAAAAGTTGATACTTTAATTATTGATAAAACAGGTACTTTAACAGAAGGTAAACCATCCTTTGATAAGGCTATTGCTGTTTCAGGGTATGAAGAAAATGAAGTTCTTCGATTAGCTGCCAGTTTAGATCAAGGTAGTGAACATCCTTTAGCAGATGCAATTGTGCGGGCTGCCCGTGAAAGAAATCTTGCACTGACCAAACCGACATCTTTTGAGTCAGGCTCTGGCATTGGTGTTAAGGGCGAGTTAAATGGACAACAATTATCTTTAGGTAATACCGCATTAATGGAACAACTGGGGATATCCGTTGATTCATTTATACCTCAAGCTGAAGAATTAAGATCAGAAGGTGCGAGTGTTATGTATTTAGCTGTTGATGGACAACTAAAAGGATTATTGGCTGTTTCAGATCCAATCAAAATAAGTACACCTGAGGCTGTTCTTTCATTAAAAAATTCAGGTCTAAGAATCGTAATGGCTACAGGGGATGGCTTAACAACAGCTAAATCAGTTGGTAGTCGCTTAGGAATTGATGAAGTTTATGGGGAAGTCAAACCCGCAGATAAACTGCAACTTGTGCATAAATTGCAAAAAGAAGGAAGAGTGGTTGCAATGGCGGGTGACGGAATTAATGATGCTCCAGCGCTAGCTCAAGCAGATATCGGAATTGCGATGGGAACTGGCACAGACGTTGCAATGAATAGCGCCCAAGTTACTTTAGTAAAAGGTGATTTACGAGGTATCGAGACTGCTCGTTCGCTATCAGAGGCAACCATTAAAAATATGAAGCAAAATCTCATGTTCGCATTTCTTTATAATGCTTTAGGTATTCCTTTGGCTGCGGGTATTTTATATCCATTTACTGGCTGGTTGCTTTCCCCAATGATTGCAGCTTTGGCTATGAGTTTAAGTTCAGCATCAGTAATTGGTAACGCTTTAAGGTTACGTAGTCAAAACTAGTTGTTTCCGACTACTCATTAAGTTGAGCAACTAAAAATGAGTAGTCATATATTTTTCACTATAAATTTTTAAAGAGAATTTTAAAAATAATGCGCCCATCGTCATAGTTGGCTTGAATTATAGCGCCATGTACATCAAGGATTGATTTGGTTATTGCTAGTCCTAAACCTGTGCCTTCTTCAACACGCTGTCTCGAAGCATCTGTACGATAAAAACGATCAAATAATCGAGTGAGTTGTTCTTGTGATAGGGGTGAGCTTTCATTTTCAATTGTTAATACAGTCGAATCATTATTCTGTTGGCAATTAATTTCGATGATCGAATCTGATTTACCATATTTGATTGCATTGGATAACAGATTGCTAAGTGCACGACGCAACATTGAAGGATCGCCCTCGACGTAACCTTGACCAATCTGTTCTAGGGACATGCCTTTTTCTGCAGCAATCGCATCATAAAAATCAAATAATGCTGAGACTTCTTTGACTAAATTCACTCGCTGTAAGTTTGCTCTATGTAAGCCATGTTCTGCTTTTGCAAGAAAAAGCATATCAGACACCATTCGGGCTAAACGTTCAAACTCTTCTAAATTTGAAAATAGAATTTCCTGATAGGTGGTGATATCTCGGGTACGCGATAAACAAACCTGAGTTTGAGTCATTAAGTTGTTAATAGGTGTTCTCATTTCATGCGCAAGATCAGATGAAAAATCCGAGAGTTTACCTACCGTTGTTTCTAGCCGGTCTAACATATCGTTGAATGCAATAGCTAATGATTTTAGTTCAGTTGGTGTATTGTCGACTTCTAAACGCTCGGAGAGATGCTGAGCTGAAATACCTTCTGCAACCTTTGCCATTTTTTGAACTGGACGGAGTCCACGCCAAGCAGCAAACCACCCTAAGAGCATTAAACAAAATGTACCGATAACGCCGATATATAAGAGCTGACGCCTAAACTCATTTAAGAAATGAATGTGCTCCGATGTATCAATTCCCACAATAATTTGAGCTGATGAAATATTATTATTTTGATCAGAAGCTTTGTTATAAATTAATCCACGATAAGTTTTATTTTCTATTTTCCATTCAATCCAAGGATTATATTTAGATTTAATGAGAGATTGGGCGTTAATAATTGCAGGGGCCGAGCTAAAAATAATTTGTCCGGTTGGACGCTCAATTTGAACGATTAGATCATGATGACCCACTAATGCATCTTTTAAATAGAGATTTAACTCTTCGGAATTGTTTGGATTTTGCTCAAGAATATTTTGTATAAGCTGAATTTTACCTTCTAACTGGGTGCGGTCCTGTGTTTCGAAATGATGCATGACTAGTTGATGAATGACTAATCCCATAATCATTAAGATCACTACAGTAGATAGCAAAAAGATAATTGCAATGCGAAAGCTAATTGCATTAAACACTTTATGCTTCATCTTCGACCTCTAGAACATAACCCATTCCACGTATGTTCTGAATTAATTTAGGGGTGAAGTTACTATCAATTTTATTTCTTAAGCGTTTGATCGCGACTTCAACCACATTGGTATCACTATCAAAGTTCATGTCCCATATTTGAGAAGCAATAAGAGCACGAGGTAAGATTTCTCCACGTCTACGCATGAATAATTCCATTAATGCAAACTCTTTCGCCGTTAGGTCAATACGTTGACCCGCTCGAGTGACACGACGTTTACGTAAATCAAGCTCAAGATCAGCAATAGCAATAATATTGCTGTCTTCTTTTTGTTGGCCCCGACGGAGTAGGCTTTTTACACGGGCTAGTAGCTCAGCGAAAGCAAAAGGTTTTACTAAATAGTCATCGGCACCTAATTCTAGACCTTTCACTCGGTCTTCAATTTGATCACGTGCTGAAAGAAAAAGAATGGGCATAGTTTTGCCGCTTTTTCGGATATCGTTAATGATGCTCCAACCATCTAACTTCGGTAACATCACATCCAGAATAATCAAGTCATATTCTTCTACAAGCGCTTGATGTTTACCTGATAATCCATCAGTCACCCAATCGGTAATATATCCAGCTTCAGATAAACCTTGTTTAAGGTAATCACCTGTTTTTATTTCATCTTCAACCAATAAGATTCTCATTTATAAAAATCTCATATTATTCATTTAGAACATAATAACGTTATAAAGACATGATTCGGTGTAGATTACAAAAATGTCATTTTCAGGTCACTTAGATGTCCGTTGGAAGCCTATAGGGTATTTAGATAAAGTTAATTTTTGGATCTAAAAATGAAAACTCTATTTCACCGTACTTTAACAACGCTTATGTGTGTTGGTGCTTTAATCACTGGAACCCAGTCTTGGGCAGCAGATGCAAAACAAACAACGGCTGCGAATGCGGAAATCAAGCCAAATTCTAAAGCACAAGAAAAATGCACAAAACCTTGTGGCATGAAGAATGATGGAAAAATGCAGCAAGACCATACGCAGCATGAGCATGGCAATATGGCAGATATGTCTCAAATGGATCACTCTAAAATGAGTGAAATGGATCATTCACAGATGATGAATATGGATCACTCAGAAATGGGTGATATGGATCATTCTAAAATGATGAATATGTCGGATAAATAAAAAATAGACAGATGAGAAAAAGAGCACTGTTTACGGAGTGCTCTTTTCGGATCTAATACAATGACAAATCGAACAATTACTTATTGAACAATTAATAAAACAGCGAGAATGAAAAATATACAACCACTGATTTTATTTAATCTGGCAAAGTTATTTCCAGATAGCATTTTTTCTTTAAAGATTGAGGAAAAATTAGCATAGACCAGATGGATTAAGAATCCGATAAGGCAAAAGGTTAAAGATAATACTAAAAATTGATTTATTATTTTTTCTTTTATATCAATAAATTGTGGAAAAAGAGCAATAAAGAAAACAATAGTTTTAGGGTTTAGAAGAGAAGCGAATAAACCTTGATAAAATAATTTGGACTTTCTAACCGTTTTTTCACTTGTTTCGGTATCTAATAAGTCTTGAGAAGGGGATGTTTTTACAAAGTTCTTATAGCCTAAGTACATTAAATAGAATGCACCTATAAATTTTAAAACAGTAAAAATAGTGGGATTACTAGTAATAATTAAACCAACGCCACTAGCCGAAATGACTGCAATAACAAACATACCAATAATTAAGCCAATAATGCCAAATAATGCGGTACGGACACCGTAATTTATTGAGTTTGTCACTGTAAATAAGACACCAGGTCCTGGGCTTGATAATGTAAGAAAGGCAATTGTTATGAAAACTAGTAAACCACTCACTTAATATATCCTTTTAAAAATGAATTATTTATATTTAAAAAGCCTTCTGATGTTCCTCAGAAGGCTTTTAATTTTATGCGCTTGCCAATTCTTTAACTGAATCGAAAGTACTTTTATCTCTTACCTCAAAGGCAACAAGACCTTTCCAATTATTTCGATTAATGGTCTCGATAAAATCAGAATAATTTACAGTACCGCGGCCAATACTAAAGTGTTGATCTTGCTCACCATTGTTATTGCTAAAAGAAATACCCTTAATTTTTTGATGGTATTTTTCTACAACAGCAATAGGGTCACCTTCACCCACATTTGCATGGCCTGCATCTAAAAAGAAATAGACATTTTTATGATCAATTTTGTTGAAAACATAATCGTACTCTTCCATATGGGTAAAGACATAATGGAACGGACGATAGTGTTTATAGTTTGATAAATTCTCTAAATAAATATCGACTGATTTTTCAGCCGCATATTCAGCGAGTTCTTTAATAGACAAAATATAGTTATCTAGAGCTTTTTGTTTCGCAAGGACAATTTTTTTAGGTTCAACAATACCGCCGCCATGAATCACTAAAGGAGCACCAATCTTTGCGGCAATATCAATCTCCTGTTTAACATATGCCACAGCAGCTTCACGTAAATAATCTACATCGCTACCTAATGGGGCTTTAAAATTACCGTGAAAAATAGGTTGAACATTATATTTTTTTATTAAGTTATTTAGATTTTCAATCCGTTCAGAAGACCAATCTGGAACCATTTCTCCATGCAGACTTCCATCTACATACCAGTGAGTACAACCATCATTATATGCCTTAACAATCCCTTCTTCGGCTGGTAAATACTGCTGATGTGCAATTCCAGATGCAAAGTTAAGATAATTATTCATTAAAGGCGAAGTCATTGTTATGTTCCTGATTTATTAAAGATATTCTGGGTATAATTATTTATTCACTGTCTACCCAGCCGCCATCTTATTTTTATTCTGCTATAAAAACATCAGACTAAAGTCGAATTTTTATAAGGCATATAAATCTCTATATGGACAGAGCCGTATATTGCACAAATGATCAAAAGATTTGGATTTTTTCCTTTTAATTATTCTTTAGCCATACTAAATTATATTAAAAATATTGTATATTTTAATATAATTTGTCATTAATTATCATATTTGGGATTTAAAATAATTCTTTATAAGTGGCATTAGGTTACAAAAAATTATTTGTATAATTAATGAACTGATAGAATTTTAAGTTATCTGTTAGTTTAAATTGTATTCATAAAACCAAATATTATATGATCTACCAAAGTTGAATTATTAAACTGTAGTTTAAAATTTGGCCATAAATTAATGTGAGTTTTTATTTTTTAGGGGGCAATATGAGAATTATTTTCTTATCTATATTAGTTTTATTACAGATAATATTTTTAACTCAGGCCGAGGCGCGGGGAGGTCGTGGCGGAGGAAGATCATTTAGTAGCCATAGTTACTCATCTAGTAGTCATCATTACTCTTCAAAAAGTAAATTATCCCACGGACGAAGTAGCTATGGGGGTTCTAGTAGTAGCTCTTCTAGTAATAGTTCTTCCGAGTGTCCTTGTAGTGGATCAAATAATTGTGTTGGGCCTCGTGGAGGGACTTACTGTATTACACCAAGTGGTAATAAAAAGTATCGATAATCAGTAAAATTGTTGAAATGATAAAAAAGCTCTTGTTACTTAAAGAGCTTTTTTTATATTCAAAGGTTTGTTTCTTTAGTCTAGAACATGGAAACTTCAAAGTTGCTATCAATCCGTTTTATTGAAAATAATAAGAGCACATTCTTTACTAATGTTTAAAGACGGGCATAAAACAAATCTAATGTCATCTATTTGATTAAGATCAATCCCATTTATTAAACTTAATTCCATAATTTTAATAAGGTGATGAAATATTCAAAAGATAAGATGATTTATCTAACTTTCTTATTATTAATAGACACTTATAAACAATTATTATTTAATACACCTGCAACATTGCCACTTATACTTTTAATAATTTTATCGGGGAAATAATGCGTAATTTTTTAGTAACAGCTTTCACTTTATTGGTAGGTACATCAGTTTATGCTGCTCAAGAGCCTAAAACTTATATACAGCGAACAACTTGCGAGAGAACAGTACAACTACATGGTTTTTTAAGCCGTGCTCAACTTGATTGTAATTATCACTATACTTCACAAGAATTAGTTCATGAATCTGACAAATGTACCAAACATGAACTAGGTGAAAAGTATGGTAAAGAAGTTATGAGATTAGGTATGGACCAATTTGAAGCACGCAAACGTGAAGATATGAAAGGTCAATTATGTAGCACGGTTTTAAAAGAGTTTCCAAACTATATTAGAAAATAAAATGGAATCTTAAAAAGCCTCTGTAGGCAAGCCGATAAAATGGATTTTATGATTCATTTTATCGGTGTATCTTTAAATATTACTGATAATTTTAAATCTCAAAAAATAAAAGACAATGTAATGGATTAATAAATCGTTTTACTAAAACTTTTAATGATTTATTTCTAGCCAATATCACATTGACACTTAAAATTTCTCTTATTATTCTCTGCGGTAGAATGGAGGTGGGACGCTTCGTGCGTGCCAGTTCTAGATGATTGGTCTGTCAACCTGCCTCTGTTCTGTCATCATGATTTATAAAATTGAATTTTGATATTTAATTAACTCATTTAATGCAAACTTAACAGTTTGTATAGGAATAGTTTCCACATAACCTTCACCAGCTTTTATGAGTGAAGGAGATCCATAGAATGGATGATTTGGTACTTTAAAAAAGAAGAATACCTCATGGACGTTCCTTACAGTACTATTTTGAAAATCATAGATATTATTTTCTAATTCTAAATACTCTAAATTTATTAACTTTTTAATTAACTCAATGTTTTCTTTAACATTATCTACTTGGAGATAGTCTATTTCTCGTTGGTTAGTATATAGCAGTAAGTTTAAGTCATTAATTAAAACTGTAAGATTTATAGGGGTCTCATAATTGCTAAAAGAAGTACCATTAATATTAACAACTAATAAAAAGAGATCATTCTTCGGTTCATATTTTTCTATTGAAAAGAAAAATTCTTTTTTACCTAACTCTTTCATCTATCTCCAACTCTTTCTTAATATTTAAAAAACTAGATAAAACCTTCACTCCATTTTTTGTCTAATTCTTTTAAATCATTATATGCTTTTTCAAATTCGCTCAACGAAAAACTTAACCGCGGAGCAGAAGGTGAGATTTCCCAAACTATGGATGTCACAACATCGTGAATATGCTTAAATGCGTAACCAAAACGAGCCCATACGACTTGATCTTCTGAAACAACTTGTTCAGCCATAACCACATTGCACACTAGATCTAAATCATCAGGGCAAATTAAGATTGGAACCACTGTTGAAATAGATACATTTTCATAAGCTTCTGGCTTAAGAAGTTTCCATGCATTACTTAATGCTAACTCACTATCATGATCATATAACCAACCTTGGGCTGGAACTAAATCATTCATGTCGTCAATAACGCGCGCATTTTGATGCATCCATATATTTAATGGAACATTATCAATTGCAAGAATAGGGAAAGGTTTTAAATTGCCATTTGCATCTTTAATGCAACCCTCAATTGGGTGTTCATATAAAAGAGTAGCTGAGATAGTATTCATATTTATAAGTTAATGTGCGTTAAGCAAATATAATATATTCTATTCAATAGATTAACGAATCTAATCTAATGAAAAACAAAAAATTATTTATCCATTTTCTAGCCAATATCACATTGACACCCCAAATCTCTCCGATTATCCTTTGCCTGCTGGCCTACATTGCCAGTCGACTTTGACAGGTCGGATAGCCAACGCACACGAAAAAGTCTCTCTTTTTTGTGGGCATCCCTGCGTGCCCCCTCTGCGGTGGAACGGGAGGGGGACACCTTCGGGTGTGCTGATCTTTTGGCTATCAGTCTGTCAACCTTCTCTCGTTTCACCACCATTATTTGACAGTAATGTGGTGAAGCTTCTTTATAGCCAAAGGAGTCCGCTATGCGTACTATTTCTTCTCATTTATTGGCCTTTGCCAAAGTCTATCTGTCCATACCATTTAAACATTCTATAAATCGGTTTAATCGACTCTAGGTTTTCTGCACCTTAAGAATCGTTACGACTCAAAAATCATAGCAACAATAAACCCGAGATAGGCGAGCACACCTTTGTTGTGTCGCTTTTGCATGCCTGTTTTTAGCGCTCAATTTAAGAGTGACGGCATTTCTATCTCTTTTACATACAACAAAAAATTATTTTAAACGGTACAAATATGCCACCTTTAGTACTTTCTACACGTGCTTTAAAAGTTGTGAATCAGGCAATTCATTTATTTCATCACCACGGATTTCACCTTGTTGGTGTCGACAGAATAGTGAAAGAGTCTGAAATTACAAAAATGACGTTTTATCATTACTTTCAGTCCAAAGCGCGGTTTATCGAAATTTGCCTACTTGTGCAAAAACAACGGCTACAAGATAAAGTTGTTGCAACGGTGGAATACGACCAAGACTCAAACGTGAGAGACAAACTCAAAACACTATATGACTTACATACAGACTTGGAAGGGCCGTATTACCTATTATTGAAAACCATTTTTGAAACTAAAAATAATTATCCAAACGCTTATCAAACTGCGGTGAGATATAGAATGTGGCTGACCAATGAAATCTATAGTCAGCTAAGAATGCTTAAAGCGTATACTTCTTATGATGAGGCTAAACTATTTTTACAGATGATTGAAGGTGCTATTATTCAAAGGCAGAGTCATACTGATGTAGATGAAAGAGACAAGCAATTCAAATATTTTATAGCGATGTTTTTATAAAATACTCAAGATAATAAAAGCCCCGAGGTCGGGGCTTTTACTGTATTAGGGACTAAGCAAAGTTCTTACCACTTATGACTATAAGTCACTTTAAGCGTTATACCATTTGCTAGTAAGTGGCTAGTGTTATCGCTCGTTCTTAGTAATTGGCTATAAAGTGGGTAGTACTTGCGGTTAAACATGTTTTCTAAACCAATGGTCATGGTGTCTTTCTTGTTCAGCGCAAAGCTACTGATTAAATCTGCTGTGGTATAAGATTTTACATCGTAGCGACCAAAACTATTTATACCATTTAGACGGTAATCTTCTGAGCCAAAGTAAGTGGCTTGTAGGCGATTTGTCCAAGTTTCAGTTGGGCTATAAGAAATGTAGCCTGTTAGTTTTAATGGTGGAATACGGAAGCCCGTCATGTCTTGTTCAGAACCGTTTTGAGGTTTTTCACGGCCTTTCATCCACGTAACACTACCGCCAGTTCCCCATACATTTGCATCATCAAGATAGTCAAGCGTTGCTTCAACCCCAGTAACTTTCTCTTTCGTTCGAGCCAGTACTAAACCATTGTTGAATGATTGCACAGCACCTAAGTCAGAAGTAGAGTGGAATACCGCTAAGCTTGAAGAGAAGTTATTAAAGTTACCTTTCCAGCCGAGTTCGTAGTTATCAACTTTTACAGGCTCTAAGAATGATGATCCAAGGTTAAAACCTTCACCAGCATTACGAATAATTAAACCAACATCAGGTAACTGAAAACCTTGGTTGAACGATGCATAAATCGAGTGCTGGTCGTTTGGTGAGAAAGTCACATTAGCATTGTACAACCATGCATCAGCTTTTACTTTTCCGCCTGGAACCGTGTAAGGATTGGTTTTGCCTAATTGTGATAATGGAACAAAGCTATCAATTTGGGCATAGCTGTCTTCATAGCGTGTACCAGCTTCTGCTGACCATTGGTCATTAAAGCGGTGTTTTAACTGCACAAAACCACCGACACTTTGCGTGGTCAGCTCAGGTAAATAAATCAGTTTTCCGATTTTTACAAACTCTAAACCGCCAGATTGGTCATAAATATTAGGGTCGAAAATATCTAAAGGCATTTCGCTTTTTTCACGGCTAAAGTCACCACCCCAAACCAATGATGTATCACCTAAAAACTCAAGGGGAGTGGTCACGGTTAAGCGGCTACCGAGTACGTTATTTTCTTGATAAATCTGGTCGACTTGTTTTCCGCGGTTCGCGTTTGAACGGGCATCAAACGGTGAAAAACGGGTAAAGAAGTCGCGGTAATAAATTTGAGCATCAACCTTATTACCAAAAAAGTCTTTATGGTTATAGGTCAAATTGTATATCTGGTTTTCGTTTTTATTTTGGTCTTTGAGCTTTAAGCCTTTAATGGCTTTGGCTGGGACAGTTCCTGCTGGAGCTTTTTTTACACTTGGGTCAGATGCATAGTCTGAGTCTTGCTCTGCATTATAATAATTTGCAGCAAACTGTAGATATTGGTTGTCATCAATGTGATAACCCAGCTTACCGCCGATGCTATATCCATTTGAATCGTAAAGGTCGCCCTGACTTGGTTCGGGTGCAACACGATCACCACTTGCATCGTAAGGGCTACCAATACGTTGGTAACCAAAGTCGAGTGCATAGTCAAAAGCGTTAAAACTGCCCGTAAAATACTGGTGAATATCGCCACTTAAAGCATTAGAACGCAGATTTGTAAGTGGTGTTTGAAGTCCAACGACGGTTTTAGCCGTAGGTTCACCGCCCGCAGCTTTTGTAGTAATTGAAATAATACCGCCCGCTGCGCCGCCACCATAAATTGCGTTACTACCACGAATCACTTCAATGTTGGCAATACTTTCAGGGTCAATGGCTGAAAGTCCTCTCGCTGTATCACGTGTAAGGTTCATAGGAACGCCATCCACCAAAATAAGCGCATTACGGCCACGTAAAGTTTGACCATAATCGGTAATGGTTCGGCTTGAGTCCGATAGGCCCGGTACAGCTTTGGCTAAAACTGTCGCAATGTTGCCAGACGAACCATTTTTTAAAAGCTCAATTTGTTTTTCATCAAGTTTGGTGACTTGCTTGGCAGAAGTAGAAAGTTCATCTGCACGTGTAGCGGCAATTGTAATAGTAGGGAGGGCTTCAGGCTTTTTTTCTGTTTCTGTGGTATCAGAAGTTGAAGCTGCAAATGCTGAGTTTGAAAGAATAATGGCTCCACCAAGTGAAAGAAGTGGAATGATATTTTTAACTTCAGATTTCCTCGTTAAAAGCTTATTACTTTTCTTATTTCCCATTGTCTCGCCCTGAGAGTGATTTTAAATTGACCGAATTATAAATGAGAATCATTGTAATTAACAATATTATTAATTGCTTTAAAATAATATATTTGAAATTTATTCAATGAATTAGGGGAATGGGCTTTTATTCCCCTAAAAAAATCTTAACAGTTATGAGTTGTCCTTAAAGGTATTTAGATGGTTTTGATGGGCACGGCGAATAATGCTGCGGTCATCGCCGAGTACAAAAAGCTGAACAGCTTGCTGTTTCCATGCCGCGATATCTTCAGGTTGTCGAGGAATGGCGCAGAAATGCTTTTGACTATTTTTTGTCTTTGTATAAATTTCCTGAACTTTTTCTTTCACCATTGGATGGCTGGTTTTCCACGGCATTCCCATCGATTGAGAAAGATCGGCAGCACCTTCAAGAATAATATCGATACCTTCAACTTTTAAAATTTCATCTAGCTGCTCTAGTCCTTCTAAGCTTTCAATCATAGCAATGACAACCGTTTCGTTTGCTGCGTGTTGAACAAAACTCGCTAAATCATCCATGCCATATCGATTTAATCTTGTTGAGTTTAGTCCTCTTTGCCCAAGCGGCAAATAGTGGCAATAGTTCACAGCCTCTTGCGCCTGTTTAGCATTTTCAATACGTGGAAACACAATGCCTGTTACCCCTGCATCGAGCAGAGGTAGTATTAGGTGGTTCGCGCTTAAAGGCACCCTCACAAAGACATCAAGATTCATGGTTCTAGCGGCTAAAATCATGGTCTCGACTTGAGACGTACTAAATAAAGTATGTTCCAAGTCGATAATAATAAAGTCATAGCCCGCAAGTGCCAGTTGTTCAACATTAATCGGAGAAGCTACGGAACAAAATATTCCGTAGAGCATCTCACCATTTGCTATTCGTTTCTTAAAAGAAATCGAATGCCTATTCATATTCAATTTCCTTAATGAGACTAAGCGGGTTCGGTGTGGTTTGTACTCTTAAGCGAATTTCCGGAAGGAAGCGGCGGCTTGCGAGCTGTTCAATATCGATAGTGTCATCTGTAAAGTTAAACAATTCATATCGCTCAGCAAACTCTGGGTGAGCTTCTTTATGCTGATTAATGATAGTTCTTAACATGGTCCAGAATTTGATTTCATCGAAGCCATAATGTTCATTTAAGAAAATTGCTAACTCTGCCAGATTTACAAACCAAAGCGCGTCTTGAGTAAAGTCTCTGAGCTCATTTGGAGAGTGGGTCTCTAAGAAAGAGTTCGGGTTAATTTTGGCATGTTCCTTTGGTGCATCTTGCAAGTTTGGTAAAAGTTCTGGCTCACGTAAAAGATGACGACTGAAACGGATACCATCGTGGAAATCTTTCAAAGCCGCTTTAACTGGTAAGCCATTTTTATGAATCAGTACCATGTTTTGTGCATGTGACTCTAAAGCGAGGCCGTGGCACCATAAAATATGCATGATTGGTAGATAAGCATTGGTGAGTAATTTTTCTAACCAGAACTCAATACCGTATTCTTGAATCCACTCATCAATGAGAGGTTTTTGGTCAATATCAACTTGCATTAGACCCGTTACAGGAGTTGCTGATTCACCATCTTTTAAGTAGCTGTAAATACTTTCGCGCCAAATGCAGGCGAGTGCGCCGTATTGAACAGGTAAAGCAATCGGCTGGTTAACTGAAAGACCGCCAATCTCTCTTAAAATAACAGGCTTGCGCTGTTTTTCTAAAATATGATCTTGCTCAACAATGTTATAAAGCCAGTCACTCATTTTCGCAGCATTTTGAACGGTATGCGGTGCTAATACACGAGAGGTAGAAGTATTGACTAAGTTCATTGCCAACTTGAGAGAAAGCGCCGAGATATCACTAATATTCGATAAGGTTCGAATCGACTGTTGTGGTAAATAAGTTGGACCTTCAATGTCTAAAGGGATGATTAGTTGGTTGCTAATCGCATCTTGATAATACAGTTCAATAATTTTATCCCACTGCCATGGGTGAATTGGGGTGAGGATATAATCTTTAAAATCTACATTTTGCTCTTTCAATTGATCATTAATAGTTTGTAGATCTTTTTCTGAAAAATGCTGCTTATAGAGCTGTTCTAAGTTAATGGTTTCACTTAAAACCAGTTTGCATAAACTGTTATGAGTCGCCACCCATTGAACCGTAAAACCTTCAGAAAGCTCTGGTGCATATTTTTGATTTTCTTTTAAATCGAAGCCGATACGAGATTTAAAACTTGGATGATATAAATGCGCATTGGTAATTCGTGCTTCTTGTTCTAGGTAAGGCAAAGTTCTTAAAGGTTGGGCAGGTACTTGGCTCAAAGTTTGCGCATGTTTAACGTAAGTTAAATTGAGTTCATCATTAAAGTTTTGCCATTTAACTGGGTCAGCTTCAATAATATTTTTTAGATCGGCAAGTAGCGTTTTTAAGTTAGGGCGAGTTTCAGCGTCTAACGTAATATCAGAACGGATTAAGCTTGAAGGATCTAACTTAATTCGTTTAAAACTAAAGTGTCGTTTAGCCGCACAGGTATAAAAGACGGTATCGGAAATATAGAACTTGATTTGACCTTTAGAAAATTCGTATTTAAAAGTATTTTCAAAAATGAGTGCTTCTAATAATTGGCCAATCACGCGATTTTCCGCAAGAGTTTTATAATTGGTTTGTTGGGTTGGTTGAAGAGGGCAAAGTGCTTCTGCGCCGCGATATTTATAAATAGGGTTTTCAACTTCAATCCAGATAGGATTGCCACCACTGTGGTAGAGCGTATTTAACATATTTGCCTTGATTGGTAATGTGAGTGAATGAATTAATAAGTCGCGGTACTGTTGGCCTTTGCCGCTAAAGTTTTCTTGTGTGAGGGTAAGACGGGTGGCTTGCCAAAGTTCAGATTCTTCAATGGCTGTAACGCGTGCAATTGCACTGATGAGATGAGCAATGTGATTGATCACGAGGTAATATTTTAAAAAGGTCCAAGCATCTTTTTGAGAGAACCAAACGGTACTATCTTCAGAAATAGATGAGTCATCTTCTATCATTTCTGGAACAATGCTAATGCCTTCCATGTCTCGAAGAATAAGGCGATGTGGATAGCCGTTTTTAAATTCCATTAAGCTGTTTTGCATATGCGCTTCTACGCTAATGCCTTTATTTGCAAACAACTCAACTAATGGAATAAGCGAAACTTTAACGTACTGTTTCCACCAAAAAGTAATGAAGTCTTTGGCATTGTTTGATTGTAAGTTTTGATTCGGTGCCGCTTGCTGAATAAAGCTTAATAGAGGAATTTCATGGTTTTCGTTTTCTTCAACCAAGCCGCCGAGCATTCGGGTGTTATCTAATACCTCTGGCGTAAGACCTGCTCTATAAATAATGCCAAATGAACTTTCTAACTCTGGAATTTTGACTGTTTTTGCCTCTAACTCCGGCAGAATTACAAGGTCAGGATATTGCTCATTAATCTTGTGATTAATAATAATTTTGCTCGCATCAATCGCGCGTTCCATCTCATCCATTGGGTTATTACGAATGAAACTGGTAATTCGCACATCAATAGAGAGTTTTAAGAATAGGTTCGATTGAGGTAACCACACCGTGCGAACGGATGAGGTCGGCCATACGGTTTGACCTAAAGCTCCCAGGTAGATCACGTCTTGGCTGTCTAAATGTTTCTTTAAAGATGGATGTTGAAGTAAGAAATTAGCTTGCCATGGATGCGTTGGCATAAGTTCATAATTTGCTAAGTTTTCTTGCAAACGATCTTTTGCTTTTTCTAAAACTTCATCTTCAATATGGTGAGATGGCTGTTCTTCACTGACCAGTTTTTGGATTAAAGAAGAATGAACTGCGAAGTAATGGAGTTGGAAACTTGCACCTAACTCAGGGCTATACTTTTTCATGTCTTCTTTAGAAAAACCTAAGTTGGCTTTAGAGGTCACATGAAAAGGGTGCCCATATAACATGCCTTGCTCAGTAGCCTGAAAACCGCTTAACGCTTTAAGTGCTGTTTGAGGCGGTCTATTTTCTAAAAAGAATTTTGTGTTCTCGATACTATTGGCAATATCGGAGTACAGGTTCTTATTTTGGTTTTTATCTTTAAATAGACTATTCAACTCATCTGTAATCAGTTTCACTAACTGTTTAGGGTCGGTGAGCGAGTCAAATGTATTGTCATTTAAGTTTTGCAGAATAAAACCACGTTGATATCTGTGATAACCCGTAGTTGAAAGATGCTGAACTGCGCCATAAACAACCGTGTTAGATGCATTAAATGTATAAGCAAAATACAGGGTGTCTGGTTGCTCTGCATATAGAGTGAATAAAGGAGAGTTTTGAGAGGGAATAATGCATTCTTCAAGATTCACTTTAAGTTCACGAAAGAAAGTATTCAGGTACTGTTCGAAAAGTTTATAAGACCATGCATCTGTTGTAATAATTGAGTTCATTCTTGTGCCTCTTCTAAAATTGTATCCATTAAGAATCTGTTCAAAATCACCACTAACCCCGCACCGATGAAAAATAGTGAGGTGCAGATTAATGCCGCGGTGATATTGAAAAATGAGTAGGTGAGCGTGATGGTGATTGGGCCAATAAGCTGTCCTAAGACAAAGGCACTGTTAGAAATGCCAATCACTTTTCCTTGGCTTTGAGCGCCAGCTTTTAGAGAAATTGTGTGTAAGATCGAAGGAATCAGGGCTGCAAAGCAAAAGCCTTGTATGAGTCGTAATACAAGAACTAGCCAAATATTCGAAACCCAGATCAATGCGAAAATCGTGATACCGCAAATTAAAGATGCGTAAATGAAGTTATTAAAAGAATCTCCTTTATCATCATTTCTTTTTCCCCAATAGGTTGCAGCAATAAAGGCTGCTCCCCATGAAAGCGCATGAATTGTTCCAGTTAAACTTGCAGCAGATAACGATGAATGAGTGCTTTGGCTTATTTCGCTAATGTATAAAACGAAGCAAGACACCAAACCAAAGCCACCGGCTTGAACCAAAATGCCCGCGCTTAACCATGAAAAAATTGTTCTATCAAAGAAAGCTGGAAGCTTAGATTTCTCTTTGGTTTTTGGCGCCTCGGTTTTCACGGGCTTGGTTAGTACAAATGACGCAATTACAATGAGTGTCATCACAACAAATGCTGTTGCATTGAGTAATACTTCAACCCGCCATTGATCCATAAATATCCCGCCGAGTACGGGACCACATAGGCAAGCGAGCGCTACGCTACTTTGTAGTTGCCCAAAAGCGGCACCTCGTTGTTGCTCATTGGAAAGATATGAAACGTAAGCATTTAAAATGACTGAGAGACCACAAAACCCGAGTAAAATTCGCGCGAAAATAAACAGGTATAAATGCTGGGCGCTAGCCATGAGCAGTATTGAAATACAGAACCCAGCCAGTGAAAGTAACAAAGCTTTTTTATGGCCAAATATGTCGGATAGGTGACCCACAATCGGTGCTGTAAATAAGCTACCAATAGCCGGAGCCGCGAGTGCCAAACCTGCCCAGATAGTGGGAGCACTCATATGCGCCGTCAGTTTTTCCATATAAAGCGGCATGATTGGAATAAGCACCATGAGCCCAAAAGTGGAAAAAAACTGACAGAGCAAAATAATGAAATGATCTAGGCGAGATGAGCGCATGATTTAGATATCCATGGTCTCATAGCTAGAAACAGATAAGCTGTGATAAGGGTTTGGCGTAGTTCCGATTTTACTTGGCATGCCTGTTGAGTCGCTTTCTTGCGCAAGTAAAGGCGTAAGTAGCTGTTTGAATGGCCAAGTCTTATTGTCAAAAAGATAAGTTTGAATTTGCGATTTTGTTCGCTCTGAAATGGGTTGGGTTTCTATAAAATCTTGAATAATGTCTTGAACCATCTCCCAAAAATCGCTTTCTGTACGATCCGTATATTTCAAGGTAGCTAGAGCAATCGGGTAGAGGTTAATTTGAATCCCTAGGGTAATGAAGTAATTAAATAAGTCCTCATTTTTACTAAAGATAAGATTGTTCGGCGTGCTGGTATCAATGGTATAGATCGGAGGAGTAAAACCACTTTCTTCAATGGCTGTGGTACATATTCTTAAGGTATCGTGGTCACGTAAAATAAAGCATTTCAACTTGTTATTTTCATAACACACCATGGTGTTTTGCCCGTGGCATTCAGGCATGATGCCTTTTGCCCAAAGCGTTAAAAATGTTTGAATAAAATGAACGCTTAAGTCTTTTAGTAATGTCCATTTGTCACCTTCAACGCCTAACGTTTCCCAAGGGTCAACATAGGTACAGCTTAAAGCTGACATAGTGATTGGGGTGACGTTTTTGTCTTGGCAAATATTCGGTAAATGTCGGACTTGGCAGCCGATTACACCTAAATTTTTTACAATCGGCTCTTGTTTACCCAGCACCCACCAGTGCGTTTCATTACTTAAAAAGAGACGATTTTTTATTAAAGCAGTTTCATTAATGACTTCATTTAAAAAATCATACGCCGTATGCCCATTCATTAAATAACGGCCCGGCATAGAGCGGATCGCACCTAATGTTTTGGCATTGGTCGAGAGTTTTAAATGCAGAGTAGGGTTTGCATTGTTAATAAGGGTTCTTAAAGAAGATGTCGGTAAACCAATGGTGGTGACATGGTTTAGGTCAATACCGCCGTACTTATTTTCATCAAACTTTAAATAGCGATGTTGAGTCTCTAACAAAGGCAGGGCTATGTAGTCATCTGAAAGCTCACCCATTTTGTCAGTAATCAGACTTTCCTCAATTTCTGATAACAGAAGCTCTTTATGAGGAATCGACTCCATATTATTGATCACGTCATCTTTCTTAAATGCCCACCAATACACCTCAATTTCTTTTTGAGTTGTGAGTGGTGCAAGTTCACCTTTTGAGTGCGCGAAAGGATGAAATGGACGATCAGCGACCAGCGATAGCAATTCACTCGTAATCAAAGGCGAAGAAAATGAAAGGGCTGACTGTAAAATTTGAGGAATTTTTTCAGCAGTTACTAAGTTGTCTAGCCAATAATCAATCGCTTTTTGATGGTGTGGCGATGGCCACCAAGTTGCTTGGGTTAAATAGTTAAAAACTTCAGAAATAGAAATTTTAGATGTTGTATTGCTCAAGAGGTTATGAAGCAAAACTTCAGGTTGAGTAACAAAGAAAGGATTTACACCATCTACTTTTAAACAGCTGAAATAGAGCTCCAACTCATCATTGAGAGTAACTGCCAAATAAGGCTTTTTATAGGAAATATGATTTTTAAAATCTCCATAATTCTCCATGTAGAGTGCATCTATCGTTTTTTGTAGTTGTGCTGTGTAAATCCGATCTAACATTTTAGTTATTCCTATTCTTATAAAAGCGGTAGAACCGTGCCAACGTTTTGTTCTTGTGCGGCATTAAAGAACCACTTAGCGCAGACAATGTCATCAATCGCCATGCCCATTGGGTTGAGCAAAATGATTTCATCTTCGTGTTCGCGGCCGTTTTTATGACCAATAATGATGTCGCCAAGTTCAGCATGTAGTTTTTCACGACTGAATAAGCCATCTTCAACCAGCACGTTGATGACTTTCTTTTCTCGGTTTGATTGGTCCCAGTCATCCACAATGACTTTGTCGACTTTTAAGAAGACTTCAGGCTCAATATCCATAATTGAAATGTTTGAAACAAAGCAGCCTTTTTTAAGCCACTCAAAAGGAATGTAAGGCTTATCTGAGACTGTGCAGGTAATGAGAACATCGGCTTGCTGAATTGCAGACTTGGCACTGTCATGAATTTCAATTTCTAGATGTGGATATTCTGATAAGAACAATGCTTTGAGTTTTTCAGCCGCCTCAGGGTTTACATCAAATAAATGTATTTTTTTCACTTGAGCGTATTGCTCAAGTACCGTCTTAATCTGCATTTGAGCGATTGGGCCGCAGCCAATCACAGTAATGTCAGAAAAGTCTTTTTTTGCTAAATACTTAATCGAAACACCCGTAATTGCAGCAGTTCGCATGGCACTGATTAAGCTGCCTTCCATTACTGCAACCGGATAGTTTGTTTCTGAGTCATTTAAAACAATCAGCGCGCTAGCACGTGGAATATTGAATTTTTTAGGGTTATGTTGTCTTGAGCCAATCCATTTGATGCCAGCAATCGGGTCATTGCCGCCTAAATAACAAGGCATTGCGATAATACGGTCAGCAATATGGTCTGCACCTTGCCAGCGAAGATAAGGTTTTAAGGGTTGTACAAACTGTTTATTTGCATGCAGAGTTAAACCTTCAGTAATCGCTTCAATAAATGAATTACTATGATTTGCGCCAAGATTTAATAAATCTGATTGACTTAAATAGCGAAGGGTAGCCAAATTGCTCATGAATATTTCCTAAGGAGAAAGTTAAACAACATTTTGTAAAGTAAGGTTTTCTTGGCGTCGTACGTTTCGATTGAAGTGACGCTTCTTGATCATTTCGAACCATTCATCTTCATAAACTAGATCGAGATAACGGTCACCGCGATCGGGTAACAGCGTTAAGACGCACGATCCATCAGGAATGGTTGGAATCAGTTTTTTGATGGCTGAAATAGATGAGCCGCTCGAACCGCCTGCAAAGATTCCTTCATGTTCAAGAAGTTCTCTGCACCCGAGTGCCGACTCATAGTCATCTACATAAATGACATCATCAATTTCATCGGGGGAGAGGAGAGCTGGAACAGTGCTTGCTCCAATGCCAGGAATTTCGCGTGGACCAGACGTACCACCGAACAGCACAGAGCCGACAATATCGACAGCGATGACTTTTAATTCGGGGAACTTTTCTTTAAGGCGACGAGACACGCCCATAATCGTGCCGGAGGTACTTGCTCCAATCACGAGGTAATCAATCTTGCGATCAATTTGATTTAGGATTTCTTCTGCTTCACCAAAATAGTGACTTTTCCAGTTGTTTGGATTTGCATATTGATTAATCCAGACTGCATTTGGCAGTTGTTGGCAGAGACGTTTTACGGTGTCAATTCGGGTTTTTAAATAACCGCCGTTTTGGTCTTTTTCAGAGACCATTTCGATGTTGGCTTTGTAGAGCTTCAGCATTTGTAGGTTTGCTGAGGCAATTTTTGGGTCAATAACGGCAGTAAATTTTAATCCATATATTTTGCATGCCATTGCAAGCGCAATTGCTAAGTTTCCTGAAGAACTTTCAACAATATGACTATCTTTATGAATTACTCCAGATTTTAAGCCTTCCTGTAGCATGAATAATGCTGGACGGTCTTTAATACTTCCTCCTGGGTTTAACAATTCCATTTTCGCAATCACTGAGATCGATTGATGCGTGAATAGCCTTGATAGTTGTAATAGTGGCGTTTTACCTATGCATTCGAGAATATTTTCATGGATCATGGCAGATCTTCTCAGGTTTTTATGTGTTGTAAATGATAATTATTATTAATTAAATTATTATTACGATTTATTCCAAGATTGTTGCTGTTTGTAAAGAAAAAACAGGGGGTGTTATAGGAATTTTCACTAAATTTTTTAGACTAATACTTTGAATAATAAAATGTATATTTTACAAATGCTTAAATTAGTAAAGTTTTTAAATATAAGCAGATAGGCAGAAACTTACTATTTTATAAAAATTGATCACAGTGAAAAAAATGAGTTATTGGACAAAAAAATAAAGGTAAATAATTTATGGAGAAAGTTTTTTTACTCAAAATTCTCCATTCAAAGGGAAATTTATTGAAACAAAAAAGCTGTAATTTGATAAAACACAAACTCCTTATGAAGGAGCTAAGAAGCTAAAGCTGTGTTGAATGGAAAAGTTTTATTTAAAAAAGAAGATTCACTTATTGCCTGTGTGAATCATATTTCCATAAATTAATCTAATTTAGCGATTAAGTATTATAGACGTGTTGTATTTATGACGACATATGTAAACAAGTATTAATCTATAACACTCGAACACTTTAAAATTATTGAAAATAAAGTTTTAAGGTGTAAAGGGTTGGATTTTTTTAATTATTATCGTGATCTTCAAGCTGAGTTAAGCAACTATCCTTGGCTAGAAATGATAGTTTCACTCACAATTTTGATTTTATTTGCTGCGTTGGCAAACTTTATTGCTAAGCGAATTATTGTTCGGGGAATCCGTCATTTAGTGACTAAAATCAAGTCACTTAACCAGTCAGTCTTTGCTCAGCATAGTGTTATTAAGCGATTTGCCAATATTGTACCTGCCATTGTCATTATGAATGGGATTACCACCGTTCCGCACTTATCTGAGAAAGCCATTGCTTTGGTACAGATGGGTGCACAGGCATTTATTTTCCTGACCATTGCACTCACGATTAGTGAATTATTAAATATATTTAATTTAATCTATCAGCGTAATCCAAAATCAAGAAACAAGCCGATTAAAGGTTATTTGCAACTCGTTAAACTCATTATTTTTGTTGTTTGCGGTTTGATGATTTTAGGTACATTCCTTAAAAAGGATGTATTTACCTTGCTTGCTGGCTTCGGTGCAATGGCCGCCGTATTAATGTTAGTTTTCCAAAATACGATTTTGTCATTGGTCGCGAGCGTGCAAATTGCGTCTTATGACATGGTACGTATAGGGGATTGGATTGAAATGCCGTCGCTGAATGCCGATGGTGATGTGATTGATATTTCATTGCATACCGTGACAGTTCAGAACTTTGATAAAACCTATACCACTATCCCAACCAATAAACTCGTAACAGACACGTTTAAAAACTGGCGCGGTATGAGTAATGCTGGATGCCGCCGTATGAAGCGTTCGCTTTATATTGATCAAACTAGTGTTCACTTCATGACTGAAGAAGAGCAACAAAAGCTAAAAGACTTTTTATTATTAGATCAATACCTCAATGCCAAGCAATCTGAGATTGACGAATTTAACAAGCATTTAGGTAGTCAATCACGCTATAACAAAAGACGTTTAACCAATATTGGAACATTTAGAGCGTATGTCGAGTTCTACTTACGTCAGCATAAGGGCATTGCTCAGAACCAAACGCTTATTGTTCGTCAATTACAACCGACGAGTGAAGGTCTACCGTTAGAAATTTATGCCTTTACCAATACCACTGCATGGGTTTCTTATGAAGCAATTCAGTCCGATATTTTTGATCATCTTATCGCGATTTTGCCTGAGTTTGGTTTAAGAGTGTATCAGGCACCTTCAGGCCATGATTTTCAAAAACTAACTGTAGAGTAATCACATAGTAGAATGCTATCTTTATTTAAATTTCAAATAGATAGCATTCTTTTAATATTTTTATACATTAATTTATAATTATTTTTGGAAAATTATTATTAAATAGCGGTATAAATTTACTATATAAAGTTATGCGCGATTCATAACTTAGAAAAGATTATTTTTTGAGCAAACTCGATCTAAAACTTTTCAGGAGTAAGGCTTAAGTAACAAATTTGACACTTTGAACAAAGAAAATACTAAATGTTTAAGAATAACAAACAATAAAGTTGCTTTACTAAAATTTGTTAGGTGAGTTGGAGTGTTTGAATGGCTACAGCAATAGAGAACAGAGCTAGACAACTTAAAAACGCAAAACGTGGAGGATATGCGCCAACCATTGCCAAAGACGTAAACAAACACAAAATACAAAAACTAAGGAGAGCTCTAGACGAAGCCCGGCGATATGTAAGTGAACTCAATGATGAAACGGTTATTTTTGACGATCAAGACGCAAGGCAAAAGGCTGAAGGAGCCAAAGCAATTATTGAAATGTTTGAAGCAGCTTTAAGCGGTGCGTAAGCAGCATCAAACTAAAATATAACCATAAAAGACCTTGCTGAAGACACGGTTAACTTTCTAGTCCCCCGACTAGGCAACTTGGTTATTCAGCAAGGCAGTCAATAAAAATAATTCAAATATTTCTATATTCTATTTTTAGCTAAGAAATCACAAAAAATCTAAGTCAAATAATATTATTGATGAGCTTAATTTTTTTCACAAAATTATTACCAACTATAAAATCTTTCCGCACCAAAAATGCGATGAATTTTGCATTTTATTCAATTGTTGTGGCGTATTATGGAACTCGGTTTCAGAACACTCTTATTGATTACATTTGGCATTTCAAGACTTACATACTGCAATAATATATCCATCATACTTCCCTAAAAATCTGATTAACCACCAAAGTCAGAATAGGAGGGAAGGACCCATGCCAAAATTTCTAACAATTGCCGAGAAGGTCTATAAAAAATTCGAAGAAGATAAATTGTTCTCTGACAACCTGATTGAACAATTGAATAATTTAGTCAGCATTATTCGAAAAGAGATAAAGGGTACCCCCTGTAAACTCAAATACAATTTTATAGATTCTGAAGAATGTCTAAGTAAACCTTTAAATGAATGTACAATTAAACTCGACATGAGCTTAATGCCTAAATATAAAAACAAGGGCGAATATATTATGTGGCTAGCGAGCTTTATTGAAAGAATCACGATTGGTGGACAACCAAAACTACCACCACTTTCAAGTATTGTGCCAGCCGACTTTAACGTAAAAAAAGAAGCTCAGACAGTACTGGAAAATAAAAAAGCCGTGTCGGAAGAAAATGCCAAGATGATTGTGAACTATTTTAATTCTGAGGAGTATAAGAAAAATAATAAGAAAGTAAATCTGGTTTAAAACCCTATAAAAGTGTGTGTCCACCGCACTTTTATAATCGCTGGAAAATTTCAGCAACCGCCTTCTGGGGCGGTTTTCTTTATATAATTTATTTACTTTATTTGGTCGCGCCAGTCTTATAATATGCAGTTTTTAATTATGATAAGCGAATATTACATATTATGAAATTAAGACTTTTTATCTTGGGCTTACTTATTTGTACCAATACTATGGCTGCATCAGGCACAATTTTTGAAGAGGAATATCATAGTCTTTTAGAAAAATTCCATACAGCTCAAGCACAAAGAGATGCTTTTATCAAAAAGAATGCGAATAAAAATCTAACCAGTTCGCAAAGGAAAAAGCTAGATTCAATAGAATGTACTTATATGCAATCTGAACTGCAATATGATGAATTTATTATTACTAGATTTAAGGAATATAAAGCCTTCATGAAGAAATCTGGTCTAGAAGCAACGAATGATAAAGAATTAATTAAAATGGATATTGATTCTTTAAAAGAAGAAATAAACAGTCCTCATGGGAAATGTAAATAACAATAAGCACCGGTAACGGTGCTTTTTTTAAAGGGTAATTTCTTATCAGTCTTACATAATAGTAAATCTTTCAGTTTTCAACACGATATACATACTTAAAACAATTACATCATAAAAACTTCCATAACTTATCTGTATAGCATGTTAAGTTTTTCTACACATCTCTAAAACTTATGACAGGACTTAGTCATGAAATGTTCATATCAAGATTTGAATGGGAATATCATCGAAGTAACTTGTGAAAGTTATATACATATACCATCAGGTACTGGAG
Source organism: Acinetobacter sp. 70_2 (assembly GCF_056736115.1). Lineage (NCBI taxonomy): Bacteria > Pseudomonadati > Pseudomonadota > Gammaproteobacteria > Moraxellales > Moraxellaceae > Acinetobacter > Acinetobacter sp. 70_2. Next base: position 731,757 of record NZ_JBWZIP010000015.1, read on the forward strand.
TAAATAAAATAGGCGGAGATAATCGGTCAGCGGACCTAATACATATTACCGAAGATTTTAGTTTTTTTAAGAAAACACAAGCAGATTCAATACCACTTTATCGATTTGCTGTTGATGATAACCAGAATGTTTTTAATAGTGATGAATTGCCAGCACTGGCGCAAATTGGTACGGATTGGAAGATTTTAGACGAATAACTTTAAAGTGAGTACATAACCATTCTATAAGTTAATTTTTTGAATATTTTGTAAAATTTATCAAATAGTAAATATTTAACTAAACTTAATACAGGTATTATAGACAGCTAAATTAAATGTAGTCTGAATATTTATAGGCAGTTTTGGACTAAATTTTGAATAGAGAGAAAGAACATGAAGCGCCTTATTACATTATTTTTATTGCCTTATGCTACGGGGACATTCGCTCAAGAGCCCTTCGAAGTCAGTAAAAGCTGTTTTGTAGTGAATGGTAAAAATAGTACGGTGTCTTGCTTACTCTCTTCTACAAATAACTTAAGTTCTAACTTTGAAAGATTAACTTTTCCAAATAGCAAAGTATTTATAAAAGAATCAAATATTTGTTCTCATGAAGATTCATGTGTGTCTGTGGGAAGTAATTTATCGAATTTAAAAGATGCGACTATTTATTATCGTGATTTCAAAACTAAAAAGATTATTGAAGCTCCTGAAAAAGACTCATGGACCTGCTTTAAGCAACAACATGATCGGCTAGATTTTTGTGTTTCTTACAATTAATAAAAAGCTTAACCACAGAGCGATAATTAAAGTAATGAGCTAAAACGTTAATTCATACCACATCTAAAATTTCTCACCTCTTTGCCATTAAAAAATTGGTTACAGGTGATTTTTTCTAATTTACATTTCTAAGCGAGAAGTACAAAAAAGTCTATAAACCTATGCTGATCGTAATATTGATAGCCAGTATTTATAAGCTAATCAATGGAAACTGTATGAGGTAAGATATGACTAAAATTATAGCTACCCTAGGTTTAGCAGCAATCGTTTCAATCTCTGTTGCAGCCTGCCAAGGCGAGAATGATACCAAGCAGCAAGATAAAACCACGACACCACACTCATTAGATAAAGACTCATAAAATTGAAAAGCCCATCTATTGATGGGCTTTTTAAATCACATTTTCACTTAGAAAAATGGGTTAGTCACAAGAACTAAACCAACTGAGAAAAACGAGTCATCTTTGGTCTGATTTAAACGATTACCATAGCTTGCATTGAACTGAACATTCTCTTTGTACAACATATATTTAATACCGGTCTGATAAAATGAATCATTTCGATCATTTCCATAAACTTCAGCAGTAAACGTTAAAGGTTTCGTAATGAATGTTTCTGTTCCCACACCCCATGTGGTTTGCTCGCGGTGAGTGGTATGTTCTCTAAGCCAACCCACATTGGTATGAACTAAGAAATGGTCATCTAGCATAGAAATACTTAAGGGAACATTCACAGTCCAATCTTTTTCAGAAGTGTGGTTGTTATTAATTTGAGTCGCAAATGAAACGCCAATTCCCCAGTTATTTGTCTCAAGTGGTTTTATAAGCGTTTTCCCTTGAACAGTTGTATAAGTCGCATTACCTGTGTCATCAGAAAAATGGCGCCCCATACCTACACCAAACTCAAAATTGCCACCTATATTGCAAGAAGGAATAACCCAATATTCTTTGTCTTTAGGGTTATTCTGCATCCATGAATCAAGTTGACAAGAATGGGCAGGAACTAAAGAAGCATCATCAACCACCATAGGTCGTCCAGCATAGCTAGAAATAAATGCCAAGCAAGTGCTAAAAAAAACGACAGATTTTTTAAAATTAAGAAATAGCATTGATGACTCCAATACAACAAGGAGCATATGCAAGTATTTACTCGTCTTTCAACAAGACAGATAAATAAGAAATAAAGCAAGAGGAGGGACTCTCTTAAATCCACAAGAGAGCCAATGAGCTTTAGTGGATACTTAGATCTGAGTCGATGATTTATTCTTATCAATCGAGCAAGTACTCACAATGAAGCCCCTAAAAATTCGTTGCGCGGATTCTAAGGTGGTTTTTCTGAGCTGGCAAGTTAAAGTTTCATGACATATATTTTTTGAACAACTATTAAAAGATATACAAACTCAAACGTTACTCATCAAACTTATACATAAAGTAAAATTTAATAAAACGTATCTTTTTTATCATTATTTAAAAGAATTTCGAGGATTAAAAATGAAAAGAATCATTAAAATTTTATTATTAACAGGATTAATTGCAACCTTACCCTTAACTGTGACGGCTAAAAATGTTGAAAACAAGGTAAGCTTTTTAAAAGGTTCTGATCAAGCAACTCTCACAGGGAAATTTCAGGGTTATGATGATGTAAGGTATCGAGTTTTTGCAAAAAGTGGTCAGGTTTTAAAATTTAACATTAATAGTTATAGTAATTTAGCTTATGTTAATGTTTTTGCTCCAGGTAAAAAGCCAGGCAAAGATAAGGCATTATTGGTAGGTTCGACTATGGGTTCTTCAGGAGAACTCGTACTACCAGTCGATGGTGATTATATTATTCAAGTTTATCAAATGAGAAATAGTGCACGAAAAAATAGAACCGTATCTTTTAATTTAGATCTTCAAATATTAAATAATAAAAATATAAAGTGATAATTAAAAGATTTATATAAAAGCTCTCATAGTTAGAGCTTTTATATAAGACTGAAAATATATTAAGTTAAATAAATTGACTCATGAATTCCGCACTTTTCAACAAAAGCTAAATCATGAGAGACTAATAATACTGCACCCTCATAGCTAGAAATAGCATTTGCAAATAGTTCTCTTGATTCAATATCCAAATGATTTTCTGGTTCATCGAGTAATAAAAGTTCAGGCATAGTCTCTGCATGACTCAAACCTAACAATGCGACTTTTAACTTCTCACCACCACTCAGTTGAGCTAAAGGATAAGTCCCTTTTTCACCACGAAGCCTAAGTTGACCTAGTAAATTTCTCCACTCTAACTCAGAAATATTAGGGTTAATGTTTCTTAAGTTCTCAACAGCAGACAAATGGTCTAACAAAAAGCTAAAGTTCTGATCGAGATAAAAGCAATTTACAAATAGGCTAATTTCATCTGTGGGCACTACAGCAGATTGAACAATCTGTTTAAGCAAAGTTGATTTCCCAATACCATTACGACCAATCAAATGAATTTTTTGAGAAGCTTTAAGGGCAAAATTAATGGGCTGCTGGGTTCCATAGTTAAGTTTTAAGCCATGAACTCTAAGAATTTCTCCTGAGCGTTTTTGAAACGAGGGGAATACAAACTGCTGAGGCTTAACAGTTTCCAAAAGTACTTTTTTATTTTTTAAGTCTTGCTGGCTTTGATCAATTTGACGCTGATGTTGAGACTGAATTGCTCCTAAGCTTTGCCCAGCCTGTTCTTTTTTAAAGTCGAGCAAAATTTTAGCTTGTGAATTTGAATCACGAAGTTTGTTACCGGCACGCTCACGTTTCTGTGCTTTCATTAAAACATCATGTTGCTTCTGCTTCATGTGCTTAACTTCACGTTGATGTTGATGTACCGACTGCTCTAAAGCTTGAATCTGCGTTTGGTATTGCTCATAAAAATTTTCATAGTTTCCTGTGGTGTGCTGTAAACCATGTTCATTTAAATGATAAATATGGTCGACTTCATTTAGTAAAGTGAGATCATGGCTAATGATAAGAGCACCTGCCGGATGCTTCTTGAGGTGATGAATCAACCACTTTCTAGCATCTTGGTCAAGATGGTTACTTGGTTCATCAAGCAATAGATAGTGGTCGGTTTTTAAAAATAACGCTGCTAACGCTAACTTGGTTTTTTGTCCTTCACTTAACTGTTTCACAGGAAAGTTTAAGTCGGTTGGTAAGTGGGCCGATCGCAATAATGCTTCCCAAACAGAAGGGAGGTCCCAATTACCTTCTAATAAATCATAATCATCGAATTCAGCTTCGCCTTGTTCTACTCTTTGCAAAGCTTTATAGAGATGGTCAATGTCTAAAGCTTCTGCAATGGTGGATGAAAAAAGACGCGTTAATTGAGATAAATAAGCATGCTTTGTCTGCCAAGTAATTTGACCACTGACGTGCATTTCCTCAGTGGGTGAAACCTCTTGGAGCAATTGCATAAGTAAGGACTTGCCTTGGCCATTACGGCCAATTAAAGCGGATACTTGATGATACTCAAGTGAGAAATTCAATTCTTTAAACATCACTTTTGAAGGAAATTCTAAAGTGAGTTGCGATATTACACATGCCTGCTGAGTCATAAAAAACCTCATAAATACAGGATGTACAAAATAGGAAAGTTAAACTTTAAATAAAGACGTTAAGTCACTAAAAAATAGTCTATTTTGCACATCAAAAAAGAGAAAATTGATGAGAAAAAAGACTTACTTCATTGGCGTGACTCACAAAAATAGAAAGTATAAGAACGACATTTTATAACGATTTTTAGTCTGTGTAAAACTTGCGCAGTTTATGTGTAGAAAAGCCTAATCAACTGATTAGGCTTTTCCTTAACATCAATAAATTATTCTTTTACGACTAAAACTTGGATTTTGGTACTGTTTAGAACGTCTTGTGCAAAACTACCTAAAATAAGTTTTTGGAAGCCTTTACGCCCATGTGAACCAATAACAATTAGGTCTGATTTTAAGTCTTCAACAGCTTTTAAAATGCCATCAGATGAGATTTCGCCTTGAATAATTTGTGTTTCAATATCAACGCCTTCTTCAGCACATAAGGCTTTTACCTTCGCAAGTGTTTTTTCAGCATTAGCACGTGCTTCAACAAAATAATCTTTTACAACAGGAGAGATGTAATAAAAATCAACACCACTAAACGGATCCACTGCAACAAGACTAATTGCTGTAAGTTTACTACCAAAAGCTTTAGCAATATGAGCAGCTTGTCGCGCTGCTGCCAAAGAAATCTCTGAACCATCCACAGGTACAATAATATGTTGGTAATTCATAATGTTATTCCTCTTATTTACAAGTTGTTATATGTATGAAGCTTTTCTTACTTAAAGATTAACACATTTGTTTAAAGGTACAACTCAATTCAATTAAGTTGCAGTTAAATTAAATAAAAATTAAATATATATTTGATTTTTATGTATTTTTAAAATTGAAATATTACGGTAAAATTGGTGGATGGAAAACTTTATTTTTAAGATGAACTTTACAATAAATTACTTTTCATATTTTTGTCATACAGAACTCGTATAACCAAATAGTATATTGAGGGGGAGTGATCATATGGCAGATTTAACAGCAAAGAAAGTAAGTAAACTTATTGAAGAATTCCGCCAAACCGGTAAAGAACCAGAAAAGCTAGTGATTGGATATAAAACTTATGCCCGACTTATGGCAGACGATAAGTTCGCTGAAAAGGTTGTACCTTCACTGGAAAACTCAAAAGATCGTCTCTATAAAAATCTTAAAATAAAACTTGTTACTGAAAAACACTATTTTGAAGTGAAATAAAGTATAAATGTGATTCTTGTCACGCTTTACATTGTGTTATTAACATTTAGCAAGAATTATTAACATATTGTTTTTGAGTTAATACAAATAAGGTGTGTATTCAACATTTGAGAACAGTATTTATTGCTAAAAACGCTAGAATGAGTTGATTTTATCGTAAATGGTTGAATAAACTAAATGTTTAAGTTAATTATAGTTTTATTTTATCTCATCACTATTTTAGGTTTTTTATCTATAGTGGGTGGCATATTAACACTCAGTCTGTTTTTGATTATTATTGGCTTAGGACTAATCTGTGCTGCATTATTATTGAAAAAAGAATTTAAAATAGATGTTTTGTTTTGGAAATAATTAGCTGTTATATATCACTCACTGAATAAAAATAATTAAACCACCTCATCTAGAGTGAGGTGTATATAAAATATCTAAGTATGATCTATATTATTTTAATTTATAAAAGTATTTATAGCTATTCATAATCTTTATTACAATTCTCTATAAAATAGAAAATTAAAAATTACTTCAAGTATTTAAAAATAAAAAGATTTCCTTTACGATGAAAGTAACATGAAGTTGTCTCTTTGGTATAAGGCAAACAATAACAAAAGTGAGGTGTACGCATGAGCTATAAATACGAATATGCAGGGTTCTGGTTACGATTTGGTGCAATGATTATTGATACGCTTATTCTTTTTTTAGCCATTATTCCAGCCGCATGGATCTTTTATCGTGGAGATTATGATTTGATATTTGCTACAGGCATGAGTAGTAAACCTCAAAACTATTGGTTTGATCTGATCGTAAATTATGCTTTTCCATTTTTATATACAGTTTTATGTTGGCTCTACTTTGCAGGTACACCTGGAAAACGTCTTATGCGTTTAAAAGTTCTCGATGAAAAAACAGGGAACAAGTTAACTGTAATGCAATCTCTAATCCGCTATATCGGATATATTCCATCTATTTTGGTATTTTGTATTGGTCTTATTTGGGTCGCATTTGATCCTAAAAAACAAGGCTGGCATGACAAAATGGCAAAAACAGTAGTGGTCAAAGAGCTGTAATTTTAGTCAATATTTTGTTAATAAAAAATTACAAAAAAAATCTTGTGTGTTGCAGAGTAAAACCTATACTTGCCGCGAGTTTATTTAATGGAGATCCTAAATGGGTAGTTGTTCGAGGTTCGAGTTTAATTATCGGTTAAACCAAAGCCAATACTGAGCAAGATCACCTTTAGGAAAGGCTATCTTGCAATGAGATAGCTTTGTAAAAAATTAGATTAAACCTATACAAATTACTTTTTGTAATTAAGTACTTCAAGCACTTATCTATTTAGTTTCTCGCTAGAAATGGGGAGAAGCCAATGTTCTTATATGCTTCCACACACTGCTATAACTACCAAAATTCAATTTTGGTAAATAATTCGTCTCATACGATTCAAAGTATTCGAGCTATGTTCAAGCCCGCGACTTTCCGTCAGCGTTGGTTCGGCTTTGGGCTAATTTTCTCTTCTTCATCGTAACTTTACGATCTCCTATTCCTTTCTAAATTTTAAATTTTTATAGACTTTATTTATCAATAAGGTCGAGAGCTTTGTACGCCTAAAAAATGGAGGATTTCGCGATGAAATTCTGGCAACGACTCTTCACAGCATTTTTACAAAGATTTCATTTGATGCGTTTTTTTGGTCGTAATCGATCTTTTAAAGAGCTACATCAATCTAGCTATGCTCAAGAAATTAGCAAAAATTTATCTATGCGTTTGCTCGATGCATCAAGAGCCCAATCAAGTGATTTATTAAAACAATTCGATACTCATTACACAGGGCTTACAGAAGAACAAGCACATACCCAGCAAATGGCAGTGGGGCTTAATGAGATCACTCATGAGAAACCATTAACTTGGTGGCAACATCTTTGGTATTGCTACCGCAATCCGTTCAATATTTTGCTTAGCCTTTTGGCATTAATTGCTTTTTTTACCGATGATTTAACGGGTTCAACCATTATTAGCGTGATGGTTATTCTCTCGACGTTACTTCGTTATTGGCAAGAAGCAAAATCAAATCAAGCTGCAGATGCTTTAAAGGCAATGGTAAGTAATACCGCTACAGTACTGCGTCATCAAGTTAGTGCAGAAGATTTAGAGCTTATGCATGAGCGTTATGGCATTGATATTAAAAACCAAACCAATCACCAATTTGAAATGCCAATTCAATATTTGGTGCCAGGTGATGTGATTTTATTATCTGCAGGTGACATGATTCCTGCTGATTGCAGAATTTTAAATGCGAAAGATTTGTTTGTCTCTCAAGCTGCAATGACTGGTGAATCAATGCCTGTCGAGAAATTTCCATTGCAGAAAAATCTCGAAGAAACGAGTGCTTTAGAGTTAGATAACATTGTATTTATGGGGACCAATATTGTTTCTGGTTCGGCTCAGGCAGTTGTTTTAAGTACGGGTATTCAAACATATTTTGGTGCACTCGCTCACCGTGTTACAGCTACTGATCGAAGTAACACAGCATTTCAAATGGGTGTCAACAAAGTCAGTTGGTTACTTATTCGCTTCATGTTGGTGATGGCACCTGTTGTACTTTTTATTAATGGTTTCACTAAAGGTGATTGGACAGAGGCATTTTTATTCGCATTATCGGTTGCTGTTGGTCTTACTCCAGAAATGCTACCGATGATTGTGACTTCAACTTTAGCCAAGGGTGCGGTTTTCTTATCTAAAAAGAAAGTAATCGTTAAACGTCTAGATGCGATCCAAAACTTTGGTGCAATGGATGTTCTGTGTACCGATAAAACTGGAACGCTAACTCAAGACAAAATCTTTTTATCCCAACATATTGATGTTCATGGGGAAAAATCAGACTTTGTACTCATGCAAGCATTTTTAAACAGTTACTATCAAACTGGTTTAAAAAATCTGCTTGATGTAGCGGTATTAGAAGCTGTCGATGATCAGATCAAAACTCAAAAGTTACGTTATAAGAAGTTAGATGAAGTTCCTTTTGATTTTGATCGCCGCCGTATGTCGGTTGTTGTAAAAACCCCTCAAGAAAAAGTGCGGATGATTACCAAGGGCGCAGTTGAGGAAATGTTAAAGGTTTGCCGTTATGTCGAGGTAAATGGCAAAGTAGAGCCTTTAACAAAGCAACGTGAAGTCGCAATTGAAGCATTAACTCAACGTTATAACCGAGATGGCTTACGTGTTGTTGCTGTAGGGTATCGTGAGTTTGATAATAATCAGGAAAATTATTCGGTTCTTGATGAAAGTGATTTAATTTTAATTGGTTACGTCGCATTTCTTGATCCACCTAAAGAGTCTGCTCGAGAAGCAGTACAAAGTTTGCATGCTCATGGTGTAACCGTAAAAGTACTTACTGGTGATAATGAGTTTGTCACTCAAAAAGTGTGCCGAGAAATTGGTCTGAACTATGACCAAGTTCTATTGGGCGGTGTAATTGAAACCTTAACCGATGAGCAGCTCAAAATAGCAGTAGAGCAATACCACATTTTTGCGAAGCTTAGTCCTGTACATAAAGAACGTATTGTTGAGCAGTTAAAAGCCAATGGTCATGTGGTTGGTTTCTTGGGAGACGGTATTAATGATGCCGCGGCTATACGCGCTGCCGATATTGGTATTTCAGTAGATACGGCAGTAGATATTGCGAAAGAATCAGCAGATTTAATCTTGCTTGAAAAAAGCTTGATGGTACTTGAAAAGGGTGTAATTGAAGGCCGTAGAACTTTTGCCAATATGTTGAAATATATCAAAATGACGGCAAGTTCAAATTTCGGTAATGTTTTTTCGGTATTAATTGCGAGTGCTTTTATTCCATTTTTACCAATGCTGCCTATTCACTTACTCATTCAAAACTTACTTTATGATGTGTCACAAATCGTGATTCCATTTGACAATGTTGATGAAGAGTTAATTGCAAAACCGCAGCGTTGGCAACCTGAAGAAGTTGGCCGTTTCATGGTGGTGTTTGGACCGATTAGCTCTATTTTTGACATTATCACTTTTTGTTTAATGTGGTTCGTGTTTTCGGCAAATACACCTGAACATCAGACTTTATTCCAGTCTGGCTGGTTCGTAGTGGGGTTACTCACTCAAACGTTAATTGTGCACATGATCCGTACGGCTAAGATTCCATTTATTCAGAGTCGTGCTGCAACCCCATTGTTAGTCATGACAGTAGTGATTATGTGTATTGGTATTTTCTTACCAATGGGGCCTTTGGCAAGTTACTTAAAACTGCAAGCTTTACCATTAAGTTATTTCCTATATTTGCCTTTAATTTTAATTGCTTATATGTGTATTACTCAATGGGTTAAAAAAATCTACATTCGCCGTTACGGCTGGCAATAAAATCATAGGTGCAAGATGAAGTTGCAATTTCTACAACATACAGATTTATCTAATATTGCAGATACTCTCATTAGTCTCTCGGTTGCTTTTGTTTTGGGAGCATTAATTGGATTTGAACGTCAATATAGGCAACGTACAGCTGGCCTTCGAACCAATGTTCTGGTCGCTGTAGGTGCTGCAATTTTCGTAGATGTTGCAACGAATCTTACTGGAGCAGATGGAGCTGTTCGAGTCATTGCCTATGTGGTTTCGGGTATTGGTTTCTTGGGTGCAGGTGTGATTATGCGTCAAGAAGGCAATATCCATGGCTTAAATACCGCAGCGACTTTATGGTGTTCGGCGGCTGTGGGAGCGGCGGCAGGTTCCGATTTAATTATTGAAGCCATACTGGCAACAGCTTTTATTTTATCTGCCAATACGCTATTGAGACCGATTGTTCATATCATTGACCGTCGTCCATTAGACGATGACACAGAAGTCTTGCATGTCATTTACATCATATGTGACCGCAGTCAGAGTAAAGTGGTTATGGATGAATTAAACCTAACGTTGAAGCATCACAATTATCCTGCTAAAGACATTGATGTGACACCTTTTGGAGAGAAAGAAGTTGAGATAGAGGTGACGCTTATTGCGACTTCAATTGAGACAGAAGAAGCACAGCATATTATTAACCACTTAAATGCAATGCCACAAATACGCCAAGCTTTTTGGGATAAAAACGCAATTAATTAATTTAATAAGACTTTGCACTTAACTGTTTATAAAATGCTCTAAATGGTTAAGCGCAAAGTTTTTATTTTAGGCCTTATTTTCTAGCCTTAAACTTAAGAACTACAAATACAATAATACCGACAATCAGACCCCAAAATGCCGAACCTATACCGAAAAATTGGATACCCGAAGCACTACATAAAAAGGTAAATAATGCGGCCTCACGGTCTTCAACAGGGCCAAATGCAAGCGCAATGTTATGGCTAATGGTACCAAGTAATGCAATACCTGCTAAAGCTACAATAAAAATATGAGGAAAAGACATGAGCAAGCTTGTCAGTGTTGCTGCAAATAGTCCCATCAATGCATAGAAAAAACCAGAGCTTATGCCAGCAATATAGCGTTTACTTGGGTCAGGATGAACCTGATCGTCAAGGCATACAGCCGCACTAATCGCAGCAATATTAACGCTATAACAACCAAAAGGTGCAAGCAAAACTTGGGTTAAACCGGTCCAGCCAATCAGTTGATTGACATGTGGTTGATAGCCATAACTCTTAATCATGGCAATACCGGGTAAATACTGCGAAGCCATACTAATCACAAAAAGAGGTAACGCTAAGCCCAAAAGAGCTGACCAGCTAAAGACAGGACTAATCCAAACAGGTCTAGCCAAAGACCAGTGAAGTGTAGGCATATGAAAGTCTAAAAACACAGGACAGAGCACAACACCAGCAAGTGCTGTGAACACGATGCTATAACGCGGCCATAATCTTTTTGTAATGATATAAATGACGAGCAAAGATAAAACGAATGCCCAATCATTTTGTAAACTTGCGAAAAGTGAAATACCAAATTTGAGTAAAACCCCTGCAAGCATGGCACTGGTCAAGCTTTGAGGAATATATGAAAGTGCTTTTTGAAAAATTCCTGAAAAACCTAAAATTGCAGTCAGTACACCAACAACTAAAAAAGCACCAATTGCTTCATTTATGCTATATCCACCGCCAGTTGCAATAATTAAGGCGAGACCAGCAGTAGACCAAGCTGTTGCTACAGGGTATTTGAATTTCCAAGAAAGAATAAGTCCTGATAAACCAAGACCCAAACCTAAAGCCCAAAACCATGAGGTAATTTGTTCAGGTGAAGCACCTAAAGCTTGGGCGGCCTGAATCACTAAAATAGCCGAAACACTAATACCAATAAGAAAGGTAATGAAACCCGCGAATACAGCTGGAATAGAAAAATCTTGAAGAATCTTTTGCATGGCTAAATGTTCTAAATCCCTGAAAAATTAATATGTTTCTGCCTACATTTTCAGCTAGGTAAATCTAACAATTTTTTTTAAGAAGGTGCTTTCTATTTTTATCTTAAAAATGAAATAATATTTTTTAAATAGCTATAAATGCTATTATTCATTTCATAAAAATTAATGAATACTGGATATTGTTCTTATGGATGAACAAGCTGAAAATTTAACACCGCTTGATCTGAAAATTATGCGTTGTTTACAAGAAAATGGACGCTTAAGTAACGCCGAACTAGCAAAACTTGTAGGTATAAGCACCTCATCTTGTTGGAATCATACCCAGCGTCTTTTTAAAATAGGGGCAATCTTGGATGTTCGTGCGCGAATTAATCCAGCTACAGTACAGCGTGAAACAATTGTATTAGTGGGTGTGGTACTAGACCGTTCAACACCCGATAGCTTTCAAGCGTTTGAACAGGCATCGGGTGGTTTGGAGAATGTTTTAGAATGTTATCTAGTTGCTGGAGAAGTCGATTATTTTCTAAAAATTCGTGTTAAAGATTTGGCTGCTTTTAACCGATTTCATAGTGAGAAAATTATTGCCTTACCAGGAGTAAGGCAGGTTAGAACATTCTTTGTACTCAATGAAGTCAAAACAGATGGCATGCTGGCATTTTAAAAGTTCAGTATGTTCATCTTTATAGACTAGGCATATTACATCGTTGAAGTTGCCAACTTTAAACCAAATCCAAAAAATAAAATTCCAACCAAGAAAATACTACTTGCTGCAATTTTATGGTTTTGTTTAAAAAATGCCGAGAGCTTAATTCCAGAGAAAATAAGCGCTGTTAAATAGCTAAAGCTAATAATTTGTAAAATAACCGCTAAAATTAAAAAACTTAAAGCTGGATAAGCGTAATCTGGATTAATAAACTGAACAAAGAAAGATAAGAAAAATAAAATCGCTTTCGGGTTAAGTAAACTAATACTTAAGGCGGTTTTATAAGGGTGAATTTTATCTAAAGTAGGTAAATCAGCCATTTCTGGTTGTGGTTGATTACGCAGTTTCCAGCGTTGAATACTGCCTTGTAAAAGCTTAAACCCTAAATAGGACAGATAAAGTGCACCGACGAGCTTAAGAATAATAAAAACCCAAGGAAATGCTTTTAATAAAGAAGCAGCACCCAGTACGGTACAGAGCATTAAAATAAGATCACCAGTAAAAATACCAAGTGCACCCATATATCCGGTTTTAATCCCGTAGCGTGAAGCAATTGACATCACATAAAGAGAATTGGGTCCGGGTAATAACACAATTAGGAATGTACCAATAATATATGTTGTTATATCTGTTATGCCGAACACAAGAAACCCAATAAAAAACCGATTTTTGTCATGATAACAAAAATCGGCAATTTTGTATGAAAAGTGCAGTTTTTTAAGGTTTAATTTCTGCATCAATTCCAAAAGATTGACGTAATAAAAAACTTAATTGGTCACGAGCTTTAATAAAGCCATCAACACCACCTTGTAAAAGTTGGAATGCCATTAAGTCATGATTAAGTTCGTCTTTAAAGCTTTGTTCATCTTGAGCAGGTCTAACAATAGCCTCTGCTTGTTTTGATCTAGTCGCATCAAGAGCTGCATCAACTGTACGTGTATCTTGCTCAAGCTGGGTAAGTAGCCCCGGTGAAATCGTTAGCAAATCACATCCTGCAAGGCCAAGCACTTGATCAATGCTACGGAAGCTCGCACCCATCACTTGAGTTGGAATATTTTGCTGCTTGTAGTAAGTGTAGATTTTCTTAACTGAAACCACACCTGGGTCTTTTTCGATTGGGTAAGCGTCTACACCTTCAGCCTTTTTGTACCAGTCTAAAATACGGCCGACAAATGGCGAAATTAAAGTTACTTTAGCATCTGCACATGCTTGAGCTTGATGCAAACCGAAAAGGAGAGTCAGGTTACAGGCAATACCTTCAGCTTCAAGTACCTTAGCCGCTTGAATACCTTCCCAAGTCGACGCGATTTTAATCAAAATACGTGACTGATCAATACCATAACCTTTGTAAAGTTGACATAATTCATGCGCTTTTTTAATGGTTGCTTCGGTGTCATATGAAAGGGCAGCATCAACTTCTGTCGAAACACGGCCTTCAATGAGTTTTAAAATTTCTACGCCAAATTTTACGGTTAAAATATCAATGGTTCTTTCAATCAACTCATCACTTTTATAGCCTTCTTCTTTGGCTTGATAATAAGCATCTTCAATGAGCTCTTTACTTTCTGGTTGTTCTGCCGCTGCCGTAATTAATGAAGGATTCGTTGTAGCATCTAAGGGACGAAATTTACGAATGGCATCAAGGTCGCTACTGTCAGCAACAACGGTCGTTAATGTTTTTAATTGGTCAAGTGCTGTATGAGTCATTGATATTCAACATCTTCAGTAATAAATCTTATGTTTTCTTTATAGCACAAACTCTATCCATACTGTCGATATATCAATTGTTATGTTTTAAAGAAAAACGTTTATGTTGTGCATCTAAATTGAAATTATTTTAAGGGACCTGCTGTATGCGCTTATTGCGAATATAGTCAATCAAAAACCTTGCAGCAGCACCAAGTTCATTTTCACGACTCCAAACTAAGTCGACGTAATATTCAAAACGCGGTGTAAAATCAAATACATCTAATGCTTTTAGCTTGTTGTTTAACTCTGGGTTTTCTTTAAACATTTCTTGTGGCAGTACCCCCCAACCCAAATTACGTAAAATCATTAGGCATGCAGAGTGGTGGTTGTCTGTTCGCCAGTAGTGTTTTGAAAATAATAATTCGGGTTTTAACGTCTCATCTCGACTTGCCACTACAATTTGTCTCGTACCCAAAATCTGCTCATAAGAAACATGCTCTTGGCTTGCAAGTGGATGGGTTTTTGAAATAACAGGAATTAAAGCTTCACGTTTGAGTTCTACAAACTGCTCTCTATTGTCTAAATGTTCACGTTCAAACATAAGGGCCAGTTGAGCAGAGCCATCTAGTAACATGTGAAGAGCATCCTCTTGAGGGGCAGACACAATATTAATTTGTAGGTCAGGGAAGCGGCTTTCTAACAGGCAAACATAGTCGGTCCAATTGGTATGTAGCAGCTCAGACACCACAACAATAGTGAGGTTTGGTTCTAGACCAGTACTTAATGCATGGGCGTGTTGTTTCCATTGATTCATTTCAATCAATAGTTGTGCTGTCTTTTCATATAGCACTCGTGCTTCGGCTGTTGGAGTAGGTTCACGGCCTTTACGTTCAAATAAAGTCAGGTTCAGATCGATTTCTAAATTAGCAATCGACATACTTACAGCAGAGGGGACTTTACCGAGTTTCCGTGCTGCTGCTGAAAAGGAGCCAGTTTCAATCACGGCCTGGAACATGAGAAGTTGTTCTTGATTAATATTCATCTGTCAAAAAAATTGAAAGAACCTAATTGGATTAATCAAAATTATAAAAATAAAATGCACATTATCCAAGTTATTATTGAGTATTTAAAAATGTTGATTTCCAAGAGAAGACTCATTCATGCAATCAGTTATGAAGGAATTTTATTGGTCATCATTGCGATTGCATTAAGTTTTATTTTTAACATGCCGATGGAAGTGACCGGAACACTCGGTGTGTTTATGGCAGTGGTTTCAGTTTTCTGGAATATGATTTTTAACCATTATTTCGAAAAAGTAGAGCATAAATATAATTGGGAAAGAACAATCCCTGTGCGGATTTTACATGCGATTGGTTTTGAGGGTGGTTTGCTGATTGCAACAGTACCGATGATTGCATATATGCTCCAGATGAGTGTCATTGATGCACTTATTTTAGATATTGGTTTAACCTTATGTATTTTGGTTTATACCTTTATTTTCCAGTGGTGTTATGACCATATCGAAGATAAGTTTTTCCCAGATGCTAAAGCAGCATCACTTCATTAAAATTAAGTTGTTAAACTAAAAAAGCACCCTGATGGGTGCTTTTTTTAAGGTGAATCGTAGAATTATTTCTCTACGATTGCTACAACGCCTTCACCACCTGCTGTACAGATCGAGATTAATGCACGGCCTGAACCTTTTTGATTAATCAATTTAGCAGCAGTTGCCAAGATACGACCACCAGTTGCAGCAAATGGATGGCCTGCACCTAGAGATGAACCATTTACGTTCAGTTTAGAACGATCAATTGAACCTAAAGGTGCATCTAAACCAAGACGTTCTTTACAGAATTTTTCATCTTCCCAAGCTTTCAATGTAGATAACACTTGAGATGCAAATGCTTCATGGATTTCGTAGAAATCGAAATCTTGAAGTTTAAGGTTAGCGCGCTTAAGCATACGAGGTACTGCATAAGCAGGAGCCATCAATAAGCCTTCCTTAGGGCCGTTCTTACCAATGAAGTCAACAGCTGCTGTTTCAGAGAAAGAAAGGTAAGCTAAAACTTCATGACCGTTTTCTTTTGCCCATTCTTCAGATGCGAGCAATACCACAGAAGCACCGTCAGTTAACGGAGTTGAGTTACCTGCAGTCATTGTTGCAGTTTCGCCTTTACCGAAAACTGGTTTTAACTTAGCAAGTTTTTCAACTGTACTGTCTGCACGTAAGTTGTTGTCACGGTTAAGACCTAAGAAAGGAGTCATTAAGTCATCAAAGAAACCACGCTCATAAGCAGCAGCAAGTTTTTGATGGCTGCTTGCAGCTAGCTCGTCTTGTGCTTCACGAGTGATACCCCATTCTAAAGCAGTAATTGCTTGGTGCTCACCCATTGAAAGGCCAGTACGTGGTTCACCGTTGCTTGGTGCATCAAGAAGCTTTTTAAAATCAATTTTTGTTAAAGCTTTAAGGCGGTCTTTACCCGTTTTAGCAACATTGAGCTCAAGTAAAACTTTACGTAAACCATCACCTACAGCAATCGGCGCGTCAGAAGTTGTATCTACACCACCTGCGATACCTACATCGATTTGACCAAGTGCAATTTTGTTGGCAACGACAAATGCTGCTTGTAAACCTGTACCACATGCAATTTGAATGTCATAAGCAGGAGTTTCAGGAGCAAGATCTGTGCTCAGTACAACTTCACGAGTCATGTTGAAATCACGGCTGTGTTTTAAAACAGCGCCCGCAACAACTTCACCAATACGCTTACCTTGTAAATTAAAGCGTTCAACCAAACCATTCAATGCTGCTGTCAGCATGTCAGAATTAGACGCTTTGAAATAAGCAGTATTTGAACGTGCAAATGGAATACGGTTGCCACCAATAATTGCAACGCGGCGAACAGTGTTTTGACTCATGGTTTTATCCTGTTGAACAGAAGGTTTGGTTTTTGTTGCTTTTGGTGCTGCAGCTACATTTGAAGATGTAGACGGGGTTGCTGAAGCAGCGCTCTTACTACGAGGGCTACGTGCAGGTGCAGTCGTTGAACGAGTACGTGTCGTTTTTTGTGTATTAGTTGCTGCTTTAGGAGTAGTGCTGTTACGCTTAGCCGTGTTAGAAGCCGACTTTGATGTATTTGACACTTTTTCCTGAGCAGAATTCTCGACTGCTGGATTTTCTTGAGTTGTTTTGCTCATAAGGCTTTTCCAAGCATAATAACGATATTCTTGTAAGCTACCTTAACACAATTCAAATAGACCTGTATTGACTAGAATGACATTGTAGATAGCATTCAGGTCAAGACATCCAAAGATGAACTCAAGTATGATTTGGAGTAACTCTAATGAACGACTGATTTCATATTGTTTCTGTCCATCTCATAACATAATGAAGCCTGTCGTAGAAAATTCATTTCTTTGAGAGATAATAATCATGACTGATCAATACCAAGCATTTACGCAATCTCCTATTGGTAAATTCGTTGTTAAAAATCTGGGTTTACCATCACCAGTTGCATTAGAGCGTTTTGAAAGTGCTCAGCCAGTAGTGAATGGTGCAGTATTGGTTGGCGCAGCGCCATCAAGTGTATTGTCTGGTGAGATTGCACAAGTACTTAGCAATATTCATGCTGACAGTTATGTAGGCAATAATGTTGCATTACAGCAAGAAGCTGCAAAAGTTGGTTTAAATTTACGCCCATTTAATGCAGGCGACAAAGAATCAAAATTCAAAGCAGTTGTATTCGATGCGTCTGGTATTCAAAACTCAGAACAGTTAAACGAACTTTATAAATTCTTTAATCCGATTGCACGTCAAGTTGCGACTTCTGGTCGTGTAATTGTGATTGGTACAACACCTGAAACTGCAAAAACTGTAAAACAGGCAATTGCTCAGCGTGCACTTGAAGGCTTTATTAAATCTGTAGGTAAAGAATTTAAAAAGGGTATTACTGCTCAAGTTGTTTATGTAGACGAAGGTGCCGCTGCAAATCTTGAATCAACCTTACGTTTCTTGCTTTCTCCACGTTCAGCGTATGTATCTGGTCAAGTTGTCCGTGTGTCTAAAGCAGATGTGGTTGATGTTGATTGGGCAAAACCGCTTGCTGGTAAAACTGCGTTAGTAACTGGTGCAAGCCGTGGTATTGGTGAAGCAATCGCACATGTGTTGGCGCGTGACGGTGCGCATGTTATTTGTTTAGATGTACCACAACAACAAGCTGACCTTGACCGTGTAGCTGCTGACATTGGTGGTTCTACATTGGCAATTGACATTACTGCTGCTGATGCAGGTGAAAAAATTAAAACTGCTGCGGCTAAACAAGGCGGTTTAGATATTATCGTTCATAACGCAGGTATTACTCGTGACAAAACTTTGGCAAACATGAAGCCAGAGCTTTGGGACTTGGTAATTAACATTAACTTGTCTGCTGCTGAACGTGTAAATGACTACTTGTTAGAAAACGATGGTCTAAATGCAAATGGCCGCATTGTTTGTGTATCATCAATTAGTGGTATTGCTGGTAACCTTGGTCAAACAAACTATGCTGCGTCAAAAGCTGGTGTGATTGGTCTAGTGAAATTTACTGCGCCTATTCTAAAAAATGGTATTACCATTAACGCAGTAGCACCTGGCTTTATTGAAACTCAAATGACTGCGGCAATTCCATTTGCAATTCGTGAAGCTGGTCGCCGTATGAACTCAATGCAACAAGGTGGTTTACCTGTTGATGTAGCAGAAACAATTGCATGGTTTGCATCAACTGCTTCTACAGGCGTAAACGGTAACGTTGTACGTGTGTGTGGTCAAAGCTTGTTGGGCGCTTAAGCACTTTTAGCTAAATAGGGGGTGCTTGTGCATCCCTTTTTTATTCAAGAATCTATAAATTATAAAAGGTTAGGTATGAATACTCGTCATTTTAGCCAACTACCAAAAGCGGCATTAGCTTATCCAAAAGTAGTACAAGGCTTAATTTTTAAAAAGCCTCAGGGGCCAAAAATCTTGCCGCAAGTTGAATATGTAGTAGATACTCTAGAAATTGATCAGAGTCATCTTAAAGCTTATAACGAAGTATGTGGCTTTCAAAATAATGGCTTTGTACCAGCAATTTATTTGGCTGTGCTTTCTCAAAGTTTGCAAATGCACATGATGACAGCAGAAGCATTTCCATTTCCAATTTTAGGTTTAGTTCATATCCGTAACCAGATTAAACAAACCAGACCAATTGGTGTAACTGAAAAACTGACCTTGTCATGCAAATTTGGGGAACTAAAACCGCATGATAAAGGTGTTCAGTTTGACTTTATTACCACGGCAAAAGTTGGCAATGAAGTGGTGATGGAAGGCTTAACGACTTATTTATCTCGTCAAAAAGTCGAAAAAAGAGTGGGTGAGAAAGCCAAAGAAGAACAAGCGCCAGCTTATGTTCCAAAGGCAGAGTGGGATATTTTAGAAAACACAGGCCGCCGTTATGCGAAAGTGTCTGGAGATTTTAACTTAATTCATATTCATGCTATTACAGCAAAAGCATTTGGCTTTAAACAGGCCATTGCGCATGGTATGTGGAGCAAGGCTAAAGCATTAGCGAATCTTGAATTACCAAATGCTTATGAAGCAGATGTGTGGTTTAAACTACCAATGTTCTTACCGTCAAAAGTTGAGTTTTTAACTGCCAATACAGATAAAAAGACTGATTTCTTGATTCGTAATGCCAAATCACAAAAACCACATGTTGCAGGAACTGTAAAAGCATTATAAAAATATCAGCAGCCTGAACAGATGTTTAGGCTGCTTTTGAGCAAAATAACAAAAAATGCAAGGAACTTCCTGTGATTAAAGAAATTTTACTGGCCGATACCCATAACTATCACGGTATTTTAGATGAACGTTTTATTGATTTAGCTCACCAGTTCAGCCGTCTTCAAGATGCTAGAACTGGACAAGGTGGAGCTGCATTAGCGGTTTATTTTAGAGGCCAGAAAGTTGTAGATATTTATACAGGTCTCAAATCACAAACTGAAGCTTGGCAACCCGATACTTTGGCAGTTTGCTATTCTACAGGTAAAGGCGTACTTGCAACCTTAGCGCATATTTTAGTAAGTGAAGGTTTTTTAGAATACGATAAACCGATTGCGACTTATTGGCCTGAATTTGCTCAAAATGGTAAAGAGCAAATGACTTTACGTCATGTGCTAAGTCATCAAAGTGGTATGTTTGATGTTCGAAATATTATCGAAAGTGCAAGAGAAATGCTCGACTGGTCTCATATGTTAAACGTGATTGCAGCGACTAAGCCTAGATTCCTTGCCGGAGAGGGCAATGCTTATCAAGCTTTAACATTTGGCTGGCTTGTCGGTGGAGTACTTGAAAAAGCAATTGGTCAATCTTTAGATCAGCTCATGCAAAAATATCTCGTTGAGCCTTTGCAGTTAGACGGTGCTTATTTTGGTACACCTGCAAGTGAGCTAGACCGTGTAGCACGTTTAATTATTCAACCAAAACCTGAAAAACCAGCGGCTCCCCAAGTTGAAAAACCTAAAAAGCCTCAAGCACGCAAGAGTTCACTCTCTGAAAAAATGATTACGTGGACTGGACAAGACCCGCAAGATTTTCAGGATGCCATGATTCCAAAAGGAATGAAGCATTTTAGTTTCTTTAGTGATGAAGGGTTACAAGCAGTCATTCCAGCGGCGAACGGCACGTTTACTGCAAATAGTCTTGCTAAAATTTATGCGATGCTGGCAAATCACGGTGAATGGGATGGACAGCAACTTATTCGCCCAGAAATATTTAAAGAGCTCAGTACTATTCAAAGTTATGCACGTGATCGTGTCATGCCAATTCCGATGAATTGGCGTTTAGGATATCACCGCATTATTACCATGGGTAAACGCGCTAAAAATGGCTTTGGGCATATTGGTTACAATGGTTCAGGGGCGTGGTGCGATCCTGAGCGCGACCTGAGTTTTGCCTATATTCATAATTTTCAAATTGGTTCAATCACGGGTGATTACCGTTTGTGGGGGCTGACTCAAGAAGCCTTACGTTGCACTGACCAAATTTTAAAAGGCCGTAAAGGTTGGTTCTAATTTTAGTGTTGTAAAGCTGGTATTTTAATTAATGCCAGCTTCAATATTTATAATAATTCTAGACGAATAATTGCTTCGGTATGACGCTTGAAGTCTTCTTCAGCTAAACCGTGTAAACCAAGTTGATAAATACCTTCTAATCCGCACACAAAAGCAATGAGTCGCCAAGCTATGTCTGTTGAATTAGATATATTTTTAAATTCACCTTCTTTTTTACCAGATTCAATTGCTCGCACAATTGTTTGATGCCAATTCTGCATGGCAAGGTTATAAGCCTTTCGTATTTCAACATCTTGTTCAATTAAGAGTTCAGCCTCATTCCATAAGCGTAAGTAGGGCTGAAGTCTATCTATGTTTTCTGCGCCTAATAAGATGAATAGCCTTTGAAATTGGCTAGTCGTTTTTAGGGTTTGTTCAATTTCATCAAGCTGTTCCATTAGCTTTAGAAAAGCTTCAGCTTTTAAATGAGATGCCGAAGAAAAGTGGTGGTGAACTTGTCCGGTTGATGTTTGTGCTTCTGTTGCGATTCGGCGTACCGTCATGGCTGTAAAACCTTCAGCCAAAGCAACTTGCATGGCTGCTTGCAGAATCATTTCTCTGCGTTGATCGCGATTAAGATAGGCCATGTTTCTTTCACCTGACTGAATTCGACACAAATTACATTAAAACTAAAAGTTGGACAAGTGTCCAATTGTGTATATAATAACCATGATTTGAACACATGTCCAAGTTTTGGATATTGAAGAGCGTTATGCAAAAAAAATGGTTAATCCTGACAATTATCGTCCTTATATATTTACCAGTTACGATTGATGCAACGGTGATGCATGTTGCTACACCATCTTTAAGTGCAGCATTGAATTTAACTGCCAATCAGCTTTTATGGGTCATTGATATTTATTCACTGATTATGGCAGGTTTGATTTTGCCGATGGGTGCACTGGGTGATCGTATTGGCTTTAAAAAATTATTATTTATTGGAACTGCAATTTTTGGAGTTGGTTCCTTAGCTGCGGCTTTTTCTCCAACAGCTTACGCGTTAATTGTTTCCCGTGCTGTTTTAGGTCTAGGAGCAGCAATGCTTATTCCTGCCACTTTATCAGGCATTCGTAATGCTTTTACCGAAGAAAAGCAGAGGAATTTCGCACTTGGTCTTTGGTCTACAGTGGGTGGTGGCGGAGCAGCTTTTGGTCCATTGGTTGGTGGATTTGTACTAGAACATTTCCATTGGGGAGCAGTCTTTCTCATCAATATCCCGATTATTTTAGTGGTTCTGGTCATGATCGCGATGATTATTCCTAAACAACAAGAGAAAACTGATCAGCCAATTAACTTAGGGCAAGCTTTAATTTTGGTTGTAGCCATTTTAAGCCTGATCTATTCAATCAAATCGGCGATGTACAACTTCTCGGTACTTACAGTTGTGATGTTTATGGTTGGAATAAGTACTTTAATCCACTTTATTCGAAGCCAAAAAAGAGCTACGACACCAATGATTGATCTGGAGTTATTTAAACACCCAGTGATCTCTACCAGTATTGTTATGGCCGTTGTTTCCATGATTGCTTTGGTTGGTTTTGAATTACTCTTGTCTCAAGAGTTGCAGTTTGTACATGGTTTTTCTCCATTACAGGCAGCCATGTTTATTATTCCATTCATGATTGCAATTAGTTTAGGTGGTCCATTAGCTGGTATTTGCTTGAATAAGTGGGGGCTTAGACTTGTATCGAGTCTAGGGATTTTAATTAGTGCACTCAGTCTATGGGGACTAGCTCAGCTTAACTTCTCGACCGATCATTTTTTAGCATGGACGTGTATGGTGTTTTTAGGCTTTAGCATTGAGATTGCCTTACTGGCTTCAACTGCTGCGATTATGTCATCGGTACCGCCTCAAAAGGCAAGTGCAGCAGGTGCGATTGAAGGTATGGCTTATGAGCTTGGTGCTGGTTTGGGCGTTGCTATATTTGGGTTAATGTTATCTTGGTTTTATAGCCGCTCAATTATTTTACCAGCCGAGCTTCCGACGAGCTTAATTGAAAAAGCGAGTATCTCGATTGGTGAAACCATGCAATTAGCTTCTAACCTTGAAAGCCCTTTGGGAGGGCAATTAATTGCAGTTGCTCAGCAAGCTTTTAGCTATGCGCATAGTTGGGTGCTTACAATTTCAGCTATTTGTTTCTTCCTTTTAACTGTATTTGTCTGGTTTAGCTTTCCTAAGAAAGTAAACTAAAATAAAGGGTAAAAAGCGAGACAATCTTTCTTTTTACCCTTAAATGTCTTTTTAATATTTTCTTTATAATAAATTTAGTTATTTAATTCTCATAAATAAACTATTGCTTAATAAATTTCATGTTTTTATTTCAAAATGATTCAATGTTCATCTATTTGAAATTTAATAAAAAATTATTAACTTGAAAATTGACTGGAAAAAAATGGTTTGTTAACCTGCTATTCGAAAATCTAAAACAAATAAAAGAGGCTACTGTGAATTTTAAATTAAAAACATCACTCATTATTGGAGCAATTGTTGCATCTTCACTTGTATATGCCGCAACTGTACTTTCACCAAATCAGAATAATAATAGTGGATCAATTCCGTCGGGTTATTCAGATTTAGAATTTTCTTTAGCTAATGGAAATTGGGTCAAAAATCTCTCTTTACCAACAAATGCTAATAATTTGGACAAAATTACAATTCGTTCTAGTGCCGCTTACAGTAGTTATTTAGACACTTCTAATACGAATATTCCGTTAGAAGTATTGAAGATAAATAGTGGAGATGTTTATCAATTTATTTTTAATAGCAGTCAAAATAAATGGATCGCTCAGTTAGCGACAGTGAGTCCTACCAATGGTACTAACTATGAGGTTGTACCTTTAACAACCGCATCAATGCAAAAGGTACTCATTGAAGACAATAAATGGACACAAACGATTGCATTACCAAGTGATGTACGTGACGGAACAACCGTACAAGTTGTTTCTACGGCAAGTGCAAGCTCAGAGATTGATAAAACCAACTTACTTTTCCCGAGCAGTTTTACATTAAAAAATGGCTCTGAATATTGGTTTAAATATTATTCTGCTTTAGGAAAATGGGTTCCAGAATATATAAAACCTCAGAAGCTAAATGTTCAGCAAATCGGAACATCTTTAGCAGCAGTAAATAGCCCACTAACGGAAGTTTCATTTGGAGATGGAAACTGGGTTTCGAATTTCACTCTACCTGCTACAGCAAGTGATCGAGATAGAATTATTATCAAGTCTACAGCGACTTGGTCTGCAAAAATTAATAATACTAATGTTAATAGCCAAGCGACTTTAACGCTTAAAACAGGCGATCAATATGAGTTTATTTATGTAAGCGACAAAGGATATTGGCAGCTGATCTCTTCACCAACAAAGGTCATTGATTCAACGGCAACAATCCCTGCAACTTTACCGAATATGACTCAGCCCACTTTAAAGGTGAAGCTTTCTACATCAAATTGGCAGCCGACCTTGCAGCTACCAGCTCAAGCTCAAGTCGGGGATAAGGTGGTTATTGTGTCGAATGCATCGGCAGACACTTTGATTAATGCGGTTAATGGTTTGTCTACTGCAATTAAAAATGGTGAAAATCGCCGTTTTATTTACACCGCTCAAGGTTGGACAGTAGATAGTTATACAATTGATATGTTGTTAATTTCTAGTCCAGAAGTAAATTCAATTTTAGGAGAGAGCGCTGCAAAACTTAGAATGATTGAAGGCGTAAATTTAACGAATTTAACTGCTGAAAATTCGAATGCACGCTTTTACTTAAGAGATGTAGGTTATCTGACTTATAAAATTCCTGCTGCCACTTTAAAAGAAGCAATTTCTACTGGACGAGATGACACGACGGTACAAAATGAGCGTAAACGTGTATTGGCAGACGGTGTTTATTATCAAGGTAATGAACCTGGTGACGGCGGTTGTGGTTGGGCTTGGATTAATGCTTCTGCATATAACATGATTGGTGCAAATGATATTGCAGGTTGTTCTGTTGCAGCTATGCGTCATGAAGTCGGGCACAATCTTGGCCTGTACCATAATGGTTCAACCAATATTGGTTCAGGTTTTGCCCATCCGTTAGGAAGTACCGCAATGGGTGGTAATAATATTAATTTTTACTCTAGCCCGTATCTGTATAACCCTAAATATGGTGTACGTTTAGGTGTAGAAGGAAAAATTGATGCTGTCAGTGTCATTAACCTGAATGCGCAGAAAATTTCTCTATATAACTAATCTCTATTTTAGCTGTAAATAATGAAGAAAAATAAATTGTTAATAGGAACTGCTATCGCTGGTGTGGCGTTAGCAGTTTTAATCTGGTTTGCTTTTTCACAGCAAAGTTCTTCTGCTTTAACGTCGCCTTTAGAAGGTCGGCAAGAGTCTGGGTCAAAAATAGCAGATAATCAAAATGGTTTGGTCCGTCAAAATATGCTGAATTTGAGTCCGTCAGAAAAGGAAAAATTATCTCAGCAACAAATTGTTTTTAATGAAATAGAAAAAGATCAGCTTCCTTCTAATGTTAATTTTCCGCTACTTAAAAATGCGAAAGGTATGGTCATTAAATATGATCCAAATGTGATTGAGCTTAAGAAAGTGGGTGACACTGTTAAGTTTCAAATGTTGGAATATGGCATTAATCGCACAGGAAAAATTGTAGAGATCGAACCTGTTGATCAAGATATTGTTCGGTGGACTGGAAAATTTGATCAGGGCGATCCAAATCAGAATTTCTTTACTATTACTCAAAGTCAAAAAGACCACTATACGGTCATGCAAATTTTTACCGAGAAAGGAAATTATTCGGCTGAAATTAAGGATGGTGTAGGGCTAGTGCAAACGATAGATGAAGGTGTAACTGATCAAGAGCTACATCATGATCATCCGTAGGCAAATAAAAGCTTCTGACTTTGAAAAAGAGAGTGGTTCGCAGTTTATCTGTACGGATATGAGCTTTATGCGTTCACACTCTTTTAAAAACAAAGTATGCTTATGCCTGTAATAAGGAGCATACATGTATCAAGTACTTGCTAGAAAATACCGTCCACGTAATTTCAATGAGTTAGTGGGGCAAAACCATGTTTCTCGTGCATTAAGTAGTGCATTGGAACGCGGTCGTCTTCACCATGCTTATTTATTTACAGGAACGCGTGGTGTAGGTAAAACTACAATTGCACGTATTTTAGCCAAGTGTTTGAACTGTGAAACAGGTGTGACTGCTACACCATGTGAAGTTTGTGCAACGTGTAAGGCGGTAAATGAAGGCCGTTTTATTGATCTGATCGAAATCGATGCTGCTTCAAGAACAAAAGTAGAAGATACTCGTGAACTATTAGACAACGTTCCTTATGCACCAACGCAAGGTCGTTTTAAAGTTTACCTGATTGACGAAGTACATATGCTATCGACGCATTCTTTTAATGCGTTATTAAAAACACTAGAAGAACCACCAGAACACGTTAAGTTTTTGTTTGCTACGACTGACCCACAAAAGCTACCGATTACGGTCATTTCACGTTGTTTGCAATTTACTCTACGACCTTTAGCTGTCGATGAAATTACCAAGCACCTTGGCGCTATTCTTGAAAAAGAGCAAATTAATGCCGATCAGGATGCAATTTGGCAAATTGCTGAATCTGCTCAAGGTTCATTACGTGATGCATTATCTTTAACTGACCAAGCGATTGCTTATGGTCAAGGTTCAGTACATCATCAAGATGTTAAAGAAATGCTTGGGTTGATTGACCGTACAATTATTTATGATTTGATTTTAGCGGTTCATCAAAACCAACGTGAGAAAGTTAGTCAGCTTTTATTGCAATTTAGACATCAAGCGCTAGATGTTTCACTGGTGCTTGACCAGCTCATTTCAACATTGCATGAATTGGCAATTTTGCAATATCTACCTGATTTGAGTTTGAAATATAGCGATGAAATCAATCGCAAAATCATGCAACTGTCTAAGCTAATTTCTGCTCAAGATTTGCAGCTTTATTACCAAATCGCATGTAAAGGTCGTTCAGACTTGCAACTTGCCGTAACGCAAGAGCAAGGTTTTGAAATGTGTATTTTACGCTTATTGGCATTCCGTCCTTTAGCGCCAAATGAAATTTTAGTATCAGAGCCTGTTCAACAAAATGAGCAAGCAGTAGTAGGGCTAAATCAACAAGCTCAGCAAACAGTTCAAGAGATTCCACCTGTAAGTACTGTTCAGCCGGTTGAAGTTATTAATCAACCCGCTATGGTTGAACCTGAACCTGAACCTGAACCTGAACCTGAACCTGAACCTGAACCTGAACCTGAACCTGAACCTGAACCGCAGTCTAATCAGGATTTAATGGTATTTGACCCAAATCATCATGAGCTGATTGGGCTTGAGTCAGCAGTTGTTCAAGAGACCGTTAGTGTTCGGGAAGAAGATTTCATTCCTGTGCCAGAACAAAAGGCAGTACAAGTTCAGGCTGAAACTCAGGCCAAACAAATTGAACCCGAGCCAACTTTTACGGCTGAGCCGCAAGGTTTGTTTGAAACATCTGATACTGAGTTTTCTCTTGGTCAGGATGCGCCTTTAACTCATGACTTGGTTTCTGAACCTATTATTGAGCAGCAACCATTGGTGCAACCCGAAGTGGTTGTTGAAACTGCTCCAGTTGTAAAAGAGTCTAGTGCAACTGATAACGGGCAGTTGATGCCTCAGGATATTTTGAAGCTTTCTACTCAAGTTTTGGAAGGTGAGTGGACACTTGAAAAATGGGAATACTGGTTTAGAAACAGCCAGCTTTCTCCAGCCGTCCAAGAGCTTGCTCAACATGGTGTAATGACTGGTGAAATTGGCGGCAATACAGTTTTCCATATTCCTCAAGAATATGAAAATATGTTGACCCAATTACAACAAGGCCTCATTGATGCATTAAACGAGCAATGGCCGAATACACAATTTACGGTTGAGTATGGTGCAGTTAATACATCTACACCTTATGTCATGCAAAGCATTCGTAAAGAAAAAGCTTTCCATAGAGCGACAGAGCTATTACAGCAACAACCCGTTATAAAAAGCCTGATTGATACTTTTGATGGCGAACTCCAAAATATTCAATTAAAGCCTTAAATTTACGTGAATTTTGATCTGGTGAGAAATGTGGAAATAACAGAATTTTCATATTTTTCACTGGATTGAAATATTCAGGTCACGCCACTGTCATTGTACTTTTCTATGTTAGCCATTTTAGATTTTAAATGGACTATATATCGTCATGAAAAGGCAATGCACAGGAACAACTTCCTTTAAATATTCTTATTTTTTATTGATCGGTGCCATTCTTCTGAGTGGCTGTAACGATTCATCAAATGATAATTCAAATACACCAGAGACAGGTAAAAAACCTGTAATGCGCTGTGCTCCTTAAACTTAAATAATAAAAAGAACCTGATCATGATTACACGTCGTAAATTTTTAAATTACTCTTTAAATATGGGTTTTGGTGCTGCGGCATTGGCAGCTTTTCCATCGAGTATTCAAAAAGCTTTAGCAATTCCTGCAAATAATAAAACGGGTACTATTCAAGATATTGAGCACGTTATTATTTTAATGCAGGAAAACCGATCTTTTGATCATTACTTTGGTACGTTAAAAGGCGTTCGAGGTTTTGCTGACCGCTTTACAATTCCTTTGCCAAATGGTCGTAAGGTTTGGGAACAGCTTAGACGCAATGGGCAAGTTTTAACGCCTTTTCATTTAGACGGTACAGCCAACAATGCACAGCGTGCAGATGGCACACCGCATACATGGAACGACAGTCAGTTGGCTTGGGACAATGGCCGTATGGCGAATTGGCCAACTTATAAGACCGACATATCTATGGGTTATTTTAAAGAAAAAGAAATTCCATATCAGTTTGCGCTTGCTAATGCCTTTACGATTTGTGATGCCTACCATTGTTCTATGCACACCGGAACAGATGCGAACCGATCTTTTCATTTAACTGGTACTAATGGGACAACGCCGACTAAGCGTTCATTTGTAAACAATGAATGGGACTGGATTGATGGTAACCCCGCTACGGCAGATCGTGGTTATACGTGGAAAACCTATGCTGAACGCTTGGAAGAAGCAGGGGTAAGCTGGATTTGTTATCAAAATATGCCGGATGAATGGGGCGATAATATGCTTGGTGCATTTCGTTCCTTTAGAAACGCAAACATTGCTTCTGGCTACCCAGTTGCAAGTGGTGGCGAACCGAATAAACCGTATGCCGATACGGGCCAAAAACTACCGTATAAAGCCTATGATGCAGCTACTGATAATGCCAAAAATCCACTCTATAAAGGCATTGCAAATACACTACCGGGCAATAAACCCGAAGAGTACCTTGACGCTTTTAAAAGAGACATTCATGAGGGTAAATTACCGCAAGTCTCTTGGATTAATGCGCCCTCAATTTACTGTGAACATCCAGACCCTTCAAGCCCAGTTCAAGGGGCTTGGTTTATTCAAGAAATTATTGATGCATTAACTGCTGTACCAGAGGTCTGGAGTAAAACAGCACTGCTTATTAACTTTGATGAAAATGATGGCTACTTTGACCACGTACCGTCACCATCAGCGCCATCACGACTTGCAAATGGTCAATATGCTGGCAAATCGACATTAAGTAGTGCCGATATGCAGGATGAATATTTTGACCATGCTGCGCCTGAGGGAAGCCATTCACAGCCTACACCTGATGGACGCGTTTATGGTCCAGGTCCTCGTGTTCCATTATATGTGATTTCTCCATGGAGTCGTGGTGGTTGGGTAAACTCGCAAGTGTTTGACCATACTTCTGTGCTCATGTTTTTAGAAAAACGTTTCGGTGTGAAAGAGCCGAATATTAGTCCATACCGCCGTGCGGTGTGTGGCGATTTAACTAGTGCATTTAACTTTAAAACACCAAATGCAGATGTTTTACCGCAGCTGAATGGTAAACAAACACGTGTGCAAGCAGATGAGTTAAGAGAAAATCAGGAAGCTCTACCAGCTGTGCCTGTACCAACGGATATTAAGTTACCGATTCAGCAAAGTGGCATACGTCTGTCGCGTGCGCTACCTTATGAGCTGCACACAAGTGCGCGCTGTAAAGCGGACGGTAAGGTACAATTAATATTCTCTAATACAGGTACGCAAGCAGCGGTTTTTCATGTTTATGACAAGCTCAACTTGGACCGTATTCCAAAGCGTTATATTGTCGAGCCGAATAAAACTTTAGATGATGAATGGGATGCTTTAAAAGATAACTTGGGCCGTTACGACTTATGGGTACTCGGTCCAAATGGCTATCATCGTCACTTCAAAGGCGATACTCAACGTATTGTTGATAGTAGCGTTAAACCCGAAATTCGAGTGTGCTATGACATTGCTAACGGTGATGTTTATGTCGAACTTATGAATGATGGTACCAAGGATGCAATATTGACGGTAAAACCTTGTGCATATCGACAAGATGCGCCGTTACAACTTACCGTAAAAGCGGGACAGGTTGTTAAGCAACATTGGGCTTTGTCTGACATGGGACATTGGTATGATTTTGAAATCACCAGTCAGAGTGATCCGTATTATTACCGACGTTTTGCTGGCCGAGTTGAAACGGGTGAAGACTCTTTTAGTGATCCCGCAATGATGTAAGTTTAGGTGGGCAAAAAGAACAACTTATTTTCTTTTTGCCCCATTTTTTATAATAAATAACTTTTTAAAGCTTCACGAACTGATTCAGAAATGGGCACAGTCTTACGCGTTTCGCGATCAACAAACACATGCACAAAATGCCCTTGAGCGGAGGCTTGATTTTGGCCTTGTTTAAAGATCGCCAATTCATAACGTAGTGAAGTCGTACCGATTTTACCAATCGCCACACCTACTTGAATAATTTCTGGAAATGATAACTCTTGAAAAAAGCTACACGCTGAATCAACCACTAAGCCAATTGATTTTGCTTCATGAATATCAAAACCTGTTTTTTGAATGAGCAATGCATTGGCTGCTGTATCAAAGTAGCTATAGTAAGTCACATTATTCACATGACCATAAATATCGTTATCTGCCCAACGCGTTTGAATGTCTAAAAAGAACTTAAATTGATCTCGGGTTTTTAAAACGGGTTTAGTCATTAATGAATCGCCTGATAAATTGCCAAAGCAGCGGCTTCTGTCATGTCTCGTGGATTATTTTGTAGCAAGCGAGTTTGTAACATGGCATCTTGTGCAAGCCGAGGTAAGCTCGACTCATCAATACCCAAATCTCTAAGTTTTAAGGTCAAGCCACTACGGTCTAAGTGGTTCTGCATATGGTCAATAAACAGATCACATAACCCATCGGTGCTGCCATTGCTATATGGGTCTAGCCATTGCATAAGTTCTGCATAGTATTTTTTTGCATTAGGCGCATTAAATTTTAATACTTCGACCAACACTAAGGCATTGGTATGCCCATGCGATAAATGAAAATGACCGCCCAATGGGTAAGCTAAAGCATGTACAGCGGCAACAGGCGAGTTTGCAAATGCTTGACCTGCGAGCATTGAACCGAACAGCATGTTTTGACGTGCTTCTAAATCATTACCATCTTTAAGAACTTTCGGTAAGTTATGGTTTAGTAGCTTCAAAGCATTCTTAGCTAAAATATCGGTGTATATATTCTTCTTGTGTTTAGAGGTATATGCCTCAATGGCATGCACCATCGCATCGATACCTGTTGCAGCAGTAATATGCGCCGGCAAGTTTTGAGTAAAGGTAGCATCAAGAATTGCAGTGTCGGCGTACAGTACTGGAGAAACGATCCCCATTTTTGTCGTTTCACCCGTGGTGACAATTGAAATAGGCGTTACTTCCGAACCTGTACCCGCTGTCGTTGGAATTAAAATAAGCGGAAGGCGAGCTGTGGTGACTTGGTTTACACCATACATGTCTTGCAGACTTTGAGTCTGGTCAGGGTGAGCGAGTAAAGCAATAACTTTTGCAACATCTAAAGAACTGCCACCACCAAAACCAATAATGGCATCTACATTTTGCTGTTTTGCATAATTGACTGCATCTAAGACCACTTGTTCTGGTGGGTCAGCCTGTACATCTGCATAAATGTCATATTCAATATTGAGTGTATCTAAAATTTGAAGAATGGGTAGATGTAATTGATTTTTGATCATGCCTGCATCGGTGACCAGTAATAACTTACGGTAAGCTTTTGATGACAAAACATTTTGTAATTCTTGTATAGAGCCTAAGCCAGAGATGATGTTTGGAACAGTTTGAAATTGAAAATGGCTCATATACGTTATTTCCTTATTCTTGAAAATTATTGTTGAACGGTTCTATAAGATTCAATCTTTAAATAACTTAGCATAAGACACTTTAAAATAAAGTAGTTCTGGGGCAATTATGTTGAGTGTTATATAAGATGAGCACTGTTTTTATGTGCTCGAAATCGGATATTCAGGCGATACACAAGTTATTTAAGAAGCCATTGAACGGTGGGCTTTTTGTTATTTATAGGGCTCTATAGATTTTCTGGCAAGCTTCTAATTTATATAATGTCTTAACAATTTATAATTTTATTCGGTTCTAAAAAATGAAAATTTCTAAAACTTTACTTAGTGTTATTGGATGCACTTGCTTCATGCTTAGCTCCGCAGCGATGGCAAAAACCAACTCTGGTGTATATTCACCTCAAAAGGGTGTAATTTGTGATAAATATATTTGTGCTGACAAGAAGGGTGTATCTAAAAAACTTACCGCCAAATACTTAGGAACTTACAAAGCCAACAGAGCATTCTCTCAAGGCGATTTTGATACTTCAGTATTTACACTCTCAAATGGTGTGTTCTGTGATACCAAAACGAAACTATGTCATGTCGATCGATATTTCGAGAACGGTCATCGTAGTAAAATTGATAGAAATATGACTGATAAGTTATTTAAAAATAAATGATTTTTTAGTTGCAGAAATGATGTAAAAATTTTGGATAGGTGATTTTCTAAAAGATAATTTGTAATATAAAAGTCCTCACTTATTCTGGGCTAAAGGTGAGGTTTTTACTTGCTAAGTCTTTCTAGATTCCTAATAAAATTTTACTTATACGCTCAAAACTTAAAGACAAAAACTTTGAGTTTTGCGAAAAAATTATGCTATGTTTAATTACGCTTTAATGATGAGCAAGTTTAACTCATGTACTGTTTACTAAAAAAAATCAATACCACCACCACGACCTTTAAAAAAAGGCTGCGTGTGATTTTTTATTAGAGCGACTTAATAAGATACCCCAACCCAGCCAATAATGGCTGGGTTTATTTTTCTCTGCTCATTATTGGTTTTTACAGAGAAAGATTATGGACTTAAGTAATAACTCAAAATCAGCTTTACTCGTCATTGATATGCAAAATGGTCTAGTCAGAGCAAAGTCGACGCCATACAACCATCAACTCATACTTTCAAATATTCTCAAGCTGATTGAACATCATCGCTCGAATAGCAAGCAAATTATTTTTGTCCGTCATGTTGGTGAGAAAGATACGCCCTTAGATCCAAATAGTCCAAATACTCAGTTGATCGCAGATTTATCTCTTAATTCAGATAAAGATATTGTCATTGAGAAAAGATACCCGAGTAGTTTCAAGAATACTGACTTAAAAGAAGTTTTAGAGAAACTTGGTATTGATGAAATCATAGTGACTGGGATGAAAACGGAATATTGTATAGATACGACTATTAGAGCTGCTTCAGAGTTTGGATATAAAGTAACTTTAATCTCTGATGCTCATACAACATCTGATTCTATAACTTTAGATGCACAGCACATAATTGATCATCACAACCAAGTTTTTAGTAATGCTTTTGCCAATGTAAAAACTACTGAAGAGTTTCTGTATTAAATAATGACTATTAGCGATTGGTAGGGTTTTAATTGTTAAGTATTTCTGTAAAATTGAGATGTTGCCTTAAACAACAATAAACCTTAATGATCAGCGCAAAGTCATAAGGGGAAGCCTACTTGAAAGAGTAGGCTTTTTTATTTTATCTGTAAAAGTCTTTCGATGAAGTTTTAACATAAGAAAAAGCAAGATATACAATTTATTTCTTATTGACGCGATGAGTTAGTTTCAATTCCAGATTATTAAGATCTATGACTTGATTAGATGAATCAACAAGTTTTAATTTGAGTTCATCATCTGAATTTTTCTTAAAAACTTTAACAACATCCCGATCTGCTTCAATAAAATTACCACCAGACTCAAGCATAGCAAGCAAAACAATATTTAGACTTTTACCTTTTTTGGTAAGTAAGTATTCTTTGCGTTCTCGTACACCTACTTCTTTATAAATTGATAACTCAAATATTTCTAATTCAATAAGATGTTTGAGGCGATTAGATAAAATTTGTTTTGATATTCCTGTATTTACTAAAAAATCATTAAATTTTGTTACCCCATAGAAAGCTTCTCTTAACAAGAGGATTGTCCATCTGTCATTCAATATTTCAGTAATTTTAAAGATTCCACATACATCTACGGGAAATTTATGGTCTGGAATAATTTGATTTGACATTAGAGGAAGCTCCAATTAGGATGGGTCTATAATTTAGACCTAGCATTAATTCAGGTAGCATTATGCCATTTATAAATATACAAACTATAGAAGGTTTACTCGATAAAGACAGTAAGGCTGAACTTTTTAAACGGATAACAGACTTATTTGTAGAAATAGAGGGTAAGGGTAATCCGGCTTTTCGAGAGCATGTTTGGATAAGAATTGATGAATATCCACCTGAACAGTGGCAATTAGGCAGCTTAAGGCCAACAAAGGAAATGATTGAGCTAATGACTGCATCTAAGTGATTTATTTAAAGCCCTATGAGTAGGGCTTTTATAATTGAGCATAGTTTTGCTGAAAATATGTTTGGCATATCTAATGAAAATAAAAATACAAATTTAGCTACTTTGTCGGCTGATTTATCAACTTTTAATCTATTGATAAACATTATTTTCCTTTTCAAGCCATCTGAGTTTTGACAAAATGCAACTTGTCACAATGGTCAACTCAAACCTGACAACAATTGATAGTTTAGTCAGGATTTTGCAAGATTTTACGTGCAAAATACTTATTCATATGTAATTCAAGTGGTTGGAATAAATTTCTAATGGAAACGCAGTATAAGGTGTTATGTGTCTGTTTAGGAAATATCTGCCGTTCTCCCACGGCTGAAGTTGTGTTCAGACATTATTGTGATAAACATCAACTTAATGTGATTGTCGATTCAGCTGGAACGAGCAATTATCATCCAAATAAAGCACCAGATCAGCGTAGCCAACTGCATGCGAAGAAAAGAGGCTATGACTTATCATCTTTACGTGCCAGACAACTTTCAACTCAAGACTTTTTAGACTTTGATTTGATTTTGGCAATGGATCATCAGAACTTTGAAGATATTCATGATTTGCTACAAAGCGCTATTTTTCAATTTGGTAGCCATCAAATTCGAGCAAAAGTAGCATTAATGAGTGAACATGATCCTCAATATCCAAAACAAGCTTTGCCTGATCCTTACTATGGCGGTGATGATGGTTTCGAGCGCGTACTTGACCAATGTGAATCAAGTACTCTGGCATGGATTAATGTCTTAAAAAAACAATTGAATGTTTAAGAATAGGTTTATCAATACAATGCAAATTCAAAATCAAGTACAGCTTAAGCCATTCAATACTTTAAGTTTAGATGTAACATCTTCTCATTATACTAAGATCACGTCTGTTGAAGACATTAAAGAAGCTTTAGATTTTGCTAAAGCGCATGAGCTAAATGTACTTGTATTATCTGGCGGTAGTAATATGTTGCTACCGCAGCAAATTAATGCGTTAGTCATTCATCTTGATATTCAGGGTATAGAAGTTTTATCTGAAGATGAGGATTTTGTTCGTGTCAAAGTGGGTGCAGGACAGATTTGGCACGATTTTGTTTTATATAGCACACAGCAGAACTGGTTTGGCTTGCAAAATTTAGCCCTTATTCCGGGCTTAGTCGGTGCTTCACCAGTACAGAATATTGGTGCTTATGGTGTAGAGGTTGGTGAGTTTATTGAGTCAGTACAAGTCTATGACCGTAAATCTAAAGAGACTCAATCAATTTTGGCGGCCGACTGTCATTTTTCCTATAGACATAGCATTTTTAAAGATGATCCGACACGCTACATCATTACGCATGTCACCTTTAAATTACTCAAACAAGCTCATTTGAAGCTGAATTATGGTGATTTAAAGCAAGCGGTTGGAGACAACCTAACTGCCGAGAATTTACAAAATCAGGTTATCCATATTCGCCAAAGTAAATTACCCGATCCTAAAGAATATCCAAATGTAGGAAGTTTCTTTAAAAATCCGATTGTAAGTGCTCAAGAATTTGAACGCTTAATCACACAATTTTCAACAATTCCACATTATCCTCAAGCCAATGGCAACGTTAAAATTGCAGCGGGCTGGTTAATTGATCAAGCAGGTTGGAAAGGTAAACAACTTGGTGTAGTGGGGATGTTTCACAAACAAGCGTTGGTTTTGGTGAATTATGCCAATGCATCTCTTGCTGATGTAAAGAAAACTTATCAAGCTGTACAACATGATGTTGATCAGCGGTTCCATGTTATGTTAGAACCAGAGCCTGTGCTTTATAACAGTTTAGGTTTAATTGAAAATCATACGGAATAGGTCTATGCCAAAAGTACACTTGATGGTACGTTTTGTACAAGTAGTTACTGTGCTATTTGTACTATTAGGCTGTTTCGTGGTTTTTTTATATTCGCCATTTTACTCAAAACTTATTGTAGCTGGACTTAACTATTTTGTTCCGGTAGATGTGAATGAAGTGGCAGCGGAAAGCCAGCGACAAGCTGCATTAAGTGAACATGATAACTTAGAACCAGGTTCAAATTTATGGATTGCACGTCAAGCATATTTAAAGCTGACCGAAGATGCGATACGTGAAAAAAAGACAGAAGACTTGGGCTACATCCAAGAGAACTATAAAGCTTTGCAGCAAATTATTCTTTTAGAAGAAAAAGAACAAGAGCAGGAAGAAGATGACGACACCTCAGCTGTAAGTGTACCTCTAGTTGCTAAAAACTCAGAAATTGATGCTGCTGATGAAGCAAGTAGTCCTATTGATGAGGCACTTTTTATTAATAGTTCTGAAAATTCTGAAAATAAAGCGCTTACCGAACAATATACTGAGTTTTTAGCCAGAAAACCTGTCGTACCAGAACATCAGAAAGCGGTAAGTGAGCCTGAGCAGAAAGTTGAATATGTACGTAAAAATCCGTTACCGACTCAACCTAAAAAGTTATCAGAACCCTACGCTATTGTGGTGTTAGGTGGTGGTTTAACTTTAGATAAAAATGGCAAAGATATTGTAGTTAACAGCTATACACGATTAAGACTGGAAAAAACGCTAGAAGTTGAAAAGCAAAACCATTTACCCATTGTATTAAGTGGTGTTGAAGCTCCTTACATGCAGGCTTGGTTGAAAGAACGTGGCGTTGATGCAAAATTATTAGAACAAAGAAGTATGAATACTTGTGAGAATACTCGCTTTAGTTCATTGCTGCTTCAAAAGAAAGGTGGTGCACCTACGGTGATGTTAGTCACAGATGAATATCATATGCCGCGTACGCGCCGTCTATTTGCTTTGAATGGGATCGAAACGATTCCAGTGATTGCCCCAATGCCAACAGCACTTACACGTTGGCAACCAAGTACACAAAACTACGATCATAGTCGTCGTGCAAATTATGAATTACTTGCGACAATTCGTGACATGTTATTTGGTTCAAGTGATTGTCGAGAGGTGCCTTAATGTCTGAGATTCCATTTCTCAATCCTGCCGTATTAAAACAATTAGATTTACCGGTGCCTAACCGTGATCTCACTCCGCAAGTTTTAAGTCCACTTAATTTAAATACATTAGAAGAACCTTCTCGTGAACTTTTAGCATACCGAAAATTATATGGTTTGCATTTGCTCGACTGTGACCATTGGCAAGGCTATGTTCAAATGCCTTTATTTCGTTTACATGTCCAAGTTTTTAAGCCTAAAGTAGATAAAGTTCAGGGAACTGTATGTTTGTTACATGGTTATCTTGAACATAGCGGGATATATCAACCCATCATTCGTGAAATACTTGAACAAGGCTTTAGTGTAATTACCTATGATTTACCTGGTCATGGTTTGAGCAATGGTTCACCAGCAAGTATTCAAAATTTTGATCATTACCAGCAAGTTCTAATGGCTGTTTATCGGTATGTAAAACATGCAGATCAATTACCTAAACCTTGGGTTGGTATAGGTCAAAGTACGGGGGGGGCAATTTGGATGCACCACCTGCTTGAGTATGCAGAAAAAAGACAAGACCCAATTGTTGATAGAGTTTTATTGCTTTCTCCATTAATTCGACCTGCTAAAACT
This sequence comes from Acinetobacter sp. 70_2, assembly GCF_056736115.1. Lineage (NCBI taxonomy): Bacteria > Pseudomonadati > Pseudomonadota > Gammaproteobacteria > Moraxellales > Moraxellaceae > Acinetobacter > Acinetobacter sp. 70_2. The sequence goes on from NZ_JBWZIP010000015.1 coordinate 770,642, forward strand.
GCATGGTGGCATAATCCAGTAGGACTCGGCATTATTCGCCGCATAAAGCGTCAGGTTCCTAGGCACTTTAGACGCAATAACCATAACCCTGAATTTTTACGATTTATTCGTTTAAAAGATCCGTTACAGCCACGCATGATGGGTATGGACTGGATTTTGGCAATGTCAAAATGGATGCAGGAAATGGAAGAACGACCTGCTTGCCGTATTCCTGTCTGGTTGGCGCAAGGGGCATTAGATCAAACGGTAGACTGGCGTTATAACATTGAGTTTATTCGCCGTAAATTTAGACTTCAAACATTATTAATGCTTGAAGAGGGGTCTCATCAATTAATTAATGAACGTGCAGATATTCGTGCGGCTTTAACTGGTTTGATTCCAGCCTTTTTACATGCTAAGCCAAAGCATTTTTATTATTAAAAAATTAATGCACTCACTCTAGTCAATAGATTGAGTGCATCAGTTAATCAAATCAGATGATTATTTTAAGCTTTGATAAAGCTCAACGAAATTTTTATACACTGAAGATTGCTTTTGCGGTGAATACATATTTCGCTCAATAATACCTTTATCAGTTTTAACTAAAACATTAATGTTTTTCGCGTTTTTAAATTCCTGTAAGAATTGACTTGGAATAATAAAGTATGTCGTCGAGTGCTTAGGAACAAGGCGACTGACATTTGTTTTCTCAGTAGCTTGAGCTGGTTTATAACTAAATTGTTTCCCATCAATATCAAATACTAATGAATTAATATCATAGAAGTTATAACTACTACTTAAATGTACATCTACGCGGACTTGGTTTTTCTGTTGTTCATTCCATTTAACGAGTAAGCTTGGACAAAGTTCTGTAGGTAAGCAATTAAGCTGACCCGCTGTCTTTACCTCAGATGTTGTTGTCGTGGTATTAGACTTATACGAAGTCGTACTACAAGCTGCTGTAAGTAAACAAGTACCTAATAAAAATAGGGCTTTTTTCATAATGTAATTCCAAGAAAGCACGTTTAATATTATTTATCTTAGAGATGATAAATTTTACCCTTCATTAAAGAGTTTTGGGGCTTAAAAAAGCAAATGGTTTTGCAATTTTAAAGTCAGAAGTCGCATCTCCAGCATAGATATGGCTTTGCTCGGGACCGAGATCCAGTCTACGCGTTTTACCATCTTTAAAATTTATTTTCTTCAAGTCGACCCAAAATACATTTGGTGATAAGGCTGATTCAAAAAAATAAAGCATCTGTTTATGGTCTGCAACAGTTCTCCAGCGAGTCGATGAAATATTAGGCTCTTCTTGTGTATTCAATCCATATGGAACAGAGGCATTCCGAATGACACTAAATACAGAAGCCTGAGCTTGTTTCATATCATCAGTTTTTGGAATTGCATTAATATAAAATGATGCTCGTGCAAAACGGTCAGAAGCACGGTTAGTACCTGGTAGCATAACGGTGCCGCCGATTTGTTTCCAATATTCCGCAAGTGCAAGCTGTTTATCAAATGTAGGGGAATTAGTCATAATTTGATAACTTCGGCTGTGATGAATCACTTGTTTTCCGCCGATATATTCAATGATTGCACTATCACCTGTTTTATCGGAAATAGACAAATGGAGTGTTGTGAGTCTTGATTCGCCCGGAACGCTATCTGTCACGATTGTATAGGGCTCTTTTTCAAGAGCTTTAACGGCTTCGTCAACGGTTGCAAAATTATCGAGTACATACTGTGCCCAAGCTGCGATGCTTAATAATGGTTTATTAGATTTTTTTACATCTGGATATTGGGATTCGACTAACCATAAGACATTAGCGACCAAACCAGCCTCATTCATTCCATCGGTTGTAGCAACTTCATAACCTGTAGCAATAACGCTGCCATATTTAGACGTCCATTTTATTGAATTTGGTCCTGCACTCCCATCACGAGCAACACCACTCGGCAAAATCCATAAATTTGTGCCTGTATCAACCTTCCAGTCCATTGAGCGGGCTGTAATAACATGTTGGTCATTGCCTAAATATACCGCACGTGTACAAGCGGCTGCATAGCTACTTAAACCAACAGCAAGAGCAATAAAAGTGGGAATGAATGTTTTTTTTAACATGAGTGAACACCTTCTTGTTATAACAATTTGAGGATATTTATTTAATAAAATTAAAGTGTGTATATTATTTATACTTTTATAGTAGGTGAAAAATATAGCAAAGACAAATTAATAACAGAATTTTATTTAAATAAAAATCACATAATAAGTTAGAAAATAGAAGGGCATCACAATAAAGATGATGCCCAAATAATCAATCTAATTTAAATTAAAAATGATTGGCATCGGCCATATTCCACATACGGTAATAGAAATTATCATCATCATTTTTTAGTTCAGATTGTAAAAGTTCTCCTTCTTTCAAGAAGAAATGCAATTGAGCATAGTTCTTGATTTCACGGTCATTTACACGCTGAGCCAAATGATGAGCTTTAATATCTGAAGGATGGCGTAAACCAGCAGCAGCAATCATTTCTGATAAAGCATGTAATGTATTTTTATGGAAATTAAACACGCGCTCTGCTTTAGTGGGTACATGTAGTGCTTTTTGACGGTCTTTATCTTGAGTTGCTACACCTACAGGACATTGGTTGGTATGACAACTTTGCGCTTGAATACAACCCACAGCAAACATAAAACCACGTGCTGAGTTAACCCAATCTGCACCTAATGCAAAAGTACTGGCAATATCAAATGCGCTAATAATTTTGCCACTTGCACCAATTTTAACTTGGTCTCTTAGTCCTGCACCTACAAGCGTGTTATGTACAAAACGTAAGCCCTCACGTAATGGAGTACCAATATAGTCACTAAACTCAATTGGTGCTGCACCAGTACCACCTTCAGAGCCATCTACCACAATAAAATCTGGAACAATTTTTGTTTCAAGCATTGCTTTTACAATGCTCATAAATTGCCATGGCTGGCCAATACATAGTTTAAAACCAACTGGTTTACCACCAGATAATGTGCGCAGCTTTTGTAAAAAGTGCATCATTTCAATTGGTGTTGAAAAGCTAGAGTGTTTTGCTGGTGAAATACAGTCATGGTCACGTGAAACGCCACGAATTTCGGCAATTTCTGCGGTAATTTTATGTTTAGGTAAAATACCGCCATGACCAGGTTTAGCACCTTGTGAAAGCTTCAGCTCAATCATTTTGATCTGTGGTAATTGAGATTGCTTCGCAAACTTTTGTTCGTCAAATTTTCCATCTAAAGTACGGCAACCAAAATAACCACTGGCAATTTGCCAAACAATATCACCGCCATTTTCTAAATGATAAGGACTGAGACTACCTTCACCAGTGTCGTGATAGAAACCACCTAATTGCGCTCCTTTATTCAATGCACGTATTGCATTCGCACTTAAACTACCAAAGCTCATGGCAGAAATATTCATAATCGAAGCACTATAGGGTTGAAGGCATTGTGCATTACCAATTTGAATACGAAAACTCTTAGGATCTGCTGGTGGGCATGGACTAATTGAGTGCACAATAAAACGATAATCTTGTTGGTATACATCAATGATTGAGCCAAAAGGTTTATCCGCATTTTCATTTTTAGCGCGTTGATAAACTAGGCTTCTTTGCATACGTGAGAAAGGTAGGGCATCTTGATCGGCTTCAATAAAGTATTGGCGAATTTCAGGACGTATATCTTCAAATAAAAAACGGAAATGGCCCATAATTGGGTAATTTCTTAAGATAGAGTGTCTATTTTGTAAGACGTCATATAAACCCAATAGGCTCAATGCACTAGTCACTACCCATAAACCATTGAGTAGTGTGTCTGAAATAAAATAATAGATACTATGAGGGGTATATACGGTTCTAAACCACGTGATACTGAGTGCAGTAAAAATACACAAGAACCAGAGAGAATGGCGTGAAAAGAATGTATTGAGAAATTTATGTCGAATGATTTGTGCCGGACTCGCCATATGTGAACAAATTCCTAATGTTTTACTGGCACATACCTTGCCAAGAAGCAGCCCAAACTACAAGTAGGGAATTGTTAGTTGAAAATTAAATGACTATATATTTAGAAAGTGATAATGATATTTTGCTTGTGATGATCAAAATATTCAGTAAATATAATATTGAGTAGATTATAGAAATGATTAAATTTTATAATGAGAATGTTGATTATAAATTTCATAGCTAAAGTTATTATTTGGACTATAGCATTGAATAAAATTAATATTATTTAGAAAGGTTAATTGCAACTATTTTTCATCATATAAATTTATCTTTTAATTTAAGTATATTTTTATGCTTATAGTATTAATCAAACTCAAAAAAGATTTGTATATCACTTGATCAAAAAGCTAGCTTTTAAACTGATCATCTTGTGTTTTTTTAAACGTTTTTTGATAGTATTTGTCAATTGAAAGAGTATTTTCAATAGATTTTATTACAACTATATAGCATTCTAAAAAATTAAGTAAGGATTTGAAATGAGCTGGAAATTGTTAACATTTTCTGTTTTTTTTACTGATATTTTTTTATTGTTTTTAATGTTTTACCTTGGCTACGATTTTGAAACGTTTAGGAAAGTGGCTTTAGTTGAAACCTTACTTGTTATTGTGGCCATTATATTTGATGCAATGGAACAGAAAAAGAAACCTATTTTTCCAGGTTGTATCGTTTACCCTTTGCTAGGCATTTTATTTATTTTAGGTTTTACTCCCATTCTTGATTTTTTCGCAGAACGTCCTAAGGGGTTCCATACTTGGGATATCAAGAATATGTGGATGGTTAATGTGAGTGACGGAAATTATCAATTAGATCGGCTTGCTTGGTATGGCAAAGCATATGTTCAATTGGGCTTTGCGATGGTAGGTGGAATTTTAGGTTTCATTTTTCATTTAGTCTTTAGAAATACTTAAGCGACGTATTTTTCTTCTTTGCTGAAGGTAAGTCACTCTTACTATATAAAATTTAAGAAAAACTGTTCAATTTAAAGCTAACCACTTAGAATTCTTATTCATAGAATATTGCTTTCTTATTCATTTAAAATATATAGAACAAACAAAAGCTTAAATTTTGTTCTTCTAGTGGAAGCGAGATTTTAATAAATGATAAACTATAAAAAATGATGGTAAAATTTAACTAATGAAATTTTATCATTTTTTATTAAATCTAATAAAAAGTGATTAAAATTACCGGAAATTTCTATAAAAAGTGGTATAGACCATACAAAAACACATAATTGAGAAATCCATCGAATTTTGAATTGTTAATAGATATTTAAAATGAAATTAATATCAGTATTTTTGTTGTTTTTTTGTATGATGCGCGGACAGTAGAGTAAAAAAATGACGCTTTGAAAAAACAGTCGAAAAAGCTAGTGATTGGATTGGGGAAGGCTAGTTTTTACATCTATTAATTCTTATTGGCGTAATGTAAAAAGGTTTTCAATCATGAAAAAATCTCTCATCGGTTTATCAGCAATTGCTATGGGTTTAATGTCTATCAATGCCGCAAATGCTGCAACGGCTACTGGTACATTAACTGTTAAGGCTACAATTACGAATAGTTGTGTACTCAATACTTCAGCTACAGGTACAACTGCTAATGCAGTTTTAGACTTTGGTACTTTAAGTTCGCTTGCGAGCAACGTAGATGCAGACACTACAACTACAGGTGGTACTGCAATTAAAGTTCTATGTAACAACACTGTGCCATGGACTTTGGCTTTTGATGCAGGCAAAAATGCTCAAACTACTCAACGCCGTATGATTGGCGGTGCAACAAGTAACGAATATATCCCTTATAACCTTTTCTCTGACACTAACCGTGCAACAGCAATCGGTATTTCAACAACAGCATACAGCGGGACAGGTACGGGTGCGGTACAAACAGTGAACGTATACGGTCGTATTCCTGCTGGCTCAGTTTTACCGAGTGCAGGTAGTTATGTTGACACAGTAACTGTGACTGTAACTTATTAATTTTAGATAAGTTAAATTCGCTGTTGTCGCTAGCTCTTGTTTGAAAGAGCTAGCTTAATTTGAGAAAAGTTGTTCTGGGCAAGTTATGAGAAAAAATATCTTTGTTGTTACAAGTTTATTATTATTTTTGCCTAGTATGCTAAATGCTGCCTCAATACGTCTTTCTCCTGTAAATGTGGAAATATTGAGTGATCAAACAGCATCCTCAATTAGTTTATATAATCAGTCAAATGAAAGTGCTGATTTACAAGTACGTATATTTGAATGGACTCAAAATGCCGGGCAAGATCAATTAATACCTACAGATGATATTGCAATTAGCCCGCCTTTTTTAAAATTACAACCGAATGACTCTTATAATTTACGGGTAGTCAGAATTAAGCCAGAACCTATTTCTGGTGAAAAAACGTATCGTATTATTATTGATGAATTACCAAAGCCTATTGATAGCCGCAAAGCGTCTCAAGGTGTAAATGTATTGCTTCGCTCATCATTGCCTGTGTTTATTGTCAATAAAGATGCAATTACGAAACTGAATTGGTCAATACAACAAGAACAAGATAATGCTTATCTTACGATAAGTAATGTTGGCAATCGCCATGCACTTTTAAATAATTTAATACTTATCGATACGACTACAAATAAAAGTTATCCGATTAAAGTAAATACCGTAAATGGTTATATTCTTTCCGGAAAATCAAGAAACTATAACATTAGCCCGGATTTTAAATTTCAAGCTAATCATAAATATAATATTTCACTGAATATTAACGGTAAGCAAGCATCTCTATAAAGAGGCACATATGAAATATCTCGTAAGTGCTTTATGTGTTATGTACTTGCCGGTTCATGCTTTTGCTGAATCATTGCAAGATAGCACCAATGCCGCTTTACCAAGCATTCCGGAAGTCGCAAATTCTTCTTATCAGGGTTCTAGTTCTGATAAAGGATATGTACAGCTATTTTTAAATATTTCTGTTAACTCAAATACTTCTACGGACTTAATCTCGGTACGTCAGAATCAAGATAAAAAGTTATATGTTCGCGCTCGTGACTTAAAAGTTTTAAGGCTAAAAATGGATGAGAATGTCCCTGATAGCCAATGGGTGTGTATTAGTGAACTTAAAGGAATCCAGTTTAAGTATCTGGAAAATGAGCAGTCTCTGAACTTACAAGTTCCGTCAAACATGTTAACGGACTACTCAGTTGACTTAACGGGTCAACAGACCACTAGTGCTAGTCTGCTAAAAATGAAACCCTTAAATGCGGCACTCCTGAACTACAATCTGTATCACACCATTACTAATGATGAGAGTATTTTCTCGGGTTCGGCAGAAGGGATTTTTAACAGCGCGCTTGGTAATTTTTCATCAGGTGTTTTATATAACGGTAGTAATGAAAACAGTTATAGCCATGAGAAGTGGATACGACTGGAAAGTAAATGGCAATATGTAGATCCTGAAAAAGTCAGGATATATACCCTAGGTGACTTTATTTCCAATAGCTCTGACTGGGGCAGTAGTGTACGTCTTGCCGGTTTGCAGTGGTCGAGTGCCTATACCCAGCGTGGTGATATTGTTACCTCGGCATTACCGCAGTTTTCCGGTTCAGCGGCGCTGCCTTCTACACTGGACTTATACGTTAACCAGCAAAAAATTTATTCAGGCCTTGTTCCTTCAGGTCCATTTGATGTTAAACAGCTGCCGTTTATTTCTGGAAATGAAGTCACGCTGGTGACCACCGATGCTACAGGTCAGCAAACCATTACCAAAAAGCCTTACTATTTTTCATCGAAAATTCTGGCAAAAGGCATCAATGAGTTTTCAGTAGATATAGGGGTTCCACGCTATAACTATGGGCTGTACTCAAATGATTATGATGATGCCACCTTTGCTTCGGGCGCGATTCGATACGGCTACAGCAACTCACTGACTTTAAGCGGTGGTGCAGAGGCTTCAACAGATGGTCTTTCCAACGTGGGAACAGGTTTTGCCAAGAATGTTTTTGGTGTTGGAGTGATTAATACCGACGTTGCAGCAAGCCAGTATAAGGATGAAAATGGTTATTCGGCTCTGGTCGGTTTAGAAGGGCGTATTAGCAAGAATATTTCGTTTAATACCAGTTACCGCAAAGTATTCGATAACTATTTTGACTTGGCCCGTGTGTCTCAAATTCGATATTTAAAAGAAAACCAGATTACTTCTGAGCCACAAAATTATTTGAGCTACAGTGCACTGGCAGATGAAGTATTTAGGGCAGGGATTAACTATAACTTTTATACAGGCTATAGTGTTTATGTTGGCTACAACCAAATTAAATATAGTGATAACTCGTATAAGTTGCTATCTGCTAACTTAAGCGGGAGTCTGAACAAGAACTGGGGCTTTTATAGTTCAGCTTATAAAGACTATGAAAATCATAAGGACTATGGCATTTACTTTGCCCTGCGCTATACGCCATCTACCAGAGTGAATGCGATTACAAGTTTCTCTAATGACAGCGGTAAAACTACCTACAGACAAGAAATAAATGGATTTACAGATCCGCAAATTGGTTCATTTGGATGGGGTGGTTATGTTGAACGAGATCAAGATGCACATGCTAACAATGCATCAGTCTATGGCTCTTATCGAGCACGAGCTGCGTACCTAACAGGTCGTTATAACCGAATTGGAGATAATGACCAAGTTGCACTTTCAGCGACAGGATCTTTAGTTGCAGCAGCAGGCCGTATATTTGCGGCCAATGAAATTGGAGATGGTTATGCTGTTGTTACCAATGCCGGACCGCAAAGCCAAATTATAAATGGTGGAGTAAATTTAGGAGAGACGGATAAGTCAGGAAGATTCTTAATTGCGAATTTAAGACCGTATCAATCTCATCATATCTATCTAGACCCATCTTATTTACCACTGGAATGGGATGTGACAACGACCAATCGAACAGCACTTGTGGGCTATCGCCAAGGAACTTTAGTTGACTTTGGTGCTCATCGAGTTGTTTCAGGATTAGTCAAAGTTGTAGATAAAAATAACTCCCCATTATTACCGGGTTATAGCGTCCGAATTAATGGGCAACAAGATGCCGTAGTGGGCTATGATGGTGAGGTCTTCGTTCCAAACCTATTAAAGCAAAATAAACTTGAAATAGATCTTCTTGATCATGGTTCGTGTCAAGCTAATTTCACTTACGAAAGTCAGCAATACAGTGCTAAAAAATTGGGGCCTTATGTATGTCAATAAGTATTGTAAATCATAGTTCCTACATGCTAGCCAAAAAGTTTTCATCTACTTTAAAGTATGTTTTAGCTAGTTTACTGTTATTTGTACTTTATGCATTTTTTAGTTCAGCACATGCTACATGTACAGTAACTGGTGGAAACACAACTGGTTCTTATAATTATACAGCAGCAAATATTAATAGTGATGCTACTATTACTTATACTGGAACTATTCGATGTACGAACGTTGGGAGTACTGCTCAAATATCAAGATATATGTGCATGAAGACAGTATTTACTGGAGCAACTACTTCAAATAGTAATGTTTCATTACCTTATACGGTTATTGCAACTGTAGGTGGAGCAGGTTCTTCTACTGCAAATCAAACTTCAAACTTTTGGTATGGTCCTGTTACTACGGTGGCACCAAATAATATTATTAGTTACTCAGTAAGTATTAAAGTTCCAGCAAGATCGGGCTCTTTAACAGCCTACCCGGTAGGGACTTATATTGGCTCCGTTCAAGTGTTTTGGGACATGCAAGCAAATTCGAGCAGTGTATGTGAGGGTGATAGTGGCGGTGGCTGGGACTCGGGTAATATGACGATTACAGCTAACTATGTAGTACCAAGTTTCTGTCAGTTAGATTCCACATCAAACGTCGATTTTGGCAATATTAGTGATATTGGTACAACTAGTCGTGACTACACAGCTCAAGGTGCGATTAATGCAACTTGCAACAATGGAACACCTTATAGCATTTATTTGGGGGACGGCAATAACCGTATAAGCGGTGGATTTAGACGTATGACTAATGGAAGCAGTCAATATATTCCTTATCAGTTATACAAAGATTCTGCTTATGGCACAGTGTGGGATGCTACAGGTGGTACAACAACGGTGGGTGGTTCAGGTGGAGTGTCAAAGACAGGATCTGGCACTAGTCAAATTTCAAATGTATATGGAAAAATTCCGCAAGGAACCGCTATTTCAAGTACGCCTGGTAACTATTCCGATAGCATAGTTGTTACAGTGACATATTAATTATTTACCAACTCACTATTTATTTAATTAAGAAGATGAGTTGGCAAGTATCATGGGTTTTTAGTTGGTTTTTAGAGAGCTTTGTTTTCGTATTAGCAATATAAACAGTGTGATCAATATGCTAAATCCGAAAATGGGCAAGCTAATTCCTAAAATAATAAGTGTAAGTGCCGTGATTATTTTTTGTTGGTTGGTTGCATGCTTCCAGACCAATAAAGTTTGGCTAACAAAATGGCTAGTCGTAAGTTTTAAATTAGATGTTTTAAACCAAGCTTTATATGCATAGATAATCATGACGCATAGCCCAAGTGCATATAAAGCCAATATAAGCTGATTGACCCAACCGAATAACACGCCAATATGAGCATCGACTCCCCAGCGTGTAAGCTTTGCAAATAATGAATAATCTTTGAAAGCTAATTTATCGATGACTTTTTGTTGATGTATATCAATAGCCACACTATCTGCTTGTGTTGGCCATCTGCGCTGTAGTTCAGTAACAGTCCAAGCCTGATTTGCATCAACTGGTGGTTTGATTTGTATTTGTGCTGAATGAATTCCATTTGCTCTAGCAATTGCTAATGCAGAGTCGAATTCAGTTGGCATGATTTCTACATTCGAAGTTTCCATGACCATGCCATGATGTTCTTTATGCTCATCATGAGACATTTTTGGTAATGGCGCATTATTTAAAGTTGTGGCTAATGTTGGCGTTTGCCAATTTAACCATTGACGAGCAATACGGATATTATCACCGGCCCATTGGGACCATGTAAGACCCGTAATCGCAATGAACAATAAAAGTGGTAATAAGATCAAGCCAATAGAGCTATGCCACTTTAATAAATTATTTTTATTTGTTTGTCTGATTTTGAAGTTTTGACGACGTTTCCACCAACTGTATAGTCCAGTCAGAGTTAAAATGCCAAGCCAGCTTGCAGCAAGTTCACTATAAAAACGTCCCCATTTTCCAAGTAATAAATTACTATGCAATTGATCTAAGAAGGTACGAAACGGTAGCACACCACTGGTTCCATATACAGCAAGTTGACCTTTTATAGAAAGTGTATAAGGGTCTACAAAAACAGCTTCATTATTTAAATGGTGAGTTTTATCAGAAAAAATAACTCGTGTTGTTTGTGTGGAGCTTGGAGCTGGCCTAACTTCTGTAATTTGTGCAGATTCGGGCATCACTTTTTTTGCTACCTCAACCTGTTGGCTTAGTGAGTAACGATCTTTATTTAAAGGCTGAACATACAATGTATCTTTATAGATTGATTGTTCTATCTGAGGAGTAATTGCATATAGAAGACCTGTAAATGCCGCAATGAATATAAATGGGGCAATAAAAATACCAGCATAAATATGCACAAGACGAAAAAGACTACGCCAAAAGCTAGGGGTATGAGGCATGTTGAGGAGTATCAAACAAACTTTGGTGTGAAGTATATCTACTTTATTCTTAAATTTTAAAATAATTAAGGAATGAGGGTGTTTTGTATATCTAAGCAATTGTAAGAAAGGCTTTTTTAAATAAATAGATTAGAAGATAGAAGTAGGCTATTTTGACTACATTGAATTAGTGTCGAAAAATATATTCATTTATGGTTATGGGGCAAACTTAAGCCTTTGTTTGGGTGAGTATGAGAAATAATTTATAGATGATTAAATTTCTATTAAATTCATAGTTTATAATTGCATTTTATATAATTAAATAATTTATATAGCTATGAAAATTCATCATTTGCGAAGTGCAACTTTTATTATTGAAACTGGCCCTTATTTTATTTTAATTGATCCGATGTTGGGTGATAAAGGTTCGCTTCCTGCTTTTTCATACATCCGCTTTAAGGCTGAAAAGAATCCTTTAGTCGATTTACCTTTGAATGCCCAAGAATTATTAAACAAAGTTACCCATTGTTTAATTACCCATAGCCAAACTTTTGGAATAAAAGCATTTCAACATACTGATCATTTAGACCAAAAGGGTGAGGACTTTCTTGTTCAAAAGCAAATTCCTGTTTATTCCTTTCAAAATGATGTGTCGTATTTATCTAAATATGGGATAAATGTTCAGGGTGGTGTTGATTACTGGGAAGAAATCGAGTTTTTGGGAGGAAGATTAGTTGCCATACCAGCGCGTCATGGTCATGGCTGGATTAGTAAATTGATGGCGAATGGTTGTGGGTTTTATTTAGAATTGCCAAATGAACCTTCTTTATATATTAGTGGTGATACCGTACTGACCAATGATGTTAAAAATGCCTTGCTTAACTTTCAGCCTGATATTGCTGTAGTTGCTGCAGGACAAGCGCAAATGGATGCAGGGCAACCAATTCTTATGTCGACAGAAGAAGTACGTGAATTTATAAAGCTTTCACCTAAACATGTGATTGCTAATCATCTTGAAGCCTTAAACCATTGTCCAGTAAAGCGGGAGGAGATAAAGCAAATTTCTATTGAAATGAATGCTATTCATCGTGTACAGATCCCTGAAGATGGACAAACACTTATTTATGAAAATTAAGACAAGATTTAATCAATATTTATTAAATGAAAATCTTGTATTTTCATATTTTCTATTATGAGTAGCGAATAACGCTATGAGTTTTTTATGTAAATGATAGAATTGCGACGGCCAGTAAGTAGTATCTATTTTGTCTAACTAATGAGCAGTCTACAAAATGTTTGAAATTAAATTTGTAGACCGCTGAACTACAAGTGAGGGTAAACGTAGATATACCTATGCAACCATTTAGAATTTCAGCCTATTGAAAATACAAAGGTTTATCACTTGTTCCCATCACTTACAATCCAAACCAGACTAGGTGGATTCTACTTTTTTTACTATTCCATCGTTGGCACATTCATGCCGTACTGGAATTTATATCTTCAAGACCAAGGATTTAATTATCAGCAGATAGGTGTTTTATCATCTATTGCTATTGTGACACGTTTCTTTGCGCCTTTAGTCTGGGGTTGGATCGCAGATAAATCTGGTAAAAGAATGCTTCTGGTGCGGCTCGCAACTTGGATGGAGGCTTGCATATGGTTGGCTATCTTTATAGTTCCTAATACCTTCCAATCTGTCGCTTTACTCATGCTTATTTTTAGTTTTTTTCAAAACGCAATTTTAGCTCAGTTTGAAGGGGTAACCTTATTTTGGTTAGGTGACCAAAGAGCAAAGCTGTATGGCAAAATCCGAAAATGGGGATCGGTGGGATTTATTGTAGGTGTGTTCACCATAGGTGCAATTTTAGAAATTATTCCAATTTCTATGTTGCCTATTTTATTGCTTATTATTGCTTCACTTGCATTTATTTGGGCCTTTACGATTCATGAACCCGAGGGAGCTCCCACTTCACAAAAGTATTTAGAGCCTTTATTGCCTGTGTTGAAGCGTCCAGAAGTTACTGCTTTTTTCACTATTGAATTTATTCTTCTTTTTTCACATGCACCTTTTTATAGTTTTTATAGCAATTTTTTAAAATCTTTAAATTACAGTACGACCGAAATTGGCTTTTTATGGGCAATGGGAGTGATGGCTGAAATTGTAATGTTTGCATTTGCTGCCACATTTTTTAAATATTTTTCTTGGCGAAGTCTTGTTGCCATATGTTTAGTTTTAACAAGTATACGCTGGTTATTGGTTGCCGTTTTTTCTCATTATTTTATAGGCCAGCTATTTGCACAGTGCTTACATGCTTTTAGTTTTGGCTTGTTTCACCTTATTGCAATGCGGCTTATTTTCCAAAACTTTTCAATCGGGCAACAAGGGCGTGGTCAAGCTTTCTACAGTACCATGTGGGGGCTTGGAGTGGCATCTGGAAGTATTTTGGCTGGACATTATTGGAAAATTTTTACTGGTGAACATATTTTTATGATCGCTGCTTTAGTCGTGCTTTTAGGGTTGTGCTTTGTATTTTGGCTCCCTAAACAAATTGAAAAACCTGCTTCTTAATTGAGAACATTACTAAAATTGTTAGCCATAGGTAGTTAAAGATAAAAATTGTTTGAAGAGAAGTATCGGTTCGTTACTGTTGAAAAATATTGTTTTTATATGGTTATGAAACAATGTTTTTCTAAAAAAATGTGCTAACTTAAACCCATGCGTTTAATGATTAATAAATCTATGAAAAATATTTATATTATGGGATTATTATTGGCTTTTTCTGGTTTTGCTATGGCTGAGACAGTGACTCAACAGCCAACAGAACAACCTGTTCGCACTGCAAGTAATCCTAACGCTATACGTATTGTTACTCGTCCTGAAATTATGGGCTTGTGGGGAATGGAGATTCCAAATAATAAGAAATGTGTAGAGTACTATAACTTCCGTAGTAGTAATGATGTGGTGATTAAAAGCGGTGAAGAATGGTCATATGGTATTTATGAATACCAACCATCGGACGACCCTAAAGAGCAGCTATCAGCCTTAGTGATGCAAATTAAATTTGATAATAATAAAGTTGATTGCTCTGGTCAGCAGCAAGATCAGACTGGGGATGTTTCCCAATATTTTGTGCAATGGAAAAATGACCATACCATCAATTTCTGTTCAACTGCTAAAGGTGAGCAATGTTTTGCAACACTACGTCGCATGTTGCCATAATTTGAAATAGATATAAAAAAGCCTCTTATGTAAGAGGCTTTTTTATTATGCATATTATGCAGTTTCAGCTTTCTTTTCTTCTTCCACTTTTTTCAACAAGTGTTTTTCAAGGTAATGGATGTCCATTGCTTGTTCACAGAAGTTTTTGTCTTGCAAGATAAGATCTTTATGTAAAGGAATATTAGTTTTAATTCCTGTAAGAATCATTTCGTCTAACGCTTGACGCATACGAGCAAGCGAAGTTTCACGATCTTTACCATGAGAGATCAATTTTGCAATCATTGAATCGTAATAAGGTGGAATGCTGTATCCAGGATAGATATGAGAATCTAAACGAATACCAGCACCGCCTGGTGCATAGAAACTTTCAATTTTACCTGGTGAAGGTAAGAATGTTGTTGGATCTTCAGCATTGATACGACATTCAATAGCATGGCCACGCACTTCAATATCTTCTTGTTGAAGTTCTAAGCCTAAACCTGCTGCAATACGTAATTGTTGCTCAATAATGTCAACACCAGTCACCATTTCAGTTACAGGATGTTCAACCTGAACACGGGTGTTCATTTCGATGAAGAAGAATTCACCGTCTTCGAACAAGAATTCAAATGTACCCGCACCACGATATTGCATGAGCTGACATGCGTGAACACAAGCTTCTAAAATATCAGCACGTGCTTGTTCTGGTAGATTTGGAGCAGGAGCTTCTTCTAACACTTTTTGGTGACGACGTTGTAATGAACAGTCACGATCATATAAATGAATCGCATGGCCATTACCATCACCTAAAACTTGAACTTCGACATGGCGAGGTTTTTGTAAGAAGCGTTCCATGTATACAGTATCATCACCGAACCACATTTCTGCATCACGTTGAGCTGCTTGAACTGACTCAAGTAATGTATCTACGCGTTCAACAATACGCATACCACGACCACCACCACCAGCTGCCGCTTTAACAATAAGCGGGAAGCCGATTTCTTTAGCTTCAGCTAAAGCGTTGTGGATGGTTACTGCATGGTCACAACCAGGTACTGTAGGTACACCAGCTTTTTTCATTGCAACAATTGCAGAAACCTTGTTACCCATTAAACGAATATGTTCTGGGCGAGGGCCAATAAATGTGAAGCCTGAGCTTTCTACAATTTCAGCAAACTCGGCATTTTCCGAAAGGAAGCCATAGCCTGGATGAATTGCATCAGCACCAGTAATTTCTGCAGCAGTAATAATTGCTGGGATGTTTAAATAGCTGTCACTACTTGCACCCGGACCAATACATACTGCTTCATCAACGAAACGTAAATGCATCAAATCTTTATCAGCATCTGAATAGATACCGACAGTTTTGATTCCTAATGTTTTGCAAGCCCGGGTAATTCGTAAAGCGATTTCACCACGGTTTGCAATTAAAACTTTTTGCAACATAGTTGTCCCCGAGGTATTACGCGCGATAACGGAATAAAGGTTGACCGAATTGGATCACATCACCGTTTTTCACTAAAATTTCTTCAATCACGCCGCTTTGAGTTGCTTCAATAGGGTTCATGATTTTCATTGCTTCGATAATACCCAAAGTCTCACCAGCAGATACAGTTTGACCTACTTTAACAAATGGTGCTTCGCCTGGGCTTGGAGCAGCATAGAACACACCAACCATAGGAGAAGTTTCAACTGCTCCACGTGGAGTTTTTGCAGCAGGTGCTTCAGCAACAGGAGCTGCTGGAAGTGCTACACCAGCCGCAGCAACGACAGGATTGCGACGAGTTAAAGCGATCGATTGATCACCTTCTTTAACTTCAATCGCTTGCAAGTCAGACTCAATCATTAAATCGATGAGTTTTTTAATTTTGCGGATATCCATGGGCGACTATTCCTGAACTAGTTTGGGTTAGATGGTTGAATTTTTTCAATAGCGTAATCGAGTGCAAAGCTATAACCTTTTGCACCTAAACCACAAATCACGCCAATTGCTTTGTCTGATAAATAAGAGTGGTGTCTAAACGCTTCACGTGCGTGAACATTTGATAAATGTACTTCAATAAACGGAATGGCAACGCCAAGTAGGGCATCACGTAAAGCAACTGAAGTATGGGTAAGAGCAGCAGGGTTAATAATAATAAGTTTTACGCCTTCTGTTTGTGCCTGATGAATACGGTCAACAATGGCACCTTCCCAGTTGCTTTGAAAAGTATCTAGTGTAATAGAGGCTTGTTTAGCTTGAGCAATAAGTTGTTGGTTGATATTGTCTAGGGTAAGATGACCATATACTTCTGGTTCGCGTTTTCCCAGCAAATTCAAATTCGGTCCATGAATTACCAAAATGGTCGAACTCATTCAGATTGCTCCAGCTCTAAAGTTGCAAATAATCTTTGCAAGATGTCTGCAAAGTTTGCTTATTATGGCATATGTTTCTACAAGTTTTTTATAATTTCTTTTAATTGTCGCAGAAAGGGTACACCAAATTCGGCTTATATATTGTAAATTTTGCGACGAATTAGCAATGTTAAAAAATGACAAAATTTCAAGTAATTTAACGGAGCTTATTTTAAACCGAATTGACAAAAACAGTTCATGTATTTTGTGTAACGACAGTATGGGCATCTTCAATTGTTAACATTTCATTCCAGCGAGTTAGATAGTTTTTTGAGCGATGGCATTGTTTCATTTGCCAAGATGGATTACGCGAGTGATACCCCACTTGTAAATAATGACTACCAAAACGCTTACGGACCGTCCCCAAAGTTTCCATCAATTGTTGTCTTTGATGAATAAGTTCCAGAGGCTGCCATAAATCATCAATGTGTTGTTGACGCGCGTGTAGACCACAAAATAATACTCCAATTTTTATATAACTTTTATTTTCTTTATATAAAACATCAATTTGCTGCATTGCTGCTTTTGTTAGTATGCATAAATCATCTGTTGCATAGTGAAGACCAATGGCCTGAGAAGTGGCTTTTTTATAAGGTGGCTTATCAGTTTTCTCATAAAGCATGACCTGAATGCAGGCACAAAGTTGTTCTTGTTTCATTAAACGGCGGTGCGCCCGATTAAGATGAAAAATAAGTGCTTGTTTAATAATCTCAATGCTGGATAAAGCTTGAGCAAAACTTCGTGATGCTAAAATCCGTTTAGTTGGAATAGCAGGATCGTCAAGTTCAATACATGATTGGCCTTTTAGCTCACGAATAGTGCGTGCCATGACCACAGAAAATGCCTTTGCCATATGATGTTCATTGGCAAAAGTTAAGTCTAGGCAAGAGTACACTTCATAACTTTGTAGCTGTTTGACCAATTGATAGCCAATTCCCCAGACTTCTTTGACCGATGTCTGTTGCATGAGGTCTTCCATAATTAATGGATCTAGGGTGATGAAATTACAGATTCCCTTAAAACTTTTAATTTTCTTTGCATAATGATTGGCTAGTTTTGCTTGTGTTTTTGAATATCCAATTCCAATACAACAAGGTAAACCTAACCATTGGAGGAGAGTCTTTCTCACCTCACTGCAGTAGTCTGAGGTATCGATAGATTGAAGGTAAGGGGTGAGATGGATAAAGCATTCATCTATAGAGTAAGCTTCTATATCATCTGGAGAGAAAAATTGTCCGAGGACAGCAAAAAAACGACGGGACATCTCGGCATATAAAGTGTAGTTGCTTGAATAAACTTGAACACCAGCTTTTAAAGCATCTTTCTCAATTTGAAACCACGGTACTCCCATCTTAATACCTAAAAGTTTTGCTTCTTCACTACGTGAGACCACACAGCCATCGTTGTTAGATAAAACAACTACAGGTTTATCAATGAGTTTGGGGTTGAAAAGTCGCTCACAGCTGACATAGCAATTATTGATATCAACCAGTGCATAAACTTCGCGGTGTGAGATTTCTCTCATTATTTCATCCCCCAAATTCATTAACTCAAAATACATATTTTTGAATTTGTAACATAATCAAGTTAACAAAATTATGGACAGATATCTAGGGGGGAGTTCTGGTTGTTTGTCGAAATTATGAAAAGGATGCAAAAGGAATGAATTGTCAGTTATTGATATGGAAATGTCTGAAAATGATAAGTTTTAGTTGGTTATGATCAAGACCATAAGAGCTATATTTAATGGATGGGTTGAGGCCTTTAAATATAGTAATGCGTATAACGCATTTGTCTTATGGGTCTTTCAAGCTGTCTTTGTTATAAAAGACAGCTTTTTTTTATGATGATTTAAGTATTTCTTAGCTTGGCTTGATTGTAACAATCGAGATTAATGCACTGATCACTCAGCTCTATGATTTGAGCAGGGGGTAAATGAAGTTTCTCCCATTTTTGCATTTGTTCAAATAGCCAGTGGAAATCTTCAGGTTGTGGGGCAGCATTTTCTTTAACCAAGTGCTTTACAATATTTTGAATCATATAGTATTTATCGACATGTACTTCTTCAGAACAGTGAAAGCGGACAATTCCAAAATCGACCAACAACTTTAAGACAGGTACAAAATCTTTTAAATCACTCAATTCCTTTTGAGCTTTCATAATTGCTGTGGTGAGTGCGATTAAAGTTTGAGGATGTTGTTCAGCCCACTCTTGAGTTACCGCGAGAACTTTATCTGCCACATTGGGAATAATGTTCTGACTTGAGCATACGAGTTTACTTAAGCCTAAAAGTTCGCCTTGAGTATTCCACGGTTCTCCTACACAAAAACCATCAATGACATGGTTATCTAAAGCTTCGACCATATACGGTGGTGGAAGGGCTTTGAGCTTGAGTGTTTGAGCTATTTTTGAGTCTGCCAAAGCAAGCCATTCCCGTAAACAATAATGATGAATTGAATGTTTAAATACATGGGCTAATGACAGAGCATTATCTTCTTTAATGTAGCTCGTCACTTTTTGGGCTGTAGTTTGTGCATCCTCATTCTCATTAATAGCCAGTTGATGAACTAATTTCTGGCTTAAGCTTATAAAGGCACGGTTTTTACTTAAAATGAGAGGGGTTTGTAGTGCAATACCAATTTGGTCTGCACCCACGGCTGCTGCAGGCAGCATGGCTGATAAACAATGTGCGGCATCTAATAGCCCAAAAGCCAAACGGTCGCGTAGACTTGCCCATGATGCTTCTTTAACTAAAGTAACATCTAAACCGACTTCTTCGAAAAAACCTTGTTGTTTTGCCCAAAGCAATGCAAGACAATCAAGTAAAGGAATATAGCCGAGTTGCAATTGAGTCTTTTCTAATGTGCCCATTTATTCGTCCTTTAGTTGATCATTTAGTAGTTTTTGAGCGTCAAGTAAACGCCGTGCCATTTCCCCAATGGTTATACGGTGGCTCATGGCATTTTTTCTGAGAAGTTGAAAAGCTGTGTCTTCAGGTAAGCCATGCAGTTGCATGAGTAGTACTTTAGCCTTTTCAACATCTTTACGGTCTGCCAGTTTGGTTTGGGCTTCTTTTAAGTCACCTTCGAGCTTTTTATGTTTTTTATATTGCTCAATTGAAATTTCTAAAATGGTATGTAAGCGGGCAGGGTCTATGCCATCTACAATATAAGCGGTCACGCCTGCATCGATAGCTTGTTTGATGGTGTCTTTATCTGAATTTTTAGTGAACAGGACAGTCGGTAGATCATAGCTACTGACACAACTTTCAATAATGTCACGATGGGGATGATCCATATCGAGCAAGATTACATCGGCTTGTAAATCTTCAAGACGAAAGATATTCAAGTGATCCAAAGTAAGGCAAGCGACCACTTCAAAGTCATTTTCAAGCAGACTGTTTTTTATATAGTCCGCTCGAGCATGATCATCATCAATAAGGGCTATTTTGAGTTTTGGCATAAGTTCAGAAAATCAGGCTAAGAAAATGCGCCAATTCGACGCGTTTTTTGTTATCAGGTTTTAAGCAAGATTAGTGCCATCCAAAACTAAACAAAAAATCCAGTTTAAGTGGCATTTCAGCGAGCTAAAGAATGAATGCGGTCAGTCTTGGTGCAAAAATACGATTCATTTTGTGGCAAGACATATTTTTATCTTAACCGTTTAAGTGTACAGCGATGGGGCAAATAGAATAAGACATTATTTTTATAAGATAGTTGGGTGAATTATATCTATTTGAAATTAAATATAAAAAATTAATAAATTAAATTTATATAAGAATTGGCATGCAAAATGCTTACTTAATTACAGGTCGAAGACGACCATAAGTTTTAAAGACGGCCAACGATGTCCGTTCTGATCGAATTTGTGAGTGCAACTGTGCACACAAAGAATTTACGTTCAGTCGGAGTGAAGGCCATGTCTTTATTTTTATTTCATAAAAAAGTTACATCTGAATTATCTAATTTTTCAGTTCCAGCGATGCGAGCCTTCTCTATGAGGGGGCTCGCTTTTTTTATTTCTTTTTATGACTTTGCTGTGCATTGGGTGTCATTAACGAGTGGGAAAAATGGATTCCAAGCAGCTACATGCTTTGTGAGATTGATTCATTTCTCAATAGAGCACAAAGCAAAAGAACAATGTCTATTTGAGAACGGAATAACGCAGCTTAAAAGCAACGTGATTTGAGGAGAAACACTATGAAATTGGTAATGATTGGTCATGGTATGGTGGGCCACAAATTCATCGAAGCCATTTTAGAAAAAGCAGATGATGAATTGGAAATCACGATTCTCGCGGAAGAACCTCGTATCGCGTATGACCGTGTACATTTAACAGAATATTTCTCTGGGAAATCGGCAAAAGATTTATCTTTAGCACGTTTTGATTTTGCCGATGCGTATGGCATTGACCTGCGTTTAAATACTAAAGCAGTGGCGATTGACACGGTTGCACAAACAGTCACAACTAATCATGGTGATGTGATTAGCTATGACAAATTAGTATTGGCAACTGGTTCGTATGCATTCGTTCCACCAATTCCGGGTAATGACCGTGAAAACTGTTTTGTTTACCGTACCATTGAAGATCTAGATGCCATTCGTGCAGCGAGTCTCAATGCAAAAACAGGTGTAGTAATTGGCGGTGGTTTACTTGGACTTGAGGCAGCCAAAGCTTTACGTGATTTAGATTTAGAAACGCACGTTGTTGAGTTTGCACCACGTTTAATGGCAGTTCAAATTGATGACTTGGGCGGTAAAGTTTTACGCCGTAAAATTGAAGACCTTGGTGTAAAAGTCCATACACAAAAAGCGACTCAGTCTATTGAGTCTGGTGTAAATACCACTCATGTGATGAAGTTCGCCGACGGTAGTGAACTCGAAACTGATGTGATTTTATTCTCTGCGGGGATCCGCCCACGTGATGAGCTCGCACGCAATAGTGATCTGGCGATTGGTGAGCGTGGTGGTATTGTCATTAATGATTATTGCCAAACTTCAGATCAAAACATTTATGCCATTGGTGAATGTGCGCTTTGGCAAAACAAGATTTATGGTTTGGTTGCACCGGGCTATGACATGGCACGCATTGCAGCAAAACACATTTTAGATGAAGAGTGTCATTGCTTTGCTGGCGCAGACATGAGCACCAAGTTGAAACTGATGGGTGTTGATGTTGCTTCTGTCGGTGATGCACATGCCATGACCCCAGGTGCATTAAGCTATTTCTATGCAGATGAACATGCACTGGTTTATAAAAAGATTGTGGTAAATGCCGATAAAACCAAATTGCTTGGCGCGGTTTTGGTGGGTGATGCGAAAGAGTACAACGACCTTTTACAAATGATGTTAAATGGTCTGGCTTTACCGGAAGTGCCTGAAAGTTTAATCATGCCAGGCTTTGAGCAGTCGGCAGGAAAATCTGGTGGTAGCGGAGTCGATTTGCTGCCAGACAGCGCGACTATTTGTTCGTGTAACAACGTATCAAAAGCAGACATCTGCCAAGCGATTAGTGATGGTTCGACCTCTTTAGGCGCATTAAAGAAATGCACCAAAGCAGCAACTGCATGTGGTGGTTGTGCACCATTAGTGACTCAAGTTTTAAAGTCAGAGTTACAACGTCAAGGTGTGACTGTAAATAACCACATTTGCGAACACTTCCCGTACTCGCGTCAAGAGTTGCATCACTTGGTTCGTGTCAATGAAATCAAAAATTTTGATGATTTAATTCATCAACATGGCCATGGTTTGGGTTGTGATATCTGTAAACCGACTGCGGCAAATATCTTGGCTTCTTGCTGGAACGATTTCGTACTTGAGCCAAGTCATGCAGGTCTACAAGACAGTAATGACTACTACTTGGGGAACATTCAAAAAGATGGCTCTTACTCGGTTGTACCACGTATGGCTGGTGGTGAAGTGACTCCAGATGGTTTAATCGCGATTGGTCAAATTGCGAAGAAATATAATCTATATACCAAAATTACTGGCGGTCAACGCGTTGACATGTTCGGTGCACAAGTTCATGAGCTTCCATTTATTTGGGAAGAGCTGAATGCTGCTGGTTTTGAGTCTGGCCATGCTTACGGTAAATCTTTACGTACAGTGAAATCTTGTGTGGGTAGCACATGGTGTCGTTACGGGGTAGACAACTCAGTTGGTTTAGCGATTGAACTTGAAAACCGCTATAAAGGTTTGCGTTCACCACATAAATTGAAAATGGCTGTGTCTGGCTGTACTCGTGAGTGTGCGGAAGCACAAGGTAAAGACGTTGGTATTATCGCGACCGAAAAAGGTTGGAACCTTTATGTGTGTGGTAACGGTGGTATGAAACCACGTCATGCAGAGTTACTTGCATCTGACCTTGATAAAGCAACGCTCATACGTTACATCGACCGTTTCTATATGTTCTACATCCAAACAGCAGACCGTTTACAACGTACGAGTGTATGGCGCGACAACATGGAAGGTGGCTTAGATTACCTTAAATCTGTAGTTGTGGATGATTCACTTGGTTTGGCTGCCGAGCTTGAACGCCGTATGGAACACATTATTAGCACATATCAAGACGAATGGCGTACTGCGGTGGAAAATCCTGAAGTTCGTAAGCGTTTCCAAACGTATATCAATGCAGATGCAAATGAACAGGCCGATCCACACATTCAATTTACAACTGAACGTGGTCAAATCCGTCCATTAACCGAAGCTGAACGTTCAGAAGACCGCATTCCAATGGTTGAAGCATAAAGGAGAACTTATATGAATATTGTACAAGACAAAAATATGCTTCCTGATGATCAGTGGATTGATGTGTGTGCACTCGATGATTTAACCCCAAATACTGGCGCGGGTGCGCTAGTGGGCGGTCAAGCGGTTGCAATCTTCCGTGTGGGGCATGAAAAACGTGTTTATGTACTGAGCAATAAAGATCCGTTTAGCCAAGCGAATGTGATGAGCCGCGGGATTATTGGTGATTTACAAGGCGAACGAGTCGTTGCATCGCCAATCTATAAACAACATTTTAGTTTAGCAACGGGCCGTTGTTTGGAAGATAAAGACCAAAAACTTTCGGTTTATCCGAGCAAAATTGTTGATGGGCGTGTTTGGGTCAATGCAGTGCCGCAAAAAACTTATATTACCAATACAGGTGTATCACAAGACAAACTTAAACTGGTGCTGATCGGAAATGGTTTGGCAGGGATGCGTTGTCTGGAAGATTTACTGGATATGGCACCAGACCGTTATGAAGTTACGGTGATTGGTGAAGAACCATGGGGTAACTATAACCGTATTATGTTGTCTCCGGTTTTATCGGGTGAAAAAAACATTGAAGACATTATGCTACACCCACCAAAGTGGTACGACGATAAAGGCATTAAATTTATTGCTGGTGATAAAGCCGTAAAAATTGATCGTCCGCGTAAAGTGGTTTACACCGAAAAAGGCCAGACAGTTGATTATGATCGTTTGATTCTGGCAACAGGCTCGGCACCATTTATTCCACCAGTTCAAGGTGTTGACTTAAAAGGCGTGTTAACTTTCCGTGATATTTATGACGTCAACACCATGATTGAATACTGTGGTTCAAAAAACAACGCCGTAGTGATTGGTGGTGGTTTACTCGGTTTAGAAGCTGCCTATGGATTAAAGCAACGTGGTATGAATGTCACAGTCCTGCATTTGATGGACCGTATTATGGAACGTCAACTTGACAGCCGTGCGAGCCAGTTACTGCGCCATAGTATTGAACAAAAAGATATTAATATTATTACCGAAGCCAATACCGAAGCGTTAATCGGTGATGAAAACGGTCATGTCAAACAAATCCGTTTGAAAGATGGCACAGTGTTAGATGCTGACCTTGTGGTGTTTGCTGTAGGTATCCGTCCGAATATTGCCTTGGCGCAAAGTGCAGGATTACGTTGTAACCGTGGTGTATTGGTGAATGACACCATGCAAACATTTGACCCAAGTATTTATGCTGTGGGTGAGTGTATTGAGCACCGTGGTCAAACTTTTGGTTTGGTTGAACCACTGTGGGGGCAAGCTTTTATTTGCGCGACCCATTTAGCAGAGCATGGCAGCTTAACTTTTAAAGCACCCACTGTGCCGACTCAGTTAAAAGTCAGTGGTGTCGATGTATTCTCGGCAGGCAATTTTGAACCGAAAGATGATTATGAAGACATTATTTTAAACGATGAAAAACGCCAGATTTATAAGCGTATTATCATTCAAAGCGATCGGGTAATCGGTGCAGTATTGTTTGGAGATACTGAAGATGGCATGTGGTATGCAGAGTTAATTGCAGACCAAACACCTGTTTCTTCATTTAGAAATAAGCTGCTATTTGGTCGAGATTTTGCATTAAAAAAAGCAGGCTAAATAGGGAAAGGAGCAGTTATGAATAGTATTCCAAGCGTTGAAATCGATAGCTCCGACCATGTTGCAAAAACAACTAAAACAACATGTCCATATTGTGGTGTTGGTTGTGGTGTTAGTGTAACCGTTCAACAAAAACCTCAAGGACCTGTGGTGCAAGTTGAGGGGGATGTTGAGCATCCTTCCAACTTTGGACGCTTATGTATCAAAGGTAGCCGACTTGCGGATACTTTAGGGTTAGAAACACGTGTTTTACAACCAATGATCGGGCGCAAAGCTGATCGGGTAGTAACCACATGGGATGAGGCAATCAATAAAATTGCTGATAAATTTCAATCTTGTATCGATCAATATGGTCGTGACAGCATTGCATTTTATGTTTCTGGTCAGCTTTTGACTGAAGATTATTATGTGGTGAACAAGTTTGTAAAAGGTTATTTGGGCACTGCAAATATCGACACCAACTCACGCCTTTGCATGTCATCGGCTGTTGCGGGTCACAAACGTAGTTTCGGTGAAGATATTGTGCCTGCGAGTTATCAAGATTTCGAACATGCAGATATGGTGGTATTGGTCGGTTCTAATACCGCATGGTGCCATCCTGTGCTGTATCAGCGGATTATACAAGCTAAAAGCCACAATCCCGATATGTTTGTGGTGGTAATTGACCCACGTTTTACCAGTACTTGTGAGCAAGCGGATTTACATTTACCGATTTTACCGGGCCAAGATGTCGCATTGTTCAACGGTCTATTTCAATATTTATATCAAAATGGTCATGCCGATCAGGCTTTTGTTGATGCCTATACCGAAGGTTTGCAAGAGGTTTTGGCAAGCAGCGAGCCAGAAGCTAATATGGAATATGTGACAAAGCGTACAGGAATTGCACTCGATAAGCTGCAACAGTTCTTCGAGAAATTTGCACAGACTAAAAAGGTGATCACACTATTTTCAATGGGTGTGAATCAATCAAGTCAGGGCGTAAATAAAGCTAACAGCATTATTAACTGTCACTTACTAACAGGCAAAATTGGAAAGCTCGGCGCTGCACCATTTTCAATGACAGGCCAGCCCAATGCTATGGGTGGCCGAGAAGTGGGTGGCTTAGCTAATATGCTGGCTGCGCATATGGATCTGGATAATCCACTACATCAAAAAGTAGTGCAAACCTTTTGGGATAGCCCATTTATTGCAACTCAAGCTGGCTTAAAAGCAGTTGATCTTTTCCGTGCTGTTGAAGCTGGAAAAATTAAAGCCATATGGATTATGGCAACCAATCCAGTGGTGAGTTTACCCGATGCCGATCAAGTTAAACGTGCATTAGAAAAATGCGAATTGGTCGTTGTGTCAGATATCTGTGCCGATACCGATACGACAGCTTACGCCGATATATTGCTTCCAGCTTTAGGTTGGGGTGAAAAAGATGGAACTGTGACCAACTCTGAGCGTCGTATTTCACGTCAACGTGCATTTTTACCTGCGCCGGGTGAAGCAAAAGCAGATTGGTGGTCTGTTAGCCAAGTCGCGAAAAAATTAGGCTTTAATGGTTTTGACTTTGCGAGTGCAAGTGACATCTTTAATGAGCATGCAGCGTTATCTGCACAAGACAATGCAGACATGGATATGCGAGAAGAGAGTAATAATTTTCGTTATTTCAACCTGAAAGGTTTAATGAATCTGAGTAATGCTGAGTACGATGCTCTACAACCAGTGCAATGGCCATTATGGGATAAAAACCAAGACGCTAAAGCTGTTCAACAACTGTTTGGCAAAGGCCAGTTTAGTCATAAAAATACCAAGGCAAAACTAATTCCGACTGTTGCAATTGATCCAGTACATGCAGTTTCAGAAGATTATCCGCTCATTTTGAACACGGGACGTATTCGTGATCAATGGCACACTATGACTCGTACTGGTTTGTCACCAAATTTAACCAGTCACCGTGCTGAACCATTCTGTGAGATTCATCCAAGTGATGCATTGAAGTTTGGTGTACGTGATCAAGGCTTGGTAGAAGTTCGTTCGAAATGGGGTAGCTGTGTACTACGTGTGGCATTCTCATCGGGTGTTCGTCGTGGGCAAATTTTTGCGCCGATTCACTGGACCGAACAAGTTGCATCCGACGCCCGTATTGGTAAAGTCGTTAACCCTGAGGTTGATGCAATTTCAGGTGAGCCCGAGTTCAAACATACGCCTGTCACCATTCAACCGTTCTATACCACTTGGCAGGGCGTGCTCTATATTCGTGAAGGATACGATTCGCATATTCAAGAATCGCTGCATCGCTGTGCATGGTGGACCAAAGTCAAAATGGTGAAAACCAATCGTTATGAACTTGCAGACCGCCAAACTTTTCATGATACTCAGAAGAATCTGAAAAGCTTTTTACCATTTGCTGATGAAACTTTTGAATGGTTAAGCATAGAAGATATCTCTTCACAACTGAGCCATAGCGTTATTTTGAAAGATGGCATTGTAATTGCAAGTCTATATATTGCACCGCCAGATTTATCGCCAGACCGTGATTGGGTAGCAAGTCTGTTTAAACGCGAACGTTTGAGTGCCTTGCACCGTAAAGCTTTACTAGCGGGTATGCCAATGTCGGCTACTAATAATGATGGGCCTTTAGTGTGTAGTTGTTTTAAAGTAGGTAAGAATAAAATTATCGAAGTGATAAAAACACAAAACATTACCCATGAAAAACAGGTTACTGCATGTTTAAAAGCAGGTGGGAACTGTGGTTCATGTTTACCTGAGATTCGTGGCTTGATTAAAGCTTGCCAACAAGAGGTGGAAGTGTGAATAAGGGATATCCCGTAACTGATCTGGTCATTTTGGCGGGTGGACAAGCCCGCCGTATGAATGGTTTAAATAAGCTATTGCAGCAATTTGATGGCGATACGCAACTATTCAAAATTCATCAAAAACTAAAGTCATCTGTATCTGAAATTTGGGTAAATAGTCATCGTGATTATTCAATTTATCAAAGTATTGTGCCTGATATTAAATGTTTTCAAGATGATGCTTCCGGTTTTTTCGGTCCACTGATGGGAATGAAAAGCGCATGGTCTCATGTGCAAGCAGATTATATTTTGTTTATTCCTTGTGATGTGACGTATATACCTACGCAAGTCCTTGCGAAATTACACAGCGCACTTCGCAAAAATAAACAGGCTCAGGCAGCTTACGTTTCAATTAATGGAGATGCTTTATACCCATTTTGTTTGTTAAAACGTGAAAGTCTAGAGGTTTTAGAGCAGCAAATTGGCAAGCAACAATTGAGTTTAAAAAGTTGCTTCAAACTTTTACACGCACAAGTCGCCATTTTTCAAAAGCAAAACTTATTTTTCCATAGCATTAATTCTTTAGATGAACTTCAACAATACAAACAAATTAAAGCATTTAAAGAGATTTTTTCGACTAATTAGAACCTCAATCATATCGATTTAAAATTTACATTGATAATCTGAAATCATTTTTTAAATTTTGAGTTATTGACTGTTTAGAATTTAAGTTCTATTTTGGAACTTGTTATTTTCATTCTAGCCAGATGTATAAAAATAAACGGAGCCAGAAAAATGATGGACGCAGCTCAGCAAAGTAAAACAGATGTGACCGCATGTATTTTATGTTCAAGAAACTGCGGTTTGAGCGTAGAAATTCAAGATAACCAATTTGTCAAAATTAAAGGTAATCCTGAGCATCCATTTTCTCAAGGTTACATTTGCCAAAAAGCCGCAAGATTACAGCATTACCAAAAACATGCAGACCGTTTAACCGCACCTTTAAAACGCCAACCAGATGGCTCATTTCAAGAAATTAGTTGGGATGTGGCGATACAAGAAATTGCTGATCAATTGGTTCAGATTAGAGATAAATTTGGTGGTAGTGCTTTTGCCTCGGTTGGGGGCGGTGGACAGGGTAATCACCTCGGTGCAGCTTATGGTCGACAACTTTTATTGGCTATGAAAAGTTATTATGCATATAACTCACTTGCCCAAGAAAAAACAGGTGATTTCTGGCTCAATGGCCGCTTATTCGGTAGTCAGGCTTGCCATACGACAGAAGATGTTGAACATGCAGATTACGTACTTTTTATTGGAACAAATCCGTTTCAAGCACACGGTATTCCTAACGCACGAGACACACTAAAACATATTAAAAAAGATCCGAATCGAACTATGGTGGTGTTCGACCCGCGTGTTACCGAAACAGCAAAACAAGCAGATATTCACGTACAGCTAAAACCGGGAACAGATGCTTTTTTAATGTCGGCCATGATTGCGATCATTATTAAAGAAAAGCTTTATGATGCAGCGTTTATTGAGCAGCACACACATGGGTTTGAAGACGTAAAAGCTGCATTTAACCATGTTCCGATTGAAGACTATATTGCTAAAGCTGATGTACCTGTCGATTTGATTTATCAGGTTGTTCGAGATTTTGCCAAGGCAAAAAGAGGCTGTGTACGTATCGATTTAGGTATTCAACATACTTTGAATACAACATTAAATGGTTATTTAGAAAAGCTTTTATACTTGCAGACAGGGAACTTTGGAAAGCAGGGTACTAATAATTTGCATACCATGTTTATTCCAATTTTGACCGATACGGATGAAAGAAAACCAAAATATCGACGTAGCGTTTACCATAAAATGTTCCCGATTTCCGGGTTTTTCCCGCCTAATATTTTACCCGATGAAATCTTAAAAGCAGGGGAAAAGCGAATTCGTGCTGTGTTTGTAGATAGTTGTAATCCACTATTAACTTACCCTGATACACCAGCTTTTGAGGAAGCATTTAAAGCATTAGATTTATTGGTTGTAATCGATGTTGCGATGACAGAAACCGCGAGACTTGCACACTATATTTTGCCTGCTCATACTCAGTTTGAAAAATGGGAATTTACTGGTTTTAACTTGGAATTTCCTAAGAATGGTTTTCACCTGCGTCATCCCGTTTTGGCTGCTCAAGCAAATACTTTACCGGAAGCCGAAATTTATACTCGATTACTGGAAGCTATGAATGCTATTCCGAAGAGTTTCCCAGTTTTAGAAAAAATAGCTGCGGTCGACTCGAAAAAAACTGCCTACTTACCATACTTGTCGGCGTTAGGACTTACCTTGGCACGACATAAAAAATATATCCCTTTTGCTGCTTCTATTATTTATCGAACTCTTGGCAAACGACTTGGCAATTCTGCAGATTCAGTTGCTTTTTTATTGCCGCTATCTATTCAATATGCTGTTTTACATACCAAAGCAGTACGCCGTGCAGGTTATAAAGGTAATCCGTTAACACAAGGAGTCAAACTATTTGAGCAGATATTAAAGCAACGTTCAGGTATGGTTTTATCGCAACATGAATATGACGAAGTCTGGAAACTGGTAGCTTATAAAGATAAGAAAATACGTCTTGCAATTCCCGAGATGTTAAGTGAACTCGCAAGCTTGAAAAGCCATAACGTTAATGTTGAAGAGTTTCCTTTCATCCTTTTGTCAGGTGAACGCCGTAGTTACAACGCTAACCAGATTTACCGTGACCCTGCTTGGCGAAAAGTAGATGCAGAAGGTGCACTGCGTATTCATCCTGAAGATGCAAGACACTTAAATGTAGATGCAGGAGGGCAGCTTAAATGTATCTCAGCGCATGGAGAAATTCAGGTAGCTATTGAGTTGGATGATGGGATGAGAAGAGGTGTTGTATCACTTCCACACGGCTATGGTATGCGATTTCAAAATGGTGAACCAATTGGGCCACAATTAAACTTACTTATTTCTGCTGAACATTGTGATCCATTGTCGAAAACGCCGTACCATAAATATGTACCCATCCGTTTAGAAAAGTGTTAGAAATAGAATCAAGTAAAACATAGATTTTACCGCGCTATCTCGAGATTTATTTTTAAATTGTTCTTGAGAAGGTACGGTTAAAAACCTATAAAAAGTTAAATATTATGGAAGATAAGTAGAGCTGGAACAAATTTTGCATAAAAAACAAAGCACTATTTAGGCGCAATTTTTTGTATTTGATTGTTCATAATCGGTGCTCGCAATATTTGAACTGTTCTCGATATGAGTGCAAATGATGAAACAATATCACTCTGAAAATGCGCCAAGCCTTCTACAGGATCAATATGGGCGTATCAAGCGTAAGTTACGAATTTCTGTAACTGATCGCTGTAATTTTAAGTGTGTATATTGCATGCCTGAGCATCCAGAATGGTTAAATAAACAAGACTTGCTTAGTTTTGAAGCGCTCTTTCAATTTTGTTATTTTATGGTGCAGCAAGGTATCGAGAGTATTCGCATTACGGGTGGTGAACCATTAATGCGTCAAGGCATTGTTCATTTTGTTCGTGATTTGCAAGCCTTAAAAGCATTAGGTTTAAAACGTATATCGATGACTACAAATGGTCATTACCTTGCTAAATACGCTAAACAACTAAAAGACGCTGGATTAGATGATTTAAACATTAGTTTAGATAGCTTAGATCCTGTTCAGTTTAAAGAGTTGACCAAGAAAAAATTGGAGCCTGTTTTAGAGGGGATACAAGCTGCAAAAGAAGTAGGATTACCTTTTAAAATTAACTGCGTGTTAATGAAAGATAGAAATGATGATCAAATCTTACCTATGGTGAAATGGTCAATTGCTCATCATATTTCTTTGCGTTTTATCGAGTTTATGCCGCTTGATGGTGATGCACTTTGGTCAAATAAAGATGTGGTAAGTGAGGCTGAAATTTTACGGGTATTGCAACCGTATTATTCGGTACAAGTCATCGAGCAGCAACATGAGCCAGCGCGTCAATATCTAATTAACGGTAGCTACCATTTAGGAATTATTTCCACAATTACGCATTCATTTTGCCACCAATGTGACCGTATACGGCTTACCGCAAAAGGCGAACTATATAACTGTTTGTTTGCACCGCAAGGCTTAAATATTAAGCCTCAGCTTGAAGCATTGGTAAGTAAACAACATACGCCAGAATACGATATGACGGTCCAAAATTTAAATCATTTGGTTCATCCTTATATCTGGCATAAAGCCAAAGGTTTCCATGCCTTACAACATCAACAAACCCGTAAAATCAGCATGCATATGCTTGGGGGATAAATGCAACAATCTATCCAAATTAAAGTCGAAGCATTTGGTGCAATTGAAAAATTGCTTCCTGAAAATCTTTTGTTAGTTTGTCCTAGCCATAGTCTAGTTAAAGATGTATTAGATGAAATTGTTTTATTGCATCCGGAATCTACAAAAGCCATGGAAAAATGTGCATGTGCGATTGGTGATAATGTCATAACCAGACAAACTGTCTTAAGTGAGCCATGCACTTTGGTTTTATTATCACCCGTTGCCGGAGGATGAGTCATGAAAGAGTTCGCAAGAATACAAGAGCAGGCTTTAAGCTTGGATACTTTTGATCCGATTCAGTCTTTTCCTGAATGTGGCGGTATCGATATTTTTATGGGTACGGTTCGTAATCACCACGAAGGTAAAGCGGTAAAGGCGCTGAAATATACATCGTATAAACCGCTTGCAGAAAAAATGATACGTGAAATTGAACTAGAAATTGAGAAAAAGTATCAGGTATCTTATGTGCGAGTGGTTCATCGGATTGGCTATCTGGATGTCGGTGAAACAGCCATTATTGCGATTGCGTATGCAGCCCATCGCCGTGAAGCTTTTCAGGCATGTGAGGAGGCGGTCGAACGGGTAAAGCATGAAGTACCTGTCTTTAAAGAAGAGTTTTTTACAGATGGTACAAGTCATTATGTAGAGGGTTGTTGTATTCGTAAGGATGCACCACACGACCACAAACATCACCATCATCATGCCGGCCATGAGCACTCACACTGAAATATGTAATACTAGGATAAATAATGAAAAACGTAGGAATGAAGCCGGAAAGTTATCGTGTTGCTGAAGCACAAGCGATTTTATATGCACCACCGCACTGTATTGAACTATTAAGACAAGGAAACACGGAAAAAGGTGATGCATTAAAAACAGCACGTGTTGCAGGAATTTTGGCAGCAAAACGAACTGATGAGCTGATTCCACTATGTCATCCGCTACCGATTTATCGGGCAGATGTAGAATATGAATTGGAACATGACTTTGTAAAAATTATTGCTGTCGTTGAGACCATTGGGCCAACTGGCGTAGAAATGGAAGCTTTAACGGCGGCAAGCCTTGCAGGTTTAACCATTTACGACATGTTAAAGCCCCATTGTGAACCAGAAGAACTCTGGATGGATCAATGTAAACTACTTAAGAAAAAAGGCGGAAAATCCCATTTTAAACGGGTATTGCGTCAGCCTGTTTCGGCTGCGGTTATTGTATTGTCAGATACCGTAGCAGCGGGTAGAAAGCCGGATACGGCCGGAAAATCTGTAGTTGAAACTTTAACTGAAGCTGGATTTGATCCGATCCATTACCAAATTTTGCCTGATGAAGCAGATGATCTCAAAGAATTGGTCCTAGAACTCACCAAATCGTATGCTTGTATTATGACCGTCGGCGGTACAGGCATTGGTAAGCGTGATATTACGGTTGATACGCTGGAGCCTCTTTTAGAACGTAAGTTAGATGGCTTAATGGAAGCTGCTCGCTCATTTGGACAAAAACGCACGCCATATGCTGCTATGTCACGCGGAGTAGCAGGGTTTATTGACCGTTCTTTAGTAGTGACGTTACCGGGAAGCCGCGGTGGAGCAAGCGAATCAATGGCTGCTATTTTACCTGCCTTAGTCCATATTTTTGATGTTTGCCGTGATTTACCGCATCCGGGAGGCTATGAATAATGTCAGGTTGTGGTGCAGAGCGTGGATTAATCAGTATAGATGAAGCACTAGATTTAGTGATTAATAAGCCTAAAAACTTAAGCTCTATTCAAAAGACTCTAACAAATAGCCTAAGTAGTTATCTTGCTCAAGATATTTACTCTGAAATTAATCTACCAAGTTTTTCTCAAAGTGCGGTAGACGGTTATGCACTTTGTAGCCATGCAGAAGATTTAAATAATCAAAAGTTTCAAGTTACAGGTGAGATTCGTGCCGGAAGCGAGAGTCATGACATACTCGGTGAAGGTCAGGCGATTCGTATATTTACGGGCGGCAAAATTCCTGAAGGGACAACGCATGTAGCTCGGCAAGAAATCGTATCGATTATTTCGGCTCAAGAAATTTGTGTAACGGAGCATATACGCCCTCAAGCTGATATCCGTTTTACTGGTGAAGAAATCCAGCAGGGACAGTTGCTTGCTCAAGTAGGACAGTTTCTAAATATTGGAAGCTTGGCTGCTTTAAGTATGGCGGGAATGCAAGAGCTTACTGTTTATCGTAGACCAAAAGTTGCAGTACTAGTCACAGGTGATGAAGTTGCTCAAACGGCAGATGATTTAATCGATGGAAAAGTCTTTGATGCAAATGGGCCTTTATTAAAAGCTTGGTTTGAAGATTATGGTTTAGATATCGAACTCATTCATGTTGCAGATGAAGCTGAACAGGTCACCCAATACTTTAACCAGTTAAAAGACAGCCATGATGTCATCATAACCACAGGCGGAGTGTCAGTAGGTGATTATGACTTTGTTCGACCATGTGCTTTCGAAGTTGGGTTTGAACAAATATTTTGGAAAGTTAAACAAAAACCGGGTAAACCTTTATTCTTTGCCGAATACCATAATTCACAAGCTAGCCATTCTTGCTATTTGTTAGGCTTACCGGGTAATCCAGCTGCGGTATATGTAGCAATGCAAGTTTATGGTAAATCTTTGCTTGATGCATTACAGGGTAATAGATGCGGACCAGAATGGTTTACTGCAATTTTAGAGCATGATTTAAAAGAAGATGCACGTGAGCGTTTTTTACGAATGTATGCTTATTTTGATGCAGGACAACTTAGAGTAAAAAGTTTGGCCAAGCAGCAGTCTCATATGCTGAGTAACCTTATGCAAGCCAATTGTCTAGTTCGTATTCCTGCGAGTACAAAACTAGAGTCAGGTACTTTATTAAAAGGAATCTTTATTTCAAATTAGCCTATAAATAAATTGAATATGATTAATTTATACTTATAAGTTAATCATATTTTATAAGTATTTCTATTCATGGTTATTTAAAAAATAGGCGTCATAAGTACATTAAAAACTTATTTTTAAGCTGAATATTGCATATAACATATTAAGTGGTTTAGGGTATAAATAATAAGGCAAGTAGGCCAGTTCTATATTGAGGTAAGCATAAAGATGAAATGGGATGACATCGGTGATCAACCTTGTTCTGTTGCCCGTATGCTATCAGTAATTGGTGATCGGTGGACGATGCTAATATTACGTAATGCTTTTATGGGAATTCGCCGTTTTGATGATTTTCAAAAATCACTAGGTGTCACTCGTCATGTGCTGTCGGATCGTTTAAAGCGTTTGGTTGAATACGAAATTTTAGTCAAAGCTCCTTATTTTGACCGTCAGGAACGTTTTGAATATCGTCTCACTGATAAAGGCTTTGAGCTTTATCCAATTATCTTATCTATGGCGAACTGGGCAGATAAATGGATGGACCAAGGTTTAGGTAAACCTTTGGAATATCGTCACAAAGCCTGTGGTCATAAATTTGAACCAGTCATGGTATGTTCAGTCTGCCGTGAACCTTTACATGCAAAACAAGTTCAAGTTTCGGCTGGACCGGGCTACTTTGCTTATATGGAACAAAAGCAAAAACAGGCTTAAACTTGTTTCTCTAACGACTCTTGTAGAAGCGCTTCTGCAAGGGTCTTATAAATATAATCATGATTTGATTGAGTAATATTAAAACGAATAAATTGGCCTGCCGATTTTGATTGGCTAAAGGCATTACCCGGA
This sequence comes from Acinetobacter sp. 70_2, assembly GCF_056736115.1. NCBI lineage: Bacteria > Pseudomonadati > Pseudomonadota > Gammaproteobacteria > Moraxellales > Moraxellaceae > Acinetobacter > Acinetobacter sp. 70_2. The sequence goes on from NZ_JBWZIP010000015.1 coordinate 807,135, forward strand.
GCAAGAATCACTTCTCGATTCAGGCAAAACTGTGCAATCTTTGCTGCATCTACTCCTTCGGGTAACCGACACCACACAAAAATTCCAGCCTTAGGCTCAATCCACGGTTCTATTCCAATCGCTTTAAGCTTTGCTATTGTTTCTTGCATGGCTTGAGCTAAACGAACTTTTAAAAATTCTAGATGCTTACGGTATGAACCATCGGTTAGAGCTGTATGTAATATCTTGGCTGAGAGTCCATTGTGAGAAAAGCTGGTAGCAATTTTTAAATCGGTAATTTGATCAATCCATTCTGGTTTGGCAATAATGTAGCCGCAGCGAATAGAGGCAGAGAGCGTTTTAGAGAAACTTCCAATAAAAATCACGCGTGAAAGGTTGTCTAGGGCTGCAAGCCGTGGCGCTGAAGTATGTTCAAAATCTGAAAATATATCGTCTTCAATCACAATCAGATTAGACTGCTCAATGAGTTTTAATAACTGATGAGCGATCGAAAGTGAGAGTGTTGCACCCGTAGGATTATGTATTCCTGAGTTTGTAATATAAAGCCGCGGATTATAGGTCTCAATCGCTTCTTTAAATGCCTCTAGGTCTGGACCATTTGGTGTGTAAGGAATACCAATAACTTTAACTTGATGAACTTTAAGTAGGGCATGGAAGTTAAAGTAGCAAGGGTCATCAATCAGAACAACATCATCTGGTTTAAGTAAGAAACGGCAAACCAGATCAATTGCTTGGGTACCCGAATCAGTTAAAAGAACTTGGTTCAAGTTTGCTTCTATGCCCTTACTTTGTGCTCGTCGAGCGAGTAAATCTCGTAATGCGGGTAGTCCTAAAGGTGAAGAATAGCCCATTAAGTTATCATCTTCGTTACGGATCGCAGATCTTAACGCTTTGCGGATACTTTCAAGCGGCATCCAGTCATTTGGTAACCAGCCACAACCGGGTTTAAACGCATCAGGTTTTGCTTCTAAGGACTGACGTGAAATCCATAATGGATCGATAGAGCGATCTAATTTAGGGCCTAATTCACTCAAAGCTAAAGGGGCAAGCGGTCCCACAACATAAAAACCGGAGCCACTACGAGATTCAATTTTACCTACGGCAATTAATCGCTCATAAGCTTCGACAATAGTAGAAACTGAAAAACCTAAATCTTTTGCTAGCTTGCGTACAGAAGGTAAACGGGAGCCTGGTGTTAAAGAACGATTTTTAATTTGTTGTTCAATCTGTGAAATAACAAACTCGATTTTTGTTTTTGACTGGTTCACGTTAATTATCTCTAACTGTACTGTTTATTTATACATAACAGTTTTTTAAAATTGTACTGCTTTGTATCTGGTATCAACACCATATCACAGCTTAAATTCTTCGTATAGTTGCGGAGAATAATATGCAAAAGTTTATGAACGGTTGGGTGAACGGTTTTATAGGGGTTGCAATTTTTGCAGGTTCACTGCCTGCTACCCGTGTTGCGGTCACCGGTTTTGATCCTGGTTTTCTGACGGCGGCAAGAGCAGTTATTGCGGGTGTTTTAGGTTTAACTCTTATCTTTTTGCTTAAAGAAAAAAGACCAGCTAAGCAAGATTGGTGGCCACTCGCAATAGTTGCTTTAGGTGTTGTGGTGGGTTTTCCATTATTTACGGCGCTTGCTTTGCAATATATGAATGCAGCACATTCAATTGTCTTTGTGAGTCTTTTGCCGCTCGCTACTGCTATATTCGCTGTTGTAAGAGGTGGAGAAAAGCCAAATCTATTTTTTTGGATATTTGCAATTTTAGGCAGTTTGGTTGTCTTTACCTACATGTTCTTTTTGTCGGGTGAAGCATCTTTTGGCATCGGCGATTTATACATGCTTATTGCAATTATTCTATGTGGGTTTGGCTATGCAGAAGGCGGAGTACTTTCGAAAAAAATAGGTGGTTGGCAGGTGATTTGTTGGGCGCTTATTTTAGCTTTACCGATTATGCTGTTTGCTACTGTTTTTTATATGCCTGTTTCTTTCCAAGATGTATCTACATCAGCGATAGCAGGGCTGGTTTATGTATCTTTATTTAGTATGCTTATCGGGTTCTTTTTCTGGTACAAAGGTCTTGCTCAAGGCGGTATTGCTGCAATTAGCCAGCTACAACTTTTACAACCTTTGATGGGACTCGCGATTGCCGCACTTTTATTACATGAACATGTAAGTTGGTCGATGTTAATGGTAACGGCAGTAACAATTTTGTGTGTAGCTGCCGCTAAAAAGTTCGCATAAAAATTTATAAACAATTTGCTGGTTTAGGAATGCCTGCCAAACGACTGAGATGGCGTGCAACTAAACCAGTATTAAATTTTTGCTGTAAAACAGCATTATTGATATCAGGACTGACGGTTTTCATTAAAAACTTAATCAGAGGGCGTGTTGCAGGAGAGTGCCCAAATTGTTGATAAAATTGGCGAACCGCAGCTAAAACTTCAAAATGCCAATCTGTTAATTCAAGATCGAGAGATTTTGCGAGTTCCTGTGCGACTTCGGGATTCCAAATCGTATAGTCGACTAAATGACCATCTTGATCTAATTCTAAATTCATAAAAATGAGCCTAACAATATTACTTCAAAGAAATGCATCGATTAAATTGTAAAACCAGATCTGCAAACTGGTCATAGTTTAATACCTTAACGTGAGCCAAGGTTTCTGCATCAATTAAATCTTTTTCATGAGCCAAACAAGAAACTGAGCCAAACTGCTGACAAATGTCTACGGAAAGCTGTGCGGTTGAATCGCCCATAAAAACAATCTGATCGTCTTGATGAAAAAGCTTTTCAAGTTCTTCAATAATACGAGGGGTATGGTGATAAGAAGCTTGCACCAGATAAAGTGTTGATTGCGTCATTAAATTTACACCTTTATCTACCAATATAAGACATGATCGAAAGATTGAATGAGTTCAGTATCTAACTGAACAAACTCTAGCTCCTGCTCACTGTTTTGAACAAAAGGATGCTGTTTATTTTTGATCTCAACAAGAATTGGACTTAAGTCATAAAACTCAAAGCTATCCACCATGTTTGAAGCAATTTTAAAAGCATGCTGCAACTGGTCAAAGTTATGTTCATTTTGTAAGAGGCTAAGAGCTGCATCTTTCAATAATACTTTGACTGGTGAGCCAAAGGTTGCTAAAACCATAGTAGCGGCGAGGCTTTCATTGACTTGTAGGCTGGTTAGATTGGCTTGGGTCAAAATAACGAGTACAGTTTTCACACAATATACCTTTTAAAAGCAACAATCTAAGTTAACAAAGTAACTTAGAATTGAAGAAGACGAGAGGCTGACTGTACTGCATCAGCAAGTTCACCTAGTCCAACCAACTCAAAGTTGCTCGCTAGGTTGTGATGACTAAGTTGATGGCGACTCGCATTTTCTGCATCGGTAATCCCGCGTGCAAGAGCAGCGCTAACGCAAACAGGAAGTCGGATCGCGAGCTTTTGCCATTCATGCGTTAAATTACGCTGGTCGTCAGGAACCCACTGAAAGTCATTCGCAACTTGAACGCCATCTTGGTAAAAGAATACACGAAAGTCTTCATTTTTACTTTTGAGTGCCTGAGCAAGGCCCAGTGCATGCCAAGCATGGATTGAAGTAGGAGCAGAGGTTATTAGTAGTAATGTACTCATTGAGAATTCACTATGGTCATACGTCTAAATGGGCGTAGATACATTAAGAGAAAGGTAAGTATACAATGATTTTAGTGACAGGTGGTTTAGGCTTTATCGGTTCACACATTGCATTGAGTCTGTTGGCTCAAGGCCAAGAAGTGGTTATTGTCGATAATTTGGCTAACTCGACCTTGCAAACGCTTGAGCGGTTAGAATACATCTCTGGTATGTACGTTCCGTTTGTTAAACTTGATGTACGTAATACACCTGCATTGAACAAAGTATTTGAACAGTACTCAATCGATGCAGTCATTCACACAGCTGGTTTTAAATCTATTGAAGAGTCTAATTTAAAACCGCTCGAATATTACAACGATAATGTCAGTTGCATTATGAGCCTATTGCGTGCGATGCAACGTACAGGTGTTCGTCATTTCATTCATTTATCTAGCTTGGCCGTCTATGGAAAATCTGGTTTGCAGTTAAGCGAAACAGAAGATTTCAACTACGGTTATCCTAATCCATATATCAAATCTCAACAGATGATTGAAGAAATCATTAGAGATACTCATAAAATTGATCATGAATGGAAAATTGCGATCTTACGCCTATCAAATATTGTAGGTGCTTTTGAGCATGGTGTATTAGGTGAGTATGTTGCGCAGCTCCCTAAAAATATTGTACCGCTTGCACTGCAAGTGGCAGCGATGCAGCGTGATTTAATTGAATTACAAGATCAGGTTTCGACCGAAGACCATACCGTGGAACGTAGCTTTCTACATGTGTTAGATGTATGTGACGCGGTAAGTGCAACTCTACTATGGCTACGTGATCAAACCCATTGCTGTGAAGCATTTAATATTGCACATGACCAAGTACATTCAATTCGTCAGTTATTGGATGAAATTTCACAAGTGACCCAAGCTGAAATTCCGACACAATCGGCAATTTATAAGCATGAAGAGTTGGCTCAACTTGGTGCAAATATAGGAAAAGCAAAAACTTTATTACAGTGGGATCCAAAACGAACTTTAAAGCAAATGATTGAAGATGAGTGGAGATTCTATCAAAATACATTAAATGGAAGATAAGATAATGATTCTTATTTACAATAATGGAATGCTTGAGTACGATACTAAAATTAACTAGCCAAAGCAAAAATTGCTTCAGCCCGTGAGTTCTTTAACCAGATAACCGAGGTTTCTATGCAAACACGAATTGAACATGACACTATGGGTGAAATTGAAGTTCCAAATGAAGCATTGTGGGGAGCACAAACCCAACGTAGCTTACAGAACTTCAAAATCGGGCAGGAGCGTTTACCCCGTGCCATGATTCGAGCGATGGGATTGGTAAAAAAAGCAGCAGCAATAACCAATGCCGAGTTAGGACAGTTACCACAAGATTTAAGTCAATACATTGTGGGAGCTGCCGAAGAAGTGATTGCAGGAAAATGGGATTCACAGTTCCCACTCGTAGTTTGGCAAACAGGTTCTGGTACGCAAAGCAACATGAACTGTAATGAAGTGATTGCCAATATTGCCAACCAAAAATTAGGCGAAGCACTGGGTGCACAAAAACCAGTACATCCAAATGATCATGTCAATCGTGCACAGTCTACCAATGACTCATTTCCAACGGCTATTCACGTTGCGGCAAGTTTGCAAATCAATGAATTACTGATTCCAGCTGTAGAACAGCTTAAAGCGACTTTGCAGAAGAAGTCCGATGAATTTCAAGATATTGTTAAAATTGGCCGTACTCATTTGCAGGATGCCACGCCATTAACCTTAGGCCAAGAATTTAGCGGTTATGTTTCTCAGCTTGAGCATGGTTTAGTACGCTTACAACAAGCCTTAACTGGTTTGTATGAGTTGCCATTGGGTGGTACAGCAGTAGGAACTGGGTTAAATGCTCATCCTGACTATGCTGTTAAGGCCGCAGCTCAGCTTGCAGCTTTAACGGGTTTGCCATTTGTTACCGCTCCTAATAAATTTGAAGCACTTGCAGGGCGTGATGCCGCTGTTTTTGCATCAGGCGCATTAAAAACTTTAGCAGTAAGCTTAAATAAGATTGCTAACGATATTCGTTGGTTAGCAAGTGGCCCACGCTGTGGTTTTGGGGAAATTCGCATTCCTGAAAATGAACCAGGCTCAAGCATTATGCCGGGTAAAGTGAACCCGACTCAAAGTGAAGCAATGACTATGGTGGTTGCACAAGTGCTTGGCAACGATACCACTATTAATGTCGCTGGTGCTTCTGGTAACTTCGAGTTAAACGTATTTATGCCAGTGATTGCTTATAATTTATTGCAATCTATTCAGCTTCTTGGCGATGCATGCAATAGTTTTAATGATCATTGTGCGGTTGGAATTGAACCTAATCGAGATAAAATTGATCACTTCTTGCACAACTCTCTCATGTTAGTTACTGCATTGAATCCAGTTATTGGTTATGAAAACTCTGCAAAAGTAGCGAAAACTGCTTATAAAGAGAATAAGACTTTAAAACAAGTGGCTGTTGAGCTTGGTTTAGTAACAGCAGAACAATTTGATGAAGTCGTTAAACCTGAAAAAATGGTTTCGCCAAATAGTAAATAAGCGGTCTATATAGCCATCAGCAGTATCATTTGTACTGAATGTACAGTACTACTGATGGCTATTATGTTTACACCTTAAATCTAGAGTTGTTCACATGTGCTCTAACGTATAGGTTGAAAATAAAAACTACACTAGTAGATCTTCTATATATTCCCAACCATTTGCTTTCATTTCTTCAAATTTTCTTTTTAGTTCTTCTTTTGTGTATTCATGAGCGTCTTTTGCTAAAAGAACATGATATGAATTAGAGGCTGGATCTATAGTGACCTCTGTAATTTCTATCGGTTCAATTACACCATTTTCTGTTAAACCAAGGTCGGTAAAGCACATTCCTTTTAGTGGAATAACGCTGCATTCATATTCTTTCGAAATAAAGTAATGATTTGAATAAGTTGAATAGGTACGTGAAGCGCGGATCTTCATTGATCTCTCCTTTATGTGTAGAGAAGATTTGAATAGTCTGGCTTCTTTTAGCAGTTAAAACTGTTTAATTTTTATTGCTTATTTACTATGAATCTTTGTTATTTAAAGATTTTTAACAATCTATATCAAAACTATTATAGAAGCCCTCGACTAAAAGAAGGCTTCAAAATATATAAAAGCTTATTTTAAAATTTTGTAAACTTTCTCTTTGTATTCATCATTGGAAATAACACCTTTATCATATTGTTGTTTTAATGATCTATACTGTTGAATACGAATATCCCTTTTAAGACCTATATCATCATGATTTCTAATATAGTAGAGACTTCGATCATGATCACTCATATTCACAGTTGGATCAGGAGAGTGAGAGTAGGTATTTTGTGGTTTCTCATCTTGGTATTGTTTGGCAATTTCGAAAAAATCTACTTTTTGCTTGCGTGAATCGGAGCGAAAAGGATTATGTTGTGATTCGCTAAACTTATGATTTGAATTATTATTAACCTCAAGCATACTTCTATGGCGATTCGATTTTTGGTCATAAAACTCTTGCTTAATTGGGGAAGTCATCGTTTCAGAAAATACAGAAGAAGAAAAAGTACTCATACTTAAAAATAATAAAATTAACTGTGATCTATTCATTTCTTTGGGAGCCAGATGAAATTGAGTAAATCATTGTATTGTAACATTAAATCTTAATAAGAGGCTGAGTTTTAGTATATTTAATACTCACTCACTTTTTGAGCGATTGATTTATATAAGCGTTGTTTACAAAGTTACTTGAATTTAATTTTTCTTATATATCTTAATCAAACCAACTTAGAGTTGAATAAGCTGCCATAATTGTTAAAATGCCCACCTTATCCTGTTTTTGTATTGTTTTTAATTTGCATTTATTTTGCGATATAGAAATTAAACACATAATAAACAGTTGTTTAGCTAAGGATTTTTTGAATGCTCTCGATTTATTTAACAGATACTCAACAACATGTGCAGTTTAATGATTACCCAAGTGATCAGCCTGTTAAATTTCTGTTAAATCTTAAAAAGATTTTTCCAAGTACTGGTGATTTACTGTTACCTGTTTTGCCAGAAGATAATGATCTGGAAAACGTAACTTGGGAATCAACAACAAAAGACTTTGAAATTTTCAAAAAATTGTTGGCGGGTTGGGGTGTTATTGAGCTTCGTTTAAATGCAATCACTACATATAAAGATAAAAATTTTGCAAATGAGCTCATTAAACAAGCTCAAGTGAAACGTAAAAAAGTAGCACAAAAAAATCATCAACTCTCTTTAGTTGCGTTGGATTATATTTTTATGCACGAAATTCATGCATTGATTGATGCTGAGTTGGTCACAATTGGTGAGAAGTTTTATTTACCAACCTTGCGAGAGCAATGGAAAGGTCTAGTTTCTGACCAAGTGCTTGAAGGAAAACTTTAATAAATTGCAAAAGGTGAATTTAAATAATTCACCTTTTTTTATAATTAAATCAAATGCTTTTCTATTTAATTAGATTGTTGTACAAAAGTTTACAAGAAAAGAATGCGTTTTTTTAAAAGTGGCAGATACATTGCTTATATAAATACAAAATTATTGCGGGAGAGAGGTTCTTAGGAACCCGCCGAAGGAGCAACAAGCCCGGAAACTCTCAGGCAAAAGGGACTGTAATAATTAAAAAATCTGGAGAGAAGCTTAAGATTTATAAGATGAAGAATAAAAACTTATAAGTCATAAACTCACCGAAGGGGAAGATCGAAATACTAAAAGGTAGTATTTAGGTCGAAACTCTCAGGTACAAATGACAGATGGGCTGTACTGATGAAATGTTTTTGCATTTCAGAGGAGTCTGTTATGCCACATGTTATTGTGATTGGTGCAGGAATCACCGGGGTTACTTCAGCCTATGAATTATCTCAATTAGGTTACCAAGTCACAGTGATTGATCGCCATCTTTATCCAGCTATGGAAACATCATTTGCAAATGGAGGGCAATTATCTGCTTGTAATGCAGAAGTCTGGAACCAGAAAGCGACCGTTATAAAAGGTTTTAAATGGATGAGGCAAAAAGATGCTCCTCTATTACTTAACCCTTCTTTTAGTTTGCACAAATATAGCTGGTTAGTTGAGTTTCTATCTCATATTAAAAACTATGAGGCCAATACTATAGAAACTGTTCGCTTAGCATTGCTCGCGCGTAAGCGCTTGTTTGATGTCGCTGAAAAAGAGCAGCTTCAATTTGATTTGGAGAAACGCGGTATTCTTCATATGTACCACAGCAAGGCTGATTATGACATTGCTAAACGAGTGAATGACGTCTTAAATAAAGGTACTTTGGAGCGTTATTCAGTTTCACCTGAAGAAATGAAGTCAATCGAGCCATCTTTAACTGGTGATTACTTTGGTGGTTATTACACCCCAAGTGATGCAACTGGAGACATTCATAAGTATTCGACTTCTTTAGCTGAGAAGACTAAACAATATGGGGTTCAGTATAAGTTTGGTTTAGAAGTTACTGATATTAAGTGTCATACAGATAAAGTAGTGCTGAATTGTCAGCCAAGTGCTGAACATCCTCATCTTTCTCAATCGGATAGTTTTCAATTAGAAGGTGATGTTCTGGTTGTTTGTGGTGGTGTCGGAAGTTATCAGTTGGCTGATATGGTCGGTGAACGTGTAAATGTTTATCCAGTTAAAGGCTATTCAATTACTGTCCAATTGAAAGACGAGAAAAGTATTAAAAATGCACCATGGGTGAGTTTACTTGATGAAAGCGCCAAAATTGTAACGTCTCGTTTGGGCCAAGATCGTTTACGCATCGCAGGTACAGCTGAGTTTAACGGCTATAATCGAGACATTCGAGCGGATCGGATTCAACCTCTAGTGAATTGGGTGAACCGTAATTTTGACATTTCAACTGAGCATGTTGTGCCTTGGGCAGGTTTAAGACCAATGATGCCTAATATGTTACCAGTCGTAAAACAGTCTAAGCAGCCACGAGTTTTTTATAATACGGGACATGGACATTTAGGCTGGACTTTGTCAGCAGCGACAGCTGTTTTGGTGAGTCAAGATATTCTGCAAAAATATCCAGCTTAGAAAAGAAAAGCCAGTGTAGATGCACTGGCTTTTTTTGTTTCATATCAATTAATCATATAGGCGATAAACACCCGTAAATCGTTCGCAGCCTTTTTGCTGGGTTTTTACAATAAGTAAGGCCTTTTGAAAATCAAACTTGTATTTACAGTGATGCTCATTATCTAAAATTTCACTTTTTTGCTCAGGAGAGCTGTAAGCCATTAATGAAATAGTTTGAGCATCTTTTCGGTTATTTGGATTACGGTATGCTAAGCCTTCAATTTTGATTTTATCTTTAGCAAGTTGATGTATTTGTAAATGAACAGGTTGGGAAGCAATATGTCCATTTTCAAATTTAAGATAATGCTGCGTCAGGGTTTGTTTAAGTGATGCATAGAAATTTAAGTCATCCCCACGTACATCAAACTGCTGTTGAAAACATGAATTGGTTTTACATTGTTGTGTATGTCTAAACCACAAAGTCTGTGTATCTTGTAAAAGTTTTAATGGTGCATCTGTGACTAGGTATGCAGACAGATATTTATTGTTGAGTTGCTTACGTGCTTCACTAAAGGTTTTTGAACAAATTTTGAGCTCTGTTTTGGATTTAGAGCAGTCGATAGATTCCGCAAAAACAAGCGATGAGCATAAACAACTCAATGTCACGACAAAACTTAATCTTTTCAATTGATTCATATCAGTATTCGACGGCATGATCGCTTATACTTTCAGTCTACTTTGCTAAGTGTACTATAGCGAAACACAACAGTTGAATACAAGATTTCTTAAGTTTTTATAGAAGGGAAGAGTTGATATGGTTGCTCAAATTCGTATTGGACAAGGAATGGATGTGCATGCTTTTGAAGAGGGTAACTTCGTAACTTTAGCTGGCGTTCAGATTCCACATACGCATGGCTTGAAAGCACATTCTGATGGCGATGTCGTGTTACATGCGCTATGTGATGCTTTACTCGGTGCACTGGCGCTTGGCGATATTGGTCAGCATTTTCCAGATACCGATCCAGAGTTTAAAGGAGCGGATAGCCGTGTACTGTTAAAACACGTTTATCAGTTAATCTTAGATCGTGGTTATCGTTTGAATAATGCCGATATTACAGTAGCTTGTGAACGTCCTAAACTAGCGAAACATAATTTAGAGATGCGACAAAGCATTGCGGATGTTTTGAATGTAGATTTAAATCAAATTAGTATCAAAGCGACCACTACCGAAAAGCTCGGATTTACAGGCCGCCAAGAAGGAATTTTAGCAACAGCGACGGTATTAATCTCTAATTAAACTAAATCATCAGTTTGTTGCAAAGACTGTTGAAGTTCTAAGGTAGCCTTACGGCCTTGTAGCTGTAAGGTAATACTATGGATCAGTCCAGTCCAAGTTTCATTGGGTTCCCATATCTCGTGCAGTAAATCTTGAGAAGTTGGCATGTCCATATTCATATAAAATTGTCTGTATACGTACATGAGACAACTTACGCGTTTATTTTTGGCACAATGTACCCAAACAATTTCATTTTGAACCAAATGATCAATTAAATCTAAAACCAATAAGCATTGGTCAGAAGACGGTGTTTCCCAGTCAATTGGAATATGAATGTAATTTAAACCATGCTCAAGACAAACCTGATCTTCATTTTCAATACAATTCGGTGAGTTTGTCAAAGCTAAATTGATAACGGTACTACAGCCATACTCTTTAATCAGTTTGAGCTGTTCAACGGAAGGTTGTGCTGAACTAAATAAATGTTCATGAATAATTGAAAATGCAGGGATCTGAGATAGTGATTCTTCAAGGGTTGTCATAATCGCACTCTACAAGAGTAGGCTTGGCTTATTGTGTAGAATGTTATACACGATTCTAGAGTGTAGTTGAAATATAGACTGTTTATATATTCAGCAACATCGTGAAAAATTTTAAAAAATAAACAAGAAAAATAAGAGTTTTATAGAAATAAAAAAACAGCACCTTAAAGATGCTGTTTTTTTATCGAGATTAAGCTTTTTTCAAATTTTCATTCAATAAAAATTCCATTAAAGCTTTTTGTGCATGTAGACGGTTTTCAGCTTCATCCCATACAACTGAGTTTTTATGATCAAGCATGGTTTCTGAAATTTCTTCACCGCGATGTGCTGGCAAACAATGCATAAACAAACAATCAGGATGCGCAAGACTCATCAGTTTTTCATTGACTTGAAAAGCTGCAAATGCATTCTTACGTAATTTTTGTTCTTCTTCTTGCCCCATGCTTGCCCATACGTCTGTAACGATAAGGTCAGCATTTACAGCCGCATCTTCAGCATTGTCAAAAAGCTCAACACAATGTCCAAACTCTGCTAAAAACTCAGGTTTAGGTTCAAAACCCTTTGGCGAAGCAATTTTTAATTTAAAACCCATTAAATGTGCAGCTTCAATATATGAATTACACATATTATTGCCATCACCAATCCAGGCTACGGTTTTACCTTCAATGCTGCCACGATGTTCAATATAAGTTTGCAAATCTGCAAGTAATTGACAAGGGTGGTGATCATCGGTCAGACCGTTAATGACAGGAACTTTTGAATAAGATGCAAAACGTTCAACAATGTCATGACCAAAAGTACGAATCATCACAATATCAAGCATGCTTGAAATAACGCGTGCTGAGTCTTCAATTGGTTCACCACGGCCTAGCTGTGTATCACGAGGCGATAAAAAGATAGCACTACCACCAAATTGATTAATACCGGCTTCAAAAGAAATACGAGTACGTGTGCTCGATTTTTCAAAAATCATTCCCAATACTTTACCAACAAAAGGTTGATATACCTTATTGCTCTGTTGCATTTTTTTTAGTTCGCTTGCGCGTTGTAAAACGCGGTTGAGTTCTAATGTAGATAGATCACGTAAAGTCAGGAAATGTCTTAAAGCCATGTAGCTACTCCATAATAATTGTCTTTTAAATACAACAATTATCTGTTGTTGGCTGGGTGGATGTGGGAAAAAAGAAGTCTACTATACTATAAGCATTTCAAAATGCAAAAGAATTAGACTTTATGGTGGCCTTTTAAAAAAATATCTACACAATATTCAATATAATCAAAAGCTTCTTTCTCATCTGGTAGGGCCGGCATGCCCATAATCATACGCCATTCAATATCGCGTAAAATCCCAAAATACATGAGTGAAGAATGATAGGGAGAAGGACATGTAATTTCTCCTGATTTATCCGCAAATTCTAATGCTTGAGTAAGTGTGTTTTGTAGATTATGTACCCATTTATCATATAGGTATTGTATGAGGACCGTATTACATTCGGTCTGTTCGATAATAAGTCTTAAAAACGCAATATGTTCAGGTTGAATAATGTGAACATAAACACGATTAAGTGTTTGAACTAGGTACTCTCTTAAAGTGCTTTTCTCTGGCTGAAATGGAATACAAACATCTTTAAAGAACATTTCACGTTTATAGTCACAAATAGCGGTAAAAAGTCCTTCTTTATTACCAAAATATTTATAAATAGAGGCCTTGGAACCCCCTGCATGGTTGACGATGTCATCTAAAGAAACAGCATCATATCCTTTTTCCAAAAACAGCTCGGTTGCGCTTAACAATAGTGCTAAACGACGTTCGATACCACGGCGTGTTTGAGGTTTATCACATATAGGATGATGTGATTCGAGGACTGGATCATGCATAAAATTTAATAACGGCGATTAAGACTGCTTATCTAGTATAGCAAAACTATCTTTAACGATGGTCATCGCTATATTTTTAGGTTATCGGGTAAACAGTAAAGCAAATGTGGAAATGAAAAAATATATTAAAATATAGGTGGTTAAGTTTGATTTTTGAGATTTCTAATGATGTAACTGTATGTTCACATTTTAGTTTAACCATATCTTTTCGATATAAATTGAGATAAAGAAAAAGCGGCTAATTTATTTTAGCCGCTTTTTGATTCTTACTTCGCTGTTAGGCTTCTGATAAAGTCGCTTTGTGTTCGTCCTCATCATCGTCATCAGCAGAATCCATTCCTAGCTCTTTTAGCTTTCGGGTTAGGGTGTTACGTCCCCAACCTAATAGCTCGGCTGCATGACGTTTGCGTCCGCGAGTTTGCTGTAGTGCTGCATTAATTAAAGTGCGCTCAAACATGGGCGTAGCAATATCCAAAATCTTCATTTCACCATTCTTAAGCTTTTGAATTGCCCATTGGTTTAGCAATTCATCCCAATGATGTAGCGAAATACGCTCAAATGAAGGTGCAGGTTGGCTAGTTTCACTATTTTTTTGGAGTGGAACTTGTTTGAGTTCAGAAGGTAAATCTTCAGGATAAACCTCACGACCAGTGATCATGACGGTTAGCCAACGACATGTATTTTCAAGCTGACGAACATTACCAGGCCATGGTAGTTGCTGCATATAGTCAGTCGTTTCGGTGCGTAAAATCTTTGGACTTACGCCTAACTCTTTACCAGCTCGAGCCAAGAAGTGTTGAGCTAGCATCGGTATATCTTCACTACGATGTGCTAGTTTAGGAATATGAATGCGAATTACATTTAAGCGATGATATAAGTCTTCACGGAAGCGCCCTTCATTCACCAATTTTTCTAAATCTTGGTGTGTCGCAGCTACAATTCGGACATCAACTTTAACAGGGATATGCCCACCAACTCGGTAAAACTCACCATCGGCAAGTACACGTAACAATCGAGTTTGTGTTTCAAATGGCATGTCGCCAATTTCATCAAGGAAGAGCGTTCCACCATTAGCTTGTTCAAAACGACCTTGATGTTGAGTGTTTGCGCCCGTAAAAGCACCTTTTTCATGACCAAATAATTCCGTTTCGATTAAATCTTTAGGAATTGCTGCCATATTCAAAGCAATAAATGGCTTGGCACGGCGCGGTGAGTGCTTATGTAACGCATGTGCAACTAGTTCTTTACCTGTGCCTGACTCACCATTAATTAAAACGGTAATGTGCGATTGCGATAAGCGGCCAATTGCTCGGAAAACCTCTTGCATAGCAGGAGATTCGCCAATAATTTCTGTCGATTGTAGTGGAGAAGCAGTCTTAGTAGCTTCTTGCTGCTGCAATTTATTGATATGCAAAATCGCACGATTGACTAAAGCTAAAGCTTCATCAATATCAAACGGTTTTGGTAAATACTCAAATGCACCAGTTTGATAGCTAGATACGGCAGACTCTAAGTCCGAATGCGCTGTCATAATAATCACAGGCAAATCAGGATGAGAGTTTTTGACTTTAGATAAGAAAGTTAATCCATCAATGCCTGGCATACGGATGTCAGTTAAGATGACATCAGGCGCATCATGATGTAAACGTTCGAGTGCTGTTTGAGCTTCTTCAAAATTGGTGACGTCAAATCCTTCTTCTTTAAAGGTCTTTTCAAGTACCCATCGCATGGCGCGATCGTCATCAATAACCCATATTTTATTTCGCGACACGGTCTGACTCCCAAGGTAAATATAAGCTAAACATTGTTTTTCCAGGAACTGATTGGCATTCAATCATTCCGTTATGTTGATGCATGATGTTCTGTGCAATACTTAGGCCAAGCCCTGTACCTTTTGCTCGTCCTGTAACCAAAGGATAAAACACAGATTCTAAAATGCTTTCGGGAATACCCGGTCCATTGTCTTCAATATCGACTCTTACGGCAGAGCGGTTGAGTACTCCATTAATGGTGACTAGACGTTGGATTCGGGTACGTAAAATTAATTCAGGCTCTTGATCTGTAAAAAATGATTTATTCTCTGTAATCGCTTGGATTGCGTTCACACTAATATTGAGCATGACTTGAATGAGCTGATCTCGATCGGCTTTTACATCTGGTAGAGACAAATCATAGTCACGCGTAATTTTAATTTTTTTCTTGGTTTGATTTGCGATTAAAGAACGTACACGTTCTAAAGGTTCATGTACATTTACGTTCTCGTAACTTGGTAGTTGTCTTGAACCCAACATGGTATCAGCTAAATTGGTAAGACGATCCACCTCGTTAATAATGACATCTGTAAATTCCGCATAACTCTCGTCGTTTAAGCTCCGAGCAAGTAGTTGGGTTGCACCGCGTATCCCAGCGAGAGGGTTTTTAATTTCATGAGCAACTCCTCGAACTAACTGTCGAGCCACTTGATGCTGTTGAATCAGGTTTTCTTCTTTAGAAATTTTCAACATGCGATCAATTGGATTTAGCTCAATAAGTAAGAGCGGGTGGTAGCTTTTACCTGCATTTAACTGTGAAACCGTATAATCAACATGTAAGTCTTTAAAGTTGACATTAATGACAGCTTCACGACGTGTATAAGGTTGTCCTGTTTTTAGAGTATTGAGTAAAGCTTCATGCGTATTAAAAGTATCATCAGGTGCATGAAGTAAATTTAAAACCGGTTGTCCAGAAGCGCGAAGCAAACTGATGTCAAAAAGTGCTTCACAAGCTGAATTCAAATAAAAAATATTAAAGTTACTATCGATTAATAAAATCGCAGTAGTTAAATTGTCTACCAAAAGGCGATAGTCGATAGGTGTGTGTTGATCCATTAGCGAATCGTTCCTGTCTTAAAATGGCGCAATGGCATCTTCATTGGGTATCGGTATTCACCGTTATAGAACATGAATAATGCAAAATGTACGCCAACTTTGTTTATGGATTATTTTGAGGTTTCAAGCGTAATTAAAGTGCGCTAAAATCGTTCTTAATATCTTTTGGTCAAAAATAGCAGCCTGCTTGCTAATAATAACATGTTCCAACTTGGTGCAATATTGGGTTTTGGTGCAAATATTGGTTGTATTTTGGTGCATTACACAAAGAGTGGGGTTTCCACCTATGCGTGAGACGAGAAAAGACATACAATACGCGCATTCAAGTGGAGCGCAGATTCATGAAGACCCCCAAAGTCGGTTTTGTTTCTTTAGGTTGTCCTAAGGCATTGGTAGATTCTGAACGAATTTTAACTCAGTTAAAGACTGAAGGTTATCAAGTTGCATCAGATTATGATGGTGCTGATTTAGTTGTTGTTAATACCTGTGGTTTTATTGAATCTGCAGTACAAGAATCGTTAGATGCAATTGGCGAAGCCATGAGTGAAAATGGCCGAGTTATTGTTACAGGTTGTTTGGGTAAAGACGAAGATAAAATTCGTCAAATGCACCCTAATGTTTTAAAAGTTACTGGGGCAGCAGCTTATCAGGACGTTATGGAAGCTGTACATGAATATGTGCCAGCACCGCCTAAACATAATCCATTTATTGATCTTGTTCCTGAGCAAGGTATCCGTTTAACACCTAAACATTATGCTTATTTAAAAATATCTGAAGGCTGTAACCACCGTTGTACCTTCTGTATTATCCCAAGCATGCGTGGTGATTTAGTATCACGTCCAGTTGGTAGCGTATTAGAAGAAGCGGCTGCATTAAAACGCGCAGGTGTGAAAGAAATTTTGGTTATTTCACAAGATACTTCAGCTTATGGTGTAGATACTAAATATAAGCTGGACTTTTGGAATGGCCAACCTGTAAAAACCAAATTCTTTGATATGTGTGAAGCACTTGGTCAGCTTGGTATTTGGGTCCGTCTACATTATGTATATCCATACCCACATGTTGATGCAGTAATAGATTTGATGGCTCAAGGTAAAATCTTGCCATATCTCGATATTCCATTCCAACATGCAAGCCCGCGTGTTCTTAAATTAATGAAACGTCCGGCACATAGTGAAAATACTTTAGAAAAAATTAAATTATGGCGTGAAAAATGCCCGGATCTTGTAATCCGTTCTACTTTTGTGGTTGGTTTTCCAGGTGAAACTGAAGAAGACTTCCAGATTTTGCTAGATTGGTTAGTTGAAGCTCAACTTGATCGTGTAGGCTGCTTTACCTATTCACCAGTAGAAGGCGCTACGGCAAATGATTTACCAGATCATGTGCCAGAAGAAATTAAGCAAGAGCGTTACGAGCGCTTTATGCAAGTGCAGCAGCAAATATCTGCTGCCAAATTACAAAAACGTATTGGTCAAACGATGACTGTATTAGTCGATAGTTTGGAAGATGAATATCCTGTTGCTGTTGCACGTTCTTATGCCGATGCTCCGGAAATTGACGGTAATGTCTTTGTAGAAGATATCGATAAGAGCACGATTCAACCAGGCGATATGTTGGAAGTCGAAATTACCGATGCGGATGAATACGACTTATTTGCAAAGTTAATTAAAATTAAATCGGTCTAATCGAATCACGATTCAAAAAGCATTCAGTTTAAGAGGTCTTGGAGCAAAATCATGGCGGAAACAATCAGCCCCCGTTATTCACGAATTTTATTAAAATTATCTGGTGAAGCTTTATCAGGTAATAAAGATATGGGTATTGATGCTCAAGTTTTAGATCAAATGTCACTTTCTATTGCACATTTGGTGGGCTTGGGTGTGCAAGTAGGTATCGTTGTAGGTGGCGGTAACTTATATCGTGGTAGCCAGTTACAAAAAGATGGTTTGGTTGGCCGTGTAACAGGTGACCAAATGGGGATGCTTGCAACTGTCATGAATGGTTTGGCAATGCGTGATGCATTGGTGCGCCGTAACATCAGAACTCGTCTTATGTCTGCACTACCAATTGGTACTGTTGTAGAGTCATATTCAAGTCGTGATGCAATTCGCCACTTAAGCCAAGGCGAAGTATGTGTTTTCGTTGCGGGAACAGGAAATCCATTCTTTACAACTGATACAGCAGCATGTTTACGTGGTATTGAAATTGAAGCAAATTTAATTTTGAAAGCAACCAAAGTAGACGGTGTTTATAATAAAGATCCAAGCAAATATGAAGATGCGGTGAAATACGATCATTTAACATTTGATCAGGTGTTAGATGAAAAGCTAGGTGTTATGGATTTAACAGCAATTTGTTTATGCCGTGACCATAATGTGCCATTGCAAGTATTTGATATGAATAAATCTGGTGCGCTTTTATCAGTTGTAATGGGTGAAAAAGAGGGTACACGCGTTACTAAGTAATGTACGTGTGCTGCAAAGCTCTTTATACTAGCGCTAAATTAAATTTGTTATATACATCCTTGAATAAATAAGTAAGGAAGATCATATGATTAACGATCTGAAAAAAGACAGCGAACAGCGTATGATGAAAACTCTTGAGTCTTTGGAACAAGGGTTTGCTAAAGTTCGTACCGGCCGTGCACACCCATCAATTTTAAATGGGGTAATGGTTCCTTACTATGGTTCTGATGTGCCTTTAAACCAAGTAGCGAACGTTGGTGTTGAAGATTCCCGTACGCTTATCGTTCAACCATTTGAACGTACAATGGTATCTGCAATTGATAAAGCAATTCGTGAAAGTGATTTAGGTTTAAACCCAATTACTGCTGATTCAATTCGTGTGCCTTTACCAGCTTTAACTGAAGAAACACGTCGTGATATGCAGAAAGTTGCACGCAGCGAAGCTGAAAATGCAAAAGTTGCTATTCGTAATATTCGTCGTGATGTTTTAGGTGATATCAAAGCATTATTGAAAGAGAAAGAAATCTCTGAAGATGATGAGCGTCGTGCAGGTGATGATATCCAGAAAATCACTGATAAATATGTTGCGGAAGTAGATAAACGTCTTGCAGCGAAAGAAGCAGAATTGATGAAGGTCTAATTTTATGACCGAATCAGAAGAGTATCATCTTCCTAAGCATGTTGCCATCATCATGGATGGCAACAACCGCTTTGCAAAGAAAAACCAAATGCAAAAAGGTGATGGGCATCGAGAGGGTAAAAATATTCTTGACCCTATTGTTGAACATTGTATAAAAACTAGCGTCCGTGCTTTAACTGTTTTTGCATTTTCGAGTGAAAATTGGAATCGACCACAATATGAAGTCGATCTGCTTATGAAACTTCTTGAAGAAACCATTCATGAGCAAATACCTCGCATGAAGAAATTCAATATTGCTTTGCGTTTTATAGGGGATCGTTCTAGATTACCTTCACATTTAGTTGCCTTAATGGAAGATGCAGAGCAACAAACAGTACATCATGACGCCATGACATTAACCATTGCGATTAGCTATGGTGGTATGTGGGATATTGCAAATGCAGCTAAACAAGTTGCTCAAGCAGTTTCACGTGGTGAAATTGACGCTGATCAAATAAATGTTGATTTGTTCGAAAAATATGTCAGTCTAAACGATCTGCCAGCTGTGGACTTGTTGATCCGTACAGGTGGAGATTTCCGTATATCTAACTTCTTGTTATGGCAAGCAGCTTATGCGGAACTGTATTTTACGGATACTTTGTGGCCGGAATTTACAGTCGAGGAATTTGATCATGCATTGAATGTATTTTCAGGGCGTGAACGTCGTTTCGGTAAAACATCTGAACAAATTCAGCAAGAGAAAATCGAGAATTTATAATGTTAGAGCGGATTGTTACCGCATTGGTACTTGTTGCAGTTGTTTTAGGCTGTATGTTTGCTACGCAATCACATTATCCAATGTTGGTACTTATGATTGTAGCAGCAGCGGTGGCGGGGTATGAGTGGTATAAGTTAATGCCTCATGAAGCTGGCGCCGTAGTAAAGCCTAAAGCATGGGGTTATGGTCTACTAGTTGCCTTTGTTTCAGGCGTTGCCTTATTCTTTCATGACATTGCATTACTGCTATGGTCTGCTTCAATTTTAACTTGGCTCGTTAGTGTTTATTGGGTCAAGTCTTTTCCTGAATTTGATGGGTGGTATAACGCGACCCTTTATGTCATTGGTTTAATTCTTATCTGTGCAGCAGTGACTGCGATATTTGTAGTATGGCAAAGCTCACCATGGTGGTTGATGTATTTGTTCTTGCTTGTATGGGGTGCAGATAGTGGAGCTTACTTTGTAGGTCGTAAATTCGGTAAAAGAAAATTGGCACCTACAGTAAGTCCTAACAAATCAGTAGAAGGTTTATATGGTGGTATTCTCACTACAGTTATTGTCATGCTTGTAGTGCAATATCAATATTTAAATCTAACTTGGGTTCAACAACTGTTATTCCTGATCTTGTCTTTAATCACAGTATTTGGTTCAGTATTAGGTGATTTATTTGAATCAATGATTAAACGCCGTGCTGGTATTAAAGATTCTGGCCGTGTTTTGCCAGGTCATGGTGGTGTACTGGACCGTATTGATTCTTTACTCGCAGCAGCCCCGATTTTTGCAACGGGAATGTATATATTAAAGCTTATTGGTGTAGATTTATAGATGACACAATCTGTTTGCATATTGGGTGTAACCGGTTCTATTGGGCAAAGTACCTTAAAAATTTTAAGTCAACATCCAGATAAGTATTCAGTCTTTGCAGTTTCGGCGCATAGTCGAATTCCTGAACTTGTTGAAATCTGCAAACAGTTCCGCCCTAAAGTTGTTGTTGTTCCTGAAAACAAAATAGCTGAACTAAAAACATCATTTGTTCAACAAAATATACAGAGTATTGATATTTTAGTTGGACAAGATGGTTTGGTTGATATTGCATCACATGCAGATGTTGATGTTGTGATGGCTGCAATTGTAGGTGCAGCTGGTTTATTGCCTACTTTGGCAGCTGTTAAAGCAGGTAAACGAGTATTGCTTGCAAATAAAGAAGCATTAGTTATGTCTGGTGAAATCATGATGCAAGCTGCTCTTGATCATCAGGCATTATTATTGCCAGTAGATTCAGAACATAATGCTATTTTTCAGTCATTACCTCATAACTATTTACAAGTCGATAGAACTGGGCAACCGCAATTAGGCGTATCCAAAATACTGCTAACCGCATCTGGTGGTCCCTTTTTAAATCATTCTCTAGAACAGTTGGAACATGTAACACCCCAACAGGCATGTAAACATCCAAACTGGTCAATGGGGCAAAAAATTTCAGTTGACTCAGCTACTCTTATGAATAAAGGGTTGGAGTTGATAGAAGCGTGTCATTTATTTTCAATATCTGAACATTTTGTTACAGTTGTTGTTCATCCACAAAGTATTATTCACTCTATGGTGCAGTATGTTGATGGTTCAACATTAGCACAAATGGGTAATCCTGATATGTGTACGCCGATTGCACATGCATTAGCATGGCCTGAGCGTTTACAAACAAGCGTTCCTGCTTTAGATTTATTTGAGTATTCTCAACTTAATTTTCAGGCGCCAGATACCCAAAAATTTCCTGCATTGATTTTGGCAAGACAAGCAATGCGTGCAGGTGGTTTGGCACCTACCATTTTGAATGCGGCAAATGAAATTGCTGTTGAAGCATTCTTAAAGGAAAGGATTGGATTTACACATATTCCACAAGTGGTAGAGCATACTTTGCAAGATTTAGAGAATGCAGCAGCTGAGAGCATTGAGTGCATTTTAGATAAAGATAAAGTGGCTCGGTCTATAGCTCAGAAATATATATCAAGTATTGGAGGCTGAAATGAATGCGCTTTTTATGATTGCAGCAGCAGCTCTTTTACTTGGTCCTTTAATAGCCATTCATGAGTTTGGTCATTATTGGGTCGCTCGAAAACTTGGAGTTAAAGTTTTAATTTATTCAATTGGTTTTGGCCCAACCTTACTTAAATGGACATCTAAAAAGTCAGGTATTCAGTATCAGCTTTCTGCTCTACCTTTGGGTGGCTACGTTAAAATGTTAGACGAGCGAGAAGGTAATGTCGCAGAACAAGATCTACCATATGCTTTTAACCGTCAAAAACCATGGAAGCGTATAGCTATTGTTGCTGCAGGGCCATTAATTAACTTAATTTTTGCTGTGCTTCTTTTTTGGGTTTTGTTTTTACCAGCACAACAGCAATTAAATACTAAAATTGGCAAAATTATTCCAAATTCTCCAGCTGCTGCTGCCCAGTTACATGTAGGCGATAAAATTATTGCAGTTGATGGAAAAGAGACTACAACTTGGGAAAAACTAAATTTTGCTTTAATTGATCGTGTGGGTGAAACAGGTACTGTAAATATCGATGTTGATCGTGCAGGTACCGAGAAAAATTTTGTATTACCCATTAAAGATTTTTTAAAAAACCAGAATGATTCTGCACTGGAATTATTAGGTTTCTTGCCTTATCGTCCTATCATTCCTGCTGTTGTAACAGACTTAACAGAAGATGGTGCAGCAATTCGTCAAGGCATGAAAGTAGGTGATCGTATTGTTGCGATTGATGGTCAACCTATGAAAGATTGGTTTGATGTAGTTGAAGTCGTTCAGCGTTCTCCAGAAAAACTACTTAATATTGATGTTTTACGTCATGAGCAGTTGGTACATTTACAGGTTATGCCGCAAGGAAAGCGGGATAATATGGGACAGGTCAATGGTGTCCTTGGTGTAAAAAGTGATGCTGGAAAAATTACAATTCCTGACGAATATAAGCAAACAATTCAATATACTCCAATACAAGCTTTTGAAATGGCACTTGATAAAACTGGCCAAATCTCTAGCATGATTTTGAATTCGATAGTGAAAATGGTTAAAGGATTAATTGGATTAGAAAATCTTTCTGGGCCAATTACCATTGCAAAAGTAGCTGGACAAAGTGCAGAAATGGGATGGGAAACTTTTATCTCCTTTATGGCTTTAATGAGTGTAAGTCTTGGAATTTTAAACTTATTACCAATTCCAATGTTAGATGGTGGCCATCTAGTGTATTACATTATTGAAGCTATTCGAGGGAAACCTGTTTCTGAACAAATACAAATGTTTGGTCTAAAAATTGGTATGGTACTGCTCGGTAGTATGATGCTTTTAGCTTTATTTAATGACTTTATGCGTTTGTAAACGTATATGGATTTATAACTTACTGGAAAAAACTGGCATGCGGCACACACATTTTTTAATGCCTTTGGCACTTGTTAGCGCTATGGCAGCGGTACAACAAGCATATGCAGCTGATGATTTCGTTGTTAGAGATATTCGTGTAAACGGGTTAGTCCGTCTTACTCCTGCAAATGTTTATACCATGTTGCCAATCAACAGTGGCGATCGCGTTAATGAACCGATGATCGCCGAAGCAATTCGAACATTGTATGCCACGGGTCTTTTTGATGATATTAAAGCATCAAAAGATAACGATACTTTGGTTTTTAATGTTATTGAACGCCCAATTATTTCAAAACTTGAATTTAAGGGTAATAAACTTATTCCTAAAGAGGCCTTAGAACAAGGCCTTAAAAAAATGGGTGTTGCAGAGGGTGAGGTTTTTAAGAAATCTGCTTTGCAAACCATTCAAACAGAATTAGAGCAGCAATATACTCAACAAGGTCGTTATGATGCTAGCGTTACTGTTGATACTGTTGCACGACCAAATAACCGCGTTGAATTAAAACTTAATTTTAACGAAGGGACGCCAGCAAAAGTTTTTGATATCAATGTGATTGGTAATACTGTTTTTAAAGACAGTGAAATCAAACAAGTATTTGCTGTTAAAGAAAGTGGTTGGGCTTCAGTAGTCACACGTAATGACCGTTATGCGCGTGAAAAAATGGCTGCAAGCCTTGAAGCATTACGCGCAATGTACCTTAACAAGGGTTATATTAATTTCAATATTAATAATTCTCAGCTTAATATCAGTGAAGATAAAAAACATATCTTTATTGAAGTTGCTGTTGAGGAAGGTAACCAGTTTAAATTTGGTCAAACTAAATTCTTAGGTGATGCGCTTTATAAACCTGAAGAATTACAAGCCCTAAAAATTTATAAAGATGGCGATACCTATTCACAAGAAAAGGTAAATGCGGTTAAACAATTACTTTTACGTAAGTATGGTAACGCTGGTTATTACTTTGCTGATGTAAATATCGTTCCGCAAATTAATAATGAAACTGGTGTTGTTGACTTAAATTACTATGTAAACCCAGGTCAGCAAGTGACCGTGCGTCGTATTAACTTTACTGGTAATAGTAAAACTTCCGATGAAGTATTACGTCGTGAAATGCGCCAAATGGAAGGTGCTTTAGCAAGTAATGAAAAAATTGACTTATCTAAAGTTCGTTTAGAGCGTACAGGCTTCTTTAAAACAGTTGATATTAAACCAGCTCGTATCCCAAATTCACCAGACCAGGTCGATTTGAATGTAAATGTTGAAGAGCAACATTCAGGTACCACCACATTGGCGGTAGGTTACTCACAAAATGGCGGTATCACGTTCCAAGCAGGACTTAGTCAAACTAACTTTATGGGTACTGGTAACCGAGTTGCAATTGATTTGTCTCGTTCAGAAACTCAAGACTACTATAATTTAAGTGTTACTGACCCGTACTTTACCATTGATGGAGTAAGCCGTGGTTATAATGTTTATTATCGTAAAACTAAGTTAAATGATAACTATAACGTTAACAACTATGTAACAGATAGTTTTGGTGGTAGTTTAAGTTTTGGTTATCCAATTGATGAAAACCAAAGCTTAAGTGCATCTGTAGGTATTGATAATACTAAAGTAACGACAGGACAGTTTGTATCTACTTATGTAAGAGATTATTTGTTAGCGAATGGTGGTAAAACTACTTCAAAAAGTACCTATTGTTTAGTAGATCTAGATGCTAGTGGGAACTGTCCAACAGGTCAAACTTCAGAAC
Organism: Acinetobacter sp. 70_2; assembly: GCF_056736115.1. Classification (NCBI taxonomy): domain Bacteria; kingdom Pseudomonadati; phylum Pseudomonadota; class Gammaproteobacteria; order Moraxellales; family Moraxellaceae; genus Acinetobacter; species Acinetobacter sp. 70_2. The sequence goes on from NZ_JBWZIP010000015.1 coordinate 832,475, forward strand.
CTTTTGGAAGCGCATTTGAAGGTGAATTTTTTACCTATAACCTGAATTTAGGTTGGTCATACAATACGTTAAATAGACCGATTTTTCCAACCTCAGGTATGTCTCACCGAGTAGGTCTTGAAATTGGTTTACCAGGCAGTGATGTTGACTATCAAAAACTAACTTATGATACGCAAGCATTCTTACCGATTGGTAATTCAGGCTTTGTACTTCGTGGTTATGGTAAGCTTGGTTATGGTAACGATTTACCATTCTATAAGAACTTTTATGCGGGTGGTTACGGTTCTGTTCGAGGCTATGACAACAGTACTTTGGGACCTAAATATGCCAGTGTAAATTTACAAGAAAACCAAAAAAATGATCCTTCACCTGAAAATGTTGGTGGTAATGCTCTAGTTCAATTTGGTACTGAGTTGGCATTGCCTATGCCATTTAAAGGTGATTGGACTCGTCAGGTACGTCCTGTACTCTTTGCTGAAGGTGGTCAGGTCTTCGATACCAAGTGTAATATCGATAACACTGTTTATGGCAAAAAGGGCATGATTATTAATGGTCAGTCAATTTCAGATGTTAAAAAATATTGTGAAGATAACTACGGCTTCGATTTAGGTAACTTACGTTATAGCGTGGGTGTGGGTGTAACCTGGATTACTATGATTGGACCATTGTCACTTAGCTATGCATTCCCGTTAAATGATAAACCGGGTGATGAAACTAAAGAAATCCAGTTTGAAATTGGTCGTACTTTCTAAGTACGACTTCATTGAACAACGAAATAAGGAAAGAAATTTATATGAAAAAATTAAATACATTAATGTTAGGGTTAGGCTTGACGGTGGCTTCAGTAGCAGCTAATGCAGCTGGTTATGGTGTAATTGATCTCGCTAAAGTTGTTGAAAGTAGTACTTATTTGAAGCAACAAAATGCAAGCTTAAACCAGTCTGTGAAACCTACAACGACTAAACTTGAGCAATTGGGTAAAGAGTTAGAAGGACTTCAACGTCAAGCTCAAACTCAAGGCCAAAAAATGAAAGAAGATGAGATTAAAAAATTACAATCTCAGTATCAATCAAAGTTAAATGAATTTAATTCAACACAGCAGGGTTTACAGTCTAGAGTTCAAACTAGCTTGCAAAGTATGAACACAACTTTTGAGACTAGAGTTAAACAAGCTGCTGAGCAGTTACGAAAAGAAAATAATCTTGACTTTATTTTGAATAAAAATTCAACTGTTGCCTATGACGCTAAGTATGATTTAACTGATAAAATGATACAAAAGGTTAATTCAATGAAATAAATTAATGAAAGTGCAACAATATCGTTTAGATGAATTAGCTCACCTCGTTAAAGGTGAGCTAATTGGTGAAGGTAGTCTTCAATTTTCAAACCTAGCAAGTTTAGAAAATGCAGATGTTAACCATCTTACTTTTGTAAATGGTGATAAATATCTCGAACAAGCTAAAGCAAGCCGCGCGGGAGCTTTTATTGTTACCGCTGCTTTAAAAGAACATCTTCCTGAAAAAGATAATTTCATTATTGTTGATAATCCTTATCTTGCTTTTGCAATCCTTACTCACGTATTTGATAGAAAGCTTACTTCAACAGGTATAGAAAGTACTGCTCAAATTCATCCATCTGCTGTTATTTCCGAAACCGCATATATAGGACACTATGTAGTTATTGGTGAAAATTGCGTAGTGGGTGATAATACAGTCATTCAGTCGCATACTAAACTTGATGACTATGTAGAAGTTGGAAAAGACTGTTTTATTGATTCTCATGTCACTATTACAGGCAGTTCTAAATTACATGATCGTGTACGTGTTCATTCAAATACTGTAATTGGTAGTGAAGGTTTTGGTTTTGCTCCATATCAAGGGAAATGGCATCGTATTGCTCAACTAGGTTCAGTTATCATTGGTAATGATGTCCGCATTGGATCAAATTGTAGTATTGATAGAGGTGCTCTTGATAATACAATTTTGGAAGATGGGGTAATTATTGATAACCTTGTGCAAATTGCACATAACGTTCATATTGGTTCAAATACTGCTATTGCAGCTACGTGTGGTATTGCAGGAAGCACAAAAATTGGCAAAAACTGTATTCTAGCTGGGGCATGTGGAGTCTCAGGTCACCTTACAATTGCTGATAATGTGACTTTAACCGGAATGTCAATGGTCACAAAAAATATTTCTGAAGCTGGAACTTATTCTTCAGGAATTGGGTTGTTTGAAAATAGTCATTGGAAAAAGACAATTGTACGCTTGCGACAATTAGCAGATGTGCCATTGACCCAAATCACTAAACGACTTGATCATATACAAGCTCAAATAGAGTCTCTTGAATCAACTTTTAATTTGCGTAAATAGAATATTATGACCGAGTCAACTACACCTAAATTTGCCATCCCTGAATTACCAATGCAGATTCAAACGATTCGTCAATATTTGCCGCATCGTTATCCATTCTTATTGGTTGATCGTGTGACTGAAGTTACTGACAATAGTATTGTTGGTTATAAAAATGTTTCTATCAATGAAGAGTTTCTACAAGGACATTTCCCAGAATATCCAATTATGCCTGGTGTTCTAATTGTTGAAGCACTCGCTCAAGTTTCAGGCGTTCTAGGTTTTATTATGAACAATGAAACACCAAAACCGGGTTCTTTGTTCCTGTTTGCTGGTGCAGAAAGAGTTAGATTTAAAAAACAAGTAGTTGCAGGTGACCAACTTGTATTAAAATCTGAGTTGGTAATGCAGAAGCGCGGCATTTACAAATACAATTGTACAGCTAGCGTTGATGGCATTGTAGCAGCAACCGCTGAGATTATGATTTCACACCAAAAAACAGAGCAGGCATGAGTAATCACGATTTAATCCATTCTACCGCCATTATTGATCCATCTGCAGTGATTGCTGCAGATGTTCAAATAGGACCTTATTGTGTTATTGGTCCTCAAGTGACTATTGGTGCTGGTACTAAATTACATTCTCATGTGGTAGTAGGTGGTTTTACCAGAATTGGCCAAAATAATGAGATCTTCCAGTTTGCAAGTGTTGGTGAAGTTTGCCAAGACCTCAAATATAAAGGTGAAGAAACTTGGCTTGAAATTGGTAACAACAATTTAATTCGTGAACATTGCAGCTTACATAGAGGCACTGTGCAAGATAATTCATTGACTAAGATAGGTAGTCATAACCTATTGATGGTCAATACACATATCGCACATGACTGTATCGTAGGTGATCACAATATTTTTGCCAATAATGTTGGTGTCGCTGGACATGTGCATATTGGGGATCATGTTATTGTGGGTGGTAATTCTGGAATTCATCAATTCTGTAAGATTGATTCTTACAGCATGATTGGTGGGGCCTCACTAATTCTTAAAGATGTACCAGCCTATGTTATGGCGTCTGGTAATCCTGCTCATGCTTTTGGTATAAATACTGAAGGTATGCGAAGAAAAGGTTGGTCTAAAAATACAATTCAGGGCTTAAGAGAAGCTTATAAATTGATATTTAAATCTGGATTGACCTCTGTTCAAGCTGTTGAGCAAATTAAAAGTGAAATTTTGCCTTCTGTTCCGGAAGCTCAATTATTAATTGACTCGCTTGAACAATCTGAACGCGGAATTGTGCGTTAATTTTTAATAAGATATAAAAAAGGCACTGTTAAAAACAGTGCCTTTTTTATATGTTTAAATTATTTCTTAAAGAATTTAACTTCTTCAGATTTGGGATATTGAGTAAGTAGTTTGTTCTTATATTGATTTGCTGACACAGTATTTTTATCAACATCTTTCGCAATACTATACAGCTGATACAGTGCTCGAGGTGCCTTACTAGAGTTTGGATATTGGCTAGCGACAATATTGTAGTTTTTCTTCGCTTCATTGTAGTTCACTGGGTCTGTAGCTAAATGAAACTCTGCTAACCAGAAATAGGCATTACCTGTATAAATACTATTAGGATGGTTTTTAATAAAGTTTTGCATCGGAGCAATTGCTTTTTTTGCTCCACCTTGTTTGTAAGCATCTAAAGCTACTGTATAAGCGGCTTTTTCTAGCTCAAGTGGATTTGATTGATTTTGGGCCGCGGTGACTGGTTGAGCGTTTGTTACGGGTGCACTAGGTTGTTGTTCAGAGGTGGTTGGAGTAGGTGGAGCTGCAACTACTTTGTTGCCATCTGTAGGCTGAGATTGAGGTGCTGATGTATTAGTAGAAGTGGTGCTATCAGCAGTCGTATTTGAGCTATCTTCTTGTGTAGCACTGTCAGGGTCAACTTTTTGATGTAACAATTCTAGACGTTGATCTAAATCAGTATAGCGGTTCGCAAGGTCTTTCTTTAATTGCTCAATATCATTCGCTTGTTCTTCTAACTGACCTCTTAAAGTACGGACATCATTTTCTAATTGTTGGTTTTTTTGCATCAATTCCCAGTTTAAATTTGTAGGAACTGAAATATTGCTTGAAGAAGTATTAGATGCACTACCATCATTTTGACTTAAACCACGAGACTCGATAGGAATGTTTGCGTATAGAGAAGTGGTACTCATTAAGGCAATAAATAATAAAGAATGCTTCTTCATTTGCATGTGTATAAATCCATAATTTTATATAAAAGCCACCTTGATACAGGAATATAAAAAACAATTCTCTAAATATCTAAGGTTTTTCATTAATCAATGCAATTAAAGCAGTTAACAGTTTAAATGCAAGGATAGTTTACAATCTTCAAGCATATTTTATGCAAAATACGAAAAGAGCATAAGTTCAGAAAATTACATTTTTAGGGTTTTAAGCTGTTTTTGCTGATGAATTAATCAATCGAAACAAAAACTTGCTGAAAAAGACAGAGAAGGGTTGCAACTCTTTTAAAAATCTCTATACTTTGTTTTGCAATGGTAGCCCCGCTGGTGGCTTCGCAATTGTACTCTGTGAACCCCGCCAGGACCGGAAGGTAGCAACGGTAGCAGATCTATGATGTGCCGAAGTTTTGCTAGTGGGGCTGCCACCTTTCTTTTAATCCAATTTTCTTTGGATCGCTTTTAAAATTACATCTAAATCAAATCCTCTATATTGTAGAAATCTGATCTGTTTTGCTTTAAGTTTTGGATCTTTCTCTACGGCTTCTCCAAACTTTTTAACTTTAAGTTGATACGCCTGTTCTACCCAATCAATTTCTTGAATTTCATCGGCGATTAAATCATTTTCTATCTGTTTTGTTTTTAAAGCTTGTTGAATGCGTTTTGGACCTTTGCCTTTACGAATCTGGCTAGCCAATGTTAATTCCGCAACACGCTGGTCACTTTGGTAATTTTGTTCAGATAACTCTTCAACAAGTTGTTTCACTTCTTCTATATTTTGTGCATAACGAGCTAATTTCTCAATCAATTCTGCTTTAGAGTAGTCTCGGCGAGTAAGTAAAGCAAAAGCATATGAGCGTAAGCGCTGGCCAGTAAGAGGAGGGCGCTGTTGAGATTGCTCATCGTTTCTTTTGAACATATAAATTTCCTTGTAAAAAACGCCCCGAAGGGCGTTTTATGACTCATGTATAATTAAGACTCTAATAAAAGATCTGGTTCTTCTTCATCATCTTCAATTTGCACTGCGCCATTTGTACCTGTAGTCAACAATTGCTCACGGATATTGCGCTCAATCTCTTCAGCTATTTGCTTATTTTCTTCAAAATAACGAATTACGTTATTCTTACCTTGGCCAATTTTATTACCTTGGTATGAATACCATGCACCAGCTTTTTGAACGATATCTTGTTGAACTGCTAAATCTACAAGTTCACCTAATTGGTTAGTACCTTTACCATATAGAATTTGGAAAATAGCTTCTCTAAATGGAGGAGCCATTTTGTTCTTAACGACTTTAACTTTGGTTTCTGAACCAACAATTTCGTCGCCTTCTTTTACCTGACCGATACGACGAATATCTAAACGAACTGAAGCATAGAATTTAAGTGCGTTACCACCAGTCGTAGTCTCTGGGCTACCAAACATAACGCCAATCTTCATACGGATTTGGTTAATGAAAATAACCATACAGTTTGAACGTTTAGCATTACCCGTAATTTTACGAAGTGCTTGGCTCATAAGACGTGCTTGTAGACCCATGTGAGAGTCACCCATCTCACCTTCGATCTCTGCTTTAGGTGTAAGAGCAGCTACCGAGTCCACAACGATTAAATCAATCGCACCTGAACGAACAAGCATATCAGCGATTTCAAGTGCTTGCTCACCGTTGTCGGGTTGTGAAACAAGTAGGTTATCAATATCTACACCAAGCTTACGTGCATACTGAGGATCTAGGGCATGTTCGGCATCGATAAAGGCACATGTACCACCAGACTTTTGACATTGAGCAATTGCTTGTAATGTCATTGTAGTTTTACCAGAAGATTCTGGACCATAAATTTCGATAATACGGCCTTTCGGTAAACCACCAATCCCCAATGCGATGTCTAAAGTTAAAGAACCTGTAGATACGGCTTCAACTGCTTGAACAGTGTTGTCACCGAGACGCATAACCGTGTTTTTACCAAATTGCTTCTCAATTTGGCTCAAAGCGGCTTGTAATGCTTTGCTTTTATTCTCATCCATCTCAAAAACCTCAATACTCTATGTTCATCACGTTTAACCCAAGTGGATGCATTGAATCTCAACTTGTTTCACAGGGTTAATAGTGACAGATTTTTTCTCTAGCTTCTATATATTGTATATGTGAGTGCGACACAACTCGACGTTTTTATTCATCATCATAAGACCAATGGTCTTCATAATGTTGATCATTATCCTGTTTAAACCGATTGATTTGTCGCCGATCTTTCTTGCTTGGTCTATGGTCAGGTCGAGCTAGATTATGCAATTTTCGCTGGGAAGCAATCAACTCCCGTCTTGCAATACTTACTTCGGTTTCTTCATAAAGTTGTTGTGCAACTGGAGCGGGTCCTCTAGCGTTGGAAAGTGCTTTAACAACAATCGTCTTTTTATCGAAACCTTGCTGAACAACCAATTCCATCCCAACACGAATTTCTTTAGAAACTTTTACACGCTCATTATTGTGATGTACTTTTCCTCCTTCTATTGCTGCTTTAGCAATAGAACGAGTTTTAAAAAAACGTGCTGCCCATAACCATTTGTCAACACGCATGGTTTCTACAGCATCGTTTTCACGCAATTTTGACATCATTATCCTTTCTATCAGTTTGATTCAAAATAGACAGTAGCTCTGTAAGCTGATCTAGAGCTTTATACTCTAAATCTTGTGACTGCCTTTTACTCTTAAGAGTTGAGGGCTGTAAGATAGTAAACAAGTGTCTTATACCAAATTTTTCAGCAGTTTTTAAAACTGGAAGAGTGTCATCTAAAAAAATAGTCGTTTCTGGTACAAAATAATATAAACGTTGTAACTCTTGCCAAAATTGAAGGTCTTCTTTTGCATGACCAATTTGTTCGCTAGACACAATCACATCAAAAAAATCTTGAATAGGAATGTTATCAAGTTTTAATTGTAAACTTGCACAGTCTGCATTAGTGACTAACCAGCATTGATAACCTTGTTCTTTTAGAGCGCGAAGTAGCTCCATGCATCCTGATCGTGTTTTAATTTTATGTTGAAATTCTTGTTGAAGCTTTAAAACATCTACGCCTGTAGTTTTTGTCCAATATTTTGAAGAATACCAGGCAAGAGTATGCTTATTGCTACGATAAAACTGGCTTAATATTTCTTGGCTTTCTGTTAAAGAGATTTGATGTGTCTGAGAATGTCTTTCAGGTAGGCATTCGTTCCATATAAAATCGTCAAAAGCCAAATCTAACAAAGTTCCGTCCATGTCAAAAAGCACTATTTTATTCATGTTTTGAGAGCTCCAACTAAAATATACATGGAAGAAAAGTAGCTTAAGATTATAATCATTAAAGTCGGGAAAACGGACTGATTTGTTGTTATTTCATCATTTTAAAATTCTAATGGTTTGTAATGAATAAACAAGTAGATAACAATAGTGCCCCTAAAGTTTGGACTACTCAATATTGAGAGAAAAGAAAAATCGTGTTTTTCATAAGATAGCTTCTATATATCTGCTCTTACTTTTTTGAAGGTATATTTTATGATAAAACTACTTAATAGTGGTGCTTGTACAAATTTTTGAAAATATTCATGGAAGTAAAATAGGAGGAAAGTGGTTAATAAAGTCTTTTAGAAATATAGATTTATATTTATTTTTTGGTTCATTTTTTGATAAGTATTTTTGCTTTTCTATGAACTCTATGGAATTATTATTTAATTATTATTAAAAGTTGGAATAAAAGTGGGCTTATATACAATTAGATATGGTTATCGTAACAACAGTTTTTTTATAGCTTCAAACGCTGCTGGAAAGTTTATCGTAATTGATGCATCAGGAGCAGATTTTCAAATAGGTCATCAAATCTCTTATGACGGTACCAAAATAATAAACGAAACTTTAAATGATGAGACGGAAGCAAGAGTTCATCTAGAGAGCAATGAAAAAGAGGCTTATGAATATTTACGTGCCATGAAGTAATAAACTCGTTATTTTGATTTACATAGGATACGTATTGGCAAACATTTTATAAATTGAACCGTACCTGTTTAAAGTTATATTAAAAATTATCCGAATAACAATTTAGAGCAGGCGATGAAAATTGGATTTATTGGAGGAGCCAATGACGGCATAGTGATCAATGCCGCCAATGGTATTGATACTTATAAACTTGAATGGCATTACAAGGCTGAGAAACACTGTGAAGAACAGCCATCATTAGGGTTAAATGGTCCTGAATATGATTACTACAATCTATTAATTTTGAGAAAAAACAAAGAAGCAAAACTTTTCTATGTTTTAACTACTATGGATAAGGAAGCTATTGCAGATAAAATTAATGAATATTGGGAGCATTCCACTTCTGTAGGTTATGACTTTGATGAATAATTCTTATTTTTTAATTCATTGAAATGCTTGAAATATATCAATATTTAATTTACTCATAACTTAAACTTAGGATTATATATTTCATAAAGAACATGTTCTTTTAGGGCATGTTCGTCTGGAAGCTTGGGATGATTGAAGTATTTAACTTTGTGCATTCCTAGTCTTTCCATCACTGCTTGAGATGGCTTATTCACTGTTGCTGTAAAAGAAACCACTTTATCTTTATTAAGCACATTGAAGGCATAGTCTAATGCTGCTTTTGCTCCTTCTGTGGCATAACCTTTTTTCCAGTATTTTGTAGCAATCCTCCAGCCAATTTCAATGCAAGGGGAAAAATCAAATTGTTCTGGTTGGTCGTGTAGGCCAATAAAACCAATAAAGTCATGGCTTTCTTTTAATTCTACAGCCCAAAATCCCCAACCTTTTTCATCAATAAGGGCTGATGCTCTTTGAATTAAATTTATACTTTCAGTAGCAGATAAAAGCTTTGGAAAAAAACGCATAACCTCTTTATCCAATCCCATTTCGATAAAGGGGGCAGCATCAGTTTCTTTCCATTGTCTTAAGATTAAACGTTCGGTTTCGATCATAGTAAAAGCTCTTTAAATATAATTTTTAATTTAACCATATAGTCTACAGTGGCTTTTGTATAATTTTCTGCAAGATAATCTTAGAATTAATACTTATCACTCCTTTAATTTTATTGAGTGTATTAATAACAAAATGAGAAAAAGAATTTAGATCTTTAGTGGCCACATGCAGTACATAGTTACATTCACCTGTAATGATATAGGCGTTTATCACCTCGTCAAAATTCTTGATCTGGCTTAAAAAAAACTGGTGATCATTTTCAGTGAGTTGAGCAAGTTTAATTTCAACCATGGCCTCAATTTTTATACCTAATTTTTCGTAGTTAACTTTCGCTTGATATTTTTCAATGATCCCGTTGGTTTCTAAAATCTTGACGCGTCTGTGACAAGCAGATGCTGAGAGATTGACAAGATCAGCAAGTTCTTGGTTACTTAAACGTGCATTGTCTTGTAAATACTTCAAAATTTTTAGATCGATTGCATCTACATTCATTTTCGAATTTCATCCATGTTTTTTAATTTTAATTGGAATTTTATACGAAAATAGCCGTTTTTGATTAAATATTATCGAATAAATCGAAAGAATTGACATGATAAAATTCAAATACAAAGGAAATGTTGAAATAGGTGCAATACCAAATGATTACTCGTGAACAGTGTTTGTATTGGGATCAGGAAGATGAACTCAAAAAATTTAAAGATGAATTTGCATTGCCAGAAGGTGTTATTTATTTAGATGGCAACTCTTTAGGTGCTAGACCAAAGAAATCTTTGGCTGTCGCTCAGCATATTATTTCCCAAGAATGGGGGGAAGATCTGATCAATAGCTGGAATAAGGCTGATTGGTGGGGATTACCAACAAGACTGGGTGACAAAGTCGCTAAACTGATTGGTGCGGAACAAGGCGAAGTTGTTATTTCAGATTCAACTACACTGAACTTATTTAAAGTTTTATCAGCAGCGGTAAAAATTCAGGCCGAAAAAAATCCTGAACGTAAAGTCATCGTTGCGGAGAAAGATGCTTTTCCAACAGATATTTATATTATTGAAGGTTTCATTGATTTAATTCAAAAGGGCCATCACGTTGAATTAATTGATGGAGTAGACGACTTAGCTCGAGTTTTAGAGAAAGATGTTGCTGTGGTAGTTCTTTCTCAGGTGAATTACCGTACAGGGTATTTCTACGATATGTCATCTATTAATGAGCAGATTCACTCTAAAGACGCTTTGGTGATTTGGGATTTATGTCACTCCGTTGGCGCCGTTCCAATGGACCTGAACCAAAGCGGTAGTGATTTTGCGATTGGTTGTACCTATAAATATTTAAATGGGGGGCCTGGTTCGCCAGCATTGCTCTGGGTCAATGAAAAGCACCGTGATCAGTTCTGGCAACCTTTATCTGGCTGGTGGAGTCACAAAAAACCGTTTGATATGGCACAGCATTATGAGCCAGCGAATAGTATTCGTCGTTATTTATGTGGGACTCAGCCGGTTATTTCTATGAGTCTTATTGAATGCGGTGTCGATATTTTCTTACATGCTGATATGCAAAAAATCCGTGAAAAATCGCTGAAATTAACTGACTTATTTATTCAACTGGTACAGCAAGAATGCTCTGAATTTGGTTTTGAGTTAATTACGCCTTTAGATCATAAATATCGTGGTAGTCACGTCAGTTATCGTCATGAATTCGGTTATGAAATTATTCAGGCGCTTATTGCACGTGGTGTGATTGGTGATTATCGGGAACCAGCGGTGTTGCGATTTGGTGTTACACCTTTGTATCTAGGGTTTGAAGATATTTGGAATGCAGTACAGCATTTAAAAGAAACTATGCTGAATAGTGAATGGAAAAATAAGCGCTATTTAGTTCGCGGTGAAGTGACCTGATTTTTTTAAGGAATTAAAATAAAACAAATGGCTAGGAGGGCCTATGAGTAGTTTTGATGAAATACAAAATAGAGAAGCTGGGCTGCATAAAAAGTTATCTGCAAAACAGATGGGGATGATTGCCATTGGTGGAGCAATTGGAACCGGATTGTTTATGGGAAGCAAATTTGCAATTAGCTTTGCTGGTCCTGCAGTCATCGTCAGCTATGCGATTGGTGGTTTAATTGCATTTGCACTTATGGCTTGCTTGGCTGAAATGACAGTTCAGCATCCTACCTCGGGCTCATTTGGTGCATACGCTGAACATTATATGAGTCCACTTGCTGGCTTTTTAGTTCGCTACTGTTATTGGGCTTGTATTGTGCTGGCTGTAGGCACTGAGATTACCGCTGTAGCTGACTATATGAAGCTTTGGTTCCCCAATGTGGGCTCTTGGGTCTGGATTGGATTTTTTTCACTGACCTTACTTGTTGTAAATGCCTATAGTGTTAAAGCCTTTGGTTTGGTGGAGTACTGGTTTTCCACAATCAAAGTTTTTGCCATTATCGTGTTTATTCTTTTGGCTATTGGTATCTTGACTCAAAGCAAGGAGGGCGCAAAGCAAGTTGTGACTAATTTGTCAGGGCATGGAGGCTTTTTCCCCAATGGCTTTAGTGGGGTATGGATTGGTGTCATTATTTCAATATTTAGTTATTTAAGTATAGAAATGATCGCCGTCGCAGCTGGTGAAGCAAAAGACCCTGAAAAAGCAGTAAAAAAGGCATTTAAAAGCACAGCACTCCGACTCATTTTGTTTTATTTATTGTCTTTATTTCTAATCGTTACTTTGGTGCCATGGACGGTTTTGATTGGAGCAGATGCAACAAGTCCTTTTGTTATGGTCATGAGGATTGTTGGTATTCCATATGCCGATAGTATTTTAAACTTTATTGTAATTGTAGCTGCCTTATCTGCAATGAATAGCATGCTTTATATTTCAACTCGTATGTTGTTTAGCTTGTCACGTGCAGGTGATGCACCAAAAGTTTTTGGCCGAATTAGTAGTAACGGTGTACCAGTAAATGCACTGTTGCTTTCCGCGGTAGGGATTGGTATTGCTAGTATTGTTTATACAATTAATCCGGCTTCTGCGTTTCCAATCATGATTGCACTATCGATGTTTGGTGCATTGTTCACTTGGGGCAGTATCTTTGTGACACATATGTTTTTTAGAAAGCATATGGCTCAGCAAAACATACAGCTAAAATTTAAAATTCCAGCCAGTCGATTCATCTCACTATTTGGTTTTATTGCGATTTTGAGTATTACAGTAACCACTTGGTTTACCAATGAGTTTAAGTCTACTTTGCAGTTTGGCGTACCTTTAGTGCTTGTTCTGATATTTTGCTTCTACTTAAAACGTTCCACCGTAAAGTTAAATCTCAACTCTAGTGAAGAAACATTGAAGTGATCGGTATATGAGACAATATGATAATGCTACAACGGTAGCAAATGAAGGTGAAATATTAGCAAGCTTTCAACATAGAAGCTTGCTGAGTTATCAAACCTATCATCATATAAAAGATATAAAGTATGGTTCACAGAATCGATCAACGATGGATTTTTTCCCCTTAGAACATGCCAATAGAACCGTGATTTTTATACATGGGGGATATTGGCAGTGGTGTGATAAATCGGACTTTGCCTTTATTGCACCGTATATTTTAGCAAAAGGGGCGCAGTGTGTACTTTTAGAATATGACTTGGCACCTCAAAGTCATATTTCACAAATGGTGGCTCAAACTCAAAAAGCTCTAGATTTTATTGCACAGCAGAATTGGAAAACGGATGAAGTTTTATTAGTGGGCCATTCAGCAGGTGCGCATCTCGGGGCATTATGTTTAAGCCATCCTTTATTATCTGAAGCAGTTTTATTAAGTGGTATCTATGATTTAGCACCTATACGAGAGACTCATTTAAATCATGCATTAAACTTATCACAAGACGATATTTTGAAATATAGCCCTATTTATCACAAAGAGAGTGTTGATATTCCGTGTATGATTTTGTGCGGAGAGTTGGAGCTAAGTGAGTTGAGATGGCAAAGCCAAAATTATTTTGAGCATAAAGGCGGTCAAGATCAGGAGTTATTCTCCTTCGAGACTATTTCTGGGATCAATCATTATTCTATTTTAGAGCACTATTTTAAATGTAGGTTTGAGAACTAGAGAATCTGAATTTTAAAGGTGGGTGCTTAGTTTTAATATTTGGAATCAATAATTTGAAGTTTATTCAACGATGGCGTGCTAAATGATATATGTTTTTATTAAATTTAGTTGAATATATTAATTTTAGGTTGTGTTTAAGTGGAAATGTAAAACGTATCACATTTAAGTAGCTTTTTATCACTACGTTGGATTTCAAGTTGACCTAAATTAATAACTCAATTAGATTAAAAGGATAGTGTTTTCTCTCTAATCGACAAACTGTTTAGCTGTTGCTTAGATGAGTTTTATAGTCCGTAGCTTCCCAAGATACGGACTTTTTTATTTTGTATCGTCTCTTGATCATAAATATTTAGTGTACTAAAGCAGCAATTGATGAAGTTGATCACATCGAGTTAAATGAAAATATGAAAGAGGTATTGTAAATATATCTTTAAAAGTATATATTTATTCATGCACATACTGCGTCTGTAAAGTTTTTTATTTTAATACCCTCGTATCTTAGATATGAGGGTATTTTTTATTAAAAGTATTTTACTCATAAAATTGTTTTTAAATAAGTTAATTGGTAAATAAAAGGTAATTACATAAATTTTAAGAAATATTAAACTTAATTTTTTATAGTTAATTTTACTATTTATAAAAATAGAGAGAATGTATTTTAGATTTTTAATAAATTTGCCTAAATAATAATTTTATAGCTTAAAAATATGAATAATAATTTGAGTAAATAAAATATTTATACATTTACTATACGTAGGAATTATAGTTAAAAAAATTGTAAATTACTTATGATTGCTCGAATGAGTAAATTTTGAAATAATTTTTTTAATTTATTGTTTATCTATCAGGTTGTTATGGATATTTTGAAGTTTTTAAAGAGTTTTAATACTGTAGGGACATACTTAACAATCATGACTATAGTTTTGCTCATCATGGTTATTCTTTTCTATATTGTTGATCCCAAATATTAAAGAATAACTGAATATTAAAGAATAAAATATATAAGTTTTAATTAGATTCCTATCACAGTTTTTGTTGAAAAAGTTGAAGTATATTGTGTGAAATAAAAAATTATGAAAATATGATTTAGGTTAAAACAGATAAAACTCTTTATAATTTTCATCTGGAAGTTAAACCTGAAATAAAAAAGTTATTACTTATCATAAAAATACCTGAAATATAATATATGGAGATATACATGAATATTCACAAAGTTTCTGCTATTTTTCTTTCAATGGCAGCGACCCATTTAGCTTACGCAGCACCAAATCTTTTAAATTCTGCAATAGACTCTTCTCAACCAAAAGGAATTATTAAAAATCAATATATTGTCATCTTGAACAAGGATATTGGATCTGCTAAAGATTTTGCACAGAATATTGCAAAACAACATGGTGGCAGGGTTTTGCAGAGCTACGATAGTGCTCTTAAAGGTTTTGCAATTTATTTACCTGATACGGCAGGAACAGCCTTTATTGAAGCGATGAAAAAGAATCCACAAGTTCTTTCTGTAGAAAATGATACTGTTGTGAATATTGATGCAACGACCCAAAGTAATCCTGATTGGGGACTAGATCGCATCGATCAGAAAGCTTTACCATTAAATTCAGCATATTCTTATTCGCAGACCGGTTCGGGTACAACAGCTTATATTGTTGATACTGGTATATTGTCTACCCATCAAGAATTTTCAGGTCGTGTATTAAATGGATATACAGCAATATCTGATGGTAATGGAACGACCGATTGTAATGGACACGGCACACATGTTGCTGGGACTGTAGGGGGGACGACTTATGGTGTTGCCAAGAGTGTAAGACTAGTTCCAGTCCGGATTTTAGGATGTGATGGGTCTGGTGCTTCAAGTAATGTTATTGCTGGTTTAGATTGGATTTTGAAAAATGGAAGTAAACCAGCCGTTGTAAACATGTCGTTAGGCGGGGCAGCAAGCTCTTCTTTAGATAGTGCAGTAGAAAATTTATATAATAATGGTTATGTAATGGTCGTAGCCGCAGGTAACTCGAATACAGATGCTTGTACTTCTTCTCCTGCAAGAACAAGTAATGCAATTACAGTTGCTGCAACGGACAATACTGATACTCGAGCAAGTTATTCTAATTATGGAAGCTGTGTGGATGTTTTTGCGCCGGGAAGTCAAATTAATTCTTCTTGGATTGGAAGTAATACAGCCACTAAAGTATTAAATGGTACCTCAATGGCAACTCCACATGTTGCCGGTGTAGTTGCTGAAATGCTTCAAAGCACACCTACTGCTACGCCTCAAACGATATTGACTAATTTGTTAAATCAAGCAACCAGTAATGTAGTGAAAAATCCGTCTGGTAGCCCAAACCGTTTGCTCTACAAATCGCCTTAATGTCCAATATAAAAAAAGGTCCCAAGCGGGCCTTTTTTAATTTTTTATATGTGTCCTCAGTGCTAAATATTTAATTATTATTTCTTCATATCTGCTTTCGGTAGAGATATAAATTCATATAGTGGCATATCTAAGAAAAAATCAGATGCTTCAGTGTGCTTGCAATTCAACCAATCATTCCTGAGATGATTTGGTATCACAATAATTGAACGTTTTTCATCGTCTGGTTTGTGAAACTGCTTCATGAATGGATGCTGATCTGCGTTTATTGTTAATAATGACATTGACCGAACTTTCTGCTCATCAATGATGGTTTCTTCATAAATTGCCGCAAGTGTAAATGGTTCCCTATCTTGACGGAATATGCCATACCAATGAGCTTTTCCATTGATATATTTCGGTTCATAAATAGCTTCAACAGGTATAAGCCCGAATTGATTATGTGACCAAGCGTGTTTAAAAGAACGTTTTTGTTCAACCGTTTCAGTTCTTGCATTATAGGTTGCATACTTAAATGAAACTTCTCTGGCATAGGGAGGTAACATTCCAAATTTAACTTTTAGCCATTCCAATTCATTTTGGTGAGATAAGATCAGTGGACAGTCATCACTTGGATAAACATCCGATTTGTAATCAAACGTTGGTTCAAATAAGTCTAATTGATGAGCATGATCTTTCTTAAGAGGTTTAAAATTTGCGCACATAACTGAACCTGACTTCTGCTGAAATCCTTAAGCTCTAGCTTGAATCTTTTAGCTGGGTGTTATGTATGTTTTTATAGTTTGAATTGTCTGTTTCAGTATTAATTTTTACTTTTCAATTACTTTGTTAAAGGTTGCTTTCATATCAATCAGTTTAAAAACTTGATGAACTATTTATAAGATAACTTTTAAAGTATTCATTTGTTTTGAATAGCTACTTTTATGCAACAGAGCCTTTCAGAAATTTGGATTTTAATAAATATGCTATTCATCATAATACAAAAGATATAGAGAACTTATACAAATCAAACGTTTTTGATTTGAGTAACTCTTTAAAAAATTTATAAGGTGGAATTATGAATAAACATTTATTAGCCAAGGTCACTCTTTTAGGTGCTGCACAACTATTTATGCTTAATACGGCATTTGCGGACATTCCGCTTACGCCAGCGCAATTTGCTAAAGCAAAAACAGAAAATTTTGATAAAAAAGTTATTCTGTCTAACTTAAATAAACCGCATGCTTTGTTATGGGGACCAGACAATCAGATTTGGTTAACCGAACGTGCAACCGGTAAAATTTTAAGAGTAAATCCTGAGTCCGGTAGCGCAAAAACAGTTTTTCAGGTTCCTGAAATTGTGAATGATGCGGATGGGCAAAATGGTTTGTTAGGCTTTGCTTTTCATCCTGACTTTAAACATAACCCTTATATCTATATTTCGGGTACTTTTAAAAATCCAAAATCTACAGATAAAGAACTACCTAACCAAACGATTATCCGTAGATATACCTATAACAAAACAACAGATACATTTGAAAAACCTGTTGATTTGATTGCAGGCTTACCATCATCAAAAGACCATCAGTCAGGCCGTCTTGTTATTGGTCCAGACCAAAAAATCTACTATACGATTGGTGACCAAGGCCGAAATCAACTGGCTTATTTGTTTTTACCAAATCAGGCGCAGCATACCCCAACTCAGCAAGAGCTGAACAGCAAAGACTACCATACCTATATGGGCAAGGTATTACGCTTAAACCTGGATGGAAGTATTCCTAAAGATAACCCGAGCTTTAATGGGGTAGTTAGTCATATTTATACTTTAGGGCACCGTAATCCACAAGGTTTAGCATTTGCTCCAAATGGAAAGCTTTTACAATCTGAGCAAGGGCCAAATTCTGATGATGAAATTAATCTCATTTTAAAAGGTGGGAACTATGGTTGGCCAAATGTAGCAGGTTATAAAGATGATAGTGGCTATGCTTATGCCAACTATTCGGCTGCAACCAATAAATCTCAAATTAAAGATTTGGGTCAAAACGGGGTAAAAGTAGCCGAAGGTGTTCCCGTGACTAAAGAGTCTGAATGGACTGGGAAAAATTTTGTAGCACCTTTGAAAACGTTGTATACCGTACAAGATACCTATAACTACAATGATCCAACTTGTGGTGATATGACTTATGTCTGCTGGCCAACGGTTGCACCGTCATCGGCATATGTATATACGGGAGGTAAAAAGGCGATTCCGGGATGGGAAAATACATTATTGGTACCATCTTTAAAACGTGGAGTCATTTTCCGTATTAAGCTAGATCCAACATATAGTGCGACTTTAGATGATGCTATCCCGATGTTTAAAAGCAATAACCGTTATCGTGACGTGATTGCAAGTCCGGAGGGCAATGTCTTATATGTACTGACGGATACAGCGGGTAATGTGCAAAAAGACGATGGTTCTGTAACGCATACTTTAGAGAATCCTGGTTCTCTCATTA
Organism: Acinetobacter sp. 70_2; assembly: GCF_056736115.1. Taxonomy (NCBI): domain Bacteria; kingdom Pseudomonadati; phylum Pseudomonadota; class Gammaproteobacteria; order Moraxellales; family Moraxellaceae; genus Acinetobacter; species Acinetobacter sp. 70_2. The sequence goes on from NZ_JBWZIP010000015.1 coordinate 850,985, forward strand.
AATTTACGTATAACGGAAAGTAGTTTATGTAAAAAACCCAGCTCTATAGCTGGGTTTTTTTGAACTTTAAATTTATCTATTCGGTTACGACCAATACGGGTACATGGATTTCTCCTAACAGTGCTTGAGTCACACTTCCTAAGAAGAACTTTTTAAAACCTTTTCGTCCATGAGAACCAATTACCAATAAATCAGCTTTTAGCTCAGTTGCTGCTTTGATAATTTCTGTGTGAATTGTTTGACCTTCAACAATCTTTGTTTCAACAGAAATTCCGTGTTGACTAAATTGCTCTTTAGCTTGATCTAAAATGCCCTGAATCGAAGCTCTCGCTTTATTAAAGTAATCTTGTGCAATTTCTGTACTATCAATGATTTCAACTGAAATAAAAGGATCAATAGTGAGCGCATATACTAAAGTGACTTTACTGTTAAACGCTTTAGCAAGACTTGCAGCATGATTAACCGCAATAAGTGACGTAGGAGAACCATCGACTGGAACTAAAATATGGTGATAACTCATATATTGCTCCTTATTGCCTTGTGACAATATTTATTGTTGAAGAACCTAAGTTTGTTATCGTTATGGTTATATTATCGCCAATTTTATGGTTTTTATTGTGTATTTTTAGTGTGCAAAGTGAGCGACTACTTTTTGTATATATACAGATTAATTCATCGAATAATGGCTTTCTAAATAAGCCTGACCTTGTTTAAGAATAGATATAACTTGATTTGCATCAATAGCTTGTTCGAATAAAAAGCCTTGTCCAATGTTATAACCAAATTTAAGAAGTAGCTCTTCTTGTTCTACTGTTTCAATACCTTCTGCAATTAAACCGAGTGAGAGATTAGGAGCGAGTAAGCCAATTGCTTGGACAATTGCATAAATTGATGGGTCCTGTTGCATCTTTTGTATAAAGCTACAGTCGACTTTTAGACAATCAATTGGGTAATCTCGTATATGCGTTAGAGAAGAGAATCCTGTTCCAAAATCATCCAAAGCAATGCGTACACCATGTTGCTTTAGTTTATTGAGTGCGCGAATAACATATTCAGAGCCACGGTCCCCAAGCATATGCTCGGTAACTTCTATTTCAATTAAATATGTAGGAATTTCAAGTTGATGAATTTTTTTTAATAAACGTTCCGCGTAATTATCTCTTAAGAACTCAACTGGTGCAGCATTTAGTGATACAGGAAGTGGCTGAAAGCCTAACTTTATCCAATTAGCCATATCATGCAAAACTTGTTGCTGCATAATTTCGCCAATTTTACTGGCTAAATCATAGTCTTTAAAAGCTTCAGCAATTTGTGAAGGCAAACCTCTTTGAGCCGAAGTTGTGTGCCAACGCAGCAATGCTTCAAAGCCCACAACAGCATGAGTTTTTAAATCAACTTTAGGTTGATAGTAGGGTTGGATAGTATGGTGACGAATAAGCTGACGAGCAATGTTAAGTTGAGAGGCGATGGCTTCGGTCAACTGCATCATACTTGGGTTATACATACGTATACCGCCACGACCTCGAGCTTTTAAGTCATGCAATGCCATGTCTGCACAGCTTAATAAGCTTGACTGATCGACAGCATCTTGCGGATAAATAGCACAGCCAATGCTCATACCGCCGTTGAGTACATTCCCTGCATATGTAATAGGTTGATTGAGTTGTTGAAGCAATACTTCAGCAAGTTCTCGGACATCATTTTCATTTTTTAAATGGCTGACAATAACTGCGAACTCATCGCCACCTAACCGAGCGACAGAACATCGTTCATGGTTTACGCACTGATTAAAACGTTTAGACAGGATTTTTAATAAGTGATCGCCAGCACTATGACCGATGGTGTCATTAATATGTTTGAAATGATCTAAATCAATTAAAAGTAACCCTACACTTGTTTGGGTTTCTCGTGAGTAGGCTAAGGTACGTTTTAGTTGAAGCTTAAATGAGCGTCGGTTAAATAATCCAGTAAGTTCATCTCTCTCACTAATATCTCTTAATCGGTTTTCAGTAAGATATTGTTGAGTGACATTCCGAGAAACACACAATATTTGAATAATTTCGCCGTTTGTATGTTGAATTGGGGTAAGCATGTTATCCCAATATTCAGGATCTTGATTTGGTAAACAACTCATGCCAGCGAATCGGGCCACTTTACCCTGTAAGGCTTTTTTTAAAGCAACTCTTCCGCGTTTGCGTATATGCGGTGGTAAAAGATCTAACCATCGCATACCGAAATTTTTTTCATCGACAGGTACACCTAATGCAAGGCACCCTGATTTATTCATATGAGATACTGTGCCATCTGTATTTAAAACTTTAATACAATCGACACTAATATCGAGCATTTGATTCTGTATATCGATATCTTTACGTAGGCTTTGTTGTTCTTGTATATCTTGATCAATATCTAGAAAACTAATAAACCATTCATTTTCTTGAGAAGGTTCATGATATTTCGATAATTGAATTGAAAGTTTACACCATCGATATTGATGGCTCTTATGTAAAAGACGGCATTTAAATTCAACTCTTGATTGCAGTCGTATAGCATCTAACCATTTGTTTTTAACTTCTTCTAAATCGGCAGGGTACACGAAATCTAACCATTGCTGAAACAATGGAGGAGAGGTATCGTGCCAGTACTTTGTACACTCCGTATTGCAGTATAAAATTAAGCCTTTTTCATCACTGACCCAAGTCGGTAGAGGAAACTGCTCAACAATAAAGTGCTTTTGGGTAGTGTTCGACATTGAAGTCATAACATGCCTAAAACTGCTGAAGAGTTAAACTATTTATAAACTGTATTGTAATAGTTGTGTCGTCACCACAAAAGCTATAAAAAAATAATATTTGATGTTTTTTTCGCCTTGAATAAATGTTTTTCTAAAATAAAATTGATATTACTCATGTATGCATATGTTATTTATTAACTTTTAATTTTATTAAGAGTGTAAAAAATAGAGTATTAACTTTAAAAAATTATGCTTATTTTTGTAAAAAACTTGTTAAAACAGGTGTTTATAGATCAAAAAAAGAAGTGTTTATAGAGTAATTTATAGCAAATAAAATATTTAAGTGGGCAAGAAATAAAATGACTTTAGATATTTTTGTTAGAAAAATTTATATAAAAAATCAGTTTCAATTATTAAGCATTAATACAATAACCACCATTAACTTTACAAAAGTAATATAAAATAAGAGCTTGCAGTAGCGTAAAATTCTTCTTGTCAAAAAGGATATATCATTCCTTTTTGTGCATTTTATAGCCTACATTTTCCCCAAGATGTAGGTTTTTTTTATGCCAAAAATTTTATTATTTTACTGTTTATTAAATTTTTAAGTTATAAATAAAAAAAGCCATAAAGGCTTTTTATACGGTTTCTGGTTTTTTCAACTGTTGTTGAATATAGAGATTCATATAGTATTGCTCTATATAATCATCAGCATAATTATTCGCTAATGTTTTTGTCGCTACTTGTTCATGCTTAGCATAGCAGTTCGTTTCCAAGTCCTTTTCAAGTACCCACCATTGGCGATTAATACGACGCACCTGAAACTTATCACTTTTATATTTTCTTTTAGCCATTTTCCTAAAATTACAATGTAGATAATAAAAGAGAGTTTCTACTGGAGTTGAAAGAACATGTCAACAAGCATAGTGTTTAATTGGCTACTTTGTGAAATCTAGGTTCTGAGTCCTGTTCAGTAAATATAAAAAAAGCCCTCATAAGAGAGCTTGAAATCTAAACAAATTTTGCAAGTTTAAAAGAAATTAACGAGATAGATTTTTTAAAAGCATTTTTAAGCTTTCCATCATTTTTTCTAACTGTAGAGGGGTAATACCTTCAAATGATTGCTCAAGTACTACGCTGGTTAGATCGTTAATTTTATTAATCATTTCAGTACCACGTTCAGTAAGATATACGCGTGTAATACGACCATCAGTTTGGCAAGAATATGTTTCAACTAAACCCTCATCTTTTAAGCGATAAACAATTTTAGTTGTAGTCGACATCTTTGAAATAATCATGTCAGATAGCTCAGACACGCTAGCGTGAGGTTTACTACTTAGCGCTAGCATAATACGTCGACGTGAGTTATCTAAGCCATATTTTTTAAGGGCATTATCAATATTTTGAACATATTGAGCATGGACCTGAGTAATCCAATAATATGGAAAATCTTCAAGAGTGAAAGATTCCGTTGTAGGTAAAAAACGCGCATACTTCTTTGTCATTGACTTTTCCCCATACCTTGGTGGATCGCATTTTATGAAACTAATTTTAATAGTTGAAAAATATAGTTTCACTAAGCAAGTTATATCAGGACTTTAAGTCATGAGCAAAATTTATATTGTTTGATTTAACAAGGACAAACTATAAATTTTGCTAATCTGATAAAACTTATTTCTTACCGTTTATTTGAACTTGGCTGCTCGCTTGTTCGTAAAATGAACGATACCTGTTTGCATGAGAATCCTAGAAAAAAAAAGTTGTTTTGAACGTGACATTTCTATAAAAATTTTTTGTCTATAAAGTCATAACTATAAAAAATCAATCCATTTAATAAAGAAATGTTTAATTTAATCAATAGCTTGATTTGGTTTGAAATACTAAAAATTTACCATACATTTAACATGATTGATGAATAATCTATAAATTTTATTGAATATTTGTTTTTATGTTATTGATTTTTAAATATTAAAATATTTTTCTTAAATAGGGAGATTCTTTCAAATTAGAACTTAAATATGTAAATAGAGTTCTAGAAGCTCAGAAATTAAAAGAAGAATCTAATAAAAAGCTAACTCTTGGAGTGATATTAGCCCAAGATTCTGAGCAAGTTAAGGCTCGTGCAGTTCAAATTAATCAATAAAATTGAATAGAAATAAAAAAGGAGAATCAATATTCTCCTTTTTCTTAAATTATGAATTTGTTAATAATTTTTCTTCTTGGTTCTTTTTAAGGATGGCATAACTTACACCCGTTACGATACTTCCAGCTGCAATTGCTGCTAGATATAACCAAGCATGATTGATTGCATTTGGAATCAGAAGTACAAATACACCGCCGTGTGGAGTAACAAGTTCACAGTGAAATAGAGCAACTAATGCGCCAGTTACTGAACCACCTAAAATACAAGTTGGAATAACACGCATTGGATCTTTTGCTGCAAATGGAATTGCACCTTCTGAAATAAAGCATAAACCAAGCACGAAAGCAGCTTTACCAGCATCTTTCTCACCTGTACTAAATTTATTTCTAGCAAGGAAGGTCGCAATTGCCATACCTATTGCAGGAACCATTCCGCCGGCCATAGTGGCTGCCATTGGCATGTAAGTATTGGTTGTAAGTAAACCGACTGTAAAAGCATAAGCCGCTTTGTTGATTGGACCACCTAAATCAATACACATCATACTTGCCAGAATAATTCCCATTAATACGGCATTTGTGGTGCCCATGTTGTTAAGGAAATCTTTCATTAACTCAAAAATATGTGCTACAGGTTGGCCAACCACATAGAACATAATGAGACCGACAAATAATGTTCCTAATAATGGAATAATTAAAATAGGTTTAAGAGATTCTAAACTAGTTGGTAGTTTAAGTTTTTTGGCAATAAATAACGCGATATAGCCAGCAAGGAAGCCCGAAACAATGCCACCTAAAAAGCCCGCTTGTAGCTGTGCTGCTAATAACCCACCAATTAAACCTGGTGCAAGGCCAGGACGATCTGCAATGGAATATGCAATATAACCCGACAGCATCGGTACCATTAGGGTAAATGCTGCCGCACCAATCTGTTTTAATATGGCTGGTAGGCTGCCTGCTTGTTCGGCTGCATTTAGACCAAAACATAAAGAAAGTGCAATTAACAGGCCGCCTGCAACAACCATAGGCAGCATATAAGAAACACCAGTTAATAAGTGTTTATACACACCAACTTTTTCAGTTTTATCTTTATTTTCCGTTGTAGCTTGTTGTTTACCTTGTTCTAAAACTTGTGCATTCGCAATTGCTTCAGCAAAGGCTTTGTCGGTTTGTTTTAATGCAAAACCAGTACTGCATCGATAAACACGTTTACCTACAAAACGGTCTGTGTTGACTTCAATGTCAGTGGCAAGAATAACAATATCGGCGTCCGCAATCGCTTGTGCTGATAAAATATTCTTCGCACCCACAGAACCTTGAGTTTCTACATCGATTTGATATCCAAGTCTCTCTGCACCTTGCTGTAACGCTTCAGCTGCCATAAATGTATGGGCAACTCCAGTTGGACAAGCAGTAATTGCAACAAAGTGAGTTGCTGCATTTGAAGTCTGCTTAGGTTTTTGATCCCATTCATTTGCTGGTTTCGAGTGTTCAAGCGCCGTTAAAAGTGCTTTATCAGCATCTTCTTTAATATCTTGAATAGACACTAAAGACAAAGCACTTTGACCAAAAATATTTAGGTTTTTAGGTTGTTGCCCAACAATAATCACATGATTAAAGTCATCACTTGATTCAAATTCATCGAGTGAAATAACACTGTGTTTATAGCCATGTTGTGTTGCGACTAAAGCAAGTTTACGAGCTAAAATCAAAGCATTGACTTGCTGTTGCGGACTATTAGTGACAAATAATAAATGTTTAGCAGTTTGCATCAGATTCACTCAATGAATTGATAGTAGTTTGTGCTTTTAATTGGTCTAGAACCTCTGGACTAGGAATTCGAAAACCAATTTGTGTTACAGCATGGCTTGCAATTGCTGTCGCAGTTTTTAAAGTTTCTTCAGGAGATAGTTGGCTTACAAGTCCGTGGATCATACCCGCTAAGAGGGAATCACCAGCACCGACTGTACTTTTTACAATAACTTTTGGTGCTTGAGCATGTAGGGGGTGGGTGGCATGCAGCCAGTTTACGCCGTCTTCACCCATTGAAATCACCACATGCTCAATATCGGCTAAGCTGTCAAAAAGTTTTCTTTGTTCAGAATAGCTTGTTGCAGGACGTTGATAACTTTCTACGAGCTCATCCGTATTAGGCTTGATCATCCAAGGTTGACATGCAATTGCGGCAACCAAAGCTTTACCGCTGGTATCTAATGCAACTTTTTTATTTTGTTTTTTGATCAGTTGAATAAGTTGTTGTAACTCATCAATACTAAAACCTTGGGGCAGGCTACCAGCTATTGCAACTACTTCAACTTGTGGTAACAGAGCTTCAATCTTATTAAATAGGCTTTGTTTGTCTCTTGCAGAAACAAAGAAACCTTTGCCGTTTAAATCAGTCATGCGCCCAGAATGCTCAGCAATTTTTATATTTTGACGTGTTTCGCCATCGATATAAATGAACTCGGGTTGAAATTGAGCTTGGGTAAAATGTGTATCAAAAATTTGTCGATTATGCTCACCTAAAAAACCGGTTACGATTACATCGTGACCTAAGTCTTTTAATACTTGAGCAACATTAAGGCCTTTACCAGCCGCATGAATTTCTACCGACTCTTGTCGGTTCACTTCACCTACCTGTAACTCATTTAGTTGGATGGTTACATCAATTGCAGGGTTTAAAGTAACTGTTAAAATTTTAGCCATTACTATTCCCAATTTTATAAGTCTTGTTCAGAGAGCTGGCGTACAGCAGGGGCGCTATCACACAATAAAGCTTGTTGCGCAAGTTTTTGAGCATGACTATAGCTCAGCGTACGAATTTGAGCTTTTACTAGTGGAATGCTATTTGGCGACATACTCAGTTCGTCCACGCCCAATCCCATGAGAATAGGTACAGCTTTCGGGTCTGCTGCAAGCTCACCACAGATTCCTACCCATTTGCCGTATTTGTGGGCAGCTTTAACAGTTTGATCAATCAAATTGAGAATACTTGGGTGCAATCCATCTGCTTCAGCTGAGAGTATTGGGTGACCTCGGTCAATCGCTAAAGTATATTGAGTTAGGTCATTTGTTCCGATACTGAAAAAGTCGACTTCTTGTGCAAGAATTGGCGCAAGTAAAGCTGCAGAAGGAACTTCAATCATAATGCCAACTTGTAAATTGTCACATGGATGTTGAGCTCTTACTTCATCAAGAATCGCTTTTGCAGCACGCCATTCTTCAACGCGTCCAATCATAGGGAACATAATTCGTAATGGACGATTATCCGATGCTTTTAATAAAGCAGTTAATTGCTGTCTTAAAAGCTCAGGACGTCTTAAGGTTAAACGAATTCCCCGTAACCCTAAGAATGGATTTTCTTCCTCAGCAATTGGTAGGTAAGGTAAGGGTTTGTCACCACCTACGTCTAATGTTCGTACAACAAGTGGGCGGCCAGCAAGTGCATCTAATACCACTCGGTAGTCAGCTTCTTGAACCGTTTCACTCGGTGCACTGCTATGAGACATGAAAACCAGCTCTGTACGAAGTAGTCCAATGGCTTCTGCACCACATTCTACTGCTTGTGCTGTTGCTTGAACTTTACCTAAATTGGCAGCAATTTCGACTTGATGTTGATCTAAAGTAATAGCAGGTTCTTGGCTATGACGTTCGGCTTCTTCACGAATTTGACGCTGTTGCTCACGCTCTTGCTTCGCTTGTTCGATTTGAACTGTATCTGGATTTAAAACAAAAGTTCCAGTGTCACCATTAATGAGTAGGGTACTTTTCTGATCAATTTCCAACACTTGTTCACCAGCACCAACAATAGCTGGAATGCCTAAAGCACGTGCCACAATTGCACTATGAGCACTTGCACCGCCTATAGCAGTTAAAATACCTGCAACGCGATCTTTGTTAAGACGAGCCACATCGCTTGGCCCAACATCATGCATAATTAAAATATACGGCTCTTTAGGCTCTTCAATAACCACTTCACCACATAACTGTGTTAAGACTCGATCACCAATATCGCGTAAGTCTGTTGCACGTTCAGCGAGCAAACGGTCTGGTAAGGCTTCCTGTGCTTTGGCAGCAGCTTCAATATGCTCATGCCAAGCAGCTGGTGCTGATAAATTTTGGTTAATTTTTTGATAGACACCATTAATCAAATCAGGATCATCAAGCATTTCTAAATGAGCTTGAAAGATTTGTTTAATTTCAGAAGCATCAGCTTTGGCAATCACTTGGTGAATATTGTTTTTTACGGCATGTAATGCAATATCTAAATTTTCTTTCTCAGCTTTTACACTTAAACCCATACGTTCATATTGATAAACCTTTGGTTTAATCACATGTACTGGGCCAAAAGCTAAACCACTTGATGCCGCGATTCCTGTAGTGTCAGCTAATGTTGTAGCATTTGATACGGCAGCTTGCACAGGTTGCTGTTCAGGTAGTTCGCTGGTTACTGCTATTGCTTCAACTTCTTCACCTAAACCTTGCTGCACTGCCAAGACTACTTTATCTAAGGCATCTACTGCATCGGTTTCTGGTTCTGCGATAAAACGTAGAGTTTGACCACGTTTACAACCTAAAGCTAAAAGACGAGTTAAACTTTTAGCAGAAACAAAGCTACCGTCATCTACAGCAACTTGAATATCACCTTGGAACGTTTTTGTGAGATTGACTAAATGTGTAGCTGGTCGAGCATGTAAACCATGGGCATTTGCTAGTACTACTGAACGTTGAGGCCAGTCTGGAATAACATCAGCCCCAATAATTTTTGCAATTTCGTTTGGAGCTTGAGTTTTATCTAACTCGGCCACTTGCTCTGGGTTAAATAAAATATCAATTAAACGATTAAATCTTTCATTATCGAGCTGATCATTAGCAGCAATACAAACGAGTGTATTTAGCTTTTTACCATTTAGCTCTAAAACCTTTGATGGTTTAGTAATGCTAATAGCCGGTTGCTGAACAAAGTGATTGCTGGAAATGGACCAAATTTGATCTTGCAGTTGAATGGCTTGTTCTGGATCAAGTGAACTTAGAAAACCACATTTTACAAAATTATGTTTTTTTAGCGTTTGAGAAGCTGTCCAAAATAAGTCTTCGATATCTTGCGCATCAATTTCGGTTTGAATGAGATTTTCATGAAGCGCTAAAGATAATGGCTGAGCTTGTAGTAATTCTATAATTTGTTCAGGTTTAGAAGCATTTTTTACTTGTTCACTCACATCATGCATTAATGCCCGAGTAAGAATTTGCAAAACTTGTAAATGTTCATCAGATTTCGCTGCAATCACGACAGCTAAATAGATTTTATTTTCTCCATCCCAGATCACGCCTTCAGGAAAATGAGCTAAGCGAATACCTGTTTTTAAAATATATTCACGTGATTGAGGAGTACCGTGGGGAATAGCAATACCTTGGCCTAAGTAAGTCGCGCTTTGTTGTTCACGATTGATGAGTCCTGTTATATATTCAGGTGTAACTAACCCATCTTTTTCCAATATATCTACTAGACACTTTAATGCATGTGTTTTATCAACAGCACGTTGATTCATATGAATATGTTGAGGCTCTAGTGCTAGCATAATTATCCTTGAACAATTTCTTTGGCTTTAGCTAAAACAGAAAAAAAGAAGCTGTTTGCATTAAACAAGTAAATATACCTGTTTTGACAACAGCTTCAGATGAATTACCTTAGCAGAACTTTAAATGTATATCGACGCATTTAAGTAAAAAGCTGCTCGTTTTTAATACAAAAAAACCTCTAAGCCGGATTACTGACTTAGAGGCGAAAATAAAAGCGGTGATTAATGATTTATTTCTTGTTCTAAAATAGACCAAAGTTTTTGATGTGATTTTTTAAATAACAGCATATGGCCAATTGATTTATATCCTAAATCTTTTGGATTAAGTTCAATCATTTTTTTATTTGCATTTGGATATAAACTTAATAATTCTTGTACGTTGCGTTTAGTTGCAATTTCATCATCATCAGCCCAAATAGCAGTAATTGAACACTGAATATCTGAATGAAAATCATGAAAAATAGTCTTGCCTATGGCATTTTTCACATATCCGGGACGGCTACAAAACTCTCTCCATTGTTGAGCAACTTTTTTAGGTAGATTTTCTCCCATACCAATGAATTGAGTTGCACCATAACCTTTAACAACACTAGAAATAGGGAAGATAAGATTAAACATAACTGGTGCTAGAAACTTGGTTTTTCCCTTAAGGCCTTTAATATGTCCAGTTGAACCTGCAACCGTTATTACTTTTGCAACTTTATTATAGTTAGGTACGACTCCTAGTAATTGTCCACCCGCGCTGTGTCCAATAAGAATAACTTGATTTGCTTTCTTTTTTGTTAATAAAGCATCAATTGCAGCAGGGATATCAAGTGTTCCCCAGTCGGTAATACTTGCGGTACTTTGTTTTAAAGCTCCATGTAGAGACTCGCCAATACCACGGAAATCGAAACTCAATACATCGTGGCCTTGTTGACTTAGCCAAGTTGCAAAAGAATGATAAAAATTTTTAGTAATACCTGTTGCTGGACAAATAAGGACAGGGTATTCAGTTTTCTTTTCTTGAGCAGGATAAAATTGAGCTGCAAGCTGATAACCATCTTTACAGGTTATCCAAAAAGATTCATAAGTCTTATCCATAGATTTAAAGTGAATTGTCTAATCATTTACCTTAATGTACATGAGTTCTGAAAAGGTACTTGATTAAAATGTGACTATAAAGTCAAGATTTATGTTATACAGCTCTGCAAATTTTAATAAAACGAATAAAGGAAATGATGGAAATATCGAAAGCTGTACAGTTGGCTATTGTCTTTAGCGGTGTCTTTTTATGGATAGGAATGTTAACAGGAGTATGGAAATATTGGCAAATTCGCCATTCTGAATTAAGCCGTGCACATTATTATGTAGACATTGCACATAGAAGCAGTTTGCTTTATGCAGCAGCTACACTCATTTTGGCTGTATTAAGTTATTTTACGGTTTTAAATGAAGATATTGCTTTATGGTGTGTATTGGCAAATATACTATTTTTTAGTTTCTCAATTTTAGTTTATATCATTCACGGGTTTTTGCAGGATACAACCAATCAGTTTAAAAAACCCCATAGGTTAGGGCACTTTAGTTTACCGACATGGTTAATGACTTTCATGATGATCGCTTTAATTGTTACTGAGCTACTAGCAACTGCTATTTTGGTTATGGGAACGATCTTGTTGTTTTTAAGCAAATAAAAAATGGATGATCACTCATCCATTTTTGAATTCTATTATTTCTGTTGACTAAGTCGTCTTTTAGCTAATTTTCGCATTTTGTGGTCGACAAAGGCCCATACACAAAATACGAAAGAAACAACCATGGCATACATAAAGTATTCGGGTTTGAGATTCCCTTTAATCATACCTTGAAACAGTAGAGTCAGCATAAGAGCAAGCGTCGTTACTCCATAAACAACTGAATCTTTACTGTTCAGAGTGTTAATGAAGACTTGTTTGTTGAAATGTAATGATAACATCTCCATCCCTCCTTGTGGTTGCGCTAAAACCGAATGTTTTAGTCAAGAATAAGTTTAATGTTGTACTTGTATTTTTAGCTTAATTCAATAGTCAATTGAAAATTTTTTGAACAGTTTTATGAAAACCTCCATATTTATAAATAGTTAAGGTATAAAAAAGGTAAATATTAAATATTTTTGTATAAAATACTTAATATTTTAGAAAAGAGAAATTTTTAGGTGAAAAGTGTAATAATTTCTCTTTTCTCTCAATTTAATTTAGTTGCTTTGTTTCTTTAAGAAGACATCAATTGCGTGTTGTGCAATTTCAGCATCTTCAAAAGATTGGACACCAGAAACACCAATTGCGCCTAAAATCTGACCTTCATAAATGATCGCTTTTCCGCCTTCTAGCATACCTTTAGCACTTGGCAGACTTAAGAAACCAAGACGGCCATTTTGAAGAAGTTCTTCGTAAAATTTTGAAGGGCGGCCGCTCATTGATGAGCATTTAGCTTTTTCTAGACATATATGTGTACTGAGAGGAGAAGCACCATCTAGGCGTTTCATAAGTAATAAAGAGCTTGTTTCATCAACAATGGCTATACTGACTTTGAAGTTGTGTTCGATTGCATATTTTTGAGCTTCTTCCATTAAAAACTCTGCATCTGCTAATGTTAGGTAATATTTAGTTTTCATTTATGCTCTTCTTTCCTGAGTAAGCTAAAAATTATTTTAGTGTAATATTACAGTAAAAATTAATTATATCTATAGTTGAATTGTCATTAAATACTGCTGCTTGAAATAAAATGCTGGTTGGGTAAACGCAGCATTTTATTCGATATATAAAATCATGTTTGGGTAAAACTCGATTTCAAAAAAACACCAGATTAAATGCTTTTATGTTTAACTTTGTCGATAATGGTAGTCACCGCAAGAACAACTAAAGATGGGATCAACCATGCCAAGTTTTGTTCATTTAATGGTAAATGTTGAAGGAAAGTAGGAAGGTTATCTCCAAAACCAGCAACTTTAAGACCATCGATAATTCCGAAAATTAAAGCAATACTTGTTACTGAACCAACAATAAACGATGGTTTATGCCAAAATTTCCAGAAGAAACTGAGCATAATAACCACAATAGCAGGTGGGTAAATTGCACTTAAAACCGGTACTGATACAGCAATGAGTTTGGTCAATCCAAGATTAGAAATAATGAAAGAGAAACCAACTAAGATGAAAACTAAAAGCTTATACGGTAACTTAGTGAGTTGGGCAAAATATTCACCACATGCACAAGTTAAACCAATTGCAGTAACCATACAGGCTAAGAAAATGAGGCCAGTTAAGAATAATGAACCCATGTTTCCAAACGCATGTTGAACATATGCATGTAGGATTACAGCACCATTCGCTGCATTTGGAGCGACTTCATGGCTACCTAAACCTAATTTAAATAAGCTTAAGTAAACTAAAGTAAGACCAACACCTGAGATAAGACTAGCAATAATTGCATACTTAGTTACTAGTTTTTTATCAGTAACACCACGCGAATAAATCGCTTGAATAATAACGATACCAAATACTAAGGCACCTAAAGTGTCCATAGTGAGATAACCATTTACGAAACCTTCTGAAACAGGAGAGTTAACATAATGATTAATTGGTGCAGGAACATAGCCCGAAGGAATCATAACCGCTGCAATACCTAAAATTGCTAAAGCGATAATTTTTAGAGGAGCTAGAACATGTCCAACTGTATCTAAAAGCTTGTTTGGATATAAAGAAACAATAGTTACAAATGCAAAGTAAATCGCACTGTAAATTAGAAGACTACTGCTTGATGTTCCAAAGTAAGACGAAAAACCAATTTCATAAGAAACTGTTGCAGTACGTGGCGTAGCAAATAAAGGGCCAACTGATAAATAACAGACTACTGTTAAAATCAGACTTGCGATACGACCTAAAGGTGAACTAATGATTTCAATGGAACCCTGCATACGAGAGAGTGCCATAATCGTAATTACGGGTAAGCCAACGGCAGTAATCAAGAAGCCTATGGCAGCTAACCATACGTGATCACCGGCTTGTTGTGCCACAATGGGAGGAAAGATAATATTGCCAGCCCCAATAAAGAGGGCAAAGGTCATAAAACCTAAGGCAATAATATCTCCGGTACGAAGATGTTGCATAAATTAAATTTAACAAAAAAGAAAGAATTTTAGAGCAAAAGAGATCATGATCAAGCGCTATTTTATGTGAAAAAGCTTTTTTTCAGGACTTAAAAATCATTCAGAGATATGAAAAATATCAATTGGTTAAGTTATCTAGTTGAAAAATCATTGAAAGAAATAAAGAAAACAGTTTTTAAGTCTGACTTTTTAAGGAAATTATGTAAAAATAAAAATATAAAATACGATTATGAATGTTGAATATTTGGGCATTTAAAGCTTTCCGCCTATCCTATATCCATTCTAAAATACTCTAAATTAACTAACATTTTTGTAGGCATGGTAAAAACAGTCCCTACGAGGATAAAATTGAATGAGAGCTTCTACTGTTACAATTAAAACTGAACAAGATCTGGAAAAATTAAGAATTTCTGGGCGTTTGGCTGCACAAGTTTTAGAAATGATAGGGAAGTATGTTAAGCCCGGTGTAACAACTGAATATTTAGATAATATTTGCAATGATTACATCGTAAATACTTTAAAAGTTATTCCTGCCAATGTTGGTTATCATGGGTTTACAAAAACAATTTGTACCTCAGTAAATGAAGTAGTTTGTCATGGTATACCTTCGCCAAATAAAGTTTTAAAAGATGGCGATATTATTAATATTGACGTAGCAATTATCAAAGATGGCTATTTCGGCGATACGAGCCGTATGTATTATGTGGGCAACGTAAATCCGCATGCGAAAAAATTAGTTGAAACAACCTATGAGGCGATGGTTGCTGGTATTCACACAGTTAAACCAGGAGCTACTTTAGGTGATATTGGTTATGCCATTCAATCAGTTGCTCATCGCGAAGGATATAGTATTGTCCGTGAATACTGTGGGCATGGCATTGGTAAAGTTTATCATGAGCAACCTAATATTCTGCATTATGGTCAATGTGGACAAGGTTTAGTTCTGAAGAAAGGTATGGTCTTTACGATTGAACCTATGGTTAATGCAGGGAAACCTCAAGTTAAAGAATTAAACGATGGTTGGACGGTTATTACTCAAGATCTTTCTTTATCTGCTCAATGGGAACACATGGTTGCAGTTACAGATACTGGTTTTGAATTACTGACACCATGGCCAGAAGGTGTGGGAAACTATCCGGAAATTTAATAATTATAAAAAAGTTCGATAAATTATCGAACTTTTTTATGGAGCTTAATTTATTAATGTTCTGAAAGATGTTCCACAAGATAATCAATAAATACACGCACTGCTGGGAGTAATCCTCTACGAGAAGGATAAACAGCATGGAATATACCGTGGGCTGCTTTCCAATCTGGCAAGATTTGCACAAGCTGCCCCGATTTCACAAAATCTTCAGCCGCTGTGTCAGGTAACAACGCAATACCACAATTTTGACTCGCAAGTTGGGCGAGCATGTAGATATTTGTTCCCATTACAGTTGGACTAACTTTCACTTTTTTCTGTTGGTTATCTGGACCGTGTAATATAAATTGTTGATCTAAATGCTCTTCAGACAAACTTAAAATTCGGTGATCACTTAATTCTTCAGGTGTCTTAATATTACCAAACTCATTTAAATAAGCTTGGCTCGCAAAGAGACTTTGCTCTATCAGTGAAAACTGTCTAAGGACTAGGCTAGGGTCATCATCTAGTTTAGATCTGACACGTAGAGCGACATCAATACCTTCATTAATAACATCAACGCGGCGGTTACTTACAATCAGTTGTAAACGAATCTCAGGGTATTTTTTTAAGAATGCCGGTAAAATTTTAGGTAGTTGGTTTTGTGCAATGTCTACTGGAACACTTACTTTAACTACACCTCTCGGTTGAATACTTAAGTGATCAACTAAATCATGGGCTGCTTGAGCAGCATTCATCATGACTTGTGCGTGTCTATAGATATCCATCCCAATATCGGTAACAGCAAAATGACGAGAACTACGCTGAATTAAGCGAACCCCTAAATTTTCCTCTAAATTATAAACACGACGACTTAATTTTGATTTTGGAATGTCGGTAACACGTTCGGCAGCACTAAATCCACCATGCTCAACAACAAGGGCAAAACAATAAAAATCATCAAGATCTGTGAGCATTAAAATATCCTATTTATGCAACACTAAAGATTTTACATTATTAGTTTTGCAACGATAAAGTTTGATTTTAATTTTTTGTAAAAAGCTTATAAATATGACTTAAAAAGAGGAGTTTAGATAATTTGAAATTTTAATGTAATTACATTGGAATGTTTTTGTAATTTATTTTTTTAGAATTGAAAATCAAATATGGCGTTCATACACTATTTTTCATAAAATATATTTTTCTCGATTTTTTTAAAAGTATGTCTTACCAGTTAGTTGAATTACAGAATGCAGAGGCCAATATTCTTTGCCCAATTTGTAAGCTTGCGGTTATTGATTGGACACAAGAACAGTACGTTCAACCTTGTGAACATACATTGTTTATTGCGATGGATTTGGGCTTTGAATTTGTAGCTGACCGTTTTGAAGAATGCATGACTCAAAATGTAGATGAGTTACATGAAGATCCGAACATGAATATTTTTGATGCGATAACGACTACAACATATAAAAATTTAACTATTTTAAAAGCAGATCTTGGTGTAGATGGTTTATTTCGCTATGTAGGGATAAGTAATTGTTAAATTCATGAGTATAAAAAAAGCCAATCTTTCGATTGGCTTTTTTATTATTACGCTTCTGGAGCTGCGCTGTATTGTTCGATTAATGGTTTTAATTCGCCATTTTGGAACATTTCGAGCATGATATCACTACCACCAATAAGCTCACCATTTACCCATAATTGTGGGAAAGTAGGCCAGTTTGCAATTTTTGGTAAAGTTGCACGAATATCAGGGTTTTCTAAGATGTTCACATATGCAAATGGACGACCAATTTGACTGAGCGCCTCTACTGCACGTGCAGAGAAACCACATTGTGGAAACTGTGGAGTGCCTTTCATGTAAAGTAAAACGGGATGCTTCGCAATTTGATCGCGAATTAACGCTTCAGTATCACGTGCTTGTTCAGTCATATGTAGATCCTCAACTAATCTTGCAGCATTATAGGGGGTGTTCACATTGCTTTGCAAACCACCTTGTTGCTTAAAGTTGCATAGAATATTCAATATTTTATTGTATAAACCGAAGTGATAGTAAAAAGCAGACGAAATTTTAGATAAATGAGTAATGAGACTTTTCATCAGCGCAAGTTTTTGTTTATATAAACCCTTCTTAAAACCTCATACAGACAGAGTTCGTGATGACTGATATTACCCTAGCTCCAGTACAACCTGATCAACCAACACACTTAATGGCTACTTATGGTCGCCAAGCGATCAGTTTTGTCCGAGGCCGAGGGGCATATCTGTATACACAAGATGGTACAGAATACTTAGATGCACTCACTGGTATTGCTGTATGTGGTTTAGGACACGCTCATCCAGCTATTGCAGAGGCAATTGCAGAACAAGCAGCTACACTCGTACATACAAGTAATTTATTTGAAATTCCTTGGCAAACTGCGGCAGCTCAAAAGCTTGCTGAAGTTTCGGGTATGGAAGAAATCTTCTTTTCAAACAGTGGTGCTGAGTCAAATGAAGGTGCAATTAAAATTGCGCGTAAATTTGGTACTCAACAAGGTATAAGCCTGCCAAAGATTATTGTTGCTGAGCAATCATTTCATGGCCGTACTTTAGCTACGCTTTCTGCAACAGGGAACAAGAAAGTACAAGATGGTTTTGCTCCTTTGGTAGAAGGCTTTATTCGAGTGCCATTTGGTGATATTGAAGCGATTCAAGAAGCAGCCTTACAACATCCCGATATCGTTGCTATTTTGATTGAACCGATTCAGGGTGAAGGTGGCATTAATACCGCGCCACAAGGGTTTAGCTATTTAGAAGAAGTTCGCCATCTTTGCAATCAGCATAACTGGTTGATGATGCTAGATGAAATCCAAACTGGTAATGGTCGTACAGGTAAATATTTCGCATATCAACATACAAATATTATTCCAGATGTTTTAACCACTGCAAAAGGGTTGGGTAACGGTTTTCCAGTGGGTGCGGTAATGACTCAAGGTAAAGCTGTTGGTTTGTTAGGCCCAGGCAGCCATGGTTCTACTTATGGCGGTACAGTATTGGGCTCTCGCGTGGTTTATACGGTAATTGATACGATTCAGAAGGAAAATGCAGTAGAGAATGCAGCAGTAGTGGGTAATTATATTGTTGACCAATTACGTGCCCAATTGTCTGGTAAGAACGTACAAGTACGTGGTTTTGGTATGATGATTGGTATTCAACTACCTAAAGATTGTGCTGAGCTTGTTGCGATTGCTCGTGATGAATACAAGCTTATTATTAACGTTACCGCAGGTTCTGTGGTTCGTTTATTACCTCCAATTAATATGACACAAGCTCAAGCCGATATTTTGCTAGAGCGTTTAGTCGCTTTAATTACGAATTATCTTTAAGTATTAAAGACAATAAAAATGGGCGTTAATCGCCCATTTTTATTTTTTGTATTTAGCCTGAAATATATTGTTTTAATTGTTCAATTAAAACTTTTTGGTCTTCCATAGCGGCTTTAACTAAGTCACCAATTGAAATAAAACCAACCAATTTTCCATTATCCAATACAGGTAAGTGACGTAAATGACGATCGGTCATGAGCTGTAAACATTCTTCAACTGTATTATTTAAACCTACCGTAATTACTTTTGCCGTCATAATTTCAGCAACGGTAGTACTATAAGATGAACGCTCCATAAGCGTTACTTTGCGTGTGTAATCACGTTCAGATAATATTCCGACAACTTTTTCACCTTCTGCTACGACTAAAGCACCAATACCTTTTTCAGCCATAATCGTAATTGCTTCGAGGACAGTTGCTTCGGGTGAAATTGTAAAAATCGCTTGTTCAGATTTGTTCTTAATTACTTGTGCAACGATAGTCATTTCTTCTGTCCTGTTGTTTTATCATTTTGATTTAAATTAGCTCGATTTTTAAAAAATGCAAAGACTAACGAGTCATTCAAATATAGATTTTATGCTCAAGCGCTCAAAAAGCACTCTAAATTTGGTAGCTTAAAACTTTAAGCTACCTGCCATTTCGGATGATTAAAAAAGAAATGATGCATTTGTTGAGTAGATAACTTCAACTTACGATGAGATGAGTTAAATAAAGCAGGGGTCACTTTTAACCGTGTTAAAGTAGGTAATAAAGATTCATGGAAGTCTTTTGGGGTAATTTTTCTTGGCTTGTAATTAGGCCAATGAGTTTTGGCATATCGATGTGCTTGAACTCCATTTAACCAAAACGGGAAAATAAAATCTTCCTGATCTGATTTAATAGCCCAGCCTTCATCAAATAGTCCCCAAAGAACCCCACAGTACATCATGGTTCTTAAAATATAAATCTTGATCATCAAGTCTTTAGAAACCGGTTGTAGATTAGTTAAACTGTTCATTTTAAATTTAAAGGTTCTCAACTTGTCTTGACTATTATAAGAAAACCACATGACATTTCAGTTTAAACAGGTATCAAATCGTAAACAAATATTGATGGCTCGAAATATCTATATAGATCAATACCAAAAAAAAGGTAATGCTGGAGCCGAGATTGAAGTGATGAAGTAAAGCTTTAGCGAAGCGCAAGAAAAATAGCAATTGAGTTTGCCTATATTGAATTTTTATAGACATAAAAAAACGCCACCTGAGCAAGACAAAGCGGCTAAAGCTTTGGCGAAGCGCAAGATGAACATAGTTATGGTTAATTTATATTGAACTTTTTACAGGCATAAAAAAACGCCACCTGAGCCACGACTGAAGTGGCGAAGTAAGGCCTTAGATAAATAGATAATTTTGGTTTTTACAGGTATAAAAAAACGCCACCTAAGTGACGTTTCTTTACGCTTGCATCGTGGCCAACTTTTGCCAATATTGTGCTTTCATGGAGTCACGTTCTACACGGAAACCTTGATAATATAGTTCTGCTAAGAACAGAGCAGCTTTACCGTGACCAGCACGAGCAACTTCTTCTAACTGTGCAACCGCATCTTGGAAATTCATTTGAGAGTGAATTGTGTTAACCGCAGTTGCGTATACATGTTCTAAATCATGATGAGAGATACGTTGAATCATATAAAACTCCTTATTTTAATTATGATTACTTTTTCTAAAGGCCACTGCCTTTGAACTAATGTAACTTAGAATTGTTAAACTAATATTACAAATTAATGGATTTGTCAACTATTGATCGGCATCAGTTAGTTCACTATTAGGATACATGATTAAACATTATTCACAAATAATTTTGAGTAAAATCAATATGAGAATAAAAGACAAGGAGAATAACTATGACAAATACTATCGATGGCTTTGTTTTTGATACTCCTCCTAAAGAGGAGCAAATCATAGAGCTTGCCCATTACCATCGTAAATTATTAGATGAAGCAATTTTCCATCAAGAAATACATTTAGGGGATTATTGTCTAGCACAACGTAAACGTGTTTTTGACTATGCTCGTCAATTAGCCCCTGACCAAAAAGCTCGATTCTATAATGTATATGATGGTGAGCTTAGAAAAATTGCAGATGAAGATGAATTGCATCCGGCTGATGCAGAAGAAGGTTTAAGCATTTTTGCTATGTTACTGGTTTTAGTAATTATTGCAGCAATCTTATACTTCTCTGTAATTCGCTCTTTAATAAGCTAAAGTTTGTCATCCAGTAAGGATAAAGAATAGAGCCTTACTGGATTTTGACCTTGTGCTGAAGTGCATTGAACCCTACACTACATAAATTAGAGGTAGGTCATGCTCACATTCAAAGAAAATTTTCTTAAATTAAAGTCTGAGTTCAAGGCAGATCAATGTTTTAATCTGGTTGTGATTATTATCATTGGCTGTATTTTTATGCTGTCTTATTTAGCATTACTTCGTCCTGTCAATTCAGAACAATATCAACGTATTGTGCAACTTTCACGGCAGGCCACATATCCTAGAACTCAAGATATGGCTGAGTTGATTATGGCTCAATCAAAAATTCATAGAGCAGAGTATTTAAAGTTAATGCATGCTTATCAGTTTGAACATGATCACATCAAGGAATATCCTGCGTTAGCACAAGAAGATACTCAATAAGTATTGTCTTTATTTCAACAAGGTTTTGCTCGCTATTGGAGCAGGCAAAAACTTGAATTTATGCTAAACTTTCTGTTTTTTAACACGCTGCTTTTCAAGGAATCGGCATGCAACAACAATCGAATATGCAAAATAAATTCTTGATAGATGCTGAGATCGGGGATGACGATGTCACATTACCTAATTTACCTGCTATCGATGTTCCTATCGTTGAGTCACCTGTTAAGCAAGAAGTAAAAGCTGAAGAAGTTGTTGAAGCTGCACCTTCAACTGAACCAGAGCAACCAAAGTCTGGCTTCTTTGGCCGAATGAAAGAAGGTTTGACTAAAACTCGTCGTAATTTCACCGATGGTATGGTCAATATCTTAATTGGTGGTAAAGAAATTGATGATGAGTTGCTTGAAGAAGTCGAAGAGCAATTATTAGTTGCAGATATTGGTGTTGATGCAACAAAAACGATTATTACCAACTTAACTGAACGTACTGCACGTGGCGATTTGATTTACTCACATTCGCTTTATAAAGCTTTACAAGAAGAGTTGGTTGCTTTACTTGCTCCACGTGTGAAGCCTTTACATATTGACCCAAATAAATCGCCTTATGTGATTTTAATGGTGGGTGTGAATGGTGTAGGTAAGACAACGACTATTGGTAAATTGGCTAAGCGTTTGCAAGGCGAAGGCAAGAAAGTAATGCTGGCAGCAGGTGATACATTCCGTGCAGCTGCTACTGAACAATTACAAATTTGGGGTGAGCGTAACGATATTTCTGTTGTTGCTCAAGGCCATGGCGCAGACAGTGCTTCGGTTATTTTTGATGCTTTTGAAAGTGCGCGAGCTAAAGGTATTGATGTATTGATTGCAGACACCGCAGGCCGCTTACATAACAAAAGTAACTTGATGGAAGAGCTTAAGAAAGTTAAGCGTGTTATGCAAAAAATTGATGCAACGGCACCGCATGAAATTATGTTAGTAGTAGATGCAGGTACAGGGCAAAATGCAATTAACCAAGTACAAGAATTTGACCAAGCAGTTGGTTTAACGGGTATTACTATTACTAAGTTGGACGGCACTGCAAAAGGTGGTGTGCTGTTTAATATTGCTAGCCGTACTCATGTACCAATTCGTTTTATTGGCGTGGGTGAAAAAATTGATGATTTAAGACCGTTCTCGGCGAAATCATTTGTAGCAGCACTATTTGAAACAGAAAAATAATTTGCAGCTTATCTATAAAAAAACCTCACAAAATAGTGAGGTTTTTTTATATTTATATCTTTTTTTATTGTTGCGAAAATAAAACGAACTGTCATATTTTTAATGCTGATTATAAGAAATGAGTTTCATAGACTATATTCATTCCCAAACAACGGCCAATGGTCAATCAAATAGGTAGGAAATAACAAAATGTCTACTTTCTTAGATAAAATTAAAAACCGTCGTACTATTTATGCAATTGGTAAAAATGTTGCATTAGATCGCACAAAAATCGAAGAAACAATTCGTGAAGCGGTTAAACATAGTCCATCAGCATTTAACTCTCAATCTTCACGTGTAGTAACCCTTTATGGTGAATCACATGCTAAATTTTGGAACTTGGTTCGTGAAGCGCTACGTAAAATTGTTCCTGCTGATGCGTTCGCTGGTACAAATGCAAAGATTGATAGCTTTGTTGCTGGTGTAGGTACAGTACTATTTTATGAAGATCAAGCTGTTGTTAAAAGCTTACAAGAGCAATTTGAATTATATGCAGATAACTTCCCAGTTTGGTCTGAACATTCAAGTGCAATTGCTCAGTTTGCGACTTGGACAGCACTTTCAGAACTTGGTTTAGGTGCGTCTTTACAACACTATAACCCAGTTGTTGACGCCGATGCTGCTGAAGCATTTGATGTACCTGCAACTTGGAAACTACGTGCTCAGTTAGTATTTGGTTCTGTTGAAGCACCAGCTGGTGAAAAAGCATTCATTAGCGATGCAGACCGTTTCAAAACATTTAACTAATTTTAGTTGATGAAAAGAGTACCTAAACGGTACTCTTTTTTTATGTGTTTAAAATTAACGATCAAAATAGATATTTATTATAATTCAATAATATATTTTAAAAGTTTTAAGTGCAGCTTCGTCAAAAGAACAAGTGTCATAAAATCGTCATAATCATATTGCATATTGCTCATGTTTTTAGAAACTATTAAATATTATAGAGACGTGAACAGATGACTTTAAGATTAAGTGTTGCTGCGATTGGTTTATTACTCAGCGGTTCAGTATTTTCAGCAGTTACAATTACAGCACCAGAGGAAATTGTAATCCTTGCGGTAAATGGTCAAGAAGTCAATTCAGGATTATTTCGTTCTTCTAAGAATAACTACAAAGTTGATGCCGGTACAACGAACCTAAGTGTGCGTTATCAAGAATACTTTGAACATCTAAATGGTGAACACGATATTGTTAAGTCTGGAGTCGTTACAATTCAAACACCAACATTAAAAGATGGTCAAACCTATAAGCTTGCAATGGTAGGTGCTCCAAAAGAATTTGAACAAGCAAAAAAATATGCTGAGCAACCAACAGTCGCTGTATATAATTCAAATAATGAACTAGTTGTTCAACAGACTGGTGCAAATAATGAAGCAAAACCTTGGTTTGCAACAGGCTTGTTAGGTAAGGTTACTGACTTCACGACTAAATCATCTAAGCAGCAACCTGATGCCGTATATGCAGCTGCAAAACCGACCACAGCTCAAGTTGCTGCACCTATTGCCGTAACAGTACCTTCAGCAGGTGTGGCACAAACGAATGATCAGCGTTTGGTCGAAATTTGGCAAAAATCTTCTAAAGCTGAGCGTCAAAAATTTATGGCTTGGTTAGCTGAACAATCAAATTAATCAATTGCTATTCAAAATAAAGCCGATTTAATATCGGCTTTATTTTTTAGAATATTTTAAATAGCCTAAGTATATTTATGATAAATCTAAATTTCCGTTTAGCTAAAGTGAGTGATATTCCCTCACTTGTGGATTTGATTAATCAGGCCTATAGAGCTCAACAAGGTAGAAGCTGGACAACTGAAGTTGAATTTGTAAAAGGCCAACGTATTAGTCAAGAGCAATTGAAACAGCAATTAGAATTACTTAACTCAGTATTATTAGTTGCAGAAATTGATTCTTCACAAATTGCTGCATGCATAGGCCTTACATTTCAAAACAACGCGGTTGAGATAGGGACATTCTGTATAGATCCTCAAATACAGAATATGAAAGTAGGTCGTTCGGTTCTGGAGTACGCTGAACAGTTTGCTTTGCACAAAGTACCGGAATTGGACAGTGCAATCATGTATGTATTGAATGTACGTTCAGAGCTAATTAGTTATTATGAGAGACGAGGATATACAAAAACAGGCAATCAAGAACCATATCCACTTGAAGCAGATGTTGGCGTTCCACTTGTACCTATTAAGCTGATTGAAATGAAAAAGGACCTCAAATGAGGTCCTTTTTGTTTAGGTTAGAAACCAGATGTAATAGCCTAAAAGCATGAGAGGCCAAGCTACCCATGGACTAAATAACCATTTCCATAACCAGAAGTGGGGTACAAAACCAACACCATAAATGAAGCCTCCGGAAATCCCCACCATGACCAGCATAAGCTGGCTATGATTGTAGTGTCCGTTTGCATCTAACATCAGTGAAGGATGAACCAGTAAAATTGCAGCAAGCGGCAATGCCAACAGAAATGAAATGGCCATTGCAAATGCTTGAGCTTTTCTTTGATTTGATGCTGTCATTGCGTTTGCCATGCTTTATTCCTCATCCAAATTTTGATGGTGTTCGATATAAAGAGCGCTCAATACACCTGCAAAACATGCCATCAAAATCCCAAGAATCCATGCGAAATACCACATTTGCTTCTCCTTATTAGTACAAGCTGTGCGAGTTTGACTCGATATGTTTGTTGGTAATCACGCCCCACATTTTGTAATACGACCAAGTTGTATAGAGCAAAATGATTGGAACAAAAATACATGCAGCAACAGTCATAACACCTAAAGTACGGTGACTAGATACAGCATCCCACATTGTTAAGCTAGAGTTTGGGTTAATACTCGATGGCAATAAAAATGGGAAGAGAGCAAACCCAGCAGTTAAGATTGCACCTACAATCATTAAGCTTGTACCGGCAAAGGTTAAACCTGCTTTTGCTTTTGATGCTGTAAAGAAGGCAATAATTGCCCCTAAAATTGCGACAACTGGAGCAACCTTAGTGATTGGATAGCTGGAGTAGTTGTTCATCCAACCTGGGTTGTTATTTGTGACGACTTGTTTAGCTAAAGGATTAAGAGCAGCATTTGGATCAATTGCAGCAGCATAGCTATAACCAGGAACTTGACCGAAGTATAACCATGCCCCAATTACAAGGAAGCAAACCAAGAATACTGCTGCCATAATTTGGGTGGCTTTGGCAGAACGCTGTTTCAAAGCACCGTCTGTACGCAGCATAAGCCAAGCACCGCCGTGCGCGCACAGCATAGATAAACTGACGATACCGCAAACTAAGGCAAATGGGTTAAGAAGAGCAAAGAAGCTACCTGAATATTCAGAGCGTAATGTGCTATCTAAATTAAAAGGAATACCTAAAAATAAATTACCGAATGCTACACCGAAAACTAGAGCAGGCACGGCACCACCAATACAAAGCCCCCAGTCCCAAGAATTACGCCATTGTGTATTTTCAAGTTTAGAACGATAGTCAAAACCTACAGGGCGTAAGAATAGGGCAAATAGCACAAGTAATAAGGCCCAGTACATTCCTGAGAATGCAACTGCGTAAACCATTGGCCAAGCTGCAAATAGGGCGCCACCTGCGGTAATAAACCAGACCTGATTACCATCCCAGTGCGGTGCAATAGTATTGATAGCAGCGCGACGTTCGTTATCAGTTTTACCAACAAAAGGCATAAGTGCCATTGAGCCCATATCGAAGCCATCGGTTAAAGCAAACCCGATGAGTAAGACTCCAACTAACACCCACCATATGATTTTTAGGAGTTCGTATTCAATCATGATAAAACCTCCCCATTAACAGGTGCTTTCGGCTCTTGTTTTTCAAAATGATATTTACCAGTGTGAAGAGAACTTGGCCCTAGGCGAGCAAATTTAATCATCAAGTACATTTCAATAATAAGCAGGACAGTGTAGAACGCTGCTAATGCGAGGATAGAGCCCCATACATCACCTGTACTTAAACTCGAAGTTGATAAGTGTGTCGGTAAAATCTCACCGATAGACCAAGGTTGACGACCTCCTTCAGCGACATACCAGCCTGTTTGAGCTGCAATCCACGGAAGAGGTAACGCAAACAATGCATATTTGAGTAACCAAGGTTTATTTTCAGCATTTCTTTTTGCAACAGCCCAAGTCGCTAAAATGAAAAGAAGCAACATTAAGAAACCTGATGCAACCATTGCACGGAAAGAGAAGAACAATGCAGTCACATTTGGAACAGTATCTTTGACAGCGGCTTGAATATTTTGTTCGCTTGCGTCTACGACATTTGGTGCATATTTTTTAAGAAGTAGGCCATAACCTAAATCTTTTTGGTTCTTCTCAAATGAAGCTAACAACTCAGTTGAGCGATCACCAGCACGTAGTTTTTCAAGTTCGGCATAAGCAAGCATACCGTTGCGAATACGAACTTCGTGCTGTTGCATTAAGTCTTTTAGGCCAGTGACTTCTTTGGTTGTTGAGCGAGTTGCAATTAAACCTAATGCATATGGAATTTTAACTGCATAGTCTGTTCGCATTTCTTCATGATTTGGTACACCAAATAAAGTAAATGGCGCAGGTGCAGGGTGAGTATCCCACTCGGCTTCAATTGCAGCGAGTTTAGTTTTTTGCACATCACCTAGCTCATAACCAGATTCATCACCGAGCAAAATCACTGAAAGTGTAGAAGCGAGTCCGAAAATCGCGGCAATTGCAAATGAACGGCGAGCAAAAGGAAGATCACGTTTTTTAAGCAAGTAATAGCTTGAAATGGCGAGTACGAAAATCGCACCTGTTACATATCCAGCAGAAACAGTATGTACAAATTTTACTTGCGCAACTGGGTTGAAAATAAGTGCGCCAAAATCGACAAGCTCCATACGCATGGTTTCGAAGTTAAATGCTGCGCCAACAGGGTTTTGCATCCAACCATTCGCAACCAAAATCCAGAGAGCTGACATATTAGAGCCAAGAGCAACTAACCAAGTTACACCTAAATGTTGTACTTTGCTCAGACGGTCCCATCCGAAAAAGAATAAACCGATAAATGTCGACTCAAGGAAGAATGCCATTAAGCCTTCAATTGCCAGTGGTGCACCAAAAATATCACCTACATAGTGTGAGTAATATGCCCAGTTTGTCCCGAATTGGAACTCCATGGTTAAGCCTGTAGTTACACCTAAGGCAAAGTTAATACCAAATAATTTTCCCCAAAACTTAGTCATATCTTTGTAAATTTCTTTACCAGATATCACGTAAGTTGTTTCCATAATGGCCAGAATAAACGCAAGGCCTAGGGTCAAAGGTACGAAAAGAAAGTGATACATTGCGGTCATAGCAAATTGGAACCGCGAAAGATCAACCACGCTTTCAGAAATCATCAACGTGTCTCCTTAATGTGGGAAGTGTTATCGCCTGCAATATGCTCAGCGACTTGATTGTCGAAATTTTTGGGGATAGTGGGAGCATCAAACCAAATATGTTTGATTGTTAAGAGAAGCACGACTTTAATTATTAGAATAATCGTAATCTCTCTAACTAATTTGGCATTAATATCTGGATTTTTAAGGCTCATGAAATAAACCTCGATACATATTAATTTCATTATTAATCAAAATATATTAAAAATAAACAATAAATATATTTTAAATAAAAACTTAATTATCTTTTTTATATAAAACAATGACTTATATATTTAAATAATTTTAAATAAAATATCTAACTAAAATGGTATGAATTGATTATTAAATCCAACTAAAACACTTGTAAATAAATATATTAAGTTGATTAAAATAGTATGGTTAAATTTAATTCTGATTAAAATGGTTGGATATAATAAAGGTGATTTTATTTCAAACTAAAATAGTTGGATTAATTTTAATTAAAGAAAATAATAGGATAGAGAGAAGTAATAAAGCCTGTAAAAAGCGATAAAAGGCTACAGAAATTAAAAATAATTAATCAGGAGCGAAAAGATCGTTTGAGAGAGAAATTTTCTTGGCAACGTAATGGCTTTTATGAACTTTAATAAGAATCACTTGAGAATATAGTTCTAACTCACCAAATTCTGGTTCAACTTGTACATAGTGTAGTTGGCCGAACTCATCACGGACACGCGCTTGAGCTGAAAAACCGGGTCTAGCACTGCCACTGGAAATCGTCGCTAGTCGTCCTAACAGATTGTAATTGGTATGGGTAAGCTTTGGTTTAATCACTTGGTCAAGACAGTGGATCATAAACACTGTAAAAAAGATTGCGATGACCAGCGCAGGAATAATTAAATAAAAAGGAGTAATAAAGTAATGCTGTATTGCAAAGAAAGAGAGTTGTAAGAAATAACCTGCAAAGCTGAAATTAATAAGTAAAAAAACGAAAATTAGAGCTTTAGAAAACTTAACATTCAGTAATGGCGAGTTAGTAAGCCAATCTGGTGCAATTTTTTTTAGTAGTTGGCTTGGGCGTAACCCAATATACATACCAATGGTTTCTACCACGCTGAGCAATATCAAAGCCACAACACTTAAATGAAATGGCATAAGATAATAATTAAAAAAGAAATCAGCCATGGTAGAAACTCTAATGTTGATGATCTCAGTCTACGATATAAATACCGCCATCTGAATGTACTTTAATCTCAACTTTATTTAAAAAATCACCTAAACAAGGACCTGAAATACATTCGCCTGTTTCCACGTTGAATAAAGCACCGTGAGTAGAGCATTGAATATATTCTTTGTCTTGGTCTAGAAATTGATTTTCTAAATATTCAAGTTCGGTTTGTAAATGTGGGCATAAATTCTGATAGGCATAGAATGAGCCATCACGCTGTGTAATGAAAATAGTCGTTCCTTGTAAAGTGTCAAAAGCTCTAGCTTCACGCTCAGGAACTTCTTCCGTCATACAGATCCTTTCCATTTCAAGCACATTCCTTCTGAAAATTTTCGAGGAGTTTAGCATAGTCATTAATGGCTAAACGAGGACCAAATTGAGACACAACTTCACTAGAAATTAAGATGGCTAACTGTGCAGCAGCAGTTAAGTCTTCATGATGGTTTAATGCATAAAGGAATGCACCCGCAAAAGCATCACCAGCACCATTTGTATCTACAGCTTCGACGTGACGGCCTGGTACATGGAAATGTTGAGTTGGGTTTGCAACTAGAGCACCTTTTGCACTTTGTGTAATCACAACAGTATGGTTTTTAAAACGCAATTGAGTGAGAGCATCTTCAACTGTAGCGGTATTGGTATACATTAAAGCTTCTTGCTCATTACAGAACAATAAATCTACACCATCATCCATAAGTTCTTCTAAGCCTTCACGGGCATATTGAACCATTGCTGGGTCTGATAAAGATAAAGCGATTTTAACACCGTTAGCTTTTGCAATTTCTCGAGCTTGTTTTACTGCTTTACGAGCTGTTTCACTTGTAGAAAGGTAACCTTCGATATAAAGCCATTTTGCTGTTTTAAGTGGCTCAAAATCGATTTGATCTTGAGAGAGTTCAGCCGTAATACCTAAATAGGTATGCATGGTACGCTCAGAGTCTGGGCTAATAAGTACCATACAGGTACCTGTTACACCTTCACTGATTGACTTTGGGGTAGTTTGGATGCCTGCATCATTTAGTCCTTGTAGGTAAATTTCACCTAATTGATCATGACCAACACGACACCCATAAAAAGCGCTACCACCTAATGCACTAAAGGCTACAGTTGTGTTTGCAGCAGAGCCGCCACTTGCTTGGCCTTTATAATCTTGAGTTTGCTTTAAATTTTCATATAAAGCAGATTGTGTTTCACCATCAGACAACTGCATTGTGCCTTTTTGTAAGCCTTGCTGACTAAGAAAATCATCAGACACTTTAAATTCTTGGTCGATTAATGCATTACCAATTGCAAAAAGATCTACAGTTGCCATATGTGTTGTCACAGAATAAAAAATCAGATCGATAAGTTTACACCATTGCTCACATTTGCTGTAGTTTGTTGAATAAAATTCAGGTAATTCAGCGGCTAGCAGAGTTTTATTGTTTACCTAAGCAATTGAAATATTCTTTTTAATAAATATTATCAATTAATAATGATTCTTGATAATATTTACAAACGTATAGTATTTCATTGAAACTTCGCCTGAAATTATTCATAGCGAACTTACATGAAACGTTCTATTTTATTTATTTCATCAGTTGGGGTTATAACAGGCCAAGTATATGCTGCAGATACAGACTCTCAGGCGGTAACCAACCTTCCAACAATTTCAGTCAAAGCTGACAAGGAAATCAGTTTAAAACAAGAAGTGGGACAAGCATCAAGTGCAACTAAAGGACTTATGCAATTAAAAGATGTTCCTCAAATTGTAAATGTCGTACCTAAGCAAATTCTAAGAGAGCAGACTGTGACCTCTATGCAAGGTGCCTTGCAAAACGTTGCTGGTTTGAGCTTTAGTGTCGGTGATGGACAGCGTGATCAAGTCATGATTCGCGGTTTCTCAGCAATCACAGATAATTATGTAGATGGTATTCGCGATGATGCATTGTATTTTCGTGATATGTCGAATGTTGAGCGAGTTGAGGTACTAAAAGGACCTGCTTCCGTACTTTATGGACGTGGTTCAGCGGGTGGTTTGGTCAATAAAATTAATAAAAAACCAATGGATCAATCTTTGCGTGAAGTGAGCTTGATTGGTGGTACTACAGGTCAACGCCGTGCAGAAGTCGATGTGAATGAAAAAGTCGCAGAGAATGTTAAGGTTCGTTTAACTGGCGCAGTTGAAGATTCAGATGGTTATCGTGATCAGGCCTTTTTAAAACGTCAGGCGCTGGCTCCATCAGTACAGTGGGATATTAGCGATAAAACTAAACTTTTACTTCAGGCTGACTATTTGCATGATGATCGTTTAGCTGATCAAGGCTTCCCGACAGATCCAATTACAGGTAAACCTGTTAAGACAAATCCTAAAACTTTTTATGGTGCATTAAACGGTAAAGAAGTCGGGGATGTTGACACTGAAATCTCAAGTCAAACTATAAGTTTGGATCATGAGTTTAATGATCAACTCAAATATCATGGTGCAGTTCGCCACTATAACTACTCATTAGACCGTCAATATAGTGTTGATACGCATCCTGCTGATAAATCAAAAATTACTTTGACTCAAAATAAACGCTTGCGTAATGAAGATGGTGTGTATGTTCAGCAAGAGTTGAGCGCTTTATTTAATACAGGTTTCTTAAAGCACAATACCTTAATTGGTGCTGAATATAGTAAGCAGCATAAAGATGAGATACTTTGGCAAGGTGCTAAAACAACCACTGATTTATATGATCCTAAATTAGAGTACTGGGCACCTATTAATACCGGAACAACAGTTGCGCGTAATAACAATAGCAATACCTTTGAAAACTACGGCGTGTATCTGCAAGACTTAATGACAGTGACAGACCAGCTTAAAGTTTTAGTTGGTTTACGTTATGACAATCTATCTCAAGATCGCAATGATAAAGTGAAGTCTCAAATATTAAATAGAACTGATAACACCTATTCTCCACGAATCGGATTGGTTTATCAGCCAGTAAACAATCTTTCACTTTATACTTCTTATAACCGTTCTTTCCAACCTTTAGCTGATTCATTTGTTTTATATACAAATAGTGCTGATTTAAGTCCCACAAAAACTGAAAATTATGAGGTGGGTGCGAAGTGGGATGTAAATGATCAATTGAATGTGACATTGGCTTTGTTTGAAATGAGCCAAACTAATATTCAAAACCAAGATCCGGCTAATCCAAATCAAGCACTGTTAGCGGGTGAGCAAAAAACTAAAGGTGTTGAACTCTCGTTAACAGGTCAGTTGACTGATCAGTTGTCAGTGCTAGCTGGCTATTCTTATATGGATGGTAAGATTGAAAAGTCGACTATTGGATTTACGGGGAATCACTCAGCGCTTACACCGAACAACACTGCTAACCTGTGGTTAAAATATCAAACTAATGATCATTGGTATGCGGCTGTAGGTGGTCGTGGTGAATCATCGCGCTTTAGTGCACCAGATAACAAAAACGTTTTACCAGGTTATGCAGTTGTGAATGCGGCCTTAGGTTATCAAAGTGAACGTTATGATGTGAACTTGAACTTAAATAACTTGTTTGATCGCGATTATTTTGTTTCAGGTCATAGTGGAGCAAATGATTCAAACATGATGGGTGACCCATTAAATGCACAAGTTGCTCTTCGCTATCGTTTTTAATTAAAAAAATATCAAAAAAGCTCATCGAAATGATGAGCTTTTTTATTTGTTGTATAGGATATAGATAGTATTAAAAGGTTTTGTTCTGCTAGGATACAATGATGCGGGCTATGTGCTTGATATCAAAGCTATGCCTATGAAAACTAATACTCAACAAAAACATAGTATTTTACTTGGCTTTTGTTCGCCAATCTCAAGCCGACTCAGGCTATAATGAGACTTATTCACTTATCCGATATGTTAGGAGATCACATGACTGTAGATGTCACTGAAACCATTTCTCAAACTGTTCACCCTGCGTTTCAGTTGCTACGTCAGCACCATGTTGAAGCATTAGATATTTTAGTGTCTGAATATAAGCATAAAGTCACAGGTGCGGTGCATTATCACTTGGCAACTGATTATGATGAAAATGTATTCCTTGTTGCGTTCAGAACACAACCGATGGACTCTAAAGGAACTGCACATATTTTAGAGCATACCGCTTTATGTGGTTCTGAAAAGTTTCCTGTACGTGACCCATTCTTTTTAATGATTCGCCGTTCATTAAATACATTTATGAACGCGTTTACAGCAGCAGATTGGACAGCATATCCGTTTGCAACACAAAATAAGAAAGATTTCCAAAACTTACTCTCTGTTTATCTAGATGCTGCTTTTTCAGCAAATTTAAATCCTCTTGATTTTGCTCAAGAAGGTATTCGTATTGAACTTGAAAATGATCAGCCTGTATATAAAGGCGTAGTGTTCAATGAAATGAAAGGTGCGATGAGTGCGCCGTCTGATCAGCTTTATCACCAGTTGGCTCATCATCTATTCCCTGAAACTACATATCACTACAACTCAGGTGGTGATCCAAAAGATATTCCTGACTTAACGTATGAACAGTTAGTCGAATTTTATAAAACTCATTACCATCCAAGTAATGCGGTATTTATGACTTTCGGTAACCAAACGGCGTATGAGTTACAAGAGCAATTTGAAAAACTAGCTCTACATAAGTTTGCTGCGGGCACAACTTTATATTCAAAACCAGAAAAACGTTTAACAGCACCTGTAGAAGTTACAGAAAACTATGCTGTTGATGGCGATGATTTAAAAGATAAAACTTACCATGTATTGTCTTGGTTATTACCACAAGCGAGTGATATCAAACTACGTCTAGGTATGCGGTTGGTCGAAGGTGTTTTACTTGAAAACTCAGCGTCGCCACTACGTCATTATTTAGAAACTTGTGGTTATGCTCAGTCAACTGGTCCATTAATGGGCGTAGATGACAGTAACTTTGAAATGACATTCTACTGTGGTGTTCAAGGTTCAAACCCAGAGTATGCAGAAAGCTTTAAAGATGGTGTTTTAAACATTTTACGTGAAGTGGCTGCAAAACCAATTGATTCGGCTTTAGTTGATGCGATTTTGCATCAAATCGAGTTGCATCAACGTGAAATTAATGGTGATGGTACGCCGTATGGTTTAAACCTAATTTTAAATGGTTTAAGTGGCGCTATTCACCATAATGACCCAATTCAGATTTGGGATGTTGACAGTGCGATTGCTCAGGTCAAAGAAGAACTTCAAGACCCAATGTGGTTATCTAATCTGATTCAAACACATTTGTTAGATAACCCGCACCGTGTACAAATGACTTTAGTACCGGATGCAACCAAGTCAGTAAAAGAGCAAGAAGCTGAAAAAACACGTTTAGCTGCGATTGGTGAAAAGCTTACTGAAGAAGACAAAGCAGAAATCATTGCTAAAACCAAAGCATTACAAGAACGTCAAGATACACCAGACAATCTTGAGCTGTTACCAAAAGTAGGTCTAGAAGACGTTCCAGCTGACTTGCATATTGTACAAGGTCAATTGCGTGAAATTATTTGTAATCGAATGGATACGCCGTTGAATTTGTATCATGCTGGAACGAATGGTATTTACTATCAACAAGTCCTCATTCAGATTCCTGATGATGTGGTTAAATCACCATACTTCAATTTGCTCTCTATTTTAATGGGAGAGGTTGGTGCAGGTGAGTATGACTATCTTGAACTACAAAACTTACAAACAGCTGTAAGTGGTGGTTTAGGAATGGGTGCTTCGCTACGTAGTAAGGTTGATGATAAAGACAAAATTAGTGCTTGGTTAACTTTAACGACTAAATCTTTAACTCAGAAGTTCGATGCGATTCATTTATTAAAATTAGCATTTGAACAACTTCGTTTTGATGAGAAAGAGCGAATTATTGAGTTGTTACAGCAACGTAAGACACGCTGGCAGTCTCGTTTGTCGGGCGCGGGCCATAGTTATGCGATGCAAATTGCTTCTCGTAACATGAGTGCATTAGCTCAACGCGACTATCAAAACACTGGTTTAGGTGCATTAAATTGGTTAGGTGAGCTTGTTACTAAAATTACCCAAGACGATGGCGCTTATGATGCACTTATTGCTGAATTGAAGCATATCCATACCAAATTATTGCAAGCACCTAAACAGTTCTTGTTGGTATGTGAAGAGCATCAGTCAGAGCGTTTAGTTGAAGAAATTCAGAATGTTTGGGATAAGCTAAACGTTGATACAGCAGCGACTGAGTTAACTCTAGTTGAGCAAGAAAACGATAATGAACATGAAGCATGGTTAATTCAAACCAATGTTCAGTTCTGTGCTTCAGCATATCAAGCTGTGGACGTATCTCATCCAGATGCTGCGCCTTTAATGGTGTTGGCAGCCTACTTGCGTAATGGTTTCTTGCACAGTGCTATTCGTGAAAAAGGTGGTGCTTATGGTGGCGGTGCTAGTTATGATGGAAATGCATGTTCATTCCGTTTCTTTAGTTACCGTGACCCACGTTTAGCTGAGACGTTTAAAGACTTTGAAGCAAGCGTGCAATGGTTGTTAAATACAGAGCAACAACCTCATCAGCTTGAAGAAGCAATTCTTGGTTTGGTGGCGAGTATGGACAAACCTGGTTCACCAGCCGGTGAAGCAATTACAGCATGTTATGCACTGTTACATGCAAGAACTCCAACTTTCCGTCGTACATTACGTGAAAGATTATTGCATGTGACTTTAGAAGACTTACAACGTGTCGCGCGTCAATATTTAATTGAACAAACACCTGTAAAAGCTGTGGTTGCACCTTTTGCAAAACGTGATGAATTGCAACAACTGGGCTTTACGATTAAACAAGTTAATTAAAATAAAAATTGGAGATGAACATGGCGTTCAGACAATTTGAACGCACATCATTACAGCTAAGTATGGGAACCCTGCTTAGCTGTTTATGTGCGTCGGTGGCATATGCTGACACCTTAGCCCCTGTAAAACCTGCGACCGTAGATGCATGTGTTGCCCTTGCTTCAAATGCTGATCGCCTAGCTTGTTATGACTCTGTATTTAAGCCCTCAGCTTTACCGGCTGTTCAAGCTGCAGCAGTACCAGAGCCTGTTAAAAAAATTGATAAACCTGCTGTTCAGCCTGAAACATTTAAAGAGAAGGTTGTAGATACAGTTAGTAATATTAAAGTAATAGGGAAGGCTCCAAAAATTGAACCTACTACTTCTTTATTAGATCAACGTTGGGAGTTATCTGAAAAAAGTAAACTTGGTGTTTGGAACATTCGAGCTTATCAGCCTGTCTATTTGCTGCCTGTATTTTGGACCAGCGATAAAAATGAATTTCCAAGTAGCCCAAATCCCAATAACACTGTTAAAGAAGCTCAAGATTTGAAATCTACGGAAACTAAATTTCAAATTTCTTTAAAAACGAAAGCTTGGGAAAATATTTTCGGTAACAATGGTGATTTATGGGTGGGTTATACTCAATCATCACGTTGGCAGACATTTAACTCTGAAGAATCTCGTCCTTTCCGTGAAACGAATTATGAGCCTGAAGCAAGCTTAATGTTTAGAACAAACTATGAGTTGCTTGGTTTAGATGGTCGTTTATTAGGTGTAACTTTAAATCACCAGTCAAATGGTCGTTCAGATCCCTTATCTCGTAGCTGGAACCGTGTCATCTTTAATGTGGGCTTAGAGCGTGGCAATTTTGCCGTAATGCTTCGTCCTTGGGTACGTATTAACGAAGCAAGTAAAGATGATAACAACCCTGATATTGAAGATTATATTGGGCGAGGTGATTTAACTGCTTTTTATAAGTGGAAAGACAATGATTTCTCGCTAATGCTACGTCACTCTTTAAAAGGTGGTGATGACTCTCATGGTGCAGTTCAGTTTGACTGGGCGTTCCCAATTAGTGGTAAGTTGCGTGGTCACTTCCAGCTATTTAATGGATATGGTGAAAGCTTAATTGACTATAACCACCGTGCAACTTATGCAGGTTTGGGTGTTTCACTCATGAACTGGTACTAAGTTAAAACCTATAAAAAAGCCGCTTTTTACAGCGGCTTTTTTATTAACCAATTTGAATGTTGGCCTGAGGGTGTTTGAGACGACTCTTTTTAGGAGTAGCAATTAAATATGCCAGCGTTAACGGTCCAAGTCTTCCTGCAAACATAAGTAGACTTAAGATAAACAAGCTACCATTATGTAAGTCTGGTGTAATCCCTCGAGACAGCCCAACTGTGCATGCTGCCGATACTACTTCAAATAATAAGTTCATAAAGTCGGCTTTCGGTTCTAACAGCAAAAGTATAAAGAACCCAATAAATATGAGGATGCTGGTAATCGCGGTAACTGCTAAGGCCTTATAAGTGGTTTCGTGGGAAACAGAATGATTGAAAACCCTGATTTCATCGGTACGTCTTAAAAAGGACAGTACACTTAAAACCAATATGACAAAAGTACCTACTTTTATACCGCCAGCAGTACTTAATGAACCACCACCAATGAACATCAGTAGCATCATAAGCAAAGAGCTGCTATTGGTCATTGCTCCTGTATCAATGGTGTTAAACCCGGAAGATCGCGGAACAGTCGCTTGAAACCACGCATGTAAAGCTTGATCACCTACGCTTAGCATGCCTAATGTATGAGGGTTTTGTGCTTCTAGAGCCCAGATTAATATGAAGGCGACTAAATTAATAATCGCTATTGTTGTAAGTATTAGTTTGCTATTGGGGCTTAGTTTTTTCCACTTTTTATTCTGTTTGATATCCATCAAAACTAAAAAGCCAAGTCCACCTAAGATATAAAGTAAACTCACTGTTAGGCAGATGACATAGTTGTTTTGGAACCCCATTAAACTATTATTAAATAAAGAAAAACCCGCATTGTTAAATGAAGAAATACTATAAAAAATTGCATAATACAAACCGCGAGCAAAACCAAACGCAGGTGTAAATGCAGTCGTAAGAATTATGGTTCCGATCAATTCAAAAAGAAAAGTATAGGCGACAACACCTTTTGCAACAAAGGTCACTTTAGAGAGGCTGGTTTGACCAAGACTGTCTTGAGCCATCATTTGCTGTTTAAGACCAACTTTCGGCGATAGACTTAGTGCAGCCAAAATTGCAAAAGTCATGAAGCCTAAACCACCTGACTGAATCAGTAATAAAATAATGACTTGCCCAAAAAGTGTAAAAGATTGATGAATATTTAAAACAGATAAACCTGTAATGGTAACCGCTGAGGTTGCTGTAAATAATGCATCCATCCAGCTGACATGTCCGTTATTGGCAATAGGAAGCTTAAGCAACAATGTGCCGAATATAATAAATGCTAGAAACCCTAACGCTAATAAAGATGGAGGACTTAAATTCAGTGTTTTGTGTGGCTTAGGTTTAAGAGACATATTTTCTAGTTCGTTTTCTTATAAGAAACAATGTGAGAGTTTTTTAAGTTGCTGTAAATGACCTTCTAAAATAAGAATATCATGCGTTTGTAAGGTAAAAGTCTCTACAGTTTCAAATAAAATCTGTTGCTTTCGTTTTACAAGTAGTGTTTTAACTTGTGGTGCTTGCTGCATAATCCCATACAAGTTAATGCCATTTAATTTCTCTGGAATATCAATTTTCACAATATAGTGATCATCATCTAAAGACATGTACCGACTTACCATTGGGTAATTGAGTGCTTGAGCAACACGTACGCCCATATCTTCTTCAGGATGAATGATTTTGTTGATATTGAGGTGAGATAAAATTGTGTGGTGGGCTTTGGTTTTTGCTTTTACCCAAATTTTATCGATACCGAGATTTTTTAAATTCAGCACACATAAAATACTGGCTTCAATATCTTCACCAATTGCAACAACAACCGCATCACAATTTTGAATGTTTAATTCATCTAGTACATGTTCATCTGTAGCATCAGCAATGACAGCATGAGTTAAAACATCGGCAAGGTTCTCAACATTCTTTTTGACTGTATCAATGCCAATAACATCATGATTTAATTTTGTGAGTTCTTGAGCAACTGTTGCTCCAAAACTTCCCAAGCCGATGACCGCGAACTGTGCCATAAATAACCTTTTATACTTAATTAGGGCTTTATTTTTAATGATATTTTCTTTGAGATAAAGAGAAGCAATGTAAATATAGAAAATATTGGGCTTAAATAATAAAAAAGCCGACAAATATGTCAGCTTTTTTATCAAAATCAGAGATTATTTTAAGAAACGCTTATAGCCCACATTGTCAGTAATTTCTGCATATGGATAGCTAATTTGCTCTAGGGTTTCAATTAAGCCATCTGGATTTTGTTTGGCATCTGTCGCTTGTAAGCCAACCAACACACGACCTTCAGCAGCACCGTGGTTACGGTAATGGAATAGGGTAATATTGTGGGTTGGACCTAAACGAGTTAAGAAGGTGAGTAATGCACCCGGACGTTCAGGGAATTCAACACGGAACAATCTTTCATCATCCAGATTGGCATGACCACCAATTAAGTAACGAATATGCAATTTAGCCACTTCATCATCAGATAAGTCATCGACAACATAATTTTGCTGTTTAAGCTGCTCTAAAATTTCATGGCGTTCAGCATCACCACCTTTTAAGCTAATACCCACAAAAACTTGTGCTTCTTCTGTGTTATTTGCGCGGTAGTTAAACTCGGTAATATTGCGGCCTTGTAGGGCACGGCAGAAACCTAAGAATGCACCTTTTTCTTCAGAAAGTGTAACCGCGTAAATTGCTTCACGTTGTTCACCGAGTTCAGTACGCTCTGCAATGTAACGTAAGCGGTCAAAGTTCATGTTGGCACCACAAACAATCGACACCATGTTTTTACCGCTAATTTTATGCTCAGCTACATATTTTTTAATACCAGCTAACGCCATTGCACCTGATGGTTCAACAATGCTACGGTTTTCATCAAAGGTATCTTTAATTGCAGCACAGATTTCATCTGTATTTACAGTCACAATGTCTGGGTCAACAATTGGACCTGAGTTATCAGATTTGCGAAGACGAATAATATCAAACGGCAAAGCACCAATTTGTGCAACAGCAGTACCGTCTGCAAATAAGCCTACATGTGGCAAGATTACGCGTTCATTTGCTTCTAGTGCTGCTTTTAAGCAAGCAGACTCTTCATATTCAACGCCAATAATTTTCACATGGGGTGCAACTTCACCAAGGTAAGCTGCTACACCTGAAATTAGGCCGCCGCCACCTACAGCAACAAACACATATTCTACATCACGCCATTGACGTAAGATTTCATTTGCAATTGTGCCTTGACCAGCAATAACAAGTTCATCGTCATAGGGTGGAATGAATACAAGACCTTCAACTTCGGCACGTTGCTGAGCGTATTTATTTGCTACATCAAAACTATCACCATGTAATACAACTTGACCACCCAAGCGTTTAACTGCTTGAACTTTAATGTCAGGAGTCGTGCTTGGCATAACAATAATCGCAGGAATACCTAAACGTTGACCAGACAATGCCACGCCTTGTGCATGATTACCCGCAGATGCACAGATTACACCACGCTCAAGTTGGTCTTTCGGTATTTGACTAATACGGTTATAAGCACCGCGTAATTTAAAAGAAAAAACAGGTTGTAAATCTTCACGCTTAAAACGAATTGTATTATTTAATTTTTGACTAATTCGTGGAGCTGCTTCGAGAGGTGTTTCAATTGCAACATCATAAACCGTTGCTTGTAAAATTTGTCGTACCACACGAGACAGCATGTTC
Source organism: Acinetobacter sp. 70_2 (assembly GCF_056736115.1). NCBI lineage: Bacteria > Pseudomonadati > Pseudomonadota > Gammaproteobacteria > Moraxellales > Moraxellaceae > Acinetobacter > Acinetobacter sp. 70_2. The sequence goes on from NZ_JBWZIP010000015.1 coordinate 892,343, forward strand.
ATCTTCCCTATAACAGTTTAAAATAGGAAATTATTGTAGCAAACCCTTGTGCATTTGCGCCGTTTATTGGCGCATAAATGTCAAAAAATAGTTGAGTGATGTAATGAGCCTATATGCAACCCAAGATGAAAAGAAACAAGCTGCTGCTAAAGCTGCTTTAAAACACTTACCCAAAGGTGGCATTTTGGGGGTAGGAACTGGAAGTACTGTAAATTTTTTAATTGATTTATTACCTGAACTACAATTAGAGGCAGCTGTGGCAAGTTCGCAAGCAACAGCTGACCGTCTTAAAAAATTAGGTATTGAAGTGGTTGATATGAACCATGTAGGCAGCCTTGATGCTTATGTTGACGGTGCAGATGAGATTGATCGTCACATGCATATGATTAAAGGCGGCGGCGCAGCATTAACTCGTGAAAAAATTGTAGCTTCAATTGCTAAAAAATTTGTATGTATCGTTGATGATTCGAAATGGGTTGATCAACTTGGTCGTGATTTCCCATTACCAGTAGAAGTGATTCCAATGGCGCGCTCTGCTGTAGCTCGTAAATTGGTCAGCTTAGGTGGTGATCCGGTTTATCGTGAAGGCGTAGTAACAGACAATGGTAATGTTATTTTAGATGTATTTAATTTGAACATCTTAAACGCAATTGATTTGGAAAAGACCATCAATAATATTCCAGGTGTTGTGACTAACGGTATTTTTGCGTTAAACCCAGCAACAATTGCTATTGTTGCGACAAATAATGGTATTGAAGAGCGTACTGCACAGTAATGTCTGTGGAAATGCCAGAAATTAAAATTGTTCGTCACGTAAGGGCAAGAAAATTGCGCTTACGTGTTGAGCCTGCGTCTATAAGACTGACGGTCCCGTTATTTTGTAGTAAAAAACAAATTCAGCAGTTTTTGGCGCAGTCTGAACAATGGTTGATCGAGACGTGGAGTAAACAGCAACACGTTCAGTCTACGTCGTTTGAGATTCCTTCAGAAATTTCTTTTTTCAACAGAGAACAGCCTTTTCAAGTTGTGGTGCAAAAACAACATCGCATTTTTCAATTTGATTGGGAAAATAATTATTTATTTATTAAAGACCAACAACCTTACCAAGCTTTACAAAATGCCGTGATTGCTTATGCCAAACAAGAGTTACCAGAACTTTTGTCAGAGCTTAGCCAAAAAACACGGTTAAGTTATGCTGAATGTGCAATTCGACGTCCTAAAACTCGTTGGGGAAGTTGTAGTAGTCAACATAATATTATGCTGCATGCAGGTCTGGTTCTTATGCCAGCCCCAATTACCCGTTATGTTTGTATTCATGAGTTAGCACATACTAAACACTTCGACCATAGCCCTGCATTTTGGGCCGAAGTTGCAAAGTTCGACCCTCACTATATGCAGCATCGCAGACAATTAAAAGGTAATCCATTGCCTGCGTGGTGGTATGTCACAGCTTAGTTAAAGCTACATTCTAATTGTGTTGTCTGTAATACATCCGGTGCTTTGCGGCTATCAAGGCCTGCTTGAGCACTGACAATCTTATTCGCTTTAATATGTAGCTGTATAAAATTATATTGCTGTGTTGAATTGTTGGGTTCAGATGAACTTGAGTTAAGTAAGTAGCTATAACTTGCAGCGTCTGTTTGCAGTAAGTTGTCTGTACTATCTGCGCTTAAGGCAGAACGATAACTTTGTGAACCTTGAATTAACTCAATTTGACCATTAGCACGAAAATTAAGTTGGCAACCCGATGCACTGTTTTCATAGTGACCAACTAAATAGTCCGTAGCAGGCAGTTTAGGGTCAGCTATATTGATGCTGGTTAAGCCTTGTTTACATGGATAAGCCGAACCATTACAACTTGTTGTAATACCACTAAATCCTACGGCACGTCGGTAATCACCCGCACCATCTATACGGAAAAAATCAGTCGTATTTCCAGAAGGCACAACTCCAGAATAGAGTTTTTTCTGCAAAAGAACATATCCTGGTTGATCTAAACTGGACTGACTTTGTGCATCTGCTAGTTGCAATGTGGCAGCTTTTAAATTGGTAGCAAAATAATCGCGAGACGCTTTTTGATTGGCTGCTATGTCCAAAAGCGTATTTTTTACAGGGTCAATATTATCTGGCGATGGACTAAAAATAGGTGTCATGGTCGTATTGTCACCATTAAGTTTTTTGCCGTCTAAATATCCATCTTTTAAATCGGTTGCAAGACTATTTGTAAGTTCTTGATATGCATTGGTACTACCATGAATCGTATTCCAGTATTGTAAATATCCGAAACTCAGATAGCTATCTACATAAGTACTAGGCTGTTTAGTTGAATACTGTAATAAATTTAGTACAGTCAGCGGGCTAGCTGGGCTTAAGCTTGGAATAGCAGCATCTTTAAACGCACTAATAAGAGCGGTGTAAACATCTTGAGAAGCCAAATCAACATGTGATTGTTCAATACGGGTCGGGTCTATCGTTTCTTGTGGAAGTTGGCCTGAACGAATTACGGCACGCTGATAAATCGCTTCTGAACTTGGGCTAATCGGCTGCGTTTTATTGCTTATTGAACTTGGAGTAATAAAAGCGTGATAGACGCCAGAAATGTTCTCATATTTAGAATTAATTGGATCAAATACCTGAGATGAAGCTTGAGTTGTGACTTCTACTCGATAAAGCCGATTCAACTTGGTACTTGGAAGTTTAATATTATAACTTGTTAAACTGGCAACTTGGGTATCAATCAAAATACTATTGTCGGTATTGTCATAGACTTTGAGTTGAACATTGCGCATTTCGACAGGGGTTTTAAGCGTAAAATCTGTCATAACTTCAGGAGTTGGCACAGTTGGTGTTGGGGTACTAGATGAACCTCCGCTACTACTGCCACCACCACATCCAACAAGGGCTACGCTTAAAATTAAAGTACTAAGGCCGAGATAAGTGCACAACTTTGTTTGTTTTGATTGATCAAGCATCCTAGCTCTCCAAAAATGAATCTGGTATTTATTTACTGATATTTGTTTGGTTCTGACAGACCAGCAAGTGCTATGTAATTAACGCTAAAAAATAAAAAAATTAAAATTACCAAGCATGAAATGGTTTTGTAAGCCTGGACATCCTGTCATACTACCGCAAGTATAGATTCAATATTTGAGGTAATGCACGTGATTTCTGTCGGAATTGTTGGTGGAACTGGTTATACAGGCGTTGAACTATTACGTATTTTATTACGACATCCAAAAGCGCAGGTTCGAGTTCTGACTTCACGTACAGAAGCAGGCAAACCAGTTGCTGATATGTTCCCAAACTTACGTGGGCATACAGATCTTCAATTTTCAGATTTAAACATTGATGCATTAAAAGAATGTGATGTTGTATTCTTTGCGACCCCACATGGTGTTGCGATGCAGCATGCAAAAGATTTGATCGAAGCAGGGACCAAAGTTATTGATTTGGCAGCGGACTTTCGTTTGCAAAATCTTGAACAGTTTGAAAAATGGTATGGCATGGAACATGCGTGCCCAGATGTACTAAAAGATTCTGTTTATGGTTTAACTGAGTTAAATCGTGAAAAAATTAAACAGGCTCAAGTCATTGGTAATCCAGGTTGTTATCCAACAACTGTTCAATTAGGTTTGGCTCCACTTTTAAAATCTGCACAAGCATTGATTGAAACCAAAAATATTATTATTGATGCAAAATCAGGGGTTTCTGGTGCTGGCCGTAAAGCAAGCTTAGGCATGATTTATAGTGAAAATGCCGATAACTTTAAAGCGTATGGTGTTGCAGGTCACCGTCACCATCCAGAGATTGTCGAAGCATTAGAAAATATTTCTGGGCAAAAAGGTGGCTTTGAAGGGCTCTTATTTGTACCGCATTTGGTACCAATGATTCGCGGTATGTTGAGTACAATTTATGTGGACTTGACTGAGGCAGGTAAGCAAGCAGACTTACAAGCTTTGTATGAAGACTTCTATGCAAATGAAAAATTTGTAGATGTCATGCCTGCGAATAGTTCACCTGAAACACGCAGTGTGCGTGGAGCAAATGAATTACGTATTGCTTTATATAAACCACAACCAAATAAACTCATTATTTTGGCGGCTCAAGATAATCTTGTAAAAGGTGCATCTGGTCAAGCTGTACAAAATATGAACCTTATGTTTGGCTTTAATGAAGACGAAGGCTTACAAGGGATTGGTTTATTACCATAAAAAACTCTTTTTTGCTTCACACACATTTAAATTTCGATTTAAATGTGTGTCTTGACTCTGATCTTAAACACTGAGATGACGATGCAAAACTCGGAACAGACGACTTCTGTAGAAAGTTCGTTGCAAAAGAAAAAATTTTTAAACACCAATAAGCCTTTGTTTATTGGTGCTGCTATTTTAATGAGTGGTTGTTTTGCGCTCGGCTATACAATTGGGCACCGTCAAGGTTTAACTGTTGTAGGTTACGATGCAGATGCAGAGCAATTGGTTGAAGTAGTGCAAAAACAAAAAACAGCGTTAGATGCAGTCAACAAAAGCCTGAATGCTGCTGTACAAGAGCGTGATGTTGCTGTTACAAATGCGAATGACTTGTTTACAGCACTTAATCAAGCCAATGCTGATAAAACACAACAACAAGGTATGAGTAATATCTACCGTGAAATTTTAAGACAACGTGGTGGTTTAAGCTTAACCATTCAGGATTTGGCAATTAAACCACTACCAGAAAATGCTTATGAATATCAGCTTGATCTGGTGCAAGTGAGTCCAAGTAAACGCCGTGCTTCAGGTTCAGTTGAAATAAGACTGATTAAAGATACTGAAGTCTTGGTTGTGCCACTTGAAGATAAGAACTTTAACTTCACTGATTTTGAGCGTTTGACTGGCCGTTGGACAATGCCTAAGGGCTTTACACCTCAATATATTGAAGTGCGTTTAACAGGTGGTTCTGAGACACCAGTGATTAAACGTTTTAGTTGGCAGCGTGGCAAACCTGTCGAAACACCTTCTGCTTTTGTTGCAGAAATTCCTCAAGCTGAAGCAAATTCACAATAGTAACATCATATGCGAACAAATAAGCGTCAAACAAATTTAAAAGATATTAAGGCTTCTTTTCAGCAGTCTGGCTATGTCGATTGGCACTTCAATCCACGCTTAAGTGATTCGCAAAACGAAGATCATGACGGAGAGGTTGTTGTTCAAACAGCACCTCCCGAACTCAAGCGTCCTCCCTTATATGCAGTAGTATTATTGAACGACGATTACACGCCAATGGACTTTGTAATTGAAATTTTACAACAATACTTTGCAATGAATCTTGACCAAGCAACTCAAGTAATGCTAACAGTACACTATGAAGGTAAAGGTACTGCCGGGGTATATCCAAGAGACATCGCGGAAACCAAGGCAAACCTTGTTAATAATTACGCTCGATCGCAAGGTCATCCATTACTTTGCCAGATTGAGCCTAAAGCATAAGGGGGTCACATGCTCAGTCGTCAATTAGAAGTATCATTACGTTTGGCTGTTAGCATGGCTCGTCAAAAGAGACATGAGTTTCTTACAGTTGAACACTTACTATTAGCCTTACTCGATAACGATTCGGCTGTGAATGCATTAAAGGCATGCGGAGCTGATATTGTTTCTTTACGTAAAGAATTAGAAGAATATGTAGAACAACATACTCCTAAGCTTGGCGAAAATAGCGAGCAAGCTCCACATCCAACAGAAAGTTTTGACCGCATTTTGCAACGTGCAATTTTCCACGTGCAATCAAGTGGTGGTGATCGTACTGTCGAAGGTGCGGATGTTTTGGTCGCAATGTACTCAGAGCGTGATTCTTTTGCTGTTTATTTACTTAAACGTCATCAAATTAATCGTTTAACTTTGACTCAATACTTGTCTCATGGGACACGTAAAGACGAAGTTCAGGTTGAAGAAGAAGTTGAAGACATTGAGGGTGAAAGCAACTCAGGCAATGCTGGGCCATTGGAACTTTATACGCTCAATTTAAATGTTGAAGCGCAAAAAGGAAAAACAGACCCACTCATTGGTCGTGAAAAAGAAATTGAGCGTACAGCACAAATTCTTTGCCGCCGTCGTAAAAACAACCCGTTGTTAGTCGGTGATCCAGGTGTAGGTAAAACTTCAATTGCAGAAGGCCTTGCTTGGCTCATCGTAAATGGTAAAGCACCAAAACCACTGAGCAATGCAGAAGTCTATAGTCTCGACATTGGTGCATTGGTTGCGGGTACAAAATACCGTGGTGACTTTGAAAAACGTTTAAAACAATTGCTGAATGCTTTGAAGAAAAATCCAAACGCGATTTTATTCATTGATGAAATTCATATGATCATTGGCGCTGGCTCAAGTATGGGTAGCACTATGGATGCATCGAATCTCATTAAACCAGCTTTGGCAAATGGTACTTTACGTTGCATCGGTTCAACGACTTTCCAAGAATATCGTCAGGTATTTGAAAAGGATCATGCGTTATCTCGTCGTTTCCAAAAAATTGACGTAAATGAACCAAGCATTTCTGAAACTATTGATATTTTACGTGGCTTGAAAACTAAGTTTGAAGATTTCCACCACGTACAGTATGACGACAAAGCTTTGGTTTCTGCGGTTGAGCTTTCTGCGAAATTTATTAATGATCGTTTCTTGCCAGATAAAGCAATTGATGTCATTGATGAAGCAGGTGCACAGCGCCGCTTAAAAGCAGAAAGTGAAGACAGCTTAATTACTGTTGAAAATATTGAAGACATCGTTTCTAAAATTGCGCGTATTCCGCCTAAGACTGTGTCTAAAGATGATAAATCGGTACTTGAAAATCTTGAGCGTGACCTAAAACGTGTTGTATTTGGTCAAGATGAAGCAATCACTGCATTGGCTTCTGCAATCAAGTTGTCACGTGCTGGTTTGAAATCGCCAGATAAGCCTGTTGGTAGCTTTGTATTTGCTGGTCCAACGGGTGTTGGTAAAACAGAGGTCACTAAGCAATTAGCGAAATTGTTAGGTGTTGAGCTTGTTCGTTTCGATATGTCTGAATATATGGAACGTCATGCTGTTTCTCGCTTAATTGGTGCTCCTCCGGGTTATGTAGGCTATGACCAAGGCGGTTTGCTCACAGACGCGATCCATAAAAATCCGCATTGTGTTTTATTGCTGGATGAAATTGAGAAAGCACATCCTGATGTGTTTAATCTGTTGTTGCAAATCATGGATCATGGTGCGTTGACTGACAATAATGGCCGTAAGTCAGACTTCAGAAATGTCATTATTGTGTTAACTACAAACATTGGTGCAGAAAGTATTTCTCGTGCAAGCATTGGATTTACCGAGCAAGACCATAGCTCGGACAACCAAGAAGCAATGAAACGTGCATTCTCACCAGAGTTCCGTAACCGTTTAGACAGTGTTATTCAGTTCAAAGCTTTACCAACCACAGTGATTGAATCTGTAGTTGATAAGTTCTTAACAGAACTACAAGCACAGCTAGATGAAAAACGTGTAGTTCTAGATGTGGATCAAAGTGCACGTGACTGGTTAGCAACCAATGGTTATGACCGTTTAATGGGTGCTCGCCCAATGCAACGTCTCATTCAAGAACACTTGAAGAAACCATTAGCTGAAATGATTCTGTTTGGTGAACTTGCAGATCATGGCGGTAATGTGGCGGTATCAGTGAAGAAAGAAGATGGCAAAGCAGTTGGCCTAAAACTTGAAGTTTTTGAAGATCACCACACGGCAGAACCAGCTTAATTTATGTTAATTGATAGTCTTTCTATAACCCGAATACTCAGTGTGTTCGGGTTATTTATTATTACTGCAATCGCTGAGATTTTAGGGTGTTACTTACCTTATCTTATTCTAAAAGAAGGGAAGTCCGCTTGGTTGTGGTTGCCGACAGTCTTAAGTTTAGCTGTCTTTGTTTGGTTACTTACATTACATCCAGCAGCCTCGGGACGAATTTATGCAGCCTATGGCGGTATTTACATTTTTACTGCGCTGATGTGGCTTCGTTTTGTAGATCAGGTTGCTTTAACGAGATGGGATGTTTTAGGTGGCTTTATTGTGCTTTGTGGTGCAAGTTTGATTATTTTACAGCCGCAAGGATTAATTCGTTAATTATGAAAGTGGTCAGTTAAGTTTTAAGTGAAAAAATAAGAAATATTTTCGCAAAAAATACTTGTCAAACTCATCAACAATGCGTATTTTAGATTTAAGGAACATTTTTTAATATTTGAGATAAAGATGTTAAATCAATCTGTGAATTCTAACGCTTACTTTTATTTCTGGCAATTTAGATAGTTGCCTGAGCGTATTCGGGCACGAAAGTTGCCCATCACAGTTAATACCTGATCGGCAACCCCGATCAGGTTTTTTTATGCTTTATCTTTTTCAAATCGAGGAATTCAAAATGAACAACATGACTTATTCATACTTTAGCAACTTTTATTGGTTTTACTTTTGCTTACCTTTGCCAACGAATAGATCCAAAACGCTCAAATAAATGATCGGACTGATTCGGTTTCAGTCCAAAGGAAAAGACCAATGAATGCTTTAAATACTCTACTAACTCAAAGTAATACAAAAGAAACACCAGTTAGTTTGCCTGTCCAGTTAAAAGCTAAATATCCGCTTGTGCAGACCTTCGCACGTCAAATTGCAGAACACCGTCAAATTATTCAAAATATTCTTGCTGGTAAAGATCAGCGCTTAATGGTTATTACAGGACCATGTTCAATTCATGACCCAGTTGCGGTTCTTGAATACGCAGAAAAACTGCAAAAATTACAAGAAAAAGTTAAAGATCAAGTATTCATTGTGATGCGTGCTTATATTGAAAAGCCACGTACAACTGTAGGTTGGAAAGGTTATATGTATGATCCAAATCTTGATGGATCATCTAATCTACAATTAGGTTTAGAAAAATCACGTGAGCTTTATTTACAAATTATTGAAAAGGGTTTGCCGATTGCGAGCGAAATTCTAAGCCCAATGGCAACGGGTTATTTTGATGATTTGTTGGCTTGGGGCGCAATTGGTGCTCGTACCAGCGAGTCTCAAATTCACCGTGAAATCTCAAGTCACATGCCATACAGCATCGGTTTCAAGAATGGTACAGATGGCTCAATTCAAATTGCTTTAGATGCTATTCAGTCGGCACAAAATGAGCATCAGTTTCTTGGTATGAATCAGCAAGGTTTACCTTCTGTCATTCAGAGTGCTGGTAACCCATTGCCACACTTAATTTTGCGTGGAGCGAATCATGGTCCTAATTATGATTTAGCTTCAATTCAGGCAATACGTGAAAAACATAAACAAAATCTTCCTGCCTTAGTCATTGACTGTAGTCATGGCAACAGTGGTAAAGACCCTTTACGTCAGCCAGAGGTTTTGCAGCAAATCGTTGCTGAACGCTTAAAAACTCAGGTGAAGGGTGTCATGATTGAAAGTCATTTAGTTGATGGTAATCAGAAGATTTCATGTGAAATGACGTATGGTCAGTCAGTGACAGATGGTTGTTTAGGGTGGGATAAAACTGAACAGCTTTTGTTAAATGTTGCTGAACAATTAAAAGCAAATGAGTTAGCTCATTCTGCTTAATGATTTATTGGTTTAAAAAAGGATCTGTTTTAGCAGATCCTTTTTTTATTTTAAGAAGCTTGTTTAAGCTCAGACAAGAACGTCGTGATTTCATGAACGAACTTTTTCGGTTCGGTTAATAATGGGGTGTGGCCTGATCGTTCGAAATAAATTGCTTTTGCATGTTCAACGCTGTGTGCAATAAGTGTTTGACCAGTTTCTGGGTAAAGTGTCGAATTACGTCCGATAAAGAAAGTTGTTGGGCACTGTAGTTGCTGAAGCGCTTCACGATAATCTTCATTGTGGAAAAGATAATTTTCGACATACCAAAATAAATAATCTAAACGTTGAATCGGTAATAAATACTTCTGTAAAAATGGTTGTTTTAATGCAGTTTTAAAAACAAAAGGACTAAATGGATTGCTACTTTGCAATTCAATAAAATCTACCCATAAACGTACCAGTTCTTGGCGGTCTGGAAGCGCTAATTCATAAAGATACTTAGCATTTTTGTGCTTTGATAATAATTGATAAATATCATTGAGTAGTTGTTTGAATTGTGTGTGTAAAGGGCCAAATAAACCATATTGCCATGTTGAATCTACAGATATTTTTGGTGTCTGATCTATGTGTAAATACGCTTTTAACTGCCGTGTGAGATGAGCATGCTTCATACCATGCATTGCTGTGGTAGCGCCCATTGAGTAGCCCATTAAAATAAAGTTCTCAAGTTTTAGTTGCTCAATTAAATGAGCAACATCTTGCCAGTGACTGGATATGGCGTCTTGGTCGGGAATTGCACAATTTTTTGAACCGCCAAAACCACGCCAGTCAGGAATAATGAACTCATATTCTTTGCGATTTGCATAGATAAACGGTAGCCATTGCCAACTCTGCATACCTAAACCAGATAATACTAATACTGGTTCACCACGACCAACACGGCGTACAAATAAACTTTCCTGATCGGGCATGGTGTAATAAGGCATGGTTATTCTCCAGATACGTTATCTTGAGCAAAAAGTTTTAATTGAGGAATGACTTGTTCTAACCATTTAATCCACTCAGTTTCCATGGTAATACCGAGTTCTAAAATCATTTTGTGGATATATAGCACTCGATCATTCAAGTCATCGCTATCTTTAAAATCTTTATCGTAAATACTTTGGTAAAGCTTGAGCTTTTCTTGGTGTAAACCAAGATGTCGTAACAGTTCGGGTAATATTTGATTATTGCTCAATTGCGCCTCAGCACGCAATCTTACCATTAAGTCATCTCTAAGCTGTGCAGGTTCACTTTGCTGTGTCATCCATGAAGCGAGTTCTATACGGCCAAGTTGTTCGACCTGATAAGTTTTTTTTCGGCCACTATCCATCTCATTTTCTAAAGTAGAGACCCAGCCTTTTTTAAGCATATTATTGAGTTCACGATAAATTTGCTGATGTGTGGCATTCCAGAAAAAGCCCATAGAACGGTCAAAACGGCGGGCAAGTTCAAAGCCTGTACTTGGTCGTTCTAGTAAGCTCGTCAGTAAAACATGAGGAAGTGACATGGCAATCCGTTTGTAAGCAAAAGTAAAGTGTGACTCATAAGATTATGCAACATGTTGCATAAAAGTCAAAATTTGATTATAAATTTGTGCAACAAGTTGCATTAAGCAAGCAGATTAGCAAGCCAAGGAGTTGTTATGTCGTTATATCCACATTTATTAAAACCATTAGATTTAGGTTTTACGACATTAAAAAATCGCGTATTGATGGGGTCTATGCACGTTGGTCTAGAAGAGGCACCCGGTGGTTATGAACGCATGGCGGCTTTTTATGCGGAACGTGCTAAAGGGGATGTAGGATTAATCGTAACCGGTGGTATTGCGCCAAATGAAGCAGGTTTAACCTTTGCTCATGCTTCTAAGTTGGATAGCACAGAAGAAGCCGAAAAACATAAAGTCATTACTGAAGCCGTCCATGTTGCTGGCGGGAAAATTGCATTACAAATATTACATACAGGCCGATATTCTTATCAGCCAGAAATTGTTGCACCTTCGGCAATTCAAGCACCAATTAACCCAATTAAACCTAAAGCAATGACTTCTGCTGAGGTTCAACAAACCATTGATGACTTTGCAAACTGTGCGAAGCTTGCTCAATATGCCGGTTATGACGGCGTTGAAATTATGGGCTCTGAAGGTTATTTAATTAACGAATTTATTGCAGCCAGAACAAACCATCGTGACGATGAATGGGGTGGTAGCTATGAAAACCGCATTCGTTTTCCTATTGAGATCGTAAAACGCACACGTGAAATAGTTGGTGAAAACTTTATTATTATTTATCGTTTATCAATGCTTGATTTAGTTGAAGGCGGTTCTACTTTAGAAGAAGTGATTCAACTTGCTAAGGCGATTGAAAAAGCAGGTGCTACGATCATTAATACGGGTATTGGCTGGCATGAAGCTCGTATTCCAACAATTGCCACCAAAGTACCAAGAGCTGCATTTACTTGGGTTACTGAAAAATTAAAAGGCGAAGTTTCAGTTCCATTAATTACCTCAAACCGTATTAATACACCTGAAATGGCTGAGCATGTATTAGCATCGGGTCATGCTGATATGGTTTCAATGGCACGTCCAATGCTTGCAGACCCCGAGTTTGTTTTAAAAGCCAGTGAAGGCCGTAGTGATGAAATCAATACGTGCATTGGTTGTAACCAAGCTTGTCTCGACCACATTTTCTCTATGAAAATTGCAACATGTCTAGTTAACCCTCGTGCATGTTATGAAACTGAACTGATTTTTAAAGAAGCTCAAAATCAGAAGAATATCGCTGTCATTGGTGCAGGGCCAGCTGGTCTCAGTTTTGCTGTATATGCAGCTGATCGCGGACATCAAGTTAAAATCTTTGAAGCAAGTCATCAAATTGGTGGTCAGTTTAATATCGCTAAAACTGTACCAGGTAAAGAAGAGTTCTACGAAACACTACGTTATTTTAATCGTCAAATTGAATTACGCCCAAACATTGAGCTCGTATTAAATCATAAAGCAACTTATGAAGAATTAAGTCAATCAGGCTTCGATGAAATTGTAGTTGCAACGGGTGTAACTCCTCGTCAATTGCAATTTGAAGGTATTGATCATCCAAAAGTGTTGAGCTACTTACAAGTACTTAAAGAGCGTGTACCTGTAGGTCAGCGTGTTGCCATTATTGGTGCAGGAGGTATTGGTTTTGATACAGCTGAGTACCTAACCCATGAGGGTGAAAGTGGCAGTTTAAATCCTGAAAAGTTCTATGAAGAATGGGGGATTGATACTCACTATGAACATGTTGGTGGTTTAAAGCAGCCAAAAGTTGAAGCTTCTGAACGAGAAATCTATTTGTTACAGCGTAAAGCTTCTTCAGTCGGTGCGGGACTAGGTAAAACGACTGGTTGGATTCACCGTACAGGGCTTAAGAACAGAAATGTGAAAATGTTGGCAGGCGTACAGTACGACAAAGTCGATGATCAAGGTCTTCATATTACTGTTGACGGAAAACCAACAGTACTTGAGGTTGATAACGTGGTGATTTGTGCGGGTCAAGAATCATTTACTGCTATGTATGACCAATTAAAAGCAGATGGCAAAAATGTTCATTTGATTGGTGGTGCTAAAGAAGCAGGTGAGTTGGATGCTAAACGTGCTATTCGTCAAGGTGCTGAACTAGCAGCGGTTCTTTAATGAGTGAGGTGAGCATTGTCTTGAATAAGAGAATGCTCACTATTAAAACCAATTTGAAGGAAAAGAAAAATGACACTTGAAACAACGAAACAATCATTAGAAAAATGGCACCACATGATTCAGTCAAATGACTTATCGAACTTAAATGATTTGCTGGCAGATGAAGTCGTTTTCCGTTCACCAGTTGCTTATAAACCTTATGAAGGGAGACAGGTTGTTTTCTTTATTCTTACTAATGTGATTCAGGTATTCGAAAACTTTACATATCATCGTGAGTTTTACACGGAAGATGGCCAAAATGTGGTGCTCGAGTTTAGTGCGAATGTAGGCGATAAATCATTGAAAGGGATTGATATGATCCGTTTTAATGAGCAAGGTAAAATTATTGATTTTGAAGTAATGATTCGCCCAATGAGTGGTTTAGCTGCATTGGCTGAGCAAATGGGTATAAGAATTGCTCAATTCAAACCTCAATAATTTTGTTAAATAGCCTAAGAGTCTTGAGGTATATAAAATGTGGTTAAAACTTTCAACATTGCTTTTATTGCCCGTATTATTTATACAAGGCAGTAAAGTTCGAAAGAACACGCCACGTTTAGCAGAAGCCAAAGGCGAACGAGAAGGTAGCATTGGTCAAGGCAAGCCTTTATCTCTGCTTATTTTAGGAGATTCTGCTGCAGCAGGTGTGGGTGTAGAAACACAAAAAGATGCCTTGTCTGGTGCAATTATTCAAGAACTGCAAAATGAATTTTCCCTACAATGGAAACTTCATGCTAAAACGGGTGATACGACTCGACAAGTTTTTCATGCTTTGCAGCATTTAGAAGAGCGGAAGTATGATGTGATTGTGACATCTATTGGTGTAAATGATGTCACAAAGCTGACCTCGGCTAAATCATGGGTCAAACAACAGAAGCAATTATTTGATCATATTCAGAAACGATTTCAACCAAAGCTGATAATTGTTTCTGGCGTGCCTCCAATGCAACATTTCCCAGCTTTACCTAATCCATTGGCTTGGTTGTTTGGGCAATATGCAGAGCAAATGAATCAAAAATTACAACAATGGTTGGCGCCACAGAGTCAATTTGAGTTTCTTCAATACGATATTGAAACTTTTCAAGCCATGAATTTGCCAATGGCAAGTGATGGTTTTCATCCAAGTAAGGAAGTTTACGCAATTTGGGGAAGGCAGGTTGCTGCTTTGGTGCGGCAATCATTTAACTCATAGTCATAGGTAGTCATTGGATATGGGCATATCTGTTTTTAATAAAATTAAAGATTTCGGTTCAGAGCTGTTCGATTTAGTGGTAGGTGCTGAGCATCCAAAAGTTTATTATGATCCTCAAGGACAAATTAAAGATGTGTTGGATAAGCTCCCTCAACTTAAACAGAAATACCGTCCTACGCCTTGGTTGACGAACAGCCATGTCCATTTACTCTATTTTGATCTTATTAGAAAACAGACAATAAAGCTGGAATATGACCGTATTGATCAACTCACTATGAATGATGGTGGTGTTACCGCAATTGCTTGGTATGGTTACAATTTACCAGCAGATACACCAACGGTTGTAATTATGCATACCATTACAGGTACGCCTGAGAGTATGCGTGAGTTGGTACGTGATTTAAATCAATATACTGGCTGGCGAATTGCACTGTGTCTACGCCGTGGTCACGCTGGTTTGCCAATGCCTGTGCCGCAAATTTCTCTTTTTGGTTCTACGAGTGATTTAAAAGAACAGCTTAACCATATTCAAAGTCTATTTCCGGCATCGGACTTATATGCGGTAGGTTCATCAGCAGGTACAGGTCTGCTTGTTCGCTATTTGGGTGAACAAGGCGAAGATACACCTTTTAAAGCTGCTTTTGCGATGTGCCCGGGTTATAACACTGAAATTGGTTTTAAAAATGTTCATCCTTTTTATAGTAAAATGATGACTAAAAAGCTCTTTAAGTATTTTATTTATCCGTATCAAAATACGTGGAGCAAAATAGCATCTTTAGAAAAAGTCTTATCGACAACCAATTTAGAAGAATTTGAAAAAGAATACTTCGAAATGGCTGGTTTTCAAGATTATGAGACTTACTGTAAATCTATTAACCCGATTTATGTTTTTGAGAATATTAAAATTCCATTAATGATTCTGAACGCGGAAGATGACCCTGTTTGTTCTATTAAAAATTTAGAGCCTTACATAGAGCCAATTCAGCAAATGAGTACGGTGGCTGTAGTGACAACTAAAAAAGGAAGTCATTGTGCATTTTATGAAGGGTGGCGTAGCACGTCATGGGCCGCACGTCTGATGTCTGATTATTTTTTAATTGAACGTAATAAATAGACAATCATCAAATGCATAAATAAAGCCCAAAGTCTGGGCTTTATTTTTTTACCTCTTAAGATAAGAGTGGAGTTTTATCATTTATACCAATTTTTATTTTAGTGGCAGCAACTAAAGCTTTTTCATCTGTTTGGTTGGGGTGGAAATCAAAACGATAATATTCAAGAAATTTAGGAATCAAAACTTTATATTGTTTGCTAGCAAAGCTAAAAAAGTTGCGCCAAGATTTGAAGTTGGCCAGTTGCTTATCCCGTTTCATTAAAATAATTTGGTAAACGGTTGAAAAAGCAGTGATCAGAATTAAGCTAAAAGTAAAAACTGAAATACGAGGAATATAAGCACCTAATCCGTTGCCATATAAATGCTGATATAAGTCGAATGCAACAGCTTTATGCTCGGTTTCTTCTACACTATGCCATAACCATAAGTTACGAATAGTTGTATCAGTCATAAGCTCATTTACCGATTGCATCATGCTGACTACGAGTACTGCTGTGTAATGTTCCAAGCCTACTGTTACAAGCAAATTCCATTTTTTACTAAAAACTTTCTCAATAGCTTTAAGAACAATGCCTGTCGCTTTTTCTAATGACTCTGGATTTAAACCATATTGCTGCGCACTGACATGAAAAGCATGATGTTCTTTAGAATGCATTGCTTCTTGACCAATAAATGCACCTATTTCTCTGTCTAAAATTTTATTTTCTTTAGCTTTAGCACGTAAAGCACGCACAGATCTAACAAAATACGATTCTCCTTCGGGAAACAAAGTAGAAAGACCTGTGAAATAGTGGGTAAGTGAAGGCTCATCATTGCACCAATAACGTGGAATATTTTCAAAATTGTAGTCCATGCGGCGGACAGGAAAAGAGGCCGGCATACGGTTTAAAGCTGTATTCATTTTCTTGCTCCAATCTTCTTTTAATTTAAGTTCTAAAAAGGAACTTGATATAAAAAGTATAAGCAGACAAGATTTGAGTCAATGATTTTTGAATGATTGAAAATAGATTGTCCTAAAATGACAGACAGGGGAGCTTTAAAGATAAAAAAGAAAGGGATTAAATTTATTTATATTATGAAGATTATATAAATGCCCAAATTAAATAGTTAATTTGGGCATTCTTGAACAGAAGCTTAGTTTTTAAGTGCTGGTGTTGCAGCAGCAATTGCAGCAGCAACAGCGTCATCTTCTGTCTTTGCAGGCTCAGTTGCCTTAGCAGGTTTTGACTGAGCTTTTTCAGGTTTTGGTTCTGCTTTAGGCTCAGGTTTTTTTTCAGGTTTTGGTTCTACTTTAGGTGTCTCAGATTTAGGTTGTTCAGCAACTTGTGTCTGTGAAGATTCAGCAGAATGAGCAGGACGAGTTTCGCGACGAATTTCAGTTGTAGTATTGGTTGTTTCTTCACGCTGAACTTCAACTTGTGGTTGCGCTGGAATTTGAGCTTCTTGGCGAGTGTCTACACTCTCTAAAGATTCAAATTTTGCAGGCTTCGCTGGTTGAGGTTCTGAAACAGTAGTTTCAACCTTGTCTTGCTCTTCTTCTTTCGGTGTCTCTTTTTTAACGCATGCGGTTAACAATAGTCCAGCCGCAATTGCAGCACAGATTAAAAGTTTTTTATTTGCCATTGCCCAAAACAACATTTAATTGAGGAGTTGGCATTATAACAGTAAATAGCAATGAAAAAATCATGTCAGATTGAGCTAATTTTTTGTTAAAAATGCTGATAGAATAACCAGTTGTTTATTGTTCTTTGAATTGATGCGGTTTGACTTTGCTTTATAGGGGCAGAGTACAGTAAAATTGCCAAACATTGTAGGCCGATTTCGGCTTGATTGTACGAGAAACTTAATGACCCATTTTATTTTTGTCACTGGTGGTGTGGTTTCATCGCTAGGTAAAGGTATTTCTGCTGCTTCTGTTGCTGCACTTTTGGAAGCTCGTGGCTTAAAAGTCACAATGGTTAAAATGGATCCTTATATTAATGTCGATCCAGGGACAATGAGCCCATTCCAGCATGGTGAAGTTTTTGTTACCGAAGATGGTGCAGAAACCGATCTGGATCTGGGTTATTACGAACGTTTCTTACGTCGCGCGAAAATGACCAAACTAAACAACTTTACGAGTGGTCGTGTATATCAAGACGTTTTAAATAAAGAACGTCGTGGTGATTACTTAGGTGGTACAGTTCAGGTTATTCCTCATATTACCGACAATATTAAAGAACGTGTTCTTCGCGCAGGTGAAGGCTATGATGTTGCTATCGTAGAGATTGGTGGCACCGTAGGTGATATCGAATCATTACCGTTCATGGAGTCGGTTCGTCAGTTAATGGTTGAGCTTGGTCATAAACGTACCATGCTTATGCATTTAACTTTGTTGCCATATATTAAGTCAGCAGCAGAGTTAAAAACTAAGCCAACTCAGCACTCTGTAAAAGAGTTACTTTCAATTGGTATTCAGCCAGATATTCTGATCTGCCGTACAGAATATGATGTTGATGTTGATACTAAACGCAAAATTGCATTGTTCACTAACGTAGAAGCACGCGCTGTAGTGGTATGTAAAGATGCGAAAACGATTTATCAAATTCCACGTACATTCTATGAACAAAACGTTGATGACTTGATCTGTGAACGTTTTGGATTTAATGATCTTCCAGAAGCAAATCTAGAAGATTGGGACAATGTAGTTGAAGCATTACTAAACCCTGAATACACTTTACGTGTAGCTATGGTTGGTAAATATGTTGAATTACCAGATGCTTATAAGTCTGTAAACGAAGCATTGTTGCACGCAGGTATTAAAAATCGCGTAAAAGTACAAATTGATTACGTCAATGCTGAAGAGCTTGAAAGCCAAGACGTATCTATTTTAAGCACAGCTGACGCAATTTTAGTTCCAGGTGGTTTCGGTGAACGTGGTACTGAAGGCAAAATGAAAGCTATTCAATACGCACGTGAAAATCGCATTCCTTTCTTAGGAATTTGTTTAGGCATGCAATTGGCTGTTATTGAATATGCTCGCCATGTTGCAGGTATGCCAGAAGCTTCTTCTACGGAATTTAACCGCTCTACAAAATATCCACTTATTGGCTTAATTACTGAGTGGTTGGATGAGCGCGGTGAATTGCAACAACGTAGTCTCGAATCTGATTTGGGCGGAACAATGCGTTTAGGTGCACAAAAATCAGAATTGGTTGAAGGCACAAAAACACGTGAAGTCTACGGAAAAGCTGAGATCACTGAGCGTCATCGTCACCGTTATGAAATGAATAACCGTTTCATTGAATCGATTGAAAAAGCTGGTATGAAGATTTCTGGTTATTCTTCAGCACAACATTTGGTTGAAACTGTAGAAATTCCTGAACATCCTTGGTTTATTGCTGTACAATTCCACCCGGAATTTACAAGTTCACCACGTGATGGACATCCATTATTTGCTAGTTTTATTGACGCTGCGAAAACTCAGCATCAAAAAAGTAAATAATGCGATTTAAATAAACTGGGAAAGTTTAAATGTCACAATTAAAACCACAAGAAGTTGTACGTTTAGGCGATATACAAATGGCAAATCATTTGCCATTTGTATTATTTGGCGGAATGAACGTACTTGAATCAAAAGATTTAGCTTTTGAAATTGCAGAAACGTATGTAGATATTTGCAAACGTTTAGAAATTCCTTATGTTTTTAAAGCGAGTTTCGATAAGGCAAATCGTTCTAGTCTACATTCATTCCGTGGCCCTGGACTTGAAAAAGGTATTGAATGGTTAGGTGATATTAAAAAGCATTTTAATGTTCCGATCATTACTGATGTGCATGAGCCATATCAAGCTGCACCAGTTGCAGAAGTAGCCGATATTATTCAGTTACCTGCTTTCTTAAGTCGTCAGACTGATCTTGTTGAAGCGATGGCAAAAACACAAGCTATCATTAATATTAAGAAAGCTCAGTTTTTAGCACCTCATGAAATGCGTCATATTCTGCACAAATGTTTAGAAGCAGGAAATGACAAACTCATTCTTTGTGAACGTGGTTCAGCATTTGGTTATAACAATCTTGTTGTAGATATGCTTGGCTTTGACATCATGAAAGAAATGAATGTGCCAGTTTTCTTTGATGTGACACATGCGTTGCAAACCCCTGGTGGCCGTGCTGATTCGGCAGGTGGTCGTCGTGCTCAAATTACAACTTTAGCACGTGCTGGAATGGCAACTGGCTTGGCTGGGCTATTCTTGGAAGCTCATCCAGATCCAGAACATGCAAAATGCGATGGACCTTGTGCATTACGTATGTCACAACTTGAGCCATTCTTGGCGCAAATAAAAGAATTGGATACTTTAGTTAAAGGATTCAAAAAGTTAGACACCCATTGATGCAGTAATCTGCATCTCGTTATTCATTCAACAGAGGAATTGTTCATGAGCCAAATCGTTGACATTCGTGCACGTGAAATTTTGGACTCTCGTGGTAACCCAACCATCGAAGCAGACGTCATCTTAGAATCTGGGGTGGTTGGTCGTGCATGTGCACCATCTGGTGCTTCAACTGGTTCTCGTGAAGCTTTAGAACTTCGTGACGGTGACAAATCACGTTACTTAGGTAAAGGCGTTCGTACAGCAGTTAACAACGTAAATACGTTGATTCGTGATGCTTTGTTGGGTAAATCAGTTTTTGAGCAAAAAGACATTGATAACACAATGATCGCGCTTGATGGCACTGAAAACAAAGAAAAATTAGGTGCTAACGCAACTTTGGCTGTGTCATTGGCTGCTGCACGCGCTGCTGCTGAAGAAAAGAAACTCCCTCTTTTCCAATATATCGCAGATCTTCGTGGTCAAACAATTTTGACTATGCCTGTTCCAATGATGAACATCTTGAACGGCGGTGAGCATGCAGATAACACTGTTGATATTCAAGAGTTCATGATTGAGCCTGTAGGTTTCACTTCATTTGCTGAAGCTTTACGTGCTGGTGCTGAAGTATTCCATTCTTTAAAATCAGTTTTAAAGAAACAAGGTTTGAACACTGCTGTAGGTGATGAAGGCGGTTTTGCTCCTAACCTTCGTTCAAACGAAGAAGCAATTACTGTAATTCTTCAAGCAATTGAGCAAACTGGTTATAAAGCTGGTTCAGACATGATGCTTGCACTTGACTGTGCGTCTTCAGAATTCTACAAAAACGGTCAATACGTTTTAGAAGGCGAAGGCAACCGTGCATTTACAAGCCATCAGTTTGCAGACTACTTAGCTGGTCTTGTAAATCAATATCCAATTATCTCGATTGAAGATGGTCTTGACGAGTCTGATTGGGAAGGTTGGAGCTACTTAACTTCAATTCTTGGTGACAAAATCCAATTAGTTGGTGACGATTTATTCGTAACTAACCCTAAGATTTTACAACGCGGTATTGATGAGAAAGTGGGTAACTCAATTCTGATCAAATATAACCAGATCGGTACATTGACTGAAACTTTAGATGCAATCTACCTTGCTAAAGCAAATGGTTACTCAACTGTTATTTCTCACCGTTCTGGTGAAACAGAAGATTCAACTATTGCTGATTTAGCAGTTGGTACAGCAGCAGGTCAAATCAAGACTGGTTCACTTTGCCGTTCTGACCGTGTTGCTAAATACAATCAATTGCTTCGTATTGAAGAAATGACTAAAGCGGCTTACCGCGGTAAAGCTGAGTTCAAAGGTTTAAACTAATCTTTTGAATAATGCTTTGCTTATTTAAATATTGATGAAAAATTAATATTTAAAAATAAAAGTGCTATTTCTACTTCTTAGAAATAGCACTTTTTTATTTATCCTAAACGCCGAGTTTTTAAAGATTCAGCCCAACTATGATGATGACAACGAGAGCATTCTTGATCGAGTTTATTTAAAGCCTTAGTCTCGCCACATTTCATACAAGAATAAAAAGTATTAATTTTAAGTACATCAGCTTTACGATAGGCATCTGGGAATAAAGGAAGTCCCCATTTAACATCTTCATCCTCATAATAAAGTAAGCTCAAAATGCCATCGGATTCAAGCAGTGCTGTTCTGACTTGACCTAAATGTTCTACGTTTTGCTGGCGCATTTCTGAGAAAAATTCGTCATGAGAATATGTCTGTTTTTGGAAGTCTTTATAGACGAGAAGGCCATCTTTGACGACGCAAAGAGCTCTTCCTTCTAACAAGTTTTCAATTTTTTTGTGCTTTACCATACCCCATGTAACACAACGATATAATGAAAGAATAACTATAAAAGCTACGAATGCGTGGGCAATGGGTAAATCTTTAGTAAACATAGGATCGCCAGCAGCAGATCCTAAACATAAAATGATAGCCAGTTCGAATAAGGAGAGTTGCCGTATACCGCGTTTACCAGATAGTCTTAAAAAACTAATAATGATAATGAACATGACAGTACAGCGAATTAATATTTCTAAAACAAAGGGCCACGTCGTGTCACCTATAAAAAAATATTAGAAAGATCCATCTTTTTCTCACTTATTTAAAATATGTATCAAAAATACATTTAAAATTCTTATCAAAATAAAAATTAAAAAACTATACTTTTTAGGTGGTTATTGGTTAAAAGTATAAGAAATATGTGTTTTTATAAAAGCATTATTCATCTAAGCTCATAGGTATTTAATTATTTTTGAAAAATTTTTAAATGCCAAAAATAGAAGAGAGCTATAGTACGATTTTAAAACCTAGACTATTGTAGATACTTAAGAATAATTATTTTGGTTAGGCCTATGATCTATGTAGCACTTGCTGTTATTGGGGTTCTATCAGGACTGATTAGTGGGGTAGTAGGGACTGGGTCATCTATTATTTTATTGCCTATTCTTTCTTATATTTTTGGGGCGAAACTTGCGGTACCTATTATGGCGATTGCTGCAATCATGGGGAATATTTCACGTGTAGTGATGTGGCGTAAAGAACTTAATATTAAAGCATTTCTTTTATTTACTAGTTTGGGCATACCAGCAACGATACTAGGGGCCAATACCTTATGGATCATGTCACCTGTATTGTCTAACTTATGTATAGGTATATTTTTCTTCTGTTTAATACCGATTAGGCATTATGCCAAACGCCATAGTTTTAAATTTAGTTCATGGCAAATGGTTATTGCAGGTGGTGTGCTTGGCTATATTACAGGCGTTGTTTTCTCGACAGGCCCCTTATTACTCCCAGTTTTTAATGGTTTCGGTTTAACGAAAGGAGCTCTCTTGGCGACAGAGGCAGCCGCTTCATTTGGTATTTACGTAACGAAAAGCTTAACTTTTGGTGCTCTAGGCGTTTTACAACAAAATATTTTAATTGCGGGAGTTGCTGTCGGTTTTTCTCTAATTATTGGTAACTATATTGGCAAAACTTTTGTAATAAAGATGTCTGAGAAAACTTTTAATTTATTGCTGGATTGTATGTTAGTAGTTGCTGGTTTTTCTATGATATTTGCTGTTTTTACTCATTCTTAAGAGTAACTTTTATATCCATAGATTGATTTATAAACAGTTGTGTTTATAAACATTATTTTCCTTTCCAATTGAGTTTAATTTTGACAAAATGAAACATGTCACAATGGTCAATTTAAAGTAATATGACCATTCATAGTTTTGCAGGAATTTTGCAGGTATTTTGCATGTCGCTTGTAAATTGTCATACAATACAAAAACTTAATAAAAGTTTTTAATTAAAGCTCTTAATGCTATGTTAGAAGTATTTCGATCCACTTCAAGCAAACTTATATTGCTACTGGTTATTGTTTTAGTAGCTATATTGCAATATCAGTTCTGGTTAGGTGAGGGTGGTTATTTTCCTCATCAAGCGCTTATGCAACAGATCCAACAACAAGCTGAAGTAAATGATGAGCTTAAAGAGCGAAATCGCATTTTGGCAGCTGAAGTTTTTGACCTAAAAAATGGTACAGAAGCAATAGAAGAGCATGCTCGTCTTGATCTTGGTCTAGTTAAGCCTCATGAAACATTTGTTCAAATGAGTACAATTAGTACTAATTATAAGCCTATTTATATTGACCCGAACGCTAAAGTAGATTTGGAAACTAATGAGACACCTCCATCCCCAGACATCCCAGACTAAATTATGGGCGGTTATCCCTGCTGCTGGTTCGGGAAGTCGGTTTTCCAAAACTGAATTAAAGCAATATCAATACATTCAAAAAGCTACAGTTTTAGAGCATACAGTTAAACGTTTAAGTCAACTTCCACTAAGTGGCTATGTCTTAGCAATTGGTGCACAGGATAATTTTGCCTCGACTTTAGCTTTTCAGGATAAACATAAAGCGCATTTTTGTAATGGTGGTGCTGAACGTGTGCACTCAGTATTAAATGCTTTGAGTTATCTATTGCAGATTGCGGATGAGAATGATTGGGTATTAGTACATGATGCTGCAAGGCCTTGTGTGACCTTTGAATGCCTTAACGCTCTCGTTAAAACTGCAGTTGAAACAAACCAGAGTGCTATTTTGGCAATTCCTGTGCGCGATACGCTAAAACAAGTAAATAAAGAACAGCAGATTGACAAAACTGTGAGTCGAGAGTTGTTGTGGCAGGCTCAAACTCCTCAAATTGCTAAAATTGGAACCCTTAAAAAAGCAATAGAAATAGCCCTAAAAAATAATTTGACTATTACTGATGAGGCGAGTGCACTTGAGTCTATGGGAGAAAGTGTACAGGTAGTCATGGGGCGCTCTGACAATATAAAAATTACTTACCCCGATGATTTAGAACTTGCTCGCTTGATTTTACAATCACAAACTTAAGATTTTATGTACAGAATAGATGGTAATTTTTACCTTTAAAATAGCCTAAGTAGGTGTGGTTTTTCTACATATCTATTCAAAATAATTAGTATTTTTTTACAACTTGAATTTGTAAGATTGAATAAGTGATTTCTTAGATAATGTTCGATAGTCGAACAAAAAAATCCTAAATCGAACAAAACTATATATAGCTTACTAGATCAAAATACGAAAATTATCAAAAATATTTAAAAGGGAAATCTAAGGGAAACACTCGGGATTGAGTGAAATATTTATCTATTCTTCTCGCCTCAGTGTGCCTAACTCTCTTACCTCTCTCTTCTTCAATGAGCACAATGGAGTTGTCTAATGATTGACAAAAGTAAGTCCTCACTAAGCGAGGTTCTATCGCAGATTAAAGATGGTGCAACCATTCTGATTGGTGGTTTCGGTACCGCAGGACAACCCGCTGAACTCATTGACGGTCTTATTGAACTGGGTGTTAAAGGTTTAACCATTGTGAGTAATAACGCCGGTAATGGCGATTATGGTCTAGCGAAACTGCTTAAAGCTGGTTCAGTTAAAAAAGTGATTTGTTCTTTCCCGCGTCAGTCAGACTCTTATGTGTTTGATGAATTGTACCGTGCCGGAAAGGTTGAGCTTGAAGTGGTACCACAAGGTAATCTGGCTTGCCGTATTCAAGCTGCTGGTATGGGCCTAGGCGCTGTATTTACCCCAACTGGCTTTGGAACACTTTTAGCTGAAGGCAAAGAAACCCGTGAGATTGATGGGAAAAACTATGTCCTTGAATATCCGATCAAGGCTGATTTTGCCTTGATTAAAGCTTACAAGGGTGACCGCTGGGGCAATCTGATTTACCGTAAATCTGCACGTAACTTTGGCCCAATTATGGCCATGGCTGCTGATGTCACCATTGCTCAGGTTTCTGAAGTGGTTGAACTAGGTGGATTAGACCCAGAACACATCATCACCCCAGGTATTTTTGTACAGCACGTTGTACAAGTACAGCCCGCACAGTAAGCAATAAGGAGAAATAACATGAGCTACCAGAAACTCAGCCGTGACCAGATTGCAAAACGTGTGGCACAAGATATTCCCGATGGTGCCTATGTCAACTTGGGTATTGGTTTACCGACCAAGATTGCCAGCTACCTACCTGCTGACAAAGATGTCTTCCTACATTCTGAAAATGGTCTGTTGGCTTTTGGCCCACCACCAGCGGCAGGTGAAGAAGACCCTGAACTGATTAATGCGGGTAAAGAGTTTGTGACCATGCTTGAAGGTGGCAGCTTTTTCCACCATGGAGACTCCTTTGCCATGATGCGTGGTGGTCACCTTGATATTGCGGTGCTTGGGGCATTTCAGGTTGCTGCGAATGGTGACTTGGCGAACTGGCACACGGGTGCACCTGATGCAATTCCTGCGGTAGGTGGTGCGATGGATTTGGCGGTTGGTGCCAAGAAAGTATTTATCACTACAGACCACGTCACCAAGCAAGGTGAACCGAAGATTGTCGCTGAGCTGAGCTATCCGGTGACGGGTAAGCACTGTGTGGATCGTATTTACACTGACCTGTGTGTGATTGATGTGACCAAAGACGGTTTAAAGGTGATTGAGAAAGTTGAAGGTCTTAGCTTTGATGAGTTACAGGCTTTAACCGGTGCAACTTTGATTGATGCGACTCAAGGGTAAGGAAGTAGGGAAATGACATTAAAAAACGCTTATATCATCGATGCCATCCGTACACCATTTGGCCGTTATGCCGGTGGCCTTGCACCTGTCCGTGCCGATGACCTTGGCGCTGTGCCGATTAAAGCGCTCATGCAGCGTAACCCAAGTGTAGATTGGGAACAGGTCGATGATGTGATCTATGGCTGTGCCAACCAAGCCGGTGAAGACAATCGTAACGTCGGCCGTATGTCAGCACTGCTTGCAGGTTTGCCGTATCAAGTTCCAGCAACCACCATTAACCGTTTATGTGGTTCATCACTTGATGCCATTGCCATTGCTGCCCGTGCCATTAAGGCTGGTGAAGCAAACTTGGTGATTGCAGGTGGTGTAGAAAGCATGAGCCGTGCACCGTATGTGATGGGTAAGTCTGACAGTGCTTTTGGCCGTAGCCAGAAGATTGAAGACACCACCATGGGATGGCGTTTCATTAACCCTAAACTTAAAGAATTGTATGGTGTAGACACCATGCCCCAGACTGCCGAAAACGTCGCTGAACAATTTAACGTTAATCGTGCAGATCAGGACCAGTTTGCCTTGGTGAGCCAACAACGCACCGCAAGCGCGCAAGCCAAAGGCTTTTTTTCTAAAGAAATCGTGGCAGTTGAAATCCCTCAACGTAAGGGTGATGCTGTTGTGATTGATACCGATGAACATCCACGTGCATCAACCACGCTTGAAGCTTTAAGCAAACTTAAACCTGTTATCAAAGCAGATGGTTCTGTGACTGCGGGTAATGCTTCAGGTATTAACGATGGTGCAGCAGCTCTACTTATTGCTTCTGATGAGGCAGTTCAAGCTTACAATCTCAAACCGCGTGCCAAGATCATTGCTTCAACAGCAGTCGGTGTAGAACCACGCATTATGGGTTTTGCTCCTGCACCAGCGATTAAAAAACTACTTAAACAAGCCAATCTGACTTTAGATCAGATGGATGTGATTGAGCTCAATGAAGCCTTTGCTGCACAAGCTTTGGCAGTGACTCGTGATTTAGGCTTGCCAGACGATAGCAACAAGGTAAATCCAAACGGTGGTGCCATTGCTTTGGGTCATCCACTTGGTGCATCAGGTGCACGCTTAGTCACTACAGCTTTAAACCAGCTTGAGCAAACAGGTGGTCGTTATGCCTTATGTTCAATGTGTATTGGTGTGGGCCAAGGCATCGCATTGATTATTGAGAGAGTCTAATCATGAGCCAGTTATATGCCAGCTTGTTTTATCAAAAAGACGTCACTGACATCTTTAGTGACTCATCTTTAATCACATATATGATTCAGGTTGAAGTTGCGTTAGCTCAAGCACAGGCAAAAGTTGGCGTGATTCCTCAAAATGCGGCTAATACCATTGCCCAAGTAGTTGAGCAGGCAATAGAAAAGTTTGATTTTTCCGCTTTGGCTGTCGCAACAGGTTTAGCTGGAAATATCGCAATTCCATTTGTAAAACAACTTACGGCAATTGTTAAAGATGTTGATGAAGATGCTTCACGTTATGTGCATTGGGGCGCAACGAGTCAGGATATTTTAGATACAGCTTGTATTTTGCAATGCCGTGATGCGTTGAATATTGTAGAAGCACAACTTCGGCATTGCTACATCACTGCATTACAACAAGCTAAGCAATATCGTTATCAAGTCATGATTGGACGTACATGGTTACAGCAAGCTTTGCCAATCACTTTAGGACATAAACTCGCTCGTTGGGCTTCTGCATTTAAGCGTGATTTAGACCGTATACAAGCTATGAAATCACGTGTACTCACTGCTCAGTTAGGCGGTGCTGTGGGTTCATTAGCTTCTTTGCAAGATCAAGGTTCACTTGTGGTCAGTGCATTTGCTCAACAGCTGAATCTGACTGTACCGACAAGCACATGGCATGGTGAGCGTGATCGTATTGTAGAAATCGCAAGTGTGCTCGGCATGATTGTTGGGAATACGGGCAAGATGGCACGTGATTGGTCACTGATGATGCAAACTGAAATTGCAGAGTTATTTGAACCAACTGCAAAGGGTCGTGGTGGTTCATCAACCATGCCGCATAAGCGTAATCCAGTTGCAGCAGCTTCAGTACTTGCAGCAGCAAATCGTGTACCAGCACTTATGTCTAGCATCTATCAAAGCATGGTGCAGGAACATGAGCGTAGCTTAGGCGCTTGGCATGCTGAATGGTTAGCAATCCCTGAAATTTTTCAGCTTTGTGCTGGAGCATTAACTCGTACTGGTGAAGTTTTACAAGGTTTCGAAATTAATGCTGAGCATATGCAGCAGAACCTTGACTGTACCAATGGGCTGATTATGGCAGAAGCTGTGATGATGGCACTTGCTCCAAAAATTGGACGTTTAAATGCTCATCATGTTGTTGAAGCCGCTTGTAAAACAGCCGTAGCTCAAAAGCAGCATTTATCTGAGGTTGTTAGTCAGTTAGATGAAGTAAAAGAACATTTTAGTCAAACAGAAATTTTGGAAATATTTAAAGCAGAAAATTATTTGGGTAACATTCAAGCTCAAATTGATGCTGTTCTGCAAGAAGCACAAGGAGGAGATATAAAGTGAAACAGCTTATAACCAATCGACAAGGTAAACAGCTCGCGGTATATACCGACGGATTAAAAGATGCTCCTGTGCTTGTATTCTCTAATTCATTAGGAACAGATCATGGAATGTGGCAGCCGCAAGTAGATGAGCTTAAAAGTCATTTTAATGTCATTACATACGACACATGTGGTCATGGCGAAAGTGATGTGGTCGCTGAAACATCTTTACAAAATTTAGGTGAAGATGTTGCTGATATTTTAGATGCTTTAAATATTGAAAAAGCTCATTTTTGTGGCATCTCTATGGGCGGAATTACAGGGCTTTGGTTAGCTATCCATTACCCAGAGCGCTTTCTAAGCATTACTGTCGCAAATTCAGCGGCAAAAATTGGACAGGCTGAGGCGTGGTTGAGTCGCGCAGAATCAGTAGAACAAAATGGACTGGCTGAATTGGTTAAAACCACGCACACACGTTGGTTTAGCGAAAAATTCGACTATCAACATAATGTGGTTGCACAAACGACGATTCAAAGTCTGGCAAACACACCAGCACAAGGTTATGCCAATGCATGTCGTGCTTTAGCACATGCCGATTTAAGAGATGAAATTACACAAATCCAAGTTCCAGTATTGCTCATTGCAGGAACGGCAGATCCAGTGACCACAGTAGCAGATGCTGAGTTTATGCAGAATGCTATTAAGAACAGTCAAATTGCTAAATTAGAAGCATCTCATCTTTCTAATATTGAGCAACCACAAAGATTTACACAGGAATTGACTAGGTTTATTCAGCAAATCTAATAGCTTAATAGTTTAAAAGGAATTGGCCTTAAGGAGGCAAATATGGCGTCTCAGGATTACGCTGCACCAAATAAAAGTATCGATGCTCAAGCATTGATTAATGATGCTCCACTCAGTAAGTATCAATGGATGATTGCAATCATCTGTTTCTTAATTATTTTTACTGATGGTATCGATACTGCTGCAATGGGTTTTATCGCTCCAGCTTTGGCTCAAGACTGGGGTGTTGATCGCTCTCAGTTAGGCCCAGTGATGAGTGCTGCACTTGGTGGAATGATTATTGGAGCTTTGGTTTCTGGCCCAACAGCTGACCGTTTTGGTCGCAAAATCGTACTGGCTTTTTCGATGCTTGTATTTGGTGGCTTCACCTTGGCATCTGCTTATGCAACCAACTTAGATAGCCTTGTCGTTTTACGCTTTTTGACAGGTATTGGGCTTGGTGCAGCGATGCCAAACGCCACTACATTATTTTCTGAATACTGCCCAACACGTATTCGTTCATTACTCGTGACCTGTATGTTCTGTGGTTATAACTTAGGTATGGCAACCGGTGGTTTTATCAGTAGTTGGCTGATCCCGACCTACGGTTGGCACAGTCTATTTTTACTTGGCGGCTGGTCACCTTTGATCTTAATGATTTTAGTGATTTTGGTTTTACC
The DNA here is from genome assembly GCF_056736115.1 of Acinetobacter sp. 70_2. Classification (NCBI taxonomy): domain Bacteria; kingdom Pseudomonadati; phylum Pseudomonadota; class Gammaproteobacteria; order Moraxellales; family Moraxellaceae; genus Acinetobacter; species Acinetobacter sp. 70_2. The sequence goes on from NZ_JBWZIP010000015.1 coordinate 922,481, forward strand.
TGAGTCTTACCGCTTTTTAATTGTGAAAGGCAAGAATCCAGAAAAAGTACGCAAAATCTTAAACCATATTGCACCAGCACAGATTAAAAATGCGACAGCGTTTCACGTACCTGAAGAGAAAACTGAGACAGCTCAAAAGAAAAATGTCTTTGGAATTATGTTTTCTAAACCATATGCGAAAGGAACGCTTTTACTTTGGTTGACCTATTTCATGGGACTCGTGGTTGTTTACTTGCTTACAAGCTGGTTGCCAACGCTTATGCGTGAAACAGGTGCCTCAATGGAGCGTGCTGCATTTATCGGTGGATTGTTCCAGTTCGGTGGTGTGGTAAGTGCCTTATTTATTGGTTGGGCGATGGACAAATTCAACCCGAATCGAGTGATTGCTATTTTCTACTTTGCAGCAGGTCTATTTGCGATTGCTGTTGGTCAAAGCTTAGGAAACTCAACATTACTTGCAGTATTGGTGCTTTGTGCGGGTATCGCAATTAACGGTGCGCAATCTTCAATGCCTGCGTTAAGCGCTCGTTTCTACCCAACGCAGTGCCGTGCAACTGGCGTGTCTTGGATGACGGGGATTGGGCGCTTCGGTGCGGTATTTGGTGCTTGGATTGGTGCTGTACTACTCGGCAATGATTGGTCGTTTACCGCCATTCTTAGTTTATTACTAATTCCAGCGACTGCTGCGGCTGTTGCTGTATTTGTTAAATCACTTGTTGCGCATACCGATGCAACTTAATAGAGGTCTATCACAATGAATGATGAACAACGCTATAAACAAGGCATTGAAGTGCGGACTGAAGTTTTGGGTGAAAAGCATGTTGGTCGGTCTTTGCAAAATCTGAATGACTTTAACCAAGATTTTCAAAACTTTATTAGCCGTTACGCATGGGGTGAGGTGTGGTCTCGTCCGGGCTTACCACGTCATACACGTAGTTTAGTCACTATCGCAATTTTATTGTCGCTTGGCCGTGAAGACGAACTACGCATGCATTTACGTGCTTGTTTTAACAATGGCGTAACTAAAGAAGATTTAAAAGAGCTGATCTTACACAGTTCACTCTATGCAGGTTTACCTGCTGCAAACGCTGCAATGCATATGGCTGAAGAAGTCTTTAAAGAGTTGGGGATAGAAGTAAACCCAATTGCAGCGAAAGAACAGGATTAAGGAGATAAAGATGTCACAACATAGCTGGGGTGCTTATGCCCAACGTAATACAGATGATCATCCACCAGCGTATACGCCAGGTTATAAAACAAGTGTATTACGTTCGCCAAAAAATGCATTGATCTCAATTAATGAGACTTTAACTGAAGTTACTGCACCGCATTTTTCTTCAAATTTGTTTGGCCCAAAAGATAACGATTTGATTTTGAACTATGCCAAAGATGGTTTACCAATTGGTGAGCGTGTCATTGTCCATGGTTATGTCCGTGACCAGTTTGGTCGTCCTGTGAAAAATGCACTTCTAGAAGTATGGCAAGCCAATGCTTCTGGCCGTTACCGTCATCCAAACGACAAGTTTATTGGTGCAATGGATCCTAACTTTGGTGGTTGTGGTCGTACCTTAACTGATGAAAACGGTTTTTATATTTTCCGTACCATTAAACCGGGTCCATACCCATGGCGTAACCGCATTAATGAATGGCGTCCTGCGCATATCCATTTCTCTTTAATTGCTGATGGTTGGGCTCAGCGTTTAATTTCACAGTTTTATTTTGAAGGCGATACGCTCATCGATACTTGCCCGATTTTAAAAACGATTCCTTCTGAAGATCAACGTCGTGCATTGATTGCACTAGAAGATAAAAACAACTTTATCGAAGCTGATAGCCGTTGTTACCGTTTTGACATCACTTTACGTGGTCGTCGAGCGACTTACTTCGAAAATGAATTGACTTAATCGGGAGCACGAGCATGAATAACTGGAATTTTCAGGAATTAAAAGAAACTCCATCTCAAACAGGTGGTCCTTACGTCCACATTGGCTTATTGCCACAGCAGGCTAATATTGAAGTATTTGAAAACAACTTTAATAACCAGTTAGTACAAAACCAAACCAAAGGCGAGCGCATTCGTCTGGAAGGTCAAGTATTTGATGGATTGGGTTTACCGCTACGCGATGTGCTGATTGAGATTTGGCAAGCTGATGCGAACGGTATTTATCCAAGTCAGGCAGATACACGTGAGCAAAAAGCTGATCCTGCATTTCAGGGCTGGGGTCGTACAGGTGCAGACTTTGAAACGGGTATCTGGACCTTTAATACAATTAAGCCGGGTGCGACAGCAGGCCGTAAAGGTTCAACTCAAGCACCTCATATTGCATTAGTCATTTTCGCGCGCGGTATTAATTTAGGTCTTCATACACGTGTTTATTTTGACGATGAAGCTGAGGCAAATGCTAACGATCCAATTCTAAATAGCATTGAATGGGCTCCACGTCGTCAAACTCTCATTGCAAAACGTTTTGAAGAAAATGGTGAGGTTGTTTATCGCTTTGATATTCGTATTCAAGGCGATGAAGAAACTGTATTTTTTGATATTTAAGAAACACTTAAGGCTACACATGATTGTCCATGGATGCGTGTAGCCTTCTTAAAGGATGGTATGACAGAGATGAAAATGAAAACATTATTAAGCTTAAGTTTGCTTGCACTCCCATTTTTTACTGCACAGGTGAATGCTGAATCTGTTGCTTTGGCTACTCAAACACAACCTGCGACTACAGCTGTTAAAACAATTGTTCCAATTACTGCGAAAACCAAAGAACAAGCTTTGGCGCAAGCTCAAGTGATTGCAAATACAGCAGATGCTGATTTGGCAGAGTTCCGTATCGACTTACTCAGTTTTGCGAGTGATACAAAACAAGTGATTGCTTTGGGGCATGAATTAAAAAAGATTTTAGGCAATAAGCCACTAATCGCCACCATTCGTACCAAAAACGAAGGTGGTCAGCTTGAAATTAGCGATGCTGACTATGGTAAGACCTATCAAGCTTATTTAAAAAATCCGTTCATGGACTGGTTAGATGTTGAAATGTTCCGTGATCAAAAAGTAGTTTCAGAGATTGTTCAAAAAGCACATCAGAAGAAAGTGCTGGTGGTCATGTCTAATCATGATTTCCAAAAAACACCAAGCCAAGATGAAATTGAAAAACGTTTGTTGAAACAAGATCAGATGGGTGCAGATATTCTAAAAATTGCCGTAATGCCGAAGTCTAAACAAGATGTCTTCACTTTAATGAACGCAACGTTAAAAGTAAGCCAGCAAACCACTAAGCCATTATTGACAATGTCGATGGGGCTACTTGGTACGATTTCGCGTGTTGCGACTGCCAATATGGGTGGAAGTTATAGCTTTGGCATGATTGGTCAAGCTTCTGCACCAGGTCAAATTGATGTGACCAAGCTCAAACAGATTTTAAAAACTGTTCAACCAACAAACCCATAAATCATAAGGATATGATGAAATGAATACATTACGTTTAACTACTCTTGCATTGGGTTTGATGGTTTCAGGTATAGCTGCGGCTCAAACTTATGTTGTTGACCGTTATCAAGATGATAGCAACAAAGGCTCTTTACGCTGGGCAATTGAACAAGCTAATGCAAACCCAAGCGAAGCTAGCGATATTCTGATTCAGGCGGTAGGCAACGCACCTTATGCAATTAAATTAAATAGTGCACTTCCTGAAATTAAAGCTCCTGTCAAAATCATTGGTACACAGTGGGATAAAACTGGTGAATATATCGCAATTGATGGATCAAATTACATTAAAGGCGAAGGGGCAAAAGCTTGTCCTGGTGCAAATCCTGAACAGTACGGCACCAATGTACGTACCATGACTTTACCGGGTTTTGTACTACGTGATGTCAATAACGTGACTTTAAAAGGATTAGATATACATCGTTTTTGCATTGGTGTATTGGTTAACCGTTCAAGTAACAACTTAATTCAGCATAACCGTATTAGTAATAACTATGGTGGTGCTGGTGTCATGATCACGGGTGACGATGGTAAAGGTAATCCAACTGCGACAACCACCAATAACAACAAAGTTTTAGATAATATTTTCCAAGACAATGGTGATGGTTTAGAACTGACACGTGGTGCTGCGTTTAACTTAATTGCAAATAACCATTTTGTTTCAACGAAAGCGAACCCAGAGCCATCACAAGGTATTGAAATTTTGTGGGGTAATGACAATGCCGTAGTCGGTAATAAATTCGAAAACTACTCGGATGGCTTACAGATTAACTGGGGTAAACGTAACTATATTGCCTACAACGAAATGACCAATAACTCGATTGGTTTCAACATGACAGGCGATGGCAACATTCTTGATAGCAATAGAGTACATGGTAACCGTATTGGTGTAGCCATTCGCTCTGAAAAAGATGCAAACGCAAGAATTACATTGACTAAAAACTTAATTTGGGACAATGGTAAAGATATTAAACGCTGCGAAGCTGGTGGTTCATGTGTACCAGATCAGCGTTTAGGGGCAATTGTATTTGGAGTGCCTGCACTTGAGCATGAAGGGTTTGTTGGCTCTCGTGGTGGTGGTGTGGTGATTGAACCATCTAAACTACAAAAAACATGTACTCAGCCAAATGAACAAGGCTGTAATCCTCAACCTAATCAGGGTATTAAAGCGCCTAAGTTAACAGCAAATAAAGGTTCAGTTAATATAGAGGTGAATGGCTTACCAAACCAACGTTACCAAGTTGAGTTTTTTGGAAATCAAAGTGCGGCATCAAAAGAGGCTGAGCAATATTTAGGAACTATAACAGTTGCTACAAATGCACAAGGCAACGCAAAAGCCAATTGGAAGCCAACAGTCAAAGTTGCCTCAATTACAGCAAATGTAACGGATCACTTTGGAGCAACTTCTGAACTCGGCTTTACGCAAGTTAAATAACAACAAGTAAAGCGCCTCAAACAGAGGCGCGTTTAAAAGATAAAAAGGACTTGAAATGCCAAATTTAGTGAAACTGAGTGTGTTAACAATTGCTGTATTAGGCAGCCAATTTGTTCTTGCCAATGAACCTTGGTCACAAGACCGTCAATGGTTGCTTGGTGATTGGAATGGTGAACGCCAACAGCTAGAGCAACAAGGCTATAAATTTACAGCTTCTATCATGAGCCAAGCTGCTACAAATTTAGATGGTGGCTACAACGACAATAATACTTTTGAAAACGCTGCACAGCTTTCTTTAGGTGCAACTTTCGATTTAGAAAAAATTGCTGGATGGAAAGATACAACAGCGAGCCTAGTCGTGACTAAACGTGACGGAAATGCGCTTACTTTGGAGCGTATTAAAGACCCACGTTCTAGTCAATTAGGTAACGCCCAAGAAATTTATGGTCGTGGCAAAATCTGGCGTCTGTCTCAAGCATGGGTAAAAAAAGGTTTTGATGATAATACCGTACAGGTCAAAGTTGGCCGTATGGGCATGTCAGAAGACTTCAATAGTTCTCAATGTGAGTTTCAGAACTTATTGCTTTGCGGTGGACAGCTAGGAAAATCAATTGGTTCAATTTGGTATAACTCACCAGTTGGTGTTTGGGCGGCAAACGTTAAATATCAATTTGCGCCTGAGTGGAATTTTGGAATTGGTGTCTATGAGGTCAATCCAGACAACATTAAAACAGCATCAAATAGTGATGGTTTTAATCTGGATATGAATAATGTGAAGGGCGCAACTATACCGGTTGAGCTCGCATGGAAACCAAAACTTGCAGTCTTTAATGGTTTACCGGGTGAATATAAAGTAGGTGCGCTGTACTCAACCGCAGAAGCGAATGATATTAAAACCGCGGGTAAAGTTCATGATGGAAAACAAAGTTTCTGGATCAATGCTCAACAACAACTTAGCCATGCCGGCCAAGATCCAAAACGCGGTTTATATGTAAGTTTTAATGGCGTTGTAAATGATAAAGCAACGACTTTTGTTCAAAGTACCCAACAACTTGCGCTCTGGTATAAAGGGCCATTTGACAGCCGTCCAAATGATTCGATTGGATTTGGTATCGCCAATTATGTGGTCAATGACCGTGCTAAAGATAAGCAAATCGCAACAAACGAAAGCCGCGGATACTATAGCTATGATCCGATCGCATCTAACTATATTCCAATTCAAGACGACGAGCTAAATGTCGAGTTGAACTATACCTATCAATGGTCTCCAGCTGTCATGTTGCGTCCAAATATTCAATATATCCATCAACCTGCTGGTGTAAAAGAGGTTGACGATGCTTGGGTGGCGGGCCTGAGTGTGAAAGTCAATTTTTAACAATGATGATGGCTGGTTAGACATGGTTTAACTGGCCCAAATGCTTGAACTATTGTGTTCAGTATATGTGGAGTAGGATCTATGTCTGAGTCAGATTCTAAGTTTCATATCTTATTCAAAATATGGTGTTTTATATTAGGTCTAGTTTTATTGGCTACCGGTGTTTTTTACATCGTAGGTGGTGGAAAGCTAGTATCTCTCGGTGGTTCTTGGTATTTCCTTATCTCAGGACTATTTATAACAGTTTCAGCAATTAGTATTTTCCGTAAAAAAGCACTGAGTGTATGGATTTTTGCGGCTGTTTTTGTTGGTACGGTAATTTGGTCATTTGTTGACGCTGGATGGGAATTTTGGCCGTTATTCTCGCGCTTAATGTTTCCTGCTGGCCTTTTTGCTGCCTTGCTATTTACTTTGCCTTCAATTCGACGTTACCAATTTCAAAACAGTTCGGCAGCTCCAGCGTATGCTGTTGGTGGTCTAGTTGTTATCGGTATGTTGATTGCGCTTTACCAAATGTTCCAGCCGCATCCAACAGTAGCAAGTTCGGGTGAAAAGCTACCTTTAGTACCAGTTGACCCAGCTAAAAAACAGGTAAATTGGGAAAATTATGGAAACGATACGGGCGGTAGTCGTTTTGTTGCTCTCGATCAAATTAACCGAGATAACGTTCATAAGCTAAAAGAAGCATGGCGCTTTAGAACAGGTGATTTTACAACGGGTAGCGGTAATGGTGCTGAAGACCAAATGACCCCGCTACAAGTTGGAAATAAAGTCTTTTTATGTACACCACATAACAACATTTTTGCAATCGATGCTGATTCGGGCAAGCAACTTTGGAAAGCTGAAGTGAACTCTAAAGCCGATGCATGGGAACGTTGCCGTGGTGTTGCATACTTCGATTCAACTAAACCACTAGTGCAACCAACTTTAGCTGGTGCAACTCCGGTCACTACTGTTGCGAGCAACACAGCCTGTCCACGCCGTGTATATACCAATACACCAGATGCTCGTTTAATTGCAGTCAATGCAGATACTGGTGAGCGTTGTGCTGACTTTGGGGTGAATGGAACGGTTAATCTACTCGAAGGCTTAGGCGATGGAACAAAAGCTCCACGTTTTGAAGTGACTTCTGCACCAACAATTGCGGGTACAACCATTGTGGTGGGTAGTCGTATTGCCGATAACGTAGCAGCGGATATGCCGGGTGGCGTAATCCGTGGTTATGACGTGATTACAGGTAAACTCCGCTGGGCATTTGACCCACGTAATCCTGATCCTAACCATGTTCTAAAACCGGGCGAAACTTATAAACGTAGTTCGGCAAACTCTTGGGCCGCAATGTCGTATGACCCGCAAATGAATACGGTGTTCTTACCTATGGGTAGCTCATCTGTCGATATTTGGGGTGGTAACCGTAATCCGTTAGATCATAAGTACAACACTTCTGTTTTAGCACTTGATGCAACAACAGGTAAAGAGAAGTGGGTATATCAAACTGTTCATAACGATTTATGGGACTTTGACTTACCAATGCAACCAAGTCTAGTCGACTTCCCATTAAAAGATGGTACGACTAAACCGGCTGTTGTGATTGGAACCAAATCAGGTCAATTCTTTGTTCTTGATCGTGTAACTGGTAAACCACTTACTAAAGTGATTGAACAGCCAGTTAAAGCAGCAAATATTCCGGGTGAGCAATATAGCTTAACTCAACCTCGTTCAGTTGAAATGCCTCAAATTGGTAATCAGACTTTAACTGAGTCAGACATGTGGGGCGCAACGCCGTTTGATCAGCTCATGTGCCGTATTAACTTTAAGTCAATGCGTTACGAAGGCTTATTTACTGCACCGGGGACTGATGTTTCATTAAGTTTCCCAGGCTCTTTAGGTGGCATGAACTGGGGCAGCATTGCTTTTGATCCTACTCATCGTTATATGTTCGTGAACGATATGCGTCTTGGTTTATGGGTGCAACTCATAAAACAAACCCCTGAAGACATTAAGATTCAGGCGAGTGGTGGTGAAAAAGTAAATACAGGTATGGGTGCTGTACCAATGAAAGGTACACCATATAAAGTGAATAAAAACCGCTTTATGTCTGCCTTAAGTATTCCTTGTCAAAAACCACCATTCGGTACTATGACCGCAATTGACATGAAAACTCGTCAGATTGCATGGCAAGTGCCACTAGGTACAGTTGAAGACACTGGACCACTTGGTATTAAGATGGGCTTAAAAGCACCGATTGGTATGCCGACTATTGGTGGCCCTATGGCAACTCAAGGTGGCTTAGTTTTCTTTGCTGCAACTCAAGATTATTACTTGCGTGCTTTTGATTCATCTACAGGTAAAGAGCTGTGGAAGTCACGTATGCCAGTAGGTAGCCAAGGAACTCCAATTAGCTATGTTTCACCTACAACCGGTAAACAATATGTGGTTGTTACCGCAGGTGGAGCACGCCAGTCTCCAGACCATGGTGATTATGTAATCGCATATAGCTTAGAGAAGTAAGTAAAGAGGGCAAAAGGATAAATTTTCTTTTGCCCTTATTCTTTTTAATATCTTTTTTCTATTAAAGTGATTATGTAAATTCTATAATTTTAATGAGATAGCTTTACCAAGTAGTAAAAAAGTGCTTGAAGTTATTGCTAAACTTAAAATATTCTTATAAATGATTCATCCTAAACACTAGAGATAGCCGAACTATTAAGCATTTTTTTATAATGTTTTACCTATAAATAAAACTTTAAACTTTATTAAGTTTTGTTTAACTTAAGGCTGTGAATTTTAATTAAAAATAAACATTATTAGGTTTTTAACCTGGAAAAACAGGTTTTTTTTGTTGGAAAAACAAGCGTAAATATATACTTATATTATATTTAAATAATGTATTGCATTAAGATAGAATGGTTCCCGCAGGTTATTACTACCCAGTAATAATTTGTATTTCAGGAATTTAAGCTTTAATTGGCTTAAGGCTCATCGAAAGATGGGCCTTTTTTTATGTGCTTTCTATTGCAATTTTTTTATAATATTAAAAATAGCCTAAGTATTATTAAATAAAAATATGAAAAATGAGTCTTTAATGACAATTCAGATATGATTTGTTAGATTAAAGCCACTTGATAATAATAGGTGATGTAATGAGATTTTTAGTTCTTGCAACTTTATCCGGTTTGGCTTTAATGGGTTGTGCTTCTGTTCAGCAAGCACCTAATACACAAGAAATAATTCGTTATGCTTCTAGTCCATGTTTTGGTGCATGTCCAATATACTCTGTAGAAGTAACACCTACTGGTTTAATTCGATTTGAAGGTAAACAATATACAAAAACACTTGGTGTTAAAGAAATCCAAGGTAGTGTAAAAGATTATCAAAAACTTGCCAGTGAATTAAAAACTTATCGTCCTCAAACAGGAACTCAATCAAAAACTGCGGGTTGCCAGCAAACTGCAACTGACATGTCTAGCTATTACATTACTTGGATTAAACCTAATGGCACGGAAACAAAATTAAGCCATTACACAGGTTGTATTTCTCCAGCAAACAACAGACTAAATAAAGTTATGGAAAAGTTACCTGAACAATTAGGCATTAAAGATTTAATCTAACGATAAAAGCCCCATAATTTGGGGCTTTTTCTTGTTAAGAATATTTATAGACTTAAGAGTTTTGTTTTAAGTATTTCTAAATAAATAAGCGTATAATACATATTATAAAAACATATATTGTTTGGGTGAGTACATGTCAAATATTGTTTATGCCTTCTTAGGTGGTTTGCTACTGGGCATTGCAACAGTCGGTTATTTATATATAAACGGTCGCATCGCTGGAATTAGTGGTTTGCTTGCTCAAATCATTAATCCATCTAAAGATATCTTTAAAGGCTCCGCATTCTGGTTTATTGCTGGATTAATTATTACACCCTTTATTTATGGCTATTTTTTTCAACCCGAAATTGAAATTAAAGCGAATATGTTTGCTCTTATTTTAGCAGGTTTATTGGTTGGTTTTGGTACTAGGCTTGGATCAGGTTGTACAAGTGGTCATGGTATTTGTGGGATGAGCAGATTGTCAAAACGCTCCATGATAGCAACAGCAGTTTTTATGTTTGCTGGCATGTTAACTGTTTATATCGTTCGTCATGTTTTGGGGTAATATCATGAAAAACATTTTGGCTTTTATATTTGGTAGTTTGTTTTCATTGGGCTTAATGATTTCGGGCATGTCTAATCCTGAAAAGGTATTAGGTTTTTTAGATATCTTTGGGCAGTGGGATATTAGCTTAATGTTTGTGATGTTAGGCGCAATTGCTGTGGCATTTATTCCATTTCAAAAGGCTATAAAAAGTCCTAAAACGCTTTTTAATGAGAAAATTCAATTACCAATGAATACACAGATTGACCAAAGATTAATTGTTGGTGCTTTTATTTTCGGTATAGGCTGGGGAATAGCTGGAATATGTCCAGCGCCAGCTTTAACACTTATCGGATTAGGACATTTTGAAGCGCTTTATTTTATTGTGGCAATGTTATTAGGAATGTTTATTTACCGAATTTTAAATAAAGGAAATTAAAACTATGCAACGACCTCTAGTAAAAGATTTTTTTGATGAAAACACCAATACTTTTAGCTATGTTGTTGCAGATTTAGCGACTCGTCAATGCGCGATTATTGATAGTGTGCTTGACTACGACGCCGCATCGGCCACTACAAAAACGACTAATGCGGATCTGATTATCGATTATGTCTTGGCGCAAAACTTTAAAGTGCAATGGATTTTAGAAACCCATGTACATGCCGACCATATGACTGCTGCCCAATATTTAAAATCTAAATTGGGCGGTACAATTGCAATTAGTCAAAAAATTTCAATCGTACAAGAAACATTTTCTGCTATCTATAATTTTGATTTTAAGAAATTTAATGAAAATCAGCCCTTTGATTATTTGTTTGAAGATTATGAACATTTCAAAATAGGGGAGATAGAAGCCTATAACATTCCTACACCCGGGCATACGCCAGCTTGCTTAAGCTATGTGATTGGTGATACTGTTTTTGTCGGGGATACTTTATTTATGCCTGATTATGGTTCGGCTAGATGCGATTTTCCTAAAGGAAGTGCTGCTGAGCTTTATGATTCGGTACAAAAACTTTATACACTTCCCGACGACAGGCGTATGTTTCTATGCCATGACTATAAGCCCGAAGGCCGTGATGAATATGTCTGTCAAACAGATATTAGAACTCAAAAGCAAAGCAATATTCATTTAAATCGACGCGTTTCCAAAGAATCATTCATAAAAATGCGCCAAGAACGAGATGCAACTTTGGCAATGCCAAAATTAATTCTGCCTTCAATTCAAATTAATATGAATGGTGGAAATTTTCCGGAACCTGAAGCGAATGGCATCCGCTATTTGAAAATTCCTTTCAATTACTTTTAGAAATAGCCTAAGCATTTATTTTGGATCGTTTTCATACTCTAAATAGCCTAAGCAGAAATAAAATTAATCTTGTGGAAATAGCCTAGGCAAGATTTAAAGAACTTGTCTTAGATCCCTCGAAGTCTCTTGCAATAAAGGCAAAATGTGTTGAACTAAATATTCTTCGGTTGTTTTCATGGTTGGAGAGACAATATTTAAAGCTGCAACAACTTTAAAGTCTTGTCCATAAATTGGTACGGCGAGCGCATGAACGCCTAATTCGTGTTCTTCACGTGAATAACACCAATCTTGTTCTCGAATCTCTTGTAGTAACTCTAAAAATTTATCATTTTCGACATGCGTATACTTGGTCAAACGTTGAAGAGGATATTTTTGGAGCCAGTCCAATTGTTCTTCTTGGCTTAAATGTGCCAGTAAAATTTTACCTGCCGAGGTTGCATGAGCAGGTAAGCGGTTACCCAAATGTAAGCCGTATGGATTTACACGGTCAGTTTGTTGGTGGGCAGCACTACGGGCAATGGTAATGGCTTCATAACCATCAAGTACCATCACCGAATAAATAAGTGAAGTTTGGTTAGTTAACAGATTTAATAAAGGCTGAGACACTTTCGGAAGCTGAGCTGCACCCAAATAAGCTCCTGAAAATTTAAGAACTTTCGGAGTTAAATAGTAATAGTGGCCATCTGACTCAAGATAACCTAAATATTCTAAAGTTAATAAATGACGTCTTGCTGCCGCTCGGGTAAGCCCGGTTTTTTCAGCCGCCATAGAAATGTTTAAACGATGTTGATTACTGCTAAAGCTATCTAAAATTGCCATGCCTTTACCGATGCCAGCAATGTAATCTTCATGACGAATCGTTTTTTTGTTGTCCTGATTCTGGATTATCCGTTCATCTTTACTCATTACTGGTCCTTGTAGGATAGAAGCTTAGTAGATCAATTTGCTTTACTGAAAAAGTTTAATAATTTCATGTCGCAAAAATTGATGTCTTAAATTATCCCTTAAATCTTCGTGCCAAAACATACCCATTTTAATATTGGTTATCTCAAAAGGCAGCGAATGTAAGCAAATTTCAGGACTATAAGATAAATGCTGCAAAATCATACGAGGCATGGTCAATATTGCGTTGGGTTGAGCCGCCAGAACTTGTAACGCCGTTGAGTAGTTTTGACAGCGCATAAATACATTTCTTGAAATTTTTTGATGCTGGTTCAAATAAATATCTTCAAGCAAAGCGCCCGTACGGCGTGATGAAACACCAATGTGTCGTCCATTAATATAACGAGATAAATCGACTTCTTTAAGTTGGCTGCAAATGACGAACTCATCTGTTACCAAATGATCAAAGGTAATTTTTGGAGATAAGTATTGTTCTAGGTCAATGACGAAATCGAGCTGCTGCGTTGCCAAGTCAGCCATAATATGTTTTCGATCTAGCTTCATACTGACAAACTGCAAATCTAAATTAAGATTTTGAAAATGTTGAGCAAGCCTTGGAAGAATAATCGGTTCAATCTCATCATGAACGGCGATTTTTAAGCTTTTTAAACTGGTTGGATCAAAGACATGTTTCTGTTGGCTAATATTTTGAATCGTTAAAAGTGCTTGCTTAACAGTTGGATAAATCTGTTCTGCAAAAGGCGTTGCAGACATTTTATTGCCTACTCGTATGAATACATCATCTTCAAGTTGCTGACGTAAACGCTGTAAAGCATGACTTGCTGCTGACTGTGTAATATTGAGACTGCTTGCTGCATTTGAAATACTTTTTTGCTCATAAATTGCGATAAATAGCGGATATAAATTGATATCAATTCGGTGAAAAAAACTTAAGTCTAGGCCATGCAGGTTATGAATATTATTCATGATGTGTTATTTAATAAAATCATTTCATTCATATTAAGTTTCAAGTTATGTTGATGTAAAGACCAGATAATGATGTAAAGGAAAAAAATAATGTTTGAACTTTCAAAAACAGCTCAAGATTTTGTCGAGCGAACAAGAAAATTTATTCAAGAAGAAATAGAACCTGTTGAAGCAAAATTTTGGGAAGAAGTTCATGAGCTAAATCCGGATGGAAACTGGAAAAAATGGCAGTGGCCAGCACTTCTAGAAACGCTGAAATCTAAAGCGAAGCAAGCTGGTCTTTGGAATATGTTTTTACCAGATGACAAACTCGGTGCAGGGTTATCAGTTCAAGAATATGCACACATAGCCGAATTGACTGGTCGTAGTTTATTGGCACCTACCGTTTTTAACTGTAATGCACCTGACACAGGGAATATGGAATTGTTATGGCGCTATGGCAGTGAACAGCAAAAACAGCAATGGCTACAGCCTTTATTGGACGGAAAAATTCGCTCGGTTTTTTGTATGACTGAACCAGACGTTGCTTCAAGTGATGCAACAAATATGCAAGCTACTGCACTCATAGAAGGTAATGAAATTGTTTTAAATGGCAAAAAGTGGTGGTCGTCTGGTTTAGGTGACCCAAATGCCAAAGTCATTATTTTTATGGCTCATACCCCAGATGAAAGCAAAGACCGTCATCATCAACACTCTATGGTTTTAGTGCCTATTGATACAGCGGGTGTAGAAATTCAGCGTATGTTACCAGTGTTTGGCGACTACGATGCGCCGCATGGACATGGTGAAGTTCATTTTAATAATGTTCGAGTGCCTCTTGATAACTTTATTGGTGGTGCAGGTCAAGGTTTTGAAATTGCTCAAGGCCGCTTAGGGCCGGGACGTATTCACCATTGCATGCGCTGTATTGGGGCTGCTGAAAAAGCTTTAGAACTGATGATTGACCGTGGTATGTCTAGAACGGCGTTTGGCAAAGAAATTTTAAAACTCGGTGGGAACCTCGAACGGGTAGCTGATGCACGGGTAGCGATAGATCAAGCTCGGCTTTTAACCTTGTATGCAGCCTATAAAATGGATACTTTAGGAAATATGGCCGCTTTAACAGAAATATCTGCAATTAAAGTGGTGGCTCCAAGTGTTTTAGAAAAAGTAGTCGACATGGCGATTCAGCTACATGGTGGCGCGGGCGTTTCAAGAGATACACCATTAACAGGTTTCTTTGCTCAAGCACGCAGTTTACGTTTAGCTGATGGTCCAGATGAAGTACATAAAGGCATGATTGCCAAATTAGAGTTAGCCAAACGTGGTTACGGTCGTCATAAGAAAGTATAAGTTTAAAGGAAATTAGAATGTCGGTAATTGATATAGGCGGTGAAGTACGTGAAGGTGAAGAACTTGATATTGGAGCAGTTGAAAGCTGGTTAAAGAGCCAAGGTGTTGAGTTGATCGGCTCAGCAGCTGTTACTCAATATACAGGTGGTGCTTCAAATTGGACTTATCGTTTAAAGTATGAAAATACCGATTTAATTTTACGACGTCCTCCAAAAGGAACAAAAGCGAAGTCGGCTCATGATATGGCCCGTGAATATATGGTGCAAAAAAATCTTGCGCCTTATTATCCGGTGCTTCCTAAAATGGTCACACTTTGTCAGGATGAAACAGTCATTGGCTGTGATTTTTATGTCATGGAGCGCATTGAGGGAATTATTCCTCGTGCAAAATTGCCGCCCGAGCTTAGATTTAATGAAGAGGATGTTCACCAACTTTGTGTAAATGTGCTTGATAAGCTTATTGAATTACACCAAGTTCCTTATGAAAACACGCCCTTAGCTGAACTGGGCAAAGGTACAGGATATTGTCGTAGACAAGTCGAAGGTTGGGATAAGCGTTATGAAAAGGTCCGAACGCTCAACGTTCCTTCATTTAAATATGTTCGAAAATGGTTGAAAGATAATGTCCCTCAAGATTCCACGACTTGTATTATTCATAACGATTGGCGTTTTGATAATGTGATTTTAGATCCAGAGCATCCAACTGAAGTGATTGGCGTGCTGGATTGGGAAATGGCAACCTTGGGTGATCCATTAATGGATTTAGGCAGTGCTTTAGCCTATTGGGTTGAACCTACGGATAATATGATTTTCAGATCGACACGCCGTCAGCCTACCCATTTGAAGGGAATGTTCTCTCGTAAAGAAGTTGTTGATTATTACCTACAAAAAACAGGTTTGAACCCTCAAAATTGGGCTTTTTACGAGGTATTTGGCGTATTCCGTTTAGCAGTGATTGCTCAGCAAATTTACTACCGCTATTACCATAAACAAACGCGAAATCCAGCTTTTAAAGATTTCTGGATCGTCATTCATGCGTTACATATCAGAGCTTTAAAACTTATTGGGCAGCAAAAAATTCAAGAATCGGAATTTGCTCAGCAATCTCTACAGAAAATACAGGGTATTTTAAGAAAATGACCACAATTTATCTGGTAAGACATGGACAGGCATCATTTGGGAAAAGTAATTATGATGAGTTGTCTGAAAATGGTGAGGCTCAAGCGACTTTATTAGGTCGTTATTTTAAACAAATATTGAAAGAACAACCCTATGTTGTTGCAGGTACCATGCAGCGCCACGAGCAAACTGCACAACTCGCATTAAATGAATGCTTTCCAGATGCAGTGATTAATCACAATAGTTTATGGAACGAGTTTAACCATCAGCAGGTTTTTGCACGCTATGAACCGCGTTTTGAACAACCGGAATTGTTAAAAGCTGACGTAGCACAAGAACAGAACCCGCGTGCATATCTTGCCAAAATATTTGAAGGCGCAATTGGACGATGGACAGATGGCGATTTTCATCATGAATATGATGAGTCATGGCCGCATTTTAAAGACAGAGTTGAAACAGCACTACAACAACTTTGTGATGAATTGGCAAAAACCAAACCTCGTTATGCAGTCGTTTTTACCTCTGGTGGTGTGATTTCTGTAGCAATTGGCAAACTACTTGAACTGAGTCCAAATCGAACTTTTGCCTTGAACTGGGCAATTACCAATACAAGTCTCACCACTTTACGTTTAGTTGGAAATGAAGCTCAAGTTTTAAGTTTAAATGAACATCATTTTATAAAAGCTGAGCGTCCAGATTTACTGACATGGATTTAAAAATAAGGATAAAAGCATGGCAAAGACAATTTTAATTACAGGTGCAAGTTCTGGTCTGGGCGCGGGTATGGCTCATGAATTTGCCGCGAAAGGCTATAACTTGGCGATTTGTGCACGCCGTCTAGATCGATTAGAGACTTTAAAAACCGAACTTGAAAATGAATATGGCATTCAGGTGATTGCAAAGAGTCTAGATGTGACTCATTACGATCAGGTTTTCGAAGTTTTTCGTGCATTTAAGCAAGAGTTTGGTTATTTGGACCGAATTATTGTCAATGCTGGAGTCGGAAATGGTCGTCGTATTGGTAAAGGCAATTTTGAAATTAACAAAGCCACCGCTGAAACCAACTTTATTTCTGCCTTAGCGCAGTGTGAAGCGGCGGTTGAAATTTTTAGAGAGCAAAACGCAGGTCATTTGGTGGTGATGTCATCTATGAGTGCCATGCGTGGATTACCAAAACATTTATCGACCTATGCAGCAAGTAAAGCTGCGGTTGCTCACTTGGCTGAAGGTATTCGTGCTGAATTACTGGATACGCCAATTAAAGTTTCTACAATTTTCCCGGGTTACATTCGTACTGAAATGAATGAAGGTGCTAAACACTTGCCATTTGAAGTCGATGCTAAAACAGGGTGCAAAGCACTTGTCAAAGCTATCGAAAAACAACCAGTGAAAGCTTATGTACCACAGTGGCCATGGTTACCGATGAGTATTGCAATGAAGGTTTTGCCTTTAAGGTTGGTCAATAAATTAGGATAAAAATTACCCCCTAAATTTTAGGGGGTAATTTTTTTATTTTTAGAACTTCTTGGTGTAATTGACAAATAAACGGTCTTCACCAAAGTCATTGCCATGTTTGACGTTGTAATCAATACGAATATATTGCAGGGCAACGCCTTTTAAGAACGGCTGCTGAAACGCATAGTTCAAAATCACATTCGACTCAGTTTCGTGATTTTTCTCGCCATTGGCTGCCTTGAAGTCATGGCCATAAACATATTTCACCATCGCATTTAAGCCTGGTACATAGTCCTTAAAGTCGTAGCCGTACATCACATGGTAAGACTTTTCATCTTCTTTAAAGAATCCAGTGGCGTTCCAGTTAATGAAATAGGTTTCAGGTAAGAAGCCATCTGGTAGTGGATAAGCTGATTCACCAATAATCTGTTGGTAACCCAAGCCAAATGTGTGGTTTTTTACTTTAACGGTTTCAAGTAATCCAATGTTCTGCGCATCGATATCAAAAGTATTGCCATCATCTTTGGCATTGAAGTATTTAAACTTGGAAGTTAGGGCAAAAGTTGGCTGCTTCCATGTATGCTCAAGTCCCACATAATGCTTGTTATACAGATCCTCTAAATTACCAAAGTAATATTCACCCTTTAAAGACGGCGTAAATTGATAACGCAGGTCAATATAATTCAAACCATCAGATTCTTTAGTAATTCCATTTGCAGTGAAAGAAAACTTTTTAAAGTCTTCTTCATTTCGTGGCGAGACTTTTTCAACCCGACCAATTTCGGCATAGAGTTGATCTGAAAGTTGTGATTTAAGATTGGTTCCCCAATACGAAGTAAGTAACTGACGACTGGCATCGACAGCAGTTACGGGTAAATCCAACCAAAGCTCACCTACACTTAAAAGTGTTTTGTCATAGCCAAGTTTTAATGTGGCACCGTATTTTAAATAGTCAGATGCCTGAGATTGTGTTTCTTTATTAAAAGGCAAAACTGTATCGGCGACATGTTTATCTGAACTCAAACGAACAGCGTATTGAACAGATGCATCAGCCCCAATCGTAATAGGCTTATCTGCAATTTGCAGTGGAGTGTCATGCATTTTCGACTTATAAAATAAAGAGGCTGCCTGAGACCAACTGCCAGTATCTTTGAGTGCATCGTTGTCAAAATCGCGGTTGATATAGGCATTTTTTAAAGTGAATTTCCATTCATCTTCAGTTTGCTGATTCGGGTTTGCAGCCCATGAATTGCCACACATCAATACTAAAGTTGCTATAGCTAAAGGCTGCGGTTTAAAGCGGTGTAATAATTCCATAATCCATTTCCAAAATCTATGCGCCAGTCCTAGGCATTACGTATTGTGAAATATTTGTGTAGTACTCCCTAAGTTCTTAAAGGGAGCACTGTTAAATAGCGGGTGATTTCTTCAATTAATTTAATTTTTCAAGCTTCATGCTTTCACTAAAGAATTTGCAGCCTTTGAAAAGTAAAATTAAAGCCAGCACACAAGAGAACCCGCCGACAATAGATAAAGATGAGCCAACCATTAAAGGATTAGCAAAAACTTTATCTGTAATGATTGCGACCAGTGTTGTGCCAATACCAAGCCCAATTAAGTTACTGATCAAAAGGAAGAGAGCTGAAAGGCGTGCTCTAAATTGATTTGGCGCTAACATTTGTAAGGCTGTTGCGGAAATCACTAGAGGGAACGATGCAAAGAACATTGCTGGAACGAGTAGGCTCACTGAAAGCCAGAGTTGGTCTGTTTGGGTAAAAAACGAAATTGGAATAATAAGACCAACAATACCAATCACACCTGTAATCATTGGAGCATCTTGGCGTCCTTTTTTGATAAACCAATCATTTAACCAACCTGCACAAAACACCCCTAATGTATTTGCAATTAACAGAATTGTGCCGAGCATATAGCCTGTTTCAGTCGGCGCGAGTTGAAACTTTCGGATATAAAATGCGGGTGTCCAACTAGTTAGGCTGTAGAGCGCCATAGCATAGAAGGTAAAACCTAAATAGTGACAGGCAAAGGTTTTCGAATGCTTTTTAATAAACTGAAGACATTGTGTGAATTTAACTTGATCAACTTGCCCGTTTTGGTTGAGCTGCTGACCTTTACGTGCTGGGTCTTTAACCGTCAGAATAAATAACAAACCAATAATGATGCCGGGTAAACCTACCACTAAAAAAGCGATTTGCCATGCCTTAAGTGCGCCTAATAAAGGAACTTGAATTAAAGTCACGCCTTTAAGTAAATTAATGACATAACCGCCGACTAAAAAGGCAATACCGCCACCTAAAAACGCTCCAACAGAATAGATCCCGACAGCACGGCCCAGTTTGTCCTTACTAAACATGTCACTAAACATTGAATATGCAGCAGGAGATAAGGCAGCTTCGCCTACACCAACAGCCATACGACTTAAAAATAGTTGAATAAAGTTTTTACTTAAACCACAAGTGGCTGTTGCCAAACTCCAGACAATAATGCCGATTGAAATAAGCTTTGGGCGTGAGAAACGGTCGGCAATATAGGCTAAAGGTAAACCCATTACGGCATAAAACAGTGAAAAGGCAAGGCCATGTAATAGGCTAAACTGGGTATCTGAAAGTTGAAGATCGGCTTTGATCGGCTCGATCATAAGTGCCAGAATTTGGCGATCAATGAATGAAAATATATAGGCCAACATACAAAGTATGACCACGTACCATGCATATGCATTGGTTTTCTTTTGTGTCCTTTCAACAGCGATATTACTTTGGTTCATACACTTAATCCTTATGTATAAAACGCTTAAAGAAATTGATATCTAACTTTTATTATTCCTCTGAAGTTTTCGATATTTCCCCCTTTAGATAAGAATAATAAATCGGCTAGAAATGAGTAGTTTGGTCTCGTACAGACCGGAAGAGTGTGTCTAAACCCAATTAGGAGTTAATGGGTTTTTAAAGATCATGGAATTATTATTTTCTTTTTATATGTAAAATTCCATTACTTATTGAGTATGTTAGAATACCTAAAAAGTATGTTAAGTAAACAGATAGTAATAATTTATTGAATTAAGAAACTGATTTTTATTTATTTTTTAATATTAAAACTTATTTTGATAAAGAGCAGCGAGAAAAGAAGAACTATTTTCAGGCTGCTCTTGAGCGTATCTAACCCGATATCAAGTCAAATAATCAACTTGATGGCATGAGATCAAATAATTTTTTTAACTGGTGATTTAAATTGTGAAGCTCATCTTCTGAAAAAGCATTTAGGATGCCTGCCAAGGTAACCACACTAATTTGATTAATCTGTTCAACCAGCTCGACACCTTTGGGAGTTAATTTCACCATCGAAATTCGTTCATCGGTGGTAGACGAGTAGACCTCGACAATTCCATCTTCTACTAAGCGATATACAGCTTTTGTTGCCGTAGTTAACTTTAAGGTAGAAAGATTAGCGATATCGGTAATACTGGCTTCACCCAAAGCATTAGTACTTAAAATGATTTTACGGCGTGTATTATCAATACCTAGTTTTTTTATTGATTTTTCAATGAGTTGTGAATATTTTCCGTTAACTTGGGAAACCCAAAAAAAAGGGAAGTTTTGAATACTCGACGGTTCTTTATTAGGAAGAAATTGTTCTAAATGATCAAGCATAGCTAAGCAATAACTTAGTGAAAAAAGGGTAATCCTATTATAAACAAAATTTTGGATATTTCCTTGAGAACAAATTATAAAAAATACTTGACAATTCCATTAAATTTTCCGATATTTTGACTGATGAATAAAAATACATGGAAAAGTGAATGAATATTGTTAGCCAAAGCGTGCACAAAGGAAGTGGCAAGCTCAAGGTGATGGTCAAGGACACAATTGATATTCAAGGTCTAAAAACCATTGCTGGTAGTCGAGCTTTATTAAATGTTGAACCTGCTCAAGATGATGCCGAGGTGGTTAAAAACATTCTAAAAGCAGACTGTGAAATTATTGCGAAAACGAACTTGCACGAATTGGCTTTTGGAATTACAGGTATTAACCACGCTTTTGGTACACCTATCAACCCTAAATATCCTGAACTTATTCCAGGCGGATCTTCGAGTGGTTCGGCTGCGGCAGTTGCTGCTAAACAAGCTGACTTTACTCTAGGTACCGACACTGGCGGCTCTATTCGTATGCCCGCTGCGTGCTGCGGAGTTTTTGGTTTAAAACCAACTTTTGGTCGTGTGAGCAGAAAAGGCGTATATCCGCCGTCAAGTTCTTTAGATTGTGTTGGTCCTTTTGCAAATTCAGTCGAGATGATTGAAAAGGCCATGCAAATTATTGATCCAACTTTCAAACCTATTCAATGTACTAGCGCACCAAAAATTGCTGTTCTCGATGTAAAAGCAGATGAGGTTGTTTGGAACTGTATTCATCAAGCACTTCAAAAAGCCAATTTACAGACCACTTCAGAAAAAGTTGAACATTTTGATGCGGCTTATGACGCAGGCATGCAGATTATTAATTATGAAAATTGGCAAGCTTTTGGTGAGTTAACCAAAACAGGTTTAATTGGTTCTGATGTAAATGGTCGTTTATTAAAAGCAGCACACACCACTTTAGAACAAGTAAAACAAGCCGAAGTTGTGAGAGCGCAACTGACTCAAGAACTCGATGCTTTATTAGAAAAATATGATGCATTGGTTCTACCGACACTTCCGCAAATTCCACCGAAAGTTTCTGAAGCTGAAAACACAGTCGCGTTTTTGAATCTTACAGCTTTAGTTCGACCATTTAATTTATCAGGACATCCCGCCATTTCAGTGCCACTTGAAACCAGTGAAGGTTTACCTGTGGGCTTACAGATCGTATCAAAGTATCAAAAAGATGAGCAATTATGCGCTATAGCTAAATTTTGTGTTGATGCAATGCAATAAATTACAAGGAGTTAGATGATGAATAAGTTGTCTAAAATGGAGTTTGTTTCTCAAGACAAAGCAGTTGACTTAGATGCTTTGTGCCAAGAAATTCGTGAGCGTGCCTGTACAGGTGAATTTGATAATCAGGCGTATGTGAGCCAAGACATTATCGAAAAACTTAAACAGATTGGTGTTTATCGTGCCTTGGTGCCTAAACGTTTTGGCGGTGAAGAATGGTCTCCTCGGCAGTTTTGTGAATTGATCGAAACTTTATCTAAAGCTGATGGTTCAGTCGGTTGGGTGGCAAGTTTCGGTATGAGCCCTGCCTATTTAGGAAGTTTGCCAGAAGAAACGCTTAAAGAGTTGTATCAAAACGGGCCAGATGTTGTATTTGCTGGAGGTATTTTCCCACCACAACCAGCTGAAATTACTGATGAAGGTGTCGTAGTTCGTGGACGTTGGAAATTCTCAAGCGGTTGTATGGGAGCCGACATTGTTGGCGTGGGAATTTCACCGCTAAAAAATAATGAAATGCAGGGCTTACCTCGCATGGCAGTGATGCCTGCCAAAAAAGCCAAAATCGAAATGACTTGGGACACCGTTGGCCTAAAAGGTACAGGAAGCCATGATTTGGTGGTCGAAGATGTATTGGTCGAAAAGAAATGGACCTTTGTACGTGGTGAACCTTCAAAACTAAGCGAGCCATTTTTTAAATATCCGTCACTGTCTTTAGCGACTCAAGTATTAACCGTAGTAGGTATTGGAGTTGCCGCTGCCGCATTAGAAGAATTTGAAAAATTGGCACCGGGTAAAGCATCCATTACTGGCGGGTCAGAAATTGCAAACCGCCCCGTGACTCAATATGAGTTTGCTCAGGCAGATGCGGAGTTTCAGGCTGCAAAATCTTGGTTTTATCAAACCATGGATATTGTCTGGAATGAAATTATTGCTGGTCGTGAAGCAACTGCTGAACAAATTAGCGATATGCGTCTGGCATGTACCCATGCAGCGCGAGTTTGCGCCAAAGTCACCCGAAAAATGCAAATGCTCGCGGGCATGACAGCGATCTATACCAACAATCCATTTAGCCGTTTTGTGAATGACACCAATGTGGTGACTCAGCATGCCTTTATGGGCGATGCGACTTTACAAAATGCAGGCTCAATCAGTTTCGGGTTAAAGCCAACCCCAGGTTATTTATAAGTTTAATTTTTAAAAGGATATTAAGATGGAAGCTAAAAAAACATTACGCGTTTTGTTCTGCATGGGTATTAACCAAAACTTTTTTGACGCGGAACCTGCTGAAGCAAAAGCAGTTTGGGCCGCGTTTGGTGAAATGTGGAATGGCATTCATGACTTACCGGGCGTACATGTTTTTGGAAATCTTGATGATGACCAAAGCATGGTTGGTCCAAGTGCTGGTTGGCCTTGGACAACCTACTTGCTTGCTGATGTTCCGGATATTGAAACCGTACATGCCGCTTGTAACTTGTTTAGAACGACCGTAGTGGGTGAAGGGCCATACAAACTTTGGAAATATTGCAAAGTTGAAGCTCGTGTTGGGCGTGAATTGATTATCCAACGTTAAGGCGATGGCAATGACTGACAAAGTGAATATTGCAGAAATCATAAAGCGACTAGAACAGTTAGAAGCGCACAATGCAATTCGTAACTGCCTGAACCGTTATATGGAAATCTGCGACGAGCTTAATGCAAATACAGACCTTGATGAGTTAATGAATCTTTTTGATCAGGACTGTATTTGGGAAGGTATTGGCGAGAAATATGCCAAATCTTTTGGCCGTTATGATTCTTGGCAGTCGATTTACGACATGTTTAAAAGCTATACCCAAAAAGAATCTCACTTTGTTATGAATGCACACTTTGTAAATTCAGAACAAATTTATGTAAATCAAAATGATGCAAATGCTTCTTGGCTCATGTTGCAAACTTCAACCTTTAAAGATGGCCGTAGTCATCTGAATACAGCAAAGCTCAACGTGAAGTTTCAAAAGCAAGCAGATGGAACATGGAAAATTAAACATTTCCAAACACAGAATATTTTCAGTCGTCCCGTATCGCATTGGCACAGTGAAGCCGAACTGCCGGTACCTTCCCAGGAATGACCCAGGACATATTTAAAAGGACTATTGATATGAACAGTATTATCCCAACGCATAACATTGGCACTGATTACGATGCTTTGGTTCAAAGTGACCGTGCCCATACTTCTCTTTATAAAGATGAACGCATTTTTGATGAAGAAATGGAAAAAATCTTTTATAGCACTTGGGTGTGGGTTGCGCATGCCAGCGAAATTCCGGAAGGTGGAAGTTATAAAACCATTAACATTGGTAAACAACCTGTTGTTGTGGTGCGTGATCGTAAAAAGAAAGTCCATGTACTTTTAAACCGTTGCCGTCACCGTGCCGCAACCGTATGCGAACATAAAAAAGGAAAAACCAATAGTTTTGTATGTCCTTACCACGGTTGGAGTTATGCACTTGATGGCAGTTTACGCGGTGTGCCATCTCCAGAAAGTTACGGTGATTGTTTAGATAAGTCTGAATTACCGTTGGTGAGCCTACGTGTAGAAGAATATAACGGCATGATCTTCGCTTCATTTAAAGAAGACATTCAACCGCTTGAAGAGTTCCTTGGGCCGGCGAAAAAATGGATTGACCTGTTTATGAAACAAGGTGCGGGTTATCCAATTAAAGTGTTGGGCGAACACCGTTTCCGTTTCCCGGGTAACTGGAAAATCCAGCTTGAAAATACCACCGATGCCTATCACTTCCCATTGGTACACAAGTCATTCTTAAGTTCTGTAGATGAAAAAACCGAAGAACTCTTTAACTTCGAAAATCAGCCGGGCTTTGTTGAAGACTTAGGAAATGGTCACAGTGTAATGGTGATGATTCCTGAACTAGTCGATTTAGATGAAGAGCTCATGGAACGTCCAATTCAAGAGCGTTTCGAAGACTTGGCTCAAGCTTTGCGTGATGAAGGACATGAAGAATTAGAGGTACGCCGTATTGTTCGTGCAGTGGGTGGTTCTGGCTTTAACTTAAATTTATTTCCAAACATCGCATGTTCGATGGCCTTCTTCCGTGTATTACAGCCAATTTCAGTTGCTGAAACAGAAATTCATCACTCGGTAATTACCATGGACGGTGGTCCGCAAATTGCCAACCAATATCGCCTACGTTTGCATGAACATTTCCAAGGCCCATTTGGTTTTGGTACGCCAGATGACTCAGAAGCTTGGGAACGCGTACAACACGGCGCCAATGCTGGCAATGATTTATGGATCATGCTCAACCGTGGTTTACCAGGCGAAGTCAAAACCGAAGATGGCTTAAAAAGTGATGTCAGTGCTGAAACAGGTATGCGTGCTGCATATCAGCAGTGGAAAAAGATGATGACGGCTTAAGGAGAGAGCAATGAATATGAATCTGCAATTATTAAATGAAGTCACTGCTTTCATCTGGGCTGAAGCAGACATGTTAGACCACAGTGAATACCGTGAATGGCTCAATTTATGGAATGAAAAAGGTGTCTATATCATTCCAATTGACCCAAACCTCACTGACTACGAAAACAACCTAAATTATGCCTATGACGATAATCATATGCGTACTTTACGTGTCGAGCGTCTGGAAAATGGAGAAGCGATTTCTACAGCGCCTAAAGCAAATACCGTACGTAGTGTTTCTCGTGTACGTGTTATTCAAGACCAAGATAATGAAATCGTTTTGCGTTGTGCTCAAAACTTACGTGAATTCCGTAAAGAAAACCTCAAGCATTACACTGCAGATATTACTTACCATTTGACTCGTGATGCCGATACTGGTTTTAAGATTAACCGTAAAATCATTAACTTGGTTAACTCAACCGATACCTTAGCTGGTATTAGCTACATTCTTTAGGAGCGGTAACATGAAACAGGTTGTTTTAGTGACAGGTGCTGCTTCTGGACTCGGTAATGTCATTGCTGAATATTTTGCGAGCCAAGGCCATCAAGTGATTTTGTCAGCTAGTACGCTTGAAAAAGCCGAAAACGCCAAGGCACAAAGTCAATATGCACAAAATATGTTTCCCTTGAAATTAGATATTTCAGTTGAGGCAGATTTTCATGCAGCGGTGCAATGGATTGAAGAGAAATTTTCTAAACTTGATGTGTTGATTAACAATGCCACCGTCACCAAAGCAACGCCAGTATTAGAAATTACCGCAGCTGATTTTGATTGGGTGACCCAAGTCAACCAACGCGGCACCTTTCAGGCTTGCCAAATTATTGGCCAATATATGGCTAAAAAAGGCTATGGACGCATCATTAATATGGCGTCTTTAGCGGGGCAAAACGGTGGCACTGCAACGGGTGCACACTATGCGGCAACCAAAGGTGCCATTGTGACTTTAACCAAGATTTTTGCCAAAGAGTTTGCGGCAAAAGGTGTAACGGTCAATGCGGTTGCACCGGGACCAATGGAATCACCCATCGTTCACAGTGTGGTGTCTGACGAAAAAATGGAACAGTTCATCCAGAATATTCCGGTTAAAGCCTTAGGAAGTATGCATTTTATTGCTGAAACTTGTGGGTTACTTGCGAGTCCAAATGCGGGGTTTGTGACTGGTGCAACATGGGATATTAACGGTGGTTTATTCATGCGTTAAGCCAATAGGCTACGCGTGAAAAGGGAGTAAATCATGACTACACTTTATGATGTTGTCGTTAAAAATCGCCATGTGGAAGGTGGAAATATTGCAGTCATGGAATTTGAATCTGCAACTTCTGCAACATTACCAAAAGTTGAAGCGGGTGCGCATATTGATGTGCACTTACCAAATGGTATGGTACGCCAGTATTCACTTTGCCAAAATCCAAATGACGAAGGTAAGTTTCGCCTTGGAATTTTACGTGACCCAGAATCTCGTGGTGGCTCAGTCTCGGCTTTTGATGAAATTAAAGATGGCATGCAAATTCAGGTCAGTGAACCAAAAAATTTATTTCCACTTTTAAAAGCCAAACACAGTGTATTGATTGGCGGTGGAATTGGAATTACGCCGTTAATCACGATGGCCTATCAACTTGCACATGAAGGTGAATCATTTGAGCTTCACTACTGTGGTGCTAGCCCTGAACACTGTGCTTTTGTTGATGAAATTAAAAATGGTGAGTTAGCAAAATATACAACCTTCCATTTTAAATCCGAAGGTGCAAGCCACCGAGCATTTTTTGAATCTGCCATTAAAGATATTGACTCGGAAAGCCATATTTACACCTGTGGTCCAGTCGGTTTCATGGACTGGGTGATTAATCTTGCTACAACTCATGATTTTCCTGAGCAGCAAATCCACAAAGAATATTTCCAAGTTGAAACTGACACCTCGGGAGATTCATTTGAGGTGGTGGCTGAGCGTAGCGGAAAAATCATTATGGTTGAAGCTGGCGAAACCATTTTGCAGGCTTTGGCTAAAGAAGGCATCGACATTGAAATGTCTTGCGAGCAAGGCGTATGCGGAACCTGCATGTGCGATGTAATTGAAGGTGAACCTGACCATCGAGATGTTTATTTTACTGATGAAGAAAAAGCCAGCAATGAACAAATATTGGTGTGCTGTTCGCGCTCTAAAACACCGAGATTAGTTTTAGATATCTAATGTTCTCGCGATTTATATGGATGTAAGAGAAGGTTTAGGAGAAAGATGATGAATGTATTACAACAAATAGATGAGTTTACGGTCGATCCACTACAGTTCCGACGAGCATTAGGAAATTTTGCAACAGGTGTTACCATTGTTACTGCACAAAATGCACAAGGTGAGAAAGTCGGTGTAACTGCAAATAGTTTTAACTCGGTATCGCTCGACCCACCGCTTATTTTGTGGAGTATTGATAAAAAATCGTCAAGTTTTTCAGTATTTGAACAAGCCACACATTTTGCAGTCAATATTTTATCGGGCACGCAAATTGAACTGTCTAATAAGTTTTCGAGACGCAATATTGATAAATTTGCAGACACCAATTTTCAACTTGGTGCAGGACGTGCACCAATCTTAGAAAATTGTTCTGCGGTATTTGAGTGCGAACGCTATCAAGTGATAGAAGGTGGTGACCACTGGATTATTGTTGGTAAAGTGGTTCGTTTCCATGACCAAGGCCGAAGCCCGTTGGTCTACCATCAAGGCGCATATTCTTGTGTCATGCCGCATCCGAGCCTTCAAGTTAAGCAAACTGAACAGAACGGCGTAGACCAAACACATTATGGACACTTATATAACAATGTCTGCTATTTAATGAGTCGTGCTTTTAAAGCCTATCAAACCGACTATATTCCTAAGCAAATGGCTTCTGGGTTCCGTACCAGTGAATCACGTCTCTTACTTGTTTTGGCTAGTGGTACTGCTTCAAGTAAGGAAGATTTACCGCGCGATATTGCTATGCCAATGCAGGAAGTTGAAAGATCGGCTGAAATTCTAAAATTTGAAGGGTTGCTGGTCGATCACGATAATTTGTACGCACTGACCGAGAAAGGTAA
The DNA here is from genome assembly GCF_056736115.1 of Acinetobacter sp. 70_2. Classification (NCBI taxonomy): domain Bacteria; kingdom Pseudomonadati; phylum Pseudomonadota; class Gammaproteobacteria; order Moraxellales; family Moraxellaceae; genus Acinetobacter; species Acinetobacter sp. 70_2. Next base: position 951,447 of record NZ_JBWZIP010000015.1, read on the forward strand.
ACAAACGGCGCAGTATTTGTTTGATATTGCCGATAGCCACCAAAATGAGGTGTTTAAAAAGTATTCTGAGGAACAAAAGGATATTTTTATTACCATGCTGCGAGATTTTGCAGGAGTAGCATAAGTCCCATTAAGCTGATAAATTGAATTGATTTATCAGCTTCTTTACATCTAGCTGACTATCATCAAAACAATTCCAAGGATAAGGAATTTCTGGCACACAATTTGTTTATCAATAAAACAAGATTGTAAAAAGCCAAGACAGTGCACCACCACAAACGCAAAATTTTGAGCGGTTGCACATGTATAGAGAGGTAAGGGATGAACCAATATGTAAGTGATGCATTACTCACATGGACGCACCATATTAAAAGTGTGTGCGGCAATTTTGAAACCGATTTTGACGGAACCCGTAATTTATTCATTGGTGAGGTTCAGTGCTTTTTATTGGGCGATACCGAAATTGCTTTTATCAAAAACAATGCAAATAAAATTGTCCGAAAAGCCGATGAAATCGATCGAGTGAATAATCGTTTTTGTTTTTTGATTTTACAGTATTCGGGAAAAATGCTGCTCGAGTATAAAAATGAAACCTTAAGCTTGAATGAAGGCGATATTGTGTTGGTGGACCCGGTCGAAACAATTTCGATGTATCCGCAAGGTTTGGTAAGTCAGATTTCAGTCCATCTGTCGCGTGAAAAATTACTTAAAGAAAATATTAGTACCGAATATTTTGGAAAACTGATTACTCAAAATATGAGTGGTTTTTTGCTCAAGAATATTTTGAAAAATATGTCTGCTGAAAACATCAAACTTTGGTATGCAACCGAAGATGGTAATGCTTTTGAAGATGCGCTGATCGCCTTAATCAAACCCACAATCAATTATAAAAATATAAATAGCTCAAATAATCTAATGGAAAAAGCCGAGCGATATATTATAGAAAACTTAGCAAAACCTGACTTAACCCCTAAATTAATTGCAGAGCATATTGGGGTGTCGCTACGTCATCTCTACCGTTTATTTCTTCAAGAAAATTTATCTATTAACAAATATATACAGCTCAAACGCCTAGAAAAAGTCAAAGCAGATTTGCTTGATAAAAAGAACAAACAAAGCTCAATTACCCAAGTTGCCTTGAAATGGGGTTTTTGGGACGGTGCTCATTTTTCAAAAATCTTTAAAAAGACTTATGGTATTTCTCCTAAAGAATTTAGAGAGGGTATGTCGGTTTAAATCTTTCATCTCTCAATGTCATTTTTAGACAAATTCGACGTCATTCTTGAACAAGCTAGCCCTATGTAACTGTGTTGAAATTAAATTCATTAGAGCAGGTTAGATAAGCTTAATAACTATAAAACTATTAAGTTGGTCTAACGAATTTCACTCACAGGAAAGTGCATTTTAACTGTCTGATTCAGATAGTTCAGGGATAGATGAAAAGGATGAAACCAATGCGTAAACAACGATTATTGAATGACATACAAAAAATACTGGCACTTAACTTATCAATCGCTGCAAGCTTTTGGGGACTCAATACTCAAGCGTTTGCGCATGGTGGCAAGGCCGAAATGGTCTCACTTTATCAAAACATGAGTGAGCAAGGCGCTAAAGTTGTCAAAGACGATTTTACCAATACTTATATGATCACCAAAGGTTCTATGGTGGTTCGAGCTAAACCCAATTCAGATCAGGTTTTGGTGAACGGCAAACCTTTCAAGCTCAGTGTCCCTTTACTAATCAAAGATGGTAAGCCTGTTATTGGAAAAGACTTTTTTAATGAAGTATTCCAGTCTGGTTTAGATCAAACTTTTAAAATTGAAAATACGTTTCACCCGCTCAATAGCTTAAATTCTGACGAAATTAAAAAGACATTTGATGTGATTAATCGCTCGAAATACGCCTATAAAAATATGCGTTTTGCCGAGTTAAAGTTAAAAGAACCAGAAAAAGCCAAAGTCTGGGATTACTTTATTAATCACAAAGAATTTAAAGAAGATCGTATTGCCTCATTTATTTTGTTAAAGGGGAGTCAAGCGATTGAAGGTGAAGTTAATCTTAATACTCAACAAGTCACAAAATGGAATGTACTTAAAGACACTCATGGAATGGTGTTGCTTGATAATTTTGAAGCTGTACAGCGCGTAATTGAGACAAGTAAAGAATATCAAGACGCGTTACGCAAACGCGGCATTTCCGATGTGAAGAAAGTGATTGCTACTCCACTAACTGTTGGATATTTTGGCGGTAAAGATGGTCTAGACAAACAACTCAATATATTAAAAGTTGTTGCTTACCTCGATGTCGGCGATGGCAATTATTGGGCGCATCCTATTGAGAACCTAGTTGCTGTAGTCGATTTAGATAAAGAAAAAATTATCAAGATTGAAGAAGGTGCGATCATTCCTGTGCCGATGGCAAATCGACCTTATATGTCGAATAAGCCCGTAGCAAGTAAGCTAAAACCACTCAATATTTCTGAACCTGAGGGTAAGAACTTTAGCATTACAGGTCAAACCATACATTGGGGGAACTGGTGTTTGCATGTAGCGTTAGATTCTCGTGTTGGCTTACAGCTTTCAACCGTGACCTATAAAGATAAAGGCGTTAAGCGTAAAGTCATGTATGAAGGGAACTTGGGTGGAATGGTAGTTCCATATGGTGACCCTGATATTGGTTGGTACTTCAAATCTTATTTGGACTCTGGCGAATATGGTATGGGAACCCTTACCTCATCTATTCTTCCGGGAACAGATGCACCCGACAACGCTGTTTTACTTGATGCCGTGATTGCAGACTATAAAGGCCAGCCACAAGTGATTCCAAATGCCATTGCCGTGTTTGAACGTTATGCTGGGCCTGAATATAAACATCACGAAATTTTTGGTAACCAAGATGCGAGTGAAGCCCGCCGTGAACTTGTTGTGCGCTGGATTAGTACAGTGGGGAACTATGATTACATGTTTGACTGGGTATTTGCCCAAAATGGTGTAATTGGGATTAATGCGGGTGCAACAGGTATTGAAGCTGTTAAAGGTGTTAAATCACGCACCATGCATGACAGTACCGCAAAAGAAGACACTAAATATGGAACTTTAATTGACCATAATATTGTGGGTACAACGCACCAACACATCTATAACTTCCGTTTAGACATGGACGTAGATGGGGAAAACAACAGCTTTATGCATATGGACCCTGTGGTGAAAGCTAATGACAAAGGTGGTGTTCGTACAAGCTCAATGCAAATTGATAGTAAAGTCATTACGAATGAGCAAAATGCGGCTGAAAAATTTGATCCGTCTACCATTCGCTTACTCACGAATTTCAACAAGGAAAATAAATTAGGTAATCCAGTTTCTTACCAACTCATTCCGTTTGCAGGTGGAACACACCCTGTGGCGAAAGGAGCCAATTTTTCTAAAGATGAATGGTTATTTAAACGTTTGAACTTTATGGATAAGCAAATTTGGGTGACTCAGTACAATCCAGACGAACGCTATCCTGAAGGGAAATATTCAAACCGTTCAACTCATGATACAGGCTTAGGACAATTCATTGGCAACAATGAAAATATTGAAAATAAAGACCTTGTGGTGTGGATGACAACAGGTACAACGCATGTGGCACGTGCTGAAGAGTGGCCAATCATGCCAACAGAATGGGTAAATACACTCATCAAACCTTGGAACTTCTTTGACAACACGCCGACTTTAAACTTGGGTGAAGACGAGCAAAACACACAGCACGACCATCATTAAACAGGTGCATGATCTAGGGTGGGTAACGAATCGGTTACCCATCCTTGAGCACGGTTAGGCCGTTCGCAAAAAAGGAATTTCTCAATGAAAAATTTATTTTCTCAGGTTGTGAGAGGGACTCTCTTTGTCTCATTTTTTTCAACTGTGCATGCTGGTGAGCTTGAAATTAAGCCAACTTTTGAAGCAACTTTTGGGGCTTTTAGTAGCGGCAAAAGCTATAACGGCGAAAACCTAGATGATGAAAGAGTCAATTGGCAAGAAGGTCATCTTAAATATGGTGCGAAGGGAAACTATACCTTTAAAAACAATCAGCTCTATGCAAGCTTGAGCGGTATTAGCTCGGCAACATTTGGTGATGGTGACGCCGGCCAAAATAGTAATGGCAAAGAACGTAAAACAGATGTGAATGAATGGATTATTGGTTTTAAAGATGGCACCAATAAAGATGAATTAACGACCTATGATTTAAGTATTGGTCGACAAAATATCATGATTGGTGATGGGTTCTTCATTGCGGGTGATGCATTAAATCTCGGTAAAGCACCTGCGGAGGGCATACTAGATCGGGGCGGGGCATATTATCTAGCAGCTCGTCGAAGCTTTGATTTTACAAGTTTGCTTCAATACAAACCGCAGGAAAATACAACGCTAAAGCTGGCTTATTTAAAGTCCGACAATAAAGCACAATTTTCCCCAGAACTCTTTGTGACTGATCTGATGTATCAGCTTAAAGATAAGGGCGTTGGGTTTACCTATTTAAATGTATTAGATCTTAAAGATGCTGAACAGGTTTCAGGACGACAAGACCTTAAAAATTATGCTTTACGTTTGAATTATCAACCTTTACCAGAGCTACAAGTTAAGTCTGAGTTTGTTATTCAAGATAAAAAAGATAGTACGGAAAATGCAGGTTACGTCGGGCTGAATTATAACTTTTTATCTTCAAAATATACGCCCTCATTAGGTTACCGTTTTAGCCATTTTTCAGACCAATACGACCCCATGTTTTATGGGAATACGGTCGGTTTTGGCACGTGGTTTCAGGGAGAAGTTGCTGGAAATTATGCTGGCCCATTTAATAAAAATGCAGATATCCATCAAGTCTCTTACAGTATGAATCTAAAAGAAAATTTCATGTTAGGTGCTTTGGCCTATAAGTTCAAAACAGTAAATAAGTCTTTAAGTAATGTGGATGGACATGAGCTGGATGTGTTCTCGGTTTGGTCCGTCAATAAAAAACTTAACGTTATTCCGTTGGTTGGACTCTATAAGCCTAAACAGGATATCCAGAGTGGCGGCACTCAAAACTACGATGACAAAACCAATGTGTATGCACAGTTAATTTTGCAATACATCTATTAATAGATCCTTTTAAATGAATTGAGAGAAATAAAAATGAGTGAAGTTCAGATTTTAGCAAGCGTACAGCAATTTATGGCGCGTCAACATGGACATTTTATTGATGGAAAATTAGTTGCTGCTGAGCATTTAGATAAAGTAGATATTGTAAATCCATCGACTGAACAAGTGGTTGCTCAAATTAGTATTGGTAGTCAACACGATGTCGAAAGTGCCGTGAAAAGTGCTGAACATGCTTTTCAAAATGCTTGGGCTGAAACTACGCCGTATGAACGTGGCGTTAAACTAAACAAGTTGGCAGATTTAATTGAACAATATGGTGAAGAACTTGCTCAGCTTGAGACTTTATCTACTGGAAAACTCATCAATATTTCCCGCCATCTTGAAGTGGCACAATCTGTTATTTTCTTAAGATATTTTGCTGGTTGGGCAACCAAAATTAATGGCCAAACCATGCAACCTTCTATTCCATCAATGCAAGGTGAAAAATATACGGCCTTTACTTTAAGACAACCGATTGGTGTGGTCGCAGGTATCGTGCCTTGGAATTTTTCACTCATGATTAGTGTTTGGAAAATTGGTTCAGCTTTAACAACTGGCTGTACCATTGTGCTTAAGCCAAGTGAGTTTGCCAGCTTATCTTTATTACGGTTAGCCGAACTTGCCATTGAGGCAGGTATTCCGGCTGGCGTAATTAATGTGGTTACGGGTAAAGGCGATACAGGACAATATTTAATTGAATCGCCACTCGTTAAGAAAGTCTCATTTACAGGTTCAGTACCAACGGGCATTGCCATTGGTAAGCTCGCGATGAGCAGTGATTTAACCCGTGTTAGTCTAGAGTTGGGTGGTAAAAATGCCATAGCCGTTTTGGCTGATGCGAATATCGATGAGATTTTACCAACTTTGTTGCAAGCAACTTTTGTGCATCAAGGTCAAGTTTGTGCATCCCCCGAGCGTTTTTTTGTACACCGTACAAAATATGATGAACTTGTCGAGAAACTCTCTAAAGCACTCTCGCAGTTCAAAATTGGATCGGCTATGGATGAAGGAAGTATGTTTGGTCCACTCTCGAATCAGCCACATTTTCATAAAGTAAAACATTATTTAGATATGGCTAAAGCCAACAATCAGATTATTGCTGGTGGTGAGGCTTTAGATCAGACCGGATATTTTGTACAACCGACTTTAATTTCCTTTAAAAATACGGATGATCCTTTATTTTCAGAAGAAACTTTTGGTCCAGTGGTCGGAGTAATGCCATTCGAAACTGATGAAGAGCTCATTCAACTGATGAATCAATCTCGCTTTGGTTTAACTGCAAGTATTTGGACAAATGACTTATCTAAAGCTTTACGTTTAATTCCTAAGATTGAAGCAGGCACCTTGTGGGTCAATATGCATACGTTCTTAGATCCATCAGTTCCATTTGGCGGGGTAAAAGCTTCAGGAATTGGCAGAGAGTTTTCAGATGCATTTATTGAAGATTACACCGAATTAAAATCGGTCATGATTCGGTACTAAGTTTTAAGATTCTGCGAGATATAAAAAATGGCCTATAAAGGCCATTTTTTTAATTCTTAAACTTAAAATTAGCTCACTAAAAAATCTTTTAGGATCTTATTAAAAGCTTCTGATTGTTCTACATTGGAAATATGAGAAGCATCTATTTCTGCAAGTTTTGATTGTGGAATGCGTTGCTGCATAAATTCACCATCTGCAACGGTTGTTACAGGGTCTTGAGTTCCAGCAACGACTAATACAGGAATTTTGATGTCTTTTAACTGCTCACGGACATCCGCTTTAGCCAAAGCCTCACAACAATTGGCATAACCCATTGCGCTGCCAGCACTCAAGTCGTTACACAGGTTGTTGACGATTGAAGGATGACTTTGGATAAAGGGATCTGTAAACCATCGCGAAGCTGCTGTAGCTGCGATCGGTTGTAAACCTTGCTCACGTACTAATTTTGCACGGTCAAGCCATGCTTGTTCTTGTCCAATTTTAGCGGCAGTATTTGCCACAACCACATGACTAAAACGGTCAGGGTAGTGAATCGCAAGCCATTGACCCGTTAAACCACCCATAGAAATACCACAAAAAGCAGCTTTGCTAATATTCAGATGATCCAGTAAACGGACAACATCTTCACCTAATTGCTCTACAGTGTATGGGCCGTTAGGCGTAGATGATGAACCATGACCACGAGTGTCATAGCAGATCACAAAAAATTGATCTTTTAACTCATTAAACTGTTTTTGCCACATGCCATAGTTGGTGCCCAAAGAATTGGAAAACACCAGAGCAGGGGAAGATGGTTCGCCAAAGGTTTGATAGTTAATTTGTGCATCGGCAGATTGAAAAGATGGCATTTGTTTCTCCTTAAAGTGCTTCAACACGTTCAATAATTAAGGCGATGCCTTGACCTACACCAATACACATTGAACACAAGGCGTAACGACCACCTGTTTGCTCAAGCTGGTTTAGGGCGGTGGTCACGAGGCGTGCACCTGATGCACCAAGTGGATGGCCCAAAGCAATTGCACCACCGTTTGGATTTACCTTGTTGCTATCGTCTGGCAAGCCTAAATCACGGGTCACTGCCAAAGCCTGTGCAGCAAAGGCTTCATTGAGCTCAATCACATCCATCTGATCTAAAGTCAGGTTAGCTTGTTTAAGTAATTTTTTAATGGCTGGTGCTGGGGCAAAACCCATAATGCGTGGTTCTACACCGACCGCTGTTGAAGCAATGATCTTGGCACGTGGTTTGAGGTTGTAAGCTTGAACTGCCTCATCAGAAGCAATCAGTAGAGCTGCTGCACCATCATTAATACCTGAAGCATTGCCTGCAGTCACAGAACCATCTGCTTTAACCACAGGCTTAAGTTTGCTTAAAGCTTCAAGTGTGGTCGACGCACGTGGATGTTCATCGGTATCAATCACAACAGCATCACCCTTACGCTGAGGGATTTCAACTGCCACGATTTCTTTAGAAAAAAAGCCTTTGGCTTGCGCGCTTGCGGTGCGTTGTTGGCTCACCAAGGCAAACTGGTCCTGATCTGCACGATTCACGTTAAACTGTTCAGCCACGTTTTCGGCAGTCTGGGGCATGGTGTCTACACCATACAATTCTTTAAGTTTAGGGTTAATGAAACGCCATCCCATGGTGGTGTCTTCAATCTTCTGGCTACGGCCAAAAGCACTGTCAGACTTACCCATCACATAAGGTGCACGGCTCATGCTTTCCACACCACCTGCAATCACCAAGTTCGCTTCACCTGCTTTAATGGCACGGGCAGCAATGGCAATCGCATCGAGTGAAGAACCACACAAACGGTTAATGGTGGTTGCCGGTACTTGATACGGTAAACCTGCAAGCAGTGCCGACATACGGCCCACATTACGGTTATCTTCACCTGCTTGGTTCGCACAACCATAGATCACATCATCGACCTGTTCCCAATCTACATTGGGGTTGCGTTGCATGAGGGCTTTAATCGGCACAGCGCCAAGGTCATCGGCACGAACAGGAGCAAGACCACCAGCATAACGACCGAATGGAGTACGGATGGCATCGATGATATAAGCGTTTTTCATTCTAACTTTTGTCCTTTACTTCAGGCCTTTTTAGCCATTCTCCGTAAGTATTTCGCGGTGGCGACATGGATGTCGCCTCGTTGCTCAGCACAACAGGGAAGTTGTGTCTGAGTAACAAAGGATTTTTGTTACTTTTTATCCTTAAAAAGTAAGGTATTGCCTATACAAAGGGCTTTCGAAGACCACTATCCTTTATAGGCAATGACGGTAGTAGGATTGACTATGCTGTATAAACCTTACCCTTGTGTCGCATCAATCAAAGTTGCACCAGTTAAAGCCTGTAACTCATCAAAGCTAAGACCTGCAACTTTCTCAATCACCTTTAAACCATCTTTGGTCACATCAATCACACAAAGATCGGTGTAAATCCGGTCAACGCAGTGTTTACCCGTAACTGGATAGCTCAACTCAGCCACAATCTTTGGCTCACCTTGCTTGGTTACATGGTCTGTGGTGATAAATACTTTCTTGGCACCTACAGCTAAATCCATCGCACCACCTACCGCAGGAATCGCATCCGGTGCACCTGTGTGCCAGTTGGCCAAATCACCATTCGCAGCAACCTGAAATGCACCCAGTACAGCAATATCAAGGTGACCACCACGCATCATCGCAAATGAGTCGCCATGATGAAAAAAGCTGCCGCCTTCAAGCATGGTCACAAACTCTTTACCCGCATTAATCAGTTCAGGGTCTTCTTCACCTGCTGCTGGCGGAGGGCCAAAAGCCAACAGGCCATTTTCAGAATGAAGGAAAATATCTTTGTCGTTAGGTAAGTAGCTCGCAATCTTGGTTGGTAAACCAATGCCTAGGTTTACATAGGCGCCATCTGGAATATCTTGTGCCACACGTTTTGCAATCTGGTCACGGCTGAGTTTCTGGTAGCTCATGTTATTTCTCCTTATTGCTCACTGTGCTGGCGCTACTTGTACAACATGCTGTACAAAGATACCCGGGGTGATGATGTGTTCTGGGTCTAATCCACCTAGTTCAACCACTTCAGAAACCTGAGCAATGGTGACATCTGCAGCCATGGCCATAATCGGACCAAAGTTACGTGCAGATTTACGGTAAACCAGATTGCCCCAGCGGTCGCCCTTATAGGCTTTAATCAAGGCAAAGTCAGCCTTGATCGGATATTCGAGTACGTAATCTTTCCCATCAATCTCACGGGTCTCTTTACCTTCGGCCAAAAGTGTTCCAAAGCCAGTTGGGGTAAATACAGCGCCTAGGCCCATACCAGCAGCTTGAATACGGCAAGCCAGATTACCTTGTGGTACCACTTCAAGCTCGACCTTTCCGGCACGGTAAAGTTCATCAAACACATAAGAGTCTGACTGACGTGGGAAAGAACAGATGACTTTTTTAACCGAACCGGCTTTAAGCAGTTTCGCCAGACCATAATCGCCATTACCGGCATTGTTACTGACGATGGTTAAGCCTTTAACACCGAGTTCAATCAGACCATCAATGAGTTCAGCGGGTTGTCCTGCGGTACCGAAACCACCAATCAGAATGGTTGCACCATCTTTAATCTGCGATAGAACCTCGCTTAGTGAGGACTTACTTTTGTCAATCATGTGAGAAACCTTAGAGCATGAGGTAACGTGATGTATTACTACCGCTAAAAATTTACTTAAATTCTTAATGGTAGTAATAAATGGAATAAATTTTGTGAGCCAAAAGCGAACTTTTAACTCACATATACTTTCAATTAAGCGCTAGCGCGACGACGTTCAACTTCAGTTGAAGGAGCAGCAGCGGCATCTTTAACAAGTTCGATGTTAAATGTGATGTGTTTGAAAGCGTGATCTAAACCACGGCGTTGGATTTCAGCTGGGTCAGTTACATCAACTGCTGTTGCCACTAAGCCATCACGAGTTGCGAAAGCAAAGTCATCCCATAAGTACTCATCACCCTCAATGTTGAATTGAGTAGTCAGCTTGCGGTAACCTGGTGCAGAAACGAAGTAATGAACGTGAGATGGACGGTTACCATGACGGCCTAATTTGTTAAGAAGGGCCTGAGTTGTACCTTCTGGCGGGCAACCATAACCTACAGGCATAGTTGTTAATGCAACATACTTACCATCAGCATCAGTCAAGATGGTACGACGTAAGTTGAAGTCAGATTGAGACTTATCAAAGAATGAATAGTTACCCAAACTGTTGGCATGCCATACTTCAACTTTGGCATTTTCAATGATATTGCCATCAGTATCAGTTACAGTACCTTCAATAATTAAGGTATCGATTTTGCCAGATTCTGTACCATCATCCATACGTGCAAAACCAACAGATTCAGGCGCGCCAGCTACATAAAGTGGGCCTTCGATGGTACGTGGTGTGCCACCCGTAACACCAGCTTTGGCATCAGCTTCATCTGCACGTAAATCAAGATAATGCTCTAAACCTAAGCCAGCTGCCAAAAGACCAAGTTCGTTTGCTTGACCAGCATCTGTGAAATATTCCAAACCTTTCCATACTTCTGATGGTTGGATGTCTAAATCTTCAATGGCTTGAAATAAATCCCCGAGAAGGCGCACTACAATTTGTTGAACACGTGCATCAACTTCGCCTTTTGCAGTGTCGACATTCATTTGTTTTACAAGCGCATCAATTTGTTGACGGTTCATACTAAAACTCCTTAAGTATGCAATACGGTTTTGGGTGGCAGCGCTGCGGGCATTTTGTCTTGCTAGCGAATAATTGCCGCCACGTTCCTTGTTACCTTCTGAATAATCTGCTTGGTTTTTAAATGGACTTCAGAGATCACATTTAAAAAATTCTTTTGATTTACGAATCATCATCACGAACAGAAGAAGGGTGGCGATTAAGTGCTATCACTTCGATGTTCATGTAGGGATAGAGAGGTAAACCCTGTAAAATATTGTGCAATTCTTCATTGCTCTCAACATCAAAAATACTGATATTTGAATACTGGCCTGTAATACGCCAGATATGACGCCATTTACCTTGGCGTTGTAATTCTTGCGAATAAGCTTTTTCAACAGCTTTAATTTCATTTGCTTTGTCGGCTGGCATATCAAGTGGAATATGCACATCCATACGTACATGAAATAACATGGGAAACTCCTTATCCTGTTGCCTTAACGACGTAATTTCTCAATCTTATCTTCATCAATTTCAATGCCTAAGCCCGGAGCTGTTGGCAAATGCAATTCAAAGTTTTCGTAACGTAGCGGCTCTTTTAAAATTTCTTCGGTCAGTAATAACGGACCAAATAATTCAGTACCGAACGCTAACGTTTCAAAAGTTGCAAATGCATGAGCAGAAGCAATACTTCCTACAGGGCCTTCAAGCATGGTACCGCCATATAGGTCGATTCCAGCTAAACCAGCAATTTTGCCAACTTCACATGCTTCAATCAGGCCACCTGATTGTTCAATCTTCACGGCAAATACATCTGCACCATGATTTTTTGCAATACGGTATGCACTGTCAGGTCCAGTTAAAGCTTCATCCGCCATAATGGCTACATCAAAACGACGTGTTAAACGCGCAAGTGCTTCAGTATTTTGAATAGCACAAGGCTGTTCAATTAAATCAATCCCGCCATCTTGCAGTTGTTGAATACCTTGAATGCATTCCAGCTCTGACCATGCACGATTTACGTCAACACGTACACTAATATCTGCACCTAGTGCTTTTTTAATTGCAATCACATGATCAACATCATGTTGCAAATGGCGTGCACCAATTTTGAGTTTGAACGTGTTATGACGTTTCAACTCAATCATTTTTCGAGCTTCAGCAATATCTTTTTCAGTGTCACCAGACGCGAGCGTCCAAAGTACAGGTAAACTATTACGCAGACGGCCACCTAAAACTTCACTTAACGGCACGCCTAAACGTTTTGCCTGAATATCAAGTAGAGCAGTCTGAATGGCACATTTCGCAAAACGGTTACCATTAATATTCTTACGAATCAGTTTTAGTGTTTGAGCAACATTTAAATCTTTAACTGATGCGAGTAATGGTGCAAAGTAAGTATCAATATTGGCTTTGACACTTTCAGGACTTTCTTCACCATAGTTCAGTCCACCAATGGTGGTCGCTTCACCCCAACCTACAATACCATCCGTGGTCGTAATTTTAACGAGCACCAAAGTCTGAGTACGCATTGTAGTCACAGACAACTGGTGAGGACGGATAGTTGGAATATCCACAAGTATGGTTTCTATGGTTCTATACATGAAGTTTCAACTATTACGAACTTGTTTACATACCATAGAAGAATGTAATAGCCTAAAATAGATATAGAACGGTATTTTAAGATACTAAAAAGGTATATTAATGGAATTAAGACATTTACGTTATTTTGTTACCGTTGTGGAAGAACAAAGTCTGACTAAAGCGGCTGAGAAGCTTTTTATTGCCCAGCCACCACTCACGCGTCAAATCAAAAAACTAGAAGAAGAATTAGGCATTGATTTGTTTGTGAAAGGGTCACGTCCATTAAAAGTGACAGAAGCAGGGCTGTTTTTTTACCAACATGCCGTTCAAATTTTGACGCATACGGCTCAAGCTGCTTCGATGGCTAAAAAAATGAAGCTGGTAGAGAACATTGTCAAAGTTGGCTATGTCAGTTCACTTCTGTATGGGCGTTTACCACAGGTCATTTATCTATTTAGGCAAAAAAATCCTGACATTCATGTCGAGCTTATTGAATGTGGCACACGAGATCAGGTCGAAGCTTTAAAGTTAGGCAAAATCGATTTAGGTTTTGGCCGATTACCCATTAGTGATCCAGCGATTAAAAGGCTATTGCTTAGAAAAGAAAAATTAAAACTCGCGATTCATAAAAAGCATCCATTAAGTGAGTTTCAAGATTCAGGAATTTACCTATCTCAAATTATCAACGAGACGATTTTTTCTTACCCAACGACACCTAAGCCTAATTTTTCGACCACTATTCAAGCTTTATTTACCAAGTTAGGTTTAATCCCAGCCAAGCTGACCGAAGTACGAGAAATTCACATGGCGCTTGGTTTGGTGGCATCGGGCGAGGGTATTTGTATTATTCCAGAAAGTGCCTGTGATATTGGAATGAAGAATCTAACTTATTTAAATATCTTGGACTTAGAAGCCTATAGTCCAATCTCTCTATCTATGCGAAACATGGATCAAAGTTCCTACATTCCAAAAATTTTAGATTGTATTGAAGAGATTTATAGCGAAGAAGATGTGTCTAGAAACTTGAATTTATAAACTTTTAAGGTTCTTAAACTGGATATTTCATGTTATTTTAAAACTTTAAACCTATAGGTAATATGTAAAAGGAATTATTGAATGAGAAAAATTTTAGGTTTAGCTTCACTTATTATGTCTACTAGCGTTGTACATGCAGAACAATTAAAAGAACAAGAAAAAACCTCTCCATATAGCGCAAATGTTACTTTTGCTAGTCAATATATTTCACGTGGTTTCCAACAAACATGGGGTAAACCAGCCTTACAAGGTGGCCTAGATTATATTAATCCTAATGGTTTTTTTGTAGGGACTTGGGCATCAAGTGTAAGTTCCAACTATCTGCGGGATGCTTCAGTTGAATGGGATTTTTATACAGGTTATTTAAAAACAATCGATAAATTTTCAATTGGGATGTCGGTTTTTTACTACTACTATCCAGGCGCAAAAAGTACACCAGAAACGGGGAGCAGCAGTTATAACTATGGTGAAATCGTACCTCAAATTGGCTATGGTCCTTTAAGCCTTAAATACTTTGTTACCTACACACCAGATTATGCCGGTTATAACTCTAAGACCATGGGTGGACCTGCTGGTAAAAGGTCGAGAGGTTCAAGTTATTTAGATCTTAACTTTACCCAGCCTATCGGTGACACTTGGACTTTTGGCGCCCATTATGGCTATGAAAGAATCAAAAATTTTTCAGAGTCGAACTTTCAGGATGTTAAAGCCGAACTCATAAAAGATTTAGGTGATGGTTGGAGTACTGGCTTAGCCTATACCAAGGCATGGGATAAAAATGCTTATTATAAAAAGTATAGCAATGGTGAGGTAGGCGCACCTGTTTCAAATCCCATCGATTCGACTTTTACAGTGTCTGTAAAAAAGGTGTTCTAAGTTAAATTTATGAGTAATGGCTAATTAACTACGCTTGAAAAGATGCCTATAAATTCAAACTTTCAAACGTAGTTAAAAACGGCCTTTTTATTTATGCTTTTAAATTAATTACGGTAGGCAAATTAAGGACGACTTGCGCATCTTCTATAACATCTAAACGCAAAATTTTTGAAGCACCTAGTTCATTTAATAGCTTTGTTAAAGGGCCTTCGTTTTTCACAAGTCGTACTTCCTTTGGAAAAAGCTTTTTTGCAAAAGAAAGAATGTTGGACTGAACCTCTGTCTGGTGCCATTTGCCATCAACAACATGTAGCATAGTTGCTTTATTAATATGTGTTTCAGAATCGACACGTTTTAAAGTAGGAACAGCAGTTTTTAAACTTAAATCTAATTTTCCATTAATATCAAAAATATGGGCTTGCACTTCTTTTGAGTTAATCTCGACATCAATTTGAGTTAACCATTTTGGTAATTGGTAACCATATACACCACGCACTCTGGCAATTTCAGTATCAACAGGCAAAGCTAAAACATGAGCATAAAAATGACGTTGACGCATCGATTTCATTAACTCTGCAATATGTGGCCCACGAGCATTAGGTTTACGTACAACAATCGCAATCGACACTTCGTTATAAGGGTCATTGTCACAAACTGAATAGGTAAAGAAGGTAACGGCGACCAAACCATAACCCGGAAATAGTTGTAATGGTGTTAAGGCAGCAGGCAGTTTTGCTTTAATCTGCTTAATGGGTGCAAGCATTAATAGCTGAACATTTGCACTACGATAATAAAAGTTGGGTGCCCAAACAGAACCTACTCGGGATTCTACGATTTTTTTAGGAATATGGCGGAAAAAGTTGATATTGCCAGCAGCTGGATCTTGAGCCACTTTGTCTAGGTCAGGATTCATTCTAAAGCGGTCATAATAACCACCTTTGGGTACTTTGACTTTTTGTTGCCCGAATTCAACCTCAGTAAATTCTTGTTTTATATTCATTGGAGTTCACCTTTACATTAATTGACTGAGTAGCTACCGTTGTCTTTATCAAGACGTGTTAATTAATAGCCAATGTGGTCACTATAAGTTTAACGCTAACTTTAAAGTCAAGGCTTTAATTTTGACATGTCAAATCTTTGACATTTAAAAGAAATAAAATAAAAACAATTAAAGTTTAAAAAGATACAAACTTGATGAGAGTCTTCATATAAATTTTATTTTTAAAAGATGATTAAGATAGTTGACCTTAAAGTTAACTTTAAGCTTAGTATAAATATTCAAATCTTTATAACGAATCAACAAGCGGTTTTTCACCAGGAGAACAAAGATGGGATATGTAACCACAAAAGATGGCGTAGAAATTTTCTATAAAGATTGGGGACCACGCGATGCCCAAGTATTATTTTTTCATCACGGTTGGCCTTTGAGTTCAGATGATTGGGACACACAGTTGCTTTTTTTCCTTAAAGAAGGTTTTCGTGTAGTTGCTCATGACAGACGTGGGCATGGGCGTTCGAGTCAGGTGTGGGATGGTCATGATATGGACCATTATGCAGATGACGTTGCAGAAGTGGTTAAACATCTGAATATTAAAAATGCAATTCATATTGGCCACTCAACAGGTGGCGGTGAAGTAGCTCACTATATTGCGCGTCATGGTCAGGAAAATGTTAAGAAAGCTGTTCTTGTGAGTGCAGTACCGCCGCTTATGGTTAAAACTGAAAATAATCCTGAAGGTTTACCAAAAGAAGTTTTTGATGATCTTCAAAATCAGGTTCTCACCAACCGTGCGCAATTTTTCCGAGACTTACCATCTGGCCCGTTCTATGGTTTTAACCGACCTGATGCAAAGCCATCTGAAGGTATCATTTCGAACTGGTGGCGTCAGGGTATGACGGGTAGTGCAAAAGCACATTACGATGGTATTGTGGCATTCTCACAAACTGACTTCACCGAAGATTTAAAGAAAATCACGGTTCCTGTTTTGGTGTTGCATGGTGACGACGACCAGATCGTGCCTTATAAAACGTCTGGCGTAAAATCTGCAGAGTTACTTCAAAATAGCCAACTCAAGATCTATCCGGGTTTTTCTCATGGTATGTTAACTGTAAACCATGAGGTGATTAATGCTGACTTATTGGCGTTTATTCGTGAATAATTTAAAGCTTTAAACTTTAAAAAAGAGGCCTATTAAGTGCCTCTTTTTTATTTATAAATAAATGAAATTGAAACTAATAAATATAGAAATGCTAAAAGGTATTGACATTAAAGTTAGCTTTAACCTTAAAGTAAAGCCATACTGAATGAGGTCATTCCAATGAAAGTGTTCGAAAAATTAGTATTCCCAAATGGCTCATATGTTCCTAACCGTATTGCTAAAGCAGCAATGGAAGAAAACATGGCTGATTTAAACCACGCACCATCAGAAGAATTAATGCGTTTATATCAAGCTTGGGCAAATGGTGGCGTAGGTCTAATCATTACTGGAAATGTGATGGTAGACCGCCGAGCGATGACTGGACCGGGCGGTGTAGTGCTTGAAGATGAAAAGCATCTGGATACTTTTAAAAAATGGGCACAAATTGGTCGCTCAAAAGGTGCTCAGATTTGGCTTCAAATTAACCATCCGGGGCGTCAAATGCAAGCGGACCTTGGTCAGCAGACTTGGGCGCCATCGGCTATTTCACTTGATCTTGGCAAAATGTCAAATCGCTTTAATACGCCAATCGAAATGACTGAATCCATGATTGCAGAGGTTATTCAACGTTTTGCAAATACAGCGCGTTTAGGTGAAAAAGCAGGATTTACTGGTGTGGAAATTCATGCAGCGCATGGATATTTATTAAGCCAGTTTCTTTCACCACTGAGCAATAAACGCCAAGATCAATGGGGTGGTTCTTTAGAAAACCGCGCTCGCCTTTTAATTGAAGTTGTGGAAGCAGTTCGTAAAGTGGTTTCGCCTCAGTTTACTGTTGCAGTGAAACTAAATTCAGCCGATTTCCAACGTGGTGGTTTTAGCGCTGAAGATGCTCAACAAGTAGTTAAAATGCTAAATGAACATGCGGTCGATTTGGTTGAACTTTCAGGCGGTAGCTATGAAGCGCCAGCAATGCAAGGTCAAGCGCGTGATGGCCGAACACTTGCTCGCGAAGCTTACTTTTTAGAGTTGGCACAGGAGATTCGTAAAGTTGCCAAAATGCCTGTTATGGTCACAGGTGGCATACGCCGTAAACAAGTGGCAGAGCAAGTGGTTGAAAGTGGTGTAGATATGGTTGGTATTGCCACAGCTTTAGCGATTGAACCTAATTTGCCAAATGCTTGGAAACAAGGCAAAGATGTTTCACCTGAACTCAAGCCAATTACCTGGGAAAATAAAACATTCGCTTCTCTTGCCAATATGGCAGTGGTGAAATTCCAGTTACGTAATTTAAGTGCTGGTAAAAAAACAAAACCAAATGTTTCACCAGCTTGGGCTTTAATTTTGCAACAATCAGCGATGTCATGCCGTACCCGCCAATACAAAAAAGGCATGCGTGACTATACATTTGCTTCTTAATAAGTGAGTTGTGTTATGACAAATCCTAACGATTCAAACTGGATAATTTATGGAGCAAATGGCTACACGGGCGAGTTAATCGCTCGTGAAGCTGTACGCCAAGGTCTAAAACCAACTTTGGCTGGTCGTAACAAAGCTAAGGTTGAAACATTAGCTCAAGAGTTGGGGCTCGATTATAAAGCTTTTGGGCTTGATAACGTAGATGCGGTCAGTGAGCAGCTCCAAGGCTTCAAACTGGTCATGCACTGTGCAGGGCCATTTTCAGCAACATCAAAACCCATGATGGAAGCGTGTATTAAAGCAGGCGCTCACTATTTAGATATTACGGGTGAAACCTCTGTATTTGAATTGGCACAGTCACTGAACAGCCAAGCTGAAAAAGCCGATATTGTGCTTTGTCCGGGTGTTGGTTTCGATGTGATTCCGACAGATTGTGTTGCCGCGGCACTGAAAGAAGCATTGCCAGATGCGACCCATTTAGCACTTGGTTTTGACTCTAGAACAGGGTTTTCACCGGGTACTGCTAAAACAAGTACAGAAGGCATGGCCGAAGGCGGAAAAATTCGTAAAAACGGAAAAATTACTACCGTTCCATTAGCACATTATGTTCGGACCATTGATTTTGGTGACGGTAAAAAAAGTGCCATGAGTGTTCCGTGGGGAGACGTATCTACAGCGTTCTATACAACAGGTATTCCAAACATTGAAGTATTTGTACCTGCATTTCCCAAAATGATTTTGGGTGCGAAAATGATGAACTATTTACGCCCAGTATTAAAAATTAATGCCGTGCAGAAGTTTATTAAGTCGCGTATTGAAAAAACGGTTGTGGGACCAAATGAGGAACTTCGCGCGAAAGTACCTACCTATGTTTGGGGGGAGGCAAGAAATTCACGTGGGGAAATCAAAACTGCCCGTATCCAAACAGAAAACGCGTATAGCCTTACCGTAAATGGCTCACTGACTGTGGTGAATTATTTACTCAAAAATACCGTGAAAGGCGGTACATATACGCCAGCAAAACTGATGGGTTATAAACTAGTGACTGAGCTGCCGGGTTCTGGTCCGTTGGTCATTAATTAAAAGCCTTTATCAAAAAAGCATATTTATAGATAGTCCCGAATAAGGAGTAATTCTTGTTCGGGTTATTTTTAAATATTTCAAGTAAATACGGCTTAATATGGATAAAAAGAAAACCAGAAAACAAAACACTGCATAAGAAATAATTCAAATTGAATATACTAAAAAGCGATAAATATTTTTCATAACAAAGGAATGAGAATAATGAGAAAACTCATACTATTTCTACATGCATCGCTTGACAGTTTTGTTGAAGGTCCAAATGGGGCAATGGACATAGGGTGGATTGCTTACGATGCCGATTTAGCAAACCATGCAAAAGAAATTTTGAGCACTGCCGATACGGTGATTTGGGGACGTGCGACTTACCAGATGATGCATAATTACTGGCCAACCATGCTTTCAAATCCAGAAGCTTCGGAGCATGAACGAAATCATGCTGAGTGGATTGAAAAGACCGAAAAAATCGTTTTTTCAACCACCTTAGATACAGTTGAATGGAATAATTCCCGCCTTGTAAAAGACCATGTTGAAGAAGAAATTAATAAGCTGAAACAGCAAGTGGGTAAGGATATGGTGATTCTAGGAAGTCCTCGATTCGCGCACTATCTCATGCAACTGGGTTTAATTGATGAATATAAAATTACGGTTTCGCCCGTTTTAATTGGTAGTGGCTTGCCACTATTTCAAGGTATTAAAGAAAAGACCAATCTTAAACTCATTGAAAATAAAACTTTTGCTTCAGGTGCGATAGCTCTTCACTATCAAAAGATTGGTTAGTTTTTTCTATAATATTTATATGAAAAAAACGAATTACAGGGCTAGTCTGTAATTCGTCTTTTTAGATTTATTGAATGCTGCTTAAACGCTTAACAACTGCTTCGGCAATTTCTTTACTCGACTGAGGGTTTTGTCCAGTAATTAATCTATCGTCCGAAACTACATATGAGGTAAATGGAATAAATGCTTCTTTATATTTTGCACCACGTTCAATGAGTCCATTTTGTAAAGAAAATGGAACTTGAGATTTAATACCTGAAAGTGTTTCTTCAATATTTGCAAAACCAGTAACGGTTCTATTTGCAATTAAAGGTTTGCCATTTTTATCCTGTAAAGGTAATAAACTACCCACGCCGTGACATACTGCTGAAACGATCCCACCTTGGCGATAGATTTGTTCGCTAATGTTTTGCAAAGCTTTATTGTTTGGAAAATCCCACATGGTGCCGTGACCACCTGTATAGTAAATGGCTTTGTACTGTGTAGGATTAATCGCGCTCGGAGCCAATGTTGTCTTTAACCGTTGCATAAATGTTGGGTCGGCTAAATGCTGACGGGCAGATTTGTCTAGGTAAATAGACTTTAAGCTACGTTCATCTAGAGGCACTTCACCACCTAAAGGGCTTACAAAGTCCATTTCATAGCCGGCAGCTAATACAACATCATAAAAATGGGTGAGTTCGGTTAGCCAAAGTCCTGTTTTATCTGAACGGGAAGGGTAAGCTGAGTGATTGGTCATTACGACTAAAATTTTTCCATTTGTTTTTGCAAGGCTTTGAGCTTTATCTGACTCTGCGGCATGTACTACATGTGTAGTCAAAAAAATGGCAAAAATAATGGTTAACCAACGCTGAAAATTCCAAACTTTAAACATGACAGGTCCTCATTCATCACCTGTAGCCAATCGTATGTTTAAAGCACACTTTAAGGTCAATAGGTCTCTAAGAAATTATGGTGTTTTTGCTTTGTCGAAATAGAGATTCATGAGACGTTCTGCATTTTGCTCGCAGGTAATTTCATCGGGTTTGTTGTTGATCGCATCAATCATGGTACGTAAGTTTTGTTTACTCACTTTTAGCTTTTGTTCTAAAAGTTCTATTTCCTGAATTTTTAATTCAATGGTTTGGATGAGTGCATCATGGTTCCAAGTGGCAACTTTTGAAGGCAAAAAAGCTTTAATTTCTGCTAAAGAAAAACCAACTTGCTGGGCTTGCTGAATCAAAGAAAGCTGCTTCAAATCGTTATCGGTATATTCACGATAACCATTTGATTTTCTTTTTGCTTTAGGTAAGAGTTTGATTTGCTCGTAATAACGAATTGTAGGGGTGCTTAAGCCGCTTAATTTCGATAACTCGCTAATATTCATAGCTACAGACTCTATTGACATTCAAGTTAACTTTAGACTTATAGTCACTTAAAAGCAAGGTTCATAACTTTACCAAGCACACACTTTCATTAACAGCTTTCTATGCTTTGATAGATGAAAGAATAGAATTATAAATATGGAAATGAGGTGAAAAAATGTCTAAACGCATATTACATGTCGTGACTAATATTTCACGCTATAAGGATGTTGATGAACCAACAGGGTTATGGTTAGGCGAACTTACCCATGCCTATGATGAGTTTGAAAAGCAAGGTTATATACAAGATATTGTTAGCCCAAATGGTGGTAAAACACCGATTGAACCTAAGTCACTTTTGCCTTTAGTTGCAGACAAGTCTGTTAAAGACCGAGAAAAAGATCAATCTTTTATAATGCTGCTGGCAAATACATTTAAGCCTTCAGATATCAATTGGCAAGACTATGACGTGATCTACTATACGGGTGGTCATGGTGTGATGTGGGATTTTTTAGATAACCCTGAACTGCAAGAAATCACCAAAAACATTTATGAAAAAGGCGGCATCGTTTCTAGTGTTTGTCATGGATATTGCGGTTTGCTTAACGTCAGACTTTCAAATGGCAAACGTCTAATAGAAGGTAAGAAGTTAACGGGCTTTGCTTGGAGTGAAGAAGTTCTGGCAGGGGTTGCGAAAAAAGTCCCATATAATGCCGAAGAGCTAGCGCAAGAATATGGCGCTCGTTATGAAAAAGCTTTCATCCCATTTGCGCCGTATGTGGTTCAGGACGGTAATTTGATTACTGGTCAAAACCCTTTTTCAGCTAGAAAGACGGCTTTAGCAATAGTAGAAGAGCTAGAAAAGTCGTAATTGTTAATGAATCAAATATAAATCAGAAAAGCAAAACCAGTGACGGTTTTGCTTTTCGACTGTTTAAATAAAGTGATGTGATCTAGCAAGGCTAACTTTAAGGAACAATCACAAAATCAGGGTTAGCTATTGCAAAAACTGCTTCGCGGTCTGCGGCTGGTGGATAAATCCAGACGGTATTAATTTCTTGTTTAATTTTTTTAGCTTCATCACGTACAAATTGAACCTGACGATCCCAACCTTCGCTATAGAGTGCGCCCCAAGGACCTAAGTCAACACACGTCACATACTTCGGTTGACTGTATGGATGAAGAGGTAAATCAACCAATTCTGCCGCAGCGTTGTAACCCGCTACACGACCTAGGCTCATGGCGTGCTGACACGACATCACGTTAAAGTTACCTAAATCATCGGTTGGAACTTTTACAGTGTCACCAGTCACAAAAATATTTTTTGCTTCAGGTGCATGTAAATAAGCATCCCCTAAAATACGTCCTAAATTATCTTTTTCACCAGTAACTTGAGAGGTGAGTTGGTTGGCTCGCATGCCCGCAGTCCAGATCACGGTTTCTGTTTCAATTCTTTCGCCATTAGAAAGTGTTACCCCTGATGCATCTAGTGCTGTAACTCGTAGCCCAGCTTTACCTTCCACACCAAGCTCGCTAAGAGCTTCTCGAATAACGGTAGCAGCTTGGTCACCCATCGCCGCGCCAATTTCTGTTGAGGAATCAACTAAAACTACACGGACATCAGTTTCACCTAAAATGCTAAGCAGACGTTCAGGCATTTCAGTAACGGTTTCTAACCCCGTAAGACCACCACCTGCAACGACCACCGTATTACGCGCTGCATTTGCAGGTTTACTGGCTAAGTTTTTAAGATGTTGGTCTAGTTTTTCAGCATCTTCTAGTGTGCTTACGCTAAAGCCATATTCGGTAAGACCCGGTATTGGGGGCATAAACGTAGTACTTCCGGTTGCCAGAATAAAACGGTCATAGCTTAAAGTTTGTTTGCTGCCATCGGTGGTTGAAACTTCAATTTCCTGTTGGTCGGCATCAATTTTATTTACCCAACCTGCCAGAAATTTAACCCCAACCACACTTAATAACTTTGAAATATCAGGGTTCATGTTTTCAAGCACAGCTTCATAAAGACGAGGACGAATCCCAACATTCGGGCTAGGGGAAACCATCACCACTTCAATGTTTTGTTCTTGCGATGCTAAGTGAATTGCTCTTTGTGCGGCAAGTGCCGCCCATAAACCCGCAAAGCCAGAACCTGCAATAATAATATGCTTACTCATTTGATTATCCTTTTGATAGATTTTCGGACAACACATTCCAACTCATCACAAAATTTAGGGTGAGCGAATCCTTTCTCTGATTGTCCGAAAAATCTGAGAAGGCGTTTAAAATGATTACGGGGTGTTATTGCTCTAGGGTTTGAGACCCTTTCAATTCATTAGTCGGGGGTATCCCGTGAGATTTTGTTTTTCCGCATTTTTGCTGTTCTTCCTTCGATGCGTTCATTGATCCAGCCATTTACATCACTAAAAAATACGTCGGGTGCATAACGGCCAAAACGGTCAGCAATATCACCAAGTGTATGGGCACCTAAAGCGTCTCGCATGGCTTTTTCGGCCTGTAGCATGACGGCATGCACTGCACACACACCACTGGTTGCCCAATCTGGTGGAGCATGATTAAAGACCGCGCATTTACCACGAACTTCTTGGCACTCAAAAAGCGGTTTTTCACCTTCGATTGCATTCACAATATCTAAAAAACTAATTTCATGAGCAGATCGAGCGAGTAAATACCCACCACGAACACCTTCTTGAGCAATAACGAGACCTGCCTTTTCAAGTTTAGGAAAAATCTTGGCCATAAAACTTGGAGAGACTCCTTGTAGTTCAGCAAGATCCTTACTACTCAAAGGTTTATCTTCATTGTTCACAAGAAAAAGAAGACAGTGAATCGCATACTCGACGCTACTAGTGATATAAGCCATTTAATTTCATAATTGATCAATTACAAACACAGACTAATGTAGTCTGTGTTTTAAGTCAATAATAAAACTAAGACAAAGTTAGTCCTAGTTTTATTTTGGAGTGGAATGGATGGCAGAAGTGGAGGATATATAACTGAATTTAAATACCTTTAAAGTAAAATTGAAGGGTATAAATAATTTAGAAAATTATCGAAAAACTTACGAACGCCACCAATAATTTTCAACATTCGGCTCGTTTAAGTTCAAGATTTGTCCCATTTGCGGTGTGCTAATGGCTAAATTATTTTCATGAGCTAAACCGACAATACGTTCAAACGGGTCATCCCAAGCATGAAGCGCCAAGTCAAAAGTACCATTGTGTACAGGCAACAAATGACGACCTTTTAAATCGATATGTGCTTGTAAAGTTTGCTCTGGCTGCATGTGAACATCAGGCCATTCAGGGTCGTAAGCCCCAGTTTCTAACATGGTTAGATCGAAGGGGCCATAACGATGTCCAATCTCTTTAAATCCATCGAAATAGCCTGTGTCACCGCTGAAAAATACCCGTAGATCATTATCAATAATTACCCACGAAGCCCAAAGGGTCGCATTACTATCGCCCATACCACGGCCTGAAAAATGATGAGCAGGGGTAGCCACCAATTTTAGTCCATCTACATGGGTAGTATCCCACCAATCAAGTTGTTGAACTTTTTCTGCTGGAATTCCCCATTTAATGAGTGTGTCACCCACACCAAGCGGCGTTAAGAAATGCTCAACTTTATCGTTAAGTTGCATCACTGCATGGTAGTCGAGGTGGTCGTAGTGGTTATGCGACAAAATCACGCCTTTAATCGGTGGTAACTCGGCAATGCTAATTGGTGGCTGGTGAAAACGTTTTGGACCAATCCACTGAAAAGGTGAAGCACGCTCTGAAAAAACTGGGTCGGTTAACCAAAATTCATTTTGAAGTTTTAACAAGATGGTTGAGTGGCCCAAACGAAATAGAGAGCGGTCAGGCGCAGTTAAAAGCTGTTCTTTGGTTAAGCTTAAAACAGGAATTTCTTTGTTTGGTACTGTATCTTTTGGTTTGTTAAATAGAAACTTCCACATAAGTTGGAGCGTTTTGCCAAAAGAAGGCTTGTGTTGGTTTGGACGCGTATTTCTAAATTTGCCATTGTGCTGTTGAGATGGCATTAAGGGAGAAGGCAAGTCTGTTGTGTTTGAAATCGTCATCTTGTTTTTCCTTATTGGAACAAACCTATATGTGCAAATAAGAACTTGGGCTAAGTGCTTATTTTGATTTATTTAAATGAGTATTTGCTCACTCATTAATTCGTTTAAAAATAAGGACGCCGTGCATCCTTATTTTTATCTAAATTGAAACTGCATGCCAAAACGCTTCAAAGCCAGATTTGCGATAACGCTCGGTTTGAGAAGGGTCTTGAGCAATAAAATTAAGTGTAACTTCTGCAAGCGCACCTAAAATTGAAGCAATAAATAACGGTGGATAATCTCTTAATTTGCCATCGTTAATACGTTCTTGAATGTTTTGGGTGAGATCACAAAAGGTTTGCATGCCAATTTGTTTGCTTTGCTCGGTAATTTGTTCCGAGGTCGAAAGCTGTGCCATTACTTTACGCTTAAGGGGAGCTTCTAAACTCCAGTCCAAATAGCTTTGCCAGATATGCGACATTTGTGTTTGTAGGTCAGCGTTAGTTGGGTAACTAAGCATCATGACCTGACGTAGCTCAGCCTTTAGCGAAAGATATAACTGATTAAGCAGTTCTTCTTTATTACTAAAATAGGTAAATAAAGTACCTTCCGCGACACCAGCGACTTTTGCAATTTTTGAGGTAGATGCACGTTCGCCAAGCTCTGCTAATGTTTCAATAGCAGCGCTTAAAATTGCATTACGTTTATCTTCACTACGAGGACGAGCCATATACAAACATGTTAATTGAGTGATTACTCAATCATACATAAAAATAGTAAGACAGCAAGATATATTTTGTTAGATCCACATTATTGATTCTTTCTAAATGTAATGGGTGTTTGACCTGTCCATTTCTTAAAAGCTCGTGTGAAATTTGTAGGTTGTATATAGCCCAGATAAAGCGCAATTTCTTGTATATCCATATCACTATGAAGTAACAAATGCTCAGCTTCTTTTAGTTGAGCTTCTTCAAGCAGTTGAATATATGAAGAACCGACTTGGTTCAAATGGCGCCGTAATGTTCGACTAGACATGTTTAAGCGAGTTGCAATTTCATCAAATGAAGGATAACCAATCTGTGGTTTTAAGTTTAGTTCGGCCTTTACAGTCAGGCATATATCTTTAATTTGCTCTGAAAAACGGATTTGTTCAGCTTCACACTGCGCCAGAGCTTGTTTAAAGGCAATCGGATCTGCCATTTTAATGGGTAAATCTAGAAGCTGTTTTTTATATCGAATTTGATTAGTTGCTTGGTTAAATCGAATAGGTGGCAATAAATGCTGATAGGCTTTGTGATAGGTAGGTTCAGGCCAATCTGCCCATAACTCAATTTCAGCAAAATCATGCTCTATTAGAAATTGGCCAGTTTGAATCACACCAATCATTAAGCATTCATAAAAAAATCGTCTAAGCGTTTCAGCTTGTTCGGGTTGATTGCTGACAATTGGGTGAGTTTCATTTATTTCAATAATAGAAAACTCATTATTTTCAAGCAAAGCAATACGATAATCTTTTAATCGCATGTTAAAGAATTGCGTTGAAACTTCAATGGCTTG
Source organism: Acinetobacter sp. 70_2 (assembly GCF_056736115.1). Classification (NCBI taxonomy): domain Bacteria; kingdom Pseudomonadati; phylum Pseudomonadota; class Gammaproteobacteria; order Moraxellales; family Moraxellaceae; genus Acinetobacter; species Acinetobacter sp. 70_2. The sequence continues at coordinate 978,666 of NZ_JBWZIP010000015.1, forward strand.
ACGAAGGTTTGGACTACTCATAAGGGCGTATCCCATCGGGCCATGAGCAGTTAAACGCAGTTTTAGTCCATATTCATATCCCAAGCCAGAATCTTTCGACAATAACAAGCTTTCCCACGCTAGCTTAGACCACTGCACAGGGGTAATTCGCGCATCTAGTTGATCTAAAAGGTTTAATGAAATTTTACTTTTCTTCAAAATCTCAAGGGCTGAAAATCCTTTGTCGACCATGATTTCCAATAATAAATGCGCATAAGAAATAGGAATACTGGCTTTGGAAAGCCCATACGGATCTTTCATATTACTTTTTGTTTTGGCCGAAAATGATTATCAGTATGTCTGATCCACATCTCACGCTCAAGTTAAAAGTTCGGAATAATCAAACTATTGTATTTTGAGCATCAATTATGAGCTTACCTATTCCACAAGCTTCCTCTCGAGCTGTGATTACTGGCGCTTCATCGGGCATTGGTGAACAGCTAGCAAAACAGTTTGCTATGCGCGGTTATTCGTTAGTTTTGGTGGCACGTCGTGTAGAGAAATTAGAGGCACTCGCAGAAAAACTAAAAGCCGAATATCAAATATCCGTAGATTTATATCCATGTGATTTGGGTGATCGGACGGCGCGAGCTAAATTTCGTGATTATTTAGAAAATATTGAAGTAGCCATTCTTTGTAATAACGCGGGATTTGCAACTTTTGGTTGCCTACAAGACTTAAATGCAGATCGAGAGCGCGAAGAAGTTGAAGTTAATTCGGTGGCAATTCATGACCTGACTTTAGCCGTGTTGCCACAAATGATTAAAAGAAAAGCTGGGGCAATACTCATTGTGGGTTCTACTTCTGGTCACCAGCCAACCCCAGCAAATGCAACTTATGCAGCAACCAAGGCATTTGCCAATTCTTTTGCCGAGTCATTACATAGCGAACTTAAAGGGACAGGGGTTAGCTGTACGCTACTGGCTCCGGGGCCAACAAAAACTGGTTTTAACGAAGTTGCAGGCATTACAAAAATTGATGGCGTTGGTGGCGGTCTTGTTTGGGTAACCGCAGAACGCGTCGCCAAAGAAGCCATTCAGGGAATGGATCGGAATTGTCGAATTGTGATTCCAGGTTTCGTTGCACAAGCCCAAACCTTTGGAGGGCGTTACACACCACGCATTATTTTGCTGCCCATTCTTAAACAAGTATTTTCGAGATTAAGCCCATGAAACAGTTGATTAATGACTTACGTGTGCCTGTGGGTTTAGCCAATCTTGGCAATAAGCTTTATCACAATGCCCACTATTTGACTGCTGTCGTTGAAGTTGATGAAAAAGCAATGGCGCGCTGGTTACCGTCTGGAATGACACTGGTTAAACCTGCCAGAGCTGATCTGTTTTGTGCGTATTTCCCAGAAAATGTCTATACGGGCGCTTACCATGAAGCGGGTCTATTTGTTCATATTAAAGTTGGCAATAAAACAGGAATCTTTTGTCCTTGGATGATTTTGGACGATGACCGCGCCATGATTATTGGCCGTGAATTGTTAGGCTACCCTAAAAAGATGGGAGAAATTAGCTGGGAAAATGATGGCAAACGCATTTTAAGTAAAGCTTCACGCCGAGGTACAACGCTCATTGAAATGGAAGCCAAGCTGGGTGAAGTCATTCATGATGCACCTCCAATTTTAGGATTACCGCATCGGAATATTACGGGTGGATTAGGAATTGGTTTACCACGTGAAGTTCGATTTACCCCGAAAGAACACTCAGTTGAAGTGCGTCAGGTTGAAATGAACTTACGTTTTACAGGCACAGCAAACGATCCTTTACATGATATGGGGTTAGGCGAAGTTATTGAGGCCAGACTACATCGCGTTGATTTGTCGGGAGGGTTAATTCCACCGATTCAAATACCTCGGTTACGTACGCCGTTATTTTTATTACGTCAGTTTAATCCACGCGTTTTATAGCTGGAGAATAAAGATGAATGCAGTTTTTGAGTCAAAGCCAGCACAAGATTTTTCTAAAATTTCCGCATCAATTGACATTACAGTGCGCCAGTTAGACTTATCTTTTCCAGATGAAATACCAGAGTTTTGGTTTAAAAATAATCCCTTGCTGACCATGTTATTTACTGCTTTGTCGAGTGCTTTTCCAGATGGTGAGCGGCAGTTTATTTATAGTGTGCGTAATTATCAGGACAAAATTAGCGATCCTATTTTGCTTAAACAAGTCCGAGCTTTTATTGGTCAAGAAGCCCATCACGGCAAAGAGCATGATGCACTTAATGCTGTCATGCTTAAAAAAGGTTATCCAGTTGAACTTATTTATAAGCGTTTTAAAAAGATGAACCGTATGTTGCAGCAACGATTTTCTTTAGAGCATCAGTTGGCTTGCACGGTATGTATGGAGCATTTAACGGCAATTTTAGCGGACTATTTTATTAGCATCGCGCCTCAAGATTTAGAGTTGTTTAATACCCATGTCAGAAAAATCTGGGCATGGCATGCGATTGAGGAAACCGAACATAAAGCTGTAGCTTTTGATGTCTACAAATCTTTAGTGAATAGACCTTACTTCTTACGGTTGGTGATGTTAGAAACCACGATTTCTTTTCTCATCATTACCACCAGAGGAACAGAAGAGCTTTTAAAGGCTTCTGGCAAAAATAGAGATTTTAAAAATCTATATGTGGGTTTGAAATATTTGCTTGGCGGTCAAGGTGTGATCCGAAAAATTAGCCGCAGTTACTTAGATTTTTATTCTAAAGATTTTCACCCTTGGCAACACGATAACCGTGAGCAAATGATGAAATTAAAAAACCTATATCTCAATGAATGATTTTTAAATTTAGGAAGAAAGAAAATGACAAAACCTAATACAAAGCCCGCATTAGTTAGCCCTTTAACGTTAGCCTGTGGCATTACCATTCCAAACCGAATTGCCAAATCTGCCATGAGTGAACAACTTGCTGATCGACACGGCTCACCTACCACAGACTTACAGCAACTCTATGCAGCATGGGCAAGGGGTGGAACTGGGTTGTTAGTTACGGGCAATGTGATGATTGACCATCGTGCTTTTGTGGAACCACGAAATGTCGTTTTGCAAGATGAGCAATTTTTACAAGCAAATAAGTTATGGGCTCAGGCTGCTAAGGCCAATGGCAGCAAAATTATTATGCAGATTAACCATCCGGGTCGTGTTGCGGTTTTGCCACTTTTGAAAAAGCCGATCGCGCCCTCAGCAGTCGGGCTTGATTTACCTGCTATGAATATTATTCGTATTCCACGAGCGATGACTGAAGCAGATATTTTAGAGCAAATTAAACGCTTTGCTACAACTGCTGAGCTTGCTGTTAAAGCAGGGTTTGATGGCGTACAGGTACATGCAGCACATGGTTATTTACTCTCGCAATTTTTATCATCTTTGGCTAATGTTCGAACAGATGGGTGGGGAGGAAGTCCTGAAAATCGACGCCGTATATTGATCGAAACGGTTCGAGCTGTACGAGCTGCAATAGGCAAAGACAAAATATTAAGCGTAAAACTCAACTCTGCCGATTTTCAAAAAGGCGGCTTAAGTCAGGAAGAGTCTCTACAAATTGCATTAGCTTTAGAAGCAGAAGGGATCGACCTATTAGAGATTTCAGGCGGGAATTATGAATCTCCTGCGCAATTAGGCTATGCACCAGATCGTTCTGCTCAGCGTGATGCATATTTTATTGACTATGCCACTGCACTTCGTAAACAAAGCAAATTACCACTCATGTTAACAGGTGGACTGCGCGATGTAGATTTTATGAACCATATTGTTGCCAATGGTACGGTCGATTTGGTTGGATTGGCTCGGCCTTTTGCAGTACAGCCAGATTTAGCCAAACAACTGTTAGCAGGAAAATCGGTATTAAAACCAGCAAAAATTCCAGCCATTGGATACAAACCCGTAGATGCCTATTTACAACTCGCTTGGCATGCTTCGCAATTTCGCCGTATTAGCAGTGGGCAACAACCCAAAGCGATTAAGGGCTTAGTGCGAACATTGATTGCCTTTGGTCCACGTATGGGTTTTAACATTTTGACTCAGGATTAATGGTAAGCGCTTTTGATATATAAGGATTTATTATCATGAATAGTTTAATCAGACAAAACCATGTGATTGTTCCGCGGCGTCCTGTATTTAATTTTACTGAAACGCCAACGCATTGGATTTATGACGATCCAATAGTTTCACAAATATTAAATTCAATTAACCCGATTACACCTGCACCAGAACGTTGGTTTTGTCAGACGTTTAGAGATGCATTGCCTTATATTAAAGATGAAAAACTTAAAGAGGCTGCAATTGCTTTCATTAAACAAGAGGGCGCTCATAGTTATGGGCACACTCTTGGAACGCGACATATAGAAGCTTTGGGTATCGATTTAAGTCGTTATACCAAGATGACGAATTGGATATTTAATGACATGATTGGCCCAAAACCATTAGGCTATGAATTGAAGCATCCACGCTTAAAGGCGATGTGGCTAACGACCCGATTAGCAATGGTGGCTGCTGCCGAGCATCTAACAGGAGTATTAGGGCATTGGGTTCTTAATGCAGAGGGATTACAACAAGCACCTGTCGATGTGGAAATGTTACGTTTATTGCAATGGCACGGGGCTGAAGAGGTTGAGCACCGTGAAGTAGCCGATGCAATGTTCAGATATTTTAGCAATAGTAATGTACTTCGAGTGGGGACAGCGGTTTTCACGTTCCCTCTATTTATTGTTTTGGCTTATGTTGCTGTCGAAAATCTAGTAGAACAAGATGCGCAATTACCACATCGTTTTCGTTTCAAAGATTATTTCCGAGCAGCTCGACAAGACCGTGTGCCTAAAGTTGATAATATAATATTTGCATGTTTGCGATACTTTAACCCCAACCACAGCCCTTTAAATGAAGGGTCAACTGAGCAAGCCTTAACTTTTTTATCTACAATAAAACAACTTAACTAAATAAAAGCTTGTACGAATATTGCTTCTTTTAGGCTCAAAAATAATGAATAAGACCTTTTAATTCATCTTATTAATAGTCTATAGCCGCCATATGAGCGGCTATATAATTTTCGAACCCTTGCGTAATCTAGATAATATTTGAGCTATGTACCTTATTCATCAAATTGTAAAACAACTTTCCCTTTTGCTCGTCCAGTATTTACATATTGGAGCGCTTCTTTAATTTGAATAAAGTCATAGGTTTGGTCAACTACGGGTTTAATTTTTCCAGCTTCTACCAGTTCAGTAATTTTTGAGAGCTGTTGACCATTTGGCTGCATAAATAAAAATGTATAAGTAATGCCGCGTTTTTTTGCTTTATGTCGAATTGACCAGCTTAACATCGGAATAACACATTTTAGGAACCAGTTCGGATTAATTACCTCTGCAAAAGCATGGTCAGGTGGTCCTGAAATACTAATAAGACGTCCACCACGTTTAAGAACGTTCAGTGATTTTTCTAAGGTTTTCCCGCCTTGTGTATCTAAGACTAAGTCGTAATCTTTAAGTTCTTGCTCAAAGTCCATTGTTTTATAGTCAATGATGATGTCAGCACCTAGCTCTTTCACCCAACCACTGTTTTTGGCACTGGTTGTGGTTGCTACTGTAGCGCCAAGTGATTTGGCAAGTTGAATTGCAATTGAACCTACACCACCTGAACCTGCATGAATAAGCACTTTTTGACCAGCTTTAACTTTTGCAATTTCAACTAGTGCTTGCCATGAAGTTAAGGCAACTAATGGTAGGGCTGCCGCCTGTTCCATTGAAATATTTTTCGGTTTCAGTGCAAGTGAAGACTGTTGAACCACAGTATATTCAGCAAAAGCGCCGTTTAAATCTGTCTTGGCATAGACTTCATCTCCAGCTTTAAACTGGGTAACCTTCGATCCAACTTCTACGACTGTACCTGCAAAATCATTGCCTAATATAAAAGGAAACTTCACTGGGAGAATTGCTTTAAATTCACCCTCTAAAACTCTTAAGTCGAGAGGGTTAATGCTGGCTGCATGAACTTTAACGAGCACAGCGTCTGCTGTTAGTGGTGGTTGAGATTGTTCATCGAGCTGTACGTCATCAATGTTGCCATAACGGCTAATGTAGGCTGCTTTCATTTGAAACCTCTATTTCTCAAAATTATTTTAAAGTTTTATAGGCTTGGGTTTGTTCTAAACTTTCAAGCTGCGGTGAATTAATTTGTCAAAGATCTTTGCAGGTGCAAATCGTCTTAACGCTTTTAAGCTTTTTGCAGTTTTTCCTGCTGTGTAGCGTGGCACAACATGTTGACTTTGAATGACCGCTAAAATTGTATTGGCAACCACACTCGGGTCATCTGACTTATTAATTGAATTAATCATTTGTTTATGTAGCTTTTCACGAGTTTGATCGTAAAAAGAAATTTTATTATCTGCTTCGAGTAAGTTTACTCCCAAAGAAGTATTAGTGTAAGCAGGTTCAATAAGTGACACACGAATGCCTTGAGATCTTAATTCGTGATCTAAAGATTCAGAGTAGCCTTCAAGGGCATGTTTTGAAGCAGCGTAAAGTGCACCAAAAGGCAGAGGTAAAAGCCCAAGAATTGAACTGATATTTAAGATCAATCCTGAGTGTTTCTGGCGCATATGTGGAATCACAGCACGAGTCATTCGAACCGCACCAAAAAAGTTGGTGTCAAAAATAGCCTGTGCTTGCTGCATTGAACTTTCTTCGGCGCCAGCAGGTGCTATTGCAAACCCAGCATTATTAATTAAGACATCAATTTTTCCTTCGCTTGAGATGACTTTCTCAACGGCTTGGGCAACTGAATCATCTTGATTTACATCTAACTCAATAAGATGAAATTTGTATTTTGATGAATCTTTTGCTTGTCGGCTTGTGCCATAAACAATAAATCCAACCTCATGTAAAAGGTTTGCTGTTGCTAAACCAATACCAGAAGATGCACCTGTAATTAGAACTACTTTACCAGTCATACCATTTTTTCCAATTTGAAGGTGTTCGCTATTCAGTTTCACCTTGATATTTTCATCATAATCTAAAAACAAAATAGTTACTACTAAAATGATAGTGACTTTTATCGAATTTATTTCTAGTTTTTATTGGCTCATACGATTTTCAAACCAATTTCAAAATTAATGGAGAAAGAAATTGCATACAAAAAATAAAAGCTCTGCAAATCATTCACTAACCTTAAAGCTCAATGTTGATGGGACTTTATTTACTTATGGTGAATTTGGAAAAAAAGAAGGCACACCAATTATTCTGCTAAATCATTTTAGTGCTGTAATTGATGATTGGGATCCTAGAGCCATTGATGGGATTGCTAAAGAAAAGTGGAGCATCATCTTTGACAATCGGGGTGTTGGCGGTTCACAAGAAAAAACCCCAGCTACTGTTTAAGCAATGGCTGATAACGCGATTGAATTTGAAACGCTTGGTTTAGTTTTATTAATTATTTACCCAGACACAGGTTACGGAGGAATATTTCAATTTCATCAAGACTTTGGGGGAAAGGTAATTCAGTTTTTAGAATAACTTCAATATTGTATAAAATGATGCCTCGGATGACATCATTTTATATAGCTGGCTTTATACGATATTCTTTGAATTCCAGATAGTTAGAGCTTTACTCGCCGCATTTTCTGCTATTTGTGCTTCTGCACCTAATCCAACTATTAGATTAATACACATTGGAATTAGAATTTCGGTGGTTGGATTAGAGCAACTGGTAAAATGTTGCCCAAGCTCTAACATAATAAATCCATGCAGTGCACTCCATAACTGTGCCGCCATAACATCAGGGTCAATGTCTCGAATATATTTTGCTTCTATCAGATTGACACATTCTTGACGTAAGTATGAATAAGAATTTTTAAATGCTTCTGTACTTTCATTGGCTGAAGCTTCACTTCTCCGAAGTGGTGTATATCGTCCCTGAATAGACAAGCCAAACATCAAATCATAAAGATGCGGATTAGCCATAGCAAAATTTCGGCATTCTAAAGCCATTAAACACATGTTTGTCATTGGCTCGTCTGTGTTTTCTATACTTTTAAATAAACGAGCTTGTTGGGTAAATCCTTCGTCAGCTATGGCTTGCAGCAGCTCAGGCACCCCGCCAAAGTGAGTATAAACACCCATAGTGGACTGACCTGCTTCTAAAGCAACAGTTCTCGCTTTAATTTGAGAAGGACCTTGGTTTTCGATTATTCGCATTGCTGCTTCTAATAAACGTGTACGAGGACTTTTTTTTTCCATAACAAAGTTATTGCGCAATAAAAATAACATTGTTATATTAAACCATAACAATGTTATTGTTAATGCTTAGTAGCTACTAATTTCATATTTTTTAAATAAAAGTTAAGCAAAGCTGAACGGATTCTTCCAGCGAGATATCGAGCTTAGAGACATAAAATGTGGTGACTAGGATTGCATCATGAAGATACTTAAAAGTGCTGTTTTGTCAGCAGTAGCAATAAGTTTAGCGGCCTGTAGTCATTATTCTCAGTCGTTAAATACAAGTAATAGCAAGGCTAATGTTAGTCAAATAAAGAAGGGTTCTGAAATGATTAATAGTGAAATACAGAGAAAGCACATTAAATTGGAAACTCATGACAATGTGCTCATTGCTCACTTAGATGGTGGTCCTTATCAGTTAATGGGACTAGATATGGCTGAAGAGTTATCTGAACTATTAGATGACCTTGAAAAAAAGCATACATCTGTTGAGGCAGTAATTTTTACTGGAGATCATCCAGATTATTTTATTGCCCATGCTGATGTCCGTTGGTTGCAAGAAGGTGGAGCTAGTATTCCAAAGCTGGGGCTAAAAACTTCTTCTTTGGTTGCACGTACATCTAAAAGTATTAGGGGAGTTCCAGGTTTAGAGCAGCTAGCGGAACTTACCCCTTTAGATGGTGGTATGCAACTAGATAAATTGCATGAAACTTTTTTACGAATGAATAGAAGTGGTGTGATTTTTATCGCAGCATTAAATGGCTCTGCTCTGGGTTTGGGTAGCGAGTTTGCACAAGCCTGTGACATCAGAATTATGGCTGATGGCAATTATGTGATTGGCCAACCTGAAGTCTTACTGGGTATTAATCCAGGAGGTGGTGGGACTCAGCGATTAACGAGATTAGTGGGAACTCATCGAGCGTTAATGATGATGCTTGAAGGAAAACCTGTATCTCCAAAAGTTGCGTTAGAAATTGGCTATGTAGATGAAGTCGTGCCTAAAGATCAGTTGATCGATAAAGCTTTAGAGCGAGCAATTTATTTAAGTAAACGTCCTAAAACAGCACGCGCTGCAATTAAGCGTGCGGCATATTTTGGTGGGTCGGAAACATTAGAAGAAGGTCTGCATAGAGAGCGAACTGAATTTATTCATATATCCCCAACAGAGACAGCACAAAAGCTCATGAAAGGCTATCTAGAGCAAACCGATCAACGTAAAAAATTACCTTTCTATGATGCTGAAGTATTTCAAGAAACTTTAAAGAGTGGCTCACTTCCATTAGCGTCTGAAGGAAATAAAAAATGAATAAAAATCAAGTAAATGTTTCTAAATATCAGGTTGTTAAAGAAGATATTCGTTTTGATTCAGGTGAAACTTATTGTTCTGCATGGCTATTTTTACCTAAAGGAGTAACAAAACCTCCTGTAGTTGTGCTTGGGCATGGCATCGGTGCAATCCGAGAAATGAGATTAGATGCTTTTGCAGAACGTTTTGCCCAAGCGGGTATTGCTGCTTTAGCCTTTACCTATCGATATCTTGGCGACAGTGGTGGTGAACCTCGCCAACTCATGTCTGTAAATCGCCAGTTAGATGATTGGGAAGCAGCTTTAAAATTTGTAAAAAACTATCCGTCGCTTGATGGTGAGCATGTAGGAATTTGGGGAAGTTCTTTCGGTGGAGGGCATGCAATTACTATTGCGAGCAGACATCCAGAACTTAAAGCTGCAATCGCACAGTGTCCGTTCACAGATGGTTTAGCTTCAGCGTCTGCACTAGGCTTAAAAGATACCTTAAAAGTAATTCCAGTCGTAGCCAAAGATTTATTTGCAAAACTATTTGGATTGCCGCCAGTCATGGTGCCAATTGCAGCTCCTCCGGGACAGCCCGCTCTTATGAACGCTCATGATGCGTTAGAGGGGTATCTAGCATTAATGCCAGAAGGTGTCGAATTCGTAAATTACTTAACCGCAAGAATTATTCCAGAAATTCTAAGATATCGACCTGGATTAGTCGCCTCTAAAATCCAAAGCCCAATACTATTTTGTGTTAGTGATACCGATACGGTTACACCAGCAGGTCAGACTTTAAAACTAGTTAAAGATGCTCCACGTGGTGTTATTAAGCGTTATGAAGCTGGGCATTTTGATTTTTATACAGGTGAGGCTTTTGAGCAATTGGTTAAAGATCAAACTCAATTCCTTAAGCAAAATTTCAATTAACTTGCTGTGATTTCATCTAGATTTGTAAAGGAACTACTATGCAATTTACTATGCTTTCTAAATTAAGGGCAGAGGAAGCCCCAAATGCTCACTGCATTTCTGACTCGAACATTTCTTTAACTAATTATGAGTTTCATAAAGCTGTTCTTCGAGCAGCTGGCACAATGGATAGCCAAGGTATTTGTGAGGGTGACGTTGTCGCACTTATGCTACCAAATCAAGTTGAATTTGTTGTTGCCATGTTTGCCGCATGGTATTTAGGAGCGGCTATAACTCCAATTAATCCTATGCTTACGCACAAAGAAGCAAATCATCAGTTAAAGGATTCAGGAGCAAAACTACTCATCAATTTAACAGGTGAGAAAATCGATAATAATGTCTCTTCAATAGCTGTAACTATGCTCAAGCATGGTGATGAGTTTCAACATGCTCCAGTTGTTAATCCTGAGGCATTGGCTTTATTAATATATACAAGTGGTACAACGGGCTTACCAAAAGGAGTCATGTTAGATCATTCTAATATTATAGCGATGACTGAAATGGGGCGTGAGGGATTACAAATATCAGAAAAAGATCACTGCCTTTTAATTTTGCCCTTATTTCACGTCAATGGAATTGTAGTAAGTATTTTAGTTCCTCTTGCTTCAGGTGGGCGTGTAACCATCCGTCAAAGATTTGATTTAGAAAATTTCTTTACTGATATAGAGCAATTGCGCCCAACATATTTTTCAGCTGTACCTACCATTTATGCAATGTTATATGCCTTGCCTAAAGAGGTTGTGCCAGACGTATCTAGTTTACGTTATGGCGTTTGTGGTGCGGCGCCTGCTTCAGCTGACTTACTCGTTAATTTTGAAAAGCGATATGGTTTTCCAATAGTAGAGGCATATGGCTTATCGGAAGGTACGTGTGGCTCTACATTAAATCCAGTGAATGGTATCAGAAAAGCTGGAACGGTAGGGCTGCCATTACCCGGTCAAAAAATAGCTATAGCTGATTTTAATGGAAGACATTTAACTGTAGGTGAAATCGGGGAAGTGTTGATTCAAGGTAAAAACGTTATGCGGGCTTATCTGAATAAACCAGAAGAAACAGCCAAAACGGTTGTAAATGGTTGGCTACACACAGGTGATATAGGTCGAATTGACGATGAGGGATATCTTTCAATCGTTGGGCGATTAAAAGAAATGATTATTCGTGGGGGCGAAAATATTTATCCAAAAGAAATTGAAGATACATTGCTTGAGGTAGCCGAAGTTTTTGAAGCGGCTGTGATTGGTGTTTCTGATGAAAAATGGGGGGAAGTAGTTTGGGCATTTATCTCCCTTAAGCCTAATGCCGAATGTTCAATTGATCAAATAAATCAGTATTGTAAGCAGCATTTGACTCGTTATAAGCAACCAGAAAAAGTGATTGTTCTTCCGAATCTTCCTAAAAATGCAGTTGGTAAAATTGATAAACCTAAGCTTCGTGGGCTATATCAAGTTCAGGGAGCATAAAATGTCGAAATTACTAAATATCGTCATGCATCTAAAAAATGGGTTGTCCAAAAGATAACAAGCTAGAGTGAGGAATTATTATGCGAAACACTTCTTCTGACAGCCCATTATTTGATTACGACTGGGTAGTTATAGGTTCTGGTTTTGGTGGTAGCGTTTCTGCCTTACGCTTAGCTGAAAAAGGCTATCGAGTTGCCGTATTAGAGCGTGGAAAACGCTATAAAGATGAGGACTTGCCTAAATCGACTTGGCAACTCAGTAAATTTTTATGGGTACCTTCAATTGGATGGAAAGGGATCATGCGAATGAAGATTTTTCGCCATGTTTTTTTTCCTAGCCAATCTGCTGTTGGTGGTGGTAGTACGGTTTATGGGGGAGTTCTCTATCGGGCTAGACCAGAGTTCTTCAAAAACTCTCAGTGGAATCATCTTAGTGATTGGCAACAGGTTTTAACACCATTTTACGATAAAGCCGAATATATGCTGGGCGTAGAGACTGTTGAATTTGATTCTACAAATCAAAAAATTGCTAGAGAAATGGCAGCTCATTTTGATTGTAGTGATGGATTTAAACGATCTCCTACAGGTGTTTTTTTCGGTGAGCCAGGCAAAAAAGTGCCTGATCCTTATTTTGGTGGAGATGGTCCAGATCGCACTGGATGTATTCGCTGTGGCGCATGTATGGTTGGTTGTCGAGTCGGAGCAGTAAACTCATTAAGTAAAAACTATTTATGGTTTGCTGAAAAGAAAGGTGTTCAAATTTTTCCAGAACATCAAGTCACTGATATTAAACCTTTAAATGCATCAGATGGAAGTGATGGCTATCGCGTTACAGTTCAAAAAAAAGGGTTGTTCTTTACTAAAAAAATTACGTTTTCGACTAAAGGTGTCGTGTTTGCAGGAGGCGCACTGGGAACCAATGAATTATTAGCCAATTGTAAATTGAATGGTTCACTACCGAATATCAGCAATAAATTGGGACAATTGGTGCGTACCAATAGTGAATCTGTGCTTAATGTAAGATTGCCCAAAGATCTAAAAACGTGGAATGACGTTACTGCAAGTAGCAGTGTACATATTGATCAAAACACACATATTGAGTTTTTGACCTATGGGCGACATGCGGACTTTATGAGTTTGATGTATACCGTTTTAGTGGGTAACGGAAATCGATTAACACGCCCACTCAAATGGTTGTGGCAAATTGTGCGGCATCCGGCACAATGGCTGAAAACAGTGTCACCTATTGGATGGAGTCAGCACATGATTACGTTGTTAGTAATGCAATCTTTAGATAACTCAATCCAATTTTCACCTAAAAAGCGGTGGTTTAGATCGGGCTACAAATTGATTACTAAGCAAAATAATGAGAAGCCAAATCCAACATATATTGATATTGCCAATCAGGCTGCACAGTGGGTAGCTGATTATACAGGTGGTGTTGCACAGAGTAATATTTTAGAAGCAATAGCTGATATACCGACGACAGCACATGTTTTAGGTGGGGCTGTCATTGGAAAAGATGCTGCTCACGGTGTGATTGATCATAATTTACAAATATTTGGATATAAAAACTTATTGGTTTGTGACGGATCAGCAATGCCAGCAAATCCTGGGGTAAATCCAGCTTTAACAATTACTGCTTTAGCTGAATATGCAATGTCTAAAGTAATAGAACCCTAGAGATATCCAACCTTTAAGTCTTGAACTGATGATCAGTAATTTTAAGGGCTGTTTTGTGTATCAACACGAAGCAGTCCTTTTTTATTTCATTTAATTTTTGCAAGAAATTCAAGTAAATAATAGTTAGTACTAAAAAGATAGTGACAAACGGAATTTATCAATATATAGTTAGTATTAAATCGATACCTACTCTGTTTTTATCTTTTCTCTCTTTGAAAGATCACTCATAAAAACAGATGAATCAGATCAATGAATTAAATTTGAGGATCAGAGAAATGAAATTTTTATTAAATACAGTTGCTATGAGTTTGACGGCGATATCTATTTTTAGTGCTCCCTTAACTCAGGCCGAGACTGTGGAATCACTCTCTTTTAGCACCCCCTTAACTAAGGCGAATGAAGTGTCAAAAAACAGTGTTATCAATCAGCAAGCCGGTCAAAATCCCCAACTCAATACAAATTGGACAAATGTCCCAACTCAATTTATTAGTGCAGGTGGCGTTAACTTCGCTTACCGAGAATATGGTCAACAAAACGGTGGAACACCTGTCATTTTCTTAAACCATTTAGCTGCTGTACTAGATAACTGGGATCCACGAATTATTGATGGAATTGCGGCAAAACATCATGTTGTTGTGTTTGATAATCGCGGCGTTGGTGCTTCGACTGGTGAACCAGCAAAGTCAATTGAACAAATGGCAGATGATGCGATTACTTTCATTCAAGCAAAAGGCTTTAAGCAGGTTGATTTATTCGGCTTCTCGATGGGCGGCATGATTTCACAAGAGATTGTGCTAAAACAGCCGAATTTGGTTCGAAAAATGATTTTATCGGGAACTGGCCCTGCAGGCGGTACTGGAATTAGTACAGTCGGGCGAGTTTCTAATTGGGATTTAGTTCGTGGAATGGTGACTGGTCAAGACCCTAAGGTTTATCTTTTCTTCACTCGTACAGAAAATGGTAAAGCTTCTGCAAAAGCCTTTATTCAACGTATTAATGAACGTACCGAAAACCGTGATAAAGAAATCACCATTTCTGCCTATCGTGCCCAGCTCAAGGCATTAAAAAAATGGGGAAGTAAAAAACCTGCTGACCTTTCTGTGATTCAACAATCTGTTCTTGTTGCCAATGGCGATCATGACCGAATGGTGCCAACAGTAAATACTTATGATTTAGCAAAGCGCTTACCGAATAGTTCACTTGTAATCTATCCAGATGCAGGTCATGGGGGAATATTTCAGTTTAATGAAGATTTTGTAAAACAATCACTTACATTCTTAGCTAAATAAGAACTTAAATTTAGGACTATGACCATGACAACAATTACACACCAAACAGCCGAGACCCAATTCATTGAAGTAGATGGAGCAAATTTTGCCTATCGTCGATGGGGTAACTCAAATGCAGGGCAACCACCGCTATTTTTTCTTCAGCATTTCCGAGGTGGTTTAGACAATTGGGATCCACTGATTACTAATGGTTTAGCTCAAGGACGTGAAGTCATTTTGTTTAACGGCCGCGGCATTGCTTCATCTACTGGCCAACCCCGTACTCGCATTGAAGATATGGCAGACGACGCGGCAGCAGTCATTCGTGCATTAGGCTTAAAGCAGGTTGACCTATTAGGCTTTTCACTGGGCGGGTTTCAGGCACAAGATTTAGTACGTCGCCACCCTGAACTCGTCAGAAAACTAATGCTTTTAGGTACGGGACCAAGAGGTGGCAAACCACGTGGAGATGATCCAGAAGTTGCCGCTTTGGTATTGAAGCATGCAACAACTGCTGTGCCTTCTGAAGAAAACTTCCTCTTTTTATTTTTTGGCCGATCTGAAGCTGCTATTCAGGCGGGTCATGAATTTTGGCAACGTCGCCATGAGCGTAAAAACCAAGATCCAGCAAGCTCAGTTGAAGTCATGCAGGCACAAATAGAAGCCAATATGCATTTTTTACCTAAACTTGATGAACAAGATCCTTTTGCACATTTACGTGAGATTAAACAACCTACTTTCATTTTAAATGGTGTCGATGATGTGATGATTCCGACCATCAATGCATATCACATGGCACTTAACATTCCAAACGCTCAGCTATTTATTTATCCCGATGCAGGACATGGTGCCCAATTTCAGTACCCTGAACGCTTCGTAAAACATGCAATCCAGTTTTTAGATGAATAATGCCCATGAGTTCCGTCCATTCAATTTGATGAATCAAGAAGATAAAAATGATGAAATTTAAATTATTGCTGTGGATGCTGACCAAGCTCATGCAGCGTGCTGTAAAAAAGAACCCGAAATGCGCAGCTTATGTGAAAGATAAAAATGTCATCTTTCAGATTCAAACAGCAAGTGGTGAAGGCCGCTATTTCGAAGTGAAAAATGGCAAGATTAACTCTTACTCAGGGCTAACCAAATCACCAAGTTTTACCTTTACGTTTAAAACGGGTAGCAAAGGGTTTGCCGTGTTGTCAGCGAAAGACAGTGTAAACACTTTTTTAACTGCACTTAAAACACAAGACCTTGTCATTACTGGAAATTTTGTGGATGTGATGTGGTTTCAAAGTTTAGTGGACTTTATTCAACCCCATTCAAAACCCTCTTTAACTGTGTGAGATAAGCCATGACTCATCTGCAATTAAAAACGAATCTTTTGAATCAGCCTTTAACTTTACCGAATGGTGTCATCATTCCAAACCGGTTAGCGAAGGCTGCAACCAGTGAAACTTTAGCCAGCTATTCAAATAATCCAAACGAAAAACATGTTCGGCTATATCAGCGTTGGGCCGCATCAGGGATTGGGATGATCATAACTGGCAACATTATGATTGACCGCAAAGCCTTAGGTGAGGCTGGTAATGTAGTGGTTGAGGATGAACGTGATTTTGCAATTTTACAGAAATGGGCAAAAACCGTGACCGAACAAGGTTCTCAATTATGGGCACAGTTAAATCATCCGGGAAAACAATCACCGAAAGGATTAAATGTACGGAATATTTCTGCATCGGCAGTGCCATTTGGTGCAGAAATGCAGTCTTTATTTGCAACACCTGATGAAGCAACACACGAAGAGATTTTAGAAATTATTCAGCGTTTTGGGCGTAGCGCTGCGATATGTAAAAAGGCTGGCTTTAGTGGAGTTGAGATTCACGCTGCGCATGGTTATCTGATTAACCAGTTTTTGTCACCTTTGCACAATTTAAGAAATGATGAGTGGGGTGGTACACCAGAAAAACGTCGCCGTTTCTTAATGGAAGTTTATGCAGAGATCCGAAAACAAGTCGGTAAAGAGTTTCCTATTGCGATTAAGCTTAACTCGGCAGACTTTCAAAAAGGCGGGTTTACCGAGCAAGATTCTTTAGAAACCATTCAGGCATTAGCGAATGCAGGCATTGACCTGATTGAAATATCGGGTGGTACCTACGAATCTGGAGTAGCCAAAGCTCCACAAAAAGCATCGACAATCGCACGCGAAGCTTTCTTTATTGATTTCGCCGAAAAAGTAAGAACACTCGTAAAAACGCCGTTGATGGTAACAGGTGGATTCCGAACTGTAGAAGGTATGGATCAAGCTTTGCAGTCACATGCATGTGATGTTATTGGAATTGCAAGACTTATGGCAATTGAACCTGATGTACCCAAATCTTTACTGGCAGGAAAAAATGGTTTTCAGTCAGTGCAACCCATCAAAACTGGCATCAAAAAAATTGATAGTCTGGGGATTATGGAAGTACTTTGGTATACCCAACAACTCAAACGGATTGGTAAAGGTAAAGAGCCGAAACCTAAGGAAAGTGGGTTATGGGCATTTATTAAATCAGTTTTACTCAGTGGTTGGGGAACTTATGCCACCCAACGTAGCCGAGCAAAATAACCCATTTACTTTACATCAGGCCAATAAAAAGCACTCCAATTGAGTGCTTTTATATTTAAATCATTCATTACTTTTGACTGATCGGGCGAGTACCAATTTCGGCTCCCGTCACTTGGTCAATTACAATAGGTTTGATTTCAGTGCCTTGTTCTGCATCAATGAAAGTTACCATTTTCTCAGGTTGCTCAAAGGGTTTATATTTTCGACCCCATGCACCAATCACAAATAAAGCTGGTAAAAAATCTTTACCTGCTTGAGTTAATACATACTCTTCACGTGGTGGGTGTTCAGAATATTGTCTTTTTTCGAGTAAGCCTTCTTCTACTAAAACAGCTAACCGTTTTGTTAGCATGGTTGGTGCAATGCCTAAGCTTTTACGAAACTGATCAAAACGTGTAAAACCTGCATGAGCATCTCGTAATATCAACATGCTCCACGCATCACCTAAAACTGAAAGTGTTCTGGCGATTGGGCAGACTTCAAGATTGCTATTTTTACTCATATCAAATTAATCAACTTAATGGTGACTACTAAAAAAATAGTAACACAATTCCACTTAATAAGCTATTAAGGGTTTGTATTAGTCTAAGAAAATGATTGTATTTATAAGATATTATTAAGTTGATATTTATAGTTTTAGTTAATTATGTAATCTAATGAAAAACAATAATTAATTAAATAATTTCTAGCCAATTTCACATTGACACCTTAATTGTTCAAGATTACCATTTGCGGGCTGGCCTACATTGCCAGTCGGTTTTGACGGACCGAGTTTGTAAGACCACATCAGAGCCATTCCTTCTGAGGGATACTCATATGTGCACACCCCGTTCCCTCCCGTAGCGGTAGGACGGGAGTGGGACACCTTCGGGTGTGCTGGAGTCTTACCCAGTCCGTCAACCTGCTTCCGTTCTGCCACCATAACTTATAATGCTTTGGCAGAACTCCCAAAAGAAGGAGTTGGCTATGCACATTCATAAATTATCGGCAGTCACTGTCAAAAACTATCTCGACACAACTTAAATCAATTTAAAGCAGTTTGATGAGCCATAGGCTTTTCAGGCTTTAAATCATTACGTCTAAAACTTAGCAACAATAAAACTTGAGATGTGCCAAGCACAGTCTTTACGGCTTTGCTGTGCCTTTTTTTCTCCAAGAAAAGGCACAGGCTTTTTTATCTCTTTTAGCAACAACAAGAATTTATAACGGTAAAACGATGCCAACTTTAGAAAGATCTTCCAAAAAATTACAGGTTCTTCATACCGCAATTGAGCTGTTCAATCTCTATGGATTTCACAATGCGGGTGTGGACTTAATTGTCAAAAAATCCAAAATTCCTAAGGCCACTTTTTATAACTACTTTCACTCAAAACAGCGACTTATTGAAATGTGCGTATCCTTTCAAAAAAGCAAACTCAAAGAAGAAGTGCTGGCAATTATCTACTCAAGCCGTTACCGAACCTCAAGCGATAAACTTAAAGAGATTATTGTTTTACATGTCAATTTTAATAGCCTGTACTATCTATTACTTAAAGCCATTTTTGAAACTAAACAGATTTACCCGCAGGCCTACCGTATAGCGCTTGAATATAGAAAATGGCTGCTTAAAGAACTTTTTGATTTAGTTTTTAGTTTGGACACCCATGCACTAAAACCAAGTGCCGACATGGTTTTAAACTTAATTGATGGCTTGATGTTCCAGATTTTAAGCTCAAAAAGTTTGGAAGAGAGGGATGTGGTGGTGGAGAGGTTTTTTACAAATAAGCAAATACATTTATAAATAGATGGCTCTATTGAAAGAGCCATAATCTTATAAACTTAGTCAGAGATTATTTCATACATTTTTTTAAATAACAGACTATCTTTGTCGGCAAGGGTATTCACAATATCAAAATGATTATGTCCTTCATCTTTAATTAATGAAACGTTTAATCCTTTTTCTTTGCATATTGAGTAGAAAAAATTGGTTTGATTTTTGAAACCTTCTGTCTCTAGCTCTCCTACACTGAGTATGAGTGGTGCAGCATTTTCTGGCAATGGTAAATTTTCATAAGGGCTGAGGTTAGTTGCTTGTTCTGGACTGAGTTTAAGCCATTCATTAATGTTGGTATCACATAAGGGTAATAAATTATAAAGGCCACTTAACCCAAGAACACCTTTAATGACATTTTTTGGCAAATTAAATTCTTCTTGCCAACAATCATTCCACAGCATTGCAACCAAATGTCCTCCAGCTGAACTCCCGCCTATATATATTTGCTCAGGGTCTATGCCATAATTTTTAGCATTATGGTAAATCCAAGCAATCGATGTTCTTACTTCTCTCACAATTTCAAAAAGTGATGCTTGAGGACAGAGGCTATATTCAATTGTAGACACCGCTATTCCATGTGCTACAAAATTTTCAGCCATAGAGCAAGCATCATCTTTACTTTGTGCCCGCCAATAGCCTCCATGGATATAGATAAAAATTGGTGAAGGCTGTTTCTTTGCTGGAAAAATATCTAATGTTTCTCTTCTAGCTAAGCCGTAATGTAGATTATATAAGCCTGTAATCGCATCTTTGGATTTCTGCGCAAGTCGTGCATATTCCTTCATACAAGCATCAAAATCAGCCACTGAATTTCTTGCATTGTATTGAATTTCTCTTTCTTGAAGATTTGAGAAGAATAGGTCTGTCATATAAGCCTCGATAACAATTTATTTAATAAAAGGATAGTAATTAATTAGTTCAGACAACTTTAAATTTTTGTTTAGCTATATTTAGCTCCCGATACCACTTAAGTGCTAAACAAATAAAAGCAATAAAACTAGGTACGGCTAAACTTAAGAAAATTGAACTCATATCTAGCTTTAAAGTAAAAATGAAAGAACCTAAAAATGATCCTAAAATTGCCCCAATACGGCTTATTCCATGCATCCATGAAACGCCAGAGCCCCTACAGTTCGCTGGATAAAAAAGAGTAGCTAACGGAAATAATGCTGTTTGGGCACCTGCTAATAGGCCTCCAATCATAAAGATCAGTATTGAAAAGAGGCTAATGTTTGTATGCGTAAAGCTAAGAAGAATGAATAATAAGAATGCCGAGAAATATGAAGAAGTAATCACTTTGGTTGGATTTAATCTATCCATAAATCTACACATGATCATAGCTCCAATCACACCCCCGAATGGGAATAAAGTAGACATAAGACTTAATTGTTGTAGATCAAAACCAACAGTTTTTAAAATTGTAGGCATCCAGCTTGTAAAAAGATAAAACACTAATAAACTCATAAAAGAGCAAAGCCATAACATTAATGAACCAAATAAGTATTTGCTAAAGATATCTTTAAGTGGATTATTTTGTTCAACAACTTCCTTTTCCGCTAAAGATAAGACAAACTCTTTCTCAATTTTTTTTCCATGTATTTTTTCTAAAATTAAAAGTGCTTTATTCTGTTGGTTATTGATAATAAGGAATTGTGTGGATTCAGGCAGGGAGAAAATGAGTACAAGGGTAAGTAATGCAGGTATCAAGCCAATAATAATTAATAATTCAGACCAACTAAAAATTTTTAATAGATAAGCTGAAAGGAACCCTCCAGAAGATACTCCCATTAGAAATCCACAACCAGCTAAACCCGTGAGAAATGCTCGATGCTTTTTAGGCATATATTCTGAAACGATTGTACTAACATTAGGCATTGTTGCACCTAACCCAAGTCCAGTAATAAATCTATAGATAATGAGTTCTGCTGTATTGGTCGAGTAAGCAGAGATTATTGTAAATATAGATAAGATTAGCATGCTGATAATCATTATTTTCTTTCGGCCAAACTTATCTGCAAAAATACCTGATATTAAGGCGCCAATACTCATACCGATTAAAGCAGCACCAAATACAGGAGCTAATTCGGCCTTTGAAATTTGCCATTCATCTAACAAAGGTGGTGCTATAAAACCTATGATTCCAGTATCAAGTCCATCACAGAAAAATACTAAGAAACCTAAAACAAAGACTACCCACTGGAGGGGGGCTAGTTTTTCTCTATCTACAATATCGTTCACATCTATTTTAATCATATACATTCCTGAAATTTATTTAAATATTCATAAAAATGTAGAATAGGTTTTATGAATTTAGGTTAAAGATGAAGATGCTTTTAAGCTTTATTATTGTTTTTTATAGGATATAAGATATCCAATTTATCCAGATTTATATCCGATAATTCCAAATTTTAATTAAGTTATATTTTTCAATTAATTGTTTCATTTTAAAAATTAATATTTTTTTAAAGTTGTTGTATGAAGTAAATTTTCTTTTTTAACAAAATCAAACATATATTAAAATAAAATTATTTAGAATTATTTCATCATAATTTGGGAATTTGCTTATGAAATTGTTAGGAATATTATCTATCCCTTTTATTATCTCTGCCTGTGTTACTAATCAGAATGTGCAAAAGGAAGAGACCCCAGAATGTATGAATTATCATGCAATGATGACAGCACCTATGCCAGCAGAGGCAATGGAAAACTTAAAAAAAGCCTGTTACGAATCTAGAAAATAGCGTTGAGCATTTATATTTAAAAAAAATTTATTAATACGAGAATATTAAGTTAAAAAATAACTGCTGACTGTTCTTATTTTTGCAACTTAAGTTCTTATTTTAGTAGCTTGTTTTAATCTTTCGAAATCAGAAATATAAGAATGTTTTTATCAAGTATAGAACATTTAATTTAATTGTATATCTGAGGTTTCGAATGAAAAAGATCTTTTTAAATACCACACTACTAGGCTTAATGTATTTGAACATAAGTCATGGAGCCAATGCTCAAAGTACGATAGATATTCCAGAAGCTCCCTCTACTGTAAATGCGATTTATGTTTCCCAATCGAGTAAAAAAGCTTTAAATCCATCGGAAAAAATTGACCGGCTATATAACCGAAATCTTCAGCAAGAGTATGTACTGCAACGTATGACAGAACATACTTATTTTTTTCAATCTCAATTTTATGGAACGATGTTTTATGTAGGTGAAAAAGGAGTACTGTTATTTGACCCAGTTGAAAATGCTGGAGAAAAGATTTTAAAAGCGATCTCAGAAGTAACAAAACTACCTGTTACAACAATTGTCTATTCGCATGCGCACGCTGACCATATCAGCTCAGCTCCAGTAATTGTTGAAGCTTCTAAAAAGGCAGGTGTCAAAGTACGTATTATTTCATCTGATGCTACAGCAGAGCTTTTAAACCGAATTAAAAGTAAATTGCCAAAACCTACTGAAACAATTCCTTTTAAAAATGGTAGTTTTAATTTTGAAGGGGTGAATGTTCAAGTACATGGTTTCAAATATGCAGCACATACTGCTGATACAGGTGTTTGGTTAATTCCAAGTGAGAAAGTTGCACATATTCCCGATCTAATAAATGCCGATCAATTACCTTATTGGGGTTTCGCTGGTGCTGAAGTTCCTCTTTATTTTGAAGAAAATTTAAAAGAATTAAAAAGTTTAAATTGGGTATTTCTGAGTGGTGGCCATGGAAATGTTGGATCTAAAGCTGATGTAGATTTCTATTTAGAGTTCCTAAAAGATATGAAACAAGCAGTGGGCCAATCATATGGCGTGGTGCAGTGGGGAGTAGGAGCTCCTGATCCTCAGAAAACAAATTCACATATGGCCCAGCTACCAGCATATCTTGATGCAATAGGTAATCAGGCAACTGAATATTTACGACCAAAATATGGACAATATTATGGGTTTGAAACTTCAGTTCCAAAGAATGGTGAAATCACAGCTTTATTAATGTATGCCTATCAATAGTAAAAAATGTCTATACCTAAAATCGGGTATAGACTTTTTATATATTGATTTTAATTAGATATCCTGCATTTCTTTGAGTAGAGGAGGAATTTTTTCGATTAAGAAATCAAGAAAAACCTTTGATGCTGGTAAAGCACCGCTTCGAGATGGAAAGATTAAATGAAAATTTCCAGTTGGAAGTTCCCATTCAGGTAAAACGACGATAAGTTTCTTTTCTAATATCAGGCTTTTGCATTTTAACAAAGGCAGCAAAGCGATACCTTTTCCATCGGTAGCTAAACAATTAAGCAAAGTTAAACTTGCAGCTTTGATAAATGGTTTTATAGGCAAACTTACGTTTTCATTAATAGTTTGATTGCTAAAGAACCAAGTTTGATTTTCATTTTCGATATTACTTAACAATTTATGCTTACTTAAATCGCTAGGATGCGTAGGTGTACCATATTGGTTGAGATATTGTGGACTGGCGACTAATACTGATTGTGTATAACCAAGATGTCTCATCACTAAATTGTGATCGCTATCTAAATTCTGTCGAATACGGATCCCAATATCGACAGATTCTTTAAGGATATCAACTCTCTTGTTGGTAACAATAAATTTGATTTCTACTTTTGGGTATCTATCCATAAATTCAGGAAGAATGAGAGGCATAATTCTTTCTGCAACATCTATAGGAATGCTTACAGTAATTGATCCAATCGGCTCGCCGCGTAACTGATCTATTAAGTCATAAACAGTTTGCGCTTCTAAAAGCATTGATTGTACATATTGATAAATCTGCTCGCCGATTGCCGTAAGCTTAATTTGTCTAGAGTCTCGTTGTAATAATTTTACGTTTAAATTTTTCTCTAAATTTGAGAGTCTTCGGCTTAATTTTGATTTAGATATACCTGTTTTTTGTTCTACTTTACTTAGACCACCATGTTCGACAATTAAAGCAAAAATATATAAATCATTTAAATCTTTCATCGGTGTTTTAACCTTAATGAACCAATAATTTATCTTACTTCGAACTTTATCTTTGTTGGTTGCATTTTTTGCAACATATGTTCCCGATTATAGGGCTTAAGTGGCAAATATAAAACGAATAAACTCATTTCACGACTTAAAACCCTTATAGGTATGAAATGAAACTTTTACATTTAGACTCAAGTGCTCTCGGTGAATTCTCGGCTACTCGGGAGATTGGGCAAGCAGTAGTTCAAGAGTTAAAAAAACATGGTCCTTTAGAGGTAACCTATCGCGACTTGCATGTAGAACCACTTCCACATTTTTCAA
Source organism: Acinetobacter sp. 70_2 (assembly GCF_056736115.1). Taxonomy (NCBI): domain Bacteria; kingdom Pseudomonadati; phylum Pseudomonadota; class Gammaproteobacteria; order Moraxellales; family Moraxellaceae; genus Acinetobacter; species Acinetobacter sp. 70_2. Next base: position 1,003,281 of record NZ_JBWZIP010000015.1, read on the forward strand.
AACACTTTGATAGTTTGAGTGAAGAAGCACAAGTTGATGAACGTATTCTTCAACAATTTGAAGAAACAGATATTTTTGTACTAGGGGCACCGATGTACAACTTGAGTATTCCCACTACATTGAAAGCATGGATTGACCGAATTTTAATTGCAGGTCGGACTTTCAGATATACAGAGAATGGGCCACAAGGCTTAGTTTCTGGTAAGAAAGTTATTATTGTGAGTGCTCGCGGTAGTGCTTATGGTGATCAATTTCCTATGGATCATCAAGAATCTTATTTAAAAGATATTTTTAATTTCTTAGGTATACAAGACGTATTTGTAGTACGTGCTGAAGGAATGGCTTTTCCAACTCGTTCTCAATCAATTAGTAAAGCAATTAATAGTATTCCACAAATGTTTGCTATGCCTGTTCCAAACTGAGAGAGAATAATTATGACTAGAATTAATAACTCAATCGAAAAAATTATCCAACATCCAAAAGTATTTGGATTTGCATCACTTCTAATGCGGGTAATGATATCTGTAATTTTTGTCTTATCCGGATTAGGAAAGATATTTCAATATTCGAGTAATGCTGGATATATGGAGTCTATGGGAGTGTCATCTGCATTATTGCCATTAGCAATTCTGGTTGAGTTTGGAGGTGGTTTCCTTGTATTGATTGGCCTTCAAACGCGACTTGCAGCATTTCTATTGTTTGGTTTCTCGTTAGTGGCAGCAGTGCTATTTCACAGTGGTTCTGATATGAACAGCCAAATTATGTTTATGAAAAACATTTCAATGGCTGGAGGTCTACTGGCTCTTGTTATCTTTGGCGCAGGTGGCCTGAGTGTAGATAAGAAACTTAAATAATTTCAAAAGGTAAAGGTACATATTTGTATTTTTACCTTTATTTTTCTATTTAAATAATGGTTGTTATCAATGAGATTATTTTTTTATCCTCATGCCTGTTCAATGGCGATTCATATTGCTTTAAAAGAAACAGGGCAAGTATTTGATACAGAGTTTGTAGACTTATCAACAAAAGTCACTGGATCCGGATTGGATTATTTAAAGATTAATCCTAAAGGGGCAGTTCCAGCACTTGGACTTGAAAATGGTAAAGTCATAACTGAAGTTACAACAATACTGACTTATTTAGCTGACTTGGTTCCAGAGAAAAATCTAATACCCAAATCTAGTTCTTTTGAACGTTATGAAATGATGAGTCTATTGTCATTTATTAGTATGGATATACATAAAAATTTCTCTGCTTTTTTCTACAAAGAAAAGATTGATCCTTGGATTGAAGTATCCAAACATAAGTTGTCAAGAAGTTTCGATTTTATTGAAAATAAACTTCATTCAAATCAGTATTTAAACGGCAATGAAATCTCAATCGCAGATTTCTATTTCTTTGTAATGCTTCATTGGTGTGACTATTTTTCTATAGACTTAGAGAAATGGCCTAAGATTCTCAATTTGAAATATAACTTGGAAAAAAGAAGTTCTATACAAGAAGTTCTAAAGTTTGAATCAAGTTTTTCTCAATAAATTTTATGTAAAAAGAGGAACATACGAGTGTTCCTCTTTTATATTTTATAGTCATAAAATAGATTATAGAAATAACGTATTTTGTAGAATGAAATTTAAATAAATAATTAAAATTATAATTTAAAGATAAATTATGTTGTCAAAAGTGAAATTTAAAGTTGTGAATTTGGCAACAAAGATTTGCGTTAAAAAAAATATAATAAGAAAGCGTGAATTAAAAATGAGTCTTTAAGTATTGAAAAAAATCATATTTAAAGAGGTTAGTTAACTATTCATTAGCACTCTCATGTTCTATAAAAATTAAAGAGGTATTAATGAAAGATGCACCTACTAATATGCATATTTTTTTTATAAAAACCTATGCACTATTTCAAATGATATTTGCCCTTATATTGTACTGTGGGGGTGCGTATTTAATCTATCTGAATGGATCTAGTTATTATCTGATAACAGGGCTTTTACTTTTAGTCTCAAGTTTTTATTTATTCAGAAATAAATTGCTAGGAGCTAAAATTTTTGCTGGCGTCTTTATTTATACTTTAATATGGACAATGTGGGAGGTAGGTGATCGATACTGGGGGTGGATACCTAGGGTTGCAACAATTGCTATTTTTACTTTATTTTTAACTTTGCTTTTACCTTATATTGAACAAGGCGTTAGCAAAAGAATCTCTCGTATTTTAACAGGTCTAATCATTTTATGTTTTATTATAGCCGGTGCATTAGCTTGGTTTCCACATTACTCTACATTTGATCAAAGCCAAATTCCAAATACAGCTCTTACTCAATACCATTCGGATAATCAACAGCCTACTGAAGATTGGCGGTATTATGGACGAGATGCGCAGGGAACCCGTTTTTCACCCACTAATCAAATTAACCCTGAAAATATTAATCAATTAAAACAAGTGTGGGTAACGCGTACAGGAGATATGCCTCCTGTAGATAAAAAAAATAAATGGGCTGCCCAAACAACACCAATTAAAGTCAATGATGCTCTTTACTTGTGTACTGCTACTAATAACATGCTGAAATTAGATGCGCGTACTGGTAAGAAAATTTGGGAATATAAGCATAATTTAGCTTACGAGAAATTACCGTCGACTGCAGTGTGTCGCGGTGTCACGTTCTATACTTCAAAAGTAATTCCTGAGAATGAAATATGTCATGAAAAGGTGATTGAAGGCACGCTAGATATGCAACTTATAGCGGTAGATGCAAAAACAGGAAAGGCATGTCCCCAATTTGGTACAAACGGACATGTGAACTTGCTAGAAGGAATTGGTCATACAGTTCCAGGATTCATGGCTGTTACATCGCCACCCCCTGTAGTAAATGGAGTAGTTGTAGTCAACCATAAAGTTCAAGATAACCAACGCCGTACAGCACCATCCGGGGTAATACGTGCATATGATGTTGATACTGGTTCTCTTAAATGGGCTTGGGATGTAAGACAACCAAATCGACATGGATTACCTCCAAAAGGTGAAACCTATAGCCGTGGTACGCCTAACTCTTGGACAGTTATGACTGTTGATGAAAAATTAAATACAGTCTATGTTCCAACAGGAAGTTCGGCCCCCGACTACTATAGCGCTTTACGTACAGAAGAAGAAAATCAAGTTTCTACCGCAGTTGTTGCATTGGATGCTCAAACAGGGGTAAAAAAATGGAGCTTTCAAACTGTTCATAAGGACGCATGGGATTATGATTTAGGATCACAAGCAACTCTACTTGATTATAAAGATCAATCAGGAAAGATTGTTCCAGCGCTCATTATGCCAACAAAAAGAGGACAAACATTTGTATTAAACCGAATTACAGGCAAACCCATTTCAAAAGTTGTCGAGCGCCAAGCTCCTGAATCTGTTATTCCAGATGATGTGCGTTCGCCTACACAACCATGGTCTGTAGATATTCCTCGGTTAGGGTTTTCAGATTTAACAGAATCAAAAATGTGGGGCATATCACCAATTGATCAAATGCTTTGTCGTATTAAATATAGACAAGCATATTATGTTGGTGAATTTACTCCTCCTACGGTTAATAAACCATGGATTCAATATCCTGGATTTAATGGTGGTAGTGATTGGGGAAGCATAGCCTATAACCCTAAAAATGGTATTTTGATCGCTAACTGGAGTAATACCCCAATGTACAACCAGTTGGTTGCACGAGCTAAAGCAGATCAAGAAGGTATTTTACCGATGGATGATCCGAAATTTAGTGCTAAGAAAAATGGCTCAATTGCAGCAATGGCTGAATCTCCTTATGCAGTAAATGTTCAACCATTCTATGCTCCAATTACCAATGTATTATGCAATGAACCACCATATGGAATGGTTACCGCTATTAATATGAACACCAAGAAAGTGATTTGGCAAAAACCTTTGGGAACAGCAGAGCACAATGGTCCATTTGGATTGCCAACATATTTACCTATTAATATTGGTACACCTAATAATGGTGGGCCTATTATTACAGATGGTGGAGTTGTATTCGTTGCTGCTGCAACTGATAACCGTTTGCATGCCTTTGACAGTAAAACGGGTAAGTCGATCTGGAGTGCCAAATTACCTGCGGGTGGACAAGCAACACCTATGACTTATTCTATTGATGGAGAGCAGTATGTTGTCATTGTTGCAGGTGGCCATTACTTTATGCAAACACCGCCCGGTGACTATGTAGTTGCTTTTAAACTAATGAAAAAATAAATTTAAAAGCTTTTACCAAGTTCTATTTTTTAGAAAAAGAGGCCATAAAAGGTCTCTTTTTCTTAGTTTTATTGCTTGAGGTGTAGTGGCATAATTAGGCAATATCGGATTACTTAAAGTCATTTTTTAAATAAAACTGTATTATTGATGAATAAACTAAAATATTCTTGAGCATTAATATGACCATTAAAACTACTTTTACATTTGTCGGTTTACTTCTGGCTAGCAATTTCTATATATCTTTTGTTCATGCAGGTGTAGCAGTACGGGGATATTATCGCAAAAATGGAACCTATGTAAGTCCACACATCCGTTCTAAACCAGATGGACGACTTTATAATAATTGGAGTACAGTTGGTAACGTCAATCCATATAATGGAAAGGTAGGTACAAAAACTACATCTTCAAGTGGCAGTTATCCTTATAATTATTCTCAACCAAATACAATTTATGATCAGTCATCTTCTAGCAATCAAAATGAAGTTCCAAAACAAGCTGTAGAGAGAATTTAAAAAAAGATAGTAGAGAAGTAGCTCATTCCAAAACAGATCTTGTCCCACAGCATATTAAGAATGAGTCTATTGCAACTTATCTTTCGACAAATAAAGTTGAAGAAAAAAATATTATCGAAAATGATATTACATGGGTATTTTTAACTAAAAACAATTCAGATGCTACGTATATTAGGCCTGGTGTACGTGAACATTATAGTGATGGATACCCCATAATTTCTATGATGTTTACTGGAGTTATGAAGCCCAATGGTCGTCCCACTTGGTTAGGTAAAAGATTTATTAAAATGAAAATAAACTGTAATACTCAACAAGCGGCATTGGTAGCGGATGCTGTCATTAACTCGGATGGCACTGTTGTTAAAGATATAATTTATAGAGAGAAAGATAACGTAAAATGGGGAGAAATTAGTATGTTTTATAATACAAAAGACTTTTTTAAAGTGGCAAAAGTATGTAACTAACTTTAGCAGTTTATTGTCAAACAACTAATGGTAAGTAATAGAAAGAAGAATAACTAGTAGTTACGCTTCTTTTCTTTAGAAATCTACTTTTTATAAACAAGGATGATCAAAAATTTCCTTGTCCTCTTTTTTCAAAGCTTCTTGCCACTTTGGTTGTTGTTCCTTGAGCCATTTATTTAAATCAGGCTCTTGCTCAATACTATGCTTTACAGCTTTTATATAAGTTGGGTTATTAACAAACTTACTCATTAAACATAAAGTATTTAAAGCAACAGGTCTCACAGACTTTTCAAGTTTGGACTCCGCACTTGCTTGGTCATCATATCTTTTTAATAAACCAAGCTTAAATAATGCATCATCATACAATTGTTTAGTTAAAGCAGTAGGAGCTTCTTTCGGTGCTAAAGCATAAGTACCAGCATCAAGATTGAATACAGTAGGCAAAAAGGTAGCTTGAATATCTAGTTCTTCTTGTGGGGTTGGTTTAGCACTACAAGCAGTAGCAAAAATAGGTAAAAGGCAAATTAATAAATATTTCTTCATTCTAGAAGATTCCTTCGATTTCATCAGGATACAATCCTTGAGCAGCTAAGGTTTTTAACATAGTTGGATTGTAGTCTTGGTTAAAGTTTTGTCGATACATCTTTCTATTAATTTGTGTAGCATGACCATTTTTTCGTGAAATCATATGTGCCCCAGTCATGATATCGTCTATCCTCAAATCATCGATAGCACCTTTTAGGCCTACTAAATCTTCAATGGCAAAAGTTGTTCCAAACCTTGTGGTAAAAGCATTACTTTGAAAAACGCCCATTAATACAACAGCATCTTTTTGATAGTGTTTTCTTAAATAATTTTGAAATTTAACATACATGCCCGTATGGAAACCTGTAGAGATCAAAACATCCTCATTTAATTTAGCAATATCATATTCCATGCCAAATCTCACAGCCAATAAAAATTCTAGCTTATTTCTTTTTTCTACATATTCCCACTGTTGTGCAGACATCATAAAGGTGTAAGGCATTGCAAGTGGGCGATCAAGTTGTAAATAGCAAAATGGTTTAGGAACATTACAGCTTTCAACTTTAGAGGGATAACCATCCCAAGCTTTGCTAGTAGGGGGAATATTTTTAGTAATTGGCTGATTACCCATAATTCTTACTCCAGAGGTGGCATTGGTTCTGAAAGATCTAAGGTTTCGATTTTGACTTGTTCAGGTTTAACGCCCGTAACTGCAAGTTCAGTCTTTCCAGCATTATTTGTTTTACCTTGAATTTTTTCACCAGTTGGAAGGGTCAATTCGTATGGAAAATCGGGTAATGGTTTACCTGTTTTGGGGTTATTAAACTGAAAAATTACACTATTTTCTTTTTCTGTATTTTGAACAAAACTATTGTTTGTTTTAGAGCTTCCAGAGCTACAGGAACTGCCTTGATCACGTACCCATAAACTTTGACTTGGTAAGAAAGATGCGCCACAGCTAGCTTTATCACCTGCAACAATTATTGCCCGACCATTAATAACTACAAGTGGACTACTTGAGAGAGCAATAACCGTAACTTTGCACTTGGGACAGAAGTGAGTCATTCCTTCCAGATGAGCTGCTTTACCATCAACAAGATAAGAATTATCACCAACACTAACGACTCCACCGTGGTCGGTAACATTTCCAATAACAATAGCTGGTTTCATGAATAACCCCGAAGAATTATTTTAAATTAATTATTAATCTGGATTGAAGTAATTCTTTTTAATTTAATAAGTTCAAGTGCATACTTTCTACGTTTCATATATTTCATTAGTTTAGAACCCAAATAGATTTGAGTAAGCATAACGGGAAAAATAATAGCAAGAATCCAAAATACGTTATTAGGACTCAAATATTGAGGAAAGAAAACAACTGGGATTACGAAAATAATGTAAGCTATAACACCATTTAAAAAAAATAAGAATTCACCAATTTTTGAAAGCTGTTCCGCACAATCTTCATCAATTGGTTTTTTTAGTTCTATAGCTTTTGTTTCTTCATTAAACTGAACAAAATCATAAGCATTCAGATATAGCATTCGTGCATGGATGGCATCTTCATAACCATTAAAAAAATTAAGAAAATCTAAATTATAGATTTTAAGTTTCAATAAACCTTGTAGTGTTAATATCTCTATTCTATGTTGAAATCTTATTAACTGTTCTGGAGATAAATTTCCAGCAGAAATATATGCTTTTATCCTGTTAATTTTTCTATTGATATATTTTGAGTATAAAGATAAACCATCTTTAAAAAGCTCTTGTTGTTTAATATAACTTAAAGTTACAACAGTAAATCCAATTATAGCAGTAATGATTGTAAATTTTTCAGGAAGATTATTTGATTGAAGTATTAACTCTATAATTTGAAACATAAGTAAGAAAAATCCTAAATTATTAAAAGATTGTAATTTATAAAACTTTATAAATTAATTGATTAAAGATTTTTATGATTAAGTAAAACCATTTTTTGAAGTTGATTCCTCTTTAAGTTTTTCAATATTGATTAAATTTATGTTAATAAATATATAATAAATTCAGTAAATTACATAAAATTATATTTACATATAATAATATAAAATAATTTATAGGGTGAACTAGACCAAAGTTTGATAAATTAGGCATTAACAATCTATTGACAACTCTTTTTTATTACATATTGCTTGAAAAATATACAGAAACCTCTCTAAAACGAGTTGGAACGCTACAAACGCTGATGCTAATTTGAATTCCACTCTTCCCAATAAGTGAGGTGAGCAATGAAATTGTTAGCTTTGTTCAGTATGGGAGTTGCAGCGAGTTATTGGTATGAAACTATAAAAAATAGCAAGCCAGCTCTTCTGAAACCAACTTTTGATGAAATAGTAAAAAACTTTGTATTAGCAGAATTTAAAGTCTAATGCATATTCTTAAATTTAGTTAAATAAAAGCTCATCGGAAGATGGGCTTTTTGTTATGGTTCTTAGAATTACTTTGCTGAAGAAGTCATCTAATTAGATGATCGATTTTTTTAGATATAAAAAAAATAATACAGCTCAAAGATCGGCGTGATATGGTATGTGAACACCTCCAAAAATATGGATTAGATATGTCAGACAATACAACGAAATGGCTTTGTGTAGGTGGTGTACTAAGTGGAGAATGGCGAGAGCAGCAATTAGAAGCTTTTGATGTTGACCCTAATGATTTAAATACTCATAGTTATGAACCAATGAAACTTATTAACCCTGTTACCAAAACAGAACAGCACTTTTATGTATATACGGAGCTACAGGAACAGGCATATGATAGGGCAATAAATTTTGCTTTATACAAAAATCAATAAGAATGAGAGGGCACTTAGGTGCTCTTTTTAATGAGTGGGTAAGTACTGGTTAAGTGGAAACACAATTAAAAAAGCCCCTCATATCTGAGAGACTAGTCATATCAATTTTCTGGAATGAATGGCTGTAATTTCTTAAATAACTAAACAAATCAAATTGATAAAAGTAGTTAATAGTATAATAAATCAGTGCACTAATTTATTCTTTATAGTAGCAGGACCTCAAAACAACTTCCAAGGCACTGTTAATCAGAAATTATTTGTTATTAGGATCAGGTTGATCATTATTCTCAGGCAGATCTTTTACGGTGCCAGGAACTTCTGATGGTTGAGTTTCGGTAGGTGGTTGTGTTGCAGAATGCTTATTCATTTGGGCTTTAATGATATTAGCGTTGTTAGTTGTATTTTGAGAAAAACTTTTAAAACCTGACATTTTTATCTTCTTATCTTCACTAGGGAAAGTTCATACTACGCTTTAAATCACTTTACATTACGGTTGTTTTAAGACTTATATGTGTTGATATGTCATACAAATGAACTTTATTTCGACTGTATATTTCATAAATAAAATCAATTATATATAACCTGTTGAGTCTTATCCTTTAAAATTCGGAATTATGCTATCTCAATTTCAAGTAGGGGTACATAAAACACACATATATAAATTTTCTTAAGGTAAAGATGTGTAAATTTTAAAAATTAATTTAAATTAGTTGCCTACAAAATATTGATAGTATAAAAATTTCGTTAAGCATAATATGTCTAATTAAATTGGAGCATATTAATGCTAAAAGACATTACAATTATTGATTACAAAGGAAAAGAAACAAAAGCACAGGCAAACTATACAGAGGTAAATACTAATAGAATCAATCATTCATCTAGATTTCAGAGAACCAAGGTTGAATATATTTTGTTAAGAGGTGAATTTATTTACCCTACTTTAAATATGGTTTTCAATAGTTCTGATGGCAACAGCTATTATATAGAATATAAATGACCTACTTCGTTGGGTTTTTTAATGAGTGATTTTAAATAGTGATGTATAAATAAAAAAAAGACCAGTTAATTGGTCTTTTTTCTTATATATCAAAACCTAAACCATATTTTGAACCTTCTGTACCTTAGGTAAAGTCGGTTTTTTTCCCAAATACAATGCAATCACGGCACCAATAAAGGTAAGAATGCAGAGTGGTAAAAGTGACACAGGGAAGCTCCCTGAGTAATCTTTCACTATGCCCATAATAGAGTTCATAAGGCCAGTACCTACATGTGCGATAGTATTTACCGCTGCAATACCAACAGCAACTAAAGTAGGTGGTAAGCGCTCAGAAACCAACGCCCAGAAAGGACCTTTAATGGCATAGTTACCCATCAAAACGAGTGAGAATAAAAGCAAGCTCAATGTTAAAGATGATGTGAAAAGAGTAAGGAGTAAACCAAAACTCGTCACAAACAATGGAATAGCTGTGTTGAGACTTTTATTGCCACTTTTATCGGCATGTACGCCCCAAACAATCATGAAAGCGGCAGCTAAACCAAACGGAATCATATTTAAAAGACCCGTCTGCATGGCCGTTAAATGGAAAGCCTTTAAAATTTGTGGCATCCATAACGATAAAATATTGCTGGTTGCTGAACTTCCTGCATAAATAATCGCGAAAAACCACAAATATTTATTGGTAATTAGAAGCTTAAACTTACTCTTTTTCTGCTCGGCAGTGTCTTGTTTTTCAGTATTTAATAATTGGTTCTTTTCAAAAGTTAAGGTGTTCGATAGCCATTCTCTTTGTTCGGAACTTAACCATTTTACTTGATTCGGGTTATTTGGAAGCCAAACTAAACACAATATACCAAGCAAAATTGCAGGTAATGCCTCAAAAATTAAAAGAACTTGCCATCCACTTAAACCAACTAAACCATGTAAGCCTAATAGTAAGGCAGATAAAGGTGAGCCAATAAAGTTAGATAAAGGAATGGCAACCATAAATACGGCAACAATTCGGGCCATATATCGCTTAGGGAACCATAACGTTAAATACAGTAATACGCCTGGGAAAAATCCTGCTTCGGCCGCACCAAGTAAAAACCGTGAAATTGCATATGAGATAGGGCCAGTAATAAAAGCGGTACAGAAACCGACAATTCCCCAAGTAATCATGATTCTGGCAATCCAGATGCGCGCACCCAGCTTTTCCATTGCCATGTTACTTGGAATCTCAAATATGACATATGCAATAAAAAATAAGGTGGCACCAAAACCAAAGGCAGTAGCAGTTAAACCAATTTCTTGGTTCATGGTTAATGCGGCAAAACCAATATTTACCCGATCAATATAGGCGATGAAATAACAAAGAATGAGGAAGGGAAGAATACGAAAAGAAAGTTTACGTATCGTTGACTTTTCTACTTCCGATATAGCGATATCATTTTTCATACATACTCCTTATGTACGTGAGAAATCAAACAGCTCGGTTGGGTTCTGATTTAAAATTAAACATTGCTCGTGTTTATCAAACACGATGTGTTTAAAAGTTTTAAATGCGCCCTCATAAGTTATTGAAGATTCATGTTGGGTATGCGGCCAATCGCTTCCCCAAATGAGTTTGTGTAAAAAACCTTTTTCTTTGAAAATGTTATATGCCCGTTGGACTATATTTATGTTTTTTGGACTAGTGCCTAAACGGTAGAAACCGGACACTTTAATCCAGTGCTGTTTTGCGTTAAGTAAGCTTAAAAACTTCTGATAATCCGGATCTTCAATCCCTTTAACAGGGTCAACCCGGCCAAAATGGTCAATTACGACATCGAAGTGGTATTCATTCAATTGGGGTAAAAGCTGAACCAGATATTTTGGCGGTGCGTGTAATTCAACTTGCCAGTTGAGGCTCTCCACATTTCGTAAAAATTTTTGCCAGTCAGGTGTATTTAGTGCAGGAGGGTTAAGACCGAATAGATTTAAGCGAACACCAACGATGCCTTGTGCCTTGAGATTCGCGAGCTCATCAAGAGTCGTTGTATGTTGAACAACGGCGATCCCTTTTAAGCGGTTAGGGTATTGCTGAATTGCATTTAACATCGCTTGGTTATTGGTACCCAAAAAGCTGGGTTGAACCAAAACTCCATGCGTGAAATTGTGTTCATCCAGATGAGAAATAAAACTTTGTACAGTTGCATTGTAATCAGGTGCGTACCGTGCTGTTTCGATACTGTGGTCCTGAGTCGAAAAAACATGTGCATGTGTATCTATACAGTTCATTTTCATCTCACATTACAAATTTTAAAGCGAAAATAGCGATTAAAGCAGCAATGACTCCTACAGGAATTGCTTTAAATAACAGTTGATTAAAGAATTTGGTTTTGTCGATATCTGCTGGAGCTGAAGCCATAATGAGGCTACCGCCAGACGAGAAAGGAGAAATCGCTGTAGACTGAGCGCCAACCACAATACAAATAAACAGTACAAGTGGATTTAGCCCAGATGTAAGAGCAAGTGCTGGAACAATTGGGAATAAGGTAGGAGCAACTACGCCGAGAGTGCTTGAAAATACAGACATAATGGCACTGATCAGACATAAAAGTACGGGAATGACCCACACAGGAACATTGTTTGCTAACCATTCAGAAAGGGTAGTAATAATGCCAAGCTTTACACCTAATGCGATGAGCATACCGACACCGCAAATCATGATCAGTGTTCCCCAAGGCACCAGTGCAATGACCTTTTTCTCATCCGCAAGTTTCATAAGTAAACTAATGAGCGAGAAGGTAATCGCAAGGAAGGCTATATCAATTTTAGAGTTTAAAAAGCTAATCGTTTTTACATCGGGAAAAACAAGGTGCAAGATTGGAAAAACTAAAACAATCGACATCATTAAAATAATAAGGAAGATGGATTGTTTCTGTTTTTTGTCGAATGGTTCAGGCTTTTGATCTTCAATCACAATTGAATTACTTTTTCTATTCCAGAGGGTATAAATTCCCAACACCGCAATCGGAATAATTAAAGTTAAGACAAAAATTCCACTGCTATATGAAAAAGCTGTTTGTGAGCTAATGGCATTATTTTCCATTAAGCTTCGGAAAATAATGCCACTTTGCGATGTCATAAAATTTGCGCCAGCTAAAGCGCCGTAATTTGCAGCCATCCCACCAATAATCATATTCATATTAGTTTTTTTACACAGCAGCAGTGTAATGGGTGCCATAAAGGCAAGTACTGTATAAAAACCAGCACCTAAGCCTGCAATAATGGTTGCTGCGAAAAAAATCGCTAAAGGTAAAAACTGAGGAAACTTACGGCATTTATATAAAAGATGGCTGGCAAGCTTCTCTAGTGCGCCATTTGCCAAAGCAAAGTTATAAAACAAAGTAACGGATAAAATAATAAAGAAAATTTTGACAGGCCATAGCTCAATAACTTCTGAAGGCTTAAGTCCCATGCCAAAGCAGCCAATCAGGTAGGCAAATGCTATTGCAAAAAATCCAATATTGATTTTGGTTTTATAACCTAAACCTATAGATACGGCTAAAGTTATAAGCATCAATGCAGCCATATTATCTTCCTTGATAAATATATAAACATCTAAACATATATATGTTTGGTTTTTTGTATTACATATAACTATGCTAATATTGTCAAATCGATTTCATAATGTTTAACGCAAATGCTTGATGAGACTGCATTTAAAAATTTTAAATTGCCACGATATGAAAAGGTTCGTTGGGAGCTTCAAAAGCTACTGATTCAGTCAAAATGGACAGTTGAAGAGCCTATTCCAAGTGAACAAGAGCTTGCTCAAATGTATAGCGTATCGGTGGGAACCCTAAGAAAAGCCGTAGAAGGGCTAGTCGAAGACGGCCTATTAGTGAAACAGCAAGGAAAAGGAACCTTTCTTAAGCAACCTAATTTTGAAAATTCACTTATCCGTTTTTTTAGATTACGTAATAAAAAAGGCGAGTTCATTCAGCCACAAGGACAAATCAAAAAAGTTGAAGTGTGCGATGCAATACCAGAGGTGAATGCAGAGCTGGGACTTGGGCTTAATGAAAAGTTGATTTATATCGAGCGTGTCCGTAAACATGAAGAAGTCGTTGTGTTAAGTGAGCGAATTTGGTTGCCTGAACGCTTATTTAAAAATCTGGAAGAAATTCCAATCGCTGAGTTTGGGAATCTACTTTATCCTTTTTATTATCAGCACTGTGGTCAATTTATTTCTTCTGCAACAGAACGGTTAACTTTCGAGAAAAATATTAAAGATAGCCATTTAAATAATAAGCTTGAAGATCCTTTGGTTAAGGTATGCCGTATTGCAAAAAACCTTGAAGGTGTGGCAGTCGAATACCGTGAGTCGTTTGGCTTAGCAGATAATTTTCATTATGAAATAGCGATTAATTAGTATTTTGAAATGAACTTCTATAAATACAAATTGCATTGGAAGTTTGAAGTTAGACTTAGGTTCCGGTGGGCTAGTGCAAAGCCACAGTACCCACCGGCTGAATTATTTTAAAGATTTTATTTAAAAGCACTTATTTTTTAGTCGTATCCACAGAAACTACAACAGATAGACCTGGGCGCAACAACTTAATATTCGGTTGATTTTCAATAAGCTTGATGCGTAAAGGTAAACGCTGAACAATCTTGGTAAAGTTACCTGTCGCATTGGTCGCCGAGATCGGAGAGAAAAATGCACCAGTAGATGGAGAGAAGCTGTCTACCACGCCTTTTAATTCAACGTTATAAGCATCTACATAGACATTAACAGGCTGTCCAATTTTTATTTGTTTTAGCTCAATTTCACGGAAGTTGGCTTCTACATAGACTTGGTCTAAAGGAACAACCACCATGAGTGGATTACCAGCGCTTACAAAGTTACCTACGTTAGCTGACTTTTGACCAATCATGCCATCAATAGGTGCTCGAACTTCTGTATAACTCAAATTCAGCTTTGCTTTATCAAGTGCCGCTTGAGCTTGTTTTAAAACAGCTTGTTTGGCTTGAACCTGAATTTTATATTGGTTGAGCTGATACTGTGCATCGGTAACTTTTTCTTTACTGCTGTCTAAGTCAGCATATTGCTCAGTCAATGTAGTTTTTGACTGTTGTGTAATTAATCTAGACTCAGCACCAAGTGCCTGTAGTTGCTCATAACGCGCTGTATTATCTTTGGTGAGTTTAATTCCAGCTTCTACTTTTCTAAGCTGAGCCTCTGTTTCTCGAATAACAGTCGGTTGTCTTTCTACTACCAGTTTTGCTTCATTTAGATCAGCTTCCGCTTTAGCATAATTAGATTCTGCTTCAGCTAAAGCAGCTTCATAATCTCTTGCATCAATCCGTGCCAAAAGCTGGCCTTTTTTTACGGTCTGATGATCTTTAATATAAATTTCTTCGATATTTCCAGAGACTTTAGGAGCAATGGTTGAGTACTCTACATCTACACGTGCATCGTCTGTTTCAATAGTCGAAGATGGTAAAAATATAAGTTTTAAAACCCATAAAATAGAGGCTAAAACAATAATGAACGCAATAACCATAACCCAATGCTTTTTGAGATATTGCACCTTTGTTAATTTGGCTGACTCGGTCGCAGAGTGATCTTGGGCTTCTAGAGTACTCATAAAGATTTTCCTGAGTTATGACTATTCATTAACTTAATGAGAGCAATGCGTGGTGGATAAGTTCTAACGGGTAATATCAGCATCACAATGAATAAAATTGCAGTAAGGCCAGCTAAGATGAGATATTGATCGCTAATTACTAAAACAGATTGTTGCGCTTGAATCGCAGAATTTAGGGCAGATAAACCGCCTGAAACACGATCTGCACCATTTGCGGTAAGCACAGGCGGAGTAAGTGGATTAATGACAGGGCCTTGAATATTTTGGAAAACATGTTGTGCGGTATTTTCAATCAACCGTGTTGAATGGTATTCACCGCGGACGCGATTAATCCAGTCCAAAATGCACACACCCAATACGCCGCTAATCGCACGCGGAGTGTTAATCATCGGTGATGCATAAATTGCCATGGTTGGATGAACACTGTTTGTACCCATCATTAAGAGTGAGAGCACGACACAGGTTTGGCCCAAACATGAGATGGCGTGCCAAAAGTAAAATTGGTCTTGATTCCAAGTGGTATCGAGTTGACTTGCACCTAAACAACCGGCCATCACCAGAAGTAAACCAAAGCCATGTACATAACGGCTGTCGACCCAAGCTTGATTTAAAAGCTTCACAACAATAGGAATATAGATAAATTGCAATGCCGCAATTTGTAAGCCAATCCACATGGTCTGAGTTGGTTTATAACCATGTACAGCACTTAAGTAATTCAGTGGTAATGTGCTGGTGGACATACCAATAATGACAAAGCAAAAGAGAGCAATAACAGCATAAGCAAAATTTCGGATTTCGAGCATTTGCGGTTTAATTAATGGTGACGGATAACGCCATTCATGTATGAAAAACCAAGGTAAAGTTATTGCACTAATTAAGGCTAATACACAAATTAATTGAGAATGAAACCAGTCTAAATGATTGCCATGCAACAACATGGTGCTCAGGCTCGCTAAGCTAATAATCGCTAAAATGGCACCCATCCAATCGTAAGTTTTTATTCTTGAATAATTCAATGGATCTTGGGGAATACCAAAATAAACCAGCGCAGCGCTTAGCGCACAAAAAGGAATGGTTTGGAAAAATATCATTTTCCAGCCAACTACATCTAAATAAAATGCAGAGAGTGCAGCACTTAAGTTGGGAAAGAAAGTTGCTGTTAGCGCATAGCAGGCCAAACCCCATAAACGGATTTCTGGCCCTAGAAATCTAAGTGCACATGCCATGAGTAAAGGAATGGTTAAACCATTGGCAAGCCCTTGCAAGCCGCGTAATAAATAAAATATTTCAATGCTGGGACTAAAAGGAATTAAAACGCTAGAGACGAGACAAAGACCTATGGCAAAAAGAAGGACTCTACGCATAGAAAAAATAACGGCCCAACTGGTAGAGAGAATCATGCCAATAATCATGGTACTGGCATAAATACTGCTGACCCAATAACCAGAGTCGACACTAATACCCATTGCACCGCGAATATCGACCAAGGTAATACTGGTAATTCGGTTATTAAATTCGACAGTCATTGCTGCAAAAATTGCACCTGCCAAACCGATGAGTGGTCGTATATTCATCTTTTACCTTAAATTTTAAAAATGAATTCGTTGCATAGTGCAGTTATTGAGTTTAACTGTACCGATCGGTACTGTACTATCTTATTAAAATTACGTCAATTCTCGATTTTGAACTTTTCGATGAGTTACACTAACCACGAAATTTCTAAATATATTTGTAGGTTCGTATGTCTGATTGCATTAAAGCCAATGAAAAAGATCAAAAAATTCTAGATGCAGCAACCAAGTTTTTTCTGATCCACGGTTTTAGTGGCACGACGACAGACATGATTCAAAAAGAAGCTGGTGTTTCAAAAGCCACCATGTATGGTTGTTTTAAAAATAAAGAAGCAATGTTCGCTGCGGTCATTGAACGCCAATGCACCAACATGCAAAAACAAATTATTTTAGTTGAGACGCAAGCTAAAAATTTACGTTCAGCTTTAACAGAGATGGGTAAAACTTATCTCTGCTTTATATTGTCACATTCAGGTTTGGCTTTTTTTAGAGTTTGTATTGCTGAAGCAGTTAGATTCCCAGAATTATCTGAAAAATTCTTTCAAGTTGGCCCCCAACGCCTTGCAAATATTATTGCGGGTTATCTTGAAAAATCGGTCAAACAAGGAGAAATTGAGTTAAGTTCTTCTTCTGAAGCTGCTGCAAATATCTTTTTATCGCTTTTACGAAGTGATGCTCATTTAAAATGTCTGACCCATCCTGATTATTTAATATCTGAGAGTGAAATTAGTATTTGGGTTGAATATGTAGTCGATTTATTTTTAAAGAATATGAATTATCAAGAAAATAAAAGTTCTACATAAAAATGATAAAACGAAGGCCGCGAGAAGCGGCCTTTTTAATTCTGTCTGAAAAAGATTTATGGTTAATGATGTCCTTGTGAAACACCACCATTACCATCTGGAAGGCTAATGCGAATGTTTTGCATCATGCCTTGATCTTCATGATCTAGAATATGGCAGTGCAAAACAAAGTCACCGATATAACGCTGGTATTTTGTTCTTACGATCACTTTATAACTTTTTCCTTCCACATTTTTAACCCAAATGGTGTCTTTCCATGTGCCTTTTAGACCACGGTATTGTGGGTCGGGTGGAGCGGATTTGTCGTAGTCATCAACGGCGTTGATATCACTGACATCTTTATTATTAGGGGCTATGATCGCTACGATCTGAAACGGGTTTACATGAATGTGGAACGGGTGACTGGCTAATTTAGAGGTAAGTATCCATTCATCGGTTTTACCTAACTCGAGCGTACGGTCAATTCGGTCTGGTTGATACGGTTTTCCATTGACCTGAAACTGAACTGGATCAGCATTTGTATCAATATTAAATTCTAAAAATTGTTTATACGGTGTAGCTGGTAAGTCCTGATGAGGAACAAAATGGCTAAGTTTTAAATTTTGTTGTAAATCTTGAAGTACCGCTGGAAGCATATCTGGCGCAATATTTTGTTTTGCATTATTGCTTAACGCCATTGTTAAAGACTGAGGTGCTGAAGTGGCTTTATCGACTTGAATAATGCCCAGTAAATGTCTCTCTGAAAATGCACGGTCCACGTTAGCAGAAGCAGACGCTGCTTCATCAATTAAGCAATAACGACCTTCTTGAGGAAATTGCATTAATGCGTCGTAACGGTAACCCGGTTGAAAAACAGTAACTGTTTTGTCCATAACCTGTTTGAGGGTTAAGCCATCTGCTGCAATAAGATGCTGACTTACAATTGGTCCTGTACAGCTTTCACTTAATAATTTCTTTTCACCCGTTGGTGTTAAATCGAGTCGGGAAGGGATATTTTGCATTTGGTGAACGCTCAGGTTAATACTGTCACGTATACCTGCATGAACTATTCTCCAACGTTCGACTTGCCCAGCTACAGCTTGGGTAATGAAAGGTTGAACTTCACCATTAATGCTCGTATAGCGTCCTGATTTTCCCCACTCACCGGGGCCAAAGCCCTGATAATCTCTAATTTCACCAATTTGATTGTTTGGGCAAATATAGCTGCCATTGCTATCAGTTTCGATGTTTCCGTTAGCATCATAACAAGCATATTGAATTTGCTGGAAAACCAGAGTTCTTTCTTTAAAGCCATAGGTGAGTAAATCGAGATCACCTGTTTTATTCGGAGTGGGCTGTCGATATCCGCGTATAACTAAAGCTCCCGCCATACCACTCGCGACTTGAATTGCGGTCGAACCATGTCGATGCGGATGATACCAAAACGTTCCAGCCGGATGGTCAGGCGGTATGTTGTACTCATATTGGAAATTAACACCCGGATTAATCGAAACTAAAACGTTATCACTATTTCCTGCTGGATTAATCCATAAACCATGAGTATGCATGTTGGTACCATCAAAACAATGTGGTTTATTCACATCAGTATGATCACTGGTACAGCTTAAATCCTTAGTGGGTTTCTGGTGAGTAATTGGGTCTATATCAAGTTGATTATCTAGATTTGCCCGTACGGTTTCACCGGGAAAGACTTCAATGGTCGGTGCAATATATGGCGTATTGGGCTGCGTATCTGTACCTTGGTAACTTCGTAAAATGACTGTGTCATAACTTTTTGTGGCTGGGTTCCAGAGTTTATTTTTAGTTTTTTTAAGTTCCCAAGTAAATAAGGCTTCATTTGAAGATTGCATTTGCGGTGCATTTGTTGATGCAGTCGTTGGGTTGGGTACGGCGAATAAAGCGACGTGTTTACGCGTAACATTCATATGGGGTGGGTCTTCTAGTACGCGTTCAGAAGAATCATTCGCTGACGCATATCCGAAAACCAAAGTTAGAGGCGTGCATAATATTAAATGAGCTATTTTCATAATGAATATAGGCCTGAAAAAATCAGGCCTCTCCCTTAATTATTATTTTGATGTTTCTAAGCGAACCTGAGAAATACTCAAGCCTTGAGAGCTTACTTTTTCTTTCACTTGATCAAGCGTTAAATCAGTAGCAACAAACTGAACTTCTAAGTCTTCAGCCGCCATGCCTAATTGCTTAACTTGATCACTGACTTGATAGACCAATTGACCAATATGACCTGGGTGTCCGCCGTGGTCATGATCTAACACACCGAAGTAGTTAATTGTGGCAACATAAATTTTTTGGTCAGGTTTATTTTTTGGAGATAGATAAATCTTATAGGTTAGATTTGGATTACCAATCATTTGAACATTATCTAATATTAAATAGGTTTGTCCTGATGAGAGCTTTGTTTGAGTAAGTTGACTTGAGTTCTCTATGAAACTTGCAGTTTGAGGGGCTAAAGCTACTTTTTGAGTTACACCCATAAGCTTAATGCTTTTATTACTGCTAACTGGTTTATGATTCATTTTAAATAGGTTTGCTTTTTCAGCACCTTTGCTACTCATGACAGTAGCTTCAACTTTACAAGCATTTTCATTGGTATATCGCACTGGGATTTTACCGGGGGTGAATACATCAGCAATGGTCATGGTAACTTTGTTGCCGTTTTCATCTGCAAAGGTATATCGAGTGTCATACCAACTATCTGGCATACCTAAGTTTTTCTTTGCCCACTCAAGTGTAATGGGTTGTCCATTGGCTTTTTTATTTAGCCAACATTGCCACAAGCGGTCGATATTGGCATGGTGCATATAAAATACAGGGTCTAAACCTGCAATTGGTACAAATCCCATATCTGGCAGCACACAGTTTTTACCTACCGCGCAGTGCATTACACCATGAGGCTGAGACTGTAACTGATTGGAAAATGATGTGAAGTCATTCCATTTAAATGCTTGGGCAGCGCTGGCATCGTCTGGATCTATAGCGCTGATATTCTCATTTAAACCTGGTGTACGGAACTGGTCATATAAACTACCTGCTTGTTTACCTCGAACCAATTGAGGCAGCGCTAGTCCTTTCCCATTAGCCGCTTTTTCTTGGTAATAGTCCCAATAAGGAAGAGAGTAATCTTGTCCAACATACTTACGCACTGTTCGCTCGTAAAAATAAAGCATCATACGGTGCCAAGGTAAGAAGTTTAGATTGCCATGTTGGCATGTACCCCAAACTTCATCGGTAAAGCCATCGTTTGGAACTGTAGAATTTTGAATATGTTTATAGTAACTATCACACAAGGCTTGACTATTATCTTGTAAGCAACCTGCCATACGGTTTTTAAGATATGTAGTTTTATCAGTGCCATGTGTACCCGTACCAAAATAGCCGTGAGTATTTGCCCAATAATTAAAACTTGTACGAAACTCCGGAGATAATGGATTTGCATTATTATTTGCTCGCATTTTTTCCAGACCTTTTTGCAGTGCGCTTACTTTGGCTGGGTCTTTTGCAAACTCTGTGGCACTCATTCGTAGTGAGTCGGCATGTGTTGCTAAGCTCATGCCACATAAAAGAGTGCCTAATATATAATAATTTCTTTTCATGGTTTAAAATCCTTGTTGTGTTTAATATTCTTATAGTTCGTAAGTTATTTGTAGTATGAGAAATTTCCAAATAATTGGATAATTCTTGTACATTAATCTAGCACATGAAATAGTCATTATTAAAGATTTATATTTAATATTAACTTTAGATTAATTTACTTTTTAAAGTTGTAATTTTTTAGAAAAACTTAATTTTATTATTTTAACTAAGATTTTGTTTATTATTAATTCTTTATTTAATTGATAAAATTAAAAATGAGAAAATAACTATATTTTTTGAGTATTATGTTTTGTTTTTTTAATTTTTATGTTTTTAGAACTCATTATTTTTAAATATTTTACTCAATTAGATTTTAAAATAACTGGTATTAGTTAACTCATTATTAGAGAAGTGTGAAATCCCATAAATATTTTTTCTGACTTGAAACAAGTATTGCAACCGATTTATGGGTAAATTTATTTTTTAATTCTGGCATTTTTATTGCTTAATTATTCATATCTTCAATTAAACATTTAATTTGCACCCCATATAAATGATGATTCAAACCGTCTTGCCCTTTTATGGTGTTTTTTTCACATGAAAATTGCACCAAATAAATACATCTTTTTATTTTGCACCATATTTGTGCATGGAGAGGTGTAATGAGGTTTTGGGCTTCAATACTCACTTTACTCATTCTATGTGGATGTTCTTCATCTGAACAAAGTAGAAAAACTAAAGAAAACTTAGCAGTTCATTCGATATGCGTTTTTGATAGTACAAATACAAAAGTGTGTGTAGCCAAGCCAGCACAAAGAATTGTTTCTCTATTTGAGTCAGGTTTAGATGGCTTATATATGCTAGGGCAAGGTCATAAAGTGATTGGCATACCAGCCGAAGTATACATTCAACCTTTATTATTTAACGCCTATTCAAAAATAGATCAACGCATTGCCAATAAACAGCTTGCAACGCCTTCACAAGGTGCCAATGCAACCAATATTGAAAGTCTTGTGTTGTTGAAACCCGATTTAGTAATTTTGGGGAGCGGGCAGACCCAAACGATCACATTATTACGACAGTTTGGTATCGCTGTATATGTAATGGAGTCTGGCACTTACCAGCAAGTGAAAGAAGAGCTATCTGAAATTGCTGTTCTGAGCGATGCTCAAAAGCGAGCTCAAGAAATTTTGAGTTTTTCTGATGAAATTATGGCAGAAGTCGCAGCCAAAACGGCCCGTCAGCCAAATAAACAATCGATTTACTATGCTTGGTCTGGTGGACGAATTTTTTCTACCTCTGGACGAGAGTCGATTACCAATGATTTTATTGAACTCGCTGGTGCTTACAACATTGTTCAGACCGATGCTAACCAGCCTAATGTAAATCCCGAGACTCTCATTGAATGGAACCCTGACAATATTGTGCTTTGGAATACCAATCCTAAATTGATGTATGAACGAAAAGAATTACAGGGTTTAAGCGCTGTACAAAACCGAAAGGTATTTAATTTGAGTCCTGCATTTATATATAACCCCCATACCATCAAAATCATTATTACGGCGATTTATTTGAATCATAGTATTTATCCAGAACAGTCTGATTTACCAGTAAGTGCTTTACAACAGCGTATTTTAACCAAGTTGTATGGTGAGCACCTTGCCAAAGCGTTGGTGTCATGAACATGGAAAAGCTCAAATATTATTGGTTTTACCCGTTACCTTTCATCATGATTTTTATTTCTTTGCTCATTGGGCCAACGCAGACTTTGAGTGCATGGGACTATTTGCGGTGGGGTGTGCAAGCAGTCTTTGGTACGCCATATTTTGATGCTGAACAATTTAGGCTGATGCAAAACATACTGGCCAATGTCAGATTACCCAGAATTTTACTGACTTTTATGGTGGGAGCTGCGTTAGCAACTGCGGGAAATGGTTTACAGGCATTGTTTCGTAATCCTTTAGTTGACTCATATGTGCTCGGTATTTCATCTGGTGCGGCGTTCGGTGCGGCTTTGGCACTTTCTTTAAGTTGGCTTTCACCAAATCTATCCGCCTTTATTTTTGGTGTGTGCGCTGTTGGCTTAACGTATTTATTTGCGCATCAAAAACATGAAAGCCAGACATCTTTAGTCATGGTAATTTTATCGGGCATGATTGTTTCGGGGCTGTTTTTGGCAGGTCTTACGGTTATTCAATACTTAAGTGATCCATTTAAACTGCAAGCCATTGTGCAATGGACGATGGGCAACTTACATCAAGCTTCTTGGCAAAAAGTTCAATATGCCGTGCTACCAATCTGTATTGGTCTTGCTGGATTATTCGCGATGCGTTGGCGCTTAAACTTAATGGCACTTGGTGCTGAAGAAGCACAGGCGGTTGGTGTTAACCCACGCTGGGAACAGCTTCTTTTAATTGCGCTGGTGACTGTATGTACGTCAACTTCTGTGGCAGCGGCTGGCATTATTAGTTTATATGGGCTGTTCATGCCGCATATTGTGAGAATGTTGGTTGGGCCAGATCACCGCTACAGTATTCCTGCCAATATGGTGTTGGGCGGCAGTTTTCTACTGTTGATTGATAACTTTTCTCGGGTTTTACTGACGTTTGAAATACCGATTGGTATTTTTACCATGCTACTTGGCGCACCATTTTTCTTATTATTAATGAAAACACAGAGGACTCATTGGGCATGATTCAAATTGATCAGTTAAATTATGCCTATGGGCACAAACAGGTTCTTAAAAATATTCATCTGGATTTTCCCGAAAATCAGTTTTCCGTCATTTTAGGGCGTAATGGTTGTGGTAAATCGACACTTTTTAAATTGATGGCGGGCCTAGAACCCGTAAAAGATGGCTTGATTCGCTACTCAGGAAAACCATTATCGGACTTTAAAGGCAAAGATCGGGCTGCATTGCTCGGTTTTTTACCGCAGTTTCATAAAACCGTATTTCCATTTTTAGTTAAAGATGTGGTGATTACGGGGCGTGCTGCTTTTAGCAGATATAGACCTTCAAAATCAGACTGGGAACGTGTAGACCAAGCTTTGCTTGATTTAGACATCGAGCATTTGCGTGATCGTCCTTATACCGAGCTATCGGGTGGCGAAAGACAATTGGTCATGATTGCCCGTATTTTAGTGCAAGCACCGAAAGTCATTTTGCTTGATGAACCAACCAACCATCTCGATGTTTATTATCAGTCTTATTTAATGAAAAAATTGCGTCAGTTGTCGCGACAAAATTTTACGGTGATTGCAATTATGCATGATCCTAACTTGGCTTTTTTATTTGCAGATCATCTGTTTTTTATGCGCCAACACGAAGTAGTTAAGCCTGAATCTAAAACTCGTATAACCGATCCGAAGTTTTTAAAAAGTGTCTATGATGTTGAGTTCCATGAAGCCATGATTCAAGACAAAACCATTGTTATCCCTGATCATTCTTGGCTTTAAATATGACACTTCACTATCATCTAGCAGACAAATCAGACTATGCATCTGCTGTAGAGTTTGCACTTTATACAAGACATTTATTATTCCCAGAAATCTATCATGGGCAAGTTCCCAAAGATTTAAAAAATTTTGGGCAATATTATGTTAATGATCCACTAGGTTGCTTTATTACGGTAAAAGATAAAAGCCGCATTATTGGCACCATTGCATATCGGGCTTATGACCATCGTTTTGATTTAAATTTACCGCTTAATACGGTTGAGGTTGTTAAATTATTTGTACTGCCTGAATACCGTCGTAATGGCATCGCAACCATGCTATGTAAGATGTTGTTTAGCCATGCACAAAAGAATGAAATTACCACTTTGTATTTGCATACCCATCCATTTTTACCTGCGGCTGAAGAGTTTTGGCGGCTTCAAGGCTTTGATGTCATTAAACGTGAGTGGATTGAGACCTATGACACCATTCACATGAGTAAATCTTTATAGCGCTTTATCATGTGTATGAAATCTTTTTTGAAAATGGGTAGGCGGATAACCCATAATTTTACTGAACATTGCGGTAAAAGCTGCCGAGTGTTCATAGCCCAAACTAAAGGCAATTTCAGTAATCGAGATATTTGCTTTTAACGCATTTAAAGCATAGATGATGCAGACTCGATTACGCCATGCCTGAAAGGACATACCCGTTTCTGACTTAAACCAGCGGTGAAAAGTCCGTTCACTTTTATTGTGGTCATGTGCCCAATCTTTAGGGCTGCTATGAATATTGGGATGCTGCATAAACTCAGCACACTGTTTAGATAACAATGTGTTGTGAGGTAATGGAATAAACAGAGGTAGGGCTGGTGCAGCTTCTAATTCATATAACAATAAATCGATAAGAGCGCCGTCACGACCTGCACGTTGGTAGTCAACAGGTAGCTGATTTGCCTGAATCAGCAGTTGATGTAACAAAGGCGAGACTTGGATAACCTCGCAATAGTTTGCTTGTCTTGGGGCATGGTCTGCTTCTATATACAAACTATAAGTACTGACTTTAGACAACCATACCTGATGTGGTTTACCTGCGGGTATCCATACACCGCTATAGGGTAACACGAGCCATTGTCCATCTTCAGTTTCAACTTTCATGAGGCCTTCGGGTGCATATAAGAACTGAGCGCGACGATGGCTATGCGTATCTAACAAAGTATTAGCAGGATAATCTGATCCTAACGCTAGAACCGCTTGCGGTAGATGGTCTACCTCGTCAATTGGAATATTACGCATATATTTTTGTCTGAAATAAATAAAAAGATGGCTTTTCTACGTTAGTTTGCCATAAGGCTATTTTATATCATGCCTCTATAAATATGAGGAAGATAACGATGCTATATGAGCTATTTTTATTTGGACTACTTTCAGGCATAACCACTTGGTTATTTGGCTTTGGCGGCGGATTTGTTGCTGTGCCTTTGCTTTATACAGTCATTATTCAAAAGTGGAGCAGTGAAAGTAGTGTCGGCATACATGCCATGCAAATCGCCGTAGCTACATCAGCTTTTGTCATGCTGTGTTCGGCAAGTTTTGCAACCTTTCGGCACTATCGGTCCGGACAGATTGATTGGCAAAAAATCCGCTTTTTATGGAGTGGTATCGCATTTGGTGGAGTTGTCGGTGCGGTAATGGCCTCATTGTTTAATGGAAATTGGCTTCGCTGGATATTTATGGGCTATGTATTCATAACCATTATTGATTGTTATTACCGACCAGGCTTTATGGTGGCATCAAGACAAACGCAAAACTATGGTCAAAACAGTGAACTCATTAAAGGCGGAATAATTGGTTGGGTTGCAGCACTTTTAGGTGTGGGTGGCAGTGTAATGACGGTTCCTTTATTACGGCGGCGGGGTAGTTCTATGGCAGAGGCTGCGGCTATTGCAAATATTCTCACGCTGCCTTTGTCTTTCACTGCAACGCTAACCTATTGTGTGTTGTCGGTATGGCAATCTGAATGGGCACCTAGTGGATTTATCGGTCTAATCTGGTTTGAAGCTGCTTTATTTTTGGTTGCGGGAACATGGATCGGGCTATATTTTTCAGAAAAATTTATCTCAAAACTACCTGATTTATGGCGTGCAAAGTTGTATCCGCTACTTTTAATGTTGGTTTTGCTGGTGATGCTTGTTGGCAGTTAATTATTGATTTAACTTACTACCGTAGCTAGCACCTATAAATCAACATACTACGTATTTATAAATGCTAGCTATGAATAGATGGTTATAGTGCAATTTTACTATAGATCGTCGTTGCTTCTGAGGTAATTGCTGTCATGTGTATCGCACCATGAATCATTCCTTCTAGAAAATGAAGTTTAGTATGAATACCTGCTTCTTGTAGTCTTTGAGCATATCTTTCACCATCCTCACGAACAGGATCATATTCACAAACAAAAATGGTTGCATCTGGCAGTCCTTCTAAAGACTGAGCGAGTAACGGACTTACAAGTTCATTGTGTTTTTCACTTTCATCTTGCACATATTGATCCCAGCAATAAACCATTGTGGATGAGTCCAAACCATATCCTTCGGCATATTGGTGATGAGACTTACTGCTCATCGTGGCATCTAAAGCGGGATAGAAAAGAAGTTGATGGCTCACCATAATTTCTGGGTGTTGTTTTGCCTTTAAACATGCGGCGGCAGCTATATTTGCGCCCGCACTATCACCACCTACAGCTATACAGTTTTGATCAATTCCAAATAGTGAAGCATGCTTATGGATATAGCGAAATGCTGTAAAAAAATCATTTAAAGGTGTTGGAAACTTAAACTCTGGAGCCAAACGATAGTCCACAGAAAATACAACGTGTTGAATAGATTCTGCTAACAACCGACAAGTGCGGTTCCATGCATCTAAGCTTCCGAGACACCAACCACCACCATGTGCAAAAACTAAAGCAGGCCGTTGCTCAACATTTTCGAGCGAATAGGGAACATAAACACGCACTTCAATTTCGGCACCATCTGACACAGCAACATAAAAACTTTGCTGATAGCTTGCATCATGCTGAATACCTTGCTGATCAATAATGTCTTTGTTTACTTGCTTCCTAAGTTCTTGTAATGAGTTTACAGCCTGTGAGGTTGGTCTAGACTTAAGCCAGCTTTCAATTTCAGCAAGTAGTGGCATGGCTTTTTTCCTGCTGCAAAAAATCTAAAATGAGTGAGCTAAATACTTCTGACTGTTCTTCCATAATGAAATGACCACAGTCTTTTACAATCGCACTGGTTAAATGTGGTGAAACCTTTTTCATGGTTTCATAAGGTGCATTATCTGTGGCATGTTCAGCACCGATTGCTAAAACTGGCATATCTAAATTTTTAGTTTCTCTGATTTTATTTTGACGTATGGTCTCTGGAATAGAGCGGTAATAATTAAAACCCGCCGTTAAACGACCCGGAATTTTATAGGCTTCAATATAAGTTTCAGTTGCCACTTTATCTTTGTGCCACGACCATTTATCAAACATATAATTTAAATAAGTATCTTCGCGGCCCGCGATTAAGGCTTCGGGTAAGTCAAGGGTTTGGTTAAACATGAAGTGCCAAAGAAAAATATTTTCACTCGGCTCAACAAAAATAGGAGGTGCGGGCGCTAAACCAGGAATCACTGCTTCTGTTACCGCAAGACGAGTCACTGACTCAGGAAAGTCAGATGCAAGCGCATAGGCAACCCACATCCCAATATCATGCCCCACAACCGAATAAGTTGGATATTCAAGTTGAGTCATGAGCATCGATAAAATTTTAGCAATACGCCCCGTATCGTAACTTCCATCCAGTGGAGCTGAATTTCCAGTTCCGGGTAAATCAACTGCGATGGCTTGATAACCCTGCTTCGCCAGTTCAACCATGACTTTGTGCCACGCGTACCATGTTTGTGGCCAGCCCGGAATAAGCAATACAGCTGGACCTTCCCCTAAGGTCACGTAGTGTAATTTTTTACTCTCGATGTGAATGTAATGATGATCGAATTGATTATATGGTTTTTCATTGAATAATTGAGTTTTCATGTTGAGTTCTCTGATAATTCCTTAAATCCCTAATAACTGATTAATTTGAGTCTGATTCACAGGGGCGGCAGCAAAGTCATCAAACACTTTATCGGTAACATGAATAATATTTTGCTTAATAAACTCGGCACCTTCGCGTGCGCCATCATCCTTATTTTTCAGGCAACATTCCCACTCTAATGTTGCCCAGCCTTCGTAGTCGTAATGCGCTAACTTTGAAAAAATTGCTTTAAAGTCAACTTGACCATCATCTGTAGAACGGAATCGACCCGCTCGATTTCCCCAGTTTTGATAGCCGCTATACATTCCTTGGCGACCTGTTGGATTAAATTCGGCATCTTTAACATGAAACATGCGAATGAAATCTTTATAGATATCGATATATTCCACATAGTTCAGTTGCTGCAAAACAAAATGGCTTGGGTCAAAAAGAATATGGCAACGAGGGTGGTTGCGAGTCCGCTCTAAAAACATTTCAAATGTAATGCCGTCATGCAAATCTTCACCGGGGTGAATTTCATAGCAAAGGTTGACGTCTTGTTCATCACAAGCATTCAAAATAGGAAGCCAGCGACGTGCTAATTCATCAAATGCCGTTTCGATGAGTCCTGATGGTCTTTGAGGAAATGGAAATACATAAGGCCACGCCAAAGAGCCTGAAAATGTTCCCATGTCTTTAAGACCTAAACGGGCAGATGCTTGAATTGAAGCAAGCATTTGTTGTTTTGCCCACTCGGTTCTAACTGCTGAATTGCCATGCAAATGAGATGGGGCAAAGTTATCGCACATTGAGTCATAAGCAGGGTGTACAGCCATTAACTGTCCAAAAATATGAGTCGTTAACTCACTAATTTTTAAGCCATGATTGCTTAAAGTACCTAATATTTCATCACAATAATCTTGGCTTTCTGCTGCCAAATTGACATCAAATAAACGCTTATCCCAAGCAGGAAGTTGTACCGCTTCAAAGCCTTGGTTTGCTACCCAAGCAGCAATATCTTCTAGACGGTTAAAAGGGAAAATATCATCACTAAATTGAGCAAGATGAATACTAGGGCCTTTGATGGTTTTCATAATAAAACCTAATTAGTTGTCGATCGACAAACAATAGGCTTAATTTTTGAGAAAAACAACTTTTTATTTGAAAATCAAAACAAAACAGGACTATTTTGAATAAATCTTATTGATTTATTTGTGAAAATATTTTTTTCGAATAATAATAAAAAGAGGTACTAAATTTGATAAAGGGTCATTATGGCTGGCAGACCAAGAGAGTTTGATCGAGAAGAAGCCCTCGTAAAAGCGAGAGATTTTTTCTGGCTTCACGGCTATGAAGGCACATCAATGTCAGATTTAGTTGAAGTTTTGGGGATTGCCTCAGCTCGAATTTATAAAGCGTTTGGCTCAAAAGAGGCCTTGTTTAGAGAGGCTGTAAATCACTATGAAAACAACGAAGGTAATTTCGCCTTAAACGCCTTAAAGCAAAAAAATATTAAGGATGCAATAAACCAACTATTTGAAGATGCACTAACGCTTTACACGCAAACCAACCATTCCTATGGGTGCATGGTGGTGTCGGCAGCGAGTGTGCTAGGTGAAGAAAACCAAGCTGTTTTGGAATGGATGAAAGCACAGCGTATTGCACGGGGCCAAAGTCTAGTCGAACGATTTGTTCAAGCAAAATCAGATGGTCAATTGGTCGCAGATGCAGATCCCAAAACTTTAGGGCAATATTACGCGCTTGTTCTCCATGGGCTATCTGTTCAAGCAAGAGATGGATATTCGCAAGAAGAGTTAGCGACAGTAATCAGCTTTGCTTTACAGAACCTTGATCGACATTTGGCAATCTAATTCAGAAGCATATTAACAAGACTCTGATTCGGGTTAACCAATCTGTGTAGAGTATAAGGAGACCTAAATGGTTTCCTTTTTTTATTGAAAAATTTATATCAAAACTACCTGATTTATGGCGTGCAAACTTGTATCCGCTACTTTTAATAATAGTTCTACTCGTCATGCTTTTTGTAAATTAACTTTTTATTTCAATTGATTGAAGAATAATTTTTATTAAAAAACGAATATCTAGGTTCCTGTTGATTTCGCGAAAAAGAATAAAGAGCGGTTCGATTGTTAGGGGTATCTACAATTTTTTGACATCAATCTGTATAGTTTGAAATAGCATCTATTATCCTTGTTTACAGGTTTAAATTTAGTATTAAAGATTGAAAGGGTATTTTAATACAATTGATCACAAAGTTAATTATTTATTTAATAAATTATTTTTTACTTTAAATTATAAGTCCTATTATTTAAAATGATCATAACTAATAAAGTTGCCTGTAATTATGACATTAAAATACGAAACGAAAAGTTGTGAATACTATTCTGTAATTGGATTAAAAGAAGCATATTTTTTTGATCGGTCAATTGAATATACACAAAGAATATCTGCTCATTCTGCATTCTTTGAAACACCACGCTTAGAAAATCCAACAGTTGAGCAAATAACTGAATTGAAGGAATTTATGTATCAACTGTGCGGAAATTGCTTTGCAAGTCATAACCTGTTTTCTACAACTGCCGAAGAACAACAATTATTGTTAAACGGAGCAGATGTGACTTTTGCAATTAATAAGATTCATGAGCAGCTTGGTTTTTTACCTAATAATGACATTTTACTTAAAGTATTAGCAGAAGAATGCCTACGTTTTACAGACTCCAATATGGTTTTTAATTCCGTTGACCCTAAGAATACTTACTATATGTATTTTAAAGGTGGGAGGATTGCATACGAAAATGATCTTATTCTAACTATTATAATAGAAAAACTTAATAAGCCTAAAAAGAAGATATTTGGTTTCTTTTAGAAATAAAATTATATTTAATTTAGGATGTCTGTAAACTTCTAATAGGCGATAGATACTTTTTTCAATATAGAGGGGATCATCACTCAATTGCGTTAATGATCCCTGTGACTCGAAATGAAAGGATGTGTATTGAAGTCCTGATCCTACTAACTGGACATATTGCAATTTAAATTCTGTCCCTATCTCTACAATCTTTGCTAAAGCATTCTCCAGATCAAGGGGATCTTTAGATTCATCATGTGGGTAAAGAGTTACATCGTGTATCTGCTCAATACCAACAAAACTTAAATGTAGATATTTCCTTTTGCCGTTTTCGTCAGGGTGATCAATAGCTAATGTCTGGTCCTCAAATTCAGGTAAGTTCAAATACTCTGAAAAGATATTTTCTATATTTTCAAATTTCTCTGTAGGAATAATAAGAATGCTTGAACTCAAATAAGTTTCTGTCATCTTAAGAGTTGGCATGATTGACCTCCAGGGGGCTTTGAAAAAAGTTTGAAAAATAGACTTGAAATATATGGTGGCTTTATGCCACTATATATTCATCGAAGGTCATCAGACAAAAAGAGGATGATATGGCTATCCAGCTTTTAGATGCGGCAAGAAATGAAATTCCAGTGAAATTCACGCAGTTTTCTGGTGGAGAGCGTCATGTTCAGATTGATGAGACAACCTTAGGTTCACTATCTGGCAAGGTATTGGTGCGTGCGCAAATGACCTCAAGTCACGATGTGATGGACTATTTGTTACTTGAAAATATATTGCTGAATCAGGGGTTAACAGTTGATTTAGAAATCCCGTATTTTCCATATGCACGTCAGGACCGTATTTGTGCAGTAGGCCAAGCGTTCTCGCTCGATGTGATGACGAAGCTACTTAACATCAACGCAGACAAAAAAGCCGGTAAACAAGGCAAAATCACTGTGTGGGACTGCCATAGTGAAGTAACCACAGCATTACTCGCTGCAAATACTTCTTTTAGCGAAGTTGTGAATGTCAGTTCAGTTGACATCATCGCAAAGAGTGAAGTGCTAAGCACATTATTAAAAGATGAAAAAACAGTTCTGGTTTGCCCAGACAAAGGCGCAAAAGCACGTACACAAATGGTTGCAGATGCTTTTAATAGTGAGCGTAAACAACCCATCACTATTGTTCATTGTGATAAAAAACGTGACCCAGTAACTGGCAAAATTTTAGGTACGCATGTACATGTGACTGATTTATCAGGTCTAACAGCTGTTATTACCGATGACATTTGTGATGGCGGTGCGACTTTTATTGGTATTGCCAAAGAACTCCGTCGCTTAAATTGCCATAAGGTCGTTCTATACGTGACCCACGGTATTTTTAGTAAAGGAATAGAGGTTTTTGATGGATTGCTTGACCAACTATTTACCTCAGACAGCTTTCCACAACAAGCAACAGACAAAATTTCAGTAATTGCTTTTGCAGCAAAATAAAGAGAAAAAAGATGACTATTAAATTGAATCCATTAAACGCTATCGATTTTTATAAAGCTGATCACAGACGTCAATATCCAGCAGGCACAGAGTATGTATACGCCAACTTTACGCCGCGTTCATCTCGACTCGCAAAAATGCTACCTGACTTTGACGATAAAGTTGTGTTCTTTGGTCTTCAGGGTTTTATCAAACACTTTTTAATAGATACATGGAATGAAGGCTTTTTCAAACAGCCTAAAGATAAAGTGGTGGCTGCATATAAACGCCGTATGGATAGTTCATTAGGTGAAGGTGCTGTACCAGTTGATCACATTGAAGCGTTACACGACTTGGGATATTTACCATTACGCATTAAAGCCTTGCCAGAAGGCAGCCGCGTCAATATGCGTGTACCTGTGCTCACCGTGATTAACACTGACCCACGTTTCTTTTGGTTAACTAACTATATTGAAACTGTATTAAGTGCTGAGCTTTGGAAAAGCTGTACTACGGCCACAATTGCCTATGAGTACAAACGCTTATTAACGCAATATGCCGTAAAAACTGGTGCACCACTTGATTTTGTGCCTGTGCAAGGACACGATTTTAGTAGCCGTGGTATGAGCGGAATTTATGATGCGGCACAATCAGGTGTGGGGCACTTAACTAGTTTTATTGGAACAGACTCGGTTACTTCAATTGACTACGCAGAAGAATATTACAATGCCACAGGTGTGATTGGGGTATCTGTACCAGCGACCGAACACAGTGTGATGTGTATGGGTACAGAAGACAGTGAGCTAGAAACATTTAAGCGTTTAATCTGTGAGCTTTATCCGTCTGGTGTTGTCAGTATTGTGTCTGATACATGGGATTTTTGGAGAGTGATTACAGAGTTTACGGTGGCTTTAAAACCTGAAATTCTGGCAAGACAACCCAATGCTTTAGGCTTGGCTAAATTGGTTTTCCGTCCTGACTCTGGTGACCCCGTCAAAATTATTTGTGGTGACCCAGATGCTGAAGTCGGTAGCCCAGCCTACAAAGGTGCGGTTGAATGTTTATGGGAAGTGTTTGGTGGTACAACCACAGACCAAGGCTATAAAGTGCTTAATGAACGTGTTGGTTTAATTTATGGTGACTCAATTACTTTAGACCGTGCACAACGAATTTTAGAAGGGCTAGAAGCCAAAGGCTTTGCTTCAAACAACTTGGTGTTTGGTATAGGCAGCTTTACCTATAACTACTTAACTCGCGATACCTTTGGATTTGCTGTGAAAGCGACTTGGGGGCAAGTAAATGGTGTAGGACGCGAGCTGTTTAAAGACCCAATTACTGACTCAGGTGTGAAAAAATCTGCGAAAGGTCTTTTACGCATCGAAGAAGGTGAAAATGGTTTTATCTTGTTTGATGAGCAAACAGCCGAACAAGAACAAGGCGGAGCACTTAAAACAGTCTTTGAAAATGGTAAACTTCAATATGAGTGTACTTTGGATCAAATACGTGAGCGTTTATACATCGCATAACTGAGTTTAGATGAGCCGTTGCATGTGTATCGGCTCATCATTTTTATTGAGAGGCTGAACGTGACTATTCAAACTGAACAAGAATTCCTTGCCAGTTATGATCGCCGAGATTATGACGCACCTTTACTCACGGTCGATATGGCTATTTTCTCGGTATTTAATGGTCAGTTGCAGGTATTACTCATTAAGCGACCCAACTTTCCAGCCAAAGACCAATGGGCTTTACCGGGTGGTTTTGCCGATTTAAGGCATGATCAAGACTTAATGGCCACGGCTTATCGTAAGCTGGTTGAAAAAACAGGGATTGCTTCACCTTATTTGGAACAAGTTGCCTCTGTCGGTAATGCTAAACGTGACCCGCGTGGCTGGGCCGTAACCATTTTGTATTTTGCTTTAATTGATTTTAATGCTTATCAACATCAAGCCTTAGCTGAGTACAGCGAATGGGTGCCAGTGACAAAAGCGCAAGATTTAGCATTGGCTTTTGATCATAATGAATTGCTTAACTTAGCTTTAGAGCGTTTAACCAATAAAACTCGCTATACCGCGTTGCCAGCTAGTCTTATGCCTGAGTTGTTTACGTTGACTGAGCTACAGACTATTTATGAAATTATTCTTGGGCAATCCTTAGATAAAAAAGCGTTTAGACGCCGTATGATAGAGGCTGGTGCAGTTGAAGAAACCAACCACAGTAAAATTGTAGGCAAACGACCAGCTCAGCTTTATCGCTATGCACTCGATTCTTTCGATTTTATATTTCCTCGCTCACTCGAATTACCTAGAAATAAAGAGGATGAAGATAAGCAAAACAATGAGCTTTCTGACTAGCGCATCTTGATTCACTTTGATTTATAATGCCGCGCTTATGATTGATGTCATGTTTTGATCAGCACTTTGCCTATGTCACACGTTTCTCCCTGCTTCCAGCAAAACCAGTTTTTTGTGTTGGTGGAATATCTCACTTCTCTACATGAGATTTATCCTGTGAAACATGAGTTTGCAGGATATCCAGCTGCAATGACATTGGCAGATCGTGTACATTCAGACCATGATATTGCGCCGCTTGAAGCCAGCAAAAGTTACCCAGATTCAATCGATAAAGTCTTACACTTTTCAGGTAAGGCGCGAGACATACAAGACTTTGAGCAATTTTTAGAACAAGCTCAAACAGCCAATATTCAAAACTTGTTATTGCTTACAGGTGATAAACTCAAAGAACACCATAATGGTCGAGATGGGCAGCCTCGTAGTCGTTACTTAGAGTCGGTAAACGCCGTAATGGCTGCCAAGCAACATGGCGGGTTTCGTATTGGGGTTGCTTTTAACCCATTTAAATATGTTGAAGCTGAGCGTGATGCACAGTATTTAAAACTACATAAGAAAATTAAAGCAGGTGCTGACTTTATCATTACCCAATTGGGCTATGACATTGAAGCTTTAAAACAAGCCAAAGCATTTTTAACCAAGAACAATTATTCACAGCAAATACTGGCTTGCGTCATGCCACTGACTTTAGGTCGTGCCAATTTTATGGTGAAGCATAAAGTTGCAGGTATTGTAATTACCCCCCATATGCTAAAAGTTTTGGCAGACGAAAAACAGGCAGGGCATACCGACCGAGTTTATTTACGCTGCGCTTTGCAAATTTTGATATGTAAACACTTAGGATTTGCAGGAATTCACTTATCTGCCTGCCATAAGCCCGAAGAGCAAATGCTGCTTGAAAGCTACGTCGAGCAATACAGACATCTGGAGCTTAAAGCTTTAGAAGAGCTTTGGAATTCACTTTGGCAAGTCACATCAGGCAAAGAGTTTTCGCCTGAAATTGCTCGGTTTTCGCGTCAGCCAACGTCTAAACAAATCATTAAATATCGCCAACTGCATGTTATGCATGAAGCAATGTTTGGTTCAAAAATTGCTAAAGGTATTGGACGGTTTATTTTTAAAGCGTCTTTTTGGGAAAATACTTTGGTCGCTAAAGTATTACTTAAAACAGAAGTACTGAGTAAACATAGCTTAGTGGGTTGTGAAAGCTGTGGTCAGTGTCGCCTAAGCGATACTTTATATATTTGCCCTGAAACATGTCCAAAAGGCTTAGCCAATGGTCCTTGTGGTGGAACAACTTTAGACCGCTGTGAATTTGGTGACCGTGAATGTATTCATTCAGTCAAAGCGAGACTTGCAAAAGCGGTTGAACAAACTGAAATATTAAAAGATAAATTGATTCCAACAGTGCCTCTTGAAACGAGAGGAACCAGTTCTTGGAAAAATTGGTATTTAGCGACTGAGGCTTAAGTTTTGTATTAACCCTTGATTTGAACTTGTTAAAAAATCAAATGATATGCTAAAGCACGGCGATAATTTAAAAATAACAATTGTTTGGCTTAATTATGTCCAATCAAAGTGATCACCGAGGAGTATACTTAAAGCAAATCTTTTGCGTTAA
Source organism: Acinetobacter sp. 70_2 (assembly GCF_056736115.1). Taxonomy (NCBI): domain Bacteria; kingdom Pseudomonadati; phylum Pseudomonadota; class Gammaproteobacteria; order Moraxellales; family Moraxellaceae; genus Acinetobacter; species Acinetobacter sp. 70_2. Next base: position 1,040,237 of record NZ_JBWZIP010000015.1, read on the forward strand.
AAGAAAGGCTGTCTCAATGAAAAAGTTGGTTGCTGTACTTACTGTAATTGTTGTTTTAACTGGATGTGTTTATGACCCTGTTAATTACGACAAAATACATGACCAAGAGTTCCAAGACCACCTCAGGCAAAACGGTTAGCAATAAAAAGCCCACTCAATGAGTGGGTTTTAGTATTTGAAAAAGTCAGCTATTCAACATTAGCCCAGTCTTGTAGCATTTTTTTCTACTTTCCTGATATTTTGCATGTTTATACGTAGCTCTTATTTTAATACCATCAAAATGAGCTAATTGCTTTACAATCCATTATAAGTGTTGGTGTTAGTTTGAAAGCTCTTTGAGGAGGACTTGTTGTAAAGTACTAATTTATTAGGTATGAGTAATAATCCATTTTATCTAACTCTTTTAGTTGATGAAGAATTGAATCTTCAAATGATACTTCGTAGTAAATTTTTAAATCTGAGGGTTTTTGAGTTAATAGATTAATTAAATAATACATATGATATCTCAGTGATAGAAGATTACATAAATATGAATTTAACAAGTCAAGTAACTTACCTAACTTTAGACTATCTTCTCCATCCTTTTGTAAAGCATCATGATAAAGCTCATGAAGTTGCCCTGTAACAATATTAAGATGTTCAAATAGTGATTTTATATTTTTTATAGATACTCTTAAATTTGGCTCTAAAGTGTGAAAATGATTATTTAACAAAGGATCAATTGAAAATAAAACAAGGTTTATTGGGGTAACAGTATTATATTTATTTGCTTTTACGCCATTTTTTACACTTAAGATTTCAATATAGCATGGGTATAATGTATAAAATTCATTAAGTATGATCTTTACTTCATCTTTTAATTCCTCTTCTAGAACTTTTAATAAACGCTTTCTCTCATTGTAGTTTTTAATATCTTCAATAAATGGTATTGTCAAAATACCTAGAAATACTGTTATAAATGGTGCCATTAAAGGAATTAGTACTTTTAATTCGAATGAATTCACAAGTTGTACCTATAGAGAAAATATTGTTTAGTTTAATCTTTTATAACTAATAACTCATCCTACCTAAATGGATTTCTACTCAACTTATTCAAGATATTGTTTAGTACCTGTTGCCAATGCCCAAGAAGTCATCTCAAATCTTTTCATAAAAAAGTCATTTATTGATAAAATCTTGAAATAACCATAATTTTTAGTTAATAAAGATTAAAAATAATCAGATTTAAGTGTTCCACACCACTAAATCATAGGTTACATTATGTATGTTATTGCTTATTAAGTTATTACTGTGAATGACATGACTACAAAAATACAAAATCTTAAACCTATAAAAATTGTTGCTATGCCTGGGCATATAAAAACTTTAACAGAAGCATCAGCAACAAAGGCTTTAAGTGAGTTAATTTGGAATGGCTTTGATGCATCCTCTCAGATTGTTACTGTAACGCTCAACTATAATTCTATGGAAGGTCTTGACTCAATTGTAGTTGAAGATCAAGGAAGTGGTATACCTTATAAAGATGTTGAATTATTTTTTGGAGGAATTGGTGATTCTTGGAAGAAAATAAAAAAAAATACATACCATCACCCATTACATGGACAGAATGGTAAAGGGCGTTTTAAAGCTTTTTGCCTAGGTGCAGATCTTGAATGGAAAACCACTTTTGAAGATCAAACGGCTTATGGCACTTATTCAATAATTGGTAATCATAATAAAATTGAAGAATTTAAAACAAGTGCAGTGGAAAAAAATAAAAATGGTAAAAAGGGTACCAAAGTTACTATTTCGAATCTGCATAAAAAAGCAAATGAATTATTAAAAGAAAAAACACGAAATGAACTTACAAAAAGTTTTGCAGTTTTCCTTACAGAATTCCCACATCTAGAGCTAAATTTCAATGGCTCTAAAATTGATCCAAAAAGTGTACAAAATTATTCCAAGGATTATGATTTAACTGAGGAGTGTGCTGAAATAACAGCCCATCCTGTTAAATTGACTATTATTGAATGGAATATTGAAACTGAGCGAGTAATCAATTTATGTTCAGCAAAGGGAATTTCATTAGAAGAATATGAGCCTAAAAATAGGATTAAAGCGAAAGGTTTTAACTTTACTGCATATTTGAAAAGTGAATATTTTCAGGAATTAGAAAATACAGGGGGTTTATCATTAAAAGAACTTGAACCCACAGTAGGCAAGATTCTTGATATCGCTGTTTCTACAATCCAAGAACATTTCAGAAAGAGGATTGCAGAAAAATATAGTGGAATTGTTCAAGAGTGGAAAGACCAAAATATTTATCCTTATCAAGATAAAAATAGTTTCACTTCTGTAGAAAAAGCAGAACAAGAAGTGTTTGATATTCTTGCTGCGAATGTTCAGACATTCTTACCTAATTTTGAAAAAACTGAAAAGACTTCTAAGAAATTTATGTTTAAATTAATCGCTCAAGCTATTACTGAAAATCCTGAATCTGTTCAAAAAATTATTACTGAGGTTTTGGATTTAAAGAAAGAGGATCAAGATAAATTAGCTGAGCTTTTAGATAATACTACATTATCTTCAATTATTTCTTCTGCAACAATTGTGGCGAACAGATTAAATTTTCTTGATGAATTAGAAAATCTTTTATTTAATAAGCATACTAAAAAAGTATTCACTGAAAGGGACCAACTACACAAAATTCTAGAAAATGAAGCTTGGATTTTTGATGAACAATTTGCTTTATCACTCTCAGAAGAAAGACTTGAAAAAGTATTAGAGAAGCATATTTCTAAATTAGGTGATAGATCAGATGAAATCGATGTGAGTGATCCAGTAATATTACCCGATGGCCGCACTGGGCGTATTGATCTTATGTTGAATAAAGTAGATCAACCTCGTGACGGAGAATTCGACTATTTGGTAGTTGAGTTAAAACGACCAACTAAGAAGATTGATGCTGATGTTTTAAATCAAATTGAAAAATATGCTATTGCTGTTGCAGAGGATGAAAGATTTTTAAATGTTAAAGCTAGATGGACATTTTTAGCAATTTCTAATGAATTAGATGCCTATGCTACAAGAAAAGCTAATCAGCGAAATATGCCCAAAAGTGTTGTGTTTCAAGATGGTGAATTAAATATTACTGTTTTAGTAAAAAGTTGGGCGGAAGTGATTGCAAATGCAAGAGCTAAATTACAGTTTATTAATCAGCATCTTCAGTATGAAGTAACTCAAGAAAGCTCTCAGAAGTATTTAAAAGTGGCACATGCTAAGTTCATTCCTAAAATATAGGAATAGAAATTTTAATAAAATTATAAATTTTTTTATATATAAATAAAAGAGGTAATAATGTTAAAACCTATTTTTAAAAATGAAGGGGTTAATGATAGTGAAAGGCAAATGTCTAAACTATTAAATGATACATTTTTATCTTTATGGTCATATGTCGGACCTTGTAATGATAGGAATTTATCAATCAAAAATGAAGGAGTTGAAATATGTGATGCAATTGTAGCTTTTGGAAACAAAATTATAATTTTTTCGGATAAAGATAATAGATTTAATGAAAATAAAGATTTAAATATTTCATGGAAAAGATGGTACAAAGATTCTGTTAAAAAATCAATAAATCAACTACATGGAGCAGAAGGTTGGATAAGAACCTATCCAGATAGAGTTTTTTTAGATAAAAAATGTCAAAATAGATTTCCATTTGATTTAACGAGAAAAAATTTAGAGATTCATTTAGTAGCTTTAACCAAAAATACTATAGAACCCGCAAAAAAATATTTTAACCAGTTTGGGCGGGTAAACTCTGGAACATTTATACATATATATGGTTTAGATGAAAAAGGAGTTATGGAAAAGCCTTTCACATTAAATGATTTCAATCGTGAAAAAACTTTTGTACACGTATTTGATGAATACTCTATAGATCTTATTATAAAATATACAGGAACTATTTCAGACTTTATACACTATTTAACTTTTAAAGAAATTCTTATAAGAAAATATAATTTAAGTGGTTCAATGGGAGAGGAAAATTTTCTAGCTTTCTACCTATCTCAGAATCCTTCCTTATTGGCACGAAATGAACTTAATTTTGATGATTTTAAGCAGAATATACTATCAGATAATGCTATTTTTATAGGAGAAGATGCATGGGAAGCCTATCAAAATTCCTATAATTATACATTGAGAAAAATATTACTTGAGAAAAGTAAATATTGGGGTGAGTTAATAGCTAGGTTTTCAGATGCTATTGTAACAGCTAAGGTCGGAGAGGGGGCCGAACTTGATTTAGCAACTCATGAAATAGCAGTTAGAACATTAGCATCTGAGAATATAAGTTTCAGAGCATTGCTTAGTGATGCTTTCAAAGATAAATTTATGAATGTAGCAAAAAATATACGAAGTGCAAGAATTATTGAACCGATTCATTATAAGGATCTACTATATGTTTTCTTATTATTGCCAATAGATGAAAATGAAAGCTTCGAGGAATATGTAGTTAAAAGAAATGCTTATTCTCATGGATACAGTTTAGTAGCTAAATATTTAAAGCCCAAATATACTAAGGTTATAGTACTTGCCACTCAACCATTAGTTTCCGAAGGTAGAAGTGAGGGGGTTTATTTATTTGATTATCCAAAAATATTATCATATAAGGATAAAAAGAATGCTGAAAAATTAAGAAGAGAGCAGCATATTTTTAATGAGTTTACAACTTATAATGATATAACAAAAAATTATGACTCTCAAATTAAAATTGAAATAGGAAGAAATGATAAGTGTCATTGTGGTTCGAATTTAAAATATAAGAAATGCTGTTTAGATTCAGATAAATTATATAACATTAAATATACTTAAAAACACCATCGAGTGCTTTAATAGCAGATTATTTAAATATAAAATAATCTGCTATTAATATTATCTAATAACGATTTTTCATTTTTTAATACACTATCAATATTGTTGGTAATATCATTGCAATGCATGTCATCTAGTGTTTTTAAAAAGAAAATTTTATTATGATTTTTCATAATTTCTATGAGATTTAATATAAATGGATACCTTAAAGACGTCATGTAGAAATCTGAAACATCAATATAAATTGCTGCACATGTTTCATCATATTCAATTTGACTATACCTTTGATTAAAAATTTCACTGCTAATTTTACAATATGCAATAGTTTCTTTTATATCATCTATTTTTTTAGATAGATCAAATATATGAATATTTATAACTCTTGTTCTTTTATGGCTATACGAAATTAAATCAGGATATTCCAGAAGTTTTCTGAAATCACTAGTTCCTCCACGATTTTCACTGTTTAATTCGGTAAGATTAAAATTTTCACCATTATCAATTATTTTAATTTTTCTGCCAAAAAATTCTATTCTAATATTTCCTGCTTTGCCATGTAAAATGGCATTTGAACAAATTTCCAGAATAAAAGATCTTAATATATTACTTAATTCATTTATTCTATTATCTTTACAGTGATATCTTTTAAGATTATTGTTAATAAATTCTCCATGTAGACGAGTCAGTCCAATTTGAATGCGATTAGCTACAAGTTTACTTATATCTATATCTATACTATTCCCTTTTAAATAGTTTTTTACATTGGAGAATTCTTCACAATATGATTCATCTATGTTTGTAGACTGAATTATTGATGTGATGACAGGTTGAATTTTTTTTATAATAAATTCTTGTGTTTGTCTATTTATTCGATCAGCAAAATCAGAGACAACTTTGATAATAAGCCAATTTTTAAAATTAGTAAGAAATAACCCTTCCATTTCTCCACCATGAATAGGGTTATATGCTGTGGTTAGCCTATCTCTAATTTCTGGATTTTCAAGCTTTGTTTCTTGACTAATAAGTGTAACATTATGGTATATATTTTCATGAGCAATATTAGTAATTGTAATATTGCTCATAATTGTTTCTTGGCTATATGGAATACCTGTTCCATCTTGTAGGTTACAATTTACTATCTTATTACTTATTAATATATCGCCTATTTGGGTCAAGTTAGGATTTCCCCAACATACACCTGCTAAAATTGTTAATATTGGTTGAGGGAAGTCTTCATTAGTCAATATTAAATTTGCATTTCTACCAATTGAACCTTCTCTGGTAAAACCTAAACTACCGTTAAGATGTAAAATAATTTTACCTCCTATCAATCCTATCTTTCCAGAAATACTAGAGTTGATTTGTATTTCACATTTATTCTCAAATAACTCATTAATGGTATCTGTTTCCCTCTGATTTGATGTCAGAATTAGGATGTACTTATTATCTATAGAATTTTTTAATGATTTAATATTCATAATTTTATTACGCCACTACAGTAAACCTAACCAATCTTTTGCTTCACGTCATCAGAGCGTCTTAAATTATATTATACATTTAAATGATCCCCCATCAGGCATTATCCTTATGCAAACAATGATCTTCAACAATCAACCAGCCAAGAATTTTCACCATTATCTACAAGATCAATATAATTATTACCTTTGTAAACAATAGCTTATTTGTTAAAAAACTTCAACAAATTCCAGAAAGAATAATCGCTCAAAATTTCCAGAGACTGGAGGATATTATCACGAAGGCTTGAGAGTTCTTGTATATAATCCAAATCAAGTGTATTCAACGATTTCGCTTTACCATCTTTTAAGGGGATGATTTTAACATCGGCTTGTGGGGCTACTTATGACAGTAATTGTTAGGGAACTTTCTTCGAGACGAAAGACGGCTTCGGCAGTGGTAATAATTGTTCATCTATTATCAAATGTGGCTTTTTTAATTTTTTTCGAAATACAGACCCCGGCAGTAATATTGGAATACCGGGACTGAGCTTACCTATTGGAAAGGGCGCGAAATCAAAACTGCCAGTTGGATTTGAAATAGATGGTCTAGCTCATCAAGATAGTGAGCTGCTTGCGATCGGAATAACTCTAGAAGAAATTTTCAAACGTTTAAATCAATAAAAAATCACTTAAAATACTATTTTTAAAGGTTTGTTTTTGCTTTTAAATAATGGCTTTGAGATTGTTTTCTGCTTTTATTTTATCTGGAAAAATATAAGTCACTTTACTCGGTAGAGTGACTTAATTATTAAAAATTACCGTTTATCATCTTTAATGATTTTGTTAGATTTCTTATTGTTGTTTTTAAAAATATAATATTTATAAATTATATATATTCTATGTGTATAAGTATGAGAATTTTGATTGTTAACTCATTTTTAAATTGCATGTTATTTTAATTAATAATACTTAAATATTACACAATAAAACTTATTGTTAACATTTTTGCAATAAATTAACCGATTTGGAGGTTTTAATAAAATATAAATAATTTTAGTAATTTGTTAATTAACAAATATTTATGTTTGATTTTTAAATCGATTTATTAAGAGAAATCTATCGTAATTAGAATTAAATATATTTTAAATATAGTTTATATAACATGATTTATTGACATAAATAGAAAAAATATATGGCAAAGAGGTCAATGATATTTAATTCACTTCAGAACCATAATTTGCACCAAATTTTACGCTGTCACGATTCATTGAATAAAACCAAGTGAAAAGTTACGTAAATAAGAAACCAATAATTTTATTGGCTTAAATAAAAAATCGAATATTACAAATAAGCGGAATGAATATGGATAACGTAGCTCAGCTAGAAACTGATACTAATTTCCAAAGTCGAAAGAAAATAACATGGGGTGTTTTTAGTGTCCTGTTGTTATTTTTAGTTGCTGGTATCGTATATTATTTTTTTGTATACCGATTTTATCAATCTACTGATAATGCTTATGTGCAAGCCGATGTAACTTGGGTTATGCCAAAGATTTCAGGTGAAGTGATGGAGTTATTAATTAATGATAATCAGGTGGTAAAAAAAGGGGAAACTTTAGCGGTATTAGATCACCGCGATTATCAAGCTCGTTATGATCAAGCCCGTTCTGTGGTCAGCTTAAAAGAAGCCGCACTAGGTGTACAACAACAAAATGAAAAGTCTGCTAAGTCATCAATTACAGAAGCAAATAGTGGTGTAGTGGCAGCACAAGCCGATTTAACTCGCTTAAGAAAAGAGTTTGAGCGTTATCAAGACTTATTAAAAGATGGCGTGATTACCCGACAAAACTTTGAGGGTATTCAGTCTCAATATTTAACCGCTCAAGCACAGCTCAGTAAAGCACAAGCCGCCGTAAATGCAGCAGAAGCTCAATTGGGGAGCTTACAAGCCAGTCGAGCACAGCTTTTAGCAGATATTCAAAGTGCCAATGCAAATTTGAATCTCTATCAGGTCGATCTGACTTCCTCAAAAGTGGTGAGTCCTGTAAGCGGTAAAATCGGTAGTCTTGCAATTCAAAAAGGCTCACGTGTTTCTCCACAAACCCGCTTAATGGCAATCATTCCTGAAAATAGTTTGTATGTACAAGCGAACTTCAAAGAAACCCAAATTGAAAAAATGCATGTTGGTCAGAAGGTAAAGTTAAAACTTGATGCCTATCCGAGCCTCACCTATACCGGAACAATTGAGAGTTTTTCACCAGCTTCAGGTGCAACTTTCTCACTAATGCCACCAGACAATGCAACAGGCAACTTTAACAAAGTTGTACAGCGTATTCCTGTACGTATTGCCATAGATTCAAGCCCGCATATTGATTTGATTAAACCTGGAATGTCGGTGAGTGCCACCGTTGACCTAAGAACTTAATAAAAAAATTTAGGTAATAAGAAAATGAATAAGCATGTTGAAGCCGAGTGGAGGTTTCCTGCAAAAACTGCATGGGCAATTTTTGCTGCCATGATTTTTGGCAACTTCATGGCGATTCTTGATATTCAGATTGTGGCGAGTTCTCTAAACGAAGTTCAAGCCGGTATGAGCGCAAGTCGTTATGAAGTCACTTGGGTACAAACGGTTTATTTAATTGCTGAAATTATTGCAATTCCCATGTCGAGTATTGTCTCGCGGGTGCTTTCAACACGGGTGTATTACACCATTTGTGCAATTGGTTTTACGGTGAGTTCTTTACTTTGTGCTTTGTCGTGGAACTTGGAAAGTTTACTGGTGTTCCGTGGCATTCAAGGCTTTATGGGCGGCGGGATGATTCCGACTTCAATGACGGCGTTGTACTTACTGTTCCCCGAACCAAAACGGTCATTGCCTTTGGTCATGTTTGGCATGATCAGTACTTTAGGGCCAGCGATTGGCCCAACCATTGGCGGTTGGCTTACCAATAACTTCTCATGGCACTGGATGTTCCTGATCAATATTATTCCGGGCATTATCATTGCCACGGTCATTTACTCAGGCCCAAATATCGACCGAGCGAACTATTCACTCATCAAAAGCATGGACTGGTTTAGTCTGGTCGGTATGGCGATGTTTTTGGGTGGGCTTGAATATTTCCTCGATGAAGGCGCGCGCCATGACTGGCTTGCAGACACAGGCGTTCGTATTGCTTTTATGGTCTGCCTGATAGGCGGCATGATTTTCTTCTCTCGAAGTTTTACCCAGCCTAAGCCTTTGCTCGATTTATCGGTATTTAAAAACAAAAACTTTACCTTAAGTGCCATCACAACGTTTGTGATCGGTATGGCGCTGTATGGCTTGGGTTACATGATTCCCGTGTTCCTTGGGCAAGTCCGTGAAATGAACAGTAGCCAAATTGGTCATGTCATGATGGTGACAGGCATTGTCATGTTTTGCTTTGCGCCGTTCCTTGCTTGGCTCATTCCTAACTTTGATACCCGCAAAACCGTATTTGTCGGAATGGTTCTGGCGGGCTTTGGTGTTTGGCTCAATTCGCACCTCAGCATTCACAGCGATTACGACTTTATGTTCTGGCCGCAAATATACCGTGGTATTGGTCTTATGATCTGCCTAATTGTGGTGTCGCATTTGGCGATGAGCACTTTGCCACTCAGTAAAGTGGCCGATGCCAGTGGTATTTATAACCTCATGCGCAATATCGGCGGTGCGGTTGGACTGGCGCTTATTAACTCATCCTTAGACTGGCTGACCGCTATGCATGTCACCCAAATTAATCAGGCGATGACACCGCAAAACTGGATTTTTACAGAACGACTCGATCAGCTCACGGCGCAATATCAAGAAGTCGGTGCAAATGCTCAGCAAATCGCGCTGAGTGTGATTTATCGCGACATTCATTTTCAGGCACTGACATCTAGCTTCAATGATTTATTACGCATGCTCGCAATCATCATGTTTGTGACCGCCTTTTTAACCATCTTTATGGACAGGGGGAAGAAAATGAATATGTAAATTTTTAGCAGTAAAAGACAGCTTTTAAAGAATGAAAACAATAGGGCATATCAAAACGTATCCCTTCTTAGAAAAAGAACATTTATACGAGTTTCTAACATCGCCGTACGAGCGAGCGGAACTCACAGATCTGGATGTGGGAGATTAAAGTATTATGATTAATACAACATATAAACTGATTTCAAAATTGAACCTGAAAAACACAACTTATGGGCAATATTTTGAAAGAGAGCAAATTGATACTGATCGACTAAAAGTGATGTATTCCATTTACGAACAGTATTATGAAAATACCAGATTTTCTATTTTTGTAGACGATTTTAAAAATAAAAGCGGTGCGATCTTAATTTTTGACTCTGAGACAGATGAGATTGTCGGTTTCTCGACTGTGGTGGTGCAGCACTTCTACTTAAACGGTAAAGACTACACCGTGTTGTTTAGCGGTGATACGGTTATTTTGAAGAAGTTCTGGGGCACGCGTAGCTTACAAAGTACCATGCTCAAACTTATGATTAAGCTTCGAATCAAATATCCTTTTAACGAACTCTATTGGTTACTCATTTCTAAGGGCTATAAGACCTATCTATTACTTGCCAATAACTACTATGTCTATTACCCAAACATTAAAGATGAAAACCAACACCTTTCGGAAGTGGTTGAGCACTACTGTGAGAAATTCTTTGGTGAATATTACGACCGTGAAGCTGGTTTACTCAACTTTGGTGATGACTATCAGCCACTAAAAGGTGAAGTTGCACCTATTACCGCCGAAATGAGAGAAAAGAATCCAAACATTCATTTCTTTGAACAAAAAAATCCAACTTGGAAAGCCGGAACAGAACTGCCGTGTATAGGTCGTCTGGGCTGGAAAGATATTGCCCGTTTCCCAGTCAAGCTCATGACGAAGCCGACCAGTAAAGGAAAGTTTGAGGCCTGTGTAACCCATAAAACAAAACGTAGAGAGGCTATCCAATGAAATCTAATGAATGGCTGACTCTCGGCTCGCATCTTATTTTAAAAAAATGGTGTGATGCATCTGACCGTAACTTCCAAAAGCAGTTTAATGCCTTAGAGACCACACAACGTCAAATTTTGCATTCGATATTACAGACTTCTACCTTTGCCAAAGATAAAAAGGTTCAAAACTATGAGCAGTTTGTAAAAGCCTTTCCTGCGACTCGCTATAGCGCATGGCGAGAAGACATTCAGCGTTACCGTGAACAAAAGCTTTCACTCTCTAGTAGTAAGTTGGTTCGTTTTCAGCCGACAAGTGGTTCGAGTGAACAAATCAAGTTTATTCCATATACCAAGCTGTTTTTAGATGAGCTTGACCATGCGATTGCGCCGTGGATGGCAAGCTTATACCGTAAATGCCCACAGTTGAGTTCGGGTACACATTACTGGTCAGTGTCATGGTTGCCTGAAAGTCAGCGTGAAGTTTTAAAAGATAAAAACTTAAATGATGACAGTGCGCTACTTGGCGTAGGTAAACGCATACTGTCTAAGTTTACCCAAGCCGTTCCAAGTAACGTTGCCTTTGCAGCCAATGCGGACGATGCACTGTTTGCCACCATTTGTTATTTGGTCGCAAACCGTAATTTAGCCATGATTTCGGTATGGAGTCCAACTTTTGCGCTGCAATTGCTTGAGCGTTTGGAGTTACTACAACAAGACGTGATAGAGGTGCTTAACAGCGGTAAATGGGGTAATCGTCAGGCTTCACTAAAAGAAGTGACCGCACCGCATAGCCCTGAAAGTGCTCAAGCATTAATTGCAAGTTCAAACGGCGCACAGATCGACTTTAAAAAACTTTGGCCAAAGTTAAGTTTAGTGTCGAGTTGGGATACCGCAGGTTCAAAAGCTTGGGCAGAAAAATTAAAAGAGAAATTACCCAGTGTTCAGTTTGAAGGCAAAGGGTTATGGGCAACGGAAGGTGTAGTGACCATTCCCTATAACAACCAATACCCATTGGCCTACCAAAGTCATTTCTATGAGTTTGAATACTTAGAGGGTGAGAAACAAGGCCAAATCGTTCCTTCATGGCAGCTTAAACAAGGTGATGTGGTGAGCCCACTCATTACTTCTGGTAACGGATTGCTTCGTTACTGTCTAGATGACTGTTTACGAGTCACTGGTTTTTTAGAGCAAATCCCGTGTTTTGAGTTCCAAGGTCGCCGTTTTGGTGTAGATCTGGTTGGTGAGAAACTTGCACCTGAAACCGCTCAACAGTTGTTGTCTCAGTTAAATGAAACGGAATCGAAAGCGATTTCTTTGCTTGCGATTGATACCCAACAACAAGTTAAACCATTTTATTGCGTGCTTTTTGAAGGCGACATTCATCACAGCATTAGCAATGAATATATCGACAGTATTTTACGTCAAAACTTCCATTATGAACTTGCACGAAACTTGGGGCAGCTCGACCAGCCTCAAATTCGCCAAGCCAATAATGGCTGGAATGCGTATAAGCAACTGGTCATGTTTGATGGGATTATCGAAGGCAATATCAAACCTGAGCCACTTAAAAAAGTCACCCTCAATAGTTTGGAACAACTATGAAAGGGATGAAGTCATTTAATACTCGATTTTTAACACTTCGACACGCCTTGTATTTAGGCGTGTTGGTTGTGTCGAATACACAGGCCATGACTTTAGACGAGGCTTTGTCTGCTAGCTTAAGACATGAAAGTCAGCTTGAAGTCAGCCGTTTAAGCGTAAACCAGTCCACCGCTATGCTTGAACAGGCTAAACAGCGTGATGGACTCAAAGTCAATTTAGTCGGTCAACTCGACTATGAAAGAATAGATACGCCGCCAAAAGTCATGTTTCCAACCGAAGGAAACCGTAAAGGACGAAGTTTGCAGTTACAGGCAGATTATCCGATTTATACCTCTGGGCGGCATCGTTTGGGTGTAGATATTGCCGAGAGTCAGCTTTCTGCCCAACACCAAGGTTTGTCAGATCAACGGTCGGAAACCATTTTAAATACCGTTATGGTGTATACCGACGTATTAAAAAAGAAAGCCATTTTAGAACTTAGACAGAAGACTATGGCAAACTTGCAACGGTCTTTATATGAGTCAAAGCGCCGTTTTGATGTCGGTATGATTACTCGTGCAGACTTGGCTCAAGTTTTGGCACAAGTTGCACAAGGTCAAGCCGATATTACACAGGCGCAGTCTAATTTGACCGTAAGTGAAGCGCAGTTTTATCAAGTAACTGGTACAACACCTGACAAGCTTGTTGCAATTAAACAATTGCCTGCTATACCGAATGGGCTAGATGAGATTTTAGCGCAAACCAAGAACCATCCGGCTTTAATGCGCGCTAAATATGAAATGCAAGCCGCAGAGAAACAATATGCTTTAACTAAACGGGAACTCTGGCCAACAGTTATGCTGACCAGCCGTGCTGGAAAACAGGATGAAGCGAGTTATATTGGTTCTGAAAGTAACAACTATATGGTCGGGTTACAGCTCAATGTACCGCTCTATGACGATGGTTTAAATCGCGCCAATGTTAAAAAAGCGCAGGCTGATATCGATTTGGCTCATCAGAAAATACGAAGCCTTGAACTGGACTTAAATAAGCGTACCCGTACCACCTATGCGCAGCTTCAAACCATCCGACAAAATAAAGATGCACTTGCAAATGCCATAGAGGCAGCGTCTATTGCCTTTGTCTATACACGTAAAGAGTTTGATGTCGGCACCAAAACCACTTTTGATTTGCTGAATACCGAGCAGAAGCTACTCGATGCACAAACCCAGAAAACCGTAAATGACCAAGACGAAGTGGTATTTGTTTATCAGCTACTCGATCAAATGGGACGTTTAAACAGTTTGGTTCCTATACAGACCGCACAACAGGTGAATAATGAATAAAACAAATCCACCACTCGTAGAAAATACCCTGATTACCCGTGAAGCAACTTTGGCAGATGACGAGGCTTTACGAGAGTTAATCGCCGTACCGATGACCACCAAAGGCATACAAATTAGCTTTCAGCGTGAACCGAGTTATTTTAAGGCGTCCGATATTGTCTATCGGCATAAACTGCATGTTGTAATTGAAGACACCGAGAGTCAAAAGAAGCTCGCTTGTTATAGCAATGGATATCGTCCTTGTTATGTCGATCGGAGCGTTCAAAACTTGCGATACGCTGGCGACTTACGGGTAGATCATAGCTATCGGGGTAAATCACTGGTGAAGGTATTAGCCAAGCATGTAAAACAGACCATGCATGCACCGAACTTTAGCCAAATGATTATTTTTGATGATAACCATGCTGCGCGCGCCGCTATACAAACGGGTAAAACGGGAATGCCCGATTATTATGATGAAGGACTTATAGAGACACTCAGCCTGACGAGTACAGGCGCAAAACGAAAAATCACGGCTTTTCTAAAGCAGACTTCTAAACAGATTCATCTTCAAGAGATCCGTACATGTACAGCCGAAGCCGAACATGTACCAGCCATGAATCAGTTTATTCGCGACATGGCAGAACACTATAACTTTATACCTGCCTATAACTTCGAAGAACTTGCCCAAGGTCATCAGTATTTTTCAGGCATAAAACTCTCAGACTTTTCACTTTACTTTAAGGGCGAAAAACTGGTGGGTATGTTTGGCTTGTGGGATCAGCATAGTATTAAGCAAACCAAAATTCTAAATTATAGCTCGGCTATAGGTGTGCTTAGACCCGTTTACAACTTGCTAACCCCAATTACCAAAGGCATGCGTTTGCCTAAACTGGGTGATTCTATTCAGTACCATGTGCTGCATACACTTATGTGCCATCCCGAAGATTTGGCTTTGCATCATAAAATGCTCGAAGATGCCTATAACCAGTCAAAACAACAGGGCGTTGGTGTGGTGAGTTTTACGCTTTCCCATAAAGACCCACGTTATCAGTTAAATCAGTTCTATAAAGGTGAGCGTTTAACGGGTATGCATGGTTTTATTAGTTATGAGGGCGACCCAAGACCAAATTTTGATAAAAACCTGATTCCGTACTTAGAAGTTGGGCGTATTTAACCCTTATATAGCTTCACCGTAGGTCATGAATGCGCAAAAATTTGCTCAATTCTTAAGAGTGTTAAATAGATTTGAGCAAATATATGCGCAAAATGATGAATGTTCGCTAGAGCAAGAGACTTTTTAATAGTGATTTTGATTACGTTACAAAATCAAGATAACTCGTTTGGGATTTAATAAATCTAGTAATTTTGGCTCTTTAGCCCAACTTATCTTGCGCCGTTGAAACAGCTAACATGGTTTGAAGGTAATAATCGACACGTGAGTGATTATTGTCCTTATGTGAGTTATGAGCATTAAAGGCTGCATCATGAAGTTTCACCACTCGAGCAATTGGATTTAAACCACAACGGAATAAATATTCTTCTCGTGTTTCATCTTCTCGTTTAGTTAATGCATCGACGGCATCGCGGACTTCTTTTCCAAATAAACTTTCGATTTTGTCTAGCGTAAGAGGCGTGTCTTCAACACTATCGTGGAGAAGGGCGGTAATAATGTAGATTTCTGAAAATTGATGCTTAATTAATGAATTGACCACACCTTTAATATGGTACTCAAAGTAATCATGAGGGCCATACTTTTGACCTTGATGAGATTCTTTAGACAATGTCTCTGCGAGTTCAACTTGATTTTGAGTCATTTTTTGCTCTTATCACTTTAAGTATATGACACGGCCTAATTTGTAAGATGGTCGCTTAGGTCATAATTTTATACTGAATAGCGACTCTTAAAAACACTTCTTAATAAGAGTAGTCACTGACTTTTATTAATTTATTCTTTGTTGATGTGAGCCAAACCAGCCCTTAAGTTTTTGAAATTTTAAACTTTAACTTAATGATATAAAAGTAGATTATAAATATTACTTAAGAATATCCTTAATTATCTAATTAAATGAAAAATAATAACTATTTAAATAATTTCTAGCCAATTTCACATTGACACCTCAAATATTGGAGATTACCATTTGCGGGCTGGCCACATTGCCAGTCGGTTTTAGCAGACCGTATACGACCGCATCAGAATTTATTCCTTCTGAGGAATAGTTTTGTGCGCGCACTCCCAGTTCCCTCCCGTAGCGGTAGGACGGGAGAGGGACACCCTCGGGTGTGCTGGTTGTCGTACCAGTCTGCTAACCCTCTTCCGTTCTGCCACCATAAATCTTATGCTCTGGCAGAACTCCATATATAAGGAGTTGGCTTTGCACATCCATAATTTCTTGGCAACCTTTGCCAAAAGCTATAACAATACAGCTTAAAACATTTAACGCAGCTTGATCGCCGTAAGGCTTTTTCAGGCTTTAGCTCGTTATCACTTAAAACTTCATCAACAACTAAAACTTGAGATGTGCTCGGCACAGTCTTTACGGCTTTGCTACGCCTTTTTTTCACCTTTAGAAAAGTGGAAGGCATTTATATCTCATTTATATACAACAATAATTTTTTATAACGGTAAAAATATGCAAAATTTAACTCTCCCAACACGTGCTTTTAACGTCGTAAATAAAGCAATTGAGCTGTTCCATTACCACGGGTTTCATTTGGTCGGTATCGACAGACTTACGAGTGAGTCCGAAATAACCAAAATGACGTTTTATCGCTATTTTCACTCTAAAGAACGGTTTATTGATATTTGCCTAGTCGTACAAAAAGAACGACTACAAGAAAAAGTAGTTTCTATGGTCGAATACGATGAATACACCAGTGCAGCCGATAAACTCAAAAAGCTCTATGAATTACATGCAGACATAGATGGGCTATATTACTTGTTATTTAAAGCCATTTTTGAAACGAAAAATAACTACCCAAACGCGTACATAACCGCCGTGAGATATAGAACATGGCTCACCAACGAAATATATAGCCAGCTTAGAGCACTTAACTCCGATGCTTCGTTTACCGATGCCAAACTCTTTTTATATATGATTGATGGTGCAATCATTCAGCGTTTAAGCTCGGATGAAGTTGATGAAAGGGTGTTGGAGATGTTTTTGAGGGGGCTGGTGCAATTAAGATTTAAGTTGTAGAGCAGTTTTACTCTGAAGGTTCTGGTTTTACTATGCATTCTGTTATCAGGATGCACAGCTCATATAATCAAAACAAATGTCAATTAGTGTTTACTTGCAGTGAGTTCAGGCAAAATAGTCTGTTCTAATTAATTGCAAGGCTCTCGCTTAACTATAATAGCTTTGTCATTTGGATAGCCAAAAGCAAAGTTACCAGAAGGATCCCAGCTCACTCCAAACAAATAAATGTCATTACAATTATCTTTTATTCTAACGATTGTCTTTTCTCTTAATTCTGAGCTAGGGCCTGAACTCGAGATTAATGTAACTTCTTTTCCAGCACTATTTACAACTGTAAACTCTTTTTGTAACCCTGGATCTAATTTTTTAGATCTATTATTTGGGATCGTTTTATCTATATTTTTGTCATTTTTTGATTGAGTATCAATATTTGCAATAGTTGTATCTCCATGAATAGAGCTAGATATTAGGATGGGTACAATTATAGTTATGATTAATTTAAATATTTTCATATTTTACTTCTCCTTGGTTTTAGATTTTATAAGTTTAAATCTATTTTTCTTAGTAATTATAAAATCTATCAATGAATAATAAATAAAACAATAGTAAGTAATTTAACTAATAGATTAAATAGACGATTGGCACTAATTAACTTTTAATTTTACATGCTAGTGTATGTACGATTAAAAATAATAACTATATAAATCATAATATTATATTGCTACAGCTATAGCTGTATTTAAGATTGAATTCACTTTGAAAATTCCAATTTGAGTAGATGAAATTTGGGACAAATTAGTATTTAATTTTAAATATTCATATCATTTTAGATCACTTAGTAGCTTTTGATCTCTTCGTAATATCTAAAATTATCTTATTATGTAAATTTATTACTAGGTCTTTGGCTAAATAAGCTGAATAAATTTTATAGGTATTTAATATTTCACTTGGTATTTTGTCTTGTATCGCTTCAATTAGAGTAGTGAACTTTTCTAATATGTCTTTATCCAGATTTTCTATAATTTTCTCATATTCCTCACACAAATTTATTGTATTGCTAATTGTTGCAAACATTTGCAAGTGAATTTTAAGCTCTCTTAGAAAAAATGAAATTTCGGTTTGTATTTTACTCGATATAATGAGTAATTGCGTCCTATCTTTAAAATCTAAATCTTGCTGAGAACAAAGCTTACTAATTTCAATAGATTGTTCTAATGTGGATTTTAAAGTGTTTTGCAAATTAAAGAATGAATTTACTGCATTATTAATGTGGGAATTTTGGGTTTTATGGTCTTCAGTTACTCTCCAACCATTATAAACATATAGTGCTATAAAAGCTGCAAAAAAAGCTGCTAAAGCCCCAAGAATTGATCCAAAAGCTGATATCATTTCTGCTTTTTCGGATAGGAAGTTTTTTAATGAAATATAAATAAGCATTGCTATACAGTAGACAATAGTAGTTATAAAGAACCAAAAAGATGTTTTCTTGAAAATTTCCATGTAATCAAAACTTGTTTAAATAGTAATTATATTTTAATTTCTTATAATGAGAAATTCATCCCACCTAAATGAATTTCTACTCAATTTATCTCTACTCATTGACTAGTTGAGACTAGGAACAAAACAAGATCCGACACTAATTTTCTTCTTTCCAAATTTACTATAGATGCCATCCATAGCATAGTCTGCACCAAATATTATTTTCCAGCCCATTATTAGATTTAAATAAAATTTTTAAAAAAAAACATGTAGTTAAAATTATTTTAAAAAATATGACCATTTGTCAGATTATATATATGTAATGTGTTTAAAAGGATTAAAATTTTAATACATAATTAAAAAAGGAAAAAATTATGAATAACTTTAATCAATCTGCAATGTACTTAATACTTAGTTTTAGTTTAATAGGATGTACATCGTTTCAAATCAATAAAGAGCAGCAAGACACAAGAAAAATGATAAGCGTGGATGAAGCATTGCCTCAAATTGCTGATGGTATAGTTGCGATGAAGACTAGATTGGATGCAGATAATGTAAAAGCTGGTGTTTATGTTGATGATATTGAGTTAGAGATCGCCTTAAATGCTAATGCAACAAAGGATGGGAAATTAACTATAGCAGCAGACCCATTAAGTTTAAAATCTTTATCCAAGAGTGCTCTTTCATTTGATGCTTCTCAAGCAACTAAAGTCGAAGATTTAAGAGGCAGTAAACTAATTATAAAATTCAAGAGTGCTAATCAATATAGTTTAGAATATCTTGACAAATTAAAAGGACTTGTAGATGTAACAGAAAAAGCATCTTCTGAAAGCTCAGATAAACCATCTACTAAAAATACTAAGAAAGTAAATAAGAGTAAACTAATTGATAAAAACTCAATAGTGCAGACTATAAAGAATAAAGCGAATGCTCAGCATGTTCTGTCTCAGCAGATACCAATATCCCCATAATAACTAGATAGGACTAAAAACAATCATATAGATTCATAATCTATATGGTTGTTTTTAGATTGAATGGATAATACTAATCAATACAATATATTGGCTTTATGGTTTGGACTTAAAAACTTATTCTATAGCCACCTTATTCGTCAGAAATTTTTAAAATAAATTGTAATTTTAGATACCATTACTCTAGCAGTTTTAACTTTTTAAGCCTTGCAATGAAATATATAGCCAGCTTAGAGTGCTTAACGTCGATTTTTTCTTTCCCGATGCCAAACTATTTTTATATATGATTGATGGTGCAATCATTCAGTGTTTAAGTTCAGATGAAGTTGATGAAAGGGTGTTGTAGGTGTTTTTGAGGGGCATCGGGTGAGTGGGAAATTCGGTTTTGTGATTTTATAATATTAACTATTGATCAAATTTAATTTTGATCAATAGTTAATGCAATTACTAAACACTATTAATGCTATCTAATAAAGTGATGGAATAATTTAACTATCTAAACGTATTGTTGAACTGCGATTTTCAAGTTTAATATTTTTATCCTTAATATCAAAAATATCTTTCAAATATAGAGCGGTACTTGCTTTACCACCAAAGTATGATGCTCCTAAGATCAGACCAACATATACTACACATGAAAGAATTTTATAAAATGAATATGCATTATTATCTATGCGTTTACTTAAAATTAAATCTTGAAGGAAAAAAACTTCAAATATTATTAAACCTAAATAAACTAATACCGCAAAAATAAGTATTGTTATTGCGGTTGATTTGATTTTCTCAATTGTTTTTTCTTTAAAAGTATATTCTAAATATACCTGATCATTTACTATATTTTGTTTGATAAAGAAATAACTAAAATTTAAGTCTGAAAAAAGCTTATTGAAATTCCATAGATTATTAATTCTTTTATTGAACAAACTATAGTGATATCTATTGGTTCCCAAAAATTGATTAGTGATATATTGGAATTGGATAGGTTGCAATGAATTTTCACCTTGGTTAAATTTTTCACATGCATCCAAGTAATTATCCAACTCTACCTTATCTTCTTTGAAATTTTTCTTTTTTAATTCAATACGAAATCTTGGTAAAAAAAACCATTTAATAACTGTGCCTAAAAAGCCAAGACTTAATAAGACTTCAACAATTAGTTTAACCCACTCCATATGTAATCTCCAATTTATTAATGGATCTTTATCTAAACAAAAAAATTAAAAATTATCCATATAGAAAGGTCTGTATTGCGTCACAAATTGACGTACCCCGTTTGGGTGCATAACTTTTCTTTTACTTTTTTAAATACATAAAAAGCTTGTTTGAGGGTTGATATAAGGTATCTACAGAGCAATCCATTGATCACTTAATTTTTTATATTCAAAGTTTTTGCTAAAAATGAATCAGTTTTAATTTTCCATACATTAGTAGGCACAGGATGTTTGGCATCCTGAATAAGTTCTAAGGTGTTTGGAATACCTTTACTATCAAGTAATTGATGTAGCTGAATACTTTGCTTTGGGTCAACAATAGGGTCTTTAGTGCCAACCAATATAAGAGTAGATGGATATTGAGATGAAATTGGTAGTGATGATCTAGCTGCGGACGCTGTTTCAATATTTTTTTCAGCAGCAATGGTTTGGTTTATTTCATTCATTACATGTGATGGTAGCGCTCTAGTGTTAGAACTCCACTCGGCATACATACCTTTAAAATCATAAAACCCAGATACAAGAATCAAAGCGTTTATCTTTGCAGAGTTAGCTACAACATTCGCTATAGATGCCCCACAACTAATACCAACGACTGCAACTTTGTTTGGGTCAACATCGGGCTGTGATCGAGCAAAATTAATGGCTTGTACAAGATGATTTTGTGAGGCTTTACCACAAAAGTCTGATTTCCCAGATGACTCACCATATCCACTCATAGATACAGCAAAACTAAAAAAGTTCTTTTTAGCATATTCATTTAACAAGCCTGAGCGTACAAAGGCTTTAGCACCTTGTTTATCTTTCTGAATACCATGTAAGAAGATAATTGCTGGATACTTTTTATCGGCTAAGAGGTCTGGTTCTTTCCAATAAATCTCAGTTGTTTGATTGTTTGCTGTTAAAAGTTGATGCTCTGCTTGCTGGGTATAAATATAAGGAAGAATAGATACACGAAAAAAGGCATAAAATCCAATAACTATAATTAAAGGAAGAATGTAGGACAGGGCTATATTCTTTTTCTGCTTAGGAAGCATAAGAACTCTTATAGTTATGTATGATTGCGAGTGATTTTCTATCTGTTGAAATTTAAAATCAATATATAAATTTCTTAATTAAATAAACACGGATATTCCAATAACATCTGTGTAAGAAAATTGGTTTAAGTTAATGATGAAACAAGAAGTTTGCTTAATTTATTCATCATTTAATGCACATTCAAAATTACTTGGGTTTTCTTTACATCGCACTTTTTTCAAAAAATTCATCATTTTAGGGTCATAAATACCTGCCTTGGTTAGCTGTATACGAGCCTCGCGCATCATTTTCATATAGTTTAATTGTTCATTTTTAGGAATATCCATCCAATATTTTGAAGGAATATCACTTTCATATTTAGCAATAATGCCAAACGTTCTGTTTAGTTGGCTGGCTACCCAAGTTCGAGACTTTTGCCCAAAACCTGCTGGAAACTGGTCTTTACGAATAATGAAGTTTGCTGAAATTTGAGTTAGAGGGAAACGAACGATAGCTCCTTTTTCACCTAAACCTTTGTATAGCTCAAAAGGTTTAAACGCCACAATAGGAGCGGGCACAATATCAATTTCATGGTTATTAAACTTCGCACCAGCGTTAGTCACGTCTACCGATACAGCCTGACCGCCAACCTGTTGCACAAGCTTTGGTTGGGCTTCATCATATTTAAATACTCCAATTTTTTTACCGGCAGCTTTAGCGAGAGTGTTGATACTTCTATCATTTACAAATAAATATGCAGGGCCAATAGTCCCTAAACCTGCAATTTCGTAAGGGCCTACCACCATATTTTTGGCGGCCATGGGTGAAGACAACAGCTTATAGGCATTAATTGCGGTTTTCATATTTGTTAATGCGCCAACCGCATCTAAAGATCCTGTGTATTTATTAAACTGACGGCCACGTAAACCGCTAATAATAGCGCCATCACATTTGCCGACTTTTAAGTCTTCAGCCGCAACACGTTCATCCACATATGCTTTTAAAGATAGATCAGCTCCCCAATTTTTAGCTTCAAGAGCATAATCCTTTGCTAAAGCAAAAGCTTCTCCAGACTTACCAATTGGGTCAAAAACACAGACAACTTGTTGTTTGGCATAAAGTGTTGTTGTTAAACAGGTACTTGTAATCAATAAAATAACTTTCAAACGATCCATATTTAATTATCCATTATTTAAATTATAAAAATTATTGTATGAATCTTGGTTAAATTAGATATGACACCTCAATAAAAATTTAAAGAGAAAAGGTCAAAAGACAGCTTTGAGTTGGATCTTATTTTTTTGTGATTTAGCTATGGTTTATATAATTTGAGATCTAGCAGCAGGTTAAATTTAAAGAATAGCTACACACACGTACTATATCAGTTTTTAAGAGCATGTAAAGAGGGTTTTAAAAATATTTATATAAATTTCAATAAGATAGAAAATTTTTTGTGTATTGCAATTTAGCCTAAGCAAATTAATAACTTTAGGAGCCAAAAGGCGATTTAGCAAAATAATCTCTAGGTATCCAGTAACCATAAATACAGATCATGAATTTAGGATGTAGTGAGTCGATCAGCTCGCTAGGGCAAATATAAAAGTGTAATTACATTTTGTAGAAGGCTGCCTAGAGAATTATTCTGGCTAAAACTAGAAATAGGGTTATACAAAAGGTAATTAAGAGCGCGAAGACTCAGCAGACATTAGGATAAGCTTAATAATTAACCACAGCAAAGAATAAACGGCGTAGTAGCAACGCAGAGTAGCCAGAGTCTTATATAGGTAGGTTTCTACATATCTTATTTAACTTATGTTCACCTAAAATCTAGTTCATAAGCCAATTTTAAAAATAGAATAGTAATAATAATAAGTTATGATTTTAATTTTTAATTTTAGACATTGATGGTTCATGAAGTAGGGGTTTTTGTTCAAATAAAATTCTAAAACAAGTGTTTTCAATAATTTTGGGGTTAGATCAATTTTTCTAAATTTTTATCAACTTTACGTAAAGTTATATTTATAAAAAGCTATTTGTTATAGCTCTCTTACGTTCAATCATCAGACAATGATAAATGATGGCATCAAAATAAGTTTAATTTAATTCAATATGCTCAACTAATTTGAGCATATTGAATTAATTTTAATAACTTAATTAAAAAAGCCTACAGCTATCATTTATAATGACAACAATCACTACTACTTTACTGAAGTATATTTTCTGTTGTAATAAATTAGTGGATTATAGCTAACGTATTCATTTATATCACTATTAATTACTTCGCAAATATAAATGTTATGAGAACCTATAGGACTAATTGATCTAATTTGTGCAAAAATATCAACAATTGAATCTTTTAAAAATAATCTTTCATTATTAGACTCATCCAGAGTAAACAGATCTTTATAAGCATCTACATCACGCTTGTTCGAGAATATTTCCGCGATATATTGCTGCTTACTATTAAGAAAATGTATATTAATCAAACTTTTTACATCAAGATGATTGTTCACCTTAAGTTTTTGGTTTAGGCAGAATAAAAAACAATTAGGTTCAGTCGAGACACTCATAAAAGAAGTAATAGTTGTACCTAATATATGGTTGTCTCGAGGTTTAATGCTAAATAAAGAAACCCCATGAGAGGAAAAACTCATGGTGTCCTTAAATTTTTGAAAATTACTCATATACTATTTGTTGAACGTAATAGGGTCAAAAGAGATTTGATAGCTTTTCCTTGTGGAAATGCAATATATTCATAATCAATTATCTGTGGTCGCCAGCTCATTTTATATTGCCGTTGTGAACGAGCAGGATAGACAACACCACCTTTACTTTCCATAAATTTCATTATCTTATGAAAAGTAGGGGAGGAATTAAAGTTCAAATTTGGCTGTAGTTCCACCAAAGGTGTAAAACCAAAATTAAGATAATCTAAATCCTCTAATTCATTGAGTGCTTTCTGATTGATTAACTGCATTACTCCATCTTGAGTATCTGGGGCTTTACGAGTTATGTTGTGAAACCACCCCTTAAACTTACCAAAGTTTTTACTATATATAATATATGCGATGACCTCATTTTCCTTATTAGCTGTATAGAGCTTATGAAGTCCGGAATCTAAATTTAAGGTTTCAAAATCAGTAACCAAATTCGTTAAGTGTTTAGCCTTTTTGCCTTTTAACCAAGATTTATTGATTTCTTTAAGTCTAGGTTTAAGGATTTCAAAATTAGCCTGCTCATCAATTCTTTCTACTGAAACACCACTTTTTTTTGCTTTATTAATTTTATTACGCAGTTGCTGGAACTTTTTTCCTTCAAGTGAGTAGTTTTTAATATCAATTGTATAAGATGCTCCTAATTGATTAATCAATAATGAGTTGTTTTCGAAAACTGGAATATCCTCTTTAGGAAAATGTAGAAAAAGATATTGGTATTTCTTGTCTTTACAGTATTTCAAAAAGTTTTTGAGTGTTTGTTCTTTATCATTTTGACTTGCTAGGATTCCACCCACGCTAATCAAAGTATTTTTATACTGAAAAAAAGCTATAGCGGATTTATCAGATATAAACCAAGTGAGATTCTTTTCAAAAAGTAGAGGAGATACAGAACTTCCGCAAAGGTCTAGAAGTTCTGTACCAATTAATTCATTAGTATGTAAGGATCTAATAGAAAACATAGTTAACTCTTATTCTACGTTGTAGTTTACTGACTTAAAGCCTTGCTTTTTAGCAACATTTAAAATGTTGCTTGCTTTTTTGAAATCTATACTTTTCCCAATACTTTGATGTTCTTCCGTATTATCCAAAGCTAGTGCAATAGTTTCTGATAAACAAGCTAAATTAATTCCAGCTGGAGCTTTTACCATATTACAGTCGCTATAAAATACTTCATTAGGTTGTCTAACTAGACCCCCTTCATAAATTTTGAAGTCATCATCATTTACGAAGTCAAAAGGTCTGGCGGCGTCAAATACTAAAGCCGATTTTTTGAGATATTTAGTATTGAGGAAGCCTTTGCCTTCACTTGTCGCTGAAATGACTGCATCTGCTTTCGAGAAAGCAATTTGATAATCGACCTCCACAGAGAGTCCTAACTTAAGAAAATCATCAACTAATTTATCAAAATTGATCTTCTTATAATCAGTAGTACTTAGGTAAGAACTCAATTTGTCAAAAAAGGAATTTTTTGAAATTTCATAATCTGTAGTTAGACAGCTTTGTATTAAATAAGGAATAATTTCTTGCTGAATTTTTAATTCACTTCCTGGCCGGCCTACCAATATTAAATTGCCATATTTGTGGGCCACTCCTGAAACAGCTATTTTCCCTACTGATCCTCTTGCTCCTACAATGACCGCGCATGCATTTTCTACATTTTTATCTTCAATTAGTGAAAATAAGCTCTCTACTGTGGAAAGAGCAGTAAGTGAATTCCCATTAGTAACTGTAAGGTTATTAGCATGAGGTAAAATGCTTGTCCCACCATTAGCGATTACTGATGTGTATGCGCCTAGTCCTACCAGCTCAGCACCATTTTCTTCAGCGACTTGCAGGTATTCAAGCATTAAGTCTAGTTTCTCTTTTTCATTCAGCCGCATCATATCTTTTGGGCTAAGTGGGGAAAAGATAAACATTCCATTTGCATATGTCTTATCGTTGTATACACTAAAAAAAGCGCCTACATCTGGGCTGTAATCGATTCGAGCAATATCCAGAATTTCATCCGCAAGCTGCCGCAGTTGATTATCATTAAAATTTTGTTTAATCGAATAAGGGAATGTATTTACTAGATCTTCAGCGGAGGTAGCATGAATGAAGAAAGCAAATGTTTTACCTGTATTTAATTTTTTATCTTCAGTTTTATAGTTAATTTCGGCTATTTTAGTGTCATCTACATAAGAAACTGGGAATGAAATACTCAAATCTGGTAAAGAATCTTTAACTATATCTATCAAATTTCCGAACAGTACATCATAACGTCCATTCTTAATTATTTTGCAAATTTCTTCCAATGCATTAATAAAACGATCAATATCTTGAGAATTAATGTTTAATGGAGGTTCAAATCGAATTGAGCATGGTTGAGATAATAGAGGCATTATAAATATATT
Source organism: Acinetobacter sp. 70_2 (assembly GCF_056736115.1). Classification (NCBI taxonomy): domain Bacteria; kingdom Pseudomonadati; phylum Pseudomonadota; class Gammaproteobacteria; order Moraxellales; family Moraxellaceae; genus Acinetobacter; species Acinetobacter sp. 70_2. The sequence continues at coordinate 1,067,398 of NZ_JBWZIP010000015.1, forward strand.
ATAGTTCTTCAAAAGAAAACCACAAATGATATAAGCTAGGCTGCCATTATTTTGACAGAAATTAATCAATATATTTTGCTGAGCCTCTTTATTATAAAACTCAAAAGCACGCATTAATCCCTGACCAGTAAACTTAATAATATCTGAATATTGATCTGTAAGGTTTCTTATACACTCATCTAGATATTTACTTAAATTGTTCACATTTTCATATATCTTGTTATCAGGGTTATTCAAATGATTAATAACATTTAGAGCAACTGTTGCAGAAAGGGAGTTGTTAGCAAATGTAGAGCTATGTTTCTTATCAAAATTAAAATCATAAAATTGTTCTTTATAAATTACAGCACCAATAGGTACAATTCCACCTCCTAATGCCTTTGAAAATAAAATACTATCTGGGAATATTTCATATTTCTTTGCTGCACAAATATCACCTAACCGTCCCAAGCCAGTTTGAATTTCATCAAAAACGGACATAGTCCCATGTTGCTCACAGAGTTCAACAGCCAGTTTTAAAAACTCACATGTAGCTGGAATCATTCCTCCTTCACCCAATACTGGTTCAACAATAAAAGCAGCAAATTCATTCGTGCTTAATTTGTTGATCAAGGTATCTGTATCATTTAAATTCACATATTCATAACTATCACTGTCATGAATATAAGGCATTTTGAAGCGATTTGATCCACTCGCAGATAAGGCTGCAAATGTTTTACCATGGAAGCCCTTAAAAATACCAAGGACCTTACGTCTACCAGTTTTAATACGAGCCAACTTCAGGGCAGCCTCAACTGTTTCAGCTCCGCTGTTCGTGGTTATACATCTGGAATATAGATTGGAATTAACTGACTCAATTAAAGTTGTAGCAAACTCCTCAACTTTAGGATGAATATTAGGTTGTATGAAATTAGCCTGGTTAGAAGAAAAATAATTTTGAATGGCTTCTTTTAAAAATTCTGGATTATGACCAAAAGGTACAGCCCCGTATTGCGCTAAATAATCATAAGCAATCTGACCATTAGACAAGTAAAAAATATTGTCTTTAGCAGATTGAGGATTAAGGTTAATTTTAAATTTATTTAGAAGATTTTGGCGATATTCATTAATTTTATACATTTTTTATCTCTTTTAAACGAATTGCTTATAAAATTGAAATTTACCTGTTGGATGATATTTAAGCATTTCAATATGATTAACTAATTTTAAAATTGATGGGTTTTTCATTACATTTATTCCACCAATATTTTGAAGAACAAAGGATTTAATATTATCTAAATTTTGTTCTACCAAATATCTCAAATTTAGAACTTCACTTAAGCTCTGCTCGGTAAGAATACTCTCAGAGCAGATATTGTTTATTTGAGATAAGAGGGTAGTATTCAAATTAGTAAATTCAACTAATCTTATTTTTATATTTGGAATATTCGATAAATTTTCTGGAATATTATTCATTAATTCTTCAGCTATGCCAATATATGCACTTACTGCAAAATAATTAAATAAAGATAACCCATAAATTAAACATAGTGATAATTCATCATCTTGTAGAGTGGAAAGCTCTTCTTCTTGTAAACTTACATTTTCAAATATTACTGCTTGGTTATCACAATATTTGAAAACATCTAAGTTCCAAAAAGATTGTACTGAAATTCCCTCTCTTTTAGAGGGTAAGTTAATTAATTTAAGTTTATTGTCTAATGCTGTTGATAAGACATAAAAGTCAGAGATACTTGATAAAGTACAAGGTTTCTTTTGACCATTTAAGATGAAAGAGTCATTGGTGATAGTGATTTCAGAAGAAGGATTAAAGACATCTACGCCAGCATTTCCTTCTGCAAAAGCAGAGGCGACCAATGCTTCATTTTGAATCACTTCTTTCAATATCTGAGATGCATTTCTGAAAATCTCTGGATATTTAGCTAAAACTAAAACAATATGGTGATGCATAGTTAAAGCTATTCCCAAACTTGGCTCTAATGCCGCATTTTTACGAATAAGGTCAGAAAGGGACTTTAGAGACTCGTTTGACTCATTTGCCTTAGTATTTAAAGAAACAGATAAAAGTTTATTGTTTTGCAGATATTCTTTTAAACTTACTTTATCTTTAACTACTATGTGGTCAGAATTATTTTCTTGCATTATATTCATTTATATCACCATGCTTTTTCTAAGATTTCAATAACTTCATGCCTTGTAGGCTTTACTGGGTTATAAATTATGGAGCCATCAACCAAGGCTTTTTTTGCAATAAAATTAAAATCATCCAATTGCACTTTATTGGTTGATCTAAGCTTAGAAGGAAGTTTAGACATTTCTTCTAACTCTTGTTTTAATTGACTGATTTTCTTGATTAAGAGTTCTACACGGTTTTGTTTGCTGCTGGATTTATACTCATTTTCTGTTAGAAAAAGTAAAGAGAGTTCACTTAACTCATCTAAAATATAATTTTTATTGAACTCTAAGACATGTGGTAGAAAAATACTGCAACACAAACCATGAGGGACTTTAAAATTAACACCTAATGCATGTGCTAAAGAATGTGTTAAACCAACCATTGAATTAGAAAATGCCATTCCTGCCATAGTAGATGCTTCTGCTAGAGCCAATCTTGATTCAAGATTTTGAGGGTCCTTCATTACTATAGGTAGGTTAAGTAATATTTTTTTAATGGCTGAGAAGGCAAGTTCAGATGAAATCGGATTTCTGCCATTGCAAGTATATGCCTCGATGCAATGTGTTAAAGCATCCATTGCTGTCATTGCTGTAATATACAACGGTAAATTTAGCGTCATTAGCGGATCAAGTAGGGCATAATCAGCCATTAAATATGGTGAGTTAAAAATCAGCTTCTTATGTTTATCTGCAACAACTGCAACAGCAGTAACTTCTGAACCAGTACCAGCAGTTGTGGGAATGATGATAGAAGGTTTTAATCTATGTGGAAGATTATTTACTCCTAGATATTTCTCGAGATCACCCGGTAAAGTGACTGCAATATTTAATGCCTTAGAAGTGTCAATTACAGATCCACCCCCAATGGCAATGATCAAATTACATCTATGCTTTTCATACAGTTCACGTGCAGTGTAGACTGCATTAACACTACCATCTGGTGGAATATCATCGAATATCACAAATGGAATAGTATTTTCATTCAAGACATTTATTACAGGCTCATGCGCATTCGCTGCTGAAATTCCTTTATCTGTCATGATGAAAACACTAGATCCATCAAGCTTATGAATGATTTCTGGTAAGCATTTAAGTGTTGCTATTCCCGATAGTATTCGTACAGGGCTAAAAAATTCATAGTTATTAAACATTATTTATATCTCAGATAATTAAATTTTTTATAAAATTAATTTTTCCACTTATTGGAATATGCTCATGCTTAGCAACAATATTTTTAGCAATAAATGAAGGTAAGAGATTGGCTTCAATAATTTCTAGACAATTGATAAAACGTATAGCCAACGAAGCATCACCGCTTGTTAAGAATCTATTATTTGCTACAGCTACTGTATTGCTCTCTTGGAGAGTTAATATTTTAAACGCCAGAATGGGGTGCTTAACTATGATCGCCAAGTCATAATCAGTAATAGATTTCTCATTTTCGTTAATAAGATGAAAAGAGTTATTCCAGACCTGTAAAACAATATATCCATTTTTTAAATAATTAATTTTAAATAAAATTCTAGCCCCATCTCTGAAATCTTCAATTTGCTCTTTAAGTGCATAGTTTTCTTTACTGGCTTTATCTAAAATATTACCAATAATTCTCAAAGTACTGTTTAAATATAAATGGACAATATGAGTAGAAGCTCTATTAACTAATTTATTTTTAATCATTAAGTTAAATCCCTATATACTCGAGTCGTGATTTTTGCATTTGATGAACCATGGAGTTTGAAATTTCAAGACGCATCTCAGGAGATGTATCTTTAAGTAATATTCCATCAACTAAATAATAATCTTCGATTAAATGTTGATTTTCTTCTATCCCTTGCTGATAAAGAGATTCTCTTTGCAAAATAATATTTTGAATATTAGAGGTATTCCAGATATTCAACCCTTCATGAATGCATTCTTGAAGACTATTTTTAATTTCTGGATTAGTATTTACTTTTGATTTAAGAATTTCGGCACATATTGTTAGATGCCTAACCTCATCCACATTGGCATATCTCTGAATTTCAGATGCTTTTTTATAAAAAGGAAGCCATTTAACCTCACTTAATTCTGCTGTTGGCGCAAGGATCCCCTCCAAAATAATTGTAATAATACTAATACCCGCATAAAAATCGTTTTTATCAACTACCCACTTTTTAATAAAATCCTGAAAAGGAATCACAACTTGTTGATGAGAATGGTTTAGTACTTCAGCCATCTCTTCTAAAGGGTTTGTAAGGGCTAATAAACCATTATCTTTAAGATAAGTTCTAAAAAGATAACTATGGTGAGTTTCATCAATTAATAGGGTGTTTAAAAAATCATATTCTTTTAATGAGGGTGCTATTTTCACAATATCTAGAATTGCTTTAGAAGCATAAAATTCTGTTAATGATTTAAAGCTAAGCTCTTGTTTTAGAGAATTTTCTAAATATTTGTTATTTAATTGGATATCTTCCTTAAAAGTACCTATCTTATTTTCAGTACTTTTAGTAGTAAACCAATCATTCAAAATATTACTTTCAACTTTTGCTTTTATGTTAGTAGCTTCTAATAAAAAACCAGGTAAATTCATAGTAACTCAATCCACTAGATTAATTGTTGGGGTTTTAAATGTATCTTTTTCTTCCTTCGGGAAATTACCAAGTAAACCTCTATCAAGAAATAAATGCGTATACAGAGCAATAAAACTATAATCATTCTTGACGAAATAAAGCCAAATGAGGCTGATAATTGTTATGGTGACAAAGTTATGACATAGATTATAAAGTTTATAGAATATTTTTGCGGTATCCTTGTCACCCTTAAATAAATTCCATATTCTGCCTGGTATATATCCGATTAAATCAATCAATAAAAAAAAGACCACATAATAAATAATATTTATTTTGTTGAATAAAATTATCGTTAAAATTATTGAAATAAAAAAAAGATAAAAACTTTCTTTTTTAAGGAAATGAATTTTGTTTAGCATAACTCACCTATATTTGTTTTAATTCCCTTCACTATTTGTTTGGGATCTTTAAGCCAGCTACTATGTTTATTTCCTTTAAAATTTTCTCCCAAATCAATACTTTCGAGTTTATATTTATTAAACATTTCTGCTAATTTTTTTGTTGACTGCAGGGGGGCAAAATCATCACCTTTAATATTAATAAAATAAGCCTTAGCTTCGGATAAACTATCATTATTTAAATAGTAGCTATAATTACCTGTAAGGGCAGTGTGGCACCAATCTTTAATTAAAGTCTTAGCTTCTTTAAATCCAAATCCAATCTTATAGCCTGGTAGGTAACCATATAAATTTGTTAAAATTTTAAATAAGCCGACAGCTTTCAGAATAGTGAGTTTCCCCAGGCCATCCCAATTTTTATAATGAATATTACCGGTTGCAATTCCTATGACAGGTATTGTTTTATCGATTGCATATAAAGTTGCTAAATGCCCACCAAGACTGTGTCCAAGTAAGATAATATTTTTTGTATCAGCAGAACTGATTAAATGAGGCACAAAATCCTTTACTAAATCCGCATATCCGTAGTCTTTGCCTTTTTCAATGTGAGGTTGATTTTCTCCACAACAAGGATAGTCTGCAGTAACTACGTTAAATCCATAGCTATTTAGTTCAGCTATAAAATTTTGATATTTTTTAATTGGTACACCAATTGCAGGCAATAATATAAAAGTTATATTTTCAGATGTTGATTTACCTGCTTCGAATTTTTTTACTGTAACAGGGAACTTATTATTAAAAAGAAAAGTTTCATTCATGGCTTTATTCCCCAAATGGATTCATGGAAATCATCACTGGTAGACCTAATTGTGATAAGAATTTTGTTCGTGAGCTTTTAACAGTTTTTCGTTCTTCTGCTAATAATTTTTTGAATTCTGAGTTAAATCTCAGACGTGGATATTTCTCTAGAACTTCCGTTCTATAATCCTTTGATAAGGTAAATAATTTATCCCCGACTACATCACAGGATGCACCTTGTTGAAGAAGAATCACTTCAGATTCATTGTCTTCAGCAATATGACCATTCATATGCATGCATATAGCATCTTTGACAGTTTTGATTTTATTTTCGTCATAATTTAAGTGCTTTGCTTTCTTTTCAAATTGCATTGAGCTCTCATATGTAAAACATCTACAACCTTTTGATTCTTTATGATTATCTGTAAGACCGATGTCATGATACAAAGAAGCTACCAATAAAACTTCAGGGTCATATTTTCTTTGATCCTGAAGGCCTATCGCAGCACCCCAAAAATAAGTTCTCCATGAATGATTGATAAGAGTACCTGGAGCTTTTTCATTCAGCTCATTTATCGCTTCTACAATAATCTTAGTATCAGGAACTTTTATATCTTTTAAATTTATATTGCTTTTTGAACTCCCAATATGAAGTTGAGACTTCATAACACCCAGCATACTAGGCAAAAGAATTTCATTTAGAAGTTTAAGTTTTTCTTTAGTGGTGAGATGACCATCTGTTGATTGCATCCATTCAAAGCTACCAATTTTTTTTATAGACATTCTTTTTTCCAATTTAGAGCATTTACTCTAAATTAATTCATACAGATCTGTCTGTCAATATTGTCTATTAAATATACTTAAATTCGATAACTGTTCTCATCATTCTTTATCTTATATACCTAATATTGCTAAAAATTTTAAAACTAATTTCTTATATATAAGTAAAATGACATGAGTACTGTATAAAGTAGTTTATTTAGTTTTACTACATTATAGTTGTTGATTTTAAATATATTTTACACATTTAAAGACCGTATATTTTTTATTATTTAGATAATTATTAGTATTTTGGCTTTTAGCAGGGAATGCATTAAGGCTACTATTAATAACGGATCTAATCATTTCTTGTACAACCAAAATAGCTTTGTTTTTTAGAGATGTTTTTCTACATGAAAGAGCCATTGGATAGGTCGGTATCGAAATTGGACATTTTGTATAAATTAGTGAGGCTACAATTTTAGAAATTTTTCTTACAACACTTTTACGTGAAATAACTGTGTCTTGGAAGTTTTCGTTAGGTTCTGTTGGTCCCTAAGCAATTTCATCTATTACCATAGATACGCTATCTATATAATTAGATAACTTCATCTTGACTAGGAGCAGGTTGAGGTTTAATGTATATCAAAAATAATGAACAAAATGATAGGTGTTATTTATTTAACTTATGTTTATCTATAATCTAGTTCATAATTAAATTTTTATTTAATAAACAATAAATTTAATTACTTAGAGTACTAAAGTGATAACGTGTAAAATACTTAGTTCATGAACCGAGCTATAAATATATATTTTCCTACTAAATAAGCTTGCACCTCTATCTGCAAGGTCTTAAGAATAGACTAAATTTCTCTAGAAGTGTGGTGGCAGTCCACTACCAATTAAAATGCTGAGGCTAAAGTTTTGATAGCTATGATTTCTGTTTGGATTTTTGGCGTAAAACATACAAATATAAGTTTTCTACTTTTTCACGTGCCCATGGTGTGGTACGTAAGAATCGTAATGATGATTTAACACTTGGATCTATGCAAAAACATCTAATTTCAATTTTATAACTTAAGCCTTCAAATCCACCATAGTACTCCAATAACTCATCCAAAATGTCAGCAAGTTTTTTGCCGTGTAAAGGGCCATTGGAGGAGTTCATAATAGATCAACAATATTTTTGGAGTCCATTATTATAACCTGAGCTAGTTAGAAAATGAGAGAGTTGGAATTTAAAATTTTATTAACATGTATTAAAAAAGTAGATTAATATCCATGAGCTTGGCAATATTGTCTATAAGCGGATCCGTTGCATAGTTCCAACTTAAGAATATTTTCAAATTGATTATAGCCAAAATCAGCTTGATTTAATTGGACCGCATTTTGTGCACTAATTAAAGCATTTTGAAGGTTTTGTATTTTAAGTGATCCCTTAATAGAGTTGTCAAACTCAGAAATAATTTTAGAAGAAGATTCTTTATATCTTTTCAATAGGTCAAGGTTGCGAAAATGATTTTGAATAACATTAAATAAATAAGGTGGTAACACATTATTCTGATTATCTAAATAAAAATTAACATCAAAAGTATTGTTAATATAGACTACTCTTGCAAATAAAAATTGAGTTGGTGGTAATTTATGTAAGTAGGGGTTTAGACACTCGAATACTCCACTTGTGATCCATTTTTTAGATTTTTTACCATTACATTGAGAACATGCAGGAACTAGATTTTTTGGATGAACCGCGAATTCAGGATAATCATCCTTGGGCATAATATGATCTAAGGTGTTTACGCTATTTATAGAACAGTATTGACAGGTATGATCCTCACGATTATTTGGTCGTGAAACTATTGCATTTTTCAATAAGGTAAACGGTTTAGAACTATATTTGTATAATTTTAATAAGTCAGACTCCTCACTATCAGTAAATAAATTACATGCTGTTATAGTGTGTAACGAATTTGTTGAAAATGCATGATCATATACGGGATAATAAGGTAATATTTTTTGAGATAAGGGGACTATTCTATCTTTATAAAGAGGAGGATTCTCATTTTTACCTTTTTTCTTAGATTTAACTACTGTTTCTAAAAAATCTTCACTGTCAAGATGATATGGAGTTAAGTTAATCATATTAAGTCGATGCCATACTATTTAATAGAACGGTTAAATTCAAACTAAGTGGTACATTATTCGTTTTAAGTAAATTTATAATATCGTTGTAACTGTAGCCTTTATTAATTAATATTTGTAATTCATTTTTGAATTGAGATGTTGTGTCTCGGGCTCCAAAAATGTCATCTGTAATTTTGGTTAAATTCTCTCCAAATGTTTCTATAGAAGGATGCTTGGCACTTAATACATTGTTTTCATTTCTTATAACATAAACATTTTTAGAAAGAATACCTTGTACAATGATAGGAGAGTGAGTGGCAATAATACAATAAGATTGGAATTTTCTTACTAATAAATGGATACTATTAATTAACTGAGAAATAGCATTCGGGTGTAAATGTGTTTCGGGTTCATCGAATATAATTAATGAATCATATCGAATGTTCGCTAATATTTCCGTTAGAATGAAAACAAAAATTGACTGACCAGAGCTGAATTTATCCAAAGAATTGCTGATTTCGCTAATGTTTAATACAAATTCATACTCTGAATCATCCATTGTTTTCCATTGATCGACAGTGTTCTTTGAGAAGAAAGTTTCAACGATTTCACACCAATGATCGAATCTCTTACTTTTCTGAACTTTTTGAATAGATTTAAAAAATCTTTCCTTTAAATCTCTTTTAGTAAGCGTATATTTTTCACCATTTCTATCTTGTCTTAAACCACAATACAGGTAATTGATTTTTGATGAACTATTAGGGATTTGAAAATCATCAAACACACTATAAGAAACAGCAATGACCTTACTGAAAAGCGGTATTTTAGGTGAGAATGTGTCCAATACTTGATTAGCCATATCTATGGGTAGCTTTGAAACCAATTGGGTTTTACCGACACCATTCTCACCGATAAGGGCATAAATTCTGTTAGGAAGTTCAGAATTTTCACTGAAATTAAAAGGTATCTTTAAAGGTTCAATATCGTCTGAATAACTTGGCTTATAGGTATATTCAAAAGAATAGAGATTACTTAGATCATAGTTGTCAATAATATAGCGGGCTTGACGCATTAATTGCTCTTGACCATCAAGTCTAATTAAACTGTTTTTGAAGTCATGAGAATTTTCAAAAGATTCACTTATTTGTGGAAAAAAGGCAACATCATTAAATGCTTTTAAGATGGTCAAATAATAGTTCCCGAAAAAACTTTTGATACTTTTATAGTATTCAATTGCCTGTCCTAATGAACAATATTCCTTTCCTAGCGTAGTGAATTGGTTGGGTAAACTCACTGTTGTACTTTGGGAATCGTGCGAAATTATTTTTAATAGACCTAAATCTGTGTGCTGACCTTGATATTGAACAGATATTCTAAATTGGTTTTTTCTTCCATAATCATTCCAATCTGTAGGAGTAAGTAAAATATAAGTAGAGTAGCTTTTATTTAATCTATCTATAATTTCCTTATCATTATTCTTATTAACAAAAATTGGGGTATGATTATCAACTATATCTTTGAATTGATTTTCACTATCCAAAGTATCTAACTCAAATATTGAGATACCATTTTCATTAATGTTTTTCAAACGATATTCAAGTGAGTGGTTGTTAAGTATTGGATTTAGAGTGTAATAGAAAAACTTTACTTCTTCTTCCGTGTTATTGACAGTAGGGGATACAACTAGATTAAGAAGTTTGAAAAAGTTTTCATCAGAATTGGTGAAATCATATCTATCTAGTAATATTTCTTCCAGTGTCCAATCACTATTGATTACATAGTGCTGTTCAAAGTCACGTCTTGCATCTTTAAATCTATTATCAGTAGATGGCATAGCTCGCAAATTTAAAATTGAATCAAAAAACTCTAAAGGTTCTATTTTCTTGAATAACTTTTCTTCTTGTTGAGCAAGAAGTCTTAAGATTTCTATTTTTATATTTTTAGCGAGTTGTAAATTTTTCATATTTTTCCAAAGTTATTCAGTTTAAGCTCAAAGAATTATTTTCCAATAATTCGGTTCGTAAATAATTGCCATAACTTATTAAGTTTAACAAATCATGCTAGCAATCCACCATCCAATTTTTCAGTCATATTTCTTATAAATGTATGATTACTAGACAAAAGATGATCCCACATGTCAAGACAATACCCCAGTGTTTCATCATCTTCATCATTTTCTGCTTGATCATATAGTTGCTGAATGACTCTCGTGATAGCATCTGTATCTAAATTACTCATTAAATCTTGAGTTTTTAACTTAAGAATATTTTGAATCATGATAATGATGAGATCACTAAATTGAGCCATACCTATAGAGCTTTCTTCTATTGAATGTAAGACATTATAAACATTATGATTTAATGCTTTTGACTGTACATACATTTCAAAAAACTCTCGTGCATATCTTTTTGACCAAAATTTTTTACCGAAAAATCTCCCTATTTTTTTTAGAATTTCCTCATTTTCTGAATTAACTAAGATTTCAAAAATTTGTTTCATCTTTGAGTGATTATAACCTTTTGTATTATCACCCAAAAGTTGGTTAATCACGGAAGCATACCCCAAAAGACTTTCTTGATTTTTAGAATTGAGACTTTGCTGTATCTCTTCTTCAAATAAACCATTGAATAGCCATCGAGCAAATATTTGTTTATGGGCTTCTTTTCTAACATCCTGATATGAGGATTCCAGCATCATTTGAACAAGAGCTACAAATGAATCTTTGAATTCACTATCAAAAGCATTATTGAAATAGTAGTGATAGCCATGACTTAGAGTATTTCTTACGTCCTTTTGACACAACTCTATAAACTTTTGAAAAGCATAATTACAATCATAATTATACATAGGAAGTAGTAAATCAGCAGTTGCCATTCTTACAGCTGCATGTTCATCATTTAAAGCATTTTCAATAAGATATTTGTGTGATAGAGCATATGCTTCATCACTCCAAAATTTTTGAGCTAAGCTTCTATAAGCACGTCCTCTAGTACAATTAATCGTATTTCCAAATAAATCCTTACTTGAAATTTCATCCAATTCATCTGGGTGACCTGTTCTATAAATATTCAATTTATTTGATTTCGGATCATCTGAAGATTTTGCAATATCTTCTAATAATACAATATATTTTTGCGAAAATAGCTGGACTCGTGATGAGAGTAAACTTTCAAGTCCTCGTGAATAATCAGTTGTTGTAAAATGATCGATAACTTGCTCTATTAACTCAATAGGACATGGTGCCCAATGTTCTTTTAGGTGTTCTGGAACTTGATCAATATTATTTTCACTTAACCCCGAAAATAAAGCATCAATATAATCCTGATGAATATGAGTGGGTAAGGTTAGAGAAAACTCTGCAAACCGTTTTGGCTCAGCATTCACAACGCTTCTGAAGTTATTTGAAAACTGGTGAATACTTGCTTCAGTGCAATCTGCTCTAAACTTAGTATCACTGAACTTGTCTACAGCACTAGTAATAAGTTTTTTCCAAGCCTTGTTAGAGAGCATAAAATAGTTCTTGATTGGTGATCTAACAAATCCTGCTATTCCATTGAATTTGTGACAAAAATCATCATCCGTATATTTTTCAAATTTACGACTGAGTACACCAATCAATTGGAGAGTTTTATTAGAAATACGTGATGTATCTAATGTAGGTAATAAAAAGTATTGAGTTTTCCCCCAATAAGGAGTGTAGTAATTTTTACGAGTAGCTTCTAAACGCCATTTAATCTGCTCTAAATCGTAGTCGGAAAGTGAGTAGTAAATTTCACTTTGAAGCCGTTCAAAGTTATCTAAACTACAATGTGGTGAAAATTTTTCAATTAATTTCCCTGCTAATTTCCAAACAGGTTCTTCATAATCATTTCCTAATTTAAACTTATGATTTGGATTATCTAACAGCCACTCTATAGCTTCATCAGCATAGCTGATATCAATGTTTAGAAGAGCATTCGCAAATATACGATTAAATATTAGATTTTGATTTTTTTTAAATGGACTTAATAATTGGAAAAGTTCATTGGATTGTAAAGCCATATTCTGGGAAGCCTTAATGATAAGGATAAATAAGGCTTTATAGATGAAAGTTTCAAGAGGTTCTCTTGTGCCGTATTCATTAGACCATTTGTAAGTATCAAAATATTCATTTATAGGTTCAGAAAAGTACTGATCTAAAAAGGGTAAAAAGACTTTTAATACATCTAATGAATGGCTTTCAGCAAGCTTCTCAACACATTCTGTATCGTAATCAGACCATTCTTCTCTTGAGTTAAGGCTCACATGAAATTCTTCATTACACATGAGTTCTAAGAGATGTAACGCTCTTAACGGATATTCTTTGGTTAAATCATCCCAAAAAATATAGTGACTGTTAGTGCCAACTTTAATAAGTTGCATACGAAAATCAAAGAGTTCATTAGAATCATTTTTCATATTCCAACATAAACAGTTGTATATCTTTTGATTCCATTCAGGTGATTGATTCATGAACTTAGATAATTCATTGATTAACAAGTTTGGAGCTTTATCTGCAACTGAGCTTAGAAGCTCTAGAGCTTTAGATCGCATGTCGCCATCCGCATCTAACCAATCACTTAGATAATGACTTTCTGATAGATATTGAACGAGAGTAGGAGTGCCACTGCAACTTAAACTTATAAAATGAGGAGCGAGTTCAGCATCATCAACAATTTTATTAATCAACTTTTTGAGAGGAACTTTAAAGTTTTCTATATGGCGTAATACGCTAAATACTAATGATTTCAAATGAAATCGAATTTCAGGATGGTAAAGAACTGCCTCAATGCAATTGCAGAAAATACTTTCATCTGCTTCATATAACATTGCAAGTGCATATCTGAGATGTTCACGTTTCAACAGCGTTTGCTGATTTCTTGCTCCTAATTCGGTTAAGAAATTTTCAGTAGATTGAAGACCAAACGAAAGTAATTTTTTCCCTATTGCGAAATCATAAATTGCTTGATGTCTAAAACTAATTTCTCTATGCTGTTCAGACAGTAATCCCACAGAAACCATAGCTTTTTTAATTTCTGATGATCCAGTAGGTAATTGATTTGAAGAAATACTTAATTTGTTAAGCTGACTCATCAAATGAATAACTTCATGGAAGAATCTTTCGCTATCTACTAGGGAAACACCATGACTATCGTTGAGTTGTTTAAACCGATCATCAATGAAAAATTTGATTAAATCTAATTTGGTTGTAAATTTAGGAGCCTCACCTAAAGCATTGGCTAAGTTTATGTAAATACCTAACCATAAAGGTATTTTTAAAATATTTTTTTGCTCATCACTTAACTTGTCATAGTCTTCAAATTGGCTAATATATGGCTTAATTTGATCTGATTCAAAAAGTTTTAATTCTATTTGTTTAACATCATTTTTAAGCCCACTGACCCAACCTTTTAGGCGTACATCATCCTCGAGTTCAAAATTTCTCGTTGCCATAATAATTTTTATATTAGCATTAGTATGGTTGCGTAACAGAAGAATTTCCTTAACCATTGTCATGCATATATCCAATGCATTTGATGAATGTAGGGCAGTCCAACGTAAAGCGTCTAATTGATCTAAAATAACAACAACTTCTTGCCCCTGACTATATTTCTCTAGGCAGTAAATCGGAGAGCTGGAAAAACCTAAATCTTCTCCAAATTGATTGATATTTTTTTCTGGAACTCTTCTATCTAGTCGAATAGGAAGAATAATGGCCCCTGATCGAATAAAATGCTTCTTTAAGTCTAATAAAAAGGCACTTTTTCCTACGCCTGCATCCGCCTTAATTAATGTTATAGGACTACTATTAATAGCATCGACTGTGTTATTGAATTCAGTGCGCTGAATATTATTCAGTGAGATGAGATATGGTTCAATTGACTGGTCAAACTCATCATTTAGCGTTCTTATTACAGAAGAAGTATGAGGGTCACTCGGCGATGGTCTAAAAGAGAAGCTCTGATTTTCTAGATCAGTTTTTAACAGATGAGTGGTAATTTTTTCTCTGAGTTTATTGCATTTTACTGGATAAGTTTGCAAGAAATGAACTAGATGAACAGGAAACTCATAGACTAATTTTTCAGCGAGTAATATACACATCTCATGGTCTGTATCATCTTCATTGAACTGCCTAATTTCAAAACACTTTAGAAAGTGAAGAGCTTTGTCTAAATCATCAGATTTTGATTGATCTAGCTTTAGTCTTTTGCACAACTCATCAAACAATTTTATCCGATCTTGGCTAATTTTAATTTGATGCTCAAAGAAGTCTAAACTAGAATCTGTACTATTCCTTGCACTTTCACAGATATCCTCTAGTAATCTAAAACCAATTCTTGAAATAACTTTATATGATTTTGAACCAGATAAGATGTGCTCAAAGCCTTTTGTTAAAAGTTCTTTAGACTCAAGTGTTGCAATTGTCCAAGCTTCAACAGATTTTTGTCCAATTTTACATTGATGATGTTCTTTAGAACCATCAAGATTACCAACAATAACATCTACAGCATCCTCATCCTCACCTAATGGCTCAACTTGGACATAGGAAATTTTTTCATCTAATAACCTGAACAATTGGAATGTGATCCAAGATGATTCGTAACGATTTCCTATTTTTTCAGCCAAGCCACCTGGTTCTAGAGACACAAAAATCCTCAATTTTTAAAACTTTATTATTTTTAATAATTTATATATTTTTTTCGTTTTTTTCTATAATTAAACTCATAATTTATTTAATATTTTTAAGTCATTTAGGTACTTAAGTAGTCTATTATTGAACTTATTGCTCTGTTTTTTATTTTTAACAATTCATAATTGTGGATTTTCGTTTGTCTAAGTTGTTCAATTTTAAACTGGATATCAGGAAATTGTTCTTTTAAATCTTCCAACGCTTCAACTTCTTCTTCGAGTTTAGTGATTTCACACTCAAATTCTTTCTTTTTGAAGTTGAGTTCTTGAAGAGTAGTTTTTGATTCTATACAAAATTGAGAACGTAGATCATGCAAATATTCAGTTTCAGTATAAGTCGTTTGCCCATATCTACTTTTTTCAGAGTCAATTATTAAATAACCTTCTCTAACTAGCCGCAGTATCAATCTATAAACACTTTGATAGTTAATATTAGTATTTTCAATTTTTAAGAGCTTAACCTTATCCCAAAAGTCTACCGTTTGCCATGACTCAATTTTATAACTAGAAAGAACACGGGAAAGCTCTTTAAACATTGGTAAGTTTTGAATTTCCATATTCATCACTCAAATAATGAGGATTATAATCCGTGGATTAAAACACTTCAATTCCTGATAGTTCTTGTATTTACGGTAGTCACCTATGAATCAAGAACTAGCACTGTCGATTGGCTCAAAAATTAGGGAAACTCGGAAAAATAAATCTATTAGCCAAGAACAATTAGCCTTATTAACAGCGATTGATCGCAGCTATTTAGGGCGAATTGAAAGGGGGGAAGTCAGCATCACTGTTGAAAAACTTTACCAAATCTCACAAACACTCAATGTTGACCCTAAAATATTACTCCCGTGATAAATATTTTTTGAGAAGATGAGGAGCTAGTAGATGGTCTACTTTCAAATTGGTTCTTAACTTTACCTCTTCAATAATATCTATAAGCGTTTCAGTATTCTGGTGAAGCTGTGACTCCAAATCATCAATTTGTGTGCGCAGATTTTTATTGGTGTCCGTCAGAGCCTGCCTTGTCTTTTTATTCACATAAAGTTGCTGCTCTTTAGTTTTTAGATGCAGTGGAGAAATTTGCTCAGATACATACAGCGATATAAGTTTCTTCCGCTCAGCCGAACTCAGAGTACTTAGTCCACCTGATATATAGCCCTTAGCTGTTAGACGACTATGAAGGGCTTTATGCGAAATAGGGGATTTTTCAAAACCTTCAACCAACATCATTTGTAATTCTTGTTCGATGACTTCATCTAGTTGTTTACCGCGTAACATATCAGGCTTCCTTAGACTCAATTTTTTGTTGTTCGATGGCGAACAGTTCACTCAATGTAGTTGGTAATTTACTAATCGTATTTTCATAAGGAAAAACAGGGATAGGCGTTAAATTCTTTTGTCTATCAAGTGCTTTAGATTTTAAATCACTTAAATAAAGAATCTTTTGATGTAAATTTTTTAGCATTTCTCCATAAGAAAAATCATGGGTGAGGATTTGCTCTATATGTTGAAATTGCTCCAATAGCTTATTCAAAGTATGTTGAAGAGCTTCTAATTCACCTTTACGACCTGTTAAGGCGAAGTTCCCACATTGATCACCTGATTGGCATGCAAGACGTTTAGGGCAATCGTGTACAGCGACTTCACGCATACACCCACCAAAAGGCAAGGGGTGTAAACAAGCATGGCGTTGAACTAATGAGTTGGCTAATGATTGATCTTCTTTAACCAATTCATTAAATGACTCTGCGATATCTTGAAAATATTCATCAAAGAAAGATTCCTTTACATAACTCGCTACTTCATTTTTCGAGTCAAAGGTTTGTAAATTCATCTTTAAATTATTTTCTAGATCCAATTTTTCTGAAAAGTACATTAATCCATCATATTTAATAGAATCAATTGGATAGTCTGGCTTGAGTTCTTGTTTATCATTTTCGTAAAGTACTAATTCATGTTTTTCTAGCAAACTGGCTGTAACTTTGCGTTGTTTTAACGCTAAGTGTTGATAATATTGATTCTGCTTGATGTCTACACGCCCCATGAGCATTGCTTGTAAATGTTCAGCTAAACCACTGAGAGCAAGAAAAGTATTGATGTTGTGCCGTGGGATATGACTTGTAAGCTTTGAGTATTCAGTTTTATTTTCAAGTAAATGGTATTTTTCAAAAACGGAAATACTTAATGTATTTCCTAAAAAACTGTTAATTAACGTTACATTTAAAGGAATTACATTCGTTTTATTAACAAATGCTCTATGCAGTGTTGTAGATCTAAACTCATGAATAAAAAGTAGATCTTCATAAGCGATTTTTTCTGTTTTTCCTTCATAATTAAAAACATGATCGATAGGATATTCAGAGTCATAATTGGCTAATCCTTTAATAAATTGATTAATATCTTCTTTTAAGTAATATCTTTCAACGCCTTGACCATTTCTAATTTCATTATAAATTGGAATATTTTTAATGGACTTGATAACAACATCACGTTGTCCAGCTCTACCTTTATAGTTATCTTTTACTCCAAAAATAGTTCCAATAAGATCATCTATTTCGACAAAATCCTGACCAATATCATCAATAGATTTTGGCAAAAAATCTGAACAGTTTTTTGACCTGATATAATACACATGCTCTCTATATTCTTTGGTCAGTTCTAATACCGATTGAAATATTTTCTCAACTAAATTTGCAGATAAGGGTTCAACCCAATGTATTCTAAATCCAGCACCTTTTGCGCCATGATATTGAATTCCCAAAGTATATTGCTTTTTGCCATCTAAAGTTAGATGTTCCTTTGTTACTGGATCAAGTATAGGTTGCTTAATCAATGCATCTGTTTTTAAAAGGATTGCTTCCGTTGAACGCAAACCAGTGACGATGAGTAGTAATAAAAGATTTAGAACAATCTTTTCACCATTCGTCTCACACAAACTGATGAGTGAAACAATATTTATAAATGTACGAATTGAAATCAGCTTTTCTTTATCAAGATCTTCTTCATCTAGTTCCAATTGATCAATTAAAGCTTTTGTCTTCTTAGCATTTGGGGTTCTATTCTGGCGGTTTATATATAGGTATTTTTGAGAAAATTCTAAAGGTTGTTCAGTAAAACCGTAATGATTTAACATCTCCTGTAATCTAAGGTATGTACCAGCATGATCAGGAAGATTCGTTTTACTCGAATTTTCTGCCAAAATTTCAAAAGAATTATTTAATATTAATGTAGATAAATGGCAGGGATGTATGCTCTCGATTTTTTCAGCATATAGAGCACTATACCAACGCTTCAGGATTAAAAATTCTGCATATAGTTTTTGGGGTGATGCTTTGGAGTTAGATTTACGATAACTAAGGATAAGTACAGATTTAATAAACTCTTGAAAAATTGGTTCAATGATATTGTTTTCGATACCTTTCAATTGTCTAATTGCGCCAAAAGTGAAATGTGTTTTACCACTTCTAGACAACAACCACCCTGATCCAACTGTACCTCCATACCAAGATGAATCGTTCCAACTCCATTTAAAATTAGACTGTAAATTCTGATTAAAGTAATTTTTTTGCTCGTCAATAAAAACATTATATTTTTCAATGTTCATGAGTATCATCTTTCTGTAATGCACAACGAGTTATTACAGATTCAATTTCAAATTTAGTTGACTCATGCACTCGAATCAATGGATTTCTAGATACCCCTATTCCATCTGATAGCTTAATAAGATCATTGATTTCACTTTGTATGCTTTGTAAAATATGATTATGGTTAGCATCTATAAAAGGATGAAAGTACATGCAACCATAGCAATTGCGAACTGGTTGAAATAAACATTTGTCTTCGTAGGAGCACCCACCAATATCATAATGAATTTTGCTACCAATATTTCCTAGTACTTTTTTCTGAAGCCAATCTTTCTTATAAACTAGCCTTCCAGTCAGGAGCATAGCAATCATTTGTCTATACAGAGAATTTTTACCAAGTGCTTGCGCTCTAATTTGAGCAAGTTCAGGGGTAGAGAAAATATAATGTCTAGCAGTTACAACAGAAGAATGACCCAAGATATAAGCAATCTCTTCAGCAGAAGACCCTGCCATTGCCAAACTATAACCAACATGATGTCTAAAATCCGAAAAAGAGTACTTTTGCCTTATTATTTCACCTGAAAGAACAGCTTTTCTATAGGTTTCAGGAGCAAAATCAAATAATTGTGTATTAATAGCTTTCAAGCAAAAATGTGCTGAATATGCCCCCATCTCAAATAGTTTATCTTTAGGATTTAATTTAAATCTTTCGATATAAGCCTGAATAATCTCAGCGACTTCTTCTGGCAGTTTTATTGCTATTTTTTCATGTACATAACGTGCTTGTTTTGCATATGGGATTAGTATGCTGTATCGATGGAATTGATCTGTCGTACGAGTAGTATCTATTTTTACGTCTTCAGTGGATAGTTTAGCTAACTGCACAGGCCTAAGACCAGTTACATACATCAATCCAAGTATGGAAGAATAGAGCAGGGTTTGATTATCAATGTCTTTATTTGAGTTCACTATATTGTGATTTAGCTTTGAAAACCCCTGTTGAATCATTGTGATAATTGGGTAATCGATCGGATCTTCATACTGTTGATAATATAATTTTGAATTAAAGGCCTTAGGGCGTTCAAGGAATTCCAGTTCGTATTCCTGATCAATATTAAAACCATAAAAACCCTCTAAAAACAATAATTTAACAAAAAATTTTAAATTATAGTAATATGTATGATTATTAATTTTTGCTAGATTAAGGAGTACGGATTTAAAATTATGAAAGTTGAGTGTTAATTGATTTCTTTTTAAAAATTTAATCGCATATATAAAAGAGTGAAATATAACATCAAGTGAAGATGGTGTATTAGTTTGAATAAAATTTGCCAAAAAATATTTCACTAATTTTATTTCAAACGGCAATAGCTTAGAAAAATTCAGCTGAATCCGTTCTCCTGAGTAAGTAAAAGCCCAAACTTCATTAGATGTTTGAATAAACTTACTATCAAACTTATCTGCTCTATGAAACTTAATGATTGTTGGTAAATGCAAAGATTCTATGAGACTAAGATCAGCATCATGGAAAATAATAAATTCACTGGAGCTATCATCATTTTTTTCAAAATCTAGACTAAGTTGAGGCATATTCTTATCATTCATAATTTAACACTGGAATCAATTATCCGAGCTAAGTTCATAAAATTAGCACGTTCAACAATAAAACGTTTGCCGTAATATATGGGCATTGTACTGGTAGGTGACCAACCACCTAAGGCTCTTAGATCATCCTGTGCTTTTAGCAGAGCATCATTTACACCTTGTTCTAGATCAGAGTGACTAACATTTTCTTTCTTATACTTCTCAAAAGAAAAGCTTAACATCATATAAGCCCAAGAATGTCTACATACGTGTGGAGTTAGGCGTTCTATTGAATCATAAGCTGAAGTATCAAAACACTCAGGCAACAATGCTTTTAATGACAAATCTACCTGATCAAATATTTTTTTAACACTGGCATAACTTAAAGCAGAGTAGGGAGGCTTTAAAGATGTAAATAAGATTTGTGAAGGAATTTCTTTTCTGATTTCATTTATATAAATTTGAATAATCCTATAGTCTCGTTCCTGTAGTTTAATTATTCGGTACGAATATTCATTTTTGATTTTTGGCTTTTTTGACCTATCATCGAACTCATCATCTGTATTTGTAATAATTAAACTAAAATTATGATTTTGAATTGATTTTTTAATGGAATTGATTGTTAGTAGCATAAGCTCACCAATTCTAAGACCGTAGTTGAGCATGAGATGTATGATCAAAAAGTTCCTGAGTTGTACATATTTTGATCTAAAAGGGTTTAATTCATTGTATCTGTTAGTGTTGCTCGGAGAAATAACTGAATATAAACCTTTAATCATTTCCTGATTCATACTCTTAAAATTGTGATTTATCTCACTTTTAATTGTTTTATTAGACTTTGAAAAGTTGTTTATAATTTTTTTCTTTATAGTCATATACTTATTTAAGTTTTCCTTAATTTTTTGGATTTCCTTCAGTGAAAGTTGTGGCTGAGATTGTATAGTTAGATACTCATCAATCAAAAAGCTGTAAAATTTTAAGAAGGATCTAATTCTATGGCCAATTGTAGTGTAGTTAGTATGGTCTGCATTTCTTAATCTTATAAGATTACTTTCAATTTTTTTGTTGTTTTCTAAATAGATAATGAAGTTATCAATTTCACTTTGAATGATTTCAAAGTTGTAGGACGACGAATAAAAAGACTCACAAAAGGACGTGGTAAACTTTTCAAACCAAAAATCGTACCAAAATTTTAATGCTATCAAATCTGCATGCTGCGTAGAGATACTTTGAAATCTGAGAGATTTCATTGTGTACAGCATAGGGTACAAACATGGACAAGTTGTATCCAAATCAAACAGCAGAATAATTTGATTTTCGTTTGAGACTTTCTTTTCTAAATGAATTGTCTTTAGGGCAAACATAGTAAAGTTTATGAAGTATTCTTAAGGTCAACATATCATATTCTTTAAGTAAAATAGAAATCACTTAAGTTATTGAATTTTGGTTTAAGAAAGAAAGATATGAAGTTATGGTCAAGTATAAACCATTTAACATAATATACATTATGCGAACTATTGTATGATTTACACTTAGATCTTTGATTTTAAAAGTCCTTCTCATTGTACGCTTGCTTCTGTTGCTTCTGTTGCTTCTGTTGCTTCTGTTGCTTCTGTTGCTTCTGTTGCTTCTGTTGCTTCTGTTGCTTCTGTTGCTTCTGTTGCTTCTGTTGCTTCTGTTGCTTCTGTTGCTTCTGTTGCTTCAAGTTAGCTTTGAGTTTTGGTGGTAACTCTACAACAACGTCAAATATATTGCATGACTAGATGGGAATCTAGTCATGCAATGCTTTCACTTAAAATTGAAACTTAAATTTAAACACAGTTATATCCTGTTAGTTGTAATTCTGCTTTAAGAATTTTTGCTGAATCAGTTGTAATGAAATTTTGCAGATAGTTTGTTGATTCAAAATAATATTCATGAACTGGTGTATTTATAACTATCTTATCAACAGTTATAGCTGCATTTGCCATATCACAAACATATCTTTTGTCTTTTTCTGAAAGACTTTTTATATCGTTTTCTACACTATTTAGTATCAGTTTTCCATGTACAATCACCGATAACCGTGGATAAACTTTTTCTAACATTTGCAGATATTTCTTTTCATCCTCATAATTTGGATAATCCTGCGCTTGAGCTAAGTTAAATAATGATAGACCAATCAAGCTAATTAGTATGCGTTTCATTTATAAGTTCTTGTAAAGTATATAGACTTTTATTATAACACAATTAAATAAAAATTTTATTGACAACTAAATAATTTTTCTTTTTGTAAATCTCATTGCACTAATCTTGTCTTAATTTCACTTAATGTACTTATTTAAGAATCAAACTGTATGACCTTAGGCAGCATTACAGCTTAACACTATACAATGACAATTTATTTAATAATACTAACTAGCTTTAGTTATTGTTTAAAATGTATTCAATATTATTTTTATTAATTAAAGCCTTTTATTTTAATTTATATAATTATCAAAAAACTTCGAGCTGAAATTATAATTATATAATTAACTTATGACAACCATATATTGTTATATTAAATAATATTAATTGTTAAATTATTTCGATTCACCCCTTTATTTTTATAAAAATTAAGAATATTTTAATTAAAGCATTTATTATCAGTAATTTAATTTTATAGCAACCAAGATTCATTATTTCTGTAAAAATGTGATTTGGTTGTCATTTCTAATAAAATACCTGTAAAGCAATAACTATTTATATAAATAAAATAATTAATGAGATATAGGTCACATGTTATTTATTTATTTTTTATTAAAATGAATTTGCATATTGTTTTTAAATAAAAAATATTGTATCTCTTATATTAACTATTTAATAAATAGGTATATATAAAATGAAAAATAATATATTTAAAATTGTAGTTTTGGCGGTACTTTCCACTTCCCCACTATTTTGTTATGCGAATAACACAATAATGATTAAAGGAAATATTGTTGAAGATACTTGTTCTACAATAAATGTTGAAAAAGAGTGTGCTCAAATCAATACTCTGAATACGACTATTGATACTCAATATTTAAGCAAAGATAATGTTTTCAACTTAGCAAGACATACTGAAAAAATGGATACGAGTATCGAAACCATAAGTGCTAATAAAAAGGTTGTTCTCGTTAACTATCATTGATAGCTCACATCAACTAACTCTTATTTATCTTTAATAGATAGGTATAGCTCAAGAGCGAATTTCCGATTTTCATACGGCAATCTAGCCGAAATTAAAAATTCGCTCTTTTCTCCAAAAAAATGTTAAATTATTCACGTTTTTTCAAACACAAAGATAAATAGTTCTATATAATCACTTCATTAAATTTTCCTTAAAATAATTTCCCTTAATTGTATTGCTTCTTTTACAGTTGTTTTTATAGCCAGATATTATTTAATTTTTATATTAAAAACAGCAACTTATATTAAAAATAGCATTCATTATTATAAATCAAATGATCAAAAATTTTTCTTATTATGTAAAAATAGTGTGATGAAGTTTGCATTTTGTTTAAAAAGTGTTAGTATCGCCGCATTACTTTTCAAGATGCCAACTTCTGGAAAAGTAACAGATTAAACTTTTATCCAGACTTTTGAGAAAACACTATGAAAAAACTTGCTTTGATCGCTGCTCTTTCAGTTGTAGGGATTGCGAACGCTCAAGCTGCTGATGGTACAATTACAATTAATGGTTTAGTAACAGACAAAACTTGTGACATCGTTACACCTGCTGGTAAAGACTTCACAGTTACTCTTCCAACTGTTTCTAAACAAACTTTAGCTGCTGCTGGTAACGTTGCTGGCCGTACTCCTTTCCAAATCAAATTAGCTAACTGTTCAGAAGGTAAAGTTGCGACTTACTTCGAACCAGGTGCAACGGTTGACTTCAATACTGGTCGTTTACTTAACCAAGACGCTACTGGTGCTAAAAACGTTAACGTTCAACTTTTAGGTAGCAACAACCAAGTAATCCCAGTTCTTGCTGCTGGTGCAAATGGCGCTCAAGCAAACTCTCAGTGGGTTGACGTTGCTAAAGCTGGTAGTGCAGACCTTAACTACTATGCTGAATACTATGCAACTGGCGCTTCTACTGCTGGTAAAGTGAACACTTCTGTTCAATACACAATTATCTATCAATAATTGATGGATGGTAGGGTTTCTATATTCCTATAGAGACCCTATTTTTGTGTAACGCTTTCCCGAACTTCCTTGGTTGAGACTCCTGAAATGAAATTGAACAGTTATAATTTTTTGTTAGGTTTGGCATTTGCTTCAGCGGTAGCCGCACCTGCCTCTCATGCAGAAATTGTAATTCATGGCACTCGTGTGATTTATCCTTCGGATGCTCGCGAAGTTACGCTACAAGTTAGCAATAACGGTTCAAAACCAGCTCTTGTCCAAGCTTGGATTGATGAAGGCGACCCAAAAAGTACTCCGGATCAATCAAAAGTTCCTTTTATGATTGCTCCTCCAATTTCTCGTGTTGAAGCAACAAAAAGTCAGACTTTCCGTATCACTGCTTTACCCACTGCTTCTCAGTTAAATCAGAAGCAAGAAACTGTTTTGTGGTTAAACGTTTTGGATATTCCTCCAAGACCAACTTCAAAAAGTTCAGATACGACACCTGATAATTTTCTGCAATTAGCCATTCGCTCACGTATTAAATTCTTCTATCGTCCAGCTTCGATTAAAGATGACGCGAACTTAGCAGCAGATAAGCTTCAATGGGTTAAATCTGGTCAAAACTTAACGGTAAAAAATCCAACACCTTTTCATATCACGATGACTTCTGTTTTTCAGAAAGTGGGTGATAAAAAAGTTGATTTATTACCTGAAGGGCTCATGGTTAAGCCTTTTTCTGATGCATCTGTTCAGCTTAAGAACGGCAATCTTCAGGATATGAGTTTTATTAATGTGAATGACTACGGTGGTCGAGTCGAACATTCAATAAAACTTCAATAATCAGATTTATATTTTTAATAAATTTTAAGCACCTATTATGTGAGTAGGCGGACTTAGCTATGCCAAAAAAACGGCAAGAATCTTATAAATTATTAAAACGCCATATTTGTTATTACTTGGCTTCTGGTGTTGTTACAATGACAATGCCTGTATTCGTGCACGCTGAAGAAACAGCTGCGAGTGCTCCTGTGGAAGCTGAGTTTGATTCTGCTTTTTTAATTGGCGATGCAAAAAAAGTTGATATTTCTCGCTTTAAATATGGCAATCCTGTTTTACCTGGCGAATACAACGTTGACGTATATGTAAATGGCCAATGGTTTGGTAAACGTCGCATGGTTTTTAAAGCTGTAGATCCAACGCAAAATGCGGTGACTTGCTTTACAGGAATGAATCTTCTTGAATACGGCGTAAAACAAGAGATTTTGACTAAGCATGCTCCCCTTCAAAAAGAAAATAATACTTGCTACAAAATTGAAGAATGGGTAGAAAACGCATTTTATGAGTTTGATAACTCTCGCTTACGTGTAGATATCTCAATTCCTCAAGTCGCATTACAAAAAAATGCGCAAGGTTATGTCGATCCAAGTGTGTGGGATCGTGGTATTAATGCAGGCTTTTTATCTTATAGTGGTAGTGCTTATAAGACGTTTACTCATTCTAATGATAGAAGTGAAACGTCAAATGCATTTATGGGAATCACTGCCGGACTAAATTTAGGTGGCTGGCAATTACGTCATAACGGTCAGTGGCAGTGGCAAGATACACCTGCTGAAAATCAGTCTAAATCAAGTTACGAAGAAACAAGTACTTACCTGCAGCGAGCATTTCCAAAATATCGTGGTGTGTTAACACTTGGGGATAGCTTTACCAACGGCGAAGTATTTGATTCTTATGGCTATCGCGGTATCGATTTCTCAAGTGATGATCGAATGCTGCCAAATAGTATGCTTGGCTATGCTCCACGTATTCGTGGTAATGCTAAAACCAATGCAAAAATTGAAGTTCGCCAACAAGGTCAACTTATTTATCAAACAACAGTAGCACCGGGTAACTTTGAAATTAACGACCTATACCCAACTGGTTTTGGTGGTGAGATTGAAGTTACTGTTATTGAAGCAAATGGTGAGATTCAAAAATTTGCCGTGCCGTATGCATCTGTTGTACAGATGTTACGTCCTGGTATGAACCGTTATTCTTTAACTGTAGGTCAATTCCGTGATCGTGATATTGATCTTAATCCGTGGGTGGTTCAGGGTAAATATCAACAAGGTATTAACAACTATTTAACAGGTTATACCGGAATTCAGGCTTCTGAAAATTATACAGCTTTATTGCTAGGTGCCGCTTTCGCAACACCTATTGGTGCAATTGCATTTGACGTTACCCACTCTGAAGCTGACTTTGAAAAACAAGCTTCCCAGTCAGGGCAAAGTTTCCGTTTAAGTTATAGTAAATTAATTACTCCAACCAATACGAATTTAACACTTGCTGCTTATCGCTACTCAACTGAAAACTTCTATAGATTGCGTGATGCCCTGCTTATTCGTGATTTAGAAGACAAAGGCATAAATACCTATTCTGCTGGTCGCCAACGTAGTGAATTCCAAATTACCTTAAACCAAGGCCTTCCTGAGGGTTGGGGTAACTTTTATATGGTAGGTTCATGGGTTGATTATTGGAACCGTAGCGAAACGACTAAACAGTATCAAATTGGTTATAGCAACAATTACCATGGTTTAACTTATGGCTTGTCTGCGATTAACCGTCAAGTTGAATATGGTTCAAATACTCAATCACGTGATACTCAGTACTTAATGACATTGTCTTTCCCAATGAACTTCAAGAAGAACTCAGTCAATGTCAACATTACTGCATCTGAAGATAGTCGTACAGTAGGTGCAAGTGGTATGGTGGGTGATCGCTTTAGTTATGGTGCGTCAATGTCGCATCAAGACTATACAAACCCAACATTTAACGTAAATGGTCGTTATCGTACTAACTATACAACTGTTGGCGGTTCTTATAGCGTAGCTGACTCTTATCAGCAAGCAATGGTGAGCTTAAGCGGTAGTATTGTTGCTCACTCAGAAGGTGTGTTATTTGGCCCTGAACAAGGTCAAACAATGGTACTTGTACACGCACCTGATGCAGCTGGAGCAAAAGTAAATAATACGGTTGGTCTAAGTGTAAATAAAGCAGGTTATGCGGTAGTTCCTTATGTTACTCCATACCGTCTTAATGACATTACGCTTGACCCTCAAGAAATGTCTAGCAAAGTAGAACTTGAAGAAACGAGTCAACGTATTGCTCCATTTGCTGGCGCAATTGCTAAAGTAGACTTTGCAACCAAAACTGGTTATGCAGTTTATATTAAAAGTAAAACTGTAGATGGCAACAGCCTACCGTTTGCTGCACAAGTCTTTAACCAAAAAGATGAAGCTGTAGGTATTGTTGCACAAGGTAGTATGATTTACTTACGTACCCCGCAAGCTCAAGATCGCCTCTATGTAAAATGGGGTGATGAAAGCAATGAGCGTTGTTCGGTTGAGTACAATGTAAGTAACCAGCTACAAAATAAGCAACAAAGCGTGGTAATGACGGAGGCTGTCTGCAAATGAAAAGAATATTATTAACGGGTGCTCTATTTACTGCTGGCTTTGGTGTGTATGGTGAAGCTAATGCAGCCTGTACTATAGTTAACTATAAGCCCAATGATGTTCTTATGGCGGTGGGTCGTGTCGTTGTGCGCCCTAGCGACCCAGTCGGTGCAGTTTTAAGAAAAGCGACTTTTCCTATTAGTAGTAACGGTACAGAAGCTTGGTATTGTGACTATACGGATTCAGTAATTGCTGAATTAACGCAAGCTTATCCATTAAGCTCTTTAGGCAATAGCATCTATACCACCAATATTCCTGGTATTGGTATTCGCCTGTACCGTGAAGCAGAAAATAATGCGAACTTTTCTGGTTATTACCCTTATCAACGTGGTGGAATCTCTGGTAGACGTTTTTTAGCGTCGGGTTATTTTGTGGTGGAAATCATTAAAATTGCATCACAAACAGGTTCTGGGACTTTAGTACCTGGTAGATACAGTAGCTATTATGTCCGTGGCTTTCCAGATAAACCTTTCTTAACAAGTACTGTTAATGCCAATGCGATTACGATTGCATCTTCTTCATGTGAAATACAAGGTAACATTAACAAGGTTGTACAGCTTCCTACAGTTACCAAAGCTGGTTTTAAAGGTGTGGGTTCAACTCAAGGTGAACAAACCTTTGATATGAATATTCTCTGTAATGGTGGTATTAACCCTACCGGCTATGAAGAGAAAAACCTTATTAGTTTGACCTATGACTTTACTCAAGATGGTACAAACAATCAGGTTTTAGCGAATACAGCTGCAGCTTCTGAAAAAGCAAACGGTGTAGGCGTTCAGTTACTTTGGAATTATCAAAATAAAAATCAAGTCATCAAAAAAGGAGATAAGCTCGCTTTAGGTACATTGTCTTCTAATCAGACACTTCAATATAACGTACCGATGACTGCCCGCTACTATCAAACAGCAACGAATGTTACACCTGGTAAAGTTCGTGCTATGGCAACTGTAACTATTGAATATGATTAATCATATTCAATAGTTTATAAACTCAAAAATATCAAATATTTAAAAACTAATAATAACTTTTTATCAATACTTTCTAAGAACTTAATACTTAACTTTATAGGAACATCTATGAAAAAAATAGGTATCGTTGCGGTTAGTGCAATTACATTATGCTGGGCCATGTATGAAGTATCTTCTGATAATACCAATGCAACACCGCGCAATGAATCTAACCAAAAAGTCGCATCTAAAAGCATTTCATCAACTACAAAGAATGAAAAATTAGTATCTCAACCCCTCTTGACTCAAATGAATACCCCTAATTCCTCTGCCCCAGTCTGCAAATATAATTTTGATGCGACTCAAGAAGATTATGATTTATGGAATAGTGAACACTCTGACTATTGGTCTATGAAAATATTTCCAATAATAAGTGGGCAAAAGTTTGGTTTTAAAGTGGAGCCTAGATTAGAAAGTGAGTATGGCGATTTAAATTATGTAGCTACAAGTAAAGCTAATCTTAATTCGACTAATGAGATTGGAGATTTAACTATACCCCATACAGGTATTATTGCATTTGAAATGGAGCATAAGATTCCAGTATCAGCTCTTGGGAACTCATCACTTGGAAATTCTAGTTATTACTCATCTAGCATTGGATTTAGTGGGATAACAAATAATGGTTATACAGTTAGATCTAATTATTGGTTTAATATGGGGAGTTATGATCCAGATTTTGGTGAGAATCCAGCTAGATTACACTATTATGTAGCCTACCGACTTAGTGATGACAGCGGCCCTGACAATCCATACTATAAGGGGCAAAATATGACAAACAATTCAAATGGATACCAAAGATTAGGTATATATATTAATCAGAACACTAAGCAGGTTGGCTTTATTATAAATGGTGTTGATCAGGGGTATCAATCTACTTTGCCTGCTCCACTTGAGAATATACGTTTTTCTGCCTCAAGTAGTATAGGAATATATTCTAATCAATTATTTGGCCAAGAGTTGTCTAACGAACTCATTACAGACCGTAATTCGCTACAGTTCAACTACCCTCGGGGTACAACTGACATGTGCGGTAATGCTATTTGAAATATAAAACTATGAAGCGTAAAAAAGGGCTGAATCACAACAGCCCTTTTTTTATTTCATTTAGAAATGAATGACTGTACGGATTGATTTACCTTCGTGCATTAAATCAAAAGCGGTATTAATGTCTTGTAAAGGCATGGTATGCGTTACAAAAGGTTCGAGCTGAATTTCACCTTTCATAGCATCTTCGACCATTTTAGGAAGTTGTGAACGTCCTTTCACACCACCAAATGCTGTACCTAACCATTTACGGCCAGTAACTAACTGGAACGGACGAGTTGAAATTTCTTGGCCTGCACCCGCAACACCAATAATGACGGATTGTCCCCAACCACGATGTGCACACTCTAGAGCCGAGCGCATAACATTGACGTTACCAATACATTCAAATGAGTGATCTACCCCCCAGCCTGTCATTTCTACAATGACTTGTTGAATCGGTTGGTCATAATCTTTTGGATTTAAGAAATCTGTAGCACCAAACTGTTTAGCAAGTTCAAATTTATCTGGGTTTGTGTCAATTACAATAATACGCCCTGCTTTTGCCTGACGTGCACCTTGTACAACAGCTAAACCAATACCCCCTAAGCCAAATACTGCAACCGAATCACCTTCTTGTACTTTAGCTGTGTTATGCACGGCGCCAATACCAGTCGTCACACCACAGCCCAGCAAGCATACTTGCTCGTGATTTGCCTCAGGATTGATCTTAGCTAAAGATACTTCGGCTACTACCGTATATTCACTAAAGGTTGAACAACCCATATAGTGGTAAATCGGCTCACCATTATATGAAAAACGTGTGGTGCCATCCGGCATAACGCCTTTACCTTGAGTGGCACGTACAGCAACACACAGGTTAGTTTTTCCAGATTTACAGAATAAGCATTCTTTACATTCTGCTGTATAAAGCGGAATAACATGATCACCCGGTTGAAGGCTTGTTACACCTTCACCGACTTCAACAACCACCCCTGCACCTTCATGACCTAAAATTGCTGGGAAAACACCTTCAGGATCATCACCAGACAGTGTAAAAGCATCGGTATGGCATACACCAGTATGGGTAATCTTGATTAAAACCTCTCCCGCTTTGGGTGGTGCAACATCAATTTCAACAATTTCTAAAGGTTTTCCTGGGGCAAAGGCGACAGCTGCACGAGATTTCATCTTTGGGTTTCCTTTATATCATTTGGTATTTATATTCGAACAAAATAGATAATGTAACGCTAATACAAGAGCTTAATTTTGCTTAAATTAAAATTGGCTTTCATAGCAATCCATTACAGCATAGCCAGTCACATACGTCTAAGCAAGCCTACATTTAAAAAACAAGAAAACCCCTTACTTGAAGAGGTTTCTTATCAAATCATTAACTTATAACCAGCTTATTTTTACTTATAGGTAAATATCCGGTGGATATGGCGTGTTATCGCTAATAGGTGTATAGAGAGTATTTTCAACAAAGAACCCGTCTGGTGCTTGAGTCGTATCAATTGTTATGGAATCAAACATTACTTGTGGATAGGCCCATATAAACTGCTTCATTAAACCTAAAGAAACATTGTTTTTCATATCACCAAAAATCCGTTGCCAGATTGGTGTTCGATAAGGCTTGTTTTTATCAAACCCATAGATATAAGCAATAGATGCATCGGGTACAAAACCAGATAAATAAGCGACTTTATTTGTAGGATAATTTAAATCTTGGGTTGGTATTTGAGAAACAGCTTGATGAGCTAAATCTAATTTAGCCTCTAAAAGCCAATCATAGGCTTCAGTCATAATGTAATCAAAATGAGGGTATGAATAATGCTCACTTGGATAGTTGATATAAGTTGCTAGGGTTTGTATTGGGGAGCGAATAGATGGGAAAAAAATTAATGGACACACTTGAGCATTTGAATATTTTGCTTTAATCGCTGTTCGGATATCTTGGCAGGTCTGCCCTAACTTATTTCTTAACCATGTTTTAAATTCATCATACGGTGTTCCTGTTTTATTCATCGCCTCATAGATTGTCCCTAAGTCTGGCGCATATAAGCCTGTATCTGCATTAAAAGCTAACTTAGTTGGATAGTCATAGATACATGGTAAGTTTGTATCAGTGTTATACCACCACCAAGGCTCACCAATTTGCATGTTGACATCACATCCACCCGTCACCATGGTATCTGCAAACTCAATAAAAACTTTATGTAAATATGCCAAAGCATTTTGATCGCTTAAACTGAAGAAATAACTTGGAGGCTGGTAGCCTGTTTTACCCAAATTACTATTCCAGTCGCGCTGTGCCCAAAACTCATTTGCACCTAGCGAATACATTTCAAAACTTACCCCAAAAACGGGTTGCATATTTGCATTATGCAGCGCTTGGGCATATTTCTCATGCCATTTACGGGTACATGGGTTAACAACATCTTGTCCAGTCACTAAGGTGTCTGGAATCTGAAATCTATTAATATCACTTCTCCAGATCATTTCCGGATAGTGCGACATACCACAATAATGGTTAATAAAACCGTGATATCCCAAAGCAGTCATGTTATTGACGATTCGTTGTGGATTCAGATCGTAATGGTCGTCATAACTGGTACATAAACCATAATTATGCTGTGGTACTACCACTCGGCTTAGATTTAATTTTGCATTTGCACCTGTCACGACTGAATTGGTAATTCGAATATAACCATCTTCCGCCTGACTTAAAGGTAATGATGAGTGTGCGTTATAGCTACTTGTAAACGCTGAAAATGAAATTCGCTGAATATTGGTAACCGGAAAGCTATCTGTGGCCGAGAAGCCTGCTTTGACTGTATCCCAGTTAATATGAATATGGGCAGATCTTGAAGATGGAGTATTCGCATAGTTGAACAAAACAATATACGCAATTTTATCTACCCCACTGTCGTTATAGTAAACTGTTAGAGTTGGGGTTAATGACTCATTATTTAAAACAGGCATAGAGGGTGAGAGCTCAATGTCAAAGTCCCAAACCACACCCGAATAGCTATACTTGGTTTCATAAGCTAGCAATTTATGATCTTTAGAGTCGTAAGAGTCCCAACTAATACCAGCTAAGTCTGTAGTCATACGTGAGCGGAAAGATGCTTCAAAACCATTGCCATAATTGGTAATAGCAAAAGACATGCTTTGTGGACCATCTATTCTCCAATAGCTTGGGCTGAACCGATCAATAAGTATATTTTGAGTAATTGGATAAGGTGAAACAGTAGAATTATTTTGTACATTTTCTGAATTATTTATCATGTCATATTGCTCTTAATGGTTTTAAGAAGCTTTATATTAAATAATAATTTTATTTATATTGTTCAGATAAGTAACAATTGAGTTTAATCTATTAACAGTAGATAATTCTTATTGTCTTTAAAATAATAGAAAATAACACATTATTTTAATTCTAAAGTGGACTTTGCAATAAGGAGCAATGAATGCCAAATTTTTCTCAATTAAGGCACTTTAGAGTATTACTTATTTTTACTCCAGCGCTATCATTATTAAGTGGTTGCAACGATAACGCATTTTATAAGAATACTAAACCTACTGTTATTTCTTCTAGTATTGCAAAATCTTACCCAGAGCCAGACACGTATTTGGGTGAAAAACTTCAGCCAAATGAAAAGCTGACAGCACAACAAATATCGACAGTTATTGAAGAATCTATCCGAAAAGAATACTCATCAGGCCAAGCCTTAAGAGATGCACATCCGAAAGCACATGGCTGTGTTCGTGCCGAGTTTCATGTACTTAAAAATATTCCAACTCAACTCGCAAAAGGTGTATTTGTTCCCGATAAAAGCTATCAGGCGTGGATTCGCTTTTCGAATGCATCCAAGGATGCCTCTCAAGCGGATATTGAAAAAGATGCCCGTGGCATGGCTATAAAAGTCTTAGGTGTACCCGGCGAGAAAATTTTAGAAAGTGAAAAAGAAGCCACAACCCAAGATTTTATTATGATCAATCACCCAGTCTTTTTTGTGAATGATGGGCAAAGATATCTTTCTTTTATACACGATATTAATAGTAAAAGTACTCTTAGAAAGTTTCATATTCCGTTTGCTTTAGGGATTAAGGGAACAATGAATGCCGTAGGAGCGCGTAATTCTAAAATTTCTAATCCTTTATATGCACGCTACTGGTCAATGGTGCCCTATCAACTCGGTTTGGGTAGTGACCGTCAAGCTGTTAAGTACTCTGTAAGAAATTGCTCAGCGGTGTCTACAGCTCTACCTGATCATCCAAACCATAATTTTTTAAGAGAGGCTTTAAAAGATAGCTTGCAGAAGCAAGAGGTTTGTATGGAATTTTTAATACAACCAAGAACTTCAACTCAAATGCAAGTTGAAGATGCAATGACAGAATGGAAAGAAAAAGAAGCACCTTTTTATCAAGTTGCGACTATTCGTATTCCAAAGCAAAACTTTGATACGCCTGAACAAAATCAATTTTGTGAAAATCTTTCCTTTACGCCTTGGCATGCTTTACCTGAACATAAACCTTTAGGTGCAATAAATAGAATGCGTAAAGTTATTTATGAAAATATAAGTAAAGTCAGACATGACATGAACTCTGCACCTCGACAAGAACCTTAGAAATCAAGTAGTCATCACTTAAATATAAAAAGAACTGCCGATAAGTAAGGCAGTTCTTTTTATATTTTTATTTATTAGAAATAGCTATATGGTTAAGGTCTGCATATCAGTTTTTCAACAATAGAGCTGGGAATGGCTAACCTCTTTTTTATTGTGTAATCTCCTTTACTTGTATCGATAGTGATTCGATCAATGAAATCTGCTAACCATAAAATAAAATCTTCCTCACTTTTATAGTTGGGAAGCAAACTAATATCAAACTTAAAAGGTAGTTCCTCTTGAAAGTTAAGAAGAGCACCTCCGAAATCAAAAAAATTATATAAAAACTTCAACTCAGTACCCGTAATAGCTTTTTTTATTTCTATAATTAAATTATTTAAGTTTTTCAGATGATTGTTCGTGTGATCTTGTTTAATATTTTTAGAAATTTTTTCTGCTAATAGTAAGTATTTTGGCATTTCTATCTCCTTATTAATTTCTTATAAAATATGAGTATAAAATCAAAGTTATAAAAATAAGTTTTTAGTTTTTATTAAAATGTTATTTATTTTTAAATTTAATACAAAATTATGTAAGTTGAAACCATTTATTATTTTAAATTGTGATCTACTTTAATTTATATTCCAAGTAAATTAATAGGTTTTATATGAATCATAAATAAGCTCAATACTTTTAAATTATTGAGCTTATCTTTAATTTACTTAATATGATTAAAAGTATAATACTTTAATCTTAAGTCATTTTATGGGAATTCTTCATCTTATGAATTTTCCCACATTTCCTGCACTCTCTAACTTCATCATGTGAAATATCAAAGTCGTATTCCCAGATGTGCATACAGAAAAACTGTCTAAAATTATGGAGCATAGACACCTCCTTTTAAAAAACCAACACATATGAAAGTTCTTTATAGCTTCAGAATACATCTAGACTAAACTGTCTACAAGAGAGCCTTTTACCCTATCTTTTTTGAAAAATACGAGAAAAGCTCGGGTTCAATTGAAAAGAATGTATTTTAAAATTTCTATATCTCCTTCATGAATGAAGATAATTAAAAACTAACATTGATTTCTGTATCTGTTTTTATAGGGAACAAGCGAATTATGTACACAGTGAAAACTTATGTGAATAGATCCATATCAACATAGATTGTTAAGATCAAAAAAACCGCCCCAGAAGGCGGTCGCTGAATTTTGACAGCGATACATAGAAGTGTGGTGGAAACACTTCTATATTCTTTAAGTTATTTTTCTTCTTTTATCATTTTTATAAAAGCTTCTGATTTAAAGTAGTTGATGATGAGTTCACCGTCATCACTTGTCTGTGCTGTTACTGATGAATTTTTAAAGTTATCAAACTCATTATTAAATTTAAAATCTGGAGGAATAAATTTTGAAATAGGCGGAAGTTGTGTCTCCCCACCTGTAGTCATTCTTTCTATAAATCCTGCTAACCATAAAATATATTCATCCTTATTTTTATGACTAGGCATTAGACTAATATCAATCTTAACGGCGCATTCATCTAGTGGTTTTGTCAGACATTCTTCGAAGTCAATAAAGTTATATTTAAGCTTAAATTTAGTACCTTTAGTTTCTTTACGAATTACGCCTATTAAGTTATT
The DNA here is from genome assembly GCF_056736115.1 of Acinetobacter sp. 70_2. Lineage (NCBI taxonomy): Bacteria > Pseudomonadati > Pseudomonadota > Gammaproteobacteria > Moraxellales > Moraxellaceae > Acinetobacter > Acinetobacter sp. 70_2. The sequence goes on from NZ_JBWZIP010000015.1 coordinate 1,103,996, forward strand.
CAGGTGTTCAGTGGGACTATCAGAGAAAAGATCTTGTTCTTCAATTTTCTTATATACCTTTTCAGCAATCATTAAATATTGTGGCATTTCCTATCTCCTTTTCCTTCCTATTCTTGGGAGGTTGCTTACTCAGCTTTTTAAGGAAGTATGATAGAAATCATGTGTTTTAATGTAGTTGTTATTGAACTAATTGTAAGTAATGTGAATTTGTGCAGCTCGATTATTTATTAAAGCACAACTTATAAAAATAATGAGAATTACGACACTATTTTATCGCTAAAACTCCTAAATTATCGAAATAATTTCTTGCAGTAAAATGCAGCTCACATTGTCAAAATGATCACTAAATAGACCTCTTATGATGTTTTAAAAATATCATTTAATACATTGTTTTATATAAATTTTAATTTTATGGTTTTTTAGAGTACAACAAAATCATACAGTTATTGTGATTTTTGACATATAAATTGAATATAAGAATGCTCAGATAGCTCTAACTTGGATGCGAATTAAATGCTTACATGATCAATCAGCTATATCAACAGTATAGTAATATGGCCTTAAGTGCTTGGGGTTTTACTGATTTACCTTCTTATACAGATAGATATGATCCTAATGAGAAAGATATAGTGATAAAGACAAATAATTGGTTGAATGATGATGCAGCAGAAGAAAAAACGCGTCAGGGTCTTACCGCCTTTGTAGCCCTTGATGATGCATTTATGAGTATCGCCTCACGTATCTATTTAATTAGAAATGCCAAGGAAAGCATAGATCTACAATATTATATTTGGACCAATGATTTTGTGGGTAACCTCATCTTGCATGAATTGCTTAAGGCAGCAGATCGAGGAATAAAAGTTCGACTGTTAATTGATGATCAAAACGGCATAAAACTTGATGGCATATTAAGAAGTCTCTCACAGCATACCAATTTTGAAATTAGATTATTTAATCCTTATAAGTTTCGATATCTACGCATTTTTGACTATATTTTTCGGTTCAAAAAAGTAAATCATCGCATGCATAACAAGCTCATTATTGCTGATGCTTCGATTGCAGTAACAGGCGGTAGAAATATTAGTAGTGAATATTTTGAAGCAAGCAGTAAGTTTCAATTTACAGATATGGATATTTTGTTCTATGGAGACGCCGTAAGACATGCCCAAGCTGTATTTGCCGATTTTTGGGAAAGTACCTTAAGTGTAAATGTAACTGACATTATTGGAACTTGTGCTGAGCATCATTTAAAAGCTTTAAGAGAGCATTATGAACAATTACACCACGAAGACCATAGCCTCACTGAAGATAAGCTTTATGATGCGCAGAGTTATTTAAAAGAGCTTTTAGAGCATAACCCTATTCAGTGGTCTAAAGCACACTTTGTGGCAGACTCGCCTAAGAAGATTTTGGGTACTGCAACTGAACATGAAATGCTTTATGGGCAAATCATGTCTATTATGGGTAAACCTAAGCAGCACTTAGAACTCGCTTCGGCTTATTTTGTACCGACACAACAAGGTACTTATTATTTAAAGCAACTGCGAGTTGAAGGAATCAAAGTTCGTGCTTTAACTAACTCTTTTGCTGCGAATGATGTTGCGATCGTACATGCTTTTTATAGCCAATACCGCGTAGAAATGCTTAAAAATGGCATTGAGCTTTATGAATTTAAACCAGTGCTAGAACGGCGGCGTAGAACTTGGTACGAAATTGTAACGGGTAGTGTTATACCAGCAAAAGGTAAAAACAAATCAAGTTTGCATGCTAAATTTTTTGATGTAGACGGCAAAGTATTTATTGGTTCTTTTAACTTCGACCCCCGCTCTACTTACTTAAATACTGAAGTTGGCTTAGTGATTGAGTCTAACCAATTACAAACCCAAATTTCCGTTATGTTAGATCGGCATTTGCCGCAAGTAGCCTATCAACTAAAAATAAATAGCCAAGGGCAAATTATCTGGCTAGATTATCAGTCCAATGGGCAAGTTATTGAATATGATAAAGACCCGGGGACTAGTCGCTTTCAAAGAACAATGATTAAAGCTGTTTCTTACCTGCCCATTGAATGGATGATGTAATTTTGAATATTACAAGAATCCAATTTCACTAAAGAATTTTTGATAGGCTTCCGCTTTCTTCTCAAGAGCTAATGGATATGCTCTAGAAGAGGATGGTAACCGATATAAATGAATATTACGGTCTGCAAAGTAAGTTGATGTCGATGTCCCAATTAAAGGTTTTTCAGTGTTTTCAGGTAAAACCGAAATTAAGGTATCAGTGGCTTTGTCACCTGTCGTCATAATCGTCTGACATAAAGGAATTTGCTGAAGTAAAGCAGCCAAATCTGTTGGAGTCACAATTTCCAGAAATTTATCGGAAGCATTACCTTTGAGGCGTTTAATTTGATAAGCCGTATCGAAAATGGCTATACCTGTTTCAGTTAAGAAATTTCGGATCCGTTCTTCATTAAATGTTTTCTGATTTTCACTTAAAAAATAGGTTTTATCTTGGAAGAAGATTAAGCCAAAAATTCTCCACATGTCATTTTGAAAGTTTGGATAGTAAAAGTCTATCTTCCATTTATTACGGGGCGGCGGAAAACTCCCTAACATTAATAAGCGGGCATTTTCAGGTAAAAATGGTTGTAGTGGATGGGTTTCTATCTCAATTATCATAAAAAATCAGTATTTACTTTAAAAATCTATAAGTAACTTAACGCATTTTTAGGTTAATCACGAGTCAAGAAATGCAAATTCTGTTAACGAAAGCGTTAAGTTATTTCATTTCCCTCTTGTTGAGGAATGCTAATTTTAAAAATGCTGTGTGAATTTTGGTTGATGTAATCAACCTGACCTTTATGTGCAATCACCAGCGCTTGTACAACTGAAAGTCCTAAGCCAGTTCCACCTAGCTCTTTATTTCTTGACTGCTCAAGCCGAAAAAAAGGATTAAATAATTCTTTATGGTGCTCAGCTGAAATACCTGGCCCTTCATCTTCTATTTCTAAAACCCAATCATGTTGATGATATTGGGTTGAAATTTTTAACTTGCCCGGATTTGCATATCGCGTGGCATTATCAAGTAAAGCAATTAAAACTTGTTCTATTCGTCTATGATCGCACTTCACTTCTGGTGCCTGAATATTGAAAGTTACTTTAAGTTGAGCAGTCTGTAGTTTTTCTTGAAACATGTGCACGACTTTATAGGCAGTCTCATTAAAATTTATCGTTTCAATATTAAGTCTGAGTTGCTGGTTTTCAAATAGGCTTAAAGTACGTAAGTCCTCCACAAGGTTCGATAATCCTTCAACTTGACTCAGTAAATTTTTAAATAAAGCCGGCTCGGGTTTAAAGACACCATCGATAATACCTTGTAGCCGTCCTTGTAAAATTGTGACAGGTGTTCTTAGCTCATGGGCAATGGCAGCATTCCAGACATGAGCGTTTTGTACAGAAGTTTCAAGCTTTTGAGCCATATCATTAAAATTATGCATCAGTTCAGCAATTTCGGAAGTATGATGCACAGGACTGTCCACACGTGCAGATAAATCACCCTGACTAATTTTTTTTGCTGCATCTGCTAATAGATTAATCGGCACAATAAAACGTTGAGCAAGCTTAATCCCCAAAATAATTGAAAATGCTGTACCAAACAAAAGCACGGCGAATAACCATACGCCGTCTAAATAGTGGAAAAACTCATCGCTTTCTTTTAATTTTTCAAGAGAAATAAGACCAACTTCGATCGCAACATAATAAGTACCATAACCTAATATGAGCGAACTCAACGTAACAATTAGACTGGTAAAGCTAAGAGCAATAATCAGTTGTTTACTAATACCAGTTTTATTTTTCATGCGGATTATCCAAACGGTAGCCTACCCCACGAACATTAATTAGCATGTTCTCTAAACCTAGCTCTTCCATTTTCTTTCGTAGCTTACTGACATGGCTATCAACTGTACGCTCAAGCGCATCACGATCTGGTAAGCAATGATTCATCAGTTCAGAACGGGTAAAAACTTTATGTGGATGAGGTAGCATCAATAGCAAAATTTTGTATTCCGTCAGGGTCAAATTAAGCGCTTGTTGCTTGTTACCTAAGTATATATAAGCAGTATGAATTTCGGTATTTACTTCAATATTTTTATAAATCAGATTGCGGTTAGACATTTGCTGGTTTTGTTGAGTACGTCGTAGTACTGCTTGTACACGTGCAACCACTTCATTGGGATTAAATGGTTTTACGACAAAGTCATCTGCCCCAATTCTTAGAGCCATGACTTTATCAATTTCTTGATCTAAAGCAGTTAGCATAATCACAGGTGTAGCTGCTTTTTGCCGAATTTTATTTAGAACTTCCCATCCACTTAATTCGGGCATTTTTATATCGAGTATGACCAAATCAATAGGCTGAGTTGCATGTATTTCAATGGCCTGTTTACCATTCATGGCACGTACGACACGCATGCCTTCGCGTTTTAAATAATGCTCGATAATATCGCCAATATCATAGTCATCTTCCACCACAAGAATAAGCTTATCTTGACAATTAAACGTAAAGGTTGACTCGAACATAGCAATAAAACACGAGAAAAATTTGATTTATGATACGCGTATTTTTCCGCAAATCTCCACACTTTTTCCACACATTAGTGATTTTTGTTACACACATATCAAAAATAATGTCAGCATCTAGAAATCCATTAGGTGTTACAAAAGTGCAGAAGCATTTTTTAGTTCCATTCATATTCTCAATTAGTCTTGTTTTACATGGCTGTGGTAAAGAACAAGCGACAGATCAAACACAAGCGCAAGAAGCTAAAGTCACTGTTTTAGCACTTCAACCGCAGGCAGTGAATTTTAGTGAAAACTTACCTGCGCGTGTTCAAGCTTTTCGTACAGCCGAAATTCGTCCTCAGGTAGGCGGTATTGTTGAAAAAGTTCTGTTCACCCAAGGTAGTGAAGTCAAGGCTGGACAACCTTTATATAAAATAAACTCGGAAATTTTTGAAGCTGATGTAAATAGTAATCGAGCTGGTCTAAATAAAGCAGAAGCAGAAGTTAATCGTTTAAAAGTACAACTTGAACGCTATCAGCAACTCTTACCAAGTAACGCAATTAGTAAGCAAGAAGTAAGTAATGCCGAGTCGCAATATCGACAAGCGATTGCGGATGTTGCCCAAATGAAAGCTTTGCTGGCTCGTCAAAATCTTAATTTACAGTACGCCACAGTACGAGCACCAATTTCAGGCCGTATTGGTAAATCATTTGTGACCGAAGGTGCTCTAGTCAGCCAAGCTGATAGCAATACAATGGCTACCATTCAACAAATTGACCGAGTGTATGTCGACGTAAAACAGTCTATTGGTGAATATGAGCGCTTAAAGGCAGCCTTACAAAGTGGTGAGTTATCTGCCAGCAATCAAAAAGGTGTGCAAATTTTAAATAGTTTGGGACAACCTTATAACGTGTCGGCAAAAATGCTTTTTGAAGATATTAATGTTGACCCTGAAACGGGTGATGTCACCATCCGTATTGAAGTGACCAATCCTGAAAGAAAATTACTACCGGGCATGTATGTGCGCGTCAACATTGAACGCGCATCTGTTCCTCAGGCTTTACTTGTTCCGGAACAAGCTATTCAGCGCAATATGAACGGCGACCCACAAGTTTATGTTGTAAATGCCAAAGGTGGTGCAGATATACGTCCTGTAGAGCTAGGCCAACAATATCAACAATTTTATCTCATCAATAAAGGTCTAAAAGCTGGAGATAAAGTTGTAGTTGAAGGGATTGAGCGTATTCAGCCAAACCAAAAGCTAGCGATTTCAGCATGGAAAGCAACCTCGACAGAAAATACGGTGAAGCAAGGAGATACTAAATGATGTCTCAATTCTTTATTCGCCGCCCTGTTTTTGCATGGGTAATTGCGATTTTTATTATTTTATTTGGTGTACTGAGTATTCCAAAGTTGCCTATTGCACGCTTTCCAAGTGTTGCGCCGCCTCAGGTGAACATTACAGCAAGCTATCCTGGCGCTACTCCCAAAACGATTAATGATAGCGTTATTACCCTCATTGAACGGGAAATGTCGGGAGTAAAAAACTTACTCTACTATAGCGCGACAACCGATTCGTCAGGAACCGCTGAAATTACTGCAACGTTTAAACCCGGCACTGATGTCGATATGGCTCAGGTCGATGTACAAAACAAGATTAAAGCGGTTGAAGCCCGCTTACCGCAAGTTGTTCGTCAACAAGGTCTAGCAGTCGAAGCATCGTCTTCAGGCTTTTTAATGCTGGTCGGTTTAAACTCACCTAACCATCGTTATTCAGAGGTCGATTTAAGTGATTACTTGGTCCGTAATGTGGTCGAAGAGCTTAAACGTGTTGAGGGTGTCGGAAAAATTCAGTCTTTTGGTGCTGAAAAAGCAATGCGGATTTGGGTTGACCCCAATAAATTGGTTTCTTATGGACTCTCAATTAGTGATGTAAACAATGCGATTCGCAGCAATAACATTGATATTGCACCAGGTCGGCTTGGTGACCGTCCTTTAGTCAACGGGCAGCTAATTACAGTGCCTTTATCTGCTCAAGGCCAACTCGAAACAGTTGAGCAGTTTAAGAACATTAGCTTAAAGAGCAATATTAGCGGTGCTCATATTAAGTTATCGGATGTAGCCGATGTAGAAATGGGCGCACAATCGTATAGCTTTGCAATTTTAGAAAATGGTAAACCTGCAACGGCTGCGGCAATTCAGCTCAGTCCTGGTGCAAATGCAGTAAAAACAGCCGATGCGGTAAAGCAGAAACTCGATGAATTAAAAGTAAACTTACCCGAAGGAATGCAATTCAGTATTCCTTATGACACTGCACCTTTCGTTAAAATCTCGATAGAAAAAGTAGTGCATACCTTACTTGAAGCCATGGTGCTGGTTTTTATTGTGATGTATGTATTTCTTCATAATGTTCGCTATACCTTAATTCCTGCGATCGTGGCACCAATTGCCCTGCTCGGCACCTTTACCATCATGCTTTTGACAGGTTACTCAATTAATGTGTTGACCATGTTCGGTATGGTGCTTGCCATCGGGATTATTGTCGATGATGCGATTGTGGTGGTCGAGAATGTTGAACGGATTATGGCAACTGAAGGCTTATCGCCTAAAGAAGCGACCTCTAAGGCCATGACCGAGATTACCAGCCCAATTATTGGTATTACCTTGGTGTTGGCTGCTGTATTTCTGCCTATGGCTTTGGCAAGTGGTTCCGTTGGTATTATCTATCGCCAATTTACGATTACCATGTCGGTTTCAATTTTATTCTCAGCATTTTTAGCTTTAACCCTAACTCCCGCACTTTGTGCAACCTTGCTCAAACCAATTGATGCTCACCATCAAAAGAAAGGATTTTATGCATGGTTTGATCGAAGCTTTGATAAGGTCACAAAAAAGTATGAAGTTATTCTTTTAAAAGTTGTTAAACATACGATTCCGACATTCATCATTTTTGTGGTGATTACAGGCCTAACTTTTGCCGGCATGAAATATTGGCCAACTGCCTTTATGCCTGAAGAAGATCAAGGCTGGTTTTTAACTTCGTTCCAATTACCTTCTGATGCAACTGCAGAACGGACTCAAAAAATTGTCAAAGAATTTGAAGGTCATTTAAATGAACAATCCGATGTAAAAAACAATATTTCAATTATGGGTTGGGGATTTAGTGGTGCTGGCCAAAACGTTGCGCTCGCTTTTACAACTTTAAAAGATTTTGGTGAACGTGATAAATCTACAACTGACTATACCAACTTTGTTAATGCAGAAATGGCGAAAAGTAAGGAAGGTACAACGATGTCGGTACTTCCTCCAGCCATAGATGAGTTAGGTACATCTTCAGGTTTTAGCTTGCGTTTACAAGATAAAGCCAATTTAGGAATGCCAGCTTTAATTTCGGCGCAAACAAAACTCATGGAAATGGCCGCTCAAAACAAAAAGTTTTATATGGTTTACCCAGAAGGTTTGCCACAAGGTGACAATATTAGTTTGAAAATAGACCGTGAGAAGTTAAATACCTTAGGTGTAAGCTTTGCTTCTGTTTCAGATATTATTTCGACCTCTATGGGATCCATGTATATCAATGACTTCCCAAATCAAGGTCGTATGCAGCAAGTCATTGTTCAAGCCAATGCACAATCGCGAATGCATTTAAAAGATATTTTGAACCTGAAGGTTGCAGGCGCAAATGGACAACTGGTGTCTTTATCTGAGGTGGTTACTCCACAGTGGAACAAGTTGCCGCAGCAATATAATCGATATAATGGCCGTCCTTCATTAAGTATTGCTGGGGTTCCTAATATTGGAGTTTCTTCAGGCGATGCAATGCGAGAAATGGAAAAATTGATTGCCAAACTTCCTCAAGGAATTGGCTATGAATGGACAGGTATTTCACTGCAAGAAAAGCAATCTGAATCGCAAATGGCATTTCTCATTGCTTTATCGATGTTGGTCGTATTCTTAGTGTTAGCTGCACTTTATGAAAGTTGGTCAATTCCACTCTCCGTTATGTTGGTTGTTCCTTTAGGTATTTTTGGAGCTATTTTAGCCATTATGTTAAGAGGAATGCCAAATGATATTTTCTTCAAAATTGGTCTGATTACTATTATTGGTTTATCTGCCAAAAATGCGATCTTAATTGTTGAGTTTGCAAAAATGCTTAAAGAAGAAGGTATGAGCTTAATTGAAGCAGCGGTTGCGGCAGCGAAGTTACGTTTACGTCCAATTTTAATGACTTCCCTTGCCTTTACTTGTGGTGTGATTCCGTTGGTAATTGCAAGTGGTGCGAGTTCAGAAACTCAGCATGCTCTAGGGACTGGTGTATTTGGAGGTATGATCTCTGCGACAATTCTGGCTATATTTTTCGTGCCGGTCTTCTTTATTTTTGTGTTAGGAGCAGCAGAAAAACTATTTTTAAAGAAGAAAACTAATCCATAAAACTGATTGAGGCGAAACAGTTAAGTGTTTCGCCTCAATTATTTCTTTTATATTCATGCTAAAACCAAATTGTTTAAGAGTTTAAGACCTTAAAAACTTTACCTGTTCTTGGATGAGCAAAAGTATTGTCTTGATCTAAATTGATGACTTTGTCTGAAATCACAATCTTGGAAAGCGGTAACCAGTTTTGTTCTATTGCAGTTGAAGCCAAACTTTTTTCAAGTGCATTTTCAAAAATTTGCTCTACCACAATTTCCATACCACACATACTTTTTGCATTAACTTCTTTTAAAATATGACGTTTAGACATTTTAGTCTCCATTTTCTTATTCTTAACATAAAAAATAATAGAGTTTGTTTTGCTACAATGTGTAAAATTTAACATTTAAAGTGTTCTTTTTGTTTTATTAAATATGTCTCAAATAATTAAATGAATGATAAAATTTTATATAACATGAAATTTATTTTTAAATTAACTTATTAGTCTTATTTTTATTTTAGATAAAGTTAATTTTAAATATTAGAAGGGTTCACTGATGAACCCTTATGAAGTTCTAAACTTGTACCGCATTATCGAGTGAACCATCATCTTTAACTTTGTTATTATCTTTGTTAATTAATGAGTCAGTGTCACTACCTGTGCTAAAGCTCTTACTATTTTTCTGCTTCTTCTTGTACACGCACATGCCAATAGCAATACCTGTTCCTAGTACTAAAATTGATTTTAACATTTTGCACCTCTTCAGTTGACGGAGAAACTTTTGAGAAATCAACTTAAATTAATAGCACATTCTTTGTTATTTAAGGGCTTTGATTTGAACCGCTTTTGTAAGGTATTTAATTTTTATGTTAATTGAAGAGTGTAATAGTTTCAAAAATAAATTTTGATACAAAGCAAAAAGCCTATTCTAAAAATAGAATAGGCTTTCTACTGTATTTCAGGATTAAGCAGTATTATTAATTGCTTTAAGCAATCTTATTTATCTTTAAATACAATTCCAATGTATTTAATGCTGAACTTTTAGTCAAGATGGGAAAGGGATCATTTGCAATTAATTGGTCATTCTTGTGATGAGATTCACATTTTATAATTGAGCAATAAAAAACGCCCATTTCTACTTCTCATAAAGAAATGGGCGCACGTGAAAACCACTAAAGACCTGAAATACCAAATGTTCTTACATTTAGTAATATCGATTCTAATTAATTTACCGAATGGTTGACAATTAAACCATTTGTACTTTTTTTAGTCATTTCGGCCAATAAAAAATGCAAAATAATTCGCTATTTTCAATATGTTTAGCAATAAATTATTTACTTAGAATGCGATTTAGTACGGTTAACCAGTTAGAAAAACAAATTTTTTCTATAGTCTCATTTGAATAATGCCTTTTTTGCATTGCTTCAATGAGTAGTTGTAGCCCCCTCACATCTTCAATTTCATGGCTAATGAGTGCTCCATCAAAGTCGGAACCAAAACCGACATGATCTTCCCCCATTTGATCTATTAAATATTCAAGATGCTCTAAAAGTACATCAATGGATGTGTTGGCATCACGTTGCCCGTCTTTACGTAAAAAAGCCACATCAAAATTTACCCCAACTATGCCTTTAGAGTCTCTGATCGCTATGAGTTGGTCATTTGTTAGGTTTCTGGCTTGTGGACATAAAGTATGGACATTCGAATGAGTCGCAACAATCGGCTGTTGAAGAATGTTAGTTGTATCCCAAAAAGCTTGTTCATTCATATGGGAAACATCAATCACCATTTTTTTATCAGCACAGCGCTTTATAAATGTTTTGCCCTCGTGTGTAAGGCCAGCTCCCGTGTCGGGTGAATGGGGAAACTTAGCATTTAAACCATGTCCAAAACGACTGGGTCTATTCCAAAGCGGCCCAATGCTACGAAGTCCTGCATCATAAAATACATCGAGTAAATCTGGATTGTGCTGTAATGCTTCGGCGCCTTCCATATGCAATACAATGGCTAGCTTTTGTTTTGCTAAACAGTGCTGAATATCCTGAACAGTTGTGCAAATTTGAATATCGTTAGAATATTCAACCAGTTGTTTTGCTAAATCGAGTTGTTCCAGACAAATTTGTTCAATTTGCTGCTGTGTGAAGTCAGATGAAGTTTGGTCAAAAAGCTTATTAGGATGGTGCTGCTGAACATAGGCAAAAGGTGGCAAAAAAATAGCAAACATACCGCCAACAAAGCCTGCTTCTTGACAGCGTTTTAAATCGAGATGCCCCGCTAAACGGTCATGAATAAAAGCTTGAGCAGGATCGCGATGATCGCTTAACCAAAGGCGCGTTAGTGCATCGTTATGACCATCAAAAACAGGAACTGAGCCATGATTCATATTTACGTACTCACCGCTATTCATCTGCAATATTTTGAACAGGAATATTTTGCTGAACCGTAAATTGCTTTGAATTTTTAGTGTTACGGAACACCAGTTTTTCTAGAGAGGAATCGAGTTCGCTCTCGGCACGCGCTTTTTCAATCAGCTGATGATATGGCGATTTACCACAAACAGGGTCTGCATTGCTTGCATCGCCTGTTAACATATAGGCTTGGCAACGACAGCCACCAAAGTCGCGGTCTTTATCTGGACAACTACGACACCCTTCTGGCATCCATGCATCGCCACGGAAGTGATTAAAACCTGTAGACTCATACCAAATTTTTGATAGGCTTTGTTCACGAACATTTGGGAAAGAAATAGGCAACTGTCTAGCGGCGTGACAAGGTAAAGCCATACCATCTGGCGCTACCGTAAAGAAAATTTTACCCCAGCCATTCATACAAGCTTTTGGTCTTTCTTCGTAATAGTCAGGGACTACAAAAATAAGTTTGCAAGGATGATTTTGCGCTTTTAACTTGTCGCGATATTCATTGGTAATACGTTCGGCACGTATGAGTTGTTCTTGTGTTGGTAATAAACCCTGACGGTTTAAAAATGCCCAACCATAAAACTGACAAATTGCTAACTCAACTGTATCTGCATTAAGTTCAAGGCAAAGCTCGATAATTTTATCAATTTGGTCAATGTTATGCCGATGAATCACAAAATTAAGAACCATCGGATAATCATATTTCTTAACAAGTCGGCACATTTCATACTTTTGTTCAAAAGCATGTTTTGATCCTGCCAAAGCATCATTAACAACTGGGTCACTTGCTTGAAAGCTAATTTGAATATGGTCTAGGCCAGCTTGTTTTAAATGAGAGATACGCTGTTCGGTAAGTCCCATGCCTGAGGTAATGAGATTGGTGTAGAACCCGAGTTGGTGTGCATGTGCCACAAGCTGTTCCAGATCTTGACGTACTAAAGGTTCACCACCTGAAAACCCGAGCTGTACAGCACCCATTTGCCGAGCTTGATCGAAAACGTCAAACCACTCTTGAGTAGTCAGTTCATTTTTGTGCTGTGCGTAGTCTAAAGGGTTCGAGCAATATGGACATTGTAGCGGACAACGATACGTTAGCTCCGCTAGTAGCCATAGTGGTAAACCAACACCATTAGTCATATAAAATCAATCCAGTGCTGTTGCTGTGCAACTAACATGTAATCAATAACATCGTTGTCAATTTCAGCTATATCGCCAAATTGTTGCTTGAGCTGGGCAATAATGGCAGAGACATTATTTTTCCCATCAATATATTGTCCAATGGCCCCTGCACTTTCATTTAATTTGATCATGCCTTCAGGATATAAAATGACAAAGCTATTTTGAGCAGGCTCAAATTGAAAGCGGTAACCTTGTCGCCATGTAGGCACAAGATTTACATCAAATTGTTCTTTATTCATTTAAATAGTCCTTTGTGCCATACCCGTTCTTGAGTCACGCTATGATATGGTGCTTCGTTGTGTACGTATGCCAGTGTTAAGGCATCTAAAATGCTCCATAAAATATCCAGTTTAAATTGCAATATTTCCAGCATTCTTTGTTGTTGTTCATGTGTGGTAAATGAATCAAGCGTGATTGTTAAACCATGTTCAACATCACGGCGTGCTTGACTTAAACGAGAGCGGAAATATTCATAGCCCTTGTCATCAATCCAAGGGTAATGCTGTGGCCATGACTCAAGTCGTGACTGATGAATTTGAGGCGCAAATAGCTCAGTTAAAGAGCTGCTTGCTGCTTCGCGCCATGATGCACGGCGTGCAAAATTTACATAGGCATCTACAGCAAAGCGAACACCTGGTAAAACCAATTCTTCGGAAATCACTTGCTCACGACTCAAGCCTACAGCTTCTGCTAACCGTAACCATGCTTCTCGTCCACCGCCGTCAGGATATTCGCCATCTTGGTCAATCATGCGCTGAATCCATTCCTGACGTACGCGCTGGTCTGGGCAATTTGCCATGATCGCGGCATCTTTGAGTGGAATATTGATTTGATAATAATAGCGATTTGCAACCCAAGCCTGAATTTGTTGTTGAGTGGCTTTACCTTCATACATCATCACATGAAATGGATGATAGATATGATAATACTGACCTTTATCAATAATGGCTTGTTTAAATTGTTCGGTTGTTAAAGCTTCAGGTGTTTGAGTCATAGCGCACCTTAGAGTTCGATCTGCATGCCATCATAGGCAACTTCTACACCATGTGCTTTTAGTTCAGCAAATTGAGCAGAGTCTTCATTTAAAATCGGATTGGTATTGTTAATATGAATCAGCACTTTTTTGGGTGTATTGAGTTGGTTCAAATAAGACAGTGAACCGCCTTCCCCACTAATATATAAATGCCCCATTTCACGGCCAGTTTTTTTACCTACACCCGTTTGTTGCATTTCATCATCGGTCCAAAGTGTACCGTCAATCATGACACAATCTGAATTTTGCATAATCTGCATGATTTGATCGTCAATCTTTCCAAGCCCTGGCGCATAAAACAACTGTTTTTGTGTTTTGTGATCTTTGATGATTAAGGCAATATTGTCGCCCTCATGCGGGTCATGGCGATGTGGCGAGTATGGCGGCGCAGCGCTTTGAATAATTAAAGGTAAAAATTCTAAATTTTCGAAACCATCAATTTTAAAAGCTTGTTTAGGATTAATTTCATTGTATTGAAGACCGCCATTCCAGTGCTTCAACATATTAAAGACTGGAAAACCTGTGGTCAGGTCTTGATAGACCATTTCTGTACACCACACATTCAATGGACAGCCTTCACGTAAAGTTAACAGTCCAGTGGTATGGTCAAGCTGGCTATCCATTAAAATAACGTTGGTAATGCCCGTGTCACGTAATTTACGCGCAGGTTGAGCTGCTTTAAAGTCAAATAATTGTTGGCGGATATCTGGTGATGCGTTTAATAAAATCCAGTCTATGCCGTTTTCTGAGATCGCAATTGAAGATTGAGTACGTACTTTGGCATTAATCGTACCTGTACGCACACCATGACAATTAGGACAATTACAGTTCCACTGAGGGAAGCCGCCTCCAGCTGCTGAACCTAAAATATAAATATACATAAAATTAATATCTTATTAGAAAGACATAAGCCCTAGAACAAAACTAGGGCTTATGACAGATTTGAATAGAAATAATTAACGTGCTTCAAAGTACATTGTTACTTCAAAACCAATACGTAAATCAGTGAAAGCTGGTTTTGTCCATTGCATAAATTTTTCTCCAGTTAGGATTAATCTTGTGAAATGAATCACTTGATCAAATCTTATAAAGCAATTAAAAATTTATTCTAATTAAAAATGTCACATTTGTAGATAAGCTTGGCACAAGATATTGTTCGATAATTGTGTTTTTTGTCCAAATTTTAATAACTCCTTATCAATTAAAGGCGATTAAAAAGTCATAGCAGATGTATATTCTGCTATGACGGGTGTTTTACACGGCTAAGTTCATTAAGTGTTGCTGCGCAATATAAAGCTCTTGCCCCTCTTTAGGCTGGCATTGCACCCAAGTTCCATCGGCTTGTAGCTCCCACGCTTGACGATTATCTTTTAGATAATTGTTTAGCCCATCTTCAATCACTTGTTTCTTTAATTTTTTACTTTCGATTGGGAAGCAGGTTTCGATACGCGAGAACAAATTACGTTCCATCCAGTCTGCACTAGCGCAAAACACTTTTGTATCACCATCATTATAAAAATAGTAAACCCGAGTATGTTCTAAATAGCGTCCAACAATTGATCGTACTCGAATATTATCGGACAACCCTGCAACTTGTGGTCTTAAACAGCAAATTGAACGAATAATTAAATCAATTTGTACACCCGCTTGGGAAGCTTTATAAAGCGCGCTAATGAGCTGTGGTTCAGTAAGCGCATTCACTTTAATGATGATATGTGCCTTCTTGCCAGCAAGACGATTTTTAATTTCCTGCTCAATAAGCTCTAGCAACTGAGAGTGCAAGGTAAAAGGTGCATGAAAAAGTTTTTTAAGCTTCGCCATTTTGCCCATACCAGTCAGTTCTTGGAAAATCTTATGTACATCTTCACAAATTTCAGCATCACTGGTAAGCAGGCCAAAATCGGTATAAATTTTGGCATTCACCGCATGATAATTGCCTGTACCTAAGTGGACATATCTTTTCATTTTGTCTTGTTCACGGCGAACAACCAAAATCATTTTAGCGTGAGTTTTATAGCCAACAATGCCATATACCACAACCGCGCCTGCTTCTTGCAACACGTTGGCTACTTCAATATTGGATTCTTCGTCAAAACGTGCCCGTAACTCAATGACCGCAGTAACTTCTTTTCCATTACGCGCAGCTTCTGCAAGAAGTTGAACAATTTCCGAGTTGGCACCACTACGATACAACGTCTGTTTAATAGCCAAGACATTTGGATCTTGTGCAGCCTCACGAAGGAACTTGATAACAGGTGCAAAAGAGTCAAATGGATGATGAAGTAAAACATCACCTGCTTTTAACACATCAAAAATTGGCTTTTTGCTATAGAGAAGTTTTGGTAAAACTTGTTGATACGGTTTATAGCGTAAATCTGGCAAATCAAAGTTTGAAATAAAGCGGGCTAAATTGACAGGACCATCGACGTAATAAAGATGTTCGGCATCTAAATCAAATTGTTCTAATAAATAGTTAGCAATTTCTTCAGGACATTTTTTTGCTACTTCCAAACGAACTGCTTGACCAAAACGGCGTGAAGATAACTCACCTTTTAAAGCAGCTGCCAAGTCTTCTACATCTTCTGAAACGGTTAAATCGGCATTTCTGGTCACGCGAAATTGATGACACCCTGTGGCTTTCATGCCGGGGAATAAATCGGAAATGTGCTGATGAATAATAGCCGAGAGCAAAATGTAATGCTCTGCACCACCAGAAATATGCTCTGGAATTTTAACCAGTCTTGGTAAAGAGCGCGGTGCCGGCACAATAGCTAAATCAATTTGGCGTCCGAAAGCGTCTTTACCTTCCAAAGTCACAATAAAATTAAGGCTTTTATTGACCAATCTTGGAAATGGATGCGCAGGGTCTAAACTAATTGGAGTAACTACAGGTTGTACTTCTTTAAAAAAGTACTCTTTAATCCAATCTTTATGCTTTTCTAATATATCGCCGTGCTGAATAAAGTGAACACCATAACCTTGTAGCTGTGGCAACAACGTATAATTTAAAATGTTATATTGCTCTTCAACGGCTTCATGCGCATTTTTCGAAATTTGCTTTAATACTTCTGCTAATGGCAAACCTTCTGGCCCAATTGCTTGACTCATTAGGCTAATTTTCTGGATTAAACTCGCCACACGGATTTCAAAAAACTCATCCAGATTACGCGAAAAAATAATTAAAAAATTTAAACGTTCAAGTAATGGGTGTTCAATATCTTTTGCCTGAGCAAGCACTCGCTTATGAAACTCTAATAAAGAGAGTTCTCTATTAATATATGTCTCTAAATTATGCTGGTTTGAGCTAGATAAAGTAGGTAATGATGTCATTCTTGACTCTTATAATTGATAAAAAGTGAACATGAATAAAAAAGATTAATTTAATAATGTATAACCGATTTTATTCACCGGACATTTTGTAACTGTTTTATTGCAAATTCATGAATTTTTTATGAAAACCTTAAAAATTACGATCTGTTTTAGCGCCTTATCTATTTCCTTTTGATCATGCTTATCTACCACCATCTTAGCATTATTTTTTTAAAGATCATCTGATTTTGCTTAAGATTTAATTTTCATCAAATATTCACACAGTATGCGTATTTTTTATGCATCTTAATTCACCAATTGATAAAAAATGATGACTTTAAATATATTATTTAAGACAACATCTTTATGTCTGGCGATGGCTTTACTAGCCGGTTGTAATGATAACAATGACAATGATTCAAATATATCTACACCCCGAAGTAATCAGACTGTCGATATTTTAGCTTTTAATGACTTTCATGGAAATTTAGAACCACCTAAACGCTACGTTGATGCAGCTAACCCAAATGATGCATCTCAGACAGTACGTATTCCAGTTGGGGGTGTGAGTTACTTTGCAGACGCAATTAAGAAACTTAGAGCTCAAAATCCCAATAATGCTGTTGTTTCAGCGGGTGACTTAATTAGCGCTTCCCCACTGACTTCTTCACTATTTTTAGATGAACCTACCATTGATGTCATGAATGATATTCAAATTGACTTTAATGCAGTGGGTAACCATGAGTTTGACCGCGGTACTGATGAGTTACGTCGTTTGCAAAATGGTGGCTGTCAACAATATACAAGTACAGCACCCTGCCAAATTAATAAAAACTTTAGTGGTGCAAAATTTAATTTCCTTGCCGCTAACGTCGCAATGAAAAACGATGCAAGTAAAACGATTTTTCCAGCCTATAAAGTCAAAAATTATGGCGGAATTCCGGTTGCATTTATTGGTTTAACGCTTAAAGCAACTCCAAGTATTGTGTCTGCGGCTGGTATTAAAGACGTTGAATTTCGTGATGAAGCAGATACGGTAAATGCCCTAATTCTTGAACTACAAAAACAAGGAATTCAGGCTTTTGTGGTGGTTGTCCATGAAGGTGCAGCACCAAGTACTAAGCTTAATCAAAAAACATGTGATGGTTTAAGTGGGCCTATTTTAGGTATTTTAGATCGCTTAAATCCGGCAGTTGATATTGTTGTTTCAGGTCACACGCATCAATCTTATATTTGTGACTATGCAACTAAAAACCCGGCTAAACCATTCTTACTGACTTCAGCTGGTCAATATGGCACACTGATTACCGATATTAAGATTGAGCTAGATGGTAAAACCGGTGACATCATTAAAAAAGATGCTAAACAAGTTCCGGTTCAAAGTGAGGCCTATACTTCAGGTACCACCACTGTAAACCTTACAGATCTTTATCAAAAATTTAGTAAGACACCAAGTATTGAAGCGATTTTAGATAAATACCGTCAAGCAGTAACGACTATTTCTGGGCGTGTGGTAGGAACATCTACTGCCGTTGTGAGCCGTACTCAGGCTGAAAGTGGTGAAAGCCCGCTAGGCGATATGATTGCTGATGCACAGCAAGCCTCTGCTCTTAAAGCAAGCGATCAGGGTTCGGACTTTACACTCATGAACCCAGGTGGTGTACGTGCCGACCTACTGATTAACAGCAGTAATCAAATTACCTTTGGTGATATTTTTGCGGTTCAACCTTTTGGTAACTCTATTGTGACACTAAGTTTGACCGGTAAACAAATTCGAGATGTGCTTGAGCAGCAATGGACGGGTGGAAATGCAAGCTCACCTAAAATTTTACAGCCGTCTAAAGAGTTAAGTTATCAATATTCAGCAAATACAACAGCTTCACCGAGAGCAAGCAATATTATGATTGCTGGTTCCCCATTGGTTGACACCAAGGTATACCGTGTAACAGTCAATAGCTTCTTGGCAGATGGTGGCGACAACTTTACGGTGTTAAAGGATGGCCAGAACCGTGTTGGTGGTGGTCAAGATATTGATGCCTTTGAGAGCTATGTTGCTAAAAATTCACCGTTAATTATTCCGGCTACGACCCGAATTAAAGTCATCAAGTAATTGATTGAGTGACGTATAAAGGACAGTACGAAGCTGTCCTTTATTTTTTTATATGAAAATTTAGAAGGGATTCTTTATTCAGTATAGAGATTAAGTTCTACACTGCTGATGTCTGCTCCAGTATTTGCAAAAATAATATCCATAACTTCGTGCAATAGTTCCTTCACTTTTTCATGTTCAAAGCTTGAAGTTTCGGCTGTTTTTAAGCAAATCAGATTACAACTCATTTTGTCTTTTCTGAGTTTATAAATACTTTTACTTTTTCCCAAAAACACTCTTTTGACGAGTTTACGATTTTCAAATTCAGATAAAATTCGGTAAATAGTTCCTAGCGTAATTTTATATTCATTTTTAAGTTGTGCATAAATACTATCTGCACTTAGGCCATGTGGGTTCTGATTTAAAATTTCAAAAACATGTATTCTCGATTTTTTTATCGGTAGTCCATTTAATAATGATTTTGATATTGTCGTCATGTTAATTAGCCTTAAAGTTTAGAAATATAGAAAGTTTTAAAAATTATTTTGTCTATATTTACCTGAAAATTATGGGTATTTACTCACTAAAAAGCTCAAAGCCTATTCTCCTATGAATAAGCTTTGAGTCTAGATTTAACTTAGAAACTATAAGTCGCTTTCACAAAGTAATTGCGGCCATAAAGTTTGGTATTAAAGGTTTTGTTTTTATCTTCCAAGTCAACATCGGTCAGGTTTTTTACACCGTAGTCCAGTGTTAAACGTGGCGTAATAGGAGATGTAAACGTGACGTCATAGGTCGTATAAGCTGGTAATTCTTTAGTCGCTGAGTACATTTGTTTGCCGACATAACTCACGCCTGCATTTACACGAAAGTCTTGAACTGGTGCCCAAGAAATAGAGCCATTGGCAAGCCATTCTGGTCGTTCGGTTAAGTCTTTACCTGTAGTTTTGTTTTTTGCATCTAAGTATGTTGCGTTTGCCTTAACACCTAAATTGTCAGTGAAATCATATCCACCGTTGAGTTCCACACCTTTCAGTTCTGCGCGGCTCACATTGGTCCAGATTTTTCTAAAATCACCTACTAAACGCGGATCACCATCACTTAAGGTAATGGCTTCAATTAAGTTCTTTACATCGTTTTGGAAAACGGTAACACCGGCATTCCAGTTTGGACGGGTCACAATTAAGGATGCTTCATAGTTTGTGCTTTCTTCGGGTGCTAAATCTGGATTACCTCGAATGTGACAGCTACCACCACATGAAATCATCGAGTAGTTAATATCTAGCTGAGCAGGCGCTGGAACTTTATAAGCTTGTCCCACACCACCTTTAAGGATGACTCCTTGAGTAAGCTCATAGGCCAAGTAGGCTTTACCAGTCGTTTTACCATCAAAGTCATCAAAATCGTCATAACGCCCCCCTAATGTTAGGGTAAGTGCATCATTAATATGGGTATCGTTTTGCACAAAAATGCCGTAGCTTTTTTGCTGATTTTTTCCAGTACCGATATAACTCACAACGTCTGTAATTTTCTGGTCTTTATAATCGAAACCAGCAGTCGTGTTATTCATGAGCCAGTCAAAGTTGGCAAAAGCACGGCCAATTAAATTTTCTTGTTTATAGTGACGGCTTTGAGGGGCATCGTACTCACTGTCATAGTCATAAATTTTGGCTGTTTCTTTACCAATATAAGCTTCTGTTTTACCCCAAGCCCATTTACCACGGTGAGCAATGCCTACATTGGTTCGCTTCATTTCAGATTCTTGAATGGATGTCGCTGCATCTTGTGTAAGCGGGCGCTTATCGTTGTTATAACCTAAATCTAGATCTAGAGTTTGCTGATCATTAATGTTCCAACTTAAAGTACCATTTACATTCTTGGTGTCTTTTTCTACAAAATATGCACCGTCCGGATCTGGTTTGCCTTTTCTATACCACGCATCACGGTTATAGGCATCACCTGCCAGAGTGAAACTTAAATTATCGGTTAAACCACCATATAGGTTAAATCCATAACGGTACTGGTTTTTACCATCGCCTCGATCTGCTCGGTTATATTGACCAAAAATAGAACCATGTAATTGTCCATCTTCTGCTTTTTTAGTAATGATGTTAATGACACCGCCCATGGCATCTGCGCCATAGAGTGATGACATAGGCCCACGAATCACTTCAACACGCTCAATGCTATTTAAAGGAATTGCGCTCCAGTCAAAGTCATTACCTCGCCACATGGCGCCATTAGATGACATGCGTTTACCGTTTAAAAGAATTAAGGTGTAGTTCCCCGAGGTATTCAGCATTCCCCGTATAACGATTTTATCTTGGCCACTGTTATAGTTATAAACCCCAGCTTGTTTTTGTAAAACATCGGCAAGGCTAAGTGCCGCGCTACGTTCAATATCTTCACTTGTGATTACACTAATTGATGCGGGTGCTTTATCTACATCTTGTTCTTTTAAAGCAGCAGAAACCACAATAGTTTTAAGTTTTTGAACAGGTTCATTTGTGCCCTGTTGCCCAATATCTATATTTGCTTGGACTGCGAATGGAAGCAGTGTTGAGAGAGCGACCACCAGCGCCTTTTTCGTTAATGTCATTTCTCGGTCCTTATACTTTATAACGATTACCATATGATAATTGTTATCATTTATGATGTGCCGAGCATGATAGCCCCATGACTTTTATTGTTCAAGATAAAAGTAATTATTATTTATATAATGATAATCATTATTGTTTGTTTGGTTTAAAAAAGTTAACATTGCAATTTGGTATGCCTAAAAACCTATTGAAAACAAGCTTAAAGTAGACATAACAATGCTCTCTCGATTTTTTATTTATCACCCCATTTTTGTATCTGTCATTGCCATTACTATTCTTATTTTTGGTTTTTTCTCTATTCGGGCAATGCCGGTTGAACGTTATCCAAACCTTGCTCCCCCAAGCGTTAGAGTGGTTGCTAACTACCGCGGTGCTTCGGCCGAAACAGTTGAAGAAAGCGTAACGCAGATTTTAGAACAACAAATCAAAGGATTGGATAACTTACTTTATTTCACTTCAAATAGTGAATCTTCGGGAACGGGTAGTATTGATATTCACTTTAAAATTGGTACGGATATCGATAAAGCACAATTACAAGTACAAAATCGCATTAACAGTGCATTAAACCGTCTCCCCGAGCAGGTGCAACGGCAAGGGGTAAATATTTGGAAAACCACAGGTGATATGCTGTTAATTGTGGGTCTATACGATGAGACAGGTAAAGCCAGCAATATCGATTTATCAGACTATATGGTTAATCACTTTGAACAACCCCTCTCCCAATTGCAAGGGATTGGTGAAGTTGATGTATTTGGTTCAAGTTATGCCATGCGTATTTGGTTAAATCCAAATCAGCTTAGAAATTATCAACTTATGCCGAGTGATATTGAAAAGGCACTTGAAGACTACAATACCCAAATTGCTGCTGGTTCAATTGGTGCCATGCCTTCGGCTTCTGACCAGAATATTTATGCCAAAGTTACTGCAGGTTCTCGGCTAAAAACAGTCGATGATTTTAAATCGGTTGTCGTTAAAGCGAATGTAGATGGCAGTCTGGTTTATTTAAAAGATATTGCGAGAGTCGAGTTAGGCGCCGAAAATTATGAAAGTATTAATACGCTAAATGGCTACCCTTCTGCTGGTTTAGGCATTTCACTCAGTCCCGATGCGAACGCAATTGAAACCTCTGCTCTAATTAAAGCAAAAATTGAACAGCTCAAGCAGCATCTACCCACTGGATATAAAGTAGTTTATCCGCGGGACAATACACCGTTTATTGAAGAGTCGATTAAACAAGTCATTATTACTTTGCTTGAAGCAGTAGTTTTAGTCGTCATTGTGATGTATCTCTTTTTACAAAATTGGCGCGCTACACTTATTCCCACCATTACTGTACCTATTGTGATTTGCGGCACCTTTGTTGTGTTGTATTTGTCTGGAATGAGCATTAACACCCTTACCCTGTTTGCACTAGTTCTAGCAATTGGTTTATTGGTTGATGACACGATTGTCGTGGTTGAAAACGTTGAACGGCTTATGCATGAGCAACAATTAAGTGTTCGGGATGCATGTTTAGCATCGATGCAAGAAATTACTGGTGCATTGATGGGTATTACCTTGGTACTAACCGCCGTATTTATCCCGATGGCTTTTTTTAGTGGTTCAACGGGCATGATTTACCGCCAGTTTTCAATCACTTTAGCAGCTGCGATGTTGTTATCTTTATTGGTAGCCATGTTTATTACGCCAGCTTTGTGTGCTGTCTTATTAAAAAAACAAACTCAAAAACCTAAATGGGGACAAAAACTTGAGACTTTGCTTGAAAAAGTTAAAGTTGGTTTTAGTTTTTTAGCAACAAATTTAATCAAATTTAAAGCACTTTCATGTCTTGTCGTGTTAGCTTTAGTTGCTGTTTTAATTGTGATTTATCGTAGTTTGCCGACGAGCTTTATTCCAAATGAAGATCAAGGTTTGTTGGCTGTGCCTTATAGTTTGCATAACAGTGCTTCTATGAGCCAAACACAAGAAGTTGGTAAACTGGTCAATAACTATTTCTTTGAACATGAAGCTAAAAATATTAATACCGTACTTGTAGTCAATGGACAAAACTTTTCAGGAAGTGGTCCAAACTTAGGTATGGCGTTTGTTTCCTTAAAACATTGGAATGAACGTAAAGGTGAAGCTAATACTGCAAGTGCTATTCGTGAACGTGCGCAAAATTACTTGCAAAAAAACTTACCAGCTAAAGTTATGGTGGGTATGCCTGCAAGTGTTTCTGGTTTGGGCCAATCTGATGCTCTAGAACTTTGGCTCAGAGATGTAAATGGTCAAGGACGCAATGAACTCATTAAACAATATAAAGCTTTAGAAAAAGAATCTCGCAATTATCCTGCTTTTGAAAATTTAAGTCCGCTTGTAAATGAAAATAAAGCCGAGGTTTTCATTCAGCTCGATCAGAATAAAGCCAAAATATTAGGGATTGATCAACAAGCGATTCGCTCAACCCTATCAACTGCTTGGGGTGGAAACTATGTGGGTGATTTTGTTGAAAGAGGCAAAATTAAACGAATCATTATGCAAGGTGATGCTGAATTTCGCTCTAAACCTGAAGATTTAGCTTATTGGCACGTCCGTAATAATACAGGGGGAATGCTTTCTCTTGCGCATTTTGGTCGAAGCGAATGGATTGGTGGCCCAGAAACCTTAACGCGATTTATGGGACTTGCTGCAATACAACTGGAAGCAAATGTTAGTTCTGGCTTTAGCTCAGGTCAGGCAATGCAACAGTTAAGTGATATGGTGAGTAAACAGTCTGGTGTAGATGTCGCATGGAGTGGTCTCTCGTTACAAGAGCAGCAATCGAGTCAGCAAGCCTTATTCTTATACATTATCTCTATTTTATTTATTTTCTTATGTTTAGCTGCCTTATATGAAAGTTGGAAAGTGCCTCTTATTATTTTGCTTGGGCTTCCGCTAGGAATTACCGGTACTATTGTATTTGCTCAAATTTTTAACTTACCAAACGATGTGTATTTCCAAATCGCGTTACTAACGGGTATTGGTTTGTCTTGTAAAAACGCGATTTTAATTGTGGAGTTCGCAACTAAAGCCATAAAACAAGGTAAAGGCTATGTTACTGCCGCATGTGAGGCTTTAGCTCTACGCTTACGTCCAATTTTAATGACGTCTTTAGCTTTTGGTGCAGGTGTTATTCCCCTTGTCGTTGCTACAGGTGCTAGTGCCGTGAGTCGCCATGAAATTGGTATGAGTGTATTTGGTAGTGTGATTGTTGGAACCGTACTAGTCCCTGTATTTACGGTGTTTTTCTTTGTTTTGGTACATAGTTTACCGACGTTGCAATGGTCGCTTAGACGGGTTTTGTTTAGACGTGTATCTAAATATAGAAAAGATCATTCCTCTTTATAGAACAAAAAAAGCAGATCAATGATCTGCTTTTTTTATTGTTTAAATTTAAGCGACTAGTTTCTCAATCCATACTTCTAAAGTTGGTTGTTCTGCTAAATCTTCAAAGCTCACTTGAGCGCCGTAAGCCTGCCATTTACCCACTAAAGTCATGAGTCGTACCGAATCAAGTCCAAGCATGAGCAGATCATCATTTAACTGAATGTCCGAAGCTGGAATCTGTAGTTGCTCACTTACTGCTTGAACAATCCCTGCTTGGGTTAATGGCGAGACTGCTTGTTCGAGTTCCCAAGCACGAGTCACTTGTTGAGTTGTCATGACTTGAGCGCAACGTGTACTTGCATATTTTAATGCTATGTCGTGTTCTTCTCGGCTAAAGTCAGCGAGTGCATCACCACATAAAAATGGTTGTATGTTGAGCATAAATGCTTCTGCTGCACTCATGAGGCAGCCAATATGGGCATAAACACCACAAATAATAAGTTGATCACGACCTGACTCGCGCATGAGTTGTTCAAGTGGTGAAAACTTAAATG
This sequence comes from Acinetobacter sp. 70_2, assembly GCF_056736115.1. Taxonomy (NCBI): domain Bacteria; kingdom Pseudomonadati; phylum Pseudomonadota; class Gammaproteobacteria; order Moraxellales; family Moraxellaceae; genus Acinetobacter; species Acinetobacter sp. 70_2. The sequence goes on from NZ_JBWZIP010000015.1 coordinate 1,129,496, forward strand.
CGCTATAACGCCATTTTGTTAAAACGGTATCATTTTTCTGAGGTGATATTTCCGGCAAAATTTGAGTAATATACGGATCATCTTTTAAACCGGTTCCCCAAAAATCGGTCAATAATTGACGATGTTCAGGCGTCTGATTACCGGGCTGTGCAGTATAAACCACTGGAATATTAAATTTACGTGCGGTTTCAATCAGTTCTTTGGTATTTTTAATGAGCTCTGGAATAGGCGCTTGAGTTTGATCATAAAAGTCTAAAAAATACTGCTGCATGTCATGGACCAATAACACGGCGCGATTGGTATGTAACTGCCAATGGGTTTTATTGGGTGTAAATTCATGGGCTTGAGGCATACTGTAACTGGCAATTTTGGGAATACTCATCAAATTTTTCCTTTTTTATCTTTAAGCAAGAACATTGGTTTTAGTTTCAAGTTGTTGACGTAATCTTTTTTTGTCGATTTTTCCAAAGGCTGTATATGGAAATTGCTCGATAAATTCGACTCGATCGGGAATTTTGTAGGTAGCCAGTCCATAATCTTTAAGATGCTGTCGAACTGACATCGCAAGGCGAATTGGGCTTGGATCATGGTTTTGTGATTGCCATGCAATAAAGGCACAGCTTTTTTCACCCATCATCTCATCAGGCATAGCAACCAGTGCTGCAAGGCGAATTTGTGGATGAGTTAATAACGCTTGTTCGACTTCTTCAGTCGCAATTTTTTCACCAGCACGATTGATTTGTTCTTTTGAACGCCCTTCTACAACAATGCAGCCATCTTCACGAATACGAACTAAGTCGCCTGTACGATAAAAACCATCTGGTGTAAAAGAACGAGCGTTGTGCTCTGGTGCTTGGTAATAGCCGCGAATGGTATAAGGACCACGAGTGAGTAAATGCCCTACTTCTCCAGCTTCTACGGGTTGGTCATGATCATCTAGTACTAAAATTTCATCATCTGGCGAGATTTTTAAACCTTGAGTATGAATAATTTGTTCTTTTGACATATCAAAACGGGTGTAGTTCACCAGCCCTTCAGCCATTCCAAAGACCTGTTGCAAATTAACCTTAAACTCATCAATTAAACGTAAGGCAACAGCATCGGGTAAACGCGCGCCTCCGATTTGTAAACAACGTAGAGTCGATAATATTGAATCTTGATCTTTGGCTGCTTTTTCCATCCACGGTCGAACCAATGCAGGAACTAAACAAGCATCTGTCACACCGTGTTTTTTAATAAGTGGAAATGCAGTTTCAGGGCTTGGATCTGTACCTAAAACCACCGCGCCACCAGCATAAAAAATGCCTAAAGAACCAGCCGAGCTCATTGAAAAGTTATGTGCCGCAGGTAAAACCATCAATAAACGTGAAGTCTGATTGAGTTCGCAAATTTTGGCACTCTCACGTACGCTATAAAGATAATCATCATGAGTACGTGGAATCAGTTTCGGAACACCTGTGCTGCCCCCTGAAAGCTGTAAAAAAGCCACTTGATCTGCTGTAGTTGGCGAGATTGCTTCCGCTAGAATTTCTGTTTCTTTTAATAGGTTTTCGATAGCGATAAAATTACCAGCATCACCAAGTATAAATACATGCTCTAAGCAAGCTGCAGTTTGCTGAAGTTTTGTGGCAAGTTCTCGATAATCAAATTTTTGTGCACCAAAATCTGCACAGAAATAGGCTTTTGCTTGAGTTTGTTTGAAAAAACTACTGAGTTCTGCAAAGCGATGTGCAGGTAAAGACATCACAGGTAAAGCACCAAGCCGAATCAGTGCGAAAAATAGAACATAGAACTGATAGTGATTCGGCATTTGTACAACTGCTTTATCGCCCGCTCTTAGTCCATGTTGATATAAGTGGCTTGTACAGTAATCAACTAAATGATCAAACTCAGCGTAACTAACGGCTTTATCACCATCATATACTGCAATATTTTGCGGGTATTTTTGAGCACTTTCACGCAAGAAATCACTCAAGTTTTGTCCAAGCCAATAACCTTTTTTACGGTAAATCTCAGCAAACTCTGCTGGATATGGCACGGCGCCATCCAGATAAACCTGTGTTGTCATGTGTTTGGTCCTTGTATTGGCAATTGATTGGGTGAAATCTGGAATCCGTCCAGTACAGTACGAAATTTAGCGGCAGTTTCAGCGTGTTCAGCTTGTGGGCGAGAAGCTTCAACAATGCCTGCACCAGCAAATAAACGGGCAATGTTCTGATAAATTCGGGCACAGCGAACAGTCACCGACCATTCACCATTACCTTGTTCATCTGCCCAACCCATAGTTCCTGCAAATAATTCACGGTTAAATGGTTCAAGTTGCTGAATTAGTTCTTTCGCAATTGGACTAGGCTCCCCACAAATTGCAGGTGTTGGGTGCAAGCGTTCAATTAAGTCAAAAACATGTGTATCGGCTTTCTTAAGTTCGCCCGTAACATGTGATGCCAAGTGCCAAAGGCGTTTAGTACGAATGAGGGATGGTTGTTTAGGTACTTTTAACTGCTTACAGAAAGGTGTGAGCTCATCGGCAATCATTTCGATGACGAGTGCATGCTCATGTTGATCTTTTTGTGAAGCAAGTAATGCTCTGGCGTTATTTTGGTCTAGGGTTGGATCGTCATCACGAGCCAATGTACCAGCAACGGGTTTACTCCAGATTCTTGTATTTTGCTTTGCAATTAAGAGTTCGGGGCTTGCACCGACAAACCAACCTTCACTTTGAGGATGCCTCGCGACTGCATAGTTATAGCCTTCGGGATTATGCTTAGCTAAGTTATAAAATAAGTCCGATACAGGAATATTTTGTTCAAATTCAAGTTGTAAAATACGAGCAAGTACGGCTTTATCAAGTTTTTTTGCTTGCATTTGTTGAACTAAATATTCAACCTGCTGTTGGTAATGTTCACCTAAAGGGAAATAATCCGCCTTTTCTAAAGATAAAGAACCAAAATCAATATCAGACTGTGCATAGAGTACTTTCTGATAGATTTTTGCATTTTGCATCAGCATTAAATTGACATCGGCTGCCGAGCAAAATGGTAGTCCACCCATAATCTTGACGTCTTTATAACCGTCATTCATTGCAAGTTCTAATTGAGCTCGTGCTTCATCTAACCAATCTTTTAAAAGGCTATTTTTAGCGACTTGAATATCTCGTAATTTTTGATGACTATTGATGGTGTATTCTGGCGTTGTGAAAATAAAACCTGCATCATTTCCACAATTTAAAATTTCTTGGGCTAATGCAACGCGGCTTTCAGTAAAATTTTCTCGTTGGATAAAATACGGATGCTGTGCCGACATCTCGCAACTCCTTATACAGTTATTTTGTTGTAATGAATGAATGTTTAAACGCCTAAAGTGGCTCCTCCATCAACCACAATTTCTTGCATGGTAATTTGTGCAGCTTGATCAGAAAGTAAAAAGCTGACCGTATTGGCAATATCTTCAGGCTGGGCTAATTTTCTTAAGGGAATGCCTGTACGGTATTGGCTTAAATCTCCATCGATTACCGCAGGCGGAGGTGAATTATCTGTCCAGAGCTGCTGCTGCATTTGAGTTAGCGTAGAGCCTGGTGAAACAATATTAAGCCTTACTTGGTGGGGTGCGATTTCAAGCGCAAGATTACGGCAGTAATGGCTCAGTGCAGCTTTACTCGTTGCATACATGCCAAGTTGTATACGTGGCATACGTGAACTGTTCGAACTAATCGTGACAATACTTCCCTGCTTTTTTTCACAAAAATGCTTCGCAAGTTGTTGACTAATCGCAATGGGTGCCATGACATTTACAGCGAAAAGTGTTTGCCAGTCTTCTGTCTTTGCTTCAAGCATAGAACGCATAATCAATACGCCCGCAGCATTCACTAAACCCGTTACGCTATGTTTGTTTAAAATATCTGTAATGAGCTTCGCTGTTGTTTCTTGATCAGTAATATCTTGCTGAAAGCCATGCCAACGCGATATTTCACTGCTTTCTATCTTTTGTGTGATTTCCCATTGTTCGGGATTTTCCTGTCGGTCGATGCCGATCACTTGATACCCTTGCTGCAATAATTTTTTTGTAATAGCAGCTCCAATACCTCTTGCAGCACCTGTGACTACGATGGTAGAGCTCATGTTTTACTCCAGTTTGACTCGAATAGTAAATTCCGCCACATAATTGCAAATAATTATCATTATTATCAAGTGCGATAAATATCAAACATAAGATTACAATCTAAATCAAGTTATTTATTAACCAAGAATTAGACTTATTTTATTGATTTTTAGTAATTTTAATAAAACATGTCTTTTTTTATTGATTATAATGATAATTGTTTTCATTTACTAATGAGAATCATTTTGTTAACTTGACCGCGCTTTCTCGTCGAGATGGACTCAAAATGAAGCCATTTTCTCATCCCTTACATCCCCTATTTCAACAACTCAATGTTGGGAGTGAGGTCTGGTGGAATACCGTTAAAAAAATAGGTAGTCCGCTAGTTAACCTACAAAAAAATAAAGCGCTCTGTACCTTTGTTTGGCGTGGTCCTGAGCCTAAAGAAAGTATCTTTGTCTATATTGATATTTATTCACAAAGCCCTTCTATCTATCAAAAGTGGAATCGTTTTAGCCATATAGCTGGAACAAATGTGTACTTCTTTGAAATAGAGCTGCCCTTAGCTTGGACTGGTAGTTATGTTGTAGTGACCGCTAGTGAAGAAGCGCCAGAAACAGATTGTGCGGCAACACGCCGCTTATGGTGGCAAACACAGCTTAAACAAAATGCTCAAATTGACTCATTTAATCAATATCAGTTTTATACCGGACATCTGGCCCGATACATCAATCAAATTCAACTCGAAAACACAAAATCTTTCATAGACGATTGCCCAATTACAAAGACATTTAAATGGTCAAGTCGCTTATGCCAACAGGACTATTTGGTCGACATTTTTATTAGTCATCAATCAGCTCAAGAAGTCTTGCCACTCGTTATATTGCTTGATGGCCAAATCTGGAGTCGAGAGCTTTCAATTCTGCCCGAAATTCAACATTTGACTGATTCAAATAAGATTCGTCCAGCAGTTTATGTTTTTGTTCATAGTTTAAATAGTCAACAACGCCAACAAGATTATGGTTGTCATGATGCGTTTAGTCAGGCGTTGGTTGATGAACTCATTGAAATACTCTTAAAAGAATATTCTTTTATTTCTAAAACAGACATTACGTTATGTGGTCAAAGTTTAGGTGGATTATGCACTTTACATAGCGCTTTGCTGTTTCCGACCATTTTTACTTCCCTGATTTTGCAGTCTGGATCTTATTGGTGGTCAGATTTTTCAAACAGTATTTTAGGGCAAAAACATAAAGGTAATCTTTTAGAATTGCTTCAAAACGTATCTCATCAATTATCAAAAACAACTCGAATTTATATCAGTGCCGGCACGTATGAAACCGATATGCGGGACGATGCCCTTCAGCTTTATCAACAATTGCAATCATTCAATCAAGTGAGTTTTCACACTTTTCAGGGCGGACATGATGCCGTGAACTGGCGTACTGACTTGCTTAAGGCATTGCAAAAAACTCTTTCACTATAACCATTTGTTTCATCAAGGATAACAATATCATGAGTAACTTACAGGAAAATTATATCAATCCCTTTGATAACGAAAGTTTGTCTTTTCAAGTTCTAAAAAATCAGCAAGGTGAATTTAGTTTATGGCCTGCTCAACATCAGGTGCCATCGGGGTGGGATATTCAACATGGACCAGATACGCGGGCTTCATGTATTGCATATGTAGAAAAGCACTGGCTTGCAATTAACCCCTTTCAACAAGCGTAAAGGAGTATTGTCATGAATCAGGCATTAAATAATGGATTTACTCCGGACCTTTCTCAACCAGCTCGTTTTGAATTGGCATCTACTCAGCTCGGCATTTTCCTTGCCGATCATTTAAGTTCAATTGAAGATTTATATACCATTGCACATTGTTTGGAACTACCAAAAACTGTCGATATCCCAACGTTTAAAAAAGCAATTCAGATCGGCTTAAATGAAGCCGACACGGTCATTGCTTCGTATTCATCTGACCCATCTCAACCCTTTATTGAACTTAATAACCAAGTTCAGTTTCAAATTGAAGAATTTGATTTTTGTCATTTAACGCCTAAAAAAGCTCAGCAACGTTTATGGGATTGGATGCCATCAGATCGTCAATGTGCTAAATCACTTAAAGCGGGTGAATCTCAACTGTTCCGTCAGGTGTTATTTACGACGCATGATAAAGTGTATTGGTATCAACGTTATCACCACATCATGCTTGATGGTTTTAGCATGATTAACCTAACCAAACGTATTGTTGAACTCTATCAACAATTACAAGAAGAAAAAGACCTTTCGGCTTCTCCGTTTATTGGCATTAATGATGTTATTTCTGAGCGTCAGGCTTATGAAAATAGTCATCAATTTAAAATAGACCAAGCTTTCTGGAAGGCATATTGTGAAGATTTACCTAGTCCAGTTAGTTTAAGTACACATCATTTAGCGGCAAAAACCACAGCGACATTTATTAAGCATCAACTCCGTTTTTCGACAGGAATTTTAGAGCAAATTCAGGCTTTAGCTGCGCAATTTAAATTAGCTTTGAATTACATGATGATGTCATTGTCATTACATTATATTTACAAAATGACCGATAAAGCCGATTTGGTTAACGGTATTCCATTTATGCGCCGTTTAGGTTCAAAAGCGATTCGCTCAACCTTACCGACGGTAAATGTCTTGCCTGTGAAGTTTAAAGTTGCTGAAAAAGACAGTTGGGTAAGCTTGGCTCAACATGTACAAGGGCAATTAAGACAAATTCGTCCACATCAGAAATATGATGCTGAACAAATTTTAAGAGATTTAAATAGTATCGATATTCATGAACGAATGTACGGCCCTATTTTAAACTATAAAGCTTTTGATCAAGATTTGGTGTTAGATGGTGAAAAGGTCAAAACACACCATATTTCTACAGGGCCAATTGATGATTTTGAGTTTTCTTTTATTGTTCAAGACCAAGAACTCATTATCGAACTACGTGCAGATTCGCAGCGTTATACACAAGATGAACTATTTAACCATGGTCAACGCTTAACTTTATTGCTTGAACAAGCTCTAATCCATCCAGAACAGGCATGTAGCAATTTTAATATTACGACACCACAAGAGCTTGCTACGCTGACTCAAAGTGGTATTGGTCCGCGTGTTAGCCATCCTGAACAATATAATAATGTTCTAGATATTTTTTATGAGCAAATTAAAAAGTATCCCGAACGTACCGCAATTGTGAGTGGTGAACATCCAAACCTTCAGCATCTTAGTTTTGCTGAGCTTGCGGTACAAGTAAATCAACTCACTCGTTTTTTACAAGAAAACGGGGCCAAAAAGCAAACTGTGATTGCTGGAGCTATTCCTCGTTCGATTGACTCAGTTGTGGTGATGTTATCTGTACTCAATTCTGGTGCAAGTTTCCTGCCTCTCGATTTAGATTATCCAATCGATCGTATGCAAATGATGTGTGAAGATGCAAATCCATTATTTGTATTAACTACACAAGCTCTTGCACAGCAATTACCACAAAATATTCAACAGTTATATCTTGATCATGAAGATGTTCAAACGCAAATTCGAAAGCAAGATGCGAGTGATATTCCTGCCGAAAATCGTAAATTTGATTTTCAGGATGTTGCTTATGTAATTTTTACCTCAGGAAGTACGGGTCGCCCTAAAGGAGTAATGAACACACATGGTTCTTTACTCAACCTCATTTTGTCGCATAAACCGACCATTTACTGGCCTGTATTAGAAGCTGTAAATCAGCGTTTCCCTGAGCGTCCGTTACGTGCAGCGCATACACACTCTTTCTCATTTGACTCATCTTGGCTACAAGTTTTCTGGATGCTCTGGGGCCAAGAGCTACATATTTTTGATGAAAACATGCGTCGAGATGCATTTGGTTTAGTGCAAGAAATTCAGCAACGACAAATCGATACACTTGATTTACCGCCATCTTTTTGTGCGCAAATGATGACGAATGGTTTATTTGCTGAAAATCAGCATCATCCAAGTCTTATTTTGATTGGTGGTGAAGCTGCACCGTTAGCTTTATGGCAACAGCTCAATGCTCAGCCAGCACTTTTTGCACATAACTTATATGGCCCAACCGAATATACGGTTGATACTTTCCGAGCAGAATTAAAACAGACAGCTCGCCCTGTCATTGGTAACCCTATTGGTAATACACAGGCCTATGTACTAGATCGCCACTTGCAACGATGCCCGACTGGGGTTATTGGTGAGCTTTATATTTCTGGCTATGGTATTGCCAATGGTTATTTAGGTCGCGCTGACTTAAGTGCTGCCCGTTTTGTAGCGAACCCCTTTGAATATGGACAGCGCATGTACCGTACGGGTGATTTAGTCCGCTGGAATAGCGTGGGTAAACTTGAATTTATGGGGCGCTGTGATGACCAGATTAAAATTCGTGGTTATCGAGTTGAGATTGGTGAAGTTGAAAATGCACTTTCGATTTTAGCCAATGTTGAAAGTGCAGTCGTGATTGCAGAACCGATTAATAACAGTCATCGTTTACTCGGTTATTGTGTAGTCAAAGACCTTGAACTTGATGAAAAAATCAGTGAGCAATTAAGTCAGCAATATTTAAGTCAGTTACGTCAAAACTTACCTGAATATATGGTGCCTTCTGCCCTGACTGTTATGTCCGAATTTCCACGAAATGTAAGTGGCAAAGTCGATAAAAAAGCACTGCCAAAGCCTCAAATTCGTAGCCATAGCCGAATGGCCGAAACGTCTGAACAACAGCTTTTATGTCAAATTACTGCATCTGTTCTTAAGCTTGACGCCATTGGGATTGATGATGACTTCTTTATGACAGGTGGCGATAGTATTTCAGCCATTATGCTTTGTACTCAATTGCGCCAACGTGGTTACGGCTTAAGACCAAGTGATGTATTCCAATTTAAAACAGTGGCCGCTATGGCACCGAAACTCACCCGTTTAGATGAACAACAAACGGCCGTTTCAAAACCTTTATTTTCAGCGGACCTAGAACAAAAGGTACAAGAAAAATATGGAAAAAACAGTACGATTTTACCTTTGCTTCCTTTGCAAAAAGGCATGCTGTTCTTATCTCAAGTAGAAAATCAATCGAACTATAATGCCTTTACTCGTCTTAGTTTAAATGGAGACATTGATCCGGTACGTTTACAGCAAGCGTTGATTACCGTATTAAAACGTCACCCTCAATTAGGCGGACATTTTGATAGTGAATTAGCTGAAGAACCTGTTTTTATCTATTCATTACATCCTACTCAAGCTTGGCCAGTTCAGTTTTGCTCAGTTACTCCCGATCTGCTTGAGCAAACCATTCAAGAAGCATTGCAGCAACCGATTCATCTCGACCAACCCTATGGCTTAATTCGGGCAACCTTAATTCAACATGCTCCAGAACAGTCAGAATTATTGATTATGGTGCATCATCTGTTAACAGATGGTTGGTCAACTCCGCTGTTTTTACAAGACTTTATTAAGGCTTATCAGCAAACTAATCAACAATTGCCAGTGCTTGAATATAGTTATGAAACAGTAATTAAAGCTTTATCTGCACGTGACCATGAAACATCAAAAGTAATATGGCAACGTGATTTAGCAGATTTACAGCCACTTATTTTATTTAATCAAGCACAGCAAGCTGTACAGGAAACTTCATATCGTTTAAGTGCTGAGTTGGGCGCGAAACTTCAACACAAATTACGCCAGCAAGGCATCACGCTCAATGTCTTCATGCAAATGATTTGGGCAATGACTTTAAATATTTATGCTCACCGTGAAGATATTGTATTTGGTACCCCTGTTTCTGGGCGTTCAGCGCCTATCAATGGTTTAGAGCAGCAGATTGGATTATTTTTAAATACGATTCCAGTACGTGTAAAGCTCAACATGCAGCAAACACTTTGGGAACAATTGGCTCAGTTACAACAATTACATGTTGAACATTTAGAACATGATGGTTTGGGTCTGGGTGAAATTCAGCAATTAGTCGGACAAGGCAATCTTTTCGATAGTTTGCTAGTCGTAGAAAACTATCCTGATAATCAGTATTTACAGCAAAAACTTGGGGATGCTGCGATTTGCAAACTTACAAATCGCGGTTATAGCCATTATCCGCTTGCTTTGCTGGTTATTCCTGATCATCAAATTGAGCTATTACTCGAACAGCGTGGTGTAATTGATCAACCAGAGCATTTCCTCGAGCGAATGGTTCAATTGATTGAAATTGCATTAAATGAACCAGAGACGTCTCTTGGTCATTATCGCTTACAACTGGCCGAAGAACGCGATTTAATCCAGAAAGTTAATCAAACCCAATATGAAGTTCCTCTAACAACATTACAGCAATTACTCAGAGAACAAGCTCGAATTACGCCTGAACAAACGGCGTTATGTGATGAACATCATCAGCTCAGTTTTAGTGACGTACGTTTTCAAGTTTGTGCTTTAGCTCAGCAATTGCAAAAAATGGGCGTGCAGGCTGGAGACATAGTTGCCGTTGCCCTGTCAAGATCAATCAAACTCAGTATTGCTATTTTAGCGGTGATTGAAGCAGGTGCAGCTTATTTACCTATTGATTTACAACATCCGTCTGAACGCATCAAATTTATGTTGCAGGATGCCAAATCTAAACTTGTGATTGGCGAACAAAAAGATCTAGCTGCTATTGCCCCTCAATCAATAGCTACCTTTGCTTTTAATGAATTGTTTGATGAAACAAAGGTTGATTTAAGCAGTTATAAAACGACAGTGATTACCCCACAGCATCCGGCATATTTAATCTATACATCGGGTACAACAGGCCAGCCAAAAGGTGTTATGGTTTCTCACCAAGCCATTGTGAACCGTATTTTATGGATGCAATCAGAGTATCCACTGTCAGCCAACGATACGATTTTGCAAAAAACGCCATGTACTTTTGATGTTTCGGTATGGGAGTTTTTCTGGTCATATTTAGTGGGCTCACGATTGGTTATGGCACCTGTAGATGCACACCGTGACCCATTGGCATTGTTAAGTTTTATTCAAAAATATCAGGTAACAACATTACATTTTGTACCTTCAATGTTGGCTGTTTTTGAAAATGCTGCTACCGAAATTTTGTCATCTGCTCAGCGTAAAAGTTTACCAATCCGCCGAGTGTTTTGTAGTGGTGAGGCATTACCAACGGCTTTAGCAAAATCATTTACCGAGCACTTTAGCTGTGAGCTACATAACTTATATGGCCCAACGGAAGCTGCGGTAGATGTGAGTTATATGGATGCAACACTGGGATTACATCCTGAAGAAAGTAGCGTCGCAATTGGTTATCCAGTCTGGAATACCCAGCTTTATATTTTAGATCAATACTTACGCCCTGTTCCCGTTGGAGTGGACGGTGAGCTTTATTTAGCAGGTCATCAACTGGCCATGGGTTATTTGCATCGAGCGGACTTAACAGCAACACGTTTTGTGGCAAACCCATTCGCAGCAGGTCAACGCATGTACCGAACTGGTGATATTGCTCAATGGCATACCGACGGCAGTATTCAATATGTGGGCCGTGCTGATGACCAGTTAAAGATACGTGGGCAACGTATTGAATTGGGTGAAATTGAACAGCAATTAGGCTTACTCAGTGGTCTTGATGTGGTTGTACACCCTATTTCTTCTGAACAAAATAAAGCTGATGTTCAGTTGGTTGCTTACTTGCAAACAACTGCACCTGTGGACATCGACAAGTTAAAGAAACAATTGGCGAAACAGCTTCCTGCATATATGGTGCCGACACACTATATGTTGGTCGAACAATTCCCATTAAGTCATAATGGTAAGCTGGACCGTAAAGCGCTGCCACAACCACACCTTACTCCTTCAAATACAGAAAAACAGTACGCCACCACTGCTTTTGAACATGAACTGACACGTATTTTCCAGCAAGTTTTAAACACCGATCAAAATATTGGTGTGAACGAAGATTTCTTTGCCATTGGTGGGCATTCCATTTTGGTGATGAAGCTTGCAATTGAAATCCGAAAAGTATTTAAGCGGACCATTCCAATTGGCCAGTTGATGAGTCATGTCACGATTCAACGTTTAGCGGCTTTACTTCTTACACAAGAACGTTTGGCAGAAGTTGAACAAACTGGCATGCAACCAATTTTACCCATCCGTTCTGGCTCTGGGCATCCATTGTTCTGTTTCTACCCAGGTTCTGGTTCGGCATGGCAATATACGGTGCTGAATCGTTATTTGCATTCTGACTTACCAATTATTGGATTACAGTCACCTCGACCAGATGGCCTATTGGCAAATAGTACTGATATGGACGAATTGGTTGAAAAACAACTTGAGATTATTCGTAGCCAACAACCAACTGGACCTTATACGTTACTAGGTTATTCACTTGGCGGCACTGTGGCCTATGCAGTTGCAGCGAAGTTAACTGAACAAGGTGAAAAAGTTGATTATCTCGGTTTATTAGACACTTACCCTGCTGAAATTCATCAGTGGTTAGATTTGTCGGTAGAGGAAATGAATGCAGAAGCTGAACAAGAGCAGCTTCAATTCTTCAATGATATTCTAGCCGATGCAGATACGGCATTAAGTGAAGAAACCCGCCGTTTACAAGAGGATATTTTTGCGAACTATCGTGATGCCGTCCGTTTATTAAAACCTTATAAAATGCCGTACTTTGATGGTGAACTACACTTAGTTGTCGCTGAAAAAGACTTGCTGCCGTATATCCAACCAGAACAACAATGGTCACCTTTAGTCAAAAAACTTAATATTGTTCGACTAAGCGAAGCAGACCATACCGATATATTGTCTCCACAGCAGCTTGAAACACTTGGTCCGATTTTAAACCGTATGATTTGTCAGGCACGCGGTTTAGAGGAGCACACGCCATGAGCTTCAAATCTATATTGACCGACTTTAGTCTTTTAAAACGTAATGCTCATTTCCGACATGTATTTATTGCCCGCACATTGTCATTGTTAACGATTGGCATGTTGGTCGTGGCTATTCCAAAACAAGTCTATGACATCACTGGTAACTCGCTTAACGTTGCTGTCGCAATGGCTTTTGAAGGCATTGCCATGTTTATTGGCTTGTTACTTGGTGGTTTGCTGTCAGATCGCAAAGACCGAAAATGGCTAATTTTATTGGCTCGTGGTGTGTGTGGTTTAGGCTTTGCAGGCCTCGCCATCAACGCCATGTTTGAGCACCCTTCGCTCTATGCGATTTATTTTTTATCGGCATGGGATGGTTTCTTTGGTGCACTAGGCGTAACCGCAATGATGGCGATTATGCCTGTGATTGTAGGGCGGGAAAATATTGTACAAGCCCGTGCGATCAGTATGGTATCCGTACGTCTTGCAACCGTTATTTCACCAGCAATCGGCGGTATTTTAATTGCTACTAGCAGTGTTGCGACCGTGTATTGGGTCTCAACGGTGGGTACTTTACTTACCGTATTTTTATTGATGGGCTTACCTTCGCTCAAACCGCAACATGCATCAAATGGCGAAAGTCCTCTTCGCCAATTAGCTCAAGGGTTTAAATTTGTTTTTAAAAATAAAGTAGTCGGTAGCACCATTTTAATTGGAACATTACTCAGTTTTAGCAGCGCTATTCGTATTATTTTTCCGCAAATGGCAGATGAAATTTTTCACGGCGGCGCATTTGAACTCGGACTTATGTATTCAGCCGTTCCTTTAGGCTCGACTTTAGGCGCCTTACTAAGTGGATGGACAACAAAGTTACTCAAACCCGGCTTAGTTATGCTCTATACGTGCTTAGGTGTTTTTAGTTGCATGATTATGATTGGACTTTCACCGTGGCTCATCGTGACTTTACCAATTTTATGTGTTTTCGGATATTTGATGTCGATTGCCAACTTGCTTCAATACAGCATTGTGCAAGGACATACACCTGATGAATATCTAGGGCGGATTAACGCAATCTGGCTCGCACAAGATGCGTTAGGCGACTCAATTGCCACTACAACTTTAGGTCTTTTAACGCGTTTTTTACCAATATCAGGAAGTATCCTCTTCTTTGGCATACTAAGCTTTGCAGTAGGATTTATGTTCTTATTCAACTCTCAAGATATGCGTGAAACAGGATTCCAAGATCCTAAATTACAAGAAAATTAAACCATAAATAAAAAAGAAGGCAATTCGTTGCCTTCTTTTATTTTAAGCAAAATTTCGTGCTTGAAAAACCCAAGTCATAATATGGTCTTGCTCTACAGTCCAACCACCTTGATATTGTTCTAAGAGTTGATAACGTTGTTGAATTTCTGGCAAGAAAGTTAGCGTTAATGTTTGATTTTCAAAATTAATATCAACGATAGATGCTTCTAAGAAATCGATATATTGCTTTGCAGTAGGATAAACCGCTTTATATAGGCTTTCCTTTACAGAGAAAATTAAACTCACATAGTGGGCAAAATCAAAAAAATCAACCGCTTTACTTTTCCATAAATCAAACTCAGACGGCGTTAAAATAAGATGTGCACTCTCTTGAGCAAATTCTGAGGTCACCCAGTGCTCAATATCAATTCCCAAATAAACCGCATTGTTAGATAGCGCAACAATTAACTTATTTTGTGAATGACTAATACTCCCCAAAACACGAGTTGGCCAAATGGGTAAATGTTCATGCATAGAGGTTATTGGCTGATCTAAACCGAAATGATGATTTAAAACAGCCTGAGCTAAGACCCTGCCACATAAGTACTCATTTTTACGTTCGACACGCGCTTGAGCAATTTTTAGCGGATGCTCTAATCGTTGGTCTATATGCAAATGCGTTGTTTGCGATAAATCTAGCCCATAACAAAATAGCTCTGATGTAAGAAAAATAGGACTCGAAATTTCATAAATTGATTTACTGATTTGTTTAGGAATGTATAGATAATGACTCACTGTATTCGACTTCAAAATAAATATTTTTAATGAGTTATCTCCTATCTTAACTTACTCACCATAAATAGATAAATAATTATATTTATCATTTGATAATAATTATTATTTACTTATACTATTGGGTAAATTTTGACTTTAATTTACTTATAAATATTGATTATGAAACTTATAGGACTTTTTTTGACCCTGTTGGGAGCGGTCAGTATCTATTGTAGTCATAGCAACCAAAATCTGTTGTCTCGACATCTTCCTACTTTCTTTAAGTATTTGGGTCTAGTGCTATTAGGCATTGGATTTATTACGCTCTTTGCAAGCTTACCGAAAGTGGTTGCCGCTTTTTGCTGGTTCATGCTCATCATTTTTGCGTGGTCTTTCCTCCCTTTTATGGCGCTTTTTAAACGGAAACTGGTTTCATGAAAGCTAAAATTCAGTCTCCGATCCAGCCAGACTGGTGGAGTAAAACTTTTGCTGGTGGAGTTTTTGGTCTAAGTCTTTCTATCGCGATTGGTAATTTGATTGTTTTATTAGGCCAACCTTATGTTGCCATAGATTTATTGGTGCAAGTGGGTATGTGGAGTGTTCCTTGGTTTTGGATGCCTATTATGTTTGGCAGTTATTTTTTTACGACTGGACGAAAAGCGCTTATCTATTTATTGATTGCCAATGCCCTAGCGTATAGCTGTATCTTTGTCTTACGGGGTTAAACATGAAAGTACGTTCAGACATCATGAAATTAGCAAAAAGCATGCATACTTGGGTGGGTGTATGTGCAGGAATTTTGCTTTTTATCTGTTTCTTTGCTGGTGGGCTCAGCATGTTTCAGCACCATATTAGTAAGTGGGCTACGCCAACACAGCAAGTTTTACCGAAAGTCTCACCCGACCAATATAATGAACTCATTCAAAAAGTACAGACTGCCTATCCTGCTGCGCAAAAGAACTTCACACTAAATTTATCGTCCAATGAATTTCACTATGCACCCATTACTTGGAGTGAACATGAACGTGGAGATGGCTTTAATGCGGCTCAGTCTACGTGGATGGCAAGCTTAGATAACAATGGCGAGTTAATCGTTGCCCAAGAAAACTTATCTAAAGCTGGCTGGCTAATCGAACAGTTGCATGAAACAGCAGGCATACCGGGCATGGCAGGTCATCACGGATTAGGTCTCTATGTGATGGGTGTTGTTTCGATTCTATATTTTCTTGCTCTGCTTTCAGGAGTGATCATACTTTTACCAACCTTGGTAAAGGATTACTTTGTTATTCGGCCTGGCAAAAATAAAAAGCGCTTTTGGCTAGATGCGCATAACGTGATTGGAATTACGAGCTTACCGTTCCACATCATTATTAGTATTAGCGTTATTGTCTTTGCTTTTCATGACCTTTTTTATGATGCGATTGGACAACTTGCACTCAAAGGACAGCCTGTTTTTCAGCGTTCTCCGCCTGCACTTATTCAGCCTAAACAAACACAGATTGATGTGCAGCAAATATTAGCTCAAGCTAAAAAAGTAGCACCTGAATATTCAGTTGACTATATCCAGTTCAGTGGCCTAGACAAACCTGAAAAAGCCAATGCACGTATTGCCCTGTATAGCCCAGATCAGATGTTGCGCGGTGCAAATCATGACTTTATGCGTATGAACCCATATGCAGTTGAGCACTTTAATCATAGAGGCATTAACACACAGACCGATGCTGGGAATAAGTTAATCAACGCCATGTTTAGTCTACATTTTGGAAGTTTTGGCGGTACGGGCGTACGTTGGATTTATTTTGTATTAGGTGTCGGTGGTGCTTTCTTGTTTTATACAGGTAACATCCTTTGGGTTGAAACTCGTGCACGTAAGCAAAAGCGTGCTGAAGACCCTGTTCCTGTTCAACGTAAAGATGTGGTGTTCCTCGCGAACTTAACGATAGGTGCATGTTTAGGGTGTGTTTTAGCTGTCGTAGGTACAATGTTGGCCAGTCGTTGGCTTTTCGCAGCATTCAATATTGAAAGCATAAATCACCTCTTTATGTATGGTTATTATGCGATTTTCCTACTGACTATGATTTACACCTTTGTGATTGGCTATGCAAAAGCTTTACCACAACTGCTGTTAACCTTGGTTTTGGTGTTATTTGCGATTCCGCTTACATCCCTTTTAGCTTACTTCATTCCTCAAAGTGGCTTATGGGTACATGGTGGAGAAATCTTAGTGGTTGATTTCTTAGCTATCATTTTTGCGTTCGCTTTCTGGCGTTTTTATCAACAAGCCCAAGATCGCCGAAAATCTGCTCCAACGGGTAGTTTATGGGCTAACTAACAACCATAAATCGACCAGACTGAAATAATGTGTGAAATATGAAAAATTATAAAACCCACATTGTTTCGGTCAGTTGTTTAATTTCTTGAATATCATGACTCACATAAATCATCGGAATTTTTATTTCTTCTTTTACTTTCTGAAAAAAAGGAATAATTTCAGCTTTATGATTCGCATCTAGTGCTGATAACGGCTCATCAAGTAGTAACAGCTTAGGTGAATATAACAATGCTCGACCAAGTGCTACGCGCTGCTTTTCACCACCTGAAAGTTTGATGGGCATACGTTGTAATAAGTGCCCTAACTTTAATAATTCAATAATGTAATCTGCTTCAAAGTGACGTTCTTGTTGGGAAAGATGCTTAAGACCAAATAATAAATTTTGTTTTACCGTTTTATGCGGAAAAAGCTGAGCATCTTGAAAGACCAATCCAACATGCCGTTTTTGTGTGCTCAAGTTAATTTTTTGATCTGAATCAAACCATGTTTGGTCCTGTATTTTAATGACTCCACTATGTGGTGTGTTCAGCCCTGCAATGGCATGTAAAATTGATGTTTTACCTGACCCAGAGGCACCAAATAGCCCAATAACAGAAGCATCTGACTGGAAACTAGGTTCAATGTGAAATTGACCCATGTGTAGCTGAAAACGGCAATCAATCAACATAGTCTTACCGCCCTAAGCGCTTCTTTTGATAACGATGAAACCACTGTGCAAACCATAGCGCTAAAAAAGCCACGCTTAACGATAAAACAATAAGCCGTTGAATAGCGGCCTCGGTATCGGGTTGTTGCATTAAGCTATACATGGCTAGAGGCAAAGTCCGTGTTTCATTTGAAATATTACCCACAAAGGTAATAGTTGCACCAAACTCACCTAAACTGCGGCAAAAACATAAAATAGCACCAATTAAAATACCACTGCTGGCAAGAGGTAAAGTGACATGAAAAAATGCCCCTAAAGATGAGGCACCTAATGTCTTTGCTGCCATTTCTAAGCGCTGATCGACCAGTTCAATTGCTAGTCGAATCGATTGCACCAATAGCGGAAAACCCATCACTGCCGAAGCAAGAACGGCACCTTTCCAGTTAAATGCAAAATCAATTCCGAGTGGCGCTAAATATTGCCCAATAATGCCGCGACTCCCAAAAACTTGTAATAACAAATAACCAGGAACAACTGGTGGTAGCACTAAAGGTAAGAACACCAATGTTTCAATGAATGACTTCCCCCAGAACTCTTTACGTGCCAAAAACCATCCCACACAAATTGCAGGAATAATGCTGACCACAAGACAACTTGCTGCAACTTTACAAGAAAGTTGTAGCACGCTGAGCTCTTCTGGGGTTAAAGAGAACATCATGGTATTGCTGGAGGCAACACGCTAAAGCCATATTTTTTAAAAACAGCTTTGGCTTGATTACTTTGTAAAAACTGATAGAACTTTGCTGAGTTTGAGTTCTTTTTAATCAACCCTACAGGATAAATAATTGGCGAATGTGTATTTATCGGAAATACACCAGCTACATTCACGTCTTTGCTAATGGCTGCATCGGTTGCATAGACAATGCCAACCTGACATTCACCACGCGCAACAAAATTTAATGCAGCTCGAACATCTTCTGTTTCAACTAACTTTGGCTCAATACGACTCCACCAACCTAAATTGGTAAAAGCTTGTTTAGCATATTTGCCTACAGGCACACTTTTGGTATCCCCTGTACAAATCTTGCCTGTAAATACTTTATTTGGATCAGTTGTTTTATCTAGTTTTATATTTAGTGACTGCCCTTTAGGGGTAATTAGAACCAGACGGTTGCCTAATAAATTTATACGGTCATTTGTTGCAACTCGTTTTTTATTTTGCAGATAATCCATCCACTGGGTATCAGCAGAGATAAATACATCGGCTGGTGCCCCAGCTTCAATTTGTTTCGCTAATGTCGATGAACCTGCATATGAAGTTTTAACTTCTACTTTATTTTGTTTTTCATAAATTTTTTCTAAATCGTTAATTGCATTCGTTAAGCTCGCTGCTGCATAAACGGTAACCGATTCAGCTTTGGCTGGAACATTAAAGACTAATCCTATGCTGAGCACCGAACAGACTAAAGCCAACTTTTTTATCTTCGTATCACTTACCATTATGTTTTACCTTTTTGTCGTTTTTTGCAGCGATATATACCCAAGAATATAGCGATAAGCATAGACGATGAAAAGTAGAAATTATTTATAAAGATGGATATTTTTTCTGAGCAATTGAAAACTATTGGTAGATAAAACTGATTCGTACTTAAATTCTTTGATTTATAAAGTATTTCTCATCTTATTTCTTTAAATAGCTACTCATGATTTGATAATCATGTTCTAAGGCTTGTCGAGCATTGATTTCCATTTGGCGGTAATGCTGTAAGACTTTCTGGCCAAAAGCTGTAACGGCTGCCCCACCACCATGTGTTCCACCTGTTTGAGTTTCAACCAAAGCTGTTTCAAAGCACTGATTCATTGTATCGACCAATTGCCATGCACGGCGGTAGCTCATATTCATAGATTTTGCAGCTTGTGAGATCGAACCAGTTCTCTCTATTGCTTCAAGTAAATCTGCTTTACCCGGACCAAATGCAATGTTTTGCTCTAAAAGAATTCTAATTTGTAATTTTAAGTTTTGTTCTTTCATAGACTTAGTTCACAAAATTTCATTTTATGCTCCTTAACATTATAAGGAACTTTGATAGGTTAAAACACATAGAATTTTTAAATCTATACTCTTTCCTAAAAAGAGTTCGATCAAAAAATCAAAACTGCACAAAGTGGATAAAGATCTGGAAAAAACGGATAGAGGCAAAGGCTTAATCGCGGTTCAATCAGTTAAAAGCTGATTGATTGGAGGATTGAGCAATGACCTCATCTAATTTAAAACAATGGAATGATTTTATAGATGGATGTATCGACTTCCGTCCTAACGATGGCGTGTTTCGTATTGCACGTAATATGTTTACCGAGCCTGAACTATTTGACTTGGAAATGGAACTTATTTTTGAAAAGGTTTGGATTTATGCATGCCACGAAAGTGAGATTCCAAACAATCATGATTTCCTAACCGTTCAAGTTGGTCGTCAGCCGATTATTGTGAGCCGTGATGGTAAAGGCGAACTACATGCTATGGTTAATGCTTGTGAACACCGCGGTGCAACCTTAACACGCGTTGCTAAAGGCAATCAGTCTACATTTACCTGTCCATTCCATGCTTGGTGTTATAAGTCAGATGGTCGTTTGGTGAAAGTCAAAGCACCTGGTGAATATTGCGAAGATTTTGATAAATCAAGCCGTGGCTTAAAACAAGGCCGCATTGCCAGCTACCGTGGTTTTGTATTTGTAAGCCTTGATACTCAAGCAACAGATACGCTAGAAGACTTTTTAGGTGATGCAAAACTGTTCCTTGATTTAATGGTTAACCAGTCCCCAACCGGTGAACTCGAAGTATTACAAGGCAAGTCATCTTATACTTTTGCAGGTAACTGGAAGCTACAAAATGAAAATGGCTTAGATGGCTACCATGTAAGTACTGTTCACTATAACTATGTCTCTACAGTCCAACACCGTCAACAAGTCAATGCATCAAAAGGTGAAGAACTCGATACGCTTGACTATAGCAAATTAGGGGCTGGTGACTCAGAAACTGACGATGGTTGGTTTAGTTTCAAAAATGGTCATAGCGTATTGTTTAGTGACATGCCGAACCCAACTGTTCGTCCGGGCTACAGCACAGTTATGCCGTATATGGTCGAAAAATACGGCGACAAATATGCTGAATGGGCAATGCATCGTTTAAGAAACTTGAACCTGTACCCTAGCCTATTTTTTATGGACCAAATTAGTTCTCAGCTTCGTATTGTTCGCCCTGTGGCATGGAATAAAACTGAAGTCATCAGCCAATGTATTGGCGTTAAAGGTGAATCTGCTGAAGCGCGCCGTAACCGTATTCGCCAGTTTGAAGATTTCTTTAACGTATCAGGCCTTGGTACACCAGATGATTTAGTTGAATTCCGTGAACAGCAAAAAGGTTTTCAGGCACGTCTTGAACGTTGGAGCGATATTTCGCGTGGTTGTCAGTCTTGGGAATATGGCGCAACTAAAAACTCACAAGATTTAGGCATTCAACCCGTCATTACTGGCCGAGAGTTTACCCATGAAGGACTCTATGTAAACCAGCATGGACATTGGCAACGCCTAATGCTTGATGGCTTAAATAAGAAAGCATTGAAAATGCAAGATATTACTTTTGAAAACAATGCCGTAATGGATGAGGTGTAACCATGTCACAAGAACTAAATTTTGCTGTATCTCAGTTTTTGTATAAAAAGGCAGAGCTTTGCGATGCTTATGAATGGGATGCCTACCTAGAGCTTTACGATGAAGATAGTGAATATCATATTCCACAGTGGATTGATGACCATAACTATGTTCAAGATCCAAATCAGGGCTTGTCTTATATTTATTATGCAGATCGTACAGGCCTTGAAGACCGTGTATTCCGTATTCGTACAGGTAAAGCAGCATCTGCAACACCGTTACCACGTACTTTGCATAGCATAAACAATATCCGAGTTAAAACATTGGATGATGGATTAATTGAAGCAAAAGTTGCATGGCAAACGCTTTATAACCGTCAAGGCTTAGAAGGCTGTTTTTACGGACATGCCACTTATCTTTTACGCCAAACCGCAGATGGTTTCCGTATTCGTCGTCAACACAGCATTTTGCTCAATGACAAAATTGATTCCGTTTTAGACTTCTATCACGTTTAAGGGGAATGAAAATGGGACATTCAGTTGCACTTAATTTTGCCGATGGCAAAACCTTTTTCATTTCGGTAAATAACGACGAATTGCTGCTTGATGCAGCAGTTCGTCAAGGAATTAACCTACCGTTAGACTGCCGCGAAGGTGTTTGTGGTACCTGTCAGGGACAGTGTGAAACCGGCATTTATGAACAAGAATATGTTGATGAAGATGCATTAAGTGAACGTGATTTGGCTGAGCGTAAAATGTTAGCTTGCCAAACAAGAGTGAAATCAGATGCAGCTTTTTATTTCGATCATGATTCTGCTATCTGTAACGCTGGTGATACCTTAAAAATTGAAACCAAAGTCACTGCAGTTGAGCTGGTTTCTGAAACGACAGCAATCTTACATCTTGATGCAAGCAGTCATGCTGCACAGCTTCAGTTTTTACCAGGTCAATATGCTCGTTTACAAATTCCAGATACTGAAGATTGGCGCTCATATTCATTTGCAAACAGACCAAACGCAACCAATCAATTGCAATTCTTAATTCGTCTTTTGCCAGACGGTGTTATGAGCAATTATTTGCGTGATTGTTGCCAGGTCGGACAAAGCTTACTTATTGAAGCACCGCTTGGTAGTTTTTATTTACGTGAAGTAGAAAGACCATTGGTTTTTGTAGCGGGTGGAACAGGTTTATCGGCTTTCTTGGGAATGCTTGATAACTTGGTTGATCAGCCCAACTTGCCTGCCGTTCAGTTGTATTACGGCGTAAATAATGTAACCGATTTATGTGAACAACAACGTTTACATGCCTATGCAGAACAGCTTCCAAACTTTAGTTATCATCCGATTGTGACTAAGGCAACGGAAGCTTGGCAAGGCAAAGCAGGCTATATTCATGAGCACTTAAATAAAGATCAACTGGCTGAGCAGGCTTTTGATATGTATTTATGTGGCCCACCACCAATGATTGAAGCCGTTAAAAATTGGTTGGATGAGCAAGCTTTGCAAAACTATCGTATTTACAGCGAGAAGTTTTTACAGAGCAATACCTCACGTTAAAAGTATAAATAATTTAAAAACCACTGAAACCTGAAATGATTCAATATACTCTGCAAGGGGTATATTGAATTTTTGCATTTAAATTAAAAGCTTTTATATATCAATAATATAAAATAATTAATTCCGATAAAATAAATTGACCAGCTCACTCGGATTTGCTATAAATTTTGGTAGATCTTAAGGAATAAGGTCATGATGAGATTAACTTATAGCACCTTTTATATCCCCCTATTCTATTTCTCGAATGTATTAAATTGATGGACAAAATCCGAAGTAAAAATTTGAGAAAATCATATTAATTAGCGGATAAATTGGTCTGTATTTTGCTTATATCTCATTGTAATTTGCGAGTAACTTAATTTTTTTAAGTGCCGTATTTACGTGTTGCAAAGCTAAGGTTTTACATATTTTGCACAGTAAATACAGGAGTGAGCCAAAAGGGATAAATATGAACCAAGCCAACTCCCCAGAACTCAGTGGGCGTCATTTTCAAAATGAGTCTATCTTTACCAATCATAATCTGGTGTTTGATCACCACGATTTAAGCGAAACTTGCCGAAATGTCGGGCAAATTTTTAAACCACATGATCTTAAAATCTCTCAGCAGAAGCGAGATTTCAGTGCAACCATGCACCATGTTAAAACAGGCGCATTGTCTATTAGTCGCTTGGAATATGGCGCAGATGTCATTATTGAACCAGATCATCTGGATAACTTTTACTTAATTCAAATTCCAACTCAAGGCTATGCAGAAATCGAGTTTGGTTCACAAAGGTTTATTTCTTATTCTCAAGTTGCATCTCTTATTTCTCCTCAGCAATCGTTACGTATGCGCTGGCACGCGAACTCACCGCAGCTCATTTTAAAAGTTTCAAAAGATGATTTTACTTACCATTGCCGTCAACACATTGCCGATTCAGAGAACAACTTACTCGTTTTCGACCCAAAATTAGACTTTTCTACACAAAGTGGAGCCTATTTTTTACAGTTGGTTAGAACCTTGATGGATGCTTTGGCATGCGAGCAACACCCGCTTCATCATCCTTTAGCCTTTAAACAATTTGAGTCAAATTTGTTTAATGCCCTCATTTATGGGCAACCCAATAACGCATTACATAAAATAGATCAGCATAAAGAAAAAACAGTATCTCCTTATTTCGTGAAGCGCACAGAAGCCTACATAAAAGAACATTTACATGAGCCGCTTAATGTCGAGATTTTAGCTGAACATGCAGGCGTGAGCGTGAGAACACTATTTACTGGTTTTAAAAATTACTTGGGGACAACCCCAATGTCTTATCTAAAGGAATTACGCTTTGAACAAGCTCATTTAGAACTCATGCATAATGAAAATCTATCGGTCACAGACGTTGCATTTAAATGGGGATTTACTCATTTAGGCCGTTTTTCTCAAGAGTATAAACGCCGTTATGGCGAATTACCTTCTTCTACCCGCCGATCTGGTCAAAATGAAGGCTCAGGCTTAATTACTTCAATTTTTTCTTAAAACAAATAGAGAAAAGCCTTTTATATCGATGAATATAAAAGGCTTTTTTATGACTTAGAAATGATGGACATAACGAACTTGCAGTCGTGTTCCCTCTGGGCGGTTTTCAGCATCTTGCTCAAAATAAGCATTTGCAACTAAATGGTCATTTTTAGAAAAACTATACATCGCACCGGGGCCAATAGCCCACACTTGTTCACGTCGGCCTTTGACTTTTTCACCATCCACTTCAGTATCTGTCACTTGTTTTAGCCAATAGCCATTTAGTCCTAAGCGGAACTGTTCGGTAATGGCATAGTCTGTTGCAAAGTTTGCATGAATTGCTTGCCCAGCTTGCATATCATTTGCTCCAGCAAAAGCAGAGCTTGGGTCATGATTTTTAAAGTTATAGAGATAATGGATGCGTGTTGAAGCGGTCCATTTGGGATTAAACCAATATGTGGCAGCCCAATAAGGATCAAATGAAACAGCGTTATTACCTGGATTAATATCTTTTTGTTGATCGTATTCGCCAGTAGGTAAATTCACCTGAAACTCAAAACGATGTACAAACCTCGGTCCTTGTGCGCCCATGACTGGATCAAACTGAATAAACGGTCCAATCATAATGTCCCCAAAGCCACTTTGGGCCTTAATGGCAGCATTATTCAAGCCATCATCCATGTCCATTTTACTGACAAAAGGAATTAAAAAATTCATACCTAGGCTGGCTTTATCTTTTACTCGGACATTCGATAAATAACTAATCTGCTCAACCAATACTTGATAATTTAAATCTGTTTTAGGTAAACCGAGTTTTTGTCCATTGGCATCGACTAGTTTATTGCTATCGTAATTTTGAAAATAGGTTTGAGCATACCAGCCAGGCCCAGCGGGTAATCCGCCATCGAGAAAGCTGGTCATGCCTAAATTTACGGTCGGTAAATCATAGGCATGTGTAACCAATGGCAAACCCAACAATGTCCCTGCTAAAAATCCATGTTTAATTAAAGTGCTTTTCATCTTCTTATTTCCTATAAAAAATCACGACCGGATTGATCGTGATTGTGGTGAATTAACCTGCTAATTCTGGATGCTCAGCGGCAATCCGATACTTTCCTGCGTGGAATACCAATGGTTCACCTTGGCGCTGTTGGTATTGTTCAATCTGACCAATAAAAATCAGGTGATCTCCGCCCTCATACTGATTTACATTACGGCAAACCAAGGTTGCGAGTGCATCAGTCAAAATTGGAACGCCTGCATTGCATTGTTGATGGGCAATACCTGCAAATTTATCTTCAGCACCTCGAGCAAAATGTCCAGAAAGTTGATGATGCTCTTGTGCCAACATGTGGATGGCAAAATATTCAGCTTCAACAAAATCAGACAAACTTGGCGCTGTTTTTGAAAGGCTCCACAAAATTAATGGCGGATCTAAAGACAGCGATGAAAATGAATTGGCTGTCATGCCTATTTTCCGACCATCTTTACCACGAGTTGTAATCACGGTAACGCCAGTTGCAAACTGTCCAAGCAAATTACGGATTTCTCTCGGGTTTTCAGCATTAATTGCTTGTAAAGCTAAAGTTTCAATTGTGTCCATTTTTCATATCTCCCTTTGCTGTTTTGCCCTTAAGCCACTTTTGCTGCGGTTTTTGAGGCCAAGAATGCTTGAGCCTGATTTGCATCAAACCACCAAGGAGCAAAGGCACGAGGGTCATCAAAGTTATTGGCCATAATGGAAGCAATGCTTTGGTTTTGGCTTGCGGCTGCTAATAGCTCAACAACATGGGGTTGCGGTGGTACTAACAGACTATTGGTCCAAGCCACCACTTTTTCTGCATAAGCCCAATAACGTTCAAAAGTTTGAAACATCCATTGTTCGCTAAAGTTTTGATTATCATTAGCTAAAATTGCATCGAAATAGATTTTGCTACACTTAGCAGCGTTGTTTGAGCCTTGACCAGTAATAGGGTCATTCACCACCAAGGCATCTGCCATACCAAAAATTTTCTTGCCAGACGGTAAGGTTAAAACGGGTTTACGTACTGTCGGCGGAAAACGTCCTGCTAAATATCCACCAGCATCGGTTAACTCAACATTCGCGCAGCGTTCATATTCCCAAGGCACAAATTTCTTGAGTAAGTCCAAACTGCATTGCAGATGCTGTTCTGGTGTTTTGACATCTTGCCAACAGTCCATTGGCCCATTTGGGATACCTTCAAACACCATAATGTCGCAAGGACCATTTACTGTAAGTGCTGGAAATGAAAAGTATTCGCCCACTTCTGGAATAATATTAAAAGTCACACGAGAGTATGGCGAAATTGGCTTCATGTTTTTGACATAGGTCAATGCCAAAGCACGCTGTGGCTTATCAAAAACGCTACGTGCATCATCACGCTCAAACTGTTTAACGACTTCACCTTTACCAGCCGCGAGTAATACAAGTTCGTAGTCGTTTGCGAGTTGTTCTAACTCGTCTATTCCCACATCCTGAATTACTAATCGACCACCACGGCGTTCAAATTCTTCCATCCAATATGGCATTTTGACGCGTTGATCGACCGATTGAGCGTAGCGTTCAAGACGAGCACTCCATTCAAATGCTTTACCACCATTTTCAGGATTAACTAAAGCCAGCCCGATACCTTCTACCGCTGGACATTGTTCTTCCCAAAAATTTAGTCCCAAGTCACGTTCAGTTTGTAAAGCGGTATGAAACATACACTGGCTTGACATGACTTTACCTTGACGGATTTCATCGGCAGTTCGGTTGGTGATCATGGTCACGTCATAGCCTGTATCTAATAAACCTAAACCAAGCTGTAAACCAGACTGCCCTGCTCCAACAATTGCAATACGGCGCATAAAATCTTCTCCATAATTTTCTAAATGTGCTTTAAAACGCTGTGCTATTCGGCTAAACGTGGAATAGCGGGCTGTGATCCTTCAGGGCCCATTACGGAATATCCGCCATCGACCGCATAATCTGCTCCGGTGACAAAACTCGCAGCGGATGACAATAAAAACAAAACAACATTGGCGACTTCTTCGGGATGACCCAATCGGCCTAGTAAGTGATAATCGGCTGCTACGCTATCGGCCTTTTCGCGGTTATTACCGCTGACTTCTGCAATGACACGAGACCATGTCCAACCCGGTGAAACTGAGTTGACACGAATACCATCGGCAGCAAAATCCATTGCCATGCTTTGTGTGAGTTGACGTATCGCGGCTTTAGAAACTGGATATAACCAGCGTCCCGTTTGTGCCACTTTGGCCGAGATTGAAGTAAAATTAACGATTGAACCTTGCTGCTTTTTTAGGTCATGGTATAAAGCACGGCTCAGCTCAACTGTAGAGACCAAATTAATATCAAGTGCTTGTAACCAGTCCTGACGTGAGGATTTAAAACCGTCATCTAAATATGTACATGCCAGATTGACCAAGTAACTCACTTCACCTAAATGTTGATGAATATCCGCCACAGCTTGTTGAATAGCAGCATCACTGGTTAAATCGGTTTGAATAAACATCACATCATGATTAAAGCTTTCCGCAATTGCCTTGCCTTTGGCATCAATATCTAAGATAGCGACATGAGCACCTGCACTCACTAAGGCTTGCACAACAGCTTTACCAATCAGTGTTGCACCGCCGCTTACCACAGCGACTTTTCCTTTTAAATCTATATTCATTACAGATACTCCTTAATTGACTGGCTTGCCTTCGCTACTTGACCAAGATGGCATCAACGTATTTGAAGGAAGATCTTCATCAAGAAGTTTTCGTGCGGTCTCTACGCCTGCAACGGGTAAACCTGTCGGGTCTAATAAACCAATTTGAACGAGCACCGATGCTTGGTCCCAGTAAATATGCTCATGGCACAACTTTGAACCTCTGAACTGAATTACACCCAACATTGGAATTTCGACATATTTACCAGTCGGTTTTACACCCGGTAATAACCAGTCAATTTCAGCGTCGTGGGTAAAGCTCATAATGAACTCGTCTACCACTTGCGTTGAGCCAACCGTACGAGAGATCGAAGTAATCTTCATATCTTTCGGGTTTTGGTGAACAAAATGATATTGATAAAAACGAGCAAGCTGGCTTTGGCCTACACCACCAGTTAAAGTTGGAATATGGTTGACATAAGGTTCTGCGACCATCGTTGCCATGGTTGCTGGCACATCACGCGTATCAAACTCATGACGAATATGCTCTTCCCATAGCGCGACTAGGTCATATTTCGGTCCAATCGTGTCATGTAGAGCTGTTACTGTACGCTCGTGGGCAAAGCGTGCTGAAGGTTTGTGATAATGATTGCTTTTTGGGCGTGCAAAAGCATGATCAACACCTTCGTAAACATAAGCTTGTACGTTTGAATATTGGTTGGCTGCATTCACAATCGCTTGCCTTGCATCTGGCGGTGTAAATTGGTCCAGTTCTGCAATATGTAAAACCAAACGTCCTTTTACGTTAGCTAACTCATCTAACGCTTTTTCAATGCCTACACCGTAATAACCTACGGCACATGCCACTTCCGAAAGTCGACAACCAGCCAGATACGCAAGCTTTCCACCTAAACAATAGCCCACTACGCCGAGGCCTGTAGAGGAGTCACATTCTGGTCGAGTCTTTAAAAAAGCTAAGCTGTCCTGAATGTCTTCAACCCCAAGATTTTCATCATATTGCTGATAAAGCTCGAAAGCTTTTTGAAAATCTTCTGGTGTGTAACCCAGTTCTATATTAGGTGCTACACGCCAAAATAAATCAGGAACTAAAACGGTATAGCCTTCTTCTGCAAGAAATTCTGCTTTTTCTCGCATGGCTGCATTCACCCCAAAGATTTCCTGACAAAGCACAACTCCAGGTCCTTTTCCTGTTTCTGGTGTTGCTAGATATGCACTGAACTGCTTTCCAGATGCTGTTTTAATTTGAACGGTTTGACCAGCCATAGTGTCAACTCCTGACATTGTTATGGCTTTATCTTCTATCCGAATATTTTTCTAGGCTGTCCAAAAGCTGCAAGCACTATCCAATCTCTGCGCAATTATCAAAATCAATAAAAATGGATAAAACACAAAAAACAAGAAAACTAATAAATTTCATAACTTTAAATTAAAAAATTAAATTAATACTTTTTATCTAATTTGGAAAAAATGGATGAAGATTAGGACTTATTGGATAGTGACGATTGGCTAAAAATAGTTCAATCAAGTCATGTAATTAATTTGATTACATAAAAAAGCCCAGTCATTTTCTAAATTAAGGCGTTTATTTATGCATCGACCATGGCCAATTTATGGACAACAAAAAACGTTAATGCTCATCAATATTTTATGTTGTAGTGCATTTTCTACTCAGGCTTATTCAGCGGATGAAGAATGGAAATTTACATCAAAAAATGCATATATAGACAGAAACTATGACAATCCAGATGTAAAAGACACAGGTAGCTGGTCACAATCAGTTTCTCTATTTTACAACTCAAATATGCATGATACGCCGTTAGAAATTGGTGGAACCCCAATTCAAATTGGCGCAAATGCTTCAGCACAATATGCGGTTCGTTTAAGCCAAGATAAACATGTTGCAGATACGGTATTACCTTTTGATAAAGCCACGCAGTCCCAAGCACCCGATTATCTAAAATATGGCGCAACCTTAAAGTTAGGCTATAACAAGACGCTACTCAGCATTGGTGAATTATGGCTGGATTTACCCGTAACCACTGTAGATGCAAGTCGACAACTCCTGACATCTTATTGGGGAACTAACCTTAAGAGCCAGCTAAACGATAAGCTTTTTGCAGAAATTGGCCGCATTGAAAAAGTATCTCCGCGAAATGAAGAAGACTTTCACAGATTTTCTTTTACTTCAAAAGGTGTGACTGGCTACTCTGATGGCCTTAACTACATAGATCTTCGCTATCAATTTACGCCTACATTGAAGGGTGAATATTACTTTGGAAATATGGAGGATTTATATAACAAACACTATATCGGCATTGACCATATATGGAAAAATTCTAATTTTTCGATCAATTCAAAATTCAAATATTTCAATGCCAAAGATAATGGAAATCTTTTTGACATCGATGCACAAAATGTAGGGCTACTAGAAACGCTTAAAGTAAAAAATCATAGTTTTGGTGTGGGTTATCAGCAAATTATTGGTGAGTCTGCTTACCCGTTACCAGATGGTTTCTTGCCTGAAACTTATTTCATTAACTGGAACACGACTGGTTTCTTCAAACAACATGAAAAGTCCTATCACTTTATCTATGGCTATGACTTTAAAGATTATGTGCCTGGCTTAAATACCACTTTCAAATATGTATATGGCGATCACTTTAAGACAGCAGATGGCTTAAAAAATAAAGAAAGTGAAGCAAACGTTATTGTCAATTATGCCCTTCAACAGCCCTTCCTCAAAGGCTTAGCTCTTCAGTACATCTTCATCAATTATGACGTTAAGCATGGAAATGATTTCTCTGAAAACCGTTTCTTCGTCAATTACAGCAAAAAATTTTAATGAATAAGGAATACGTATGAAAACGATAGATGCAAACACGATTATCAACCGTGAGAAACTATCTCCACTACAGTGGATGGTTTTTATCCTAGGCTTTTTTGTCTTTTTCTGTGATGGTCTAGATACAGGAATTATTGGTTTTGTTGCTCCGGCATTACTGGATGACTGGGGAATTACCAAGCCTCAACTTGCTCCCGTTTTAAGTGCCGCTTTAGTCGGTATGTCAATTGGTGCAATCATTTCGGGCCCCTTAGCCGATAAATTTGGCCGTAAAGGTGTTATTGTTTTTACAAGCCTTTTGTTCTCAATATTTACGATTTTGTGTGGCTTTGCTAATTCAACTCAAGACTTAATGATTTATAGATTTATTACAGGTGTTGGTTTAGGTGCAGCCATGCCAAACATCAGTACCATTGTGTCTGAATATATGCCTGTAAAGCGTAAAGCATTCCTTACTGGTCTTGCTGGCTGTGGTTTTATGCTGGGTATTTCTTGTGGCGGTGTGTTGTCAGCTTATCTATTAGAAAGCTATGGCTGGGCCAAAGTAATTATTATCGGCGGAAGCATTCCGCTCATTTTAGTAGTTGCTTTATTGCTTAAATTACCTGAATCAACGCAATACTTAATTACACGTCATCAACAAGACAAAGCTCAGCGTATTTTAGAAAACATTCAAGGTCATTCTTTTCAAGAGACGGTAAATCTTGTTTTAACTC
Source organism: Acinetobacter sp. 70_2 (assembly GCF_056736115.1). Taxonomy (NCBI): domain Bacteria; kingdom Pseudomonadati; phylum Pseudomonadota; class Gammaproteobacteria; order Moraxellales; family Moraxellaceae; genus Acinetobacter; species Acinetobacter sp. 70_2. Next base: position 1,161,418 of record NZ_JBWZIP010000015.1, read on the forward strand.
AAGCAGAAAATGCTTCAGATGAAAATCCAGTTAAAGTGGTTTTAGGAAAATATCTGTGGGGTTCAAGCATGCTTTGGCTCTGCTGCTTTACCAGTCTGTTGGTGTTCTATCTTTTAACAAGCTGGATGCCAACAATTTTAAAAACAGCAGGTTTTAGTACTCAACAGTTTAGTTTAATTGCAGCGATTTTCCCTTTTGGTGGTGTGATTGGTGCAACCATTATGGGATGGTACATGGATAAACTGAATCCAACCACAGTCATTAAATATTCATACCTGATTGCTTTTGCTCTATTTATTGTTGCAGGTCTGGTGAGCTCAAATATTTTCTTGCTAGGTCTTACTATCTTTTTAATTGGGGCCTTACTCGCAGGTGCTCAGTCTTCATTACTGCCACTTGCAGCTATGTTCTATCCAGTAGTGTGCCGTGCTGTTGGCGTTTCATGGATGCATGGTATTGGTCGTATTGGTGCAATTTTAGGTGCTTTCTTTGGCTCTCTTATTTTCACTTTCAACCTAAGCTTAAGCGGTATTTTCTTTATTCTTGCGCTACCAACCTTCATCTCATTTATTGCACTTAGTTTGAAAGTGATTTATGAGAAATCTAAAAACAAACAAGTCTTAAAGCTAGAAGAAAGTCTATAAATATTAATCAATAAATAAAAAACTGATTTAGTTACCTAAATCAGTTTTTTATTTGGAAAAATTAAATATTAGAAAATTTTGCCTTTGGTCTCACTTGGATTTTCGCCGAACTCTTCGCGATATTCTTGAGAAAAACGACTTAAATGGTTAAAGCCCCAGTCATACGCAAGCTTTGAAATAGAAACCTTTCTATCTGCTCCTGTTGTGCTCAGGATTTTATAAATTTGTTGGAGACGATATTTTTTTAAATACGACATTGGACTGGTGCCGTAGTACTGTTGAAATTCGTCATATAATTTTGATTTTGAAACCCCAGCCAGACGTTGCAAATCTTCTGCACAGATTTCTTCGTGCGCATGTTCAATAATAAAATTACGAACCTTACGAATATAAGCTGGCTCATCCTGATGTGAGAGTGACTTTAAGGCTTCAGAGTAATTATTTTCTTGAGACAATAATAACGCTTTAATTACAAAATTTTCATAGTCTTCAGACAACATTTGCAAACCATAAAAATTGCTATATTGCGATTTTAACTGTACAAAATTTTGAATGTTCTTCCACCATGCACCAATAAGTTGCTCAGAGTCTAAGTGCATTTCAGGATTAAAAATAATGGGAGCTTCTATGGGTTTATTAAGTAAATCCGCAAGCACAATCTGCATACTCCGTTCAGGAATAACCACCTGAAATTTTCTACAGTCTTTATCGATAATCAGATCCTGCTGATCGTTATTTGAAACAATAAGGCCTCTGTTTTCATCAGATTGATAATGAGCGCCACGAATGTTGAGAGCTTGTCGACCTTGTATCGGCAAACTAATGCTATACGCTTTTAAATTTGAAATGTTAATAGCAACGTTTGCACCATAACTGATTGTACCGATTGCCATTTTTTTATTAGGCAAACGCATTCCGTCATAGTGAAAATCGAGAGTGTCTTTGTAAATTGTGTCTAGACGGTGTTCACCACAAATCGTGGACATCAGATTTTGCGCAAATTCAGCTTTGCGTGAATAATGATTGAGTTCCGTCTGTTGGCTGAGTGATATCATATCCTTTTCACCTAGCTAAATAACTTATTGCTTAAAAAGCAACTTGTATGCCAATTAATATCCTTTAATTGACGAGTTTTCCTGAAAAATACCGAATCAAGAAAGAGAGTAAAGATTACTTTCTCACACTCTATTAAATTTTAAAAATGGAAATAAGTTAAATACCTTTAAAGTATAATTTCATACTTTAACAAACTTATTTTATTAGATTTTTTATAAACAAATAGAGTAGATATAAATCATTATTTTGAACAGCAGACTATCGTAAATTTTAATGAATAAAAAAACCGCCTATTTTAAATAAGCGGCTTTTAAACACTTAAATTATTGTGCTGTGTAGCCACCATCCATCACGACAGCTTGGCCTGTTACTCCACCAGCTTTATTACTCGCAAGGAAAATTGCATAGTCAGCGATTTCTTCAACAGATAACAAACGTTTTTGAGGAACCATTGCCAAAATTACGTCTTCAAGTGCGCTGTCTAAACTTACATTACGAGTTTTAGCCAAATCTGTAATTTGCCCACGAACCAATGGCGTATCTACATAACCGGGGCATAAAGCATTTACTGTAATACCATCACGCGCGCATTCCAATGCTGCAACTTTTGTTAGACCAATCACGCCGTGTTTAGCACTGTTATAACCTGCCTTTCCAGCAAAACCAATCAAGCCATTAATTGAAGCCATATTAATAATACGTCCATATTTTTGAGCTTTCATGATTGGTAAAACATGTTTAATACCAATAAATGCTCCTGTTAACATGACCTGAACTAGCTTTTGAAAAACAGTCGTTGGAAACTCTTCAATAGGTGCAACATGTTGAAAGCCAGCATTATTAATTAAGATATCAACCGTGCCAAAGGTCTTTTGAGTAAGCTCAATTGCTTGTTTATAAGCGTCTTCATCGGTCACATCACATGGTGCAGATAATGCTTCAAAGCCTTGCTCTTTAAGTGAATTCGCCGTTTCTTGGCACTTTTCGGCATTCATATCAGAAATAACAACTTTGGCACCTTCTTGAGCAAATTTCTTAGCAATCTCTAGGCCGATACCACTTGCAGAACCTGTAATAAAAGCAACTTTACCGTCTAAAAGTTTAGTCATCTATTTACTCCTTAATACTTATAACGTACTGATTTAAACAATACCCGTTACGGTAAAGACCGTAATCACTACAAATACTGCTAATGTTTTAATTACCGTAACTGCAAAAATATCTTTATACGATTGTTTATGGGTTAAACCTGTAACAGCGAGTAAAGTAATTACAGCACCATTATGCGGAAGCGTATCCATACCACCCGATGCCATTGCAACCACACGGTGCATGACTTCTGGTGGAATACCCGCAGCTAAAATCGCGGCGTTATAATGTTCAGCCATCGCACTTAAAGCGATACTCATACCACCAGAAGCCGAACCAGTAATACCTGCTAAAACGGTTGTCGTCACCGCCCCATTGACTAAAGGATTTGTGAAGGTACTGCTCATTGCATGACTAATCATGGCAAAGCCCGGTAATGACGCAATAATTGCACCAAAGCCATACTCAGAAGCCGTATTCATCACTGCTAAAAGTGAGCCGCCAATACTGGCATTAATGCCTTCTTTAAAGTTCGTCACTACACGTTGGTAATCAAACAAAATTGCAGTAATAATCCCGACAATTAGCGCAAGACCAACCGCCCAGATCGCACCAGTTTTTGCAACATCTACGGTGTAATCAGCAAGACCAACTGAGGCAAAATCAAAGCCATTTGGATACCACTCTTTGATTGCTTTAGACAAATATTTGTTCATTACTGCAACAAGAATGAGCGGTACAAATGCTAGAAACTGACGAGCCTTACTTCCATTATTTTGTAGAGCCATATCAGCTTCAATTTCTTGAGGCTGCATATTGTCTATACCAAAACCAGAGAATCCTTCCCCAGCTTTTGCAGCAGCACGGCGACGCCATTCTAAGTAGCTTAAACCCATGCATAAAACAAAAATAGCACCAATAATTCCTAAGAAAGGTGCGGCATAAATATTGGTACCAAAGAAAGTGGTTGGAATTACGTTTTGGATTTGTGGAGTACCCGGCAATGCATCCATGGTGAATGTAAATGCACCAAGCGCGATAGTTCCCGGAATTAAACGTTTTGGAATATTAGCTTGTCTAAATAGCTGGTTTGCAAAAGGATAAATGGCAAATACAGCAACAAATAAACTTACACCACTGTAGGTTAAAATTGCACCTAATAGTACAACGGTTAAAATTGCTTTTTTTGCTCCAATCCATCTTACAATGGTTCTAGCAATAGACTCAGCAATTCCTGACATTTCAACAACTTTACCGAAAATTGCCCCGAGCAAAAACACAAGGAAGTAATCTTTAATAAAGTTCACCATTTTGGGCATAAAGACACCCGAATAAAACGGTAAAACATTGGCTGGATTAATGAGTAAAACTGCAAGTAAGGCACAAATGGGTGCCATGAGAATGACAGAAAAGCCCTTGTAAGCTGTATACATTAACAGCCCAAGCGAAAGTAAAATTACAAATAATTCCCACATATATTCCTTCTCCATAAAGAATAAATATTTTAGAAATTCCATATCTATTTGATTAATTTTAAGTTTATTAGATTTATTTCGATGTCCTGCAAAATAAATGCAAAATTCCTGCAAAACAGTTAAATCTAATAATCATTTTACTAACATAAGTGACAACATCTATTTCGAAGCTTTCTATAAAGATTTCTTTTTGAGATGTTGTAATTTTCATGTAAATAACTATATCGACATTACATCTATTAGAGTTATTTTTGTACTGATATTTGAGAGGAATTACAAAAGCATAAAAGTATTAATTTTCTAGTTTTTATATGCTCATTACATGAAAAAGCCCTCCTTAGAGGGCTTTTAAAGACGCGGGTTCAACTCCCGCTATCTAGTTATCGTTACTATACTCTTTCTGGTATTTATTCTCTTGGGCTTTACTAAACTCCAAAGACTCATCAATTAACCCATCTGTGATATGGAAAAGACGATTGAACTCTTTAAAAACAGTTTCTGGAACGGAATAAACCTGTTTCAGATATTCTGTCGTCTTTTCATGTTTATTTTTAATCGCATCTACCATTGCAGCCAAATCAGCTACCTGTTCATATGCTAAAGCATAACCTTCAGCAACATCACTGGCATCGTAGACTTGATTTTTCTCCATCACTTGTACCATACTGCTCACTGTTAATACTCCTTGTGTTAGCAATCCAAAGCCCTTTGATTCCGCCAAGAATTATGTGAAGGGCTTTTTTATTGCCTAAATTATGCATTATTGTTTCCTAGAAGTTTTGAAAGCTTGGTTAAGCCCTTTGGTGTTACTCTCACCTGCTCTGTGATTTTGATCGTCCCATCAGGCAGCTGGATATCCTTTACTTTATGTTCTAAATATCCCGCTTTAATTTTCTCTTGATAAGCAACCCAATGTTTGCTGCCATTACGTTTGTAAATCCAGTCATTCATGTGAAGCCACTTATTAAATTTATGCGGTTCTTGTTGTAGGGCTTTAGCGGCATCAGTTAGGCACATACTTCCTTCTGCTGCAGCAATCCGGTCAAATGCTTCTACTGTAGGTTGCATAACTTCAACTTTATGCTCCAGTTCAATCACTTTTTCTGAATAGGTCAGTAAAGCATTACGTAAAAGATTTGGATCTGACAACAATTGCATTGGATCTAAAGGTTTTCCTACCTGAGCTTCAAGCTCTTGCCAGCGATCTACCAAACGAGCTGTAAATTCAGGACAAAGTTGAGCAACTACAATAATGCTGTCTCGTTTACCCTGTTCGCCTGTAAAGACAAAGACATCAGTATTATAAATACGGTTATTAATTACTTTTTGCACAATCACAGTCTGTGGATATGCAATAACACTTTTATCAACCAGCGTTTCAATAGTTCGTTTTACGCTGTCATGACGTGATTGAACAAGTTCGCTAATTTCTAAACTAGTCATTGATTGGGTCTGTAATGCAACTATTGCATTCATGCTTTGGCTCCTTCTTGGCTTATCAATAATTTGACTGCTTTATTGATTAAGTAATTCATTGAACGTTCATCAAGCTCTGCTTTCGCTTTTAATTCCTTGTGTAGTTCATCATTCAGACGAACTTTTACATATACAAATTCTTTCTGTTTCATCTTCTGATTACCTTAATTGAAAAAAGAAGTAGATATTTCTACAGATATCCAACTCTTTAAAAGGCTTAAAAATAAATAGTAGTGATTCATAAAAAAGCCTCATTGTTGGAATGAGGCTATTAAAACAAATAACATGAGGTGTCATACAAGTGACACTTTTAAATTAATTTGTGACACCTACATGTGCCACATAGCTAACCATTTGTCTTCTTTAAATTTTTATTAGTAATAGAAATTATTCTTTTTGCAAGATTACTCAAATAGTAAGTTTTAGTTGAACGGGTTTCATATCCTTTTTCGAACAAAAGTTGTTCAATTGATTTACTGTGTGATTCAACATACTTACCATTCATATAAATTTCTTCCCACAACTCAAAGGCTAATTTTAATTCTGGAGCATAATTAGGATGGTTTGAGTCAAGTGCAGGATGTGTTAATTGATTACTTTCTTCTTCCAATTTTTTAATAAGCTGTTGTGCTTGGATTAAATCTGTTTTTAGCTGTGCATTTTCTTTTAATAATTGATTAAATTTTGGTTGGTGAGTCTCAAGTGGAGGCTGTACTAATGTTGAATTTTTTATACTATATTTTTCACTTGATAACTCCATAGCAATATCTGTATTAAAATTTTGAATCGTAAGACCTCGACTCAAAAAATATTTTTGTAAAGATTCACGAGTAATTAGATCATCTATTAGTTCTAATTTTTTAACTAAGATCGCTCTTTCAATAGTTTTGACTGCTTGTGAATGCTCTGAGTAATGACTACTATAATTTAAATCCCCGCTATCAATTAAAGATTTCATTTTTATAGGATTATCTCCAGTTATAAGGCAAGCTGCTTCAATTATTGTGAATAAATCAGTTAAAAATAATGGCCGTAGGTGCGGCTCTGAATAATTGATAGTTGGATAAAGAATAGAAATCTTTTCTAAATCATTTTCAGCTTCTTTTATAAACTCATCAAAAGAAATAGAGTCAGATAGTTTAGGATCTTCTTGAGTCGTTTGATCTATATCTTCTAAATTATAAGAGGTCAATTTATTAAACTCATAATAAAAGTCCCACTTTTCTAATACATAATTATTAAAAATATTACTATCATCTAAATATAAATCTCCTCTCGCGATTTCTAATAACGTATAGTCAAAATCATTATTTCTATCACTAGGGTTTTTCTCAAATAAGCGCATAGGCTTACCATCATCCAATTGATATTGGTTATAAGCATGACATTTCTTAGCTATTGGTATTAATAATTCAGCTATCTCAAAATCCTTTTTGAGATCTGTCTTTTCTCTTATTTCTTCAAATATTTTCCGCATTGAAATGAATTCACAATTTTCATTTATTTTATCTTTTAATTTAATAGAAACCATAATATCACTTGCAATCTAAGAAGCTACTATCTAAAAGGTGAACTATACCTCAACTTGGGGCATTTGTGGGGTATCTTTTTAACCATAAGTTACTGTATTATTTTGCCGCTTAAGTAGGACTTGCTAATCAGAGAACTTAATCTGTCTACTGTTTTAAGTTTTATGCAGCTTAGAAGTTCAAGGTATTTTCGTTGAATACTAGATTCATTACTAAAAATTAAAACGAACTTACTTCAAAAAATAATTTCTGATTTAATGAATTCAAAGGAAAACAGCTATGGTTGATATGGTGCCTACTACACTAAATAATGTAGACAACACCACGCTAGGCGAAAGAAAAGTTTATAAATTTCTACAAGACTTGTTTGCCGATCAAGATGCTATCGTTTGGTACGAAACAGAGGCTTTGGGTCGTTATTCTGATTTTATACTTTGGCTCCCTACACATGGTTTATTGGCAATAGAAGTAAAAGATTGGTCGAAAAGTAATTTTAAAGAAGTTAACCCAACGCACTTTACAGGAACGTTTTATCGTAAAGATAAAGCTCATGCCGTTCCGAACCCTAGAGCTCAGGTTCGTACAGTTGCTATGAATCTTCGTAATAAATGTAAGATGAATGAATCTTTAATAGCAAAGAGTGGCTTCTATGAGGGTAACCCGCTTTTTCCTATTACCCATAGTGTTTTTTATACTAATATTTATCGTAGTGATGCAGCTGCATTAGGCTTATTGGAAGAAGGCATAAATGAGCAAAATAAGATTTTATTCAAAGATGAACTTGAATATGATCTTGAAAATAAAGATAGCCGAAAAGAATTGATTCGAAAAATTCATCTTCATTTTAAAGAATTTTTCTATTTTGAACCGCTTACTTACACTCAAGTAAAGACACTACGATATTTACTTTTTCCTGAGATTCGTATTAATACTTTTGAGAATGATGAACTTTTTGATGCTCAACCTCAGGAGTTAATGACTTTAGATATTCAACAAGAAATGATTGCCAAGAATATTGGTGCAGGTCATCGTATTTTAAAAGGTGTAGCTGGAAGCGGAAAATCTCTTGTTATAGCCTGCCGAGCTAAATATCTAAACTCTGTTTATCCAGACTGGAAAGTTCTAGTTGTCTGTTTTAACAATACATTATGCAATCATATCCAAAATATGATGAGTGAAAATGATGTTGAGAACTTGGAAATATCAACTTTTCATGGTTTAGTTAAGAAGATCACGAATGCTAATCTAAAAAAGTTAGATAACGAATCTCAAGACCAATATAATTTAAGAGTTGCAGAAATATTAAACTCATATGTCGAAAGCACAAATTTCTTGGAGAAATACGATGCTATCCTTATTGATGAAGGACAAGATTTTGCACAGGAATGGATACAATCTTTAGTAAAAATTTTAAACCCAGAAACTAATAGTATTTTATTCTGCTACGACCCAGCACAGAATATTTTTAATAGAAAAAGACCTAGTTGGAGATCTTTTGGTCTTGAAGTTCAAGGGAAAAAACCAACAGAGTTGATGCGTTGTTACCGCAATACTAAAGAAATTCTGGTCACTGCAAGAAGTTTCTTGAACAGTAAAAAATTAGACAGTTTAGTTGCTGAAGATGATTTTGATCGGGTACTAGATCCAGATACTGGTGAGTGCAAAGTAGGTATATTCCCTATCACCTATCAAAGCCAGAACTACCAAGAGACAATTGATCTAGTTGTTAAAAAGATAAAATATCTTGTTAACAAGGGCCATCCCCAAAACTCTATAGCGATTTTGATCGCTAGACATGAATCTCAAGAAAAATTAGATACTCTGCTTAAAAAGGCTTTTGAAGAGCATGCCTCCAATATTTCCTATAAGTTTATTATTACAAGCCATGATAAAAAGGCACTAAATTTAAAAGAACTAAATATTAAAATTCTAAATTTTGAATCTTCAAAAGGCTTGGAATTTGATCATGTGTTTTTGATTGGCTTAGAAAATATGCCAAGAATTACAGCAAAACTTATTAGAGATGAGGATACTGAACGCAAATTAACTTATGTGGCTATGACTAGAGCTAAAGAAAATCTGTATATGATTTCTCATAAAAATACAGGCTATTTCAGTGAAATCAACGAAATTATTAATAGTCTTAAACCTGAAACTGAAATTATTATCAAAAAAAATAAAGAAGCCGAGACTCCTACCGGTACAAATGCATACCAAGCTTGGACGGAAGATGAAGAAGTGAGATTGATTGATTCTTTTATGGAAGAAGGAAAAAGTGTTCAAGAAATCTCTAAGATACTAGAAAGAAGTTCTGGAGCCATCCGAGCAAGGCTTAAAAAGTTGAAACTGCTAGAATGATAATATTATCATTTTGAAATTATTAGTAAGGCTCGGATGATGGGTCTACAGATGATTCCTATTTTAGGAACAGTTGGTGATTAATGAACAGTAAGAAAGAAACCCTATTATCAGTTTTATTATGGGGTTTGGTTGTATATGCATTGGCATTGCTAATATATTGTACTTTTAAAAATTTTATTGGTGCTTCGGCAGATTCTATCTCTGCTTTTGGTTCTATTCTAGGCGCATGTGCCTCTATTTTTGCGGCATTTGTGGCTGCATATTTATTTAATGATTGGAGAGAAATCCATAATCAAACAACATATAAAGATATTTGTACTTCTATATTTAATACTCAAACAAAGTTGAATGTAAAATTAATTTCTATAAATGATAATTTTAGCAAGGCTAAAAATAATTATTTCATTCCTCCCAATAGTTACAACACCCTTAAAATAGCTGATCTTATTGAAAAAGATGTTCAGCAAGTGGGTGATTTAATGTCAGAACTGCTTTATCAAATTGTTTACTTAAAAAAACTGATTAAAAGTTTTAATAATCCTTCAGTAGATAAAATGAATGATTTACTTCTAGATTACATCACTCTAATGGATATAACGCGATATAAGGATATAAATGACCATATGTTGTTTCTAAAAATGGAAGCAGATTTGAAAAAAAGATGGGATGACATTGAAGGTGTTTTTTTAGATTTGTTAGCAAAACAAACTATATCAAAAATATAGAAAACCTATCTAATCAAGTCCTTATAGCTATTCTTTTAATGAGTTTTATTTAAAAGAATGAAATATTTTTCCATTTATATTATTTAATAATAGTAAATTTAAAAAATTAATTTTTTGTGAGTGAGTCAAAGATATGGAAATAAATTTTATAGATAAAAAAGAAAGAGAAATCATCATCTCATTAGTTGATAATGATATTAATGCTTTTTATAAAGATAAAAAAATTGGTGAAATATCATTTGATTATGTTGAAAAAGATCTTGGTTGTCGTGGCTATATAGAACATATAACACGCTTATATTACATGCATGTTGATTCTGGCTTTAGAAAAGCTGGTATTGCATCTAAAATGATTGAGTTAGCTGTAGAGTATCATGGTGATTTTCTTCGACCTAAATTAAATTCAGTAGGGGGAAGAGATAAGGAATGTTATGAGTATTATACACCCGAAGGCAAAGCTCTAATTGAATCATGTATTCGAAATAAAATTTTTAAAGATGATCTTGATGAAGGATTTGATGAATAAAATTATATATCCAATAGCCCTCCTTAGAGGGCTTTCATACATATACAAACATTTACAGACGTGTTTATTGTATGCGCTGTGCATCCTGAAAGTAGAATGCACAGCAAAATCAGAATTTTCATAGTGAAACGCGGTTTGAAATCCAACCGTAAAAGAATTGTTCTTGGCTTGGATTGCGCTCACAGATTTCGATGTAACGTTGGCCTTGCATGATATTTAACACTCGTACCAGAATTGTCTCGCCTTCCTTACCTCTTTTTGACAGATAAGTTTTAAGAGCATTTAGAGTAGCTGGCCCATAAATTCCATCTACCGTAAGATCTGGCCACCCTGCTTTGCCTTGGTTGTTAAGCAAGTTTAGTGCACGCTGTAAAAGAGGCTTAGCAAAGTTGGTACCACAATTCACGCCTGTATCTAAAAGCTCTTCAGCAACAGCTGAGCTAATCGAGTTCACCTGATCAAATCGCGGAGCTGTCCAGTACTGTTTCCGATAAATAGATTTAGCTACATCAAGCGGCAAATCTTTCATGTTGCCTTTGTAGCCATTTGCTCGAGCAACAGTATCAGTAATTCCGTACTTTGTTGCACCACCACGATCTGCCGGGTTATTAACATAACCACCTTCACGTTTGATTAACTCATCAAGATATTGTTCAATGTTCACTTCACTTTTCCTTAGACATAAAAAACCGCCCAAAGGCGGCATTAACTGTTCGTAATATCGTTTTTAGCTTTCTTAACTTCTTTAATTACTTCAATAATCGTCTTACCTTCCTGTTTGTTAATGAAATTAAAGATCCAGCGGACTAAAGCCCACCCGGGTAAACCACAAACAAAGAAGAATCCACCAAGTGCGATCATTCCCCAAATGTCTGTAATCCACTCATGAAGGCCCCACTTCACAATAATAAATGAACCACCCGCCAAACTTGATACAACCGTACAAATGAGTCCAACTGCCCATTCTTGTGGTGAGCGTGGCATACGTGTCATCAATACAACCGCAGCAACTAAAGCAACCGCTAAAGTCACCATAATTGCTGCCCCATAAAATTTTAATAATGCTGTTAAACCGCTAGTCGAAACTGGTTCCATGCCTTTTACTCCAGATCATGGCAATAAAAAAGCACCCTTTTGGGTGCTATGAAAATAATTTAAATTAAGCTTCAGAAGTACTTTGGGTAATCTGATTCGTATAATTCCAGACTGTATTTTCCCATACATCACGTACTGCGACACGAATGTAATATGGGGTTGTTGGTTGTAAGTCTCCAAAAGTAGTTGTTAAATCTGTGCCGGTCCACGTAGGCGGCATTTGTGTAGGATCAAAATTAGAAGTATTGCTTAACCAAACAGCATAGTCTTTGAGATCAGGAACTTCGCTAGGCATCCAATTCACTGTAATAGAATCTACCGTGGCAGCTGTATAAACATTTAGAAGTACTGGTGGCACAGGATTGCTGATACTCAACTCTGCAAAAGTACTAATTTGCTCTCCATTTTTACTAGCCACACGGATTGTATAGGCTCGGCCTATTCCATCCTGTTTGGCTTCTTCTATCGAATAGCTGTAATCAGTATTGGTCGTATTAACTTCACGGATCTTGACACCATTTGCCCATACTTGCACACGGTAACCGTCTGCACCAGTTGAACTTTGCCATTGGACTTTAAAGGTAGTACCAACAAACGGCGATTGAAGAGAAAGGCCTTTAACACCAGCTGGACGTCCACCAGTTAAGGTGTAACTATATGCTGTGACTTCATCTAAGGTTTGCTCCTTTCGCTCCAACCCATTAAAACTTGTGAACTTTAAGAAGATCTGTTTTTCTACGAAACCTTCATTGTATGGATATTTGAATATAGCTTTATCCAAACGAACAAATGGTTCACCTGCGTTATGAGACTGAGCATCCTCAAAACGTCCACGTAAAACGTCACTCAAGGTATACAGACCAGCCCCATTTAATGTGGCCACTTGATAATTAAAATACTCATCTCCAATTTTGCAAAGTGTCTGGTCCGCTTGAGCATCTGCTAAAGTACCGCTAAAAATCTGACTAGCCGTATTTAGTTCAACCTGTAAAGCTGTGTCATTAGCATTTATGGCCATTACGAGTTGCCCATAACGTGCGGATCCATAAATAGTGCCAATCATTTCATAGGTCGTATTATCAAGACTGGCCCAAACATTACAGCCACCCCAATTGATACCCCCAGATACAGCCACCCATACCTGATTATTTCCTTCAGTCAAAACTAAGGGTGGCTCAAAAATAATAGGTGCATTCACATTACCCGGCTCTTCATTACCACCTTGATAACCATTAGATGCTTGTGAATCATATTCAATGGCAGATCTTGAGCCTACGGCCAACTCTTCTGCAGTAATAGTTAATTCACCAACAGCATCTTCTTCTATACGAGTGATACGTACCGGAAATTGATATAGACCTAAAGCTTGATCAGTAATGGTGACAATATCCATCGGTTCTAACCGGCAGTACTTCCAGCCTAAAGTAAACTCATACTCATTACGCACATATAGCAATCGTTGTAAGCGAAGCTGTGCAGCATGACGGGCAATTTTAGGTTCACAAAAATAATGACTTTCTACTGGATCTTCTGTCCGCAAACCAAACATTTCAATATTTGCTTGGTCCTTGGCTTCAGTGGTTTCTGTGTTGTACTGATTGTATCGATTGATGTATTCAATCTGAACATGATTATAGGCATCAGTGTCACGACTACGGCGCACCCGTACTGGCTCATCATCGCCGATGAAGTCATCATCAGTTAAGTGATAAACAGGCGTAAGATCGGGAGTGAACGTAACACCATTACCAGTAATAGCAGAATCACCAAAGGATCTAATTTTTAAGCCATCTGGACTTGGTACCACTGCACAATTAACAGCCTCAACAATTTCATTAATTGTTTCGTAAGCTGGCCTTTGTTCTGTGAATGCTGGGCTAATTAAGAGATTGGCAGCACGGCAATAAGTGCGAAACTCTTCTAAATCGGCCATATTTAAATTAGGAGCTGCTCCATGCCGAGGATGCGTAATAAAGTCTTCAATCACATCTGCTGGATTGGCATCATCAATACTGTCTGATAGTGTAATAGTGCTAATCACTTCAAAATTATGATTTGAAAGACTGGCGCTATTTCCCATCTCATAATTCGCACATGCCACATATCCCAAATATGGATAATTAATTGCCTGTTCAGGATGTTTTGAAACTAGCCATCCCCACGGTGGATTATTATTGCCATCAAACAACTCAAACTTAAGCTGATCAATTGGATCTAAAGTAATGGATCCTTCTTGCTTTGGTATGTACTGCTCTTTATCAACCCAAATCAAGCCGATCTTCTTAATCTGGTTTTCACATAATCCCAGCATGAGAGAAGCGCTATAACTAAAGGTGGTGTTACTGGTTTTAGTACCACCACCTTTACCTCCAGACTTTTGAACCGTCGTATGAGGAGTCGCTGTGAAATCTCCATACCAGAACATATTCGCTGCTACACGCGTTTTTCCATATACCAATGGCTGGCAAAGACCATAAGCTGACTGCTGAATCCGCATAGAGTTAATACGGGTATCCGTTGTACTAATCGTAGTACCACCAAATAAACCACCCATTTATTTAAGCCTCTTCATACGAAAAAACCCAGCTATTCGCCGGGCTAAACTTCCTTTCGTTCCATCCTGAATAATGACTCCCTGATGGATATAACTATGAATGACCTGAGGCCACTCGATAACAATTGCACCATGACTGATACACTTTCCAAAGTGATATAAAACAATGTCACCAGGTTGTGGTGGACCTTCAACTGGATCACAAACACCTAATATGAGCTCCAAATAACGTTGCCCCATTTGATGCATGTGCCAGTCTGGAGGATATGGCCGAGGATCCAGATGATCCATGAGACCTACTTTTTCATAGACTTCACAGATTAAAGTGCCGCAATCTACACCAACACCCTTTACACGACCTTGATGGTGATATGGTGTACCGAGCCAAGTAAGAGCTTCTTGAACAGCTTGATGGTTTTTCACAATTCACCTTTTAAATTGTAATACCCTTCCGAGACATCCGTTCTTTAGTATCATTGTAATAACGCGTTAAATCTGAATAGCGATTAAGATTGTCTGAGACAAAGTCGTAGCAATTATATTTACCATCACCGATTTGTGCTTGCATTGTGTTCCCTATAGAAATTGGCAAGCCAGAATCAGTAAAGCTCTGTGCTTCAAGTTGACCTTTAAAAGTTTGATCTTCTGCAACAATGAAGTAATCAAGATGCTTGTTGTACTTATCAACAAAAGCTGAAACATAGATTGGCTTATTCAATGTTGTAAGAGAAACAACACCTATTGCTGATCCACCAAATAAGACTGTTAAATTTCGGTTCCCCGGCCCATTAACATAAAATGTAAAACCCAGAGTTGCCCCTGATGGGTTATTGAAGTTTCCAAGAAGCATTCCCAACAATGAAGGGAATTCTTTTACTGTAAAAACACCTGAAACAAAAAATCGAGAATCGTCAGGTGGTATAAATGCTGATGCTATTGCATTACCAACCGCACTATTCTCAAAATAAAGATGGTCAGAAGTTACATTAAATATTGAATTAGATTTAGGTACCAGTTTGTCAGAAAGATCATTCGAGTAAAGTGAACTCTCAAATGGAAAGTAGCGATATTCATAGTCTGTTGATGTATATAGTTTTGCAACATCTGCTTGATTTAAAGCTACTCGAGCATTTTGTGAAACAACGGGCAACTGAATAAAGATATTACTCATCAAATAATCTCACTAAGTGTTTGAATTGAAAAATGCGGGCAAATGTAATGCATGTGTTTGGTAGTACCTGCCACAACACAAGTGTCAGTACATGAATCGCGTAGATTGCCACTAGCCCCTTTGAATAAAGCTAATGAAGTAGATAAATAATCGATTGCGTAATTAACAGTTACTGATGAACTGCTTGGAACTGAGCTCAAAACGAGAACAACTGTATCGCCGTTTTCAATATAGATATCAGAAGTTAAAATTTCAGTTGCACCATCAAACACAGCAAAGCCATGCTGAAATGTTTCAGCTAAGTTGACTTTATCTAGAACAAGGGGTGTATGGGGCACATTAAACTTAACTTTAACCACATTACCTTTAATCGTTGCACTTCTTGGCATAATAGCGCGCGGCTTGATTTTGTCATGGACTGCTTGTTTATATGCCCGTCCATAATATGCACCAAGCCATTTGTATCCGACTTCTGAAAGATGAATATTGTCAAATGCGGGCGGGAATGCGTAAGTCGGAGCAATGAAGTAAAACTTGTCTGATGTTTGACACGCTTGTAATAAAGCTAAAGCAACAGCAGGCCTTTTATAAATAAATGTGCTGTGCTGATATGTAAACATCAAAACTGGGCTTGTTTGTCCGGTTATTGCTTTAATGTCCGCTTCAGCATCTGAGTGAAATTGAATTAAAGCTGAGTAATGAACTGGCTGTGTGCTATCAGCACTAGCTTCCCCCTGAGCCCAATTTATTACGTGTAAGGCTAAATCTGGATTTAGGTTTTTAGCACCCGTTACATGATTTATAAATTGGCTGTTATACCATTCCGAACCTTTTGAAAGTTGTTGAATCGTATAACCACCATGACCAGCAGTACTCGCAAAAATTATGTGGTCCTCTGGCCTCACCCCATTTTCTTTATAAGCTGCAAGAGTCGCGTAATTCGCAGCACCAGAGCATATAGTTTCACCAGATCTAATTTCACCATCCGGAGTCGGTTTAACAGCATCTTCGACTAATGGCTTTAAACCCGTAAAATCACCATTATTACCACGGACTCCGCTTGCATAAGTGATATTAAAAAATGGTTGAGATGTTGAAAGAACTATATTTTGACCGACACCAGTAGTAAGAGACTGGCCATAAGCCAAAATCATATTTACCATTTTTTTTGGCAACTCAAACGGCAAAGGCTCATCTTTTGGTGTCCCTACCGGTTCTGGAAACAATCCAACTAGAGAGTCCTTCGCTGCATCATAGCCAAGAATCATTTTATGTAATGCATCGAGTACTAGTGGATATTGATTTGCACCCAAGTACAACCGCAAGGAATGCATTAACTTCGGATCAAGAATACCGTTACCAAAAATTTGATTTGTTTTATTATTAAAACCAAGAAGAACTTTATTTGCTTGCTCGCCAACGATTGGATAAAGCCAAGGAATTGTATTTGAGCTAAAGAAAGAAAAATTTCTGAATTGATGTTTACTTTCAACATTGCTTGCTGAAACTGAAAATTTATTTGCTTGATCTAAGTCACTTAATTCAGTTTCAAACCAATAATTTCCATTCGGCGAACCTACTGGCTTATTCCATAACCAGACCTTTCCAGTATCTAAGGCCTTTGCAAAGCTTAAACTTTGTTCTGGCCGTGAAGCTTTTAATAAAGCTGTTGTTGCGTAGGTAGGACTTAGACTTTCAACATACTTGAGAAAGTCTACAATAATTCCCAAATTGAGTTTGAACTGTTGCTCTGTTACCGATGGATCTATAAAAGAGCCTTTATCAGGAATTGCCATAATATTTTTCCAAATAAAAAACCCTGCAAATTGCAGGGCTTTATCTATGAATGAAATAATTAAATTGAAGTTTCAGGAACCGGTACAAATGGCGCACCACGAAAACGAGTACGGTTGTTAAATCGATTAGTACACGTATCAAGTCGCTTATCACAACCTGGATAAACACGGATTGCTTCGCCAATTTCAGGCATTTTTAGAAGGGGTAAAGTTAAGAGCAATGAACCAGCTTCATGTAAGCGGATAGTACGTTTAATCCCAACATTTACACCTTCTAAAAACTCAATAACGCCTTGTGTGAACCATCCCTGAGGTTGGTTTAAATCACAAAGAATGCGGTTAGGCGTGCTGTTAACTCCAATAGTCGTATTTACAGCAAAATCTGTGCTCAATAAGCCACACGCACTATCAAACAAAGTATTCAAGCAACCTGGTGTATATAGGTTTCTTGGCATCTGAAGCTTTAAGTTATCAACGTCAGAAACCACACTGGCATTAATGACATTGCGGTCAAGCTCAGGCTCTACAATTCGCCCATCGAATAAAACCAAAGCTCCGGCACTTGTATCAGTTGGTGTATTCATATCCATGAAAATACGTTCCAGCTTAAACCGTGCTCCATCTAGAATTCCATTATGAAAAGCTTGAGCTACTGGTACGTCGCCAAATTTAGTGCTTTCATTTGTCTCAATGGTGATAGATAAATTGTCGACTTCAATCCCTAAAGAAAGGCTTATTCCTTCTCGGCTAATGATTGGACCATCAGCACGAAACTCTTTGCCTTGAACTATTAAATTAAAGTCATAACTTGTATAGCGATACTCTATACCCTGAATAGTCGTAATAGTGTAGAGATCGGCCATGATGAACTGATCAGCATCTAACAATGCTATAAGCTGAGGTGAAGCTTGTCTCATAACTTATTTCCTAATGATCCGATAAACTCAACCTTCCCTGCCTTCCACAATTTGTTCATGAAATTTACATATTGCTGGGTGTCATCTTTAAAACGACAACGGTAATAAAAAGTACCTGTAACTGTTACTTCAATACCTTCTTCAATAGGTTGTGATAGTAAATATTTACCGTCACTGCTTACTTGAGCTGAAGCGGTATTCCACATCAGTTTTTCTTGGTTTGAATTCCACATCTGCTTAACAGGTGCTTGATTCCACATGTTAGGATCAATCTCACCAAGGATTTGCTCTTCTGTATTTCCTAAAGGAAATTTACTTGTATAAATATCCTTGTATATCTGGAAAGCTGTAGTGGTCCCATCCCCCACAAAAGAGCAACTAAATTCATTATCATCTGGCATCTTATAAAGAAATGAATCAAATGCCCCTCGACGTTCTAAATAAAAACCGTGAAGTTGCTGGAATTCATTCCTTCCTTTATTTTCCCGAAGGAAAGCATAAGACAACGAAATTTCATATTTAGGTGAGGCCTGAAAGCTTGCTCGAAGCTCTCGGCCGTTAATAGAAGTCATGATCTTTGTATTGAACATGGGAGTAATCGAGGTATCCCATTCAAGGCCGGGTAATTCTGGAAATAAAACGTTTGACACTTCTCCCTCCTTACTTACCATTCTTACCAAATCCACGGGCATAGCTTTGTAGTCCACCAGCAACAGCACGGCCATTATTCTTAAACAATCGCTGAATGCTTTTGGCATCGATTGCACTAATGTTAATTGTCGGTCCAGCGCCTCCACCCTCAACTGCTACGGCTGCTCCAAAGCTTGCTCCACTACGTAAAGCTTTACCCATCTCACGGATGGTATTTGCATGTTGCGAAGGTAAAACCATTTCGTCTTCATGAAGTTGAGTGACAGGATTCACACCGGATGGAATGTCGTAACCGCCTCGAGCAGATTTGATCTTGCCAGCAAGACCAGCAACCAAGCCAAAGGCCGCAGCACCGGCACCAACGGCGAGAACTGGACCAATGTATGGAATGGCAACCATGGCTTTAAATGCGCCTGCCATTGCCTCCCATGCTGACATCATGATTCCTTTGATAGCTTCAGCAGCTTTTAAACCTAAACGAGCTAAACCACCTGCAGCAGTAACACCGGTTCGTGTTGCTTCCCCTGCGATTGTTGCACCTGTTTGTGCAGCCTGACCCGAAGCCTCAGCCGCGGTTTCTGCCCCAACAAACCCAAGCTTTCGCGCTAGCTTAATGGCTTGTATTCTGAGCCAGCCTTGTAGTTCCTTTGTGGCCGATTGCAATGCAAATGCCCCCATATCGGCTAGAACAGCTTTAGTAGCATTACTCCAAGTCAGAGTACCATTCATTAGTGATTGGATGCCCTGATCCCAAAGGCTAGAAAGTCGAGAAGTGAACCCGCCAAACTTAGCTTCAAAGTCTTTCATTTCCGCATCACTGATTAAACCCATAGACTTAGTGCCAGAAACTTTCTGATCTGTCTCTAAATCCGAAATCTTGTTCGTGATTTGGTTTTGATTTCCTTGCTTGCCTGTAATGCCTGTTTGCTCATTTTCCAGAGCTAAACGTTCTAATAGACCTTGACGCTTTATTTCGCGTAACTGATCTACGAGCTGCTTCTCTAGTTGAACTTTACGAACATTTGAAATCTTCTTGGCATCAAATTCAGCTTGGATCCGTGCTGCTTCAATTTCATAAAGGCGCTGTGCTTGCTGTTGATAATTGTCTATCTGTTCTTCACGAGCTTTTTTGTATTCCTCAAACTCTTTTGAACGTATTGCAATGATCTTGTCTGAGGCATCCTTTTCAGCTTTGACTTTGGCAGCGGCTTTTTCAGCTTCAGACATTTTAGATTTTTCAATTTCATCCAATGCCTTTTGAAGGTCTAAAGCAACTTTCTTTTCTTCGGATGCATATTTATATCGAATATCAGCTAGTGCTTTAGCTTCTTGTTCCGCCTTACGTTGATGCTCTTTAGCCTCTTGATCCGCTTTGGACTTATGCCCCTTTGAACCACCTTTCTTATCTTTTTCTCCTTTACCAATACCAAGTTTTGTATTTGGTGGAGGTGCACCTAATGATAATTTTGGTGGTTTTGGAGCGCCCATAGGAGTGGAAGGATCCTTAAAAACGTAATTGGTAATCTTTTGATTACCTGCAGTCGTTACATCAAGTATTCGTTTACCAGCTGTAACGAGAGAATTGGCCGCTGTTGCTGCACCATTATTCCAAGTGTTTTTAAGGTCCAGCATCCGACCTTTCATTTGATTTGTATATCGTTCAGTAATTCCACCTAATTGTGATAGGCCTCCTTCCCACGCTGCCTTAGCACCTGAAAAATTAAAGTGAAGGATATTATTTACTACACTACCAAATGCCTGAAATTTCACTTGAAGCACATCAAGGCCATATTGAATAGTATTACGGACCATATCAAAACCAGTCATGAGTCCATTAAATGCAATGATTAAGGCTTGGCATACAGTAACCACAACGGCGCGAATAATTGCAAATGCAGATTGAATTGCCACTTGTAGACCAGTTGCAACAATTCCTAAAGCTCTTAAAGCTACAGACACTGCATCCATAAAACCAATTTGTGAAACAGAACCATCTCCAATATCACTAGTCAAATCTTTCCAGATCTCACCAATTGTATTGAAGATATCACCCACAATACTAAAGAGGTTTTCAAGAATTCCTATGATAGACTTAATCGAATCATCAATTCCTTCTTTTGATTCAACGGCAAAACCCAAAAATCTATTAGCCAGATCATTTAATGCTGGGGCAGCTTGAGCAGCTATACGTGTTAAAACACCTTGTAAGGTTGATTGGATAGTCTCTAGCGATGTATTAAATTCTTTAGTTGCAGCAATAGCATCATCACTCATGATTACGCCTAGATCATGTGCTTGTTTTGCATACTCCTTTAATTTTTGACCATTGTTATCTAATAAGGGAGCTAATAAGGTTGCGTCGTTTGCAATTGCTTCCATATAAAAAGTCATTTCAGCTTGTGAGACATTAGCCTTCTGTAAAGTCTGATAATACTTTTCAAGAATCTGAGGACCTGATAAACCCTGAAACTCCTTTGCAGTAACATTAACTTTTGGAGCAATTTTTTCAAAGAAGTCGGCCATTTCTCCGCCGCCAGTTTGCATAAAATCGCCAAATTTATCGTTTACATCCTTCATGATGTCCGAAAGCTTATCTTGCTCTACATTTACTTTCTTTGCTGCAAATGCCCATTCTTGAAACTGTCTAGTATTCGCATTTGCTAAACGAGCTTGGATTTCTAATTCTTTTGAAGCTTTACCCACAGCAGATACAAGATCTGGAATTGCTGCCACGCCATCAGCCACACTTCTTGCAATTTCCTGACCTATCCCAAGAAAAAACCCACCTTTAATTAGCGAGAATCCGCCAGTTAAAGAATCTTTAATATCATTTCCAACATTCTTAAACTTATCTGAAATATTATTGGCAAACTTATTAAGCTCTGATCGCACACTAGTTAGATCAATTTTAAGATCAATACCTTGACTGGTATTTTCAATTTTCTTTGAAGAATCTGATACTATTTTTTCTGCATCTTTCATCCCCTCTTTTAGTTCAGAGGTCTTGGCACCGACATGAACTTCAACACGGTTATTACTTGCCATAACTTCCTCACAGGCATAAAAAAGCCCCTTTGAAGGGGCTAGAGAAATAAAAAAAGCCTTGCAGTTGCAAGGCTTTAAAAAGTTAATTATGGCAAATTAATTAGCCATATTTTTTTGCAAAATCTTCATCTGAGCTGCAAAGATAAAGGATACCTTCAATAAAAGCGATAAGAGCTGGAATAAAGGTCCAACAGAAAATGAGATATAAAATTCCTTGGCCAACTCTTCCCAAATAAAATTTATGAGCCCCAAACCCACCTAGAAGCAAAGCAAATACGCCAGCAGCTACCTTACTTTTTCGCCCAGTGATTCTAACATCTTGCTGTCTTACACCACATTTAGGGCAAATTTCTGCACGAACATCAATTTGTTGGCCACAGGCATAACAAAATTTTGTTTGAGTCATAATTTCACCAATTATTATAAAGTGCGTACAATTTAACAAACTGGTTACTTAATGTCACATTAATATTTTTCAGGGCGGCCCTAACCACCCTGCGGGAAACTTTCTAACACTTCTAGCATATCGTCCTCTTCATCATCTGAAACGGTAATAGCTTGCGGAGTTTCTTCGATACCCATGAAAGCTTCTAAAATACGACAAAGGCGTTGTATTCCTATAGGTGCGGGAGGGTTACTTTGCTGATACGCACTTAATGCTCTTAATCTGGGTAGATCCATTTCATCACGTACATAGTCGTAATCTTTACCCATTGTCAGCACTAAATGCGTGTACAGCTCCTCCCAATCTATTCCCCCGAGCCACCTGCAGCGCTGTTATCATTTCCTTTAAGACCAGACACAGACATTACTGCTTCCATGACTTCTGTTAGCTGATCCATATAAATCATCTCAGAAACATCATTACGTGTGATATCCGGGTAATTGCGCTTAAGCGACTTAAACGCAACATCAATCACAGTACCCACATCATCGGGCTTAAATGCTTGAAGAGCTGGCAATAACTTTTCAACCGCACCAAGTGACAAAGGAGCAAATACAAATGGCTGACTATCAATAATAATTGTAGAGCCACGCGGGTTTTCAACTTGCTTAAATTGCATTTGGTATTACTCCGATAAATCGATTTTGAAAACACGGTTAAGATCATCTGCCATAGGCTGGAATTCAAACTCAGGAATATCGTAATCATCCTGTTTTGAACTGAATCCAAGCTTATTACTGGTACAGCGGTAAAAATTCATGTGCATGAACTTGCCTTTGTAGTCACGTTGCAGGTCAACGGCAAACTCTGGCGTATAGCCCATATCTAGGTTTGATACAGTGATTGACTTAGCACCGGCTACCATTGCTGAATAACGGAAGTTAATAAATACCGTTTTACCTGCATCGGCAGCAGCAAATGTATAAGCACCGGTTGCTGCATCTACACTGTATTGTCCGGTTGCTGGCGCTGAAGCAACACGTTTAAGTGGGATTGCTTTCGCATCTGTTACACCTAGATCCTTTACATATGTACCGCTGTTAGGAACAACCGGTGTAACAGTACCATCAGCCGGAATCACTTCACCGTTAATGGTTTGGGAGACTGTTTCGATTCCACCCTCAGCAACAACGCCACCAAAGAAAATGGAATTAAGTAAGGTGCCGTTAATTCGCCCGAAAGAAGCTTTACATTTAATGGTACCTTTACCACGCGCAGCATCCACGGCAAATTGACCACGACCAAAAAGCTCTTTTAAGTCATAGCTAATATCTACACCAACTGATTGCATCACGCCTACTTCAACTGGTGTGGGATTACTAATCGGTTGCCCGTATACATCTTGAATAGGTGTAGCAAAGATCTTGCCAGCACCAAATAAATACTGAGCCATTTATTTTGACCTCTCTAAAATGACAAAACCGCCATCGAGGCGGTCATAAAATGAATGTTTTGTTAATTGGTTGTGAGGATCCGGATAGGGATAATTGCAATCGCCTGATCATCCAGCATGTTTTCTACTGCTTCATATACTTCTATTGTTCCCTCGATCCAGCAGTGCTCTACCAAACCATCTAAGGTTTGATATTCGCTAAATTCTGGATGATCTGGCTGAATAGCTTCACGTACACGATCGATGAATATATTCATCTGCGATGATGGAGGCTTTGTAGTGTCCGATTCATGAATATAGAGATAAACCTCAGCAGCTAGTTCAATTTTTGAATCTAAACCATGTACCGGGACTTCTTGCTGATTACCTTGTGTAATAAACATGGCTGGGCGCTGTTCTGGTGTTACATGGTTAAAGTGACGTAAACGGCGACTTACCGTAATCAATCCCTCTACCCTTGTGCTTAACCTTTCAAACAACGCCTGATAGATTGCTTCGCTATCCACCTGCTATACCTCGCTGAATTGCTGCATCAATATTTTTCGGCACAATCTTGGCCACGATATCCAGTGAATCACGCATGAACCGCAATTCTCTAAAACGAACATTCCTTGAATGGGCCTTAATATTGACCTGAACAGGTGAAATTGGTCGGCCAAATGCCTGCTTAATTGTTCTTAAATGTGCTTTAACACCCAATGCTCCATTTAGACCAAACTCATGTGCAGGGGCATAAGGCACTAAAGCACCTCCTGCACCCACAGTTCCCCCTATGGAATCCTTATCCTCATCCACTTTTGATGAAACGGATCCACGCAAGCGGCCTGACTGAACTTTAAGTCGTTGCCCACTTAACATGTCTTCCTGAACAATCCGCTGTAAGCGCAAAGTAAGAGCGTTAATCGTGCGTCTTATTTCAAACTTAACGCGATTATTCATCTCATCAAAATTTACCTGAGCATCAACACGATAATCGCTCATAGCTTAACTACTCTTTAGCAGAGGCTGTAGATTTCTTTGGTTCAACCACTTCGACAAAACGCTCAAAACCTAAGGGTTTTAAAATATGAATAATGTCATTCTCAAATTCTAAAACGCCGTTTTTGATATCTAGGTTTTGCCCAGCAATAACGAGTTTAGTTGGCTTGTAACCTTCTGGTGCCTGATACTTAAAAGGCATAGGATTCTCCTATACAACAAAAGCACCAACGCCTAAACGGTTAGGGTTGGTGCCTTCATTATCAATTGGAATTGAATTTTTTAACGCAAGGTAACGCTGGCCATACATGCTGAGATCATAAAAAGCTTCTTTCGATGATCGTGAATAATTGACACTTTGGCCCGCAATTGTCATGCTTGAGGCGGTACCAAAAGCTGCGCCATTGCCGCTTGAGATACCTACTTTAAGGATATGTGCTGCATATAGACCTACAGCACGTTCCTTTAATGCCCCGAACTCAATTTGAGAAACAATCAGATCCGCTTCTTCTAAAGCATCCTGAATTCTTGCATCTGGCAAAGACATTAAACTCGAATCAGTCGAGAACTTTTCACGAAACGTTTGTACGACCATATGTCTACCTTATTCCTTAGCCTGAGCTAACTTAGCTTGTAGCTGCTCAAGTGTTTCATCATCACTGAACGTTACTTCAAGCTCTGTTAATTCAGCTTTGACGGCGGCTAAAGCAGCTTCATCAGTGGCCTTTTGCTGCTCACCTGCTGTATCGTTTTGCTTGCCGCCTTTACCACCACGACCACCAGTTTTACCTGTGGCTTTTGACTCATCATCTGGGATTTCCTGAACTTCGAGCTCACCTTTTTCAACGAGTGATTTAAAGGCCATACCTTTAGATATACGTGTGAGATCCGCGGCACTAACTTGCACAGTTTGTCCCTGACCGACCTGAATTCCATCAAAAGAAAAAGCGGCCTGAGAGCCGCTGTAAGTAATTTTTGGCATGTTTAGTTATCCTTATTCAACATCGTAGTAGCGGAGAGAATCGACACGTTTTAAATAGACACCTTCATACATATAGTGTCCCGGTGTACGCATCACATAATTGATAGGTTGAGCTGCCAAGAATTCAAGTTCATTACAACGGAAAGTAATACAGCTCGGATCACGGCGATAAATGATACTGCGGTCAGTACCACCTTCACCTTTACCTTCAAGCATACTTTCGGAAGTGAATGTCAGTGTTTTACCTTGCATTGCAAAGGTGTTCTTTTCCTTAATGTATTCCAGAAAAGTCTTACCCGCTGAATCCGGAACGATACGGCTTGCTAGAATAGTGAACTTACTCTCAGGCATCACGAAAGTATCTGGTTGAATACTGCCATCGAACTTAGAGGCATTAGAAGCACCTTTAATTGCCTTATTGATATCGGCAAGAATGACCTCTACTGTAGCAGTCGCATAATCAACCGTAGAAGTAATCACCTCTACACCAGTTTGATTATAGAAACCTAGCAAACCAGTTTCAGGCTCGCCAAACCAAGCGACATCACTCATGTGATTTTCATAGGCCAATCGAGCTGCTGCAACTTTGTCAGTGGTTAACTGGATACCGGCTTTCAATGCTGCTGCCGCATCAAAAATACTAATTTCATAACCAATAACACCAGGCTGTACGGTGAGTTTCACTTCGTCATACATCACTTCTGCTAATGGCACATCATTACCTTGACCTGAGAAACGCTTACCACGTCCTACACCTTTCTTACGTTGTAAGACACTTGCAGATCCGATGACCGCACCTTCTAAGCCTTCGATAGGTAAATATTTCGCATAAGCTTGTGCTTCAGCAAGTTGCGGTGTCATTTCATCAATTGATTCAAGCTTTAGCAGCAACTTGGCAAAGTTATCTAAATTAAAGGCATCACCTACGGCGATCTGCACCCCATGTGCAACTGCCGATAAGCGAATTTTCATCTGTTCTAATTGTTTTGACATTGATTATGCTCCACGTAATCGAAGGATTGCCAAGCCATCTGGACCCGTAATGGTTTCCCATGAGGCATTAGGTAGTTCTGTTGAATCTAATGCTGCAGAAGAAAGTGATCCAAGCGGCGCTTGCGCTGTAGGGTTTGCGGTACGTACATAAACCTTCGCGTTGATATCAATCACAGGTGCAGTAGGTTTTACCCATATAGAACCAATTTGCATTACAGGTGCGCAGTCCTTAGCTTGATAGGCTTCTTTACCTAAAGCGTTTTTTCCTGATTTACCGACGTGCTGTAAAACCACCACACCAAACTTTGTATTGGTAGAATCAATTACCGCGCTAACTGTTTTTCCATCGGTAGACTGCACGACCACTTCACCGTCACTTATCACGGTATTACCCGCGACTGGTAAAGATAAAATTTCCTCGGGCATGTGCAAACGAGCACGCATACCCGGAATAGCTTGAGGGGTTAAAGACATTCTCTTTTCTCCAGTATCTTAGAAGCTTTGTTTCCACGCTTCTTTTTTGTTGTTAGGTTTAGGTTCTCCGTCTTCTGGTTTGCCATCACCAGCTTTTACTTGCTGTTGCTGGTGAAGTGCATCACTAACTGGATTAGAAGGATGAATACTTTTCAGAGCAGATAAGGCTCGGAATGCTGTATCAATCTGCTCAGGCTTTGCGTCACCGACTGACACACTACCCAACACTGCCCCTACCAATGCATCACCCGCTTTTGCCGCAAGCACATCACGTTTGATTTGCTCGCATGTGCACCCTTCAGTTTTAACTGTTGGCACCAATGCTTTAGCATCAGCAATCACAGCAGCGCGTTCTGTTGCCGCTTGTTCAAGCTTTTCAGGCGTCATCTGGTTCTTTTCTAGATCACCGACTTTCTGCTCAAGCGTGGTTTTATCGGTATGCAATTGATCTACAACCGCTTGAACAGCGTTAAGTTCATCACCGATTGAAAATTGCTTATCACCGACTTTAAGCTTTGCAGCTTTTAAGTTGTCGATTTGCTCTTGCTGGATCTTTAATGCATCCACCAAAGGCTTGTTATCGCCAATGTCAAAACGCATACCGTTTACAATTACTTCCATTGTTTTACCCCCTGGTGGAGTTTGCTTTTGGTCACCGATGCGACAATCACCACCACAGCGTCCGTATTTAACGAGCGCTACGTGATTGCCAATAAAGTTAATAAATTTTGCTTGGTACGGCGTGCCATCTGGCGCCGTACCCTGCTCAACGATTAATAAGGCTCCATAGCCAAGCGACATTTCTAGCCGTTCGTTGCTTTGGATCAGATCAATGCTGATCTTGTCTTTAATGAGCAAATCACCGACCAGATAATCGCCTTCCTGTCGAACGTTCTCACAATAGCCAATGTGATAATCCTTCCAGTTTGATGCGTTAATTTCATTCTTAGGTGGGTGATAGTAAGTAGCATCTACACTATTGAAGCTTTGAATAGCCTCTGGCTTGAAAAGCTCTTCTGCTGGCGTGTAGACATTGATGACTTGATCAGCGGTATAGCCTTCCAATGATGGAAACTCATACGCATAGTACTGACGTACTTGAGGTGCTTTAGCTAAGCGAACATTGACGCATTTCAGATACCCCTCTTTGGTAAATGAGCGTGTGGATTCACTTGGAGCAAAGCCACCTACCTTGAAGCGGTAAATGTTTTTCATAAATTGCGCTCAATAAAAAACCCACCAGATGGTGGGTTTGAATATTTAAACTTTAATAAAAGACTACAAACGCGCTGCTCTAGAATCTGAAACGGTTTCATCATATCTTTCAACAAATTTTGTAAATTTATCTCGATTTATATTATAACTGCTCAGCCAATTAGCTACAGCATGGCTAAATATATATACTAAATCCATAAAATTAAAATAATAAATATCATCTCCACCTAAATCAGGCTTTTCATTTGAGCTTGAAACGTAGAAAGATATTCTTCTAACTTTATTATTAGTTACTTTTTTAGAGTGGAGATTTGTCATATGCAATAAACCATTTCTTAACTCCCATAACTCACAAGAAGTTATCCCAATGCTTTGTAAATCTGAAAACTCATCCATCCACTTTATAAATACATTACCCTCATTACCAAACTCAATGTATGAAACACTATCAATAGCACTCAAAAGCAATTTCATAGCTGAAACATACAAGCCATTATTAAATAAAAGTTTTACACCAATCATATAATCATCATTAATCAACTCCTGAAGTTTTATTCCATCTTCATTCGTATATTTTAACAGCCAATCATCTTGATAACCTTTAATGCCTAATTGTTGTCTTAGATTTTCCACTGAGTAATTATCCGGTGAAGTTGTCGCATTAAAAAAAACCTTTCCTTCTTTAATTGGTGTTCGAATAAATAATGGGCTAGATGAAGCACCAACAAATTGGAAAAACTCTTCCAATTGAGGTGATATCATTTCTCCCAATCTATCAAATGAATTATATTCTTTCAGTGTATGTACATTTTTAGGCTGAAAAGATAATGAATTTTTATAATCATTATCAACGTTAGCTTTTAAGAATTCAAATTTTTCAGCATCACTTTGAAAATTAACCTCATGAATTACATAAGATAAATTTTTACATTCACTCCTTTCATTAAAAATCGTAAAAATATTATAGATTTTTTCCACCATACTCATCATTCCACCAACCGATGTCATCAGTAATTTAACATTTATTATTCAATCAAAATATCCTCATAATTAGGCAATGCCGTACAACGACACCGAATAGGCTGACCGGGATGTCCACCATCTGGTGGTGAATCCCATCTAAATATCTTTCCTTGCTTATGTTGATGATCTAGACGTACACGCTCATCTTTGGCCGTTTGCCATGTATAAGTCTCAACACCCATTGAAAGCTGTCTGGCTTGGTTAATTTGGCCGTTAATCTTACCCATCTGATCACTAGCAATAAGACGTGCTCGATAGTCAGTAGATAACCCTAATTGCTTAATTGCTTTGGCCAACTCTTCATTTGTTTGCCCAGTCTGCAAAGCGTTGGTAATTAATACCTCAAGCTTATCGGCATACTGCTGAGGAATAGACTTAATCAAACTAACGTTTGAAGTTATGTTTAGGTCTACTTCGTCTTGAATATCTGCAGCACGATAGAACGGCGTTAGATCCACACCAATAATCGTTTTAGTGTGCTCTGCAATTTGCTTGTCCACTTCCTTTTGAGTATCTGTCACAACCTTTGTGGCCAACGGTCGGGAAATCTCAACAACATATTTAGTAAGCTTTTCTCTAAATGAAGTCATCATTTCGGAAAACCAAGCATCACCAATGTTCTGACCTACTGTAGGAATAACTAATTCCTTTGTTTGTTCCTGACAGTATTTAGATATAGCTAGTAATTGCCGTGTGTAATAAAGCTCTACACGGCGATTTACTTTTACCGGTCTAAGCTTGGAAGCCTTACGGCCTTTCTTACTCTTCTTCGCCTGCTGCAGGTGAGGTTTCAGCATCTGAATGATCGTCGACATTTAGCTTCACCATTATTTCGAGCTCTTTGATATGAGCTTCATCAATCACTGAATAAACACCATCAATTACAAGCTGTCTGGCTATCTGCGGTTCTGTAATGATGCCCATCTCTAAATATTTGGCATCCCGTTCAGAATTAGCTTTTTCAACTTCTGCACGGACTTTATCGTCTAATTGCCAGAGTGGATTAAATACAATATCTAAACTTGGTATTTGACGACCGAAAGTTGCCTGACAAATAACTGCTAGAAGCTTTAGCATGAATGGCTTTAACATCCAGGTTTGTTTAGTTGCTATGGAGTCATAATAGTTCCGTGTGTCATGCTGACCAGTAGCATTTAAACCAGCTGGAGATTGACCAAACAAAATCGTATATGGCATTTCAGCTGCACCCGATGCTTGAATAGAAAACTCCCGCATAAGATCAGGTAGGCCTGCAAAGTTATAAGCTTTGGAATCATAATCTTCTTCGGCATCCAGCACGATCATGCCGTTTAAGCCTTTAAGCAATCCGACACTAAGAAAACGTTCAGCTACGGCTTTCATATCCTCTTTAATTTTGTCCACCAGACCAGGTGTTCTAATCACATCAATCTTTGATTCATGTACAAGACTGGCTGAACCCTTTTTAACAGCGGCATGATCTAGCAGATCTTCATATACTTCCTGAAGAATACTTTGCGGTTCTTCATTCACGACATCGGCATGGCAGAATTTAATTAAACGGGTATGGTGGATGCGTTGTGGTGCCTTGCCATCCATTTGTAGTTTGTAGAACTCAGGTTGCTTTAATAATCCACCTGCATCCTTAGGTGATAAGTATTTAGTAGTATCGGCCTTAATATGCTTTTTCTTGAGTATTGTGAAAAATTCTAAACGACCAATGCCTAACTTGTTTAAATCAAACGGTTGATCTAAGTCACCGCCGTCAACGGTTCCTAGAAGCACATAACAAACGCCATATAAGCGAGAAAGAACCAAGCTAGATAAGAGAACCCTATCTAAGTTAAAAGCCTTACACGCTTCTTCTAATTTGATTAGGTCGCTATCTTGAATTCCCTCATAGAACCATCCAGCTCTAAGCATGTCACTTGCTGGGCGATTGACGATACGTTTTGCTAACCAGTGTTGATACACCGCTTCTAATTGTTCATCAGGAATAATTTTCTTAACGAATGTACCGTGTGAGGCTTTATCACGTTCGGTACCAATATTTGAGACAAAGTTTGTGTACGCCCCTGCATCGCCAATTGCATCGGGATTTTTAGTTTCGGCCATAATTTCCTCTAATCATCAAATACAGTTGGCTTCTTAGCTAATGAATCATTAATTGCATCTATGGTTGGATCCCACTGGTCGTCATGATCATGTGTCATGTCAGCCGTGAGTCCTTCAACTTCTTCAATGTAGTTCAAAAGCCATTGTGCGTTTGCAGGTAACCAGACACGGCGTTCCTCAACGTAGAACACCACATCCATGGTTCGAGTGAGCTTGTCTGTATCACGCTGAATTGCCCGAATAGGTAATGTGGTCTGTCTAGATATGGATTGGATCAGTCCGGTACCACTCGACTTATCTTCTACGGCCATATAGCGAAGCTTGCCGATCTTGGTGTTGCTGTCCTTATGTTTATTAATAAAAGCTTTAGCCTCTTTTAAGAGTTCTGGTGCTTCCCATTTGCCGCGCTTCACATCAATGATGTAAAGATTATTGTCATAGCCAAGACCGGCGCATAAAAACACTGAGAAGTCATTATGCTCTTTAGTCTTTTGCGCGGTATCTGCCCAAATTGCCCGCCATTTAAGAACAGGTAATTCCTCATAACGACCGAACCATTCAGCTTTAACGAGATCACCACCCAACTTTTTAGGATTTTGCATGTATTGACTAGCAAACGTATAGCGTGACACTGTGGCGCCATCTTTATCTTCACCACCTTTCTCCAACTGCAGCAATGAGAGTAAAGATTCTTTTAGCGGCCAGTAGCTTTGTCGTCCTTTCACGTCACGCTCAACATCGCGTGGAATTTTGTGTTGTATGTGCTCTGGTAGCTTATTGATATATTCATCATCGATAAGTGCGGGAATACTGATCTGTTCCCACTCACCAGGTACATTACCGGTCATTACAAAGTTAGTCGGATCTTCAACATGTAAACGCTGCATGATCAGAATAATTGGTGTATCAGATTTGGCTTTACGCGAGTTGACAGTATTTAAGATTTTACGGTTAGCTTTACGTCTAGCGGTCTGGCTAAATGCATCCTCAGGCTTTAATGGGTCATCAAGAATAATCGCACCGGTAAAGCCCTCATTGGCTAATGTACCAGCACGGCGTCCAGTGACCTGCCCACCCATTGAAGCAGAATAAACATGACCAGCATCGTAACCATCAACTGTAGTTTTCCAGCTCGACTTAGCATCCGTACTGGTAGAGATCTTTACAGGCCACAAATTCTGAAAGTCTTCTGACTTAACAATGTTCCTTGCTGTTGTAGATACATCCTCTACAAGTGATTGCGAGAAAGACAAATACAAAAATCGTGATCGAGCATTACGCGCTATGCCACGTGCAATAAGGTTTGTAAGTAATTCAGTTTTACCACTACCCGGTGGAACGTTAATAACTAGGTTTTTAACCTTGCCCGCAATTACCTCGTCAATTTTGTCGGCAATATATTCATGATGCCAATTGACTGAAAACTTAAAGCCCATGCGAGGCAAGAAAAAAGCACGAGTGAAAAATAAATGTTCTTTCTCACATTTAATCCTCTTAGCTTTGGTTTTAACAGGATCAATATTCGTTCTCGAGTTCATCAATCGCCTGCCTTACCTGCTCATCGGTAGCAGTCACGTAGGTAATATTTTCGCTTTGTAATGGACCACCGCCAGCGCCTGTAATTTCAGTCTTATTCGTGTATTTACCGCCAATGTCCTCAGCAGCCTGTTTAAGAATGCTTAGCGCTGCTACACGGTTTCTACTATGCTTTTGATATTGGTTTTCATAACGCTGTAATCGCACCGCTAAATTTGCAATAGGGATCGCCTCAGGCTTACCCAAAAACATTTCGCGAGTCTTTTCAAAATCAATTCTTAATTCTTCGCTAAGGTTCTCACCTGCCCGCTTAGTTGGGTCGTATTTCTCACACTGCTGTTTTGAGACTTTTATCCCGTATTCTTGGTTGACGAGCTCAGCAGTTTCTGTGGGTGTATTAAATACGGCAAGTGAGCGAACTATAAAGAGTTTTACCTCTTTTTTTAGAGCCGCCATATCCTCAATCCTGTCAACCTACGTCAACCTAAATAGCCAAAAAAAAGAGCCTCAAGGCTCAAGTAATTACACAGTTTCCACAGCATTTAGAAATATCTAAATCGGAAACAAAGGGCGGGTTTTTAGCGACTTCAATAAGCCGCTTAACATTTTCATTTGCACCCCAGCGTTTAACAACACCGATAAACTCTTCCACATCGTGACCAGCTAAATAGTGCTTTGGTAAGCCAGTATGATCACTGTAAATAATCTCACCGTCTGAGTCTCGCTCTACACCGATGTGATATAGCTCATGTTCAAGCAAAGCACAGAACTCGCTATCGTTTGCCTTTTCACAAAAGCTTGCATCGATAGTGATTAAGTAAATTGGAACGAAACCGAACCAATCACGCATTTGCTGCTCTTGGCGGGCTTTCTTCCAGCCGCCTTGTTGAAACATTACTTTTTCGCACTGGCCTAACACCATTCGTTTAGCTCGCGTATAAGCAGAAGAGGCCCATGCAAAAGCTAAGAACCCATCATTGTCATGAAGCATCTCAGCGATATGGTCATGATCTGGATTATGTAACGGTCCACCAAGCGTTAGAAAATTAGCAACGATCCAGTTTTTTAAATCGGGCGCAGAAACAATACGAATTGCTTCCTCTTCATCTGCTTGGTCAATAAAATCAGTTGGAGGAAATGGTCTGATCTGATCCATTAAATATTTGCCTCTTTAAATTTTTAAGCCACTGGCTAGCGTATTCAGTCCGCAATTGCAAAGGTCCAGACTCATCAACTCGGCAACTTGATGCTGTCTCTATGCGAACTGCTGTATAGCCCATCTCTTCTGCCACATCGTAACGATCTAGACTCCAAGCTTTATTTTTAAGCTTACCCTTACGACCTCCAAACCAAGGGCTACCAGCAATTTCAACTAAAATACGATGTTCAATTAAATGAAAATCAAACCGCCAATGTTTTGTAGACTTAAATTGGAATTTCTTTTCATACTTAATTTCCAGATTATCTAAAACTTCAGTAAGTTCTTCTTCTGCCTCTAAGTACTTTTGGGTAGCCTTAGGCAGTGGTCTACTTTTGGGTTTAGTTCTGGGCTCTTTTTTTCTTGTGAGCCAAAAATAATCTTTATCGTCCATAACCAAGCCCCTTAAAGGAAGCACTCAGGCTTATTGTTTAGGCGAGCAATTAATTTGTTTTGCTTTGCTATAGCCAAAAAATCGCTCATCTAAGTGAGCGATCTGTTCTGTAGACAATCATTTCGTTGTACAGCATCCCAAATGATTAAGCTCAATTTGGAGCTGAGTAATTTCACCTGTTAATTTTTGAAATTCAGCCATAAATGCTTCAATCAGGCAATAAAAAATCCACAGATTGGTGGGTTTTACTTTTAGCAATTTTTTAATTTTAAAAGTCTATTTTCAAAAAATATAAAATAAGTTGAGTAGAAAAGACCTTTATTAATTCATATACTTCTTGGTAATTACAATTTACATAAAATAGAAGAAATTCTTAATGATTGAAAATACTACCTACACTAAAGAAATTGTTATTTGTTTTAATCTAAAAAAACAAGGGTTGAGAAAAGTCTTGTCAATCAAAGAAAGAAATAATAATGACTTAGTGATTATGCCAAAATATGCTGAACACTATAGAGAAGCAAATACACTTCCTGATAATATTATTAAAATTAAACACCAAAAGTATTCTGTCCATTGTAGTCCAAATTCAAAGGATTTTAATGTTTGTATGCATAATCTAGAGTTGTCTGATGGGCAAATAATTAGAAATCCTCATTATACGAAGACAATCAAATCCAATTCTGGAAAACTTGCCGTCCTTTACTTTTGTCGATCTCCCGACCTCTCTATTGATAGGTACATAGTTAGTACTAAAGATCAAAAACTTGCCTACTGTTTAGATGAGTTTGACCAAAAAGCAAATACACTATTCTATGGGATATTCATTTGTAGTAACGAAAGGAAATCTTTTTTATCTTTTAAAACTGGAGAACAAAATTATAAAACATTTAATTTTAAAAATTTTACAGTAATAATTGTTTGGACTTATCAATATCTTCCCAGTCACTCTACTGGTACAAAAATCCACTTTCTTTCCGTTGATGATGAAAAATTAAATCAAGATGTAGGCTCTAATTTTTTTTGCACTACTGAGGGGTTAACTGGAATTGAAGCAAAAAAAATAACCCATAACACCTTCAATAGTTTAAAACAAGAATTTGTCACGATTTTATTGAAAAGTTATAACTTGGAAAAAAAAGATTTTCCATTATTTGAGTTCCCCCATAAAAAAAGACCTTATCAATTGAGAGCCGATCGTAAAAAACAAAAGCCCCGCCAATAATCGATATTTAGCGAGGCTCTTTTGTGCCGTAATACGTCCGGCAAGAATAAAAATATACAAACTCGGTTAATAAAAATTTTATGAAATACTCTTTATGATTGTTTTACATTCATCAATAATCTCAAGAACATCATCGATGCATATTTGTTCAACAATACAAATCCTTTTAGCTAAACCGTTTAGAGAGGTCCCCATAACTACTCCGAGACGTGTATCCAGTCCTATCCAAAATCTATCGTGAAACCGATCATTTTTATATAAATTGAATTTTATTTGAGGATATTTGATTCTTAATTCATCTTCAAATAATTTGATATTTTTACTTATTTTATTAGCTTTTTCTCCTTCATCTTTCCTTGAAATTATCTGTAATTCTTTTGGCGAAATAGCAGATTTTTGAAATACATTAAGAACCAAGTCAACTATATCTTTTCCACCATCAAAAAAATAAGGATCAATAATCAAAATTTTTTCATCATTCCGTAGTAATGACATTTTTAATGCTAATTTCTCAGCCAAATGTTCTTTGTCATCTGGCTTAACCAGCATTTCCATACTGGCTGTATAATCATTATTCTTTAATTCATGTTCATAAAATAATTTGCAATAAGTATCTAAGCTATAAGGTCCTACCATTTTAAAACCAGGAAAATTTTTAAGTGAATTTTTGATTTCATTTTCAACGCTAGTTAAATACTCAACCTCTATTTCTATATTTTCCATATTTAACAATAAAAGATAGTAATTGCTAACCATGACAGCTCTCCATAAATAGACTGAAGAGAGTGTATATCTAAATTATTGTACTGATTTCAATATTGTTATTTTTTATCTAGGCAAGAAATATTTGACTTATTTACTATAAGAGGATTACCATACCTTCTGCATTTATATAATAGTTGTTACCTATGATCAACAAAAAAGCTCATCGAATAATGAGCTTTATAATCTGGTTAGCATGGTGCCCCTCCTTCAGGGGGAAATGCTCTATACATTTGATCTAATTACACAAATTTATGACGAAAAAAAAGCTCACATTTCTGCGAACTTTAAAAAAATCAACTTTTTGTCAGTCATCTTAGCCTTGACTTAACAAGACTATACTTACAACCATTACAAGTAAAGTAAGTACAAATGCTAATGCAGGAACAAATGATACACTAAGTGTGCCAAATAAAACCGCAAAACCACATAAATGACTCGCTGAACTTGTTTTTGCAAGGTTCGCCATAAGCTACTTCTCCCATAAACATGCTATCCAGCTCTTGATGAGTTGGGAGATAGCAGCCCAGACTGTGCTCTGATTCGTTTTTTAAAGCCAGTTGACTTCCGGTAGAGCACCCCAACTGGATAACGAAAAACCCATGCAAATGGGCTTTTAAAAAACTAAGTCGCTTTCGGTTAAACCTTAATACGACCAGTATATAAAAACATTACCTTAAATCCGTTTAGCTGTCAATTAATTGTTCTGTTTAACTTTTTTCTATATTCACCAACATAAAAATCTATCTCGTCCTCCATATCCTTAAGCATGATATCAACCATTAGTCCAAGATATGCGTAATTCTTGCTATAAGTATCTGCTTTAACTTCGTCTATCCCGCAAAGCTTTAATTGCCCCTGTATTGTTCGGTCTTCTTTAATATAGGGGCGCATTGAAAAGAATACCTGCATGCGAGCAATTTTCATGCAAAATAATTTCAGATCGAAATGGTGTCGCTGACGTTCTTTGATCGCAGCTTCATGCAAAATTGATCCGATATGTTCTACAAGTGTCTTAAATGCTTGCGTATTGTCACGAGAATCACCCCATACCAACATTTCGCAATATGCCTTAGTTACATCATCTTCAATTGATGCAATTGCCCCACAACGCTCTTCCCATGTTGGTGCTTTCTCTCCTGTCGAGACAGCAGAAGTTTCATAGCTTGCCGTTTTAGCTCTCATTTGCTGACTGACCCATTCAAGATTTGATAATTCTTCTGTCACTGCTACACTCATCTTTCACTCACCATTTTCTCTATCTGCTGAACCGCTAAACCTGACTTCACTTGCTCTGTACTGAACCGTAAAACTGTAAAACCCATCATTGCCGCCGAGTTATATTTCTCCATATCCCCGATGTAACCTTTGCCTCTTGTATGACGTCCACCACCTGCCATCCAAATACCGCCTTCCACCTCAACTAGAATCTTCGTACCGGTAATCAGAAAATCAGCTCTCCATTTACGTTTTGGATGGAATTTATATTCCTGCTCAAAACTGATCTTGCATGCTCTTAGGTGTGTTGCTAGTACCGTCTCGCCTTCACTTGGTTGTCTGGTGCCTTGCTTTGCTGAACGGCGTTTCTTTGTCTTCACTGGAAATAATTCACGGTATTCAGCTAAACTCATGCTAGACATGCAAGCCCCTTTCAAAAGCGTAGAACTCATCATCCAAGAGCGCTACGTTGACATCGTAGAGGTCTATCATGCTGCCCCCTTCAATGAGCCTTTGAACCCGACTTGCTTGAGATACGGTTCCCATTGTTTGGCCTGAACTGGATCACTAAGTTTTACGGCGATACGTGCTGCAAGTTGATCGTAGCTTTCCCCTGCAGTTGCAAACTGGCTTGCGAACTCAGGATGAACGGAAAGTTTTTGAGCGAAGGTGTGAATCTGTTTGTCGCTGAGTTGATTTGAGTCTCCCTGCGGGACTAGAACCCGCGTCGTTGTATTTTTGTTCTTTGCCTGTTCTCGTCCTTGGTATTTCGTTAACGCATTCAGCAACCAGTCAGCAAAGAGATAAATCTTGAATTCAGGTGAATGATTTTTCCCTTCATTGAAACTTTCAAAAGCATCAAGTTCTCGTTTGAACCATTTCGCCTTGAGGATGGTTTCAGCTTGTATCGAATCACTTGCCGAAACAATTTGATCTTTTAAATTTTTCAAAACCAACCAGCTCTTTTTTTTATTTTGAGAGTGTTTTTTGATAGTGTTACTTTGTGTGTTAAAAATTTTTACTAGTTGCGGTAAAAAAATTTTACTAGTCTGGTTAAAACTTTTAACTAGTAAAGAATTTTTACTAGGAAAGTTCAGACGGATTTCCCCTACCTTTTCATTAGTCTGATATGCAGTTTTGGGGTAGTTAAAATTTTTAACTATTTCATTTTTAAAAGGCGTGAATTCTTGAACTAGTAAAATTTTTTTACTAGGGAATTTAATAAGCTCACCAATGTTGTAATGATCAATCAGTGAATAAACATTCCCATATTTAGATTGGTGGTGCTTCTTGATCAACCCCACTTTGACTAACTCATTAAGACATTTAACGACTGTTGGACGGCTCTTTAATGACAATTCCTCCAATTGTGTAAGAGAAAGCGCATCACTCTCTTTTGTCCAGCCACGTGTCTTTCGTACAATCAATAGATAAATCTTGACTGAAGCATCGCTAATCTTATTCATTGCTTCATCAACAAAAGCATTAGCAACCATGAATGAATTTGGAACGAACTTACTCATACTTTCGCCTTCTCCATTTCAAGGTTTGTCCCTTTTCTTGCATTACACACCCGGCATAAGGTTTGTAGGTTTTCCATCTCATCTCCACCACCACGAGAGACTGGCACAATATGGTCTATGGTTAGATCTGAGGTACATTCGCAATATAGACAAGTAAAGTTGTCTCTTTCAAAAACAGACTGTCTGATTCTTTTAGGAAGTGTTTTGCGAGATTTGCGCTTAGTGCTTTCTCCATACTTGTTTGCGTAATCATGATCAATCCAGCGACATTCGAAGTCATACACATATAGATTTGCGACTTCACGAGCACACTCGACACATAAACAAATTCGGGAACTCAACCGATAAATCGGGTAAAAGATTTCTCTTGTATGGCAAATATCACAATAGATTCTTTCATCTAGACTCATTACTCACCAGCCTTAGGCTTTACATATCCGCCCATGTATTCAATCTTTTGAGCCTTATACAAACTCGTTTCAATCTCCCCAGCCAAATACAAAGTAATACGGCCACGTCGAGCGAGTTCTTGTCTAAACTCTTCACGTGTAATAGCTGCATTGTTTTCGTTGTATCCACGCTTACGGAGGTTTGCTTTATTTCGTTCAAGCATTTTGTTTAAGAGATT
Source organism: Acinetobacter sp. 70_2 (assembly GCF_056736115.1). Taxonomy (NCBI): domain Bacteria; kingdom Pseudomonadati; phylum Pseudomonadota; class Gammaproteobacteria; order Moraxellales; family Moraxellaceae; genus Acinetobacter; species Acinetobacter sp. 70_2. Next base: position 1,201,609 of record NZ_JBWZIP010000015.1, read on the forward strand.
AATAGCAGGCTCATGCCAAGACTGAATGCCTGCTCTCTGCTTATGTTCTGGAAGGTGTTTAAATTGCTGATTCATGACACCTCCGCCCATACTAATTCTTCTGCAGTTAATCGACATTTTGCTTCTAACTCAGCAATTGATGCTGATCTAAAGAATTGAACTGGTAGAGCTAACTGCTTACCGCACGCTGACTTAACAAAAAGTCGTTTAGGGGTACTGTAGTAAAATCCAAAGACTTCAAAAATTTCGTTATGTTCCAGCTCATTAACAACCACCATGTCACCTACTACAAATTCTTCTGAGTTGAGTTCAATTGGTTGTTCTGATAAATTGCTCATGTTCTAATCTCGCTATAGATTCGAATGCCTAAAAGCCTGATTTCCGAGATCAGGCTTTTTTAATACTCTAAATTTGACTGTGTATTCTCATGGCATCCTCTGGCATCTCTTGTTTCCTTAGGATGACCCCACACCTTTCGCATACGATTGAACTTGCGTCTCTCCACCAAGAGTTTTTCTATGCAAGCTTCTCGTATCCAGTCTGCTTTTGTCATGTCGCTGGCATTAGCCACACCTTCGATGGATTCATCGGTCAAGTCATTAAATTTGACCGTTACAGGGTTATCGAGCTTTCCACCTAAAAAGCCCAACTCTCTTGCTTCATTCATTTCATCGGTTCTCATGAAAAGAGCAGCTCCCTTGCCTATTAAATTTAAGTCCGAGCTACTTCATTACCATTTTGATTTAATAAATTTGAGGTGGGATACAACCCGAAATGTTGTAATACTTCTTGCTCTGAAACTTTTCCCCCACTATGTTCTGCCAAAGCTTTACGTAAGTTCTTACGTGGTTCTTTATAGCCATACAAAAGATGTGTCTTTAGATAACCTGTTGTTGTACCAGCAGCTTTTGCATATTGATTTAGTTCATCTGGAGTCATATTCAGGATGAAATCACGAAACTTCATAGATTGATCCTCATTAATCAATCCAAATATTACCTTTTAGGTAATGTAAATACAACCTTTTTTCTTGTTTACCTTTTTGGTGATAATCGTAAACTTTATAAAAGTGAAAAAAATCACTGTATTAGTGATTTCATTTATAAATAGTTGAGTTTTTTATGGACAGCAAAACGATAAGATATAAAAACACCCGCTTTTTAGTAGATCAAATTGGTGGAGTATCTAATTTTGCTGAAAAGATTAATAAGGGACAGTCACAGACAAGTCAATTTGCTGGTACCAATCCCATTAAAGGAATTGGAAACAAAGTAGCTCGTGAAATTGAAGATGCTTTTAATAAACCTCATGGTTGGCTAGACCAAGTTCATGAAGACATAGAGCTAACAAATTTTGATAACAATATAACTGCTCCATTTCCTTTAGCAGGACGGTTAGTACCAGTTATTTCTTGGGTACAAGCGGGAACATGGACTACTGCAGATTCGGTTCCAATGGGTACACAATTTAAGGAGTGGTTACCTCCAAACCCTAAATGTGGCAAAAATGGTTACGGTTTAATTGTAGTTGGGGAATCTATGGCTCCTGACTTTAGACCAAGTGACAAAATATATGTAAATCCTGACTTTCAAATAACTGATTTAAAAACAGGTGATTTGGTTATCGTTGCATGCGACGGGGAAACGGAAGCAACTTTCAAGAAATTGATTGTAGAAAGCAACGGTATGTATTTAGAACCCTTAAACCCTAAATGGCATGAAAAAATCATACCGCTCCGTGAAGGATGCAAATTGGTTGGAAAGGTCGTTGGTTTATATAGGGATGTTTGAATAAATATAATTTTTGAGTGAGAGAATGAGCTACTTTTTAGATTATGACGGAATCCAATGGGAAAAATTCTGTGAAATTGTAATCAGATCACATTATACTCAGAGATATTTTACCAATGTACCTGCTGATGATCAGGGGGATTGTGGAATTGAATTTTATACTTCTGAGGGAAGTATTTTTCAATGTTACTTTCCAGATGTAAAGTTCTCCATGCCAGAATTTAAAAAACATGTACAAGAAAAAATTAGGGAGGATTTAAAAAAACTATCCAAATATGAAGATAAAATTGCCGATTGGTTAGATGGTGTAAAAATCCATCAGTGGGTACTTCTTATTCCTGAAAAAAGATCAAAAGAGCTCCTTAGCTATTGTAATAAATATAAAAAAATTACGATTGATCAAAATATATCATTTATTGATAAAAATAAGTTTGAAGTAAAAATTGAAACACCCCATTCATATCCAGAAGCATTTAAATATGCTTTAAAATATCAAGATTGTTCTATACATGTCCCAATAAAAACTCCAGAAGATAATGATTTCATACATCTACAAGAGACTAAACTTGATCAGAATATTAAAAGAAAATCATCAATTATTTCTAGCAATCCCTCTAGATTTGCAAAAAGTATGTCTTCAAAATATTTAAGTATGCTTAGCTTTTTAGAGGAACTTCGTATGAACTATCCGGATACATATTATCAGGTAGAAGAATGCGGTAGAATGCTACTTGAAAAAATGCAAGATCTAATTGATATAGAGGGTTTAGAACCAGATTTAGATTTTATAAAAAAAGTTAAAGAACAAAATGAAGAAGAAATACAAATAACTTTTAATGAAATACTCTCAAGATCCAATTTGAATCAATTAGCATATGGCTATATTTCAAAGTGGATAGCTGAGTGCAATATGGATTTTATAAATGAATAAAAAAATAAAAGTTTCTTTTAGAAACAAACCATACCCCTTAGCTATTGAAATGCGGCCTTTATGGAGAATGTGCCTAGTTATAATTATAGTTAAAAATATGCACTTAAAAAATCGCTCTATTGATTTAAAAAAGTTAAATATTTTACTATGGATGACTATTAAGCATCAAAATAGATATATTTTTGAGCGTTTTCTTATAGAAAAAAATGCTCCAACACCTTTTATTTCATCTGACCAAGCTAACTATGTAGCAATTGAATTAGCTTTTAATAAAAAATTAATAAAATTAAGTCATGACGAACGAATTTATTTAACAGATAAGTCTGAACATTTATATAATTTAATTTTTGAAAATAATTTATTTAAAGATGAAATAGATTTTATGAATAATTTTGGGTACAAACTAACCCAAAAAAATATAGATAAGATCATAGGAAAAATATAATGTTAGCTTTAGAAATTATACGTTTAAAAATAGTAGTTAATACACATGAACAAAAGATATTTCAAACAGAAATACCCTTTTCTAAAGGCCTTAATGTAATTAGAGCTGAAAATACTTCAGGTAAGTCAACATGTGTAAATGCTATTGCCTATGCAATGGGTCTTGAGTCAATTTTAGGCCCTCTAAAAAGTAAACCTTTTCCTAAATCTCTTTATGAATACATTCTTGATTCTAAGGATAATGGAAAAGTTTACAATGTCTCTTCTTCTCATGTTGAACTAACCATAAAAAATAATATAGGTAAAAAGGTTCTATTAAAAAGATATATAAGAGGTGATAGTAAATTTATTTCCGTTAACGAAAATAATGAAACTCAAGACTATTTTTTAGATCATTATGGCAGTCTTGGATCATCAAAATCTGAATATGGTTTCCATAACTGGTTAGAAAAATTTATGATGTGGGACTTACCTTTCGTGCCAAACTTAACGGGAGGAAAAACAAAACTATATTTGGAAACTATATTTCCCTTATTTTTTATCGAGCAAAAGCGTGGATGGTCTGAAATACAAGCAAATGTTCCAAATAATTATGGAATTAAAAATGTTAAAAGGTCAGCTATTGAATATGTGCTTGATATATCAGATTTTGAAACAGAAAATAAAATCAATAGTTATAGACAAATCATTGATAATTTAAGCCAACAATGGGAGTTTATAAACAAAAATATTCAAAGTTTATGTGAAATTTCAAATATTAATTTTTCAGGGTTAAATAAAATTGGAAACCAAGTTTTTCCTTTAGAATTCTACGCTTCTGATATAGATGCTGCTATAAGTATTCATAATTTTAAACTTGCATTAATTCAAGACTTAAATAATCTAGAAGCTTCAATTTCCACAAACTTTGATGAAGAAATTTTAAACTATAAATCTATAATAACTAAACAAAGTGATACTTTATCAAACTTAGAAAATCATAAACAACAGCTACAAATTGTCGTTTATGACCTTAATAAAAAAATTGATATAATTTATTCTGATTTAGAAAAATATAAACAATTAAAATTACTATCAGACTTAGGATCAGAAAATATCGGTGACTTAAAAATTGAGAAGTGTCCAATTTGTAATTCTAATTTAAATGATAATTTACATATTGATCATTCCACCCAGACTAAGCCTATGTCTTTACAAGAAAATATTGACTTCCTAAATGAGCAATGGATTTTCTTTAAAAATATAAAAAATAAACATTTAAATGAAATTTCTGAACAAGAGAAATCTATATTAAAATTAAATAATAATTTAAAATTAAATCAGCAAAAATTATATAACCTAGAAAATGACTCTAATGCTTCATATAGTGAAATGCGCCACAATATTAGACAAAAGATTGAAAAAGAACAAAAACTTAATGAAATACAAATATTTTTAGAAAAAGTAAAGGAATTAGAAGAGAATTTAAATAAAAATCAATTAAAGTGGCAATCTACCAATAATGCTTTAACTCAACTCCTCTCTAAAAGCCAAAAAACAAAAGCAGAGGAAGTCCTCACAAAATTAGAAACGATTATGCAGAAGAATTTAAACAAATTTGGTTTTACGGAATCTTCTATAAATCAAATTACTATTTCAAGATTAACTTATCGCCCTGAACAAAATGGTTATGACATCATTGCTGAAACATCTGCTAGTGACTATATCCGTATCATTTGGGCATACACATTAGCTATTTTAGAATTAGCACAAGATGTAAAAGTAAATGTGCAACATTGTGGATTTATAGTTTTTGATGAACCTCGACAACACGAAGCGAAAGCTCAAAGCTTATATGATCTAATTATGAATACTGCGTTAACTTTCAATCAGTCAGGACAAGCAATTTTTACAACAAGCTTTGAAAATTTTAAAGAAGCCAACCTAATTGATTTCGAGAATATTAACCTTATTTACTTTAATGATAATGAGTTCATCCTACAGTAACTAATAAAGAGGCATGGATTCAGATTCCAAAAATAAAAGGTAATATAAACTTGCAATAAATTACCTTTTTGGTAATATTTATCTCGTAGACAACAAAAAAGCACCCCGACCTTCGAACTTCTGGGTGCTTTTGCAAAACTGCGAGGTAAGTATGAAACAAAACCCTATTCCTAGTCAAACCACATCACGCCTATATCAACACCCTACTGTTGAAGAACAGCGCCCTTCTCGTTTCGCCACAATTAAAGCGAACGTTATCGACTTCCTTATATTCATTGCCCTTTCATTCATTCTTTGGGTAATTGCTGTAACTGCAGCATCTTGGATTATGGGAGGCTGATCATGACTAACTCAGCATTAAACCTATCTGAACGCCAACAAGCAGTTTTGCACACTGTTATCGAAATTAATAAAGAAGGCAAACAACCGTACACATGGCAAGTTGTAAATCGCATGGCGGCTAAAGGCCACCAAATTACTGAAAAACAGTGTGCCTATGATCTAGGTGTAATTATTCGCACTAAAGGTACAGGTGTATTTTCTGCAAAGTTTGATAGCAATCCTAAAGTTTGGATCTATGAAGAACCAAAGGGAGCAGCTTAATCATGAATGCTCAATTCAAACTGCATCCAGATGGCATAAAAGCCTATATCGGTCATGACCGCTTAACTGGTCTTTACACTGTGCGTATCGGCTGGACTGTATATGCAGCTAATGCAAACGGCAGTGTGCTGTACACCGTAAAAGGTGAAGTGAAGACTCCTTTAAATGTTGAAGACTTTAAAACGAATCGCCCTAAGGTTTATGCAACCTTAATGAATGAGATTAGCTTCCAACGTAAAAAAGCATTAGCAGTTGCCTTACAACTTAGCAACATCCCTTCATATGACCGCAAAGCTTATAAGAACAAGCGCGGCTTTACGGGCAGTCGATAGGAAATTTTGAATATGTCAGTTTTCTTTAAAAAAGCAGAACGTAAAAACGCAAAACTACGCTTGGCTATTGCGGGCCCGACTGGTTCAGGTAAAACATACACAGCATTAGTTTTAGCTAAAGGTATTGGTGGTCGTATTGCTGTTGCAGATACTGAAAATAGTAGCGCTGAACTATATGAAGATCTGGTTGAGTTTGAACATGCAAATATTCAACCGCCCTACACACCTGAGAAGTTTATTGAGGTCATTAAGGCTGCTGAAAATGCAAACTTCGATACTCTAATTTTAGACAGCATTACACATGAATGGTCTGGTGTAGGTGGATGTCTTGAAATTGTTGATCAACTAGCTGCTGGCCCTTTCAAAGGTAACTCGTGGGGTGCGTGGAGTCAGGTTACTCCGCGTCACCGCAAATTTATTGATGCAATGCTTCGATCTAGTATCAACATCATTGTGACCATGCGTTCAAAAATGGAAACAGTTCAAACCAACGACAACGGCAAAAAGAAAGTTGAAAAAGTTGGTATGAAGGCTGAACAGCGTGATGGTATCGAATATGAATTTACGACTGTTCTTGATCTCACTCATGACAACATTGCTGTAGCAACTAAAGACCGTTCACGTCTATTTTTAGAACCACGCCAGTTAAGTGAACATGACGGTGTTTTACTAAAACAATGGCTACTCTCTGGATCTGCTAACGCATGTATCACTGGAAACCAGTTTATAGAGCTTGAGCATTTGATGCTGCAGGCTGGTATTGATATTGAGAAGTTCTGTCAAAAGCGGAGCCTTAATAGCTTGCATGATGTGAAACAACAAGTGTTTGAAGAGACATGTGAAGGTATTAAAAAAATCATTCAGCAGACACAACAAGCTCAGCAAGCAAATGAGCAGCGACTGATTGAACAGCAAGAAAAGACTTTAGAAAGCGAATATCAAATAGCGCTTAAACACATCGAAGCCGCTCAGTCACCTAATGATTTGGACTACTCAGCAAATTACTTCAAAGGGACCAAATACGAACAGAACATACTTAACGCCTGCACCGCAAAAAAGGACATGGAGGGTTGGAGCGCTTAAATACCTATATCTTTAGGTATGTTGCTAAATTACACGGCAACGGCACTCTTAGAGGTCGCATTGAAGCGACCTCTGCCCTCCACGCTAAACAACGTGTTATGCAGAGCAATGAGCTGATAAAGGATGCTCATATCTCTTTACTCAAGAATCAGGCTTCTGCCCGTAAACAGGCTTTTGATGCCATGGAGGACTAACTATGAGCTTCCGTTATTCATCCTCAGCCCGAACTCTAATTGTGTTCGGCAACCTAATGAACCATTACTACGACAATGTGAACCCGTCTCAAATCGACAACTTAGTTGATGAGGCGAAATTTAAAGAAGCAACTTGGAGAAAGTAAGGAAGACCTATGGCTTGTCTAATCAAAGTATCTGAGTTTATTAAAAGGGTTTACGGCGGCAAGGATGCAACACCTCCAGCCCCGCAAACCATTACCCGTAGTTGCCGACGTGGTGAATTACCGGCCGAACAAATTGGCCGAATTTGGTACATAGATTGGGAAATTTACCGAAAACGTACCGGTAATGAACTCGTAGACCGAGTGTTAAGAGGTTGAGATGGCAAGGCCTCGTAATACAAAGAACAAAGACTTACCCGCTAATCTTTACCGTGGCCAAGGTAGTGCGTGGCGCTACCGTCACCCTGTAACGGGTAAGTTCCATGCAATGGGTTTAGATAAATCAAAAGCGATTACAGCAGCTCGAAAATTAAATGAATTACTCATTCCTTCAGATGACCTAATTGGTAAAGTCATGGGTGGAGTATTTTTTGGTGAATTTGCAGATGACTATCTAGCGAATAAACGACGTAAAGATGGCAAACCAGTAGCCAGCACAACAATTGAAAGTTATAGATCTTATCTGGAAAGATGCAAACTTAAATGGGGTGATTTACGAATAGACCAGATTACTCTTTTTATGGCCAATCAACTTCTAGATGATATGACAGCATCCTCCAGCAACGGGTGCCGTGGAGTTTTAATTGATTTATTCAATGTTGCTGTGAGTAAGGGCTTATGTCCAGATAATCCAATTGAAGCGACGATGCCTAAACATATAAAACGGCAACGTAGAAGACATACATTGGAAGGTTTAGAGCTTGTTCGTAAGCACTCTCCTACATGGCTTCAAAATGCGATTGATTTAGCCTTACTAACCACACAGAGACGAGTTGATATCCTGAAAATGAAGTGGACCGATATTCAAGATGGCTACTTGCACGTTGCTCAGGAAAAAACTACTGATAACCCTGAAGATGAGTTTGAGATTTCTGAAGGTGCCGGTTATGTGAGGATTAAAATTGATAATGAACTGCAGCAAGTTTTAAATCGCTGTAAGGATAAAATTGATAGTCCCTTCATTATTCACCGGGTTCCTGTGAAAGAGGGTAAAAAGAGAAAATATGAAAAAGAACATTGGACCCAAGTTGATAATCAGTATTTATCATCTAGCTTTTTAAAAGCAGTTAAGAAGTCAAATGCATATCCAAATTTAACAGGTAGACAATTACCGACCTTCCACGAAATTAGAGCACTCGCTATTTTCTTGCATAAAAAAGCGGGTAAATCTGCTCAGGCATTAGCTGGACATACGAGTAAAAAAATGACTGAACATTATGAAGCTGGACATGAAATTATATGGAATGATGTAGATGTAGGTATTAAATTACCATTTGCCGAAGTGACATAAGATTGGGTTGCAAAACCCTTTCTTAAGTTATTGTTTTCTAATAATTCTATATGTTCGAAAAGTTCTATAATAATTAAAATAAAAAATATAATAAAATGTATTAAAATCAATGGGCTTAAAATAAATGCTAGATATAACTTCTCCCTAAAGAATAAATACTAGGTTCAATAAAATTACCAAAAGATATTTAGGTTATCCCAAACCTAAAATGATAAAAATCACAGTATCTATGAGTGGTAATAGGTAAATGAGCTTAAAAATAAAATATCACTAAAATATTTAAAAACAATCTAATTTATTTAATTTTTAAAATAGCAATAAATTACAGTAATTTACATTGATTGAGTGGTAAAATACAACTATTTTAGAAACCATTATTTTTTAATAAAACTTATTAATTATTGAGTAAATTAAATTAATATCTCTATATTATTTAATAAAGATAATTAAATAATATATTTTTTAAATTAGTTTAATTACATCATTAAATTAACTTAATGAATATTAAGGAGGTTAACTTCTCATTACTAAATACATTCCATCCTTTACATTAACAATTAAGCAGAAATTTTTTATGCGAATAATTAGATTTTTCATCAATAGATTAGGGTCTAATCATGGCAAAGGCGTTAAAATATAAAACTTTAATTACTGCGATCAACCTACGAGTCCAATAAAGATGAAGAAAAAGATGTTGTTTATAGGAAGTATATTGTTGACTTCTTTATCTACCTCAGCTGCACCATTAAAGTTACCCGATGACTGGACTCAAAATACTCAGCCATTTCAAATTACTGAAAATATATACTATGTAGGTACTCATGGTCTTGCAGCTTATTTGTTAGCTTCTGGTCACCAAGCCCTATTGATAGATACGGGCCTTCCAGAAAATACAGAGCAAATAGAGCAGAACATTAAACAATTAGGTTTTAAGTTATCAGATGTAAAAATTATGGTTACGAGCCATGCTCATTGGGACCATGTAGGTGCACTTGCACGCATTAAACAAGATACTGGTGCTAAATTAATTGCAATGCAGCAGGATGTTAAGGCTTTAGAAATAGGAAAACCTATAGGTGAAAACACCTTCCAAACTATTCCTTTTACTCCAGTTAAAGTTGATAAAGTCATTCACGATGGAGAAGTAGTTAAACTAGGGAAATTAAAACTTAAAGCTACTCTTACCCCGGGCCATACTCCGGGTTGTACAACTTGGTCAACTGAAATTAAATCTAACGGTAAGAACCTAACTGTTGTTTTCCCTTGCAGTCTCTCTGTAGCTGGTAATGTTTTACAAAATAATCATCAGTATCCAAATATTGTTGCAGATTATCGTAAGAGTTTTGAGCGTTTGAAAAATATGAAGGCAGATATTGTGCTTACTAGCCATCCAGAAGTTGCAGATGTCTTGGGCAATAAGGCGCGTAAAGATGCTGGACAAACCAATGCATTTATTCAACCAGAAAAACTTTCTAGTATTGTAAAAGATGCGGAAATGGCGTTTGAAAAATCACTAGTTAGTAGTCATCCATAAACATTAAGTTGTCATATTTATATTTGATAAAAATTTAAAAGCCCTGATCATGCAGGGCTTTTTTAGAAGCTGTAATATAATCGCCCTTTACTATTTTCCTGTTCAAGTTATATCTAATCAAAAATTATAATATTGGTTAAACTTGATATTGATCCGCTTTCAAATTGGGTTGATCTACAAGTAATTCAATAAAAGATGGAATTGATGTAGTGTTAAGCAAATATGGATTAAATTCATCAATATGATGATGAAAAAAGAAATCTTTTATTTTTGTATTGATAGGAGCAAATTTCATACTCCAATGTTTAAATAACCGTTGTTCAGATGGTTCCAAAAAGATGATCTCGCAGTTTTGATGCCTCGAATCTTTCAAAATTGATTTATAGAACAGCGCCTCAACTTGTTCTTTCTCTCCTTCTAAGTATTGTAAGAAGTACCCATTACCATAGTAAAGCACACCAGTAATGTCATTTTTAGAATTAAATTTGACAGCTTCTGTAAGAATATCAATTAAATCTTGTTTTATTTGACTATGTTCACTATTGGTTTTACTTGCATACATAAAGCCTATTAAACTCATAGCGATAACTCGAAGGTAAATGTCAATGGTGCATTCTGACACTTACATACTATCCTTACAATGCAACCTACTTAAAACCTTGTATTTCAAAAGTAAAGATTATTAACATTTTGAAAATGACAAACTTTAACAAGCAGAAATCTTTTGTAAATGAATGCCAACTTAATCAACTAAACAGATACTTTTAATTTTAGTAAAATTAAAACTGTCTTTAATTTGTGGATGTCTAATGGAGAACCATGAAATCACTCTTCAAGACGAACATCATAAACAATTTAAGATTGTCAAAGTTCAAGATGTTCGTTTTGATAGTAATACACTGACTCATAGTTACCAATGGTTATGGGTATTTGATCATAGTTCAGAGTTTTTCCCATTTGAACTATGGGATCAACTTGACAATGCCACCGTTCATCAAAAAATAAGACTGAATAATCAGGTCTTTAAGATTATCAAGATTCTGACAAAGAAAACCAAACTACGGTATTCCTGAGTAAACATTTTTCTATTATGTTTTAGATAAAATTACTAATTTATTCATTTGCGGTACGTAGCCATGGCGTAACTGTTAACCCTGTAAGTACTCCTTCAGGACTTAAAAAGCGAGTAACTGACTGCCCCCATGGTTCTAAACGATTATTTACCAGTAGTTGATATCCTTTAGAAATCATATGAGCTGAAGCTTGATTAATATCCTCAACTTCAAACTCAATCCAACTTTGAGGAACAGTAAACTCCTCGGACCATTCTTTTCGACCAAAGCAGGACTCTGCTGCTTGATGTAATGGCCACAATGCAAAGTGTTTTACACCGCCCAGCTCGCCATCTTCTGTACTCATATAAGATTCATTACCTTCCATCGCTTTTATTGGAAGGTTTAATGTGTCTTGATAGAGTGCTTTACTCTCTTCATTAACTCTTGTAATTGGTCCAAATCCAGCAACAAAAAGTACTTTGATAGGAGACATTTTTAATAACTCATTTTTATAAAGTAATAGATTCTTTTATACTTGAAATAATTCATTTTTTAAACATTAATTATTTTCTTGCTAATTTATGCCTAAATATTTTAAGGATCCTCTTATCACTATCATCACGTCAATCATACATAATTTATTTTCTGATTTTTAAAAATGATCATTACTATTTCTTTTAGAAGAAATTTTAGAAAAAATTGCCAGAGAATGTTTAAATATGCCGACAAAAAAAACCTCGCCAATGCGAGGCTTAAATGTTCTAAAATTTATTTACTCAGAAGCTTCTCAACATTCTTTTCAATTAATTTTTTGCTTTGATTATTCATTAAATAAAAGTAAAAAATTAATCCAAAAAATACTGCAGCATAAAGAATAATAGCCCATATGTACTTCAATATATTTTCAAATAACATATGATTCATCATATCTACATCAATATTAATTCCAAAATTATGTACATATCGACTTAAAAACAAGGCAATACAATAAATTAAGATAGGAACTGCAAGAATTCCTGTCCAGATGTTAATTTTCTTTTTCTTAACTTCCAGTTTCTCAAAGTCATCCTCACCAAAATATTTTTCAATCTCAATAACTTGTTTGTTTAAATCATCTTTTAAAGAGATAGGTAATCTCCTATCTTTAATATGATATTGAATGTCTTTTAATATTTCCGCATTTTCCAGAGATTCACCTAAAATTCTTAAATTTCCCATAAATAACCATAATGCAATCAGTAAAAAATAGGGATTTTAGTAGAAATTCTATATGAGAAACGGCTTTTTAACATAAAAGTAATAAATTAACTTGAATAAAAAATCCAGAAGGTACTTTAAATTTTCTAAACACTTTCCTGTTTCCAGTAATTTTAATAAGATCAATTTTTATGAAGAACTTGTATTAAATTAGAGAAGTAAAAGAGAGTCATTTTAGTAATTGTTTTTAGATTAACTCTAATATTACCGATAGAGAAAATTTTATTTATACAAGCTTTCGCTAAAAATATTCTGTAGATAACGGACTGGAGTAGTACCTGTATGTTGACGGAAAAAAACGATAAATGCACTATCACTGATAAACTCCAGTTGTTGCGCCACCTCACTTATTTGTATACCTTCAGATAGCATTTCTATTGCTCTTAATAATCTCCATTGTTGTCTCCAGTTCTGATAATTCATTCCTGTATCACGAATGAATATTCGGCTAATAGTACGTTCGCAAGCACCTACTAGCTGAGCCAGCTGACCTAAACGTGGAGGTAGTTCTCCCATACGGACGTGCTCTAACCAAGATTCTAGACGAGCATCTGATGGATACATTAATTGCCAATTTTCACTTCGTGCAGCACATATCTCTTCACAAAACAGTAATTAAACTTGCTTGTTGTTCAGCCTGCATTCCCCATGGCCAAAATGCCATTCTTTCAATTACTTCAAAAAATAATGGATTGACTTCAACAATCTGTACTGGCAACTGAGATAAATTTGATGTTGGTAAAAAATACAGTGAGCGGTAAGCCATTACACCACGCATGATCGCTCGATGAGTTATGCCTGCAGGAATCCATGCAGCACGTCGTGGTGGAAGTAAAAAAGTCATTTTATCTATTTCTATTGTGATACTACCAGCAGCCGAAAAAAGTAACTGATGACGAAGATGACAATGCTTACCAGAATCATGTTTTCCTATATCTGATGCAATACCAATCACTGGATCAGCGAAAATATCTGGATCAAAAATACTATCTGATGCAATTTTCAAAATCTGTCCAATAATTAATATATTCAGTCCTTATTATGATAATCAGACTTTTATCTTTCAAGAATAATAACCTTTAATATTCATTTATTAAGACATTTTATGAATGCCATACATCGTCCACCCTTGTGGCTTTTAACACTTCTGATAATGTTCCCTCAACTAGTTGAAACTATATACAGCCCTGCACTACCTTACATTTCCCACTCATTTGCAGTTAATAGTAAACAAGCAGCTCAGACGCTTTCAGTTTATTTCATCGCTTTTGCTATAGGTGTAGGGTTATGGGGATGGTTAAGTGATCAAATTGGTCGCCGCTCTGCCATGATGTTAGGACTTATCTGTTATGGGGCTGGGACACTATTAGCTATTACAACAGTAAATTTCAAATTTTTGTTATTCGCACGTATGATTTCAGCTTTTGGCGCTGCCGCTGGGTCTGTTGTAGTACAAACCATGCTTCGGGACAGTTATGAATCGACAAAACTAGCAAGTGTATTTTCCCTTATGGGAGCCGCACTAGCTATAAGCCCGGTTTTTGGTCTAATAAGTGGAGGATGGTTAGTAAGTCATTGGGGTTATATAGGCGTATTTATTGCCTTGTTTTTACTTGCCATACTCTTGTTAATACTAAGTGCTGCTTTTCTTCCTGAAACTCAGTCTCACCCAATAACTCACACTCGCATACGAACATTAGCTGCCCGTATGTTCCTTGATAATTCGCTTTGGCAAAATGCCATGCTAATTGCCTTGTTTAATACAATGATTTTCAGTTATTACAGCCTTGCCCCATTTCTTTTTAAACAACTTGGCTGGAGTTCAGAAAAATTTGGCTGGACAGGATTATTATTAGCAATCTCTTCTCTTATGGGTAGTTTACTAAATCGAAAGCTACTTGCCTCAAATATAGAACCAGAAATATTGGTAAGACATGCTTGTTACATCACAATGTTATCAAGCATGATTGCTTGGATATTACAAACAACCGTATGGATCTTGATTCCGATGGCTGGCGTCGTTCTAGCCTATGGTATTGCCATCCCAAACATACTTAGTCAGGCACTGCGTCATTATCGAGAACAAGCAGGAAAAGCTGGTGCGTTATTCGGCTTAACGTATTATTTACTGTTGGGTTGTATGCTTGGACTTGCTGGGCTAGTACAACAGTTAGGCCTTGTTCTTACAGTCTGTGCATCGGTAGCCTTAATTCTTAAAACAAGACTAAAGTATGACCAATATAACTAGCTAACTATAAGTTTTAACTGTTGTAAGATAAATCATATTTTCAATTTACTTCAGAGGTTTATTATTTCTACCATTGGTAAGTTTAGCTAAATGAAAAATATGGATCTAAAATTTCTTATATTAAGGGTAATGCTTCTAAGAACGGCTTCAATTGCATAAAGAATAATTTTAAAGCAATTAATAATTCTTAGTTCAATTAAGAAAAAACCCACTTAACAATGAGTGGGTTTAATCAAAACTTAATGAACATTAATTTTAATCAACTCATTGGTGTAGAAATTTTTAATCTCTTACTTCATTCGAGTTAGTCTTAAGTTAAAGTCAGATGGAAGTAAGATTCGATATTCGATCTCCGCTCCAGGTTTGACTTCCGTTTCTTGAGAAGTTGCAATATTCGGGCACATTCCTGCACCTGTTTCTAATCTAAAAATATAATATTTAGGCTCAAGATAAATTGTAGCGATTTCATTTGAGCGAATTGAAAATACCTTTTCATTATTAACATAAATATCATGAGTACAACCAGAGCCTAAAAAACCTTTATCTCTTAAAAAAGTAACTTTTGCTTGTTCAGGGGTCTGTTTCTTTAAATACTTTTGATTGTAAATTCTTTCATTAGGTACTGATTTTGCAATATTTGAAACAACTGGAGCTGTTGAACACCCAGTTAAGCTTAAAACTAATCCTAAAAAAAATATCTTTTTCATGATATTACCCAATATTGTTAGAGGTGGAATTTAACATCTCATGCATTAAAAAACCACCCGAAGGTGGTTTAATCAATTTACAAACTATTATGAACTCTACACTTCAGTTTTTAAAGCAGGCCTTGGTGGTAAAAACTCAGTTTTTATCAATTGGTCTGTATCATGTAGCTCTAAACTCACGGGACCTAAGACATATGGAGCTAACTCGTAAATCTGAAAATCAAATGTAATCCCACCTGATTGGTTAATATAGAAATTTTCACTTACTTTAAAGTCTTCTTTACTAATATAGGGTTCCATATCTTTTTCTTGACACCAATATTCGTATTGTTTCCATAATTCGTCTTTAAGTGCATTCATTTTTCCAGTGACTACAATATCTTTTAATCTAATCCGTTCTTTACTTTTTAAATCAAAAACATAATCTTCAAAAGTGGATATGCCATGTGCTCCACCAGAATATTCCGAGCTAACTTTTGAAATTTGCACATATTGACCAAACTGTCCATTAAAGCGATAAACTACACTATCTGACCAATTATTAAGACCTTCAGCTTGGGTTTGATTTAATTGCTTTTGCTTTTCTGATGGAGGGGTAAAAGCATCTGCATAATCCTTTCGGATTTCTTTATCAATTATTTCATCAATCCAATTAATATTACTTTTAAGTGCAATAGCTTCTTTAGAAGTACATACAATCCCCTCTACATCTGGATTATGCCCACAAATTTTGGGCTGTTCAAACTTCACAACAAAATTGCGCGCTATCATGGCAGGAATAGCATTCTCTTCTTTTGGAGGCAGTTCTTTCACGTTTGTGATTGCTGTATTTTCTACTTTATCTGTAGTTTTTTCTTCTGCTTTTTTGACGCAACCACTAAATATAAATGGTATCAACACTAAGCCAAGAACATTTTTATTCATCAATTTTACCTTTGCACAATTTCATTTATCTTTTAAATTAAGTTCTAAAGAATTTAAACTTCACAAATATTTTAATTGAATTAAGGGCGACTTTATATGTAGATATATTTTTTTGCATAGTAGTATTTATTTTATTTTTATAATTCAATAGAATACCCAGATAAATATTTATAAGAAAATGAAAAACTATGTGGCTTAAATTTGTCTTGTATCCTCTTGGTATGTTTGTACTGTGGCAAACTATTTTTCTAATCGAACAGGTTTTCTTAGAAAGCTTAAATACACCAAAATTACTTTTGACTATAATTACACTCATTATAAATTGGGGGATGCAAATTTTGATCGGATATAAAATTGCTCAATTAGCACCAAAACATAAATTGATAGTAAGTACGACCTATATTATCTTTTTCACGTTTATGATCACTATCTATTCTATAAATATATTATTAGAGGGTTTGAAAGTTGCCCCTCAAAAAATTTGGATGGGTTATTTATTCTTTCACCTAATTGGCATGTTCATATATTTTGCAAATAATAAGGATGAATTTTGCTGGAACGACTTACTAAAGTAGCTAGTATTTTTAATAGCTATTGCTTGTTCTATATTAAGTAAGAATTTGATCATTCTTTTTCTTAATTTTTTGTCAAAAAACATCATACTAGGCAAATTTTCGTATAAATTACCCTTCAAGGTAAGTTGAGTAATCTAAAGGTAAGAAATGACGCTTAAACAATTAAAAGCTTTTTTAGCTCTTGCACGTACTCTCAACTATGCCAATGCTTCTTTAGAGCTACATCTAAGCCAATCTGCTTTAAGCCTCACCATCAAAAGCTTAGAAGAAGAATTAGGCGGCAAACTCTTTAACCGTAATACTCGCCGTGTTGAGCTTACCCAAGAAGGCAAATCCCTCATTCCGTATGCTAAAAAATTACTCGCCAATTGGGATGAGATGGAAAATGATGTTAAACAACGCTTTAAACTTAATCGGGGAACTTTAAGTATTGCATCTATGCCTTTTGTGACTCATGCAATTTTACCTGAAGTAATTCACCAATTTTTAGCTGTTCACCCAAATCTTAATTTTTCAATTCACGATATTCCAAATGAGACCATTATAGAAAAAGTACAAGATGGTATTTTTGAGCTTGGTATTTGTTTTGAACCAGATCTCACAGAAGGCTTAGAATTTAAGCCCCTATTTGAAGAAGATTTCTTGGCTCTATTGCCAAAGACTCATCCACTTGCTCAATCATCTTCTATTACATGGCATGAGCTTTGTTCAAATCCATTCGTGACCTTACAGAAACCTTCAATTGTTCGTTATTTAGTTGAGCAAAACTGTTTGCGGAATAACATAACGCTCGATTTAAAAGTTGAATGTCATCAAATTTCATCACTCTCAAGTTTTGTGGCTTATGGTATTGGAGTAAGTGCAATTCCTAGACATTTCGCAAAACACATTGATAAAGAACATAACGTGTTGATTGAGTTAAAGGATGAAGCTATTCATAAGACTGTGGGAATTGTTTATAAGAAGAACTTCGAGATTTCAAATATTTCTACTCAATTTATCGAGGCTTTGATTCAATATAAATTTTAAAAAATTAAAGACTGTCTTTTAAGATGAATTAAGCACACGTTTAAGATAAATTTATTAATTATTATAATTTTCAGTTAATTATGATAATTAATAAATATTTTTTGCTCAGTGTAAAACTGATCTTTTGTGATAAATTTGATACCATTCATTGATTATACTTATTAATCCTTTAAAAAAATTAACTTCTATAACGCAAAATGTGATGCTAAAACTAAATTACTAAGGGATATAGGAAAACAACAGAATGAATAAAGTTTATGCCAATGCAGAGGCAGCACTGAAAGATGTTATTGCAGATAATCAAACACTCGCTGTAGGCGGTTTTGGTTTATGCGGAATTCCTGAAAAACTAATTGTTGCAGTTAAGCAAAGTGGTGTAACTGGTCTAACTTGTATTTCAAATAATGCAGGTGTAGATGATTTTGGTTTAGGTATTTTGCTTAAAACCAAACAAATCAAAAAAATGATTTCTTCTTATGTTGGTGAAAACAAAGAGTTTGAACGCCAATATTTAAATGGTGAACTTGATGTGGAGCTTACACCACAAGGCACTTTAGCTGAAAAGTTACGTGCTGGCGGTGCTGGGATTCCTGCATTTTATACTCAAACTGGCGTAGGTACTCTTATTGCTGAAGGTAAAGAAGAACGTACTTTTCATGGCAAGAACTACATTCTAGAAGAATCTTTAACAGCTGATGTTGCTCTTGTGAAAGCATATAAGGCAGATAAAGCAGGTAATTTAGTATTCCGTAAAACTGCTCAAAATTTTAACCCTGAATGTGCGATGGCTGGAAAAATTACTATCGCAGAAGTTGAACAGGTTGTTGAAATTGGTGAATTGGATCCGGATGAAATCCATTTGCCGGGTATCTATGTAAACCGCATTGTACTGAATGCATCACCTGAAAAACGTATTGAGCATAAAACTTTAAGCACGGAGGCAGTATAAAATGGCTTGGTCACGTAACGAAATGGCACAACGTGCTGCAAAAGAACTTAAAGACGGTTTTTATGTCAATTTAGGTATTGGCTTACCTACTCTAGTTGCTAACTATATTCCAGAAAATATTAATGTTTGGCTTCAATCTGAAAATGGTCTATTAGGTATTGGTGAGTTCCCAACAGAAGAAACTGTCGATGCAGATTTAATTAACGCTGGTAAACAAACGGTTACTGCTCGCGCTGGTGCTGCATTTTTCTCAAGCTCTGAATCTTTTGCCATGATCCGTGGTGGTCATGTCAACATTGCAATTTTAGGGGCAATGGAGGTTTCTGAAAATGGAGACTTAGCCAACTGGATGATTCCAGGTAAGAAAGTTAAAGGTATGGGCGGCGCAATGGACTTGGTTGTTGGTGTCCAAAAAGTTGTAGTGCTTATGGAACATTGTGCAAAAGATGGTACGCCAAAAATCGTAAAAAACTGTAGTTTACCTTTAACAGGTAAAGGCGTGGTTCATCGAGTCATTACTGACTTAGGTGTAATGGATATTACTCCACAAGGCGTAGAGCTTATTGAACTTGCTAAAGATGTCACGCTTGAACAAATTCAAGCTACTACAGGTGTCGAGTTTTATAAAACCTTAGTCGCGTAAATTCTAAGATTTAGTTAGCTGTACAGGACTCAAGTTAGAAAGTGAGCTTGAGTCTTAGCACTTTTAAGCACCGGATGTGCTGTTTATAAATAAGAATGAGAAGGATTTTTCAGCTATGGAAAAACAGCAAGGAATTTTTGAAAAATTTGCTCTTCGGATTAGTGATTGGTCTGAAAAATGGTTTCCTGATTCATATATTTTTGCATTACTTGGCGTCATTATTGTGTCTATTGCCGCTTTGAGTATTGGCGCCCCAATTCACGATGTGGCCACTTCATTTGGTAATGGTTTCTGGAGTCTTATTCCCTTTACCCTACAAATGACCATGCTCATTATTGTAGGTTATGTCGTTTCTGTATCTAAGCCCGTCAAATACCTCATCCAAAAAATGGCACGTATTCCAAGCTCTGGTCGCGGTGCCATTGTTTTGGTAGCAACTGTCAGCTTATTAATTTCACTGGTCAATTGGGCTGTTAGTACAATCCTTACAGCGCTTTTAGTGATTGCATTAGCTAAACGTAAAGAGCTGAATATGGATTACCGCGCAGCGGCTGCGGCAGCAATCATTGGTATGGGGGCGACTTGGGCACTAGGAATCAGTTCTTCAGCAGCACAGCTTCAGGCAAATAAAAGTAGCTTACCTGAGTCAATTTACAACCTAACTGGTGTTATTCCATTTACTGAAACGATTTTCCTTTGGCAATCAATTGCGATGACCATTATTTTGGTGATTGTTTCAATCGCGATTGCATATTTTTCAGCTCCAAAAGGCAATAGTGTTAAAACGATTGATAGTTTTGATGTGCAGTTTGAAGAAGACAAGCCACATGAGGAAAAATCAACACGCCCAGGCGATTGGTTAGAAAACTCACCTATCTTAACAATTATTGTGGTCGCATTAGGCTTAATCTGGATGTTTTTTGAATTTTCAAAAAGCAATCCAATCATTGCTATTTCAAGTTTAAACACATACAACTTTGTTTTTTTAATGCTTGGTCTAGCGTTGCATGGCACGCCTCGAAACTTCTTAAATGCTGTTGCAAAGGCAGTTCCAGCCGTATCAGGAATCTTAATTCAGTTCCCTCTGTATGGAAGTATTGCATTTATTATGACGCAAGCTTTAAACAGTCAGGATTTATCGCTGTCTCATTATGTTGCCGAGTTTTTCGTTTCAATCGCATCAAAAGAAACCTTTGCGATTGTGATGGGAGTTTACTCTGCGGTACTTGGATTCTTTGTACCGTCAGGTGGTGGAAAATGGATTATTGAAGCCCCATATGTTATGCAAGCAGCAAATGATTTAAAGGTTCATTTGGGCTGGTCTGTACAAATTTATAATGCAGCCGAAGCTTTACCAAACTTAATCAATCCATTTTTTATGCTTCCAATGTTAGGCATTTTAAAATTAAAAGCGAAAGATGTGATTGGTTTTACAGTCACTCAGCTCGTTGTGCATTTTCCATTAGTTTTATTCTTGCTGTGGTTCTTTGGTAGAACCCTCAGTTACACCCCTCCAACTTTTTAATTTAGTGGCGCCTTTGGTTTAGGCTAAAGGCAAATTTAGCAAAAACACCAATAAGAGATATTAAGATGAGTTCAATTGTTATAGTTTCAGGTAGCCGTACTGCAATGGGTGGTTTTCAGGGTAGTTTATCTTCTCTAACTGCGCCAGAACTTGGCGCTGCTGTCATCCGTGAATCGATCCAACGTGCAGGTGTTAAACCTGAACAAGTAGATGAAGTTATTTTTGGTTGTGTACTCAGTGCAGGTATTGGCCAAGGTCCAGCTCGTCAAGCGATGCGTAAAGCTGGTGTACCTGATCATGTCGGAGCTGTCACCATTAATAAACTTTGCGGCTCTGCTATGAAAGCTGTATTAATGGCATCAGATACTTTAAAAGCAGGCAGTGCTAATATCATTGTGGCTGGCGGCATGGAATCTATGACCAATGCACCGTATATTCTGCCGAAAGCTCGCGGTGGTTATCGTATGGGCCACGGTGAAATTAAGGACCATATGTTTTTAGATGGCCTTGAAGATGCTGAAACAGGTCGTTTAATGGGTTCTTTTGCTCAGGACATGGCAAACACCAAAGGCTTTACCCGTGAGCAAATGGATAACTTTGCGATTTCTTCACTTAAAAAAGCGCAAACTGCGATTACGGAAGGTTATTTCAAAGAAGAGATTGTTCCTGTTGAAGTAAAAACACGTAAAGGTGTGGAAGTTGTTGATCAAGATGAGCAACCATTAAAAGCAAATCTTGAGAAAATTCCGACCCTACGTCCCGCTTTTAGTAAGGACGGTACAATTACAGCTGCAAACTCAAGCTCAATTTCTGATGGTGCTGCTGCATTAGTACTTACTACTGAAGAATATGCTCAAAGCCATGGTTTAAATACTTTGGCGAAAATTGTTGCAACTTCTACTCACTCACAGCATCCAAGCGAATTTACAATTGCTCCAATTAGTGCGATTCAAAAAGTGCTTGAGCGTGCTGGCTGGTCAGTTGATGAAGTAGATGCTTGGGAAATTAATGAAGCTTTTGCAATGGTAGCAATGGCACCAATTCATGAGCTAGGTATTGATGAAGCTAAAGTGAACGTACATGGTGGCGCTTGTGCTTTAGGCCATCCAATTGGCGCTACGGGTTCAAGAATTATCCTCTCTCTCATTTATGCATTAAAACGCTTAGGTAAAAAGAAAGGTGTTGCTGCCCTATGTATTGGTGGCGGTGAAGCAACTGCTGTTGCAATTGAAATCTAATTAAAAAATAAAAGAAGATGTAAGGACTTTCCTTACATCTTCTTTTTTATAAATAAAATTCTTAAGCTGTTTTAAATAGCTCATAGCAAGTTTGACGGAACCATTTATGGCTACTCTTATGGTGACAAGACATATGCCAATGTTGCTTAACGTCATAAGTTGGAAAATCAAGCGGTGCCGGTAAAATCTGTAAGTTCTCTCTAACCAATAAAACTTGGCTTAAATAATATGGAACAGTGGCAATCGCATCTGTTTCCTGAACAACTAAACCTACACCTAGATAACTTGGTAATCGAATCAAAATATTTCGATCCAACCCTTTATTTTGCAGCTCATTTTTAATGTGATAATGCCCAATACCTGCATCAATATCGATATGATATTCACGCATATAATCTTCTAAAGTAAAATTATTCGGGTCTAAACGAGGATGGCTTTTTGAGCTAATCACGACATAGTGTTGACGGAAAAACTTCTGTTGATAAAAACCTTCTTCTAATTGGGGCAAGAAACCTATCGCCAAATCAATTTCACCATTTGCCATTTGATAGCTGGTTTCTGGCGTAATTGGTCTAATATTTAAACGAATGAGAGGTGCTTTTTCTTTTAAATAGTTGGTTAACTGTGGCAATAAAACCAAATGTGATACATCAGTCATTGCAATGGTAAACAGTTGATCTGACGTTAACGGATCAAAGTTCACATTAAAGTTATTAATACTTTCAACTTTATCAATAACTTCACTAATAAGAGGGAAAATCTGCTTTGCAAGTTCGGTCGGAATCATTTCATTTCCAACTCGAATAAACAAAGGATCATTAAAATGTTGGCGAATTTTGTTTAGACCGTTACTTACACTCGGCTGTGTTAAACCAATAGCATCTGCAGCCATTGAAACACTTTTGAACCGATAAATATGATAAAAAATATTTAATAATCTACTGTCTAGATCAAACAAAATTGTCTCCGCTTGGACTCAATAATCCAGTGAAATAAGTTCAAAAGCAGGCATAAATAATAGAAAGATTTCTATATCCTACTTTCGACTTATTGAAATTTACTCTAAATTAGCAAAGAACTTAGACGAGGGGCAATGCTTTATAATGCCTTTCATCGTAAAGACCCAAGCATAATCTACTTATTTGATTAATTTATATATAAATATCGTGTACTTCATCTTGCGAATGAGTATGCATTATTGTTCTTGCTGGGCTTTAAAACCACTCCATATTTGTTGTACCGATTTATTATCACTCAAATTATTTTTGAAGATATAAATATCTTGGGCAAGGCAATATTCTTGCTGATCTAAAATAACCAATTTTCCAGCTGCAAGATCTTCTTCAACGTTAATTTTTGGAATCCATGCAACCCCTAAACCCTGCAAAACCAGTTCTTTTAAGTTAGTGGCATTGTCCGTTTCATATAACGTTTTATAAACAAGTTTACCTTCTATCAGTTGGTCTACCAGTTTTCTTAAGTAAGCGTGTTTGCTATAGGCAAGCAAAGCAAAATTACTCTGTATTGTATGTTTAGGACTATGGTCAGGCTCAGTAGCAGAAACAGGAACAATAACTGTTTCAGCAATTTTAATACCACTTAAAATATCATCGCCAACTTTTCTAATATTGCTTTTATCTGCATAGCAAATCATGAAATCACAGGCACCTTCTTTTAGCAAAGACAGGCCTTCTCCACTATTCGTTGCGACAATTTCAATTTTTAAATCACGAATAAGAGTAGGAAATTTCTTTAAAAATGTTGTTAAAAAACCTGAAGCTAATGAATGAACAACACAGAAACGAATGGTAGATTCAGTTTCATTTTTAATATTTTTGATGAGTTTTGCGGTCTCCTCTACCTGCTTTTCAATGTTTTTAGACATGACTAACAAAATTCGTCCAATGTCGGTAAATTCGATATTGTTCTTGTTGTTTCTAATGATGACTTCCGCGCCAATCATTTCTTCAATTTGCTGAATTCTTCGAGTAAAGGCAGATTGGCTAATGAACCTTTTCTCTGCTGCTTTAGAAATTGAGCGTTCACGTTCTAATGTGAGGAGATCCTCTACCCAACGCACTTCTAAATTCATCTTATCTATTCCCTTTTAGATTTATAATTTTCTTAATTGATATTTTTGGGAAATAGCATGAATAAATGTAGTGATGAATAAAAATGGTAAAACATAGGGAGTACCTGCAAAAATGCGAGAAGAGAATGGACAAAGCCAAACTATGAAAATGAAGTATTTAATAATTCTGACATAGAAAAGAAAATAAGAAAATAATAGGTTTTGTTTTAACACGTTAAGAGATGAACATAAGTACGATCTAATAAAAAAAATTATTGAAATCAATGAACAAAAGAACATTAGAAAAATAAATAATTCAGTTCAACTAAATAAGTTTTAGAAATAACTATAGGCTTTTATTTAATCATTTTTTATAAAAAATATAGCTTCAGGAATGAAGTAAAATTTGGATAAAAAAAGTCCGCACCTTGGGGAAGAATGCGGACTATGAACTGTTTCAATAACCTATTGTTAAGTTATTGACTAAATTTTGATGCTATTAAATTAGTACACCATTCAACTTTAAGAGCAATCATAAAATCTGATTAAACAACTTTTTCCATTTTTATTTCACCAAGAAATAAGAATGTTTTATTTACTCTTACAATAGCTTATAAAGTAAAAATAAATTTAATGAATAATTACTACAACTTATTTTCAAGTTCTATGTAGTGATAATAATTAATTGTATTTCATACAATATTTATAAGGAGTATAAGGTGAAAATTCAATTCCGACTATTATACTAAAGTATCGATTTGCTTATTTTTAACTTATAAAGTCATCATTCACAATAATGACTTTATGGACTAAGGAGATATTCAAAGCAAACTAATACTCTCCAATTAAGTAGTATAATTTTCTTGAAATTTCAACCATCATATTTGCAGTATATTGACTAATTTCAAATATTTGTTTTTTTTGTGGATTAAATACCATATTGTCTTTTTCATCGCTAAAAAAAACATAAGTTGTATATTTATCCATGTGATGAACATGCTCTTTTAAGCTTAATTTTTCACCAGAATTAGGGTCATATGCAATAAACTTCATTCTCATGCATTTGTCTCTTACAGCGCTTACATCTCAATAATTTTGAATCAAGAGATTATTTAATAGACAACAATCTCAAGCTATAACTCATCGATACGATGCAGTTGGAATATTTTGCTTTGCTTTTTGAATGGATAGCTCAGCATTTTTTATTGATTGCTCAGCCTCTTTAAGCATGTGTGAACTTTTGGTTTCAGCTTTTTCTTCAGTGCCCCAAAGAAGATAGCAAGCAAAACTTCCCAATATTAATAATCCAGCAGTTACTTTTAACATAAACTTAATAAATCAAAATTTTCTGTATTATATGTATTTTTATGTGAAATGCATCACAATTTTATTAAAATTTATTAAACAAAGCTCATTATTTATTCTTTAAAATTAATATTCACATGAAATTTCAATTAAATTTACTGTTTTTAAAAAATAAAATTATGGCCTAACCATATTTAAAACACTCAATTGACGTAATCATTTTTACAATTCTGCACATTAACTATGAATATAATTATTTGAAATAATTAAATATTAATAAAAATGCAGTCTATTGATCTATTCAATTTTTAACTATTCATTTTTGCTTAACTCATTTTTCGATATGCAAAAAATGCATAATTGCTTTAATAAATGCATTAGAAGTGAAGCATTTCGAATTCTAAGATGAATCATCTTTAATGAATCGAAGTTTAATGATGAACGCTGATATTACTACCCGTATTGAGAAGGATCTTATTGGTCATCGAGAAATCAACAATGACCATTATTACGGAGTTCAAACATTACGTGCTTTAGAAAATTTCAACTTAACAAATAGCAAAGTTGGAAATTTCCCTAATTTAATTAAAGCATTAGCTATGGTTAAACTAGCTTGTGCTGAAGCAAACTATAATCTTAAAAACCTAGATCAAACTAAATTCGAAGCAATTGAATACAGCTGTAATCAGCTTATTCGTGGTAATTTCCATGACCAGTTCCCAATCGACATGATGCAAGGCGGTGCTGGTACTTCAACTAATATGAATGCAAATGAAGTATTAGCAAATGTTGCTTTGGAATATATGGGCCATTCTAAAGGGCAATATCAATACTTGCATCCAAATAACGACATTAATATGTCGCAGTCAACAAATGACGTATACCCTACTGCAATCCGTTTAGGTCTGTTATTAAGCTTAGATGAGTTAAATCTTCCTTTTAACAATTTAATTTTAAGTTTTCTTAACAAATCTCAAGAGTTTGCGCACATTTTAAAAATGGGCCGTACTCAATTACAAGACGCTGTACCTATGACTTTAGGTCAAGAGTTTGGTGCATTTGCAGTTACCTTGCAGAAAGATCTTGAGCAAATTAATACGCTTATTCCAAATGTTTTAGCTTATATGAACCTTGGTGGTACAGCAATTGGTACGGGAATTACGACTGAATATAATTACCGTGAACTGGCTATTCAGGCACTTGCAAAAATCTCTGATAAGAAAATTAAGTCAGCTCCAGATTTAATTGAAGCAACTTCAGATATGGGTGACTTTGTTCTTTTATCTGGTTTATTAAAACGTACTGCTACTAAACTTTCAAAAATTGCCAATGACTTGCGTTTACTTTCAAGTGGTCCACGTACTGGTATTAATGAAATTAACTTAGAAGCTCGTCAACCGGGTAGCTCGATCATGCCGGGTAAAGTAAACCCTGTTATTCCTGAAGCTATGAACCTTGCTTGCTTCCAAATTATTGCAAACGATTTGGCTGTAACTTTAGCTGCTGAAGCAGGTCAACTACAGTTAAATGCAATGGAACCACTTATTGCATTCAAACTATTTGAGTCTATGGACTTACTTGGTAGAGCAATGGCAATGTTCCAAAGCAAGTGTATTGATACAATTACAGCGAATCCTGAACACTGTAAAGCTTTAGTTGAAAACTCAATTGGTATTGTGACTGCACTCAACCCATACCTAGGTTATGAAACTACAACTCGAATTGCTAAAACTGCGAACGAAACTGGACAAAGCGTATTGGCTTTAGTTCAAAAAGAAGGTTTATTATCAACTCAAGTGCTTGATGATATCTTGTCGATTAATAATATGGTTAAACCAAAAATGTCGGCTTAATTCCTGAAAATAAAAAAGGAGCTTTTATAAGCTCCTTTTTTATTTGTTCTATATTTTAAAAACTGAAAGTTGTAGAGAACTGGGCTGTACGTGGATTACCCAAGAATAGATAGTCATCCCCCATAAATGCCCCCACATCACGCCAATACTTCTTATTAAATAAGTTATCAATATTGAATCTGAAGGTCGTGTCATGCCCAGCAAAATTTGTTTTATAGGCAGCACCAATATTAAAGACACTGTACCCACCTACTTTTGCCGTTGCCTCTTTATTTGCATATTTACTGCTGCTGTATTGCATACCACTCAGTAATCGTAATCCTTCAACAGAAGGTACTTTATAAGATAACTGTGCAGTTGCGCGAATTTTCGGCACATTTTGAGTCTGATGGCCTTTGTAGCTGTCAGTATCAATATCAACAAGACGAGATTTGGTATAGGTAATGCCAGAGCTTACGTCAACTGTATCGGTTAAGGCACCAGTTAAACCTAACTCAATACCTTGGTTGTGTTGTTCACCTTGGTCAACAAAATCGAAAGTTCCATCTGCATTTACTTTGCTATATTGATTGTCTTGTTTTAAATCAAAAATAGCTGCTGTTAATAAGAAGTTGCGTATTTGTTGCTTAACACCAAGTTCATATTGTTCAGAATTTTTAGGTGATAAAACTTCTAGAGCATTATTAGCAAACCATGGTGCTTCACCACCATCTGACAAACCTTTGGCATATGAAGCATATAGATTAGTCGTAGCAGTTGGGCTATACATGAGCGCTAATTGTGGCAAGAATTTGTTTAAATCCGTATCACGGCTTTGTTGCCCATCTGAATTATAAGCTTGCTCATCAAGATGAATAAGTTTCCCACCCAATAAAGTTGACCACTGATCATTAAATTGAACTCGGTCAGATACAGTAAAAGCAGTCTGATCGCTTTCTAAAGCTTTATAGTAATTTCTTAAGTCAATCTGAGCTGGCTCATAATCCTTTGTTTCTTCATAGATATTACCTAATCCTATAGGGGCAAGCTCCATTGAGTTAGAGTTGTAACGCTTCAATGTTTTATAAGTATGTTGTATTTCAAAAGCGATTTGATGCTGAATATTGCCAGTATTGAATTGTCCATTTAACCCAGCAGAAAACTGGTTGGTAATACGTGTATCGTCTGGACTACGAAAATCGTAAATACCGTAATTACCATCTTTATCAAAAGTATTATTTTGGCAAACTCCGTCGCTATAACAAGCCCATGGAAAAGCGCTGTAATCATCAATCACAACACGGCTTTGTGATGCACTTAAGCTAGCATTCCATTGATCATTAAATGCATATTGATATTTCAAACTTGCATTTACACTGTTATTTACAACAGGTTTACTCCAAGACTGGTAACCCAATAAACGGTCTTGATCTACATTTGTTGGTACTTCTTGCCCATCAAGCAGTTGATAACCTGGTACTGAACGCTGACTTTGATGCTGAGCTTCAATATCAAACAATAATTTAGAACGCTCATTAATTTTCCAGTCTAAAGCAACTGAACCAAACTCTCGTTTACCATTTGCGTGATCAACATTTGGATGGATGCTTTCATGCGCTAAATTGATTCGATAACCAAAACTATCATTAACAAAGCCGCCAACATCTGTTGCCAGTGTATAGCCGCCTTCCGAATTTGCATCTACAGTAATGTTTTTAACATCGGCAGGTCTTTTGGTGACATAGCTAACAACACCACCTGGTGTCGACATTCCAGATTGAATTGCAGAAATACCTTTTAAGATTTCAACTTGTTCTTTATTTTCTAAAGCAACATTTTGCTCACCACGTATGTTGTGGCCGTTAATGAGATAACTAGAGCCTAAATCGAGAGCAAAACCACGTGCTACAAAGTTTGGATAGTAGCCAATAGCAGCGTAGCCATCCCCTAAAGATGAATCATTTTTAATAACATCAGTCAGTGTTTTTGCGTGTTGATCTGCTAGGCGCTCAGAAGTAATAGTTGTAATAGATGCAGGAACTTTCTTTACATCATCAGTTTGAAAACCAGATAAACTCACTTTTTTTGATGTGTATAGTGCATCACTATTTTGTGTAGCGTTCACGGTAATGGTTGGGAGCTGTGAAACCTCCGCTTCATTTGCATAGACGACAGATGTTATGAGTGCAATAGATGAAGCCAATGCCGTTTTAGAGCATGTCATGAAGTGAAGATTTAACGAACGTCTTTCCATTGAATAGTTACCTGCCATAGCGAGCATAATTTATAGGGCTAAAAATGGTTGTCTACCCTATTTTCAGCCACGCAAGAATACAGCCACATATATTGAGAAACAACATATTCTGTATTTTTTCGATTAAGTGAATTTGAACTAACTTTTATAAACTCATCATTATATAAATTGCTTTTATTTTGATTGAAATTGAGGTTATAACTTTTTAAGTATTACAAAATAGTCAAAATAAAACTAAGCTCAGAAATAGGTGTAGACCAAGGAGGAATACAATAATCAATAGGCTTAATAAATTAGATGTTTGATTTTAAATAAAGTTTATGGTGGATTGATCAACTCACTAAATTAAGGAATTGTTCGATAATCGGTAAAAATATCTTTAAATCGAACAAAAGATCATAGAATCACTAGAATGGAAGTTTAAAATTATAAAAAATAAATGGAGAGGAATTCTAAGAAAGTACTCAGGATTGAGTGATATTTAAAGATTCATTCTATTTCCTGTTCAGTACATCTGAAAATTTCTATTTTTTCTGCTAACTGACGGAATATCTATGACATATACTAAGGAAGAAAAGAGCAGCAGAATACGAGGGATTGTAGGCGCAGCTTCAGGTAATTTGGTCGAATGGTTCGACTTTTATATCTATGCAGTATTTGCTGCTTATTTTACTCAGGCTCTAACTGCACCAGATATGGATAGTACGACCAAATCGATTTATGTTTGGGGTGTATTTGCAGCAAGCTTTTTTATGCGTCCTATTGGTAGCTGGATATTTGGACGCATTGCAGACCGACACGGTCGAAAAAAATCAATGATTGTCTCAATTTGCTTAATGGCTTTGAGCTCTTTTCTATTTGCAGCCCTACCCACTTATGAACAAGTTGGCTTATTTGCCCCTTTCCTTTTACTGGTAGTACGCTTACTTCAAGGTCTATCGGTGGGTGGTGAATATGGTGCAGTCGCAACATACATGAGTGAATTAGGTTTAAAGGGTCAACGTGGTTTTTATTCCTCTTTCCAATATGTCACCCTTTCTGGTGGCCAGTTACTTGCCAGCCTACTTGGCGTAATCTTATTAACGTTTTTAAGTGAACAACAATTACTTGATGGCGGTTGGCGTATTCCGTTCATTATTGGTGGTATTGCGGCCATTCTATCTTTACTTGCACGGAGTCGTTTAGAAGAAACACTTTCACATCAAGATAGTGAACGCAAAGAGTCTGGTAGCTTAAGAGAGCTCTTTAAAAAGCATTGGAAAACCTTTTTATTAGTAGTCGGCTACACTTCTGCTGGTTCATTAACGTTTTATGTAGAAACTGTTTATTCAAAAACCTATTTAACTAATTTAGGTATGGACGGAAAAACCGTTGGTTATATCATGACCTTCGCACTATTTGTCTATATGTGTGCTCAACCTGTATTTGGTGCAATTTCGGACCGTATTGGCCGACGTTCTTCAATGCTGGCATTTAGCTTATTATCTGCGATTTTTATCTATCCAGTGATGGCAATTGGCATGCCTAATTATATAGATTCGCCAATCATTATTACCTTGCTACTGATTTTTATGATGATGATTTTGAGTTTCTATACATCTATTAGTGGTTTAGTAAAAGCTGAGATGTTCCCACCTCACGTACGTGCACTCGGGGTAGGATTTTCATATGCGGTAGGTAATGCTATTTTTGGTGGTTCTGCACCTTCGGTTGCTTTGCAATTCAAAGCTGCTGGAATTGAAAATACCTTCTTTATTTATGTCATTGTCATGCTGATTATCTGTTTCTTGTGTAGCCTTGCGCTTCCGAAAAAACCAGATTATTTAGAACATGATCATTAAATAAATGAAATGCCTTCTGTCCCAAGCAGAAGGCATTTTTTAGCACTTAGCAAATTCTTTTAAAAAAGCCCACGGAAAAATCCCTTTATCATGCCCATCGTTAAAACAAATTTGGGCACCGTAACCTTGATCGAACATAGCTGTTACTTCAACATTTTGTTCTTCAATTTTAATTTGCTTAATTCGCTTCGCTCGGCAAAAGCCACATGGGCAAATTTCTCTTAAATTTTGATAGCTCAGAGATACACTTAAATCATCAGTCCATATAAAGTGAACCCGTTTATTTGTAGTATCAACACGAATATCAGGTCTGGCTTGCATATTTCACCTCACCAATTTGATTTAATCCAATACGAATCGCTTTTCGTACTTCTGGGTCGGAGTCATTTTGATGTTGTTCTAATAGATTCTGAGCTTCTGATGTGCCAATTTCACCGAGTGCTAAAGCGACCTCTTTACGTAAATTGCTAATTTCATGATTAAAGTTATCAAATAGATGACTAACTGCTAGACGCGACTTGAGTAACCCTAAGCTTCGAACTGCGGCAATACGTACTTGCCAATATAAGTCAGATAAAGCATGAATTAAGGGAGTTTCGAGCTGAACGATATGTAATTTCCCAATCGTAAGTGCAGCTTCAACTCTTAGTTGCCAACTTTCCGAAGTCAAAGAATATTGAAGTGCTTGGATAACCTCAGCTGATATATTCTGGCTATAAGCCAAACCACCTGTTGCAATGCGGCGAACCTCATCATCTACATCTGTTTCAGCTGTTTTTGCCAATATCGTAATCGCTTGGTCTTGCTGTAACCAACTTAATGCACTGACTGCCTCACGGCGCACAAGAGCATCTTCATGATTTACCAAAGCAGATATGTCTGTGAATAATTGCTGTGGTCGTAAAGGTTTTAAAGCACGTAAAATTGCACCAAGAGCAAAAGTATCCGTATGCTTTAAATAAGGGGCCAGTATTTGAGCTGATGCCGCATTTTTCACTTCACTTAAGCTTTGGCTGGCAGCTTGTTTCACATTCAGATCTGCATCAAATAAGGCTTGAGCCAATACTTGCAAACTGGTTGGATCTTCCCAACTTTCTAACTTTTTTGCTGCCTCTTCACGAACTAAAGCTGAAGAGTCGTGTTGTAGTGCTGCATGCAACCAAGGAAGTAAATCCGGATTTTCTTCATCGCCAATATTCATTAAAGTAACAAAGCGAATCTTTTCATCTGCGTGATTAAGCTGTGCAAGAAATTCCTGATTATATTTATCGAGGTCATCTAAAGCTTGATAATAAAAACTCATTCGTATTCCTTAATTTGTGATTTCTTTCCAAGCCCTAATGGATTTAAACGGCTTAACTCTTCTTGTTGAGTGGCTTCTTTTAAAGTCTGGATGCAATGTTTTTTAATGGCTGTAAATTCACTACTTGTTACAAGCTCAACGTCTCTTGGACGTTCAAACTTAAGCGGAATTTCTTCAATAATTCGCCCTGGTCGATGGCTCATAATCAAGACTCGATCGGCTAAAAAAAGTGCCTCATCAATATCGTGGGTAATAAATAAAACCGACGTTTGAATTTCTTGCCAAATTTCGAGTAATAGCATTTGCATTTTTAAACGAGTTTGAGCATCTAACGCACCAAAAGGTTCATCCATTAATAAAATGCGAGGTTGATTAATCAGTACTCTCGCAATTTCAACCCGTTGCTGCATGCCACCAGAAAGTTCAGCTGGAAATTTATATTCAAAATCTTTAAGCCCGACCAGATCAATCATTTTCTGAGCTTGTTCAATACGCTTTTGTTTGGCGATTCCTTTCATTTTTAAACCAAAGGCAATATTTTCAAGCACGCTTTTCCATGGAAATAAGGTATGTTGCTGGAACACCAAACCTCTGTCTGGATGCGGTTCAAGTATAGATTCATTATCGACCGTTAAAGTCCCAGAACTAATCGGTAAGTGCCCTGCCAAAGCACCTAATAATGTAGATTTACCGCAACCAGATGGGCCAAGTAAGCATATAAACTCGCCCGGTTGTATTTCGAAATTAACCCGATCTAGTGCCTGAAAACGATTTTTAGCTTGCCCTAAATGTAGCGATAGATTTTGAATACGCACATGGCCTTGTGTAATTGACATTTTATGATTTCCTTAGTTGATACCATGGGGTAAATCGGTTTCCAATCACACGTACCAATGTACTGCTAAACATACCCAAGGCTCCGATCAACACCATGCCAACCACAATATTGCTATAGTTTTGCAAGGTGAAAGATTCCCATGTGAAATATCCAATTCCGTGTTGTCCAGAAATCATTTCGGCAGTCACTAAACAGAACCAGCAAGTACCCATTCCAATGGATAAACCAGTAATAATATTCGGTAATGCCCCCGGAATAATGACTTCATGAATAATGGCAAGATCAGAAGCACCTAAACTTTTTGCAGATGCAACGAGCCTTGGGTCAACTGCACCAACACCATGTACGGTGTTTAATAAAATTGGAAATAAAGCCCCAATAAACGTAATAAAAATCATAGACGCTTCTGAGGATGGAAAAATCAGAATTGCTAAAGGAATCCATGCAACTGCTGGTATTGGACGTAATACTTCTAATGGTGGCATTAGAAAGGCAGCCAGTTTTTGATAACGTCCTGCTAACAAACCAATACCTACACCAATTAAAGCTGCTAGCACAAAACCAACCACTACGCGAAAGATACTAGATTCAACGTGTTCAAATGCAGTGCTGAGTTGAAAGAAAGCCCATAGCGCATGAATGACATCTAAAGGTGTAGGGACATTGCTAAAGTTCACAATGCCTAAATTTATTTTAAACTGAGCAAGTCCTTGCCAAATTACTATCCAAAAAGCTATAGATGTAAAAGCAATGGCATAGTTTTTTAAATGCGCCGGATATAACCTCAATTGTTGGAAAAATTTAGTCAAAAATGTACTTTGGTTTTTAGGTTTTGTTTGGACTAAACTACTCATTTGTCACCTCCTGATCATTAGGTAAGACAACACATCAGCTCTGAGTTACAAGCTGAATAGCTTTAAAGTCATATACTTTTCCGCCCTGTTGTTTAGCCCATTTTTCAGCATCATCTTTTAATAAAAAAGCCTGAATTTGTCCTGTTTTGTCTGTGGCATACCATGCCAAATTGGCAAGTAACTTAATGTCGGACTGATGATCTTGGCTATAAACCACACGCACCGTTTTTCCATCGGCTTGTATTTTCTTTAAATCAGAAAAAGCATGCTCAGGCGTTTCGTAGCTACGAACTTTTTCTTCACCCTTTACCCAAATTTGAGTCACCCGTTCAAATGTCTTGATGGGTTGGCCCGTTAATGCGTCATTGGCAACCAAAGGTGATTTTGCATAGTCGGCCAGTTGCTGGCTGTAATTAAGCCCAGATGCCTGAAATGCATCCTTAATGTATTGATCATCAATAAATTTATTTACAACAAGCGTACCGTCGTTTTTGCCTAAAACTTTTAAGGTATCTATCGCAATTTGAGTCGCTTTTCGATATTCAGGTTTCCACGTTAAGTCACGAGTTTGCAGACCTAAAGGGCCATGAAATAGATAAACAACTTCGGCAGGAATACCTGTTTTTTCAGCAATAAGTTCACTATATTTTTCTGGTTGTTCCCGAATCAGGCGATTTGCTTCAATAGTTGCTTGTAAATAAGCTTTTATAACTTCTGGATGCTGCTGTGCATAATCCTTGCTGGCAAGTGAACCATGAAATGTTGGTGATTTTGCTTGTGAACCATCATAGATTTTTTTAGCAAAACCTTGGTAAGCAAATAACTCTCCAAATGGTACGAAGTCAGCATGCGCAGCAATCTTATGACTTTTTAACGCAGGCCCTGCCACCTCTGGCGCCTGAGCAATCACTTTAATATCTTTATCAAGTTGCCAGCCTTCAGCTTGAATCGCTCGTAGCAACAGTCCATGAGCAGTTGAGGCAAAAGGTACGGAAATGGTTTGTCCTTTTAGTTCTTTCAGTGAGGTCACTTTTGAGTCAATTGGAACAACAATCGCATTACCGCTACCATTAACACTGCCTGACAATGGCGCTAAAAATATGCTTTCTTTTCCAGCCTTTTTAAATGCCGCTAAATTATTAACCGCAGGAAAGTCGGCCATTGCTCCCAAATCTAAACGCCCAGCCACCATCTCACTGGTAAGTGGTGCACCAGAGGTAAAGTTTTTCCATTGAATGTCATATTTAACGTGTTTGTATTTACCATCTTTAGGCAAATATTTTGGTAATAAATTCAACTCACGAATGAGCAACCCACCTGTTGCGCAGTTAATAGTCGTGTCTTGTGTGCCAATCGCTACACGAACAGTTTCTGTTTTACTACTGCACCCCAAAGTGCCAAGTACAATGGCACCAATTAAGCTACTGAGTAATAGTTTTTTATTGATCAATTTATTTTTTCTCATGTTGAGTATTCCAAATTAATTATTTGAGTAGGTATGGGATATTTACTTTGACTGCATCTGTTGGGCAGTCTTTTTCACAAGGCATGCAATACCAACATTCATCAAATTGCATATAAGCTTTTTGGGTTGTTGGATCGATTGCTAATAAGTCCATTGGACAAACATCTACACAGACAGTGCATCCTTTATCAGCAATACATTTATCTTCATCGATAATGACGGGTGCCACAGTACGGTGCTGTACTTCTTTAAAAATAAAAGCCATGATTTGAATTCCTGATTTATTTAGTCTGCTAGAGCAACATCTTTTTGAATGCGTAAACGGTCATACGACAAAGCTTCATCTTGATTAATCGGAACCACATAAGGCTCGATTGGCTTTTTGAAACTGACCATGTTGCCGTGTTCATCTTTTTTCAAATGCGCGTGAAAGAACCAATCCGAGTTATTTTTTTGAGGGAAATCTGCTCTATAGTGGTACAGTCCCCAGCGGCTTTCTTCTCTAAACAGTGAAGCTCTTGCTGCCATTTCAGCACAGTCTCGAAT
The DNA here is from genome assembly GCF_056736115.1 of Acinetobacter sp. 70_2. Lineage (NCBI taxonomy): Bacteria > Pseudomonadati > Pseudomonadota > Gammaproteobacteria > Moraxellales > Moraxellaceae > Acinetobacter > Acinetobacter sp. 70_2. The sequence continues at coordinate 1,238,459 of NZ_JBWZIP010000015.1, forward strand.
AAAAGAAACTTCAGCAGCACGCATCAGCTCATGTGGGTTTCTTGCAGAAATTCGCTTAATATCTTGTTTGATTTCTTCAAAACGCTTGAGCCCAATTTCCATTTTTTGGCGAGTTTTAGGGGGCTGCAAATAGTCATTTACAAAACGGCGCAGCTTATATTCCACTTGCTCTGGAGGTAAACCTTCTGAGCAATTCAGTGGCGCAAATATTCGAGCTTTTTCTGCTTCTATTTCGCTTTGGTTTAATTCACTATCTTCAACTACATTCACGTATTGGGCGGCATTTACACCTGCAAACCACCCGTAGGTAAATGCACCAAGCATATAGTTATGAGGTACAGCCGCCATATCGCCAGCGCTATATAATCCCTTAACCGAAGTCTCAGCTTTTTCATTGACCCATACGCCAGAAGCACTGTGTCCACTACAAAAACCAATTTCTGAAATATGCATTTCCACCATATCTTGACGGTAATTGGTTCCTCGGCCCTCATGAAAACGTCCACGGCTTGGGCGCTCATTGGTATGCAAGATTTCTTCGATGGTTTGAATTGTTTCTTCAGCCAAATGATCTACTTTTAAATAAACAGGACCATTACCACTTTCCAGTTCTTGGTAAAACTCCCACATCATTTGACCACTCCAGTAGTCACATTCAATGAAACGTTCACCTTTACTATTGGCCGTATAACCTCCTAAAGGTCCTGTCACATAGGCACAAGCTGGACCGTTATAGTCTTTAATTAGAGGATTAATTTGGAAGCATTCTAAGTTAGCAAGCTCAGCACCTGCATGGTATGCCATTGCATAGCCGTCACCTGCATTGGTTGGGTTTTCATAAGTGCCCATTAAATAGCCGGAAGCTGGCAAACCTAAACGCCCTGCGGCACCACAACATAAAATGGCAGCTTTCGTTTTAATGACATAGAAATCGCCACTACGACAATCAAAACCGACTACACCATTGATTGCACCTTGCTCATTTTTTAAAAGCTTTGTGGTGACAATGCGATTATTAATTTTGACTTGAGCACGCTTTAACTGACGATATAAAACTTTTTTAACATCATGACCTTCGGGCATTGGTAAAACATATGCACCCATGTGATGTACTTTTTTTACTGCAAATTCGCCTGTCTCATCTTTTTCGAACTTAATGCCCCATTGATCGAGTTGTTGAATAGTTTTGAAACTATGCTTTGCATATGCATATACAGTGGTTTGGTTAACTACCCCATCGTTGGCAATCGTAATTTCTTTGGTGTATTGCTCAGGTGTTGCATAGCCCGGAATGACAGCATTATTCAGCCCGTCCATTCCCATTGAAATCGCCCCACTGCGCTTTACATTCGCTTTTTCAATGAGCAAGACTTTTAAATTGGGGTTTTCTTGTTTTGCTTTAATCGCAGCCATTGGGCCAGCAGTTCCACCACCAATCACCACAATATCGAACTCAAGATATTTCGTTTCCATTGAATATTCCTTATTTTTATTTGAGTTATTAACGATGAATACGTAAACGGTACTGGAAGGTATCGCCCGAGAAATAGAGATATTCATAGTCAATCGGTTGACCATTTGCATCATGAGTCAAACGTTCGACCCGTAATACCGGAGTTCCGATTTCGACTTGCAACAAAGCCGCTAATTCTTCATCCGCTACCGTGGCATCAATGCTTAAATCCGCATGTCCCAAAGGAATATCGCACTCTTGTTCTAATGCCTTGAAAATATCGGTTGTACGTAAATCAATCGCTTTCTCTTTAAGCTTCAAACCAATATGTTCAGGCAAATAAGTCAACTCATACGACACTGGCTGACGGTTGAGTAAACGGACACGTTGAATTTCATACACATTGGCTTTAACAGGTAACTTTAATTTGGGCACAACGTGCATCGGGATCTGCTTAAGCTCGGCCGAGATGACACGGTTTAAAATTTCGTGACCAGCAGATGACATTGCTTCTGCAAAACCTTGCAAACTTGAGATGTTCTGGAACGTTTTTGGCTTGCTTACAAAGGTCCCTTTACCTGGCACCTTAAAAATATAGCCTTCCAACTGTAATTGGTTGAGCGCTTGGCGAACTGTAATTCGACTTACACCAAATTGTTCAGCAAACTCGTTTTCAGATGGAATTTGGCTCAGTACGGCATATTCACCATTTACAATTTTGTTAAGGATGAGTTCCCTTAACTGATCATAAAGAGGCTTGTGATTTTTGGGATCGTGGGGTAGCTGGCTCACGGCTTACAACCTGTTATAACAACTTGAGCAAATAATGTTTAAAATGTTTCAGCTTTGGAAATAATTTAAAGCGATAACTTTAGTTAAAAAAATAATTTCAATGAAGATCAATAAATTAATGAATGGTTATCTATAAAATTTGAATTATTATCATAAAAAATACATTTGTATTTGTTATGCTATAAAACATACTCCGTTATGCCATAAACGTAAAAATTACTATTATTTTTTAGGGGATAATATGCAACAAAAACAACAAAATACCCCTGATGATTCAGCGGGAAAGGTCACCTTCTGGCAAGCCTTTTTATTTTGGCTCAAGTTAGGCTTTATTAGCTTTGGGGGGCCAGCTGGACAAATCGCTGTAATGCATCAGGAACTCGTTGAACAAAAGCGCTGGATATCTGAAAAAAGATTTTTGCATGCCCTGAACTACTGCATGTTGTTACCCGGCCCTGAAGCACAGCAATTAGCAACCTACATTGGTTGGCTCATGCACAGAACTGCTGGAGGACTAGTCGCAGGCATTCTATTTGTACTACCGTCTTTATTTATTTTAATTGGGCTGTCTTGGGTCTATATAAAATTTGGAGATGTGCCTGTTATTGCAGGTGTTTTTTACGGGATAAAGCCTGCCGTCACTGCAATTGTTTTCCATGCAACGTACCGTATAGGTAGTCGTTCGCTTAAAAATAAGTTTTTATGGGTCGTCGCAATTGCAGCGTTTTTTGCCATTTTTGTCTTAAAGCTTCCTTTCCCACTTATCGTTTTATCAGCTGGTATTGCTGGCTATTTAACAAGTAAAAAATATCCGGAACTATTTTCCTCAGCGGCTGGACATAAAGCCAGTCAAAAGGATTATGGCCCAGCATTTATTGATGATGATACACCGCCCCCAGAGCATGCTAAATTCCATTGGTCGCGGTTAGCTAAACTTATTTTTGTGGCAATTGTTTTATGGTTATTGCCAATTTTAGCGTTGGGCGCATATTTTGGGTGGCATCATTCTTATACTCAAATGGCTTGGTTTTTTACTAAAGCTGCATTACTCACTTTTGGGGGTGCATATGCAGTTTTACCTTATGTCTATCAAGGCGCTGTAAATCATTTTGGATGGCTTTCACCTACGCAAATGATTGATGGATTGGCACTTGGGGAAACTACACCAGGCCCACTGATTATGGTTGTTGCCTTTGTTGGTTTTTTAGGAGGTGTTAATCATTCATTACTTGGGCCCGAGCATCTATTTTTTGCTGGAGCATTCGGTGCAGTCATTGTGACTTGGTTTACTTTCCTTTTCTCATTTGTCTTTATTTTTGCGGGTGCGCCCATTATTGAATCTACACACAATGAAATTAAATTTACGGCACCACTCACTGCGATTACCGCGGCTGTAGTCGGTGTCATTTTAAATCTAGCATTATTTTTTAGTTATCACGTGCTATGGCCGCACGGTTTTTCTGGTCACTTTGACACTATCGCGGCCCTCATTACAGTGGCTGCATTTATTGCCTTATTCCGCTTTAACATTAATGTACTGTATGTCATTTTTGCATCAGCACTAATTGGTTTAGGTATTTATCTTTTATAGAAATTAGTCATGAGTTCTTTAACGTAACTTTGAAGGACTCATGCCATAAAACTGTTTAAAACGATGACTTAAATGGCTTGCTGAACTAAACCCACAAACTAGGGCAATATCTTGCAAAGAAAGCTGCGATGACTGAACTAGCCCTTTTGCCTTAGTTAAACGTCTTTGCATGACATATTGGTGAGGCGCCATATTCATGGACTGTTTAAACATATGAGCAAAATGGTATTCGCTTAAGTTCACAACATTTGCCAAGTCTGACAAAGTGAGTGCCTGATCTAGATGATCTTCAATCCATTCTTGAATATATTTGAGTTTATGAGGTGCCAGTCCGCCTTTAATGGCAGGCTGTTGCCATTGAACACTACTGTATCTTCGAATTAAGTGATTCAACAATAAACTTGCTGTTGTACTCATTTGTAAATGGTTTGAAGAATCTTGCCAATCACAATCTAGTAAGAAGAACTGATAAAGTGCTCGAATTCGTTCATCATCACTAAATGCAACTTCGTTTAGTTGAATTTGATTCGGCTCTTTGTCCCATATTTTTTCGGCAACATCACGTAAATTTTGGTCGGTATAGTACAAGTGAACAAATTTAAGCCCACCTCGTATATCCCAAGTCGACTCCTGATGTTCAGGCAACAAACAAAAACGACCCGGCCCACCGCCATTTTTCCATCCAGCAGGTGTTTTTTGATAGCTTTCATAGCCATCTTGAATATAAAGACTTAAAGTATGGTGATCGCTACAGACACTTACCCGATCTTGTTCATTAGACCAAAATGCAAGTTGCATATTTTCATCAAGCACCACAGTTTCGTGAAGCTTGGCTTTAGATTGCTGTAGCTGTTCTAAAGTTTGATAGGCCATGCAAAATTAAAATGAATATCATTGAGCTTAAGTTAACCATATTCAGCAAAATTCAGCTAGTTCAGTCATATAAAAAACGCAAGATCTTACATGTACAACACAAGAATATATACGTGAAAAATGAAGCATTCCTAGATACTTAAGTTTGGTAATCGAGGATGAACTTATGAATATTTTACTCTATGTTGCGGTGGTGTTGATTTGGGGAACAACATGGATTGGAATTGCCGTTCAAAGCCATTATGCAACACCCGTTGTCGCGATTTTATGGCGTTTTGCCATTTCAGCCTTATTACTTTGGGTTGTTTTACTATTTTCAGGAAAATTACAGCGAATTGCTTTAAAAGATCACTTGTTTTGTATGCTGCAAGGCCTTTGTGTTTTCGGCCTAAACTTTATTTGTTTTTATACCGCCGTTAAATATGTAAATAGCGGTTTAGAGTCCGTTATTTTTTCGATGGCTGTTTTCTTTAATGCCATTAATGCGCTTATCTTTTTTAAGCAAAAACCTTCCCCAAACTTTGCTCCAGCTGCACTTTTAGGCCTAGGTGGTATTGTTTTACTATTTTGGCATGACCTCATTAATAGCCAATTTAATGCTCAGTTATTAATGGGTATTGGCTTATGTGCAATAGGCACTTACGGTTTTTCTTTAGGGAATATGATTAGTGTTAGACACCAAAAACGTGGCCTAAATATCTTTTCAACAAATTGTTATGCCATGACTTATGGTGCATTGGTAATGTTAAGTCTAGCTTTATTTACAGACCAAAATCTAATGCCTCCAATGAATTTCCCATTTTTAAGTTCGGTACTTTACTTGGCTGTATTTGGTACGGTTATTGGGTTCTCGGCTTATTTTTCCTTGGTTGGGCGAATTGGTGCAGCCAAAGCAGCCTATAGCACATTACTCTTCCCTTTAGTTGCTCTAACAGTTTCTACTTTCTTTGAGGGATATGAGTGGACTTTAAATGCTGTATTTGGAATTTTACTAATCTTACTTGGTAACTACTTAATGTTTAGTAAATTTGAAATTGGAAAGAAGTTATTTAATAGTCAAAAAAATTGTGAGAAGCAGGCTTAATAGCCTGCTTTTTTATAAATCATAATTTATCTCTAACAGCTCGTTTTTAGCATCAGCTCAAAATCTTTTAAAGCCGCAGCTGCCGTAGCTAAAGGGGCAGATGCTCCTCCACTAACTACAAATTCACCCATTTCTTGAGTTAACACCCGAATGCATTTATTAGAACCTTGCAGATGAGCAAAAGGATGATTTGCTGGAACTAATCTTAATTCAACACCTGTTTGAATTTGCTGATTTTCAATATGAATAAAACCGACCAGACGAGGAATTACATTTTCTTTTTTCCAACCACGAATATGTTCAGCCGTAACGTGACTGATTCCTTGTCTTGGAATATCTTGAATTTTTACATCAGCCCCAAAAACAGTATTTGCCAGTATGGTAATTTTTGCAGCGGTATCCCATCCATCTACATCGAAAGAACTGTCAGGCTCCGCAATACCTTTTGCTTGAGCTTTTTCAAGAGATTCTGCAAATGCACATTCATGTTGCAACATATTATTCAAAATAAAATTCGTGGTGCCTGTAAACACACCTTCTATTTCTAAAATTTGGCAGCCAGCTAAGTTATATTCAAACAAATCAACAGTTGGTAAGGCTGCAGCCGTCGCACCGCTAAAAAATAGTTTTTTCTTGTGTTGATGTGCCAAGTTAATTAATTTTTTGCCTTCTACGACTAACGCACCTTTAGATACTGCAATCGCATTCATGCTATGTGTTAAAGCATAATTTAAATAAAATAGGCCCTTTCCACCTGTCATATAGTCACTTGGGCCTGTCTCAATCATGACATCCGCCTGAACCTGTTCTAAAAACTTTTGCTCAGTTAAGCCTGCTTGATATTGTGTTTTATCTAACCACTTTGCAGCTTGTAAACCTTCTTGATCAATTAAACCTGATGATGAGTTACAGACACCCACTAAACGGGCATCAATTTGATATTTTTGTTTATAGTATGTCGATCGATTTAAAAGAAGCTCTGCAATTTGTTGCCCAATCCGTCCAAAACCACAAATTGCTACGTTAACTCGCTTCATATCGCTTTCTCAAAAATTTATATGATTTAAATCAAAAAGTTTCCATAGACAATTTCAATGCATCATCTCTGGAAACTTTATATTTATATAGATAAGTTAAAATACTATATCGCTCAGATATTTGTTAGATTAACAATCTTAATAACCATATAAATTGCGACAGCAAAAACCATTAAAGCAAAGACTTTTTGCACAATTGCAGAGGGAATAAAACGAATAGCTCGACGACCTAATAGCATGCCTGCTACACATGCAAGAGCAAACGCACTGGTAATGCCTACTGGATAGTGAAAACCCTCTGCAATATGCATCACAATACTCATTCCACTGATGAGAAAAATAATCATAAGTGAAGTTGCGACAATGCTATGCATGTCCAAATTTGTGACTTTTCTAAGCGCTGGCACAATTACAAAGCCGCCACCAACCCCTAGCATGCCAGTTAAAAGCCCAGCAATAATTCCGATACTGGCAAGAACGCTTCCCGTTTTAAAATTCCAGATAAAACGTCCCGTACTTGGGTTGACCTGACACGGCGGATTATGAAAGTCTGATACTCGGTTACTAATAAGTCGATAACCTACTGTAAACATGACCAAGCTAAACATTAACATGAGCCAGACAGGTGAAATCGCATTGGCTATTAAAATGCCGATATGTGCCATAGGAGCACCAATTAAGGCAATCCAAATAGCAGCACGATAACGAACAATCTTTTTAAATAAGCCTTCAATAGTTCCAATGAGTGTAGATAACGCAACTGCTAATAACCCAATCGGTGCAGCTTGAGCCACTGTCCAGCCTTGACTTGTCATAAGCGCGGGTACAGCAAGAATACCGCCACCAGCTCCTGTAAGACCAAGTAAAAAACCAATCACAATGCCTTCAACGACAAGTAATAACATATCAAAAGCCTAAAATTGCATATACATCATTTGCAGTAGACTGCTGTTTAATGAGTGAATAGATCTCATCTTCTTGCGAAGCTTTAGCCGCTTCTCAGGACAAAGCGTTGCTTTACTTATCCTCTTCCGCTCAAGCACAGCTTTCGCCTTGCGCTCGGGTAAAGCGTTGCTTTACTTATCCTCGCTCAGGTTTGACCATCCACTCGCGGCCTTTGAGCATGCCTTGCCAGTAAATCGGAGGTAAAATCTGCTCTTTAAGCAGCCATGCCAAACGAGATGGTTTTTGCCCATCAATCACCCATTTTGGAAAACTTGGAAGAAGCTTACCGCCGTAACCAAATTCAGCCAGAACGATTTTTCCACGCTCTACTGTAAGTGGACATGAGCCATAGCCGTTGTATTCACAAAAGTTTTGCTCACCGTTCAGTTGTGCTAGAACATTTACAGCAACGATCGGAGCTTGTGCACGTGCGGCAGCAGCAGTTTTGGCATTAGGTGCATTCATCACATCGCCTAAAGCAAAAATATTGGCATGCTGTGTGTGTTGTAGGGTTTGAGGATTAACACTTACCCAGCCTGCTTCATCAGTAAGAGTGCTTGCACGAATAAAGTCTGGGGCTTGTTGTGGTGGAACAACATGCAACATATCGAAATCAGTCTCGACCAATGCTGCATTTTCATCATTCACTACCTTAAACCATGCTTTTTTTGCAGGTCCATCTACTTTGACAAGTTGATGGTTAAAATGAAGTTCAGAGCCATATTTTTCGACATATTGCATTAGTGCAGGAACATATTCCTTCACACCAAATAAAACAGCGCCAGTGTTATAAAAATGAATAGAGATATCTTTAAGTTTGCCTTGCTTTAACCAGTAGTCAGCTGAAAGGTACATCGCTTTTTGAGGGGCACCGGCACATTTAATCGGCATAGGCGGCTGAGTAAAGATTGCCTTTCCACCGTTTAGCTGTTGCACTAATTCCCATGTATACGGCGCCAAGTCATAACGATAGTTAGACGTCACCCCATTTTTTCCTAAGGTTTCGACTAAACCTTCAATTCCATGCCAATTCAGTTTTAAACCGGGACAGACGACCAAAGCTTTATATTGAATGGGTTGGCATCCTTCCAAAATAATCTGATTATGCTCAGGGTCGAATCCGGCAACTGCTGCTTTCATCCATTTTACTTTTGCAGGAATTACACTTGCCATTGAGCGTGCAGTTACTTTAGGTTTAAAAATACCACCACCGACCATGGTCCAACCCGGTTGATAATAATGGGTGTCTGCTGGATCAATAATGACAATATCAATGTTAGGTTCACGACATAAAAGACTAGACGCAACAGAAATTCCAGCTGCTCCAGCACCAACAATCACAACGCTATAACAAGGAATTGTCGCTGGTTCATGATCACGTTTTAAAATACGTGGCACTAACCCTTTCAAGTTAAAACCAAGTTTGTTCCCTGCTTCGACTAATAAAGCCGCATCTTTCGGAGCAACTTCTGCTAAAGCCCATAAACTGATGGCACGCATACCAGAACGGCAATACGCTAAAACAGGTTTTTGGGCATTCTTATAAAGCTGCTTAAACTCGGTAACTTGTTGGTCGGTAATTTTGCCACTGCTAACAGGTTGATAAATTACCTTTAGGCCATGTCGCTGAGCTGCTTCTTCAATTTCAATCACATTGGGTTGGTCTGCACCTTCTCCATCTGGACGGTTACATATCAGTGTTTTTACTCCCTGATCTGCAATTTTTGCGATATCGTCGGCAGTAATCTGGTCAGCAACATAAAATTCTTGATTAACTCGTTTAAGTTCCATATCGCCACCTTATGATTGTGAAGTTGAACCACAGGCCTGATTGGCAGGTAGTGCTTTATCGATTTGTTTTGGATATGGCAGATTTAAATTATTCATCAATTTAATAAAATCTTCTCGTGAGCGATTCTGACCTAAACGTGAATTTTTTAAACGTTCATAACCAATCGTTGAAGACAAACGACCCTTATAATCGTGTCCCGGATACACAATAGTCTCGTCAGGTAGGCTGAAAAGTTGCTTATGAATACTGTCAAAAAGTGTCCCTGCATTACCTTGCTGGAAGTCAGTTCGACCGCATCCATCAATTAATAATGCATCACCAGTGAAAACCATGTTTTCAACCAAATAACTCGTACAAGCATTGGTATGACCTGGTGTATAGCGTGCTTCAATACTGAGATTGCCGACTTTAAGCATGCAACCATCTGTAATTAAAATATCTCCGCAATTTACATCTGAATTACGGTGTAAAACCGATTTGCAATGGAAACGTTCTCGAAGTAAATTTGCAGCGGTAATATGGTCTGCATGAACATGGGTATCTAAGGTATAGATGAGCGTAAATTGATGCTGCTCTAATTCTTTTGCATAAATCTCTATATCTGATGCGACTGGGTCAATTAAAACAGCCTCTCGTGTTTCTTCACACCCAAGCATGTATGTATAAGTCGAACTTTCCTGCTCAAAAAACTGCTTAAAGAACATGATTTATACCCCAATAATTTATTTCTTTCCTATATTTTGCAAATAAGGTGCCAATTATTTAAAATTAAATAATAAATATAAAAATCAAATATTTATAATAATTTTTAAAATTAAAGTTAGAAAATAAACTCAGCTTGATGTTCCTTTGAAACTCAAGTATGTTTCAATGAAACGATTGTGAAACATATGAAATGGCAAAGTTAAATTTTGAGTCAGAACAAGATTTTTTTATTTTATTTGAGCAATTAAAAGCTTTATTCCCAAATGCGAGTCTGTTTTTAGCGGACACAACGACTCAAGCAATTCACTATAAATTTAATACAGACGATATTTCTGTAGAGAGCATAGCAGCGCTTACTCAAGACCATCACAATCAATATCTTGAGATCAATACTCCTAAAATGAGAAAGCGATTCATCTATCAGGAAAATGATATTTACATTGCAGAGCATCGCATTATCGGGAAATTGCATATTCTACAGCCCGTTAGCATAGAGAATGATATTGCTGATCAAGTAGAGCTAACAGAACAATTACAAGACTTGGCTAAAGTTTTTAATAGCTGTTCGCCTGAAATGACCCGTATGTTTTCAATCATTCAAAGAGTGGCAATTACTGAGTTTCCAGTGCTTGTCCGAGGTGAATCTGGCAGTGGTAAAGAATTGGTAGCAAAAGCAATTCATGATTATAGCCAACGTAAAAATAAGATTTTTGTAGCGATTAACTGTGCAGCTTTAAATTCTAATATTTTAGAAAGTGAACTCTTTGGGCATGTGAAAGGTGCTTTTACAGGAGCAATTCGTGACCATAAAGGTGTGTTTGAACGTGCCGCAAGCGGAACTCTTTTCCTAGATGAAATTGCCGAGATTCCTTTAGAACTGCAAGCTAAATTATTACGGGTGTTAGAAACAGGTGAATTTACGCCTGTAGGTGGTGAAAAACCGATTCAAGCCAATGTCCGAATTATTACCGCAACACATAAAGCTTTACGCGAAGAGGCTAAGGCTGGGCGTTTCCGTCATGATTTACTCTACCGTTTGCGTGTCATTCCAATTTTTATACCACCACTCAGAGAGCGGAAAGTCGATATTCCACTGATTGTCGACCAGATTTTAAAAGAAAGCTCAACTCAACTCGACACAATGCCTCGTCATGTCAATCAAAAAGCCATGCAAATTTTATTGAATTATGACTGGCCTGGGAATGTTCGTGAACTTAAAAACACCCTGCTTTATGCTTTAACCATGGCAAATGGTAAGGATGAAATTGAAGTTGAGGACTTACCAAATGAGCTATTAAATGCAGAGGATTACGTTAAATTACCCGAGACAAATACAGAGCTTAGTCCAGAAAATGTACAAGCTGCTTTAGAAAAATATAACCATAACCTGAATATGGTCGCGAATATTTTTGGTATTAGCCGTACTACCCTTTGGCGCTATAGACAAAAGCATAAGCTTTAGTTAGGTATTTAACTCGTCTAAGGCGTATCATATTACACTTGGTTAGGTTCATTAGTTCAAAGGCTTTATATGATTGTTCGTGATAAAAGCAATGTATTTAAACTTTTATTTGCTTGGAAAGGAACAATTTTACCGAAGGTCTTGCCAGCACTGAGTTTTGTTGTACTTATTTCAGCCTGTGTGGTCTGGCTCTCTTATTATCATTGGATTCAAATCCCTACCGTACCCGCGATCGGATTTACAATATTTGGTGTGATTCTTTCGATTTGTACGGGTTTTCGAAATAATGCGTGTTATGACCGATGGTGGGAAGGCCGCAAACTTTGGGGTGCTTTAATTGCCAATGCCAGACATATCGTTAGAGATAGCCATGTTTTATCTAATGAACAACGTGAACATTTAATCCATCAGGTCTTAATTTTTAGTAATTTATTGCGTGATCGTTTACGTCAACAAACAGTCGAACCCACAAAATTTCTTGAACATGCTTATTTAAATAACTCTTCACTTAACTATTTAAATGAGCATATTAATGCACCGCAATTTGTACTCGAAAATATTCAAAAAGATTTAGTTAAAATACTAAAAGATGGCGAAATCAGTGACATTATCTATAGTACCTTAAATCGACATATTATTGAGCTAGGCAATATCCAAGCAGGTTGTGACCGGATTGCTGGAACACCTTTACCCTACTCATATTCAGTACTTTTACATCGTGCTGTTTATTGTTTTTGTTTCATCTTACCGTTTAGCCTTGAAGCTGCTTTAGGTATTTGGACACCGCTTATTGTGGGCTTAATCGCTTATATGTTTTTAGGTTTAGATGCCTTAAGTGCTCAAATTGAAGAACCTTTTGGTTTGCAAGAAAATGATTTACCGCTCGATTCAATTGTACGTTTAATTGAACGGGAGTCTTTAAGCTCTTTAGGACAACCATTACCCCCTATTATTGAAGCTCAAAACAACAACTTACTTTAATAAAAAAAGAGCGATGATTCGCTCTTTTTTTATAGGTTTAAGTGTCTATTTATGGATGTACGATAATCTTAACGGCTGACTCATTGTTATGAATTAAGGTTTCAAAACCTTGTGAAATCAAATCATCAAGTTGAATACGCTGCGTAATAAAAGGTTCCAGATTTATTTTACCTTCTTCAACCAGTTTGATCGTCTCCTGATGGTCATTTACATAGGCAATTGTACCTCGTACATCAAGCTCTTTCATTACCACACTGTGCACATTAATTGATGCTGGGTGACTCCAAATCGAAACAATAACAATAACGCCTGTCGGTTTTACTGCTGCAACCAAGGTATCTAACACCTTGTTAACGCTACTACATTCAAACGCGACATCAACGCCATTACCATTAGTAATTTTCATGACCGCAGAAACAACATCAACTTCTGACGGGTCTAAAATATAATCTGCGACTCCCGACTCTTTGGCTTTTTCTTTACGTTTGGCACTTAGTTCTGTAATGATGACCTTAAGCCCTTTTGCTTTTAAAATTGCCGAAAGCAATAAACCAATTGGGCCCGCACCACCAACCAGAGCAATATCACCTGCTTTAGCGCCACTACGTACAAAAGCATGATGACCAACGGATAAGGGTTCAATTAAGGCCGCTTGATCTAATGGAATTTTATTGGAAATTGGATGCACCCAACGGCGTTTAACCGCAATTTTCTCCGACAAACCACCGCCACGACCGCCTAAACCAATAAAGTTCATATTTTTGGAAAGATGATAATTATCGCCCGGTCCAGTCGGTACATCATCGGCCACAATATAAGGCTCTACCACCACATGCTGACCAATTTCAATGTCATCAACACCGTCACCTACAGCATAGACAACACCTGAAAACTCATGGCCCATGGTAATCGGTGCAGATTCACCTGAAATAGGATGTGGATGTCCACATGGTGGAATAAAAATTGGCCCTTCCATAAATTCGTGCAAATCTGTACCACATATTCCACACCAAGCTACCTTAATGCCTACAGTGCCGGGACTGACTTCTGGTTCAGGGATATCTTCAATACGAATATCGCCTCTGTCATAAAAACGCGCTGCTTTCATTATTATCTCCCTCAAATCAGGATGTTGTTTTAGCGATAGACTATTCCACCGTCCGTTAAAATGGATTGACCCGTAATATAGTCTGAATCTTCACTTGCCAGAAAAGCAACTAATGCAGCCACATCATCTGGTGTTTGGGCTCTACCTAAAGCAATGCCTTCTACATACTTTTTATAAGTTTCACCTATAGTAGCACCAGTAATTTCAGCAAAACGTTTATCAATTTCAACCCACATGTCTGTTCCGACAATTCCGGGGCAATATCCATTTACCGTAATACCATGACTGGCATATTCTTTTGCCGCAGCTTGCGTAAGTGCCCGTACTGCAAATTTGGTTGCCGAGTAAATACCGAGTAAAGCAAAACCATCATGGCCTGCAATTGAACAGGCATTAATGATTTTACCTTTATGTTGGCGTTGCTTAAATTTTGCAGCAGCCGCCTGAATACCCCACAGTACGCCACCAATATTGATATCGACTATTTTTTGAAATTCATCAGGTGTGATATCCGCAATCGCCTGAACCTGTGCAATTCCAGCATTATTAATCATGACATCAAACCCGCCAAGTGTCTGCTCAGCATGATTTATAGCGGCATACACTTGCTCTCGGTCACTTACGTCAGCAATAAATGTGCTCGCATTTACACCTAAAGCCTGAATTTCCTGCTGCACATCGTTCAGTCGATCTTGTTTCATATCCACTAATGCAATATGTGCCCCTTCTTGCGCCAAGCGCAGGGCAATCCCACGGCCAATGCCTTGAGCTGCCCCCGTCACTAAAACGACTTTATTTTTTAATCCCTTAACCATGTTCAACTCCTGTAAATGCAGAATTTCTACATATGAATCGCTCGTTGCATTGAAGCTAGAATGGATTCATGCATAGCTTCTGATAAGGTTGGATGCGGAAAAATCACTTGAGCTAAGCTTTCATCAGTTGCTTCTAGGTATTTGGCAATCGCAAAGCCTTGAATATGTTCAGTCACTTCATGGCCGACCATATGTGCACCAAGTAATTCACCCGTCTCTGCATGTATCACCGTTTTAACGAAACCTGACGCATCTCCAATTGCTAAAGCTTTACCATTTGCAGTTAAAGAAAACTTGCCAATTCGTATAGGTAGATTCTGAGCTTTTGCTGCATTTTCCGTTAAACCAATACTCGCCACTTGTGGATGCGTAAAAATACAACCCGGAATCTGGCTACGATCGAGTGAATGCACATTAGCTACACCAGCAATTTTCTCGACACATATCATGGCTTCATGGCTTGCTTTATGCGCAAGACATGGTGCTCCAGCAACATCCCCAATGGCATAAAGCCCTGCTACATTGGTTTTACAATAGTCATCAATTGCCACAAAACCTTGTGGATTGAGTTCTACACCTAAACGTTTTAGTCCTAACCCCGTGGTATTAGGCTGTACACCAATTGCCGAAAGGATACGGTCAAAAACAATCGTTTGAACGTCATTTGCTGTTTCAATCACACAGTGAACTTGCCCATTTTCAATTTGAATACTTTGAACGACAGC
Organism: Acinetobacter sp. 70_2; assembly: GCF_056736115.1. Classification (NCBI taxonomy): domain Bacteria; kingdom Pseudomonadati; phylum Pseudomonadota; class Gammaproteobacteria; order Moraxellales; family Moraxellaceae; genus Acinetobacter; species Acinetobacter sp. 70_2. Next base: position 1,253,822 of record NZ_JBWZIP010000015.1, read on the forward strand.
ATCGGTTAAGACTTTCATTCCTTTTTGTTCAAATTGCTTTCTAACAAATTGAGCTACTTCCGCATCTTCAGTCGGTAAAATTTGCTTGGCTAAATCAATAAGCGTGACCTGACAACCCAAGTCTTGATAAAGGCTAGCAAACTCACTACCAATTGCACCTGAACCTACAACCAGTAAACTTTTCGGTAACTGCTCTGGAACCAGTGCTTCTTTGTAGCTCCAGACATACGTTCCATCGACAGGAAGTTGAGGAATATGTCGGGCTTTAGCACCGGTTGCCAAAATAATATGTGGGGCGCTCAAAGCCTGACTTTTACCTTGAGCATCGGTCACTTCAAGTTTTTCTTTAGCTGTAAGTTGAGCACGACCATTAAACACAGTCACTTGATTCTTTTTCAGCAAGTAATCAATGCCCTGTACCAACTGTGCTGAAACTTGTCGGCTATGTTGCACAAGCTTTTGAATATCAAAATCGAGTTGAGATACCTGAAAACCAAACTGTGCTGCATTTTTAAATTGAGTTGCCAACTCTGCGCCAGCCAATAGAGCTTTGGTTGGAATACAGCCCCAATTCAGGCATATTCCGCCCAAATGCTGCTCTTCTACAATTGCGGTTTTTAACCCGAGCTGGGCTGCACGAATTGCAGCCACATATCCGCCCGGTCCCGCGCCAATCACAATTAAATCAAATTGAGCTTCTGACATGCGGGTTCTCCTACACCAAAATTAAAGCTGGGTTTTCAACAAACTGCTTAAAGCTGGCCAAGAACTTTGCACCTACAGCACCGTCAATGACTCGGTGATCACATGACAATGTTGCTGTGACAATCTCACGAACCACAACATTTCCATTTTCAACGACAGCACGTGGTTCTGAAGCACCCAATGCCATAATTGCACCTTGTGGCGGGTTAATGATGGCATCGAACTGTTTAACGCCTAGCATTCCTAAATTTGAAATGCTAAAGCTGCCTCCCTGAAATTCATCAGGTTGTAACTTGCCAGTCTTGGCACGCGTTGCCAAATCACGCATGTCATCGGAAATCTGTGCTAAAGACTTCTGATTAGCGGCTTTCACGATTGGTGTGATTAAACCGTTTGGAATCGCTACGGCCACCGAAATATCTGCTTGAGAGAACTGTAAAATTGATTGAGTCGCCTCATCAAATTGAACGTTTACCTCAGGTACTTTAATCAGTGCAGCAGCTGCTGCTTTAATGAGCATGTCATTAATAGAAAGTTTCACCTGTGGAACACTTTCATTAATCTGCTTACGTAAATTTTGAAGTGCTTCCACGTTTAGATCGACTACAAGACGGAAATGTGGCGCATTACGTTTTGCCGCTTGCAAGCGTGAGGCAATCGCTTTACGCATACCATTCATCGCGACTGTGATGATTGTCGATTGTGGTTGAGCAACAACACACTGAGTAGACTGTTCACTTCCCACCGTTGGGTTATTACGGTTGTAAACCGCTTCAACATCTTCTTTGCAAACGCGGCCTCTGGTACCTGAAACACGGCAATCATTGAGATTAATACCCCATTGTTTTGCTAAACGGCGTGCTACAGGTGTCGCGGAAACTCGACTATCATCAGCCGTAGATTTAACTACTTTAGCCTGGGTTTGCTGCTTAACATCAGGCCACTGACCTCCAGCAGCTTGCACAGCCTTTTGGATGTCTTGAACACTAATACGCCCTTCACGACCAGAACCCGTCACTTTTGCCAAATTAACATTATGTTTTTCAGCAAGTTTCAAGGCATGTGGAGTTGCAAAAAGCTCATTAGATGTTTGATAGCCTTGTAATGACTCTGGTACAGCATAGTCATCTTTAGCTGATTTTACAGGAGCTGAAGTACTTGTTGCGACAGTCTTTGGTTGTTCCGCTTTTTCAACAACAGCAGGTGCAGATGTTTCCGATTTACTTTGTTCTGAAGATGTTTCAGGTGCTTTAGCTGCTGAACCACCTAATGATGCAATAAACTTCTCAATTTCTGCATCAGAAACTTGACTTTCAGCACACACAGCAATAAGACCGCCTACAGGTAAAGTATCACCGTCTTTTGCTAAGATTTTACGCAGTGTTCCCGCAAAAGGTGCTTCTAATACATTGACGATTTTCGTGGTTTCAATTTCACAAATTTCATCGCCCTTATTAAAGCTATCGCCTTCTTTAATCAACCATTGAGCAATCGTGCCTTCTTCCATGGATAATCCCCATTTCGGGATCTCCAGCGTTTTAATTTCGCTCATCCTAAGCCTCCAATGTTTTTCGCACAGCTTGCTCAATACGCTCTACACTTGGAATCCATTCTTTTTCTAAAACTGGTGAGAATGGAACAGGTGTATGTGGTGGCGTTACGAGTTCAACAGGTGCTTTTAAATAATGGAAACCTTTCTGTGCAACCAATGCAGCAACATCATGACCGAAACCACAGCGTGCCGCTGACTCATCCACAATCACAACACGCCCAGTTGATGCCACAGACTCTAAAATTCCTTCTTCATCAAGAGGAGAAATTGTTCGAGGGTCTACAACTTCAACCGAAATACCATCTTTTGCTAGCTTATCTGCTACTTCATTAGCGCGGTGTACCATCAAACCTAAAGCAATAATGGTCACGTCTGTACCTTCACGGGTGTAATTTGCTACCCCAAAAGGAATGGTATAGGCTTCATCAGGAACATCTCCTTTAATGTCATAGAGCATTTTGTGCTCACAGAACACGACAGGATCGTCATCTCGAATTGCTTGAATTAAAAGTCCTTTCACGTCGTATGGACTTGATGGAACTACAACTTTTAAGCCTGGAACCGCGGCAAATACGTTATAGGGTGACTGAGAGTGCTGAGCTGCTGCAGAAAAACCTGCACCAATCATACCTCGCACCACCATTGGCGCTTTTGCTTTTCCACCAAACATGTAACGGAATTTAGCGGCTTGGTTATAGAGCATGTCATGACACACGCCATAAAAATCCATAAACATTAGATCGGCAACAGGGCGTAAACCAGTTGCAGCAGCACCAGCCGCCATACCAATAATTGCAGATTCGGTGATTGGCGTATCAATGACACGTTCCGAACCAAATTCTGTCCACAAACCTTTAGTTACACCCAGCACACCACCGAAACCTTCAAGCTGGTTATCTTCGGTATTTTTACCGCCATGTCCACCGCGCACATCTTCCCCAACAACAAAAACAGTTGGGTCACGGCGCATTTCTGATTCAATGGCTTCTTTAATTGCATTACGAAAACTTTTATTTGGCATCTTTACTATTCCTTTAGTAAGAGACATAGACGTCGGTAAGGAGTTGTTCTGGTTTTGGATATGCCGCAGCACGAGCTTTAGCAACTGCATCATCAACGTTTGCCTTAGACACTGCATCAATCTCGTCTAATTTAGCTTCATCAATTTTGCCTTTAACTTTTTCTCGGAAAATTTTCAAAGGGTCTTTATTTTCTTTAACGAAATCGACTTCCTCTTTTGAGCGAATGAGCCCTGGATCACCTTCAAAATGTCCATAAAAACGGTTAGTAATCGTTTCAATAACACTTGGCCCATCACCACGGCGTGCACGTTCAATGGCAGTTTGAGCCGCTTCATATACAGCAAAGAAATCAGTACCATCGACTTTAACTGCTGGCAAACCAAAACCTGCCGCACGCCCTGCAATGTCTTTACTTCCTACCGCGTAGTCATGACCTGTACCCTCACCAAACCCATTATTCTCAAAGACAAAAATCACAGGAAGTTTAAGTACGACAGCCATGTTCATCGCTTCAAAGGTAAGGCCCTGATTTGAACCACCATCACCTGTAAAAGAAAGCCCCACACCGCCTGTCTTTAATGTTTTAGCTGTTAGCGCAGCACCAATTGCCAAAGGAGGTCCACCACCCACAATCCCGTTGGCGCCAAGCATGCCTTTGTCTAAATCGGCAATATGCATAGAGCCGCCTTTTCCTCGGCACAGCCCATCATCTTTACCGAAAATTTCCAGCATCATACCGTGAATATCACAGCCTTTTGCAATACAGTGTCCATGGCCACGATGGGTTGAAGTGATATAGTCTTTATCTGTTAAATTCTCACAAATACCGACTGCTACAGCCTCTTCACCACTATATAAGTGAATAAAGCCGGGAATATCACCATTGGTATTTTCTTCGTGAAGTCGATCTTCAAATTCACGAATATCACGCATGCTTTTATATGCTGCGAGTAATTGCTCTTCCGTTAATTGCATATCCTTTTCCTTTATTATCTTGATTTTAAAAATCAACCAAGTTTCAAGCGAAAATGCTAATTCGCTATAAATACTTAAACTCAAATTCAATAATTGATCTATTAGACTAAAAAGTTTTTATTTAAAATATTTCCAATTAAATTATTAATTTCAAAAACTTAACAACTCAAAATAAATTTAAAAAAATTTTATAATTTTCATTAGCTTGCAAAACAAACCTTTAACCAACCTTTGTTATTTTATAATACTCGCCACACCCTGTGTTTATAATTAATTGTGACTTATTAAGGAAATTTAAATTAGTCTTTAAATTAAATAGGCAGGAGTTTAAGTAAGTTTTAAATAAAATGGAATTATTAATATGGATTTTAAAAGACAAGTGGAAACTGGTATTAAATTACGGGGAGCTGATAAAGTCGCCCGTATTCCAATTAAGGTTTTACCAACAGAAGAGTTGCCAACTAAACCTGAGTGGATTAGAGCAAAAATTAAAGATTTTGAAGAAATTAAACGTATAAAAAACCTTTTACGCCAGCAAAAATTACATAGCGTTTGCGAAGAAGCGGCATGCCCAAATTTACCGGAATGCTTTGGTGGCGGTACAGCAACGTTTATGATTATGGGTGATATCTGCACCAGACGTTGCCCTTTTTGTGATGTCGCTCATGGTCGTCCAAAACCCCTAGACGAAGATGAACCTAAACATTTGGCCGAAACAGTAGCAAACTTAAACTTAAAATATGTAGTGATTACCTCTGTAGACCGTGATGATCTACACGACGGCGGCGCTGCACATTTTGTAAAGTGCATTGAAGAGATCAGAAAACGCTGTCCAGAAACTTTGATTGAAATTTTGGTACCCGACTTTCGTGGCCGTTTAGAGACAGCTCTTTCGACTTTAAGCTTATCACCACCCGACGTGTTTAATCATAATATTGAGACAGTGCCGCGTTTATATAAAGCGATGCGCCCCGGTTCGGACTATCAGCATTCGTTAAATTTATTAAAACGTTTTAAAAAATACTGTCCAGATATTAAAACTAAATGCGGCCTAATGGTAGGGTTAGGAGAAATTGAAGCTGAGGTTATTGCTCTACTCAACGATTTAAAAGATCACGATGTAGATTTAGTAACTATTGGACAATATTTACAGCCCTCTAAATCACATGCCCCTATTCACCGGTTTGTGAACTTACAAGAATTTGAAAGATACACACAGCATGGCATGCGTTTAGGCTTTAAAAATATCTGGAGTGCACCAATGGTCCGTTCTAGCTATTTTGCCGATCGGCAATATTTCGGTGAACCTGCACCAAAGCCATTTTCAAGAGAGGATGTTTTGTCATAGGGCGAGGCGAAATAACAAAACTTACCCAATAGGATAATAGTCAAACCGTTTAAAATTATTTAAGGTAAATGAAATAACGAGGAAATAGTCACAATAAGAAAGCTAAACCTGTTGAGCGGCCACGGATACGCCATTTCAACGATAAAGGAACTTCGATATGGATATGTCAAAACAATTATTATTGCCTTCTACAGACAACCTTCCGTCTTTCTTTAGACCGGAAACAATCTCTGAAACGCCTTGTTTAGGAAAAAAGCCGTCACTCGATCTAGATGCGGCTCCTATATTTGATCTTGATCAGGAATGGCAACATTCCTTATTTGGTCGTTCAATCCAAGAGTGTCATAGAAATTTGATGCACATTGCTGAAGATGCAGATATGGCAATTGGGGTGACTGACCCTCATGGTACTTTACTCTGGACATGGAGTAGTACACCTATGCGTTCATCTGCTGAACAAGTCCACTTTGTTGAAGGTGGGCAATGGTCCACTCAAGCGGTTGGTCAAAATGCAATTGGTCTTGCACTTAATACTCATTCAGCAAGCTGTGTTTATTCACATGAAAACCAGATGAACAGCGTTAGAGACTGGGTATGTTATGCAGCCCCTATAACCGATGCAAGTACAGGCCAGTTTTATGGCATTATGAACTTATCAACTAAATATCAAAAGCATAATTCACTTGGAATTTTAGCGGTTGAACGCTGTGCCGATATTGTAAAACAAGCCATTCAACTTCATAAAAAAAACATTTTATATATTAAGGCGCTAGGCACACCTAAAGTTCAATATAATCAACATGGCTTAACCCTCACGCAGCGCCAAATCGAAATCTTATGTATTCTTGCCTTGTGCCCAGAAGGTATAAACCTAGAAGAACTGCACTATGCCTTATATGGCGACCGCCCAGTGAGTACCACTACACTAAAAGCCGAGCTTTCACAGCTTCGAAACCTGATTCCCGATGTGATCGAGTCACGACCATATAGACTTAACTGTGAAATTCAATGTGACTTTCTTATGGCTGAGCAGGCATTAAACCTAGGTTTTACTGCAACCACTTTAACACTCTATAGAGGAAGTTTCTTAGCTAAATCAGAAAGTCCTTTTTTATGCGCATGGAGAGATTGTTTTGACGCTCGTTTGAGTCATGTGATTTATCAAATTGACGATATAGACCAACTGTTACGTGTAGTCAGCCGTGTGCCTGACCGTGTGGATGCCGTTGAACGCTTACTTGAATTATTACCCGAAGAAACACCTTATCGGGCAAAACTTTTAAAATTACTTGAATAAAATAAAAGGGAGAATATCTAACAATATTCTCCCTTTTTAAATGAGATCAAGCAGAAGCTTTAAGCTGTATTCTATAGCAATCATCTAAAGCCAGCTCGTAATAACGCAATCCTTCTTCAGCAGCATGAAATGCTTTTTGCTGCCAATCTGGTCGGTCATTCGACAAACGTTTAATCAACTCCATGGCTTCATAAGGATGTAAATCATCATAATGAGCATGTGCACGTAACCAAGCTAAAGAACGCTTATCAATCGTGACATCAGGATGGTCTGTATAAGCATGAATACCTTTATAAACCTGAATAGACCAGTCACCTGTGGCCCATTCAATAGCTAAATTGGTCGCAGCTAAACATTCAGCCAAATTACCGCGATGACTCATATTCCATAAAAAGTGATTCACCGCATTCATTGCAGCTGGGGGCCGCACGCTATCAAGCTGGTCTACAGTTAACCCAAAACCTTTCGCCCAATCACGATACCACTGTAAATGGCGTTCTTCGACTTTAATATTTTGAATTAACCAATCTCGTGTTTCTGTTACACCTGGTTCAGCAAAAGCAGTCGCCTTAGCTAACGCACCAGCCATATATGACGGGAAATGTGCAACCAGTGGATAGAAATTAAGTAAAGCATAACGGAAACTCTCTAGGCTCAATCCCCCATTGGCCATTTCAGTAAAAAACGGATGTTTACTCACCCGCTCCTTAACCGGTAAAAGATCATCCCAAAACCGCTGAGACCATTCATTATGCGCTGTAATTTCTAAACTCATTCCATATTGATTTAAAGCAGTCATTGCTAATTTTCCTATTTATATGACAGCAATCATCTGTACTTCACGGCTATAAGTCTATCCGAAAATGATAAAGATACAATCTTTAATCGACCATTAGTAATTTTTTCTCAAAGGTTTTGAGTCTTTAGATAATTGTGACGCTAATCATTGAAATGTCGTGATTTTTATCACAATAAGGGCCTATAAAAATCATTACTTTTTTAAAAAATCTGTATTATTATTTTGAATAAACCACACAATATATAACCAATATTTTTAGATGGAACTTTAATAAAACAAGTCGCATTTTATGCCAACTTCCAATATAGAGAGCATTAATTATGAAGTTGCAAGGTTCCAATATATTGGGACAGGAACAAATAGATTTATTAACCACACGCGGATTAAATTTCGTATGGTTTCCAAAGCAACTTGAAACGATCTATCGTTTTCAATATCAAAATGGTGCGGCCTATGAGTTTCGCTATAGAGCACCTATTATTTTAATATTATATTTATTTTTAAGCTTTGGTATATACCAAGTCTTACCAACCGACCAAGTTTTATCCTGGTTAAGCTATTATTCTTGGGTAGGTATAATTGTTTTAATTGCATGGATTTTATCGTTTATTAAAAAATTAAATCAGTGGTTTGATTATTATGTCGGAATTGGCTCTGCTTCCGCTGTCGCTATCACCTTTATTTTAATTAACGTTTTAGAAAATGGCCAAGATAATGTACTTTTTCATGCAGCAATGATGTATGCGATTGTGATTATCTACGGTGCGGTAGGTATGCGCTTTTATACTGCAATCATTGCAGGATGGGTCGGCGGTTTGGTTGGTATTTTAGTCAGTACTTATGTGAAAGGTGACATAGATTGGACCTTTTTGAACCGCACATATACGTTTAGTAGTTTCTTAGGAATGACACTTGCCTATGCTACAGACCGTCAGCACCGAGAAAACTATTTACAAAACTGTATGATTGAACTCAACCGTATTGAACTCATGCAACAAGCGCAGCAGTTGTCTTTACTTTCACAGCAAGATGCTTTAACTGGACTTGCTAACCGACGTTATCTCGATGAAACACTAGACAATGAATGGCGCCGTGCGCTGCGTCATGAAACACCACTTACTATTATGATGGTGGATATCGACTTCTTTAAACCCTATAACGATACCTTAGGACATCTTAAAGGCGATCAGTGCTTAAAAGATATTGCGACTGCAATTTCTTCAATTGCTGCTCGTAGTGGAGATTTAGTTGCCCGTTATGGTGGTGAAGAATTTTTACTTCTCTTCCCTATGACCAATGCACAACAAGCTCAAATTCAAGTCGAAAGATTAATGAACGCAATTAAAAAAATTGCCATTGTTCATCCATGTAGTAGCGTTTCACCATATGTAACCATTAGTGTGGGTGTGGCAACCACAATTCCACGTTTAAATGATTCAATTTCTGCCTTTGTTAGCCGCGCAGACCATGCACTCTATCAAGCAAAAACAAATGGCCGTAATCAGTATCAAATTGCTGTAAATCAAGAACAAATTGTAGATTTAACTTAATTATTAATGGGTCTATATTTAATTAAAAAATTGCGCTCAATAACAATAAAAAAAGCCACATACTTTGAGTTATGTGGCTTTTTTACGTCAACCAAGTATCTATGGTTCAATTGGCGCAAATGGTGGAACAACATCTGCGTTTTGAGCACGATGACGTAAAAAATGATCCATTAGAACAATTGCTAACATTGCTTCAGCAATTGGAGTTGCTCGAACGCCCACGCACGGGTCATGACGGCCTTTAGTTAACACATCAGTATCTTCACGATTTAAATTAATCGTTTTACCCGGAGTTGTGATACTTGCAGTCGGTTTTAGTGCAATTGCGACACGAATGGTTTGACCACTTGAGATACCACCCAAAATACCACCAGCATGATTCGCCAAGAAGCCCTGACTAGTCAATTCATCACGTGTTTCATGACCAAACTGTCCAGCAACTGCAAAACCATCACCGATTTCAACACCTTTAACCGCATTAATACTCATCATCGCGTGAGCAATGTCAGCATCTAAACGGTCAAAAACAGGTTCGCCCCAACCCACAGGAACTTTTTCAGCTAAAATTTCTAGCTTTGCGCCGCAGCTTGTTCCTTGTTCACGTAAAGAAGTAACCAACGCCTCAAAACGTGAAACAGCGTCTACATCACCACAGAAAAATGGATTATTCGGAACTTCATTCCAATCCAGTTTTTCGGCAACTTCATTACCAATTTGAGTGACATGACCACGAATCAAGACACCAAATTTTTCTGCTAAATATTTCTTCGCAATAGCACCAGCTGCAACACGCATAGCAGTTTCACGAGCACTTGAACGGCCACCACCACGATAATCACGGAAACCATACTTTTGTGTATAAGTATAATCCGCGTGACCCGGTCTAAAGGTTTGCGCAATATTCCCATAATCTTTCGATTTTTGGTCAGTATTACGAATGAGTAAACCAATTGGTGTACCTGTGGTTTTACCCTCAAATATCCCTGAAATGATTTCAACTTGATCAGGTTCTTTACGCTGGGTAGCAAATTTCGATGTACCAGGCTTACGGCGGTCCAAATCTATTTGCAGATCTTCTGCTGTTAATGCAAGGCCTGGTGGCACTCCATCAACAATTGCCATTAAACCAACACCATGCGATTCACCGCATGTGGTTACACGAAAGAGTTGTCCAATAGTGTTCCCTGCCATACGTACAACTCCTTAAGCTTGTTCTGCAAATAATTTTCTATAACGGCGACATTGTTCAGCAGTCAAAGCAAAAATACCTGAACCACCTTTTTGGAAAGTAAGCCAGTTAAACTCAACAGTATTGAAGTTCTGACGCATAGCCCATTCAGAGTTACCGACTTCAATTACAATTAAACCATCTTCTGTTAAATAATCTGCCGCTTGAGCTAACATTTTACGAACTAAGTCTAAACCATCTTGTCCTGCTGCCAATGCAAGTTCAGGCTCATGCAAAAACTCTTCTGGTAAGTCAGCCATATCTTCGGCATCAACGTACGGAGGATTACTTACAATTAAATCGTACTGGTTTTCAGCTGGAATCTTGGCGAATAAATCAGATTCAAGTAACGCAACTTGATATTGCTTATTGTGATGTTCAACATTAATCGATGCTACTTCTAAAGCTTCTTTAGAGATGTCTGTTGCATCTACTTCAGCATCTGGATAAGCATAAGCTAAAGCTACCGCAATACAGCCAGAACCTGTACACATGTCTAAAATACGTTGTGGTGTCTTAGGCTTGGTATTTTCTGGTAAGTTGTTGAGTGCTTCACGCATTTGACCATTTTCATCTAAACAATATGGTGCAAAACGTTGCTCAATTAACTCTGCGATTGGTGAACGCGGAATAAGTACACGTTCATCTACATAAAATGGCTTATTAAAGAAGTAAGCTAAATTTAATAAATAAGAAGTCGGAATACGGTCATTAATACGACTTTCTAACAAACTTAAGAATTCTGCTTTTTCACTTGGTAAAAGTTTAGCATCTAAAATCTCTGAGTCTGCTGACCATTCAAGAGATAAGGTTTGTAAAACTAATGCAGAACTTTCTGCAAAATAATCTTCAGTACCTTGTCCTAAATGTGCATCATGTTGACGTAATGCTGATACCCCAAAACGAATAAAATCTCGAATTGTAGATAAATTTTCAGCAGCTTCCTGTAAATGTTCAGGGCTAATCGTCGGTCGCTCCACTTAGGCGTCTCCAAAGGCAAATTTTGCAAAGTGACTATTCTACTGAGTGAGACAAAGCAACGCAACGCTTTGCCTTGTGAAGCAGTGTTTTACACACCTATCTCTAACAATCTCAGCTTAAAATCAGAATACTTTGTTTTAATTAAGAAATAATGAACTTTATAAGTAGCGCAATATGTAGTCTCTGAAACAAAAAAGCGGCCTTTAAATACTGACCGCTTATCAACTCTAGTTGGCTTAAAGCTTAAGCTTTTCTGCAACATAGTCAGAATCTTTATCACCACGACCCGACAGATTCACCACAATCATGGTTTCTTTCGGTAGTTTTGGTGCTTCACGAATTGCCCATGCCACAGCGTGTGAGCTTTCAAGCGCAGGAACAATTCCTTCTACACGAGATAAGGTCATAAAAGCATCCAAACATTCTTGGTCAGTTGCAGTGCTATATTCCACACGGCCTAAATCTTTTAAGAAACTATGCTGAGGACCAACACCAGGATAGTCCAATCCTGAAGCAATAGAATGTACCGGTAAAGGTTCACCAGCTTCATTTTCAAGCACGTAACATGCCATACCATGAATTTGACTTGGTTTACCTAATGTTAGAGTTGCTGAGTGCATATTGGTGTCTAACCCATGTCCAGCGGGTTCCACCCCAACCAGTTTTACATCTGAATCATTTAAAAATGCGGTAAAGGCACCAATCGCATTTGAACCACCACCAACACATGCCACCACATAATCTGGATTTTTTCCAAAGCGCTGATGTGTCTGATCTTTAATTTCATTGCCAATAATTGATTGAAAATCTCGAACCATTTTAGGAAATGGATGAGGACCAACCACAGAACCAATTGCATAAATAAAGTTTTTAGGGTCTTTTAAATATTCTTCAAACGCACTATCTACAGCATCTTTTAAGGTTGCTGTACCACGAGTGACTGAAACTAAATGAGCACCCAAAATTTTCATTTTGACCACGTTTGGATGTTCTTTTTCAATATCAACTTGCCCCATATGAATTTCACATGGAATACCCACTAGAGCACAAGCCGTTGCTAAAGCCACCCCATGTTGACCTGCTCCAGTTTCGGCAATGACTTTCTTTTTGCCCATATACTTAGCAAGTAGAGCCTCACCTAAACAGTGATTGATTTTATGGGCACCGGTATGATTTAAGTCTTCACGCTTTAAATAAATTTGCGCGCCACCTAACTGCTCAGAAAGACGTTTTGCATGAAATAAAGGACTTGGACGTCCTACATAATTTGCAAAGAGGTCTGATAATTCATTTTGAAATTCTGATGTATGGCGAATTTCTTCATAAGCAACATTAATTTCATCCATTGCTTCTTTTAAATGCGGAGGAATAAATTGACCTCCATACTCACCAAAAAATCCTTGTTCATTCGGCAAAGCAATACCATTAATTTGATGTTGCATATCATCCCTCTTTTTAAATTATTAAAGTTATCAAGTTTATCGAGAAAGGTAACGCGTCAGATCCTCAATGCCTTTTAGGGTCATTGGGTACATATGGTTTTCAAAAATCTCTTTAATCCAACCAATCGTTTGAGTGTAATGCCAATACCCTTCTGTTTCAGGATTTAACCATGCTGTTTTATCAAAATGTTGACGTAGGCGACGTAACCAAACCTCACCTGTTTCATCATTCATATATTCAACCGAGCCACCTACCGATTTCAGCTCATACGGTGCCATACTGGCATCTCCCACCACAATTACACGATAGTCGCGTCCATAAGTATGGAACAAGTCCCACGTATTCATGCGGGTTGCTGTTCTTCGGTAGTTATCTTTCCAAACATAGTCATAAAGACAGTTATGAAAATAAAAGTATTCAAGCGTTTTAAATTCTGTTTTAGCCGCGCTAAATAACTTTTCACATTGGGCAATGTGTGCATCCATCGAACCGCCCACATCGAACAACATGAGTACTTTGATACGATTTCGACGCTCTGGCACCATTTGAACATCCAAGATACCTTGCTTGGCTGTTTCCCGAATTGTTCCATCAACATCTAGCTCTTCAGCTGCACCTTGGCGAGCAAATTTGCGTAACCGTCGTAAAGCAATTTGCATTTGGCGCGTACCAAGAACTTGGTCGTCATCTAGATTTTGGTATTTCCGCTGTTCCCAGACTTTAACTGCCGAACGTTTACGCCCCGGCCCACCAATTCTGACACCTTCTGGATGGTCACCAAAAGCGCCAAAGGGTGAAGTTCCACCTGTGCCAACCATACGGTTACCACCTTGGTGTTTTTTATGCTGCTCGCGTAAGCGTTCCTCTAGCATTTTCATCAGTTCTTCTAAAGAACCTGCTTTTTGAAGTTCAGCTCTTTGCTCTGGTGTTAAATGCTTTTCGAGAAGTTCTAAATCGAACCAGTCTTTTGGAAGTTTATGGACTTGCTTGAGCAACTCATCAATATCAAAGGTTTCTATGCCATCAAAGTAATCTTTCATGGCACGATCGAACTTATCAAAAAAGCGTTCATCTTTAACTAAAATGGTTTTAGCAAGTTGATAGAACTCTTCCTGATCGGCAAAAACTAAGCCTTCACTCACCGCACGATTTAAATCAATGAGTTCACGAGTTGTAACTGGAACACCATATTTTCGTAAGGTGTAAAATAACCGCACAAACATGGGTTATTCCCTCCTTTAACGTCGCGACATGAAAGCCAAACGTTCAAGCAATTGCACATCTTGCTCGTTTTTAATAAGTGCGCCATATAAAGGTGGAATCGCTTTTGATGTGTCTCGATTACGTAGTACATCTTCCGGCATATCATCTGCCATAAGCAGACTCAACCAATCGATCAGTTCAGATGTAGATGGTGGTTTCTTCAAGTTAGGAATTTCACGGAGTTTGAAGAAAACTTGAAGCGCTTCATTTACCAAATTTGCAGAGATATTTGGGAAATGTACCGAGATAATTTCACGCATAGTTGCTTCGTCTGGAAATTCAATGTAGTGGAAGAAGCAACGACGCAGGAACGCATCTGGTAATTCTTTTTCATTATTTGAAGTAATAATTACGATTGGACGTTGAGTAGCCGTAATCGTTTCGCCTGTTTCATAAACATAAAAAGACATCTTATCAAGTTCATGTAACAGGTCATTTGGAAACTCAATGTCCGCCTTATCAATTTCATCAATTAAAAGCACGCAGCGCTCTTCACTGGTGAAGGCTTCCCACAGTTTACCGGGCTTAATATAGTTCTTAATATTGTAAACACGATCATCACCCAATTGGCTATCACGCAAACGAGACACAGCATCGTATTCATATAAGCCTTGCTGTGCCTTAGTTGTTGACTTGATGTGCCAAGTGATGAGTTTTAAACCGAGGCTTTCTGCCACTTGCTCAGCAAGTAAAGTTTTACCTGTACCCGGCTCGCCTTTAACCAATAAAGGCTTTTGCAAGGCACGAGCTGCTTTTACAGCAAGTTTAAGACTATCAGTCGCGATATATTGATCTGTACCGGTAAAATGTTGGGTATCAGCAGACATGTAGAGACCTTATTTTTCTATTTCAATGGTTAGATGGAACGCATGCTTTTGTTTGTTGTATATTTTGACCAACAATAGCCAATAACCAAACCTAGACCGATTACAAATAGAATTAAGGATAAATTTGACCAGATTAAAGGACTATCTTTCGTTAAAACACCAAACAGTAGTCCAAAAATAGCTGGTGCTACAGATGCATTCGGTCCTTCCGAAACGGTTGGTGTCACCAAAATAGCAAAAACAACTAACCAGCTTATTGCACCAAAAGTAGCAGGTAAGCGGCGCATTAAACGCCACCAACACCACAAGGCAATAATAGCGCCAACGCCATAAGCTGTTAAAGCAATGATCTCTTCAGGAATTGCATCGAGAGAAGAAAGTAATTGATTTAAAACTCCAGCTTGATCTTCACGCACCACGTAAGCCCTCTGGTTCAACTGCATTTGGGTTAATTAGCCCTTCTGGCGGCATCTGAATAAAGAAACCTTTTGTTTGTAATGAGTCTAGAACATGTAAAACATTTACACGCGCTAATTTACGTGTTGGAGCTAATTCTAAATGCATGACAAACGTTGCACGACCAAATGCTTGTAAAACAGCTTCTGGAACTTTTTCAAACGGATCAGTTTGCTCCGTATCATCAGGATAGTTTGGACGAGCAATATAAATGTACATTTCATCTTTTTTGCTCGATCTATAAATATCACAGTGCATTTCAAATCAACTCTTGAACTAAGGACAGCATACATGAAAAAAAACAACAGACACACGCAGGTTTGTTTACGCATCAGTCGTTTTTTCTTTTCTTGCGAAATATTAACCCACAACAATCATCAAGGTCGATAAATAACTTTTAATTTTCTAAAGTTTTAAATTTTTCAACCTTTATTAAGCTGTTAATTTTACATAAAAAATCTTTTTATTTACTTTTATAAAATGAAAAAATTACATTTTAAAAACAATAAAACTCAGCTCAAAACAGATTGAACTCAGCTTAATTTATTGAAAATAATAAATTTAATTTAACTAAAATTTAAAATAAGTTCTAAATAAGATTCAACTTATGCATACAGGATAAGACATTATTTAACCGATTTTAAATTCGGATGTGTTTCAATAGTAGAAGATCTTAAAACAAAATACGGAGGTCTATGCTATGTCTCGTGGCGATAAATCATCTTATACAGCAAAGCAAAAGCGTCAGGCTAAACATATTGTTGAGAGTGAGGTAGATAGAGGTCATTCTCAAGAAGAAGCTGAACGTATTGCATGGTCTACTGTCAATAAACAAGATGGCGGTGGCAAGAAAAAATCACATTAAAATTACTACTGGATACTTCTTTGGTTAACTTGATGACTAAAGAAGTATCCTACTAATAAGCTAAACAAAGATTTTAAAAGACTCTTGCACTCTGCATATAGTCATTACTCACCTGATTTAAAGCACTCAAAATTATGCTGTCATCTTGAGTAAGTAAGGCTTTATTTAAATGACGCATGTAATTCATTAACGTTTCTTTAGAAGCTTGCGCAAACTCGGTAGTCACTGCTTCATCTTCATATAAGATGACATAACTACGAGCAAACCCATAAATGAGATAAGTTGCTGCTTTTTCATTTAAATCTGAAGATTGCTTGAGATACTGCTCACACACATTTTTTAAGTTTTTAAATGCATCTGTACCAGTAGATTGATTTTTGAAAGATGAAAGTATTGTTTGGAAGTTCATATCCATATTCCACTCAAAAAGTAAAGCTACAGAAGAAGCATAAACCTGTCAAACAATATATTGATTTTTATAAATTTAGATTGTAAAAAATTATAAGAAACGCCCTAAAGTATGGGCGTTTGATTGCACAAAAGTTTAGAAACTAACTTCAATATTGACCGTTGTACCAGACTGTTCAATATTGGTTGAAACATTGAAACCTCGCGTCTTTAGCTCTTCCTCTACCTGTGTAATATGTTCAGGATGCAAAGCATCTATTGGAAATTGAAACACTGCTCGACGTTTACCTTCTTTCGAGATTTCCTCAGTTCCAGTTAAGATTTTTTCCAACAATATTGCTTGATCTATTTTGACATCTTTAGCATTTTTTCTTGCCTGTTCAGCATTAAAATTATTAGTCATGTTTATCTCTCTAGTTATTAGTAACTTTCATTTATAGCATAAAAAATTAATCTCAATATTAACTTATTATTGATTTTAAAAACTTTTTACGGCTGTACAAATAAAATTAGAGGCCTCCTCTCCCCGAGAAGGCCTCTATATTTCTGCACCGAAACAAACTTATAGTTATATATTGTTTATTTTGAAATTGTTTTTCTTGATGCCAAGAATATACAGACCTGTATATATACGCAATTGAATTTTTCTCACGAATAAAGTTAATTTAATTCAGCATAATCATATGAAATTAAGATTAACTCATATTTATAGGATTTAAACTTTAAAAAAACCTAAGAATATAAAGTACAACTAAATAAAAGATTAAATTTATAAAGATGACCTTATAAAAAAGCTTTATTTTAAATTAAAATTAACCACTATTATTTGAGCAAATATTAATCAAATAACTTATTTTTAAATACAAAGTGCTCATTTGAACTGAAAACACATTGGTAAATTTAAAATAACAGAGTTGCTTTCTCTTCTGTAAATAGTTGGATAAGTGGTTTGGTGAGTAATTCGTAGCGCCAACCCAACAAGTAATCGGGTAAATCTTGTTCATCACCTTTAGAAAGTACATGCTGATGAATTGCATTTAACCATTTCTTACGCAGTAAAACTTCTTTCGGAATGGAGGTTTGCTCTATAGCATTTGCAATTAACGCATCCATTTTATCTAGAGTTTCTTTTGACGTAATTTTAAAAGGTTTAGCAATTTTAGCCGGCCATTGCCCTTCTACTGGTAAATCCTTTAAAAGATCCAGAATAATCTTGCCATATTCACGAACAACATTTGGACGGATATCTCTTACTTGAGATAATTGAAAATTATTACGTGGATTTTTTTCGACCAAATCAATCATTGTCGAATTTCTAAGGATAAAACTACGTGGCTGATTGGTTGCTTTAACTATATGTTCGCGCCATTCACTTAAATTCTGCAATTGCATTAATTGACGGCGTGAATGTCGATAGTTGCCTACATCTGTATAGAGTAATGACGTTGGTGTTTCCCTAATAATTTCTTTGGTTAGACTACTACAGTCTTCAAGAACATATTCATAAAGCCCTTTTTGCTTAAGCTGATCCTTAATATGGTTAGCCAACTGCATAAGGTATAAAACATCATTTGCTGCGTAGCATAACTGTTGAGGAGACAAAGGTCTTGCTAACCAGTCAGATCGAGTTTGGTCTTTTTCAATGTCAATCTCTAAACAAAGCTTTAAAGCACCTTGATAGCTTACTTGTAAACCATGCCCTAAAAAGGAAAGTCCAACTTGAGTATCAAAAACATTTAATAGGTTTTGTTCATCAGCATAGTGATAGATTAAATCGATATCTTCACCACATGCGTGAAAAATATTTTGTTGAGCAACAAAAATTTTTTTCCAAAACTCACTTAAGTCTAGCGACACGCCATCCAGCAAATATACGTTTCCGTTGACATTGACTTGACATACTCCAAGTTTAGGCCAAAGGGTATCAACCTTAATAAATTCTGTATCAAGTCCATACGTTGAACATTGATCCATTTGTTGAAGAACATCAACCAATTCGGTTTGCTGTTGGATAAACTGAAACATGCTTTCTCAAGTAAATGCAAAGAGTGCTTTAAACTCTGGTATATATAACATAGCAATAGAAAAATGCTACTGAATCCATGATGAATAATCTATTTTTGAACAATTTTCCAAAAAAGAGATAATTTTTTGATCATTATTTTAAATTTTTCAATTTAAGATCCTTATAAAAATTTATTTTTTACAAACAGCTTTTTTAATTTATATATTCATTAAGTCATTTTTAAAAATATGTTTTTGTCTTTTAAAAAGATTTTTTTAATAATAAAACTTATATTTTAAAAAAATCTTTGAAATAAGCACCGAGGTACTTATTTCATACGCATACGGTTATGTACCGCCTGACTTAATGTATGACTATCAACATATTCAAGCTCACCACCTTGTGGTACACCTTGAGCAATACGTGTCATGTGAATAGGTAAATGCTTCGTCGCTTCAACCAAATAATGCGCTGTCGCCTGACCTTCTACAGTAGCGTTAGTTGCCAAAATGACTTCTTCGATAGTACCTTGGCTTAAACGCTGGATTAGGTAAGGAATACCTATTTCTTCTGGCCCAATTCCATCTAATGGAGAGAGATGCCCACCCAACACATGGTATTTGCCACGGAAACTACCACTTTGCTCAATTGCCATCACATCTGCTGGAGATTCAACTACACAGAGCAGTTGATCATCTCTTTCTGTTGAAGCACAAATATCACAAATTTCGTGCTCAGTTAAAGAGTGACAAACACTACATTCGTGGATATAACTTGATGCTTCATGTAGAGCATGCGCTAAAGCAAATGCACCTTCTCGATTTTTCATCAACAGATGTAAAGCCATACGTTGAGCCGACTTAGGTCCAACGCTAGGCAAAATACGTAAAGCTTGAACGAGTTGTTCAAATCTATCACTAAACACTGAATTTCCTTAGAACATGCCCGCTAAGCCAGGAGGTAAACCCATGCCAGAGTTAGCTTTTTGCATTTTTTCTTCAGAAACTACTTCTGCTTGACGCACAGCATCATTAACAGCAGCTGCGATTAAGTCTTCAATCATGTCTGGTTCATCTTGAAGCAATTCTGGATTAATTTCGATACGTTTTACGATATAACGACCAGTCATAGTTACTTTAACTAAACCACCACCCGCTTCAGCGTGTACTTCAGTTTGAGCAAGCTCTTCTTTGGCCTTTTTTATATTTGATTCCATATCTTTTTGCATGCGCTGCGCTTGCTGCATGAGCATATTGATATTCATAAACCTAACTCCGTATCTCTACCAAATATAATTGATAGTCACATAACACTTCAGAACTTAAACTCTTTTAGTCCCTCAACCCATCATAAAGAGCATTGAGGTCATTACGTTTAAATCAAAATTAATCTGTAATTCTGACACAATAAATTAATGTTTTCTATTGGTATCTATGAAACTATTTTCGCTAACTCATGAGTTTAAAGCTTTCTGTGTAAAACTTTTCACTCTTAGAACCAGTTCTAAAATTTAAGTGCAACTATTGTGAGGCTTGAAGGTTTTTATTGTCCGGTTTGTATTCATTTAAAGGCATTTTCTGAAAAGAGGCATTTGCCTTTTCTATGGAATGATCTGCATCTTCAACTGATTTGTTCGCATCATTAATTAACAATACAGTTTCGCTAATCTGAGTCGGTTCGTCTTTTTGGGCAAATACTCTGTATCCAACCAAACCAATTGCCCCTATAGCGACTAATATAATTATAGGTTTAAGCATGGTTCAAAAACTCACTTTGTTATTTTTATTAAATTTAGAACTTTTATACGTTGTGATTTTAGAGTCATTTATAACAAAATGTAGTCTTTTTATTTCTTTCGTTGTGTATGAGTAACAGCATCATTAATAAAAAACCACACCTAAATAAGTGTGGTTTAATCTTAAATATATAAATTAATTAAATTAAATCCAATCCACGTGAGATATCACCAATAATATCGTTAATATCTTCTAAACCAACTGAAACACGGATTAGGCCTTCTTGAATTCCTGCTGCTTGTTTTGCTTCAGCAGAAAGTTTGCCGTGTGTTGTTGTCGCAGGATGGGTAATTGTTGACTTCACATCACCTAAATTACCAGTAATTGAAATAAATTTGGTGTTATCAATCACCTTCCAAGCACCTTCACGTTCGCCTTTAACAACGAAAGAAACAATCCCACCAAAACCATTTTGCTGTTTTGCAGCAAGTTCGTGTCCTTCATGAGTTGGTAGGCCTGCGTAGTAAACTTTTTCTACTTTGTCATGGGTAGATAACCATTCGGCAAGAATTTGAGCACTCTCACAGTGTGCTTTCATACGTAAGCGTAAAGTTTCTAGACCTTTTAAGAAAACCCATGCATTAAACGGACTCATTGATGGCCCAAGTGTACGGACGACACCAAAAACCTCTTCTAACAACTGATGATTACCGACAACAGCACCGCCTAATGCTCGCCCTTGTCCATCTAAATATTTAGTTGCCGAGTAAATCACAAGGTCTGCACCAAATTTTAATGGTTGCTGCAAAACAGGCGTACAGAAACTATTATCAACCGCAAGTAATGCACCATTCGCATGTGCAATATCTGCAAGTGCTTGAATATCTGCAATCTCAGCTAAAGGATTCGATGGTGACTCAACAAATAAAAGTTTAGTTTCTGGACGTACCGCGTTTTTCCAATCGTCCAAATCACATAAATCGACAAATGTAATATCTACACCAAACTTGGCAATATATTTCTCAAACAAAGCGACAACTGAACCAAAAACTGCTCTTGAGCAAATAACATGATCACCCGCTTTTAAATATGCCATAGCAACTGACAAAATCGCGCCCATTCCAGAACTTGTCGCAACAGCACGTTCAGCACCATCTAAAGCTGCTAAGCGTTTTTCGAACATTGATACAGTCGGATTGGTAAAACGTGAATAGATATTTCCTTGAACTTGACCAGAAAATTTTGCAGCCGCTTCAGCAGCGTTTTCATACACAAAAGATGAAGTCAAAAAAATCGGTTCGCCATGCTCACCTTCAAAACTACGAGTATGTCCGGTACGAATGGCTAAAGTATCAAGTTGGTATTCTAAATCATCAGACTGGTTCATTAAATGTTCGCCTTTACTGGTCATGTACTAAAAAACTATCATCATTTTGAGTGTCTAAGGTATTTAAGGTCAAGGTAAACCTGAAAATTATCGCTTAGACTTTATTTAATTTTAGTAAATAGTTGGCAAAGTAAGATGAAACGCTTAAAGTCCATTGCCTCTGAGCAAAGCCATATCAAACACCTCTCTACTCGACTATTTCAACCCGAAACACTGGTGTTGTCACAAAGCACACCCTATGAAGTCATCGGTCAATTTAATGAAACTCGTATTCGTTACTATGCGGCTGCTCAAAAGCGTTTTAAAGAACCATTAGTATTTGTTGCACCTCTAGCAATTAATATGGCGATCTATGATTTATATCCTTATCGTTCTCTTATTAAGCATTTCCAAAATACAGGATTTGACGTGTACCTTGTCGATTGGGGCCATTTAGGGTTTAAAGATAGGCATCTTAACTTTTTATCATTTATTGAAGATTTTATTCCTAAAGCTATAGGGCTTGTCCGCACTCATTCAGGAAGTGATCAAATTTCTCTACATGGGTGGAGTATGGCAGGTATATTCGTTACTTTATATACAGCTCATAACCATCCAAATTATGTCAAAAACCTTATAGTGTTAGGCAGTCCAATCGATAGCTATGCTTCTGGCTATATTGGAAAACTCTACCGAACCATAAATAATATTATTGGTCGAAATAAAAAACTTCAGGCACGTATCTACTCAGGTTTACCGAAGCGTTTGATTCATACTTCAGGTATTTTAAATTCTCTAGGATTTAAAATTCTTGACCCTAAAGGCTGGTTCGAGGGTCATATTCAATTACTTAAAAACCTTGATGATCTGCAGTTTGTACAAGAACATGCCACATTAAGTAGTTTTTTAAACAATATGATTGATTATCCTGGGGGGATTAATCAGGACATGTTATTCAATGTATGGCTACAAAATCCGTTGAAGCAAGGTTCTATTCTATTAAAAGATAAAAAAATCGAGTTAAAAAATATCGATTGTTCTCTTTTAGTTGGCGCTGGTCGTAGCGATCAATTAGTTACGGCGGATGCTGCTCAACCATTAAGCGAATTAACCAGCAGCACAGATGTGACGTTTACTCTTATTCCTGGCGGACATTTGGGACTAATGTCAAGCCAAGCAAGTGCTCAGGAATTCTGGCCAAAGCTAGCAGCATGGCTAAGCGATCGTTCAACAAAAATTTAAATATAGATATGAAAAGCCCTTCAAGTAAGGGCTTTTATTTAACATTTTCTATAAAATTCACTTCATGAGATGAAGCACAGATGACAACTTCATCGCCAAGAGACCACTCAGCAGCTCGGGCCGCCATTGCTGCTGGTACCTCTTCTGAGCCTGGTCCTGCGGGTACATTATAAGTTGCATGTGCATCATGAGGTAAAAGCACCCCATAACCTAACTCTAGTGCAGCACGAGCAGTAGCCGCTACACACATTTCGGATAGTACCCCACAAATTGCAAAGGTTTGTACTCTGCTTTCATTTAGAATTTGCTGAAGAGGCGTACCATCAAACCCATTGTCATTGACTTTTCTTAATACAATTTCACCTTGTTGAGGAGGAAAAAATAGTTCCCATCCCCATTGAAATGGTTCATCTACAGTATCTAAAGCACCGTCATTTTGCAGAAAAATGACAGGTGCCCGAGCTAAGCGCGCCTTCGAAAGTAAAATATTAATTGAAGAAAGAAGTTGCTCTGCGGCTGGAACAGCCTCATTGCCTAATACAAAAGCCTTTTGTACATCTACTACAATTAATGCATTAACCGAATTATTCTGGATTAAAATCTTTATCTCCTATCGACTTCAATAGCCAATTTCACATAACTTTTATAATGATATGAGCATTTTATTTCATAGGCCTCAAAGTTTTAAAACTTTTTCGTATTTCATAACTCTCAAGCTAAAATTAAACTAGAAGGATATCTTTTTAAATACAAAGTACCCTACCTTACTTTCGAAACTTCCGTCTTTTTGAATATTAAAATATTTTTTGACTACATCTGATGCATTCTCTTGTAGATACTTAAGCGTTTTTATCTGATCTTCAGGAGTTTTCATACGCTGTACCCAACTATCAAAATCTAGCATGAGTGATTGTTTATCTAAGGCAGTTAATTCAAAACCAGCATCTTCTATAAAGTAAACCCATTCTTTAATACTGTAATTTCTTACATGACTTGGGTCCCGAATCACCTCTATAGTCTGTAAAAACGTGTCTAAAATGGGAAAACTTGAGCTGATAATATCAACAAAAATAACAGTACCATTTGTTTTTAAAACACGGTTTATTTCTTTCATGGCCGTTGGTACATGCTGCCAGTGATGAGCAGAATATCGGCTAATCACTACATCAAACTGTTCATCAGTAAAAGGCATATCTTCAGCTATGCCCTGTTGTACGAAAATATTTTTTATTTTCCGAGCATTGGCAGCTTTTGAAACAGTATCAAGCATTTCATGAGATAAATCATAAGCAAAAACCAGATCGGCATGGTGAGCAACGTTATAAGCCACATGACCACCACCACAACCTAAATCTAAAACAACAGCATTTGAATATTTCTCAATCTCTTTAATAAACTTATCAAACTCAACTCCTTCAGAGTGAGCTGTGCTATTCAAATAACTTAAAGATTTATTTTGGTACTGTTTTAAATTTATCTCATGTTGATTCAACATGGCTTATTCCTCTTCTTCGATGAGCTAACCATAAAAGAAAAAGTAGATAAAAAATAATGATTAGTTTTTAAATAATTAATAAAATAAAGTTATAGCTTGGTCACTTATGCAGTTACAGAAATGACATAATGAGGTTTAAAAGTTTTTCTATATATTTGTTATTTATAATTTTAAATATAGAAAACCACCTCTCGGTGGTTTCTACAAATAAAAAGGCGAAGTTCACATTTAAAATTTACTTTGCCATAAATTTGATGTTGAACTTTCTTACCTGTTTTCTTACATCAGGATTAGAAGGTAAAACAAAAGGACTTGCACGCCATATTGCTTTTTCAATACTCGATTTAAACTTTGGATCTTCTTTATCTAGAAAAATAATTTGCTCAATCTCACCACTATCATTTAAAAAGACTTTTACACTGGCGCTCATGCCTACTGAAGACGGTGGAATATCCCAAATTTTAAATATCTTTTTTTGATATTGTTGCTTATATTTTTCAGCCTCTAAAATAATTTTATCATCGCTACTTTTAGTCGGTGATAATGTCTTTGAGTTAATTGCACACCCAGTTAATAACAATATAGAAGTTAAAATAATGACTCTTTTCATTTATAAAACCAATTTTTTCAATGATTAAAATTTAACATTTTATCGTTTTAAAAACCACCTGACCGGTGGTTTTATACTTAATAGCTATTACTAAATGCAATTTTAGTAAATTTTAAATTTCTGCTAATTTACTGGATTATTTAGTTTAACTATTCAATTTTAATTTTAAGTATTGACTTAAAATGATATTTTATAACGTGAATTGATATTTGAATGCTCAGGCATATCAGCAATATCCTGCTCAGTAAAAATTCCATGCTCAAGTACTTTCGTATCATTAAATGCAGTATTGACTGGGGTAATTGGTGACTTGCTAATATAATTTTCATCAGCTTTTTCCGTCAGTGACGCACAACCTTCTAGCCCAAACCCAGCAATAAGGACAAATAATAATTTCTTCATTTAGTTCACCTGTTGTTATAAAAATCAAACAATTTAACAAATTATGCTTTAATTGTCACATATTTAAAACGATTAATCTCAGGTCGAACCTTTAACAAATCTTAATGAAATGTAAACTAATTTGCATAAAATGTTAAATTGTGTAAAATACCTAAATAATTTAACGATATGTTTTAACTCATGGTCTTTCTACTTTTTTTATTTTTATTATTTACATTCGTGCTTCTTTTAAATGCTCATTACAAACAATAGGAGCATCGATTAGCCTCTCATCTATGGTGTCCAACTATTTTTTTAAAAAAATAAGTTTTTACAGTCACAATAAATTAATTTTCGTAATCTATAATTTTATAAAAATAAAAAAGCCCGCTTTGTAAGCAGGCTTTACCCTTTTGATTTTTTGCGCTGATCATTCAGGACTTTTTGCTGTTTGTGACAGCGCTCGGATATTACACTTATACTTAAAGATTAAAAAGACTAATCTTTTTTAAACTGATGTACTTACTCATCAAGTTCTATAGGATCGCCATCTTCTGGACGAATATGTCGTGTGCCATCATCGGCGGGGTCAACACTAGATCCATCCTTAGTGATCGAGTTATACATTTCATCCTCTTTTTTATCATCTGTGAATTCTTCATCTTCAAAATCAAGAGGCTCGTCATCATCTTCAAAATTTAAAGGCTTTTCTTCATTTATCATGTGAACCATCCTTTTAAGTTATGTCATTTCATGCTCAATTAAATGTCAGATATATTCAACAGTGAACACACATCATTTATGTAACGAACACTTAAGAAGTATTAAAAGATATAAAATTTAAGAATGATGTTATTCGAAGTACTTTAAGAATTCCTCAATAACAGGCAAATGGTCAAAACTTTTATGAGCGTTCGCTAACACCACCCATTCATGTTTTGACTCTATACAAAAATTAAGCTTTAAGTCCGGATTAAATGATTGTTCCAAAAGCCCTAATGGTATCCATATATAGTTTGTACCATTAATTTTATTAGGTACTGGCGAACCACACTGATTACAAAACGACGAGGTAAAACCAGTCTCCTTTTTATAGGTAGCGACATATTCACTTCCAGCCAACCAGTTAAATTGGCTTTCTTTCACCAAAGTAGCCGCATTCGCTCCTGTACCCGTTTGTTTTCGGCATAAACTGCAATGACAGTGATAAACCGTTTTTATTTCACGGGATATAGAAAACTTTACTTGATTACATAAACAAGAACCGATGTTACTCATATAATGTATTTAATTCATCACTATGGAATTTCAATAATGACGTTAAATATTTATTATGTATATATTTTTATTGTTTAATATAAAATAAGACCTAAACACTTGATTTAAAATAAATTTAAAAAAAGATATTGATATGTAAAGCTTTTTTGTATTATAAGATCAAATATGATTTTTAATAACACTTGAGTAATTAATAGTCATTGAAATATTGGGAATAAACCTTATATTGAGTACAGGTTCATACCTTTAACTGAGGAAAAGCTCATGAATAAATTATTGGTTGCAGTATTCACTGGAATGGTAACCCTTGCCGGTTTCAGTGCTCAAGCTGCAACACCTGAGCAAGAATGTCAAAAATTGCAAGATGATTACAATTTGATTTATGCATCAAAAGGCTTTTGTTTTAAAGACCAAGATGCTAAAGAAAAATATGGTAATGAAAACTGTCATACGACTAAGCCAAAATTCTCTGATAAAGAGCAGCAACGTCTAGACGCAATTAAAGAACGTCAAAAAGAATTGAAGTGTAAATAGTATTTAAAGGAATAATACATGGCATATGATGATCAAAATATCTTCGCAAAAATTTTACGTGGTGAACTTCCTGCGATAAAACTCTATGAAGATGATCAAGTTCTAGCTTTTATGGATATTATGCCCCAAGCCGATGGTCATGCATTAGTTATTCCAAAAACTCCTGCAGTAACTTTACTTGATTTACCGCCTGAAGCGGCAGCCTATACCATTCAGATCGTGCAAAAAATTGCGAAAGCAATGGAAACCGCACTGAATCTTGATGGAATTGTACTCATGCAATTATCAGGTGCTGCTGCTGGACAAACTGTCCCTCATGTTCATTTTCACCTAATTCCGACAAATGTTCACCAACTTGGTAAACATGCTGCACAATTAGGAGATCAAGATAAAATCAAGGCTTTAGCTGAAAAAATTAAAGCAGCTCTTTGATTTAAAGCCTTAAAAGCGGAGCTTCGGCTCCGCTTTTTTATTTAAAAAGTGTAATAAAATCAAAAGAAAATAAAATATTTCTAATTTTTAATTGTCATAAAACTGTCATTTCCTCTTCACTCCACTGTCACAAAGTTTACAGATACTTCTTAGCAAGTTGGTGAGCTTCTGTAACTTTTTGTACACAAGTCAACTACAAAATAATTAGTTAACAGGCATGTGCCATTTTTAAAATACTTTTTGGAGAAATCTCAATGAAGAAATTGCTACTCGCTGCCGCAGTTGCAACTTTGAGCGTAAACGCGGTGCAAGCAGCGCCAACTTTGTATGGCAAACTGAATGTTTCTATTAACCAAGTTGACAATAAAAATTTCGATGGGAAAAGTGACGTTACTGAAATTAACTCAAACGCTTCTCGCATTGGGGTGAAAGGCGAAGAAAAATTAACTGACAAGCTATCTGCTGTTTATTTAGCTGAGTGGGCAATCTCTACTGATGGTTCAGGTTCTGATAGTGATCTTAGCGCTCGTAACCGTTATATCGGTTTAAAAACTGATGGTGTTGGTACATTAAAAGTAGGTAAATACGATTCTTACTTTAAAACTGCTGCTGGTAATAACCAAGATATCTTTAATGACGATACACGTTTAGATATTACTAATATCATGTATGGTGAAAACCGTTTAGATAACGTAATTGGTTTTGAATTAGATCCTAAATTATTAGCTGGTATAACTTTCAACATCATGGCTCAAACTGGTGAAAGTACTAGTGATAATAAACCAGGTGAAACTGGTAAAGACAGCAAAAATAATAGTTTTGACTCTGTATCAACTGCGCTTGGTTATGAAAACAAAGACCTTGGCTTAGCAATTGCGGCTGCAGGTGACTTTGGTATTAAAGGTAAATATGCGGCTTATGGTCTGAAAGATATTTATACAGATGCTTACCGTGTAACAGGCTCTTATGACATCGCAAAAACAGGTCTAGTAATTGGCGCTTTATGGCAACATGCTGAACCTACTGATGAATTGACTGCATATGGTCAAACATACAAAGCAGATGGATCAGTTGACAAAGCTGGTAAAGCTTACCGTGATTTACAAGAAGAAGCTTATTCAATCACAGCTGCTTATAAAATCCCGAATACTAAACTTAAAGTAAAAGCAGAATATTCTTCTGCTGAAACACAAGTAAGTGGTTTAGCAGATCGTAAAATTGACTTATACGGTGTAGGTCTTGACTACCAAATCAACAAACAAGCTCGTTTCTACGGCATTGTTGCTCAACAAAAACGTGATTGGTTGAGTGATAACGACAAACAAACGGTTGTTGGTACTGGTATCGAATATAACTTCTAATCAGTTACATTCAGTTCATATATAAAATAAAAGGGCTTCTGCCCTTTTATTTTATTGTTCCGACTAAAAAAGCCGATATAAAAATTATCGGCTTTTATAAATTTATATCTTATTTTAAGAAACCACTTACCAGATTCATCACATTCTGAATGTCTTGATTAGCTTCTTGGTGGTCTGTACTATCACCCTGAGGTGTTAAAGAATCAATAACCTGCGGTAAGACAGAAGCAATCGCACCATAAACTTGTTCTTTTGGCGCTTGAGCCTGCTGGGCAACTTGTTCAATATCTGCTGGGTTAAATAGGCTTTGTAATTGTTGAGTTGGAACTTCACTATTACTTTGATTTGGGTCAACCCAACTTTGAACTTGACTGCCTAAACCAGCTCCTTTTAACTTTTCTAAAGCAGCCTGTAAACCGCCTTGTTGCTGCACCCAACCTAGAATTAAAGGCACAACAGCAATTAATAAACTTTGTACGCCGCCACCAGCTTGAGGCGCATTGTTGTTACCAGTCACTTGTCCTAATACAGAACCTAATACTCCACCCAGACCGCCTTGAGCACCAGAAGAATTATTACCACCCATTTGTCCTAATACAGAACCTAAAATACTACCTAAACCACCTTGACCTGATGCTTGCTGGTTCCCACCTAAAGCTTGTTGAGCCAAAACTTCTACAATGTTGCTTAAATTTGTCATGTGTAACTCTTATGTATGGTTTATACATGAGCATACGCGTTTTTCTGTTAAGACAGCAAAAGCGAAATTGTTAAATTTTGAAAGAGATTTAGTGGCCCTTTACCAGCGGAATTTATTCCAATTTTCCGGGTTTGCCCAAAACTTTGAGTTAAACCAGTCTGGAACATGTTTATAGGTCAAGATGTTAAATTGCCATAAAGCGAAATCACTATCATGTGAAGTTTTATCAATGAGTTGCGTGAAACCTAAAGAACGTAATAACTGTTCATCACTGCGTTTGCTTACTACAACAATTCGTTTTGCTAATAAATCTCTTAACTTTACTAATAATTGTGATTTTTGCACATCGCTAATGTTTTGCATTTCATCTGTATCAAACAATACAAAACCCAAATCATAACGCTGAGTAAAAGGCAGAATTAAAAGCTCAGTTACGGTAAAATAGTGCCATTGAATTGCGTTATTCTGGTCAATTTTCTGGCCAATACAAAGTGCAGTATGAATGAGCTGTTCGTTTGATAAATCGTCTAGCATAGAAGTGATGACATTTTGTTCAGCCATAACTGCAACCCTTAATTGAAAGATGTGAGTTTAAACTTTATGGAACTACAAGGCATTTGCCATAAAATGCATGCAGGCCTAAAAGATGCTAGTGTAACTGATCAACAGACAACCAAGGCAAATGTTGAATACAAATTTGTATTAGACCGTTCAGAAATTGATCTTCCTTTTAATTTAGGACAAGAACTAGAAATCGAATGGACAGGTAATATTTATTGCACATCTTGTGGCACCAAAACACCGAAGTCTTATTCTCAAGGTCACTGCTTTAAATGTTTTAAAACAAAAGCTGAATGTGACCTTTGCATTATGAAACCTGAAACATGCCACTACCACTTGGGTACATGTCGTGAAGATGACTTTGCCCACAGTGTGTGTTTCCAACCTCATATTGTATATTTGGCAAACTCAAGTGCTCTAAAAGTAGGTATTACTCGTATTAGTCATATGCCAGGTCGTTGGTTAGATCAAGGGGCAACTCAAGCCTTACCTATTTTAAAGGTTGGATCACGCCGTTTATCTGGTCAGCTTGAAACAATGTTCGGCTCTTTAATTGCTGATAAAACTGACTGGCGTAAACTCCTTAAGGGTGAGGCTGAACCTTTAAATATGGTTGAACAACGTGATCAGTTAATTGAAGAGTTTGCACCTAAAATTCAATCTATTCGTGAAGAATTTAGTCAAAACCTCGAATTTAACGAAACGGTTGAACTACTAGAAAATGAATTGCCACGTGAGTTTGTTTATCCAGTTGAACAATATCCTGAAAAAATTAAGTCTTTAAACCTAGATAAAACACCCAAAATTCGTGGTGTATTACAGGGCATCAAAGGCCAATATTTAATTTTTGATATTGGTGTTATCAATATCCGTAAATATACAGGTTACGAGCTGATCGTACGTGCATAAGTGAAATTTTAAAGCCCCTAAAATGGGGCTTTTTAATCAATGTACTTAAGATAATCTGTTTCTAAATAGCCAAGCTGCCAAAGGTAAAGTGACCAGTCCGAGTATGATCATTGGAATAAAGTTGAATTTAACTTGTGTAAAGCTTGCACCTTCCAAATAAACTCGTTGTACCAAGTTAATTCCGAACCTTAAAGGATTTGCATAAGTTGCTATTTGCAATGCTTCTGGCATGTTTTCTACAGGAGTTAATAAACCTGAAAGCAACATTAAAGGCATAATGAGTAAAAACGTAAACAACATAGCTTGTTGCATATTTAAAGATAATGCCGAAATTGATAAGCCTACACCGACTACAGCTACGTTAAAACTCAACAAACCAAAATAAAGCAGCCCAATAGAGCCATTCATAGAAATTTTAAACCAGAACAAAATAATCAATAAAATAATGGTTGACTGCATGAGCCCTACAAAAATTGGCGGTAAGGCCTTACCAATCATTATTTGTAATGGTGTATAGGGTGTCACTAATAACTGATCAAATGTACCTTGCTCACGTTCACGCGCAACTGATAAAGCGGATAAAAGTAATGTTTGCATCATACTTAATGCTGCAATTAATGAAGGCATTAAACTCCATCGAGACTCTTGATTTGGGTTATACCATGTTCTTGTTTCAAGGCTAAAGGGCAAAGTTGAGTTAAATTTTTGCTGATTAAACTGACCAATAATTTTATTTAGATATGAACCAGCTACAACAGCAGTTGATGAGTTCCTGCCATCAACAATCACTTGTATAGATGAGCTTTGGTTATTATTTAATTTGTCTTCAAAGTCGGACGGTATGGTAATTACAACCAATGCCTGACGACTATCAATAACCTGTTTGATTTGACCAGTATATTCAAGTGTTGCAACACGTTTAAAAATACCCGAGCCATCTAGTTTGGAGATGAGTTCATGTGAGACCTGCCCATTGCTCTGGTCTAAAATTGCATAATCCACATGGTTAACATCATAAGTTGCAGCATAACCAAACAAAAGCGCTTGCATCAGTGCGGGTACAAATAGAATGACTCTATTTGCAGGATCACTAAAAATAGTTAAGAATTCTTTTTTGACCAAAAAACTTAAATGTTTTAGCCAAGCGATTAGTTGCTGCCACATAACTTTATCTCAACCGTTTTTTCAGTGAAAAGTTCACAGCACATATCAAAACAACGATATATCCCAACAGAAAACCGCACTCTTTAAACCATAACTTCCAATCATCACCTCCCATAAATAAGGTTTTAATTAAAATCATAAAATGCGTAGCTGGAAGCAACTGACTAATAATTTGCACAACCAAAGGCAAGTTGCGTGTATCAAAAACAAACCCAGAAAGCATCAGCGCGGGCATAAAACTTGCCAATAAGGCAATTTGACTCGCCTGAAATTGACTTTGGGCAAAGCCTGATATAGCTAAACCAAGTAATAACGACACAATTAAATATAGAAATGAAGCAGGCAAAATTGAAAATAATGAACCGCGCATGGGCACTTCAAAAATAAAATATGCAGCAACAAGACAGATTATGATATCAATCATGCCGACCACCACATAGGGAATGAGTTTTGCTAATACAATTTCAAATGGCCGTACAGGCGTAACAAATAAAGCTTCTAGAGTTCCCCGCTCCCTTTCACGGGCAATAAGTAAACCAGTTAAAAATGCGCCAATTAAAGTTAAAATGAGCACCATTAAGCCAGGGACTAAAAACCAAGTACTGTTACCAGATTCGTTAAACCATATTCGTTGTTCAATATTAACGGCGCTTGACGTTGCTAATATTGGGCTACGGTCAAACTGTATAGACGGTGCGGTAGCTAAAGCACCTGCAACATAACCTTCTAAGGCTGTTGCTATGGTGGTGGATGTCCCATTTAATAATAGTTGAACCTTGGCATTACCTTGCTGTGCCTGACTGGCAAAATCTGAAGGAAAATGCAAAATGGCATCAATTTCGCCATCTCGAATGGCCTGCTCTGCTTCAGGCAAATTATGAAACTCTTGACTTGTTAAATATCGTGAGCCATTTAAACCAGCTAAAGCCTGATTGATCTGCGGTGAAGACTGATCAACGACAACGCCGACTCGGGCCTGATTTAAGTCAAAAGATAGTCCATAACCAAACAGTAGAATTAAAATAACAGGCAAAACCAGACCAATCCCGAGGCTGCTTTTATCACGAATGAGCTGCTTAGTTTCTTTTCTTACTAACGCTGTTAATCGATTCCAAAATCCTAAGCTCATTGTAGACCTCCTAAACAGCGTGCCTTAATGCACGTGCTTGTTCCACAATTGCTATAAAAGCCTCATTCATATCACCAATATGCTTATCTCGACTGGCTAAATCGCGCACTTGTTGGGGTGAACCTAAGGCTAATAACTTTCCAGCATCTTGTATGGCAATGCGGTCACAATATTCTGCTTCCTCCATAAAATGAGTGGTAATAATGATAGTAATCCCTTGATTTGCCAGCTCGCCAATGCTGTACCAAAATGAACGCCGTGCAAGCGGGTCAATTCCGCTCGTGGGTTCGTCTAAAAATAAAATTTCTGGGTCATGCAACAGTGCCGCAGCCATAGATAATCGTTGTTTATAACCCCCAGGTAAATCACCGCTTTTAATATGTGGCTTTAAATCGTATTGCTGTAAGGCTTTATCAATTTGTTGATTTAGTTTTTTGCCAGATAACCCATAGGCTCCACCAAAAAACTTCAAGTTTTCCAAGACAGTTAAATTGCTATACAGTGCAAATTTTTGAGAGACATACCCCACTTTAGCTCTTGCCTCAGCACGAGCTGTCCGTAAATTTTTACCAGCAACTTCCAAATACCCGCTACTTGCTGGTAGCAATCCACACAACATTCGAAATGTTGTCGTTTTACCCGCGCCATTGGGTCCAAGTAATCCAAATATTTCGCCACGTTGTACAGTAAATGATGTATTGGCAACAGCAGTAAAGTCGCCAAAGGTTCTGACTAAATCTTTAACTACAATGATAGGTTGCTCTGATTTTAAATTATTGTTTTGTTGTAATTGAAAAGCTTGCTCAGAAATAGGTATATGTTTTGGTTGCTTTTGAGTCTGCTGCAACAGCATCATAAATGCATCTTCAAGTTCAGGTGGTCGTGCATTGGCTTTTAGCCCTTCAGGTAAAGTATTAGCTGATAGCTCTTTTTGACGACTAATAAAGTTTACTTGTTCACCCTTTGGAACAGCATCGATAATCTCTATATGGTTATCAAGTAACTGGGCTTGTAAGGCCCGAGCTTTAATTTGTTCTGAAAGTTTTATTTTCCATGTTTGTCCATGTGCTATTTCTTTTAATTGTTCAGGTGAACCTTGTTTTAAAATTTTTCCCTCATGCATGATATACACGTGAGCACATTTTTCTGCCTCATCCATATAAGCAGTACTTATAATTACGCTTAAGTTTGCTTCTTGAACAAGTTGTTCAATAATGATCCATAAATCTCGTCTTGATAGAGGATCCACCCCAACACTAGGCTCATCAAGTAAGAGCAATTCTGGGGACCGAACTAAAGTACATGCCAGCCCTAGTTTTTGTTTCATCCCACCAGAAAGTTGGCCTGCTAGACGTTGAGTAAACTGAGTAAGATCCGTTATTTCCAATAACCGCTTAAACCTTTGCTCCCGTACATCCTTTGGAACACCATGTAAGTCAGCATATAAATCTAAATTTTCTTGCACACTTAAGTCTTCATAGAGTCCAAAACGTTGTGGCATATAGCTAATACGGTCTTGTACAGCTTGCGGATTTTTACTCACGTCAATTCCAAGTACATTTAATGAACCAGAAGTGGCTTTATATAGTCCTGCAATTAATCTTAATAAAGTTGTTTTTCCCGAACCATCTGGACCAACTAAAGCTGTAAGCTCTCCTTTGTTAATTTGCATATTCAAATCAACAATTGCACTAATATCTTCTGCCTTATTATTCTCAGCCTTAAAAGTCATGAATAAATTTTTAACTTGAACCCCTACTTTTTCATCAGTCATGAGCTTTCTCACCTGAAGCAAGTGGCACTTTTACAGTCACAGGTTGGCCCATTTTTAATTGATCATTCGGATCATTTACATAGACCCTAACCTCATAAACCAGTGTTGTTCTAATCTCTTCGGTTTGTACTGTTTTCGGCGTGAACTCAGCTATTGAAGATATATAGCCAATTTTTCCATTGATAGGTTGATTGGGATCAGAATCACGAATAACTTGGGCCGTACCGCCCATCTTGATAGAACTTAAATCTTGTTCGTTTACATACACACGAATCCATTTGGGATCGATTAAAGCCAATGTATAAACGGCCTTTTGCGCAGTTGTCATATCTCCAACTTCTTGTAACCGCGCTCGTACCACTGCATTTGCAGGAGACTTTAATTCAGCTTGAGTAAGGTTATAGTTAATTAGATCTAAATTAGCTTTGGTTACTTCATACTGTGCTTTGGTCGCTTCACGATCTTCTTGTCGAGCACCCTTAATTATTAATTCTAAATTAGCCTGTTTTTCACGGACCGCTGCCTCAGCACTATCTTTATTACTTTTGGCATAGTCTAGCTCTTGTTGGCTAATGGCCCGACCATCAGTACTACTTACCAAAATTTGTAAGCGTTGCAAGTTTTTGTTAGTTTTATCAAGCTCGGCTTGGGCAGATGCAAGTTGTGCTTTTGCTTGACTAATTTCTTCTGGGCGAGCTCCCACATCTTGTTTAACAATTGCCTCTTGTTGAGCTTTAAGTTGTGCTTGAGCTTGCTTTGCCTGAATGTGTAGTGCATTGGTATTAAGAGCCGCTAGTACTTGCCCTGCTTTAACTTTATCGCCCTCTTGTACTAACAGTTTCTCTATACGACCAGACTGTTCAAATGCAAGTGAAACTTGGCGAATATCAACATTTCCATATAAAGTTAATACATTATCTTTTTGATTTTTATCATTATATTTCCATACCCAAAAGCCGATGATAACCACAGCTATAACAACCAAGACGACGGCAATTACTTTTTTATTCATCTTATTGGCCTTCTTATTAAATTCAAATTTTATTAGTTTAAATTCAATTTAAATTTAAATTACTCCAATCTTTGAATAAAAGATATACTTTTATGGTGAATGAAAATTAGGGTTAAATATGTCCAGATCTAGACGAAGTGATGGTGACTTAACCAAGTCTAAAATTATTGAGGCAGCAGGACCTTTAATTGCCCAATATGGTTTTGCAAAGACAGCGAACAAAACAATTGCTAACGCTGCGAATGTCGATTTGGCTGCAATTAATTATCACTTCGATGGTCGAGACGGGCTGTATCAAGCTGTGTTAGTAGAAGCCCACGCTCACTATCTAGATGAAAAATATTTATTAGAACTTGTTGAAAGCACTCACTCACCAGAAGAAAAGTTAAGCTTATTACTTGAAACTTTGCTGCATAAATTAACTGAAAAAGATGTTTGGCATGGCAAAGTCTTTATTCGTGAGTTGTTCTCACCTTCTGAGCATTTATTAAGTTTTATTGAACTTGCAGGTATGAGGAAATTTTTTCTTATTCGTAAGCTCATTAGTCAAGTTGCTGGTTTAGATGAAAATAATCCAGCTGTTTTGCCTTGTATTTTAAGCGTGATGACCCCTTGCATGATGCTCATTATTGCCGGACCAAATGCTCAAGCACCTGAGCCACTTAAAAATATTGCTCAGATGCCATTACATGATTTAGTTGAACATTTTAAAAAATTTTCATTAGCAGGATTAAAAGCAATTAGCCAATCAAATCTTAAAAATTAGCGATTCAAACATTGCAAAATGGCTTGTACCGGATCTTCTGTATTTCCAGAAATAAGCTGTTTATGCATAGTTAAATGTTGCATCACTTGAATTTGAGCTGTTTCAACACTCATCAGTTTTTCTATTTCAGCGGCTAAATTTTCCGGTGTTGCATCGGCCTGAATCAGCTCTTCAATGACTTTCTTACCCGCAATAATATTTGGCAAAGAATAGTAAGGAATTTTCACTAAAAGCTTAGCAATTATATAGGTCAACCAATGCAATTTATAGAAAGTAACCATTGGTCTATGCATGAGCATGGCTTCTAGTGTCGCCGTCCCAGAAGCTAACGCGATAATATCACTTGCGTTCATCACCATACGGCCAATTTTGGATTCACTATCAGTATTTTCTAAAATATGAATGCAGGCTTTTAAATAGGGTGCTAATTGTTCAACACCCTGCTCAATCTGTTGCTTACGGGCATCATTAATTGCTGGAATTAAAAATTGGATGTCTGGATATTTTGTATGCAAAATATTAGCCGCACCCAGCAGCATAGGAAGGAGTCGCTCTACTTCACCTTTTCGACTACCTGGTAACAAAGCAATATGCTTCTGATTTTCATTAAGACCTAATTGCTGCTTAGCAATTTGAATTGGGTTCTCAAGTGGCAATTGTTTAGCTAGCGGATGTCCTACAAATGCTGCTGGAACTTCGTATCGTTCATAGAAAACTTTTTCAAAAGGAAATAAGCAAAGTACTAAATCTATGCTCTGCTTAATGCCATGAACACGCCCTTGGCGCCACGCCCAAACAGATGGACTGACATATTGAACTGTTTTTATTGGAAGACTCTTTTCTTTAATACTTTTCGAAAGTCTAAGATTAAAATCTGGTGCATCAATACCAATAAATATATCAACTGGATGCTGAGTCCATTGGTTAATTAAACCATCTCGAACGGCGAATAGCTTTTTTAAGTCTTTTAATACCTCAACAATCCCCATTACAGACAGAGTTTCCATTGGATAATAACTGTTAAAACCTTCAGCAATCATTTGGGGTCCACCGATTCCCTCAAACTCAGCATCGATTCCTTGCTCACGGAAACTACGCATGAGTTTCACACCCAGTGTATCTCCAGAAACTTCCCCAACCACAATGCCTATTTTAAGTTTTCGATTTGCCAAGGCGAGTTACCCAAAAATTAGAAATAATGCATTCTAGCATAGAGGCTTATTAATCTTGAACTTGCTAAATACATGTGGCTAAAGCCAATGAAAGCACACCACAATCTAAAATTACATTCATGCCCTATCTTTTAATCTAAATTAACAATGTGATTTGAATTGTAGCTTACATTTACAAACAATAAAATAAATGAGAATTATTTACATTATCTTTACCATTATGACCATCCCACCTCGACTATTTAAACTTTCTGTAATCGCCTGCGCGATTTATTATGTAAATCTCACTTATGCTCAAGACGCAGATATACAAGCTTTGCAGACGATTCAAGTTAAAGCGACAAGTACAGAGCAATCTTCTGAACAAACCAAAGCCTATAATGTTAAAAACTCGAATAGTGCAACCAAGCTTAATATTGAGGCTAAAGAAACTCCTCAAACTATTAATGTCGTTACTCGTCAACAAATTGAAGACTTTGGTCTTACCAGCACCCGAGATGTTCTAAACAATACACCTGGGGTAACAGTAACCAATCAGGAAACAGAGCGAACTACTTATATGGCTCGTGGCTTTGAGATTTCAAATATATTGACTGACGGCGTGGGTTTCCCCCTCTCTGGTTATAACTATAACAATACCAATCCTGATACTTATTTTTATGATCGTGTAGAAGTCGTTAAAGGTGCTGACTCTTTAACGAACGCATTTGGTGACCCAAGTGCAACCATCAACAATATTCGAAAGCGTCCAACTCAAGAATTTCAAGCAAGCGGCGGTGTAAGTTATGGGTCTTGGGATACTCAGCGTTATGAAGCAGATGTATCTGGCTCAATTCTACCGAGTGGAAAAGTCCGTGGCCGTATTATGGGTTATGAGCAAACTGGTGATTCTTACCTTGACCGATATTCTTCAGAGAAAAATGGTTTCGCTGGTATTGTTGAAGCTGATTTAACAGATACCACGTTACTTACCGTAGGTTATAGCCAAGAAAAAAATAAATCGAATGCAAACAACTGGGGTGCTCTACCTTTATTGGATGCCAACGGCAAACAAATTTCTTATGATCGCTCATATAACCCAAACCCTGACTGGGCGCATTGGGATAATGAAACACAAAATGTTTTTGTTGAATTAAAGCAAAAAATTAATGAAAAATGGGCAGCTAAACTGACTTATAACTATCTGGATAACAAGCATAATAGTCGTCTCCTTTACTATTATGGTTATCCAAAAGCTGATGGTTCAGGAGTATCTTTAACACCATGGGGTGGTCAAGAGCATCAAGAACAACACGCTGTAGATTTTAATCTTGAAGGGACTTATAAACTTTTTAATCGAGAGCATGAAGCAACGTTAGGCTATAACTATGTACGTAGTCGTCAGCATGATAATCAATCTACAGGAACAATTAACGACAGTAATGTTATCAATTCGACCACAATAAATTGGGCAAGCTGGACACCTCAATCTATAACGTGGTCAGATTTCACTGAAGCAGCTAACTATACGCAAAATATAGATTCAATTTATGCAGCTACACGTTTACATCTCAATGAAGATTTAAAACTTTTACTTGGTGCAAACTATGTGAGAGCCGAGAGTAAGGGCGAAAGCTATGGTTCACCTATGGCATATAGTGAAAGTAAAGTTTCACCCTATGCTGGCTTAACCTATAACTTTACGCCTGAATATACAGGTTATATGAGTTATACCTCAATTTTCCGTCCACAAACTGGTATTGATCAAGATACCAACCAGGCTTTAAAACCTGTTGAGGGTAAAAGCTATGAAATGGGGATAAAAAGCTCGTGGTTAGATGACCGTTTAACCGGCACTCTTTCAGTATTTAAAACCGAACAAAACAATTATCCACTACGTAACTCGGACGGAAATCCACTTAATCGAAAAGTACCAACCAGTGATTTAGAGTCACAAGGTGTAGAAGTCGGCTTATCTGGTCAAATCACTGATAACGTCAATCTTGCTTTTGGTTATGCTCAATTTAGTATTAAAGATATTAAAAATGGTGGTGAAGCGAGAACGTATAATCCGAATCAAACCCTTAACTTGCTGACGACCTATACACCATCAGTTTTACCTAAGCTAAAAGTTGGTGCAGGCTTACAATGGCAAGACGCCGTGAAACTGTATGACTCGACAGCAAACAGCACCATTAAACAAGATTCTTATGCTTTGGTGAATTTAATGGCGAGCTATGAAGTGAATGACCACATTACGCTTCAAGCCAACGGTAATAATATTTTCGATAAGAAATATTTATATAGTTTCCCTAATGGTCAAGGCTTTTATGGACCCTCAGCTAACTATACAGTTGCTGTAAAGTTTAAATATTAATCGCACAGCCAACTCCAGTTTAGGCGTTGGCTTTCTTTTTATTTTTTTATG
Organism: Acinetobacter sp. 70_2; assembly: GCF_056736115.1. Lineage (NCBI taxonomy): Bacteria > Pseudomonadati > Pseudomonadota > Gammaproteobacteria > Moraxellales > Moraxellaceae > Acinetobacter > Acinetobacter sp. 70_2. The sequence goes on from NZ_JBWZIP010000015.1 coordinate 1,294,575, forward strand.
TGCCAGTAAAGATGTCCAAAACTTTAAACCTCCCTATGTCATATCGCATAAAAGTTTTCTATCGATTCTTAGTCGTTTTCGGTATGGGTTATGCCTGTATGGCTTATTTAAGTCTTGGTCTTACTGGCATTTTTCATTTGACTCTAGACAAACCTGAAGCCATTTATTTGGCAGCATTTATCTCTATTTTGTTTTATGTACTTTTCGTGCTTTTAGGTTTCTGCATCCAATCATTATGGAAATTGACTGGACTATCAATTGCGCTATGCGCCCTTTTCTTTTTTGTGACACGGATGGTGAGTTATGCATAAAGGTATACGCCAATCTATGGCATGGCTGCATTCATGGACTAGTTTAATTTTTGGATGGCTCGTATTTACTATTTTTTTAATGGGCAGTTTGTCGTATTACCGCCATGAAGTTAATTTGTGGATGCAACCAGCACTTGCACAGTACGAAATAAAACAAGATGTAGCAATTAAAACGGCATATCAATACTTACAAAAAAACGCTCCAGATGCCAAGTCTTGGTATTTAACTGTTGCTACAGTAGAAAGCCCCGTTAACACCATGTATTGGGAAAAACCTAACGGTGGTTATGGCAATGCCACACTCGATGCAAACACAGGTCAAGAACTAAAACTTTCGGCAACCGAAGGTGGTGACTTCTTTTATCGTTTTCACTATCAACTTTTTGGCGTTCCGATATTCATTGGACGGCTAGTTGTATCTTTAGCAGCTTTTATTATGTTGATCGCCTTAGTCTCAGGCATTATTACCCATAAAAAAATCTTTACCGATTTTTTTACCTTGCGCACCTTTAAGTCTCAGCGTTCATGGCTAGATTTTCATAATGTGTCATCTGTTCTTGCACTGCCCTTCTTTTTGACTATTACTTTTACAGGCTTAGCTATTTTCTTTTATTTATATCTACCTTGGGGAATGCAAAAACTCTATCCAGAGAATCCATATCAATATTTTACAGAAATTCGCACAAAGACTGTCTCTGAGAACCAATCGATTCAACCTGCTCAAAACTTAGCGATTGAGAAGTTATTGAGTCAAGTTCAGCAACGTTGGGGAAATCAAACTTTAGAAACTATGAGTGTTAAAAACCCAAATACGAATCAGGCTCAAATTACATTTATCCAGCAAGAAGACCGCTCTATTACCCGTAATCAAGCACAAATCACCTTAGATGCCACAACCGGCAAAGTCTTGGGGGATACACGTAATCATAGTCCTATTGCTACACTTTATGCTGGAGTATATGGCTTACATATGGCAACTTTTGCTCAACCTTTACTTCGCTTAGGATTGTTTTTTTCTGGCATTTTAGGTTGTGTGATGATTGCGTCTGGCTTATTACTTTGGAGCCTTAAACGCCAACTTCAAAATAAAAATACTAAGTTTCATTTCGGGCACTATTTAGTTGACCGTTTAAATGTTGCCACATTTGTAGGCTTGCCTTGTGCAACCATTGCTTATTTATACGCAAATCGATTATTTACCGTCACCCCGACTACAATAAATTATGAAATTTATAGTTTCTTCTTAGTCTGGCTCATGAGCCTAGTTATTGCATTAATCACTAAAAAGCAGCATTTGTGGCGAACTCAACTGAGTATTTTTATTGTGCTTTGTATTGTACTTCCAATCTTAAATCCAAGCTATTTACTCAAATATGATTACATTCGAAGCCTCAGCGACTATTGGAACTTTGCTCGTGTAGACGTTTTTTTCTGGTTATTTGCAGCTTTAGCACTCTTCATATTCTGCAAAATTAGACCTATTCAGTATAAAGCTGTAGAAAAAATTCAAAAAAAGCTGAATAAGTTAAATATTGAGGTGAATTCATGATGATCTTTGTTTTTGTCCTGACTTTGCTGGGTATGTATTTATTATTCATATCTAGCGAGAAATATCGATCACCGAAATCAACGGGTTATTTCAAATCGTTGGCTCAAAAATATTATTCATTTTTGAGGATATCGGCCTTTCTATTATTTGCTTTAAGCGGATTTGTACTCATCAAAAAGTATGGTTTTTCAATTGGTTTTGTCAGCTGGTGGATCTTTGCAACGCCTTTGACATTTTTACTCATATTATGGCTTAACCCATTGCGAGCTTCACGATCATCATCTAAGTCATAAATCTGAATGAAATTTCATCAAAATAGGTATTTTTTTGATTGCTTAGCTTTTTTTTGCATAAGTAAATCATTATTCATGACAACTGTTTATCTCTAAAAGGAATAAGATATCTGCGTTTCATGATAAGTGGCGATAAAGATGTCTGGTGCTTTTGAATTTATCTTAGCGGGTATGTTAGTTGGCTTCTGTGTAGGTATTACAGGAGTTGGTGGTGGGTCATTAATGACACCAATTTTAATTGGTCTTTTTAGAATTGAACCTCATATCGCAATTGGTACCGATTTACTTTATGCCGCAATTTCAAAGTTCTGTGGATCAATGGTTCACGCAAAAAAACTCAATATTGTGTGGCCTATCGTTTTATGGCTCGCAGTCGGTAGTATTCCTGCATCTTTCGGTACTGCTTGGGTATTGGAACATTATTTAAGTCAGTCAACACACTATAAAGCCGTTTTAACAATGGTTTTAGGCTTTATGCTGACCTTGACTGGTGTTTCTATTATTTTCCGTTCTCGGATTGAAAAGTTCTTCAGTAAATTCCGAAATAAAGAAATTACTCATACTGAAAATGAGCAATTAGCTGTTCAAAACAAGCGTACCTATATTGTCATTATGGGCATCATTTTAGGTGTATTCGTAACGTTATCGTCTGTTGGTGCTGGTGCTTTTGGCATTATGGCGCTTGTGATTATGTTCCCGAACTTACCAATGATTCGAATTATTGGGTCAGATGTGGTACATGCCGTATTACTTACCCTAGTTGCTGGTCTTGGACATATGAGTGCGGGTAATGTCGACTTTATGCTGCTTATGTGGTTATTAGTAGGTTCTATTCCGGCAATTATTATTGGGACATTAATTAGCTCTCGTATGCCAGAACGCTTAATCCGAAAAATTCTAGGGATTACCCTATTTGCCCTAGGTGTTAACTTTATGGTTCACCCAGTCAAAGCCAAACCAAAAGCAGCTGTGGTACAACAACAAGTAGTAGTTGCTGAAAAAACAAGCAACTCGACTGAAAGATAGTAAAATCAATAGGATTTTTCCAAACTGAAATACCATGAGATGTAGCATTTTCATAATTATTTCATGGTATATTCAGTACACAAAACAACCTTTAGTATGATCGAACCAGTGACAGCAATGACTACACATTCAAATTCCGTTTCCAAGCCAGATATCGACGACGTTAATATTAAAAGCATCCAAACTCTTGTAACACCTGCCGAGCTTAAGTCAGAACTTCCTTTATCTGATGTTGCTTCACAAACTGTTCTAAAAGGTCGCGAAACTATTCGTAATATTTTAGATGGTTCTGATAAGCGTTTGTTTGTCGTTATTGGTCCTTGCTCTATTCATGATCCTAAAGCTGCTCACGAATATGCCGATCGCTTAAAAGCACTAAGCGAAAAGGTTAAAGATACTCTCTATTTGGTTATGCGTGTTTATTTTGAAAAACCACGTACGACAATTGGTTGGAAAGGTCTAATCAATGACCCAGATATGAATGACTCATTTAACATCGAAAAAGGTTTACGTATTGGTCGTAAGCTTTTGCTTGAGTTAAATGAAAAAGGTTTACCTTGTGCAACTGAAGCACTTGACCCTAACTCGCCACAATACTACCAAGATTTAATTTCTTGGTCTGCGATTGGTGCACGTACAACAGAAAGCCAAACTCACCGTGAAATGTCTTCTGGTCTATCATCACCAGTAGGTTTTAAAAATGGTACAGACGGCGGTTTAACTGTTGCAACCAATGCCATGCAGTCTGTTAAATATGGTCATAGCTTTTTAGGCTTGAACGAAGACGGTCAGGTTTCAATCATTAATACAAATGGTAACCCTTATGCACACGTTGTATTACGTGGTGGTAATGGTAAACCAAACTACGATGCTGGCTCTGTTGCAGAAGCAGAAAATGCTTTAGCAAAAGCAAAAGTTAGCAATAAGATCATGATCGATGCGAGTCATGCTAACTCAAATAAAGACCCGTACTTACAACCACTCGTGCTTAAAAACATTACTGAACAAATTTTAGATGGCAATAAGTCAATTGTAGGTATTATGGTTGAAAGTCACCTAAAAGGTGGCCGCCAAGATATTCCTGAAAATCTTTGTGATCTTGAATATGGTAAATCGGTAACTGATGGTTGTATCGATTGGGAAACTACTGAAAAGACATTGCTTGAAATGCATGAAGCTTTAAAAGATGTTTTACCAAACCGTTAATTCATCTTTTTTAAGATTGAAAATTAAGCCCTCATTTTTGAGGGCTTTTTTATTTTGCTTGGACAAAATTTAATATCAAAATAAGTAAAAATAACTCACCACAAAAGTAAAAAGCAGTACAGTTTCACTAATCTCAATTGCTGCGCCGACAGTATCGCCTGTAATACCACCTATTCGTTTTATAAATAAGTGTCTTAAATAAACAAGACTGCTTAAAAAGCCAATAATCGCGATAAGCCCTTGCAATTCCCAATACAATGGCAATAGCAGAACAAACCCAGTTATTATCCATGAAGCAATTTTAGGTAAATGATCTGTCAAAGAACGCCCTAAACCTTTTTCACGAACATATGATGTAGTTAAAAACAAAATAGACGGTACAACGCGTCCAACTATAGGTACAAGTATTAAAAATAGTGTTTGATGTTGTTCAATCAACACATAGATCAGTACAAATTTGAGTAAACAAATGATAACTAAGCTCAGTACTCCAATTGGACCACAACTTGGATCCTTCATGATTTGTAAAGTACGTTGTTTATCACCAAAACCACCTACCCACGCATCGGCAGTATCAGCTAACCCATCTAGATGCAATCCACCAGTCAACCAAATCCATAAAGTGAGTATGATTGAGGCAAGTAGAACAATAGGGAGTTTAGCCAAAAGACAGGTGAAAATAAAAAGTATGCCACCGATAACTAGCCCAACCAGTGGATAAAACAAAATAGCTTGACCATTTTGTTGCGCCGTTGGTATTGTTTTTAACTCAATAGGCAGAACAGTTAAAAATTGCAATGCAATCCAAAAAGGTGTCATATCCAACTCTCTAACTGAACTATATTTAAAAATAAACTGAATTATGAAGAAATAAAAATGGGAATAGCAATCCCTATTCCCATGAAAGACTTTAAAAACTGAAAATCTATTGCATTTGATAGCACTGTTTCAATTTGATGTAGTCATAGTAAAAACTAGTTGGTGTGTAACGTGCATAATTACATGCAGACTTAAATAACGTCTCTTTTTCGTTATAAAGCATCTTCACTAAAGTATTACCTTGGTTATTTTGATAAATATCCCACTGTACATTGGCTGCCATAGGCGAAACTACTTCACCACGCCATGTACTTGTTGAATAGGTATAAGTTTGGCGTAGTGGTAAAGGCTGCATCATATTATGCAGATCTAAACTGGTCGCTAGAGGAATAATAATTTCAGCATGAGCAAAACGTAAAACTGCTTTATATGGTTGGGCTTTATTTACAACTGCATCAACTTGTTGAAATAAATCTTGTTTGAGGCCTTGTGCAATTTCACTGGTAACTTGATTTGACTCTGTGAAACTTGGGCCTTTTTGATAAAAATCATTGGCATCATTAAATTCAGCGTAGAATTTCGCAGCATCTAAAGGCATATATTTATCAAAATCAACACCTTTTAACTCATCTTTCATACCACCAGAAATAGAATAAAGCTCATAAATATAAGCCGCAGCATCTACTGCACTAGCAATGGTATTTTTACCCTTACCTTTTTCTGTAATTTGTTCGCCTTTAGGTGAAGTTACTGTAAAAGACCCATTATTGCTAAAACTATAAGCTGTTGTACCAAGCTTTTTAATAAAGTCTGCTTTAAAAATTGGAGTGAGTACGGTCTGAGCAGTTTTTTCTGCCTGATTATTCTTCGATAACTCATTCAACTTTTGAGCTAAATCTTTATTGTTTGCTTCAAAATTTTGATAAGTCTGGCTTGCATCATAAATTTTCTGTTGGGTAGCACTTAGTGGTTGAGTTAAATCTTCAGTCGCATTCAGACTATGAAAATAAAGTTTAAAACGGTCAACACCACCATCTACAAGGCTAGGAACACTTGAACTCGATAAACTGGTATAAGACGTTGGCACAATTTTATCTTTAAGCAGCGGTTGTTGTTTCATTAGTTCAGCAGTGAAGAATTTAGCACTATCCACCGCACGATCTACCCCAGAACTTTGTACCAATATAGATGCTTGAGAGTTTACAAGTGTTGGTAAACGTTGTAATAAGCGATCGGCAATGCCACGATGTTCTAAAATACCAGTCATGGTTTCATTTCCGTAACCATACTGGCGAATACCTTCAACACCATAACCTAACAGGATATTGGCTTTCATCATTGCTTCTAAGTCAGCACCTAACTGCTCACCTAACGGCGTTAAAGCATTTTCTGCTTTTGCCTGTTTCCATAAATTATAAAGTGCTAAATCATATTTAAGACTTGAGAGTCCTCGTGAACCGTGACGTGCAACTAGCTCTGTAAAAACTGGTTGGAACCCATTGGGTGCTTGTTCATAGCTTTTTAGATCTTGTTGCGGTTGATAAGGTGTTTTGGTTTGATAATATTTGGATGAGTTTGTAGATGGTGTAGTTTGAACTTCTTGATCATCATTGTTATTGCAAGCCGCGAGTAATATGGTTGTGGCAAGCAACGTCGTTTTAAATAAAATATTCATAAGTTAGATAGGCTATTAATAAGAAATACCCCTAGCTTAGTTTTTAGCAATTACAGTTCTATTAAACGGACTTAAATATCTTCATAAAAATAATAACTTACAATTGTATAAAAATATAAAACCACTATTTCAAGATAAAAGTTAATTGTTCTTCTTCTTCAAAAAATTCGAATGAGTATAATTTTCCAAGTTCTGCCTGCATTTTTAGCAAGTCATCTAAAGGTTGTTGCTGTGCTAAGCAAGACAATAGCTTAATCACGCCTCCATGTGTAACGACCAATGCACGTTGCCAATTTTGGTTTTGCATATCTAAGAGTAAATCTTGAAAGCCTTTCAAAATCCTCGTTTGAAATTGCATTAAGGTTTCTGCCTGTGGTGGACAATATTGACTCGGTTTCTGCCAGAAATTTGCGAGTAGTTCGGGTGAAGTTTCGTAAATTTGCTGAGTTGATACACCCTCCCACTCGCCAAAATACATTTCCTTTAAGTCATGATTTAGAAGTAAAGGCAGCTGAGTTGTCTTTGCAAGTTGTTCAGCAAAACAAGCACACCGTTTTAAAGAAGAAGTTACAATGACATCCCATGTCTGGTCTGTAACTTGCTCAATGGTTGACTGCATTTGCTGCCAACCTTTTGCGGTTAACTCATCATCCAAATGCCCACGTAGAGTATGGCTATACTGACTTTCGCCATGTCTGAGTAAATCGATTCTGAATTTACCCAATTTTATCCCCGCTTACAGCAGCTTGGACAAAGGTAGCCATTTGATTATGTAATACACATGCCATTTTAACTAATGCCAATGCAGCACCAGCACCACTACCTTCACCTAAACGCAAGTTCATTTTTAAAATCGGGTCAGCATTGAGCTCTTGTAAAATACGGCGGTGGCCATATTCAGCGGATTGATGACCAAAAAACATCCAGTCACGTACTTTAGGGTTCATCCGCACAGCGCATAAAGCGGCTACAGAACTAATAAAACCATCCACAATGATAGGTAAACCCACTTGAGCGCATCGAATATAAGCACCAGTAATTGCGGCAATTTCCAAACCACCGACGGCGCATAATGTTTTGAAGACATCACCAACGACATGTTTATGATGAAGTTCTATAGCTTTCTCAATGACTTCAATTTTATGTCTTAACTGATCGGCACCTATTCCTGTCCCTACTCCAGTCAATTGCTCGGCAGTATCATTTAGTAAAAGACAAGCTAAGGCAGAAGCAGAACAGGTATTCCCGATTCCCATTTCACCTGCAATATAAATATCTGCGCCGTCGACTTTAGCAGTATCTACACTCTTCTTTCCTAACTCTAAGGCAGCACGGCATTCATCAGCATTCATTGCGGCTTGTTTAGCAAAATTTGCAGTCCCAGCACGAATACAGTGACGTTCAACACCTGCGTATTCATATGCTTCGCCCACTGTGCCACAGTCAATCACTTGTAAATGGGCTTCATGATATTTAGCAAGTACACTAATTGCTGCGCCACCCGTCGTGAAGTTTTGCAACATTTGACGGGTAACAGCTTGAGGATATGCAGAGATATTTTCTTCAACTACGCCATGATCACCGGCAAAAATTGTAATCCATGGATGGTTAACATGAGGATGTGCATTTGATTGTAAACTAGCAAGTGTAATTGCAATCTGCTCTAAATCACCTAAAGCACCTGTAGGTTTAGTGAGCTGGAGTTGATGTTGTTCAGCTTGTTGCTTTGCGTCTAGATTAGGTTGCTTTACAGATTCTAACCACCAGTTCATTTTACTTCTCACCTTTTAAAATCATTGGAAAACCAGCCACACAAAACACAACTTTATCTGCAATTTGCCCTAAAGCTTGATGTAATCTTCCTGCTTCATCGACAAAACGGCGACTAATCTCGCCGAGTGGGACAACACCAAGCCCTGTTTCATTACTTACTAAAATAATTTCTGACTCAAGTGTAGGTAAAACTTTTAATAGTTGCTCACATTCAAATTGTTGAATATTTTGATCATCTAACAGTAACAAATTGGTTAACCAAAGCGTTAAACAATCTACCAAAATAATTTGATTAGGTTGATCAATTTTTTTCAGAGCATTTGCTAAAAATAATGGTTCCTCAACCAATGCCCAGTGAACAGGTCGCTGATTTTGATGATGTGCAATTCGACTTTGCATTTCTGGATCAAGTGCTTGCGCCGTCGCCACATAAGTCACAGGTAATTGTGTAGATATTGCCGTTTGTTCAGCGAGTCGACTTTTGCCAGAGCGAGCACCACCTAAAATCAATTGCAACATGAATCACCTAAAAACAAATGCTGATACGAAAACAGCTTACCTTGTAAAGTTTGAGCTTCATAAAAACCAAACGTTAAATGCTCAACTTTCAGTTCAAATTCAACGTTTTTGTATTGTACAGGTAATTGAGAAATTTTTTGCAAAATCAAATCACTACTACAGATGTTTTTATATAAGCCTAAGGTGATATGGGGATAGTAATCTAAAGTAGCAATTTCATTAGAAACTATGCCTAATTTTTGACGTATGTGAGATAAAACATTATCGGTATCTTGGATTTCTACAAATAAAGCACTACTAAAACTATCAACTGAACCAATTTTTAATCGAAATGGTGAAATATTTTCTTTTTTTAAAATTTCTCTTTGTTTTGAGAAATTATGGAAACTAAAGTCATCACTATAAACACGAGGTTCATGGGTTAAAAATCCACATATAAATAATGTGACATGATATTGACGGTTATTCGGTTCTAATAAAAATTCTGAAAAATGTGTACGTAAGACATCTAGATAATCAACTAATTTCTGATCATTAATCTCTAGATACCACAAAGCATAATTTTGACGTCCTAGGTGCCATTCCGGATAATCCCGTATAGTCGTTGGCACCATGAACGTCGTAGGTTTTAGCAGCACAGTTTTAATTCAAAGTCACTTAAGTTTTGTATTAAAACATGTTTGCCTTTCAATTGTAGAGTGTTAAATCATTAAATGCCTTCAAACATATTGGGTAGCTGTCGTTCTGGCTTTGTTAGTTTTCATATCCAAAAGCTGTTGGTCTTGTTCAGAAAACAAATATTGAATGTGTTGGACCAAATCAACTTCAAGCTGTCTTTTCTGAGTCATATTCAGATCTAATTTTAGAATTTGTTGCTGTAGATGCTGAATAGCAGCATTATCATCAATTTCTAAAAATTGAATCGCATACGCATAACCTAGAGCAGTACCTTTTAATAAATTTTTATAAGGTAAATCATGACATATGTTCATTTCAATTGATGCCATGACACGTTCATTATAGTTGAGTTTGCGTAATGGATCTCGAGCTACTCGTTGACACGGATCTTTAAATGCGTATTCACAAGAGTCTAGAAAACTTTGAGCCATTCGGTTCAGATCTTTTGCATAGTTAGGTAATACAATTGCAAGCCCCTGTTTTACTTCTGTAATTAAGTTTTCTGCAAATGCTTTTACTGAATGATCACCCATAGCAATCCCAATAGATTCATAACCCATTAAAGATGCATACCAAGCAAGCATCGCATGCACGCCGTTCCATAGGCGGTTTTTAATAAGTTGAATATCTGTAATTTGTTCAACCAATACAACCTGACGTAGCTTTTCAAGTAAAGGACTGCCTTTTTCAACATAAATTGGCATATCCGTTTCACTGTGGAATAAGATTAAATCCATACTTTGTAAGATATGACCAGGTTGGAAATTACGACGCATATTTTCAACATAAACCGAGGCGTTGTTTTGCTGATCTGTAGTCAGTTTATTGCAGTCTTCAATTTCAATTTGATCTTCTTGTTCAACATCTTCTAAATGCTGTTCAAGGAAATTATGCTTAATACGAAGTTGACGATATAAATTCTGATTAGAAAGTTTTGAAACCATTCGGTTTACTACAGTGTCACAAAAGTAATGCTCTTTTAAAATATGTTCAGTCACATCCTCATCATTCGTTAACTCTAAAAGAGCTTCGCGAAGATGCTTCATGACTAAATATTTAGCACCCACTTTATTTAAAATAATTAAAAAAGTTAAGGGTTCTATACATGTTTCAAGTGGCGAGTTAAAACGGGCGTATAGTCCTTTTGCAATCATTTTTGATTCAGCTTCAATCGCTTGCTCTGGTAAACAAAGTGCAATCAAACTTGAATGAGTATACATCTCTAACATTTGTTGCTCATTGTCAGAGTCGACAATCGTCATATTCTCAATACGTTCATCATAAGAAAATTGTCCATAGCGAATACTATAGGTTCCAAACGCATTTACGGCCTCGCGAAAAAGACTATTACGCGTTGAAGCAATTATTTTTCTTGGTTTTGTATATCCATCCCAATGTGACAATATTTGAGCTATATACCCCCCACCAATAGCACCGAAGCCATGTATACCAACCGTAAGTTGATTCAAACTCTGTGGAAAAGGTTCTTGTATTTCCGGCATATCCATAACAGGAATAAATTGGTCAAGATCGGTTAAAAAGTCATACATCTGATCATAATAAAAATGCGCTTTTTCAAGCATTTCATCATTTGGTTCTTTAATATCTTTTAATAAAATCGTTAGACCCTCAGATGTGTAAGCTGAGGTTAGACCATTTTCAGAATCTTCAAACATTAAACATTGCTTAGTGTTTAAATTAAGTTGGCTTGCTGCTTTTAAAAATATTTCAGGATGAGGTTTTCCCTGTTCCACTTCATCACCACAAGTAATCACATCAAAGAACTTATAAACGTTGGCATTTATTAAATATTCTTCGGCAATTGCTCTACGACTTGAGGTGGCTACGGCCATTCTTAAACCAGATTTTCTTAAACGTTCAAGAACTTGAACTAATCCCTTTTTAATAGGCACGCCGTGTTTACGAATATGCTCAAGCTCCATCTCATCAGCTCTTTTTCTTATTTCTTTATACGGAACATCTACCCCATATAAACGTTGTGCTAGTTTTTCTGCTGTTGTCGCACTTAAACCCAAACATTGCATTAAATATTCGTGTGAAAACTCCTGCCCAATCAGCTCTTGAGATGCTTGTTGCAATGTTTGAAATCGTAAGCGCTCAGTGTCAAACATTGTCCCATCCATATCAAAGATAGCTCCATGAACAGGTTTTCCATGAAAAATAAGCACGTTTTTACCTCTTTTTTTGATCATGTTTTATTCAGGGTATACAAAAAATTGATTAAAAAGGTAGGATGATAATAAATGAAACATTACTGGTTATTTTTTAATCAAAAATATAAGTAATCTGTTACTGAGAGAACTTAAAAACTCTAAAAGGTTGAATAATGAAAATAATTCTGAAACCGAGTTCTAATGCAAAGATAGCAAGCTATCCTTGCTTGCTATCTTTACTTGTTCTTTTTATTGCGCTGATCATGTTTATTTTTCTTAGGTCCATTTACTGCTAAACAAACCTGCATTGTTTTTATTATGTCTTGCAGGTCTACCAATACCAGAAATTTATCTAACTCTTGTTATATTCTGGTAGAACCAAACTCCACACAATAATGATAATCATTTTCATTTAATAAGTCAATTTGATATTGCCCTTATTTTAATCAATCAAGGATATCTACAAATTGCGCCGTCAATATTTGCGCCAGATCATTTGGATTTAGACCAATATCTAATCCTCTTTTTCCCCCACTTACATAAATTTTGCCAAGTTCTTGTGCAGAAGCATCTATCACAGTTTTCAAACGTTTCTTTTGTCCTAATGGACTAATTCCACCCACTAAGTACCCTGTTAAACGTTCTGCATCTTTTGGATTTGCCATTTGTAGTTTTTTACAGCCAACCGCCGTAGCCACCTTTTTTAAATTGAGTTGATGATTAACAGGTATAATTGCGACAAAATAATTTTTTTCATCAGTTACAAGTAGCGTTTTAAACACCTCATTTACATCAAGATTTAATTTTTCGGCAGCTTCTAAACCGAAACTTTTAGCATTTGCATCATGTTCATATTCATGAATAGAAAATTCGATTTTATTACTTTTTAACAGTCTACATGCAGGTGTCATAGGATTTTAGATTTTAATGAAATGATATTGATTATATTTATTTTAGAGAAAAGTTTAAAATTTGCTTAGGCTATTTACATCATTTACATGAAAAATCAAACAGACACTGAACAAAAAACAATCTGAACTTGATATTGAGTGGATGACTCCAATATATTTAATTGAGATTTAAAGTCTGAACTGGCAAATTTATGAGTTACAAACACAATAATCTGATGGCAATGCGTCACCGTTTTTGGGATGAATCTTCAGATCATGTATTAAATGAAAAGCAATTTTTACAGCAGACCTTAATCGAACAAGGCATTTTTAATAATGCCACTTTTGAGGATGTTAAGTATTTTTTCTATACACTACCGAGCATCGTTATTGTAAAGGCCCATGCACTTGGTTTTATGCATGATTCTGTCAAGCAAATGGTTATTCAACATATTCAAGCTAATCGTGTCCACTTAATGCAAAAAGCTGAATTAAAAATTCAGTTTAAAATGTAAGTTAATGATTAATATTTAATGGCTTTTTAATCTAGCTCCTCTTTCTGGAGAGATTGTATTTTAATTTTCATTATATTGCTTAGGCTATTTTAGAAAATTAAGATATAAAATGATACTTTCAACTCACCATTCAGTCTGAGGGAACTATTTTAATACGTTCAAAACATGTAATATTCGTTACAATTTTAGATCACCAGCGTTTGGCTGCATGATGCGCATAGGATTCTATTTTCATGTCAAATCAGAACGATAAGCTTAAGAGTTTAAAAACTTCTTCCATGGATCGACGCTTATCAATCGCGAAAGCTTCTTTACTGGCAGGAACACGTTGGGCTACTGCAAGTGCCTCTACCCTCTTTTCTAGTGAAGAAGAAAAAGAGAAGAAGCGTAAAAAGGCAATGAGCGAACAAGCTAATTATCTTGTTTCTGAAATTGGCAAACTTAAAGGTTCTATTGTTAAGATTGGCCAAATGATGGCGCTTTATGGTGAACATTTTTTACCAGAAGAAATTACTCAGGCGTTAAATACTTTAAACAACCAAACGGTTGCTTTAGACTGGCCTGCGATTAAGCCACATTTACAAGAACAACTTGGTTCTAAGTTAAACGATTTAACCATTGATCATGAACCTATTGGTACAGCTTCTCTTGCACAAGTTCATCGCGCAATCCGCAAATCAGATGGATTAGAGTTAGTTTTAAAAATTCAATACCCTGGTGTAGCGAGTGCAATTGACTCAGACATGAGTCTATTTAAAAACATGCTTAAGCTTACACGTATGGTTCCTCAGACACGTGAGTTTGATCAGTGGTTTGATGAAGTACGTGAAATGATGCATCGTGAAGTCAATTATGATGTAGAAGCAGCAACCACTCGCCGCTTTGGTGAGCGCTTAAAAGATGATGAGCGCTATATTGTCCCTACAATTGTAGACGACTACTGCACAGATCAAGTCCTGTGTATGACATTCGAACGCGGCGTACCTATTAATAGTCCTGTTATGCTTTCTCTTCCACAAGAACGCCGTAATCAACTTGGTGAAGCGTCATTAGAGATTGCAGTTCGTGAGATTTTTGAGTGGGGCGAAATGCAAACTGACCCTAACTTTGGTAATTATCTTGTTCGTTTAGGTAATGGCCAAGATGTTCAGGACAAAATCGTATTATTAGACTTCGGCGCGATTCGTCAGTTCGATGAACACTTACTCTCAGTTGCACGCAATCTCATACACGCGGGTTATCAGCATGATAAACATGCGATGGTCCAAGCAATGACTGGATATGAGTTTTTCGATGCGATGCCTGAAAGTATTAAACCGGGCATGGCAGATGTCTTTTTACTTGCGACTGAAGCATTCAGCACCCCTGCAAATAATCCAGATATGCCAGCTGGCCTGATGGATGAACATGAACGTTATGACTGGAAAAAAAGCCAGTTACATAGCCGTGTTATGCAGCAGGCAAGTAAATCAATGGCATCCCGATATTTCTCTGTTCCTCCAAAAGAATTTATGTTTATTAGCCGTAAATTTATTGGCGCATATACATTTATGACTGTTATTGATGCCAAAACAAATGTACGTCGTATGATTCGTAACTTTGCTTAATTTGATCACGACTAGAATGGCTCAATGTCATTCTAGTCAATGCAAACAAAATTATTATTTTTAAGAACTAATTTTTATTTATAAAATCAAAAACATAAAATCAAGTCTATTTTATTTTTACCATTTATCTACTCTTTTTTTGAATGTCAGTAACGACATAGTTTTTTCTTATACTGCGTGTCAGCATAAACCAATAACAATGTGTTAGGACACCATAATCATGACAAATATGATCAATAAAGCCCAAGGGTTGGGTTTATCGCTGATCACAAAATTAGCTGGAAGCGATGTACTTGATCAACTCAAACTACGTAAATTTCTTGAAAAGTCTCTTTATCAAGGTTCAAAAGCTGGCTTTAGAGCATTAAGCCAAACTCAAAAAGCATTTAAACCTAAACAAATTCCACAACAACGATTACCTCAGCAAAAGAAAAACCTATTTGATTTAAGCCTAACTGAAGAACAACAAATGACTTCTGAAGCAATGTCTCAATTTGCTAAAGAAGTTTTACTAGCATTAGCTCATGATGCCGATCAAGCAGCACAATTTCCAGAAAACCTTTGGCAATATGTTGAAGATTTAGGGGTAAATTATTACGCCCTACCAGAAGCACTAGGTGGCGTTGCTGCTGAACAAAATATTGTAAGCAACTTACTCATCGCTGAAAAACTAGCTGAAGGTGATTTTAGTCTTACAGCGGGATTACTCAGTACCTTTAGCGTTATTAATGCAATCACACGTTGGGGATCTGCCGAGGTTCAGTCAATGTATCTGCCATGTTTTGCTGAAGACTCAGACATTACAGCAACCTTTGCAGTACAAGAAGCAACTCCAGCATTCAACCCTTATGTTTTAAAAACGAAAGCTTCTCTTGAAAATGATCAATTTTACATTGATGGTGAAAAAACCTTAGTCATTTTAGGTGATTTGGCTGATGTGTTATTGGTGAGTGCTGACTTTAATGGCAAGCCAGATGTATTTGTAGTGCAAGTGGGTGACACTATTTCCATTAAGAACACTCCGGCAATGGGCCTCAAAGCAACAGAGACAGCTACTTTAAAATTCAGCCACACACCTGCTCTACGACTAGGTGCAACAGATTTTGATTACACCGCCTTTTTAGATTTAGGCAATCTTATGTGGTGTGCAATGGCTGTAGGAACCTGTGAAGCTATTAAAGCCTATTGTATTAAATATGCCAATGAGCGAACTGCTTTTGGAGAACCGATTTCACATCGCCAAAGTGTCGCATTCATGATTGCAGATATGGCAATTGAAATTGATGCTATGCGTATGCTGATTCTAAATGCCGCAAGTCTTGCTGAAGCAGGTAAATCTTTCCATCGTGAAGCATATTTAGCTCGTCTTCTTTGTGCAGAAAAATCCATGAAAATAGGAACAGATGGCGTACAAATTTTGGGTGGTCATGGCTTCACAAAAGAACACCCAGTTGAACGTTGGTACCGTGATTTACGTGCGACCGCAATTTTACATTCTGGCTTACATGCTTAAGATCAATCAGAGGACATTTTCATGAATTTACAAAATCCAAAAAAATTCAAAATGATGATTGATCAAGCACATGATGTTGCGATCAATGTATTACGCCCTATTTCCCGTAAATACGATAAAGCAGAACATGCTTATCCCAAAGAGCTTGATATGCTTGCTTCACTCATCGACGGTATGAACGAAGGTGGCGAAGGAATTAATGCAGGTGCAGCTGGTGCAAGCAAACGAGGTGAAACAGATAATGAAGGTGTCCGTAACGGCACCAACATGTCAACAGCACTAGGCATCATTGAAATGTGTTATGGCGATACTGGGCTATTACTCAGTATGCCACGCCAAGGTTTAGGAAATTCTGCAATTGCTGCAGTTGCAAATGATGAGCAACTAGAACGCTTTAAAGGTACTTGGGCTGCAATGGCGATTACTGAACCCGGCTGTGGTTCAGACTCTGCCGCTATCCGTACCACAGCAACTAAAGATGGTAATGACTACATTTTAAATGGTGAAAAGATTTTCGTAACCTCTGGTGAACGTGCAGACTCTGTAGTTGTCTGGGCTACCCTCGACCGAAAACTTGGACGTGCAGCCATCAAATCATTTGTAGTGCCTAAAGGCACGCCTGGAATGAAGGTGGAGCGCCTTGAACACAAATTGGGAATTAAAGCTTCTGATACAGCAGTTATTAGTTTTACTGACTGCCGCGTACCAGCAGAAAATCTTTTAGGTAATGCTGAAGTCGATGTGGCTAAAGGTTTCGCAGGTGTAATGGAAACTTTTGATAATACACGCCCGTTAGTCGCTGCTATGGCCATTGGCTGTGCTAAAGCTTCATTAGAACGTATTAAAGAAATTTTTAAAGATCAGTTGGACCCAAGTTACTCAACGCCATATTTGCAAACATCCAATCTTGCGGCACAAATTTACCGTATGGAGGCCGAATGGGAAGCAGCACGGTTACTCATGTTGAAAGCAACATGGATGGCTGACAACAAGAAACCAAACTCAAAAGAAGCTTCCATCGCCAAGGCAAAAGCAGGCCGTGTAGGTAATGAAATTACTTTGAAGTGTGTCGAGTTAGCAGCAAGTGTTGGCTATAACGAAGATGAATTACTTGAGAAATGGGCACGTGACTCCAAAATTCTTGATATTTTTGAAGGAACTCAACAAATTCAGCAGCTTATTATTGCTCGACGTGAGCTTGGTAAATCGTCAAGCGAATTAAAATAAGAGCGTTGCAAGGAAGTTAAAACTTCCTTACTGCTTAGTACTACTCTATCTACAAAATAAAAACCCTCTAATCATATGATTAGAGGGTTAGGTATTTCAGGTATATATTTTTTATTTATTTAACTGGCGTAACTTCTAATGACTTATCAACTACACCAAATTTCTTAAAGATTTTTGCACGACGTTTTGGTGAAATATTTGCTTTATTTAAATCACCTTTGTAGTGATCAAATACACGCTTGTCCATCATTTTAAACCACAGTGAAGGAATTAATGCTGGTAGCAACATACTCGCATAACCACTTGGTAACTCAGGTGCTTCATCAAAATGACGCAGTGCTTGGAATGGACGAGTTGGATAAGCATGGTGATCTGAGTGACGCTGTAACTGATATAAGAACAAGTTTGTCACTACGTTGTTATTATTCCAGCTATGCTCTGGCATTGTACGTTCATACTGACCATTTTCTTTTTTCTGGCGCAATAAACCATAATGCTCAATATAGTTAATAATTTCAAATAAGCTAATACCGTAAAATGCTTGCGTCGCTAAATACGGAATCGTACCTTTACCAAAAAGTCCAATCATCGAACTATGAAAAGCAGCAGTCATACCCCAGCCTTGCAGTAATTCATTATCGAGTGACCAAAACTCTTTACCTTTACGTTTTAATCGGTTTTTCTCAATTTCAATTGCTGACTTGAAAGAACCAATAACTGTACGCGGCCAGAATTCATAGAATGTTTCACCCATACGTGAAGATGCAGGGTCTTCAGGCGTTGCCGCACGCTTATGATGGCCATATGGATGCTCAATACGGAAATGGTTGTAACCTGTAGGCACCAAAGCAAGATGAGATAAAATATGGTCAATACGATCATGTTTATGGCTTAGTTCATGAGCAGTATTAATCGCAATACCATTGATTGCACCCATTGAAATACCAAGTAAAATTTTATCTATAAAAGAAGTAGTTTTACGGCTTGTTAAATAACATGCATAAACGTTTGCTGCATATTGTAATGGGATAAAGCTCTTCACCAAACGTGAATAATACGGATCTTTTTCTAGAAGTTTAATTTCTTCATCAGTTGGATTACGTGCATCTTTACCAATAATCGTATCAATTGCAGGAATCACAACATGTAATAAAAGTGGACCACCTAAAGCAAATACTTTCTTTAATGGACGTGGACCAAAATGGTAACCAGCTAAAATACCTAAACCAATTACAGGTAAAGCCGGACTAATCATCCATAAATAGCGCTTACGATCTATCTCACGCATAGACGCTGGCACTGGCATAAGTTCTTGCTGAACATTTACTGGTGCATTCATAGTCATATTTCCTTTTTCTATATATCTATATAGTTAAAGAAATACCATTTGCTTAACAGTTGTAACCGTCCAAAAAACCTATTTCAAAGTCTTTGGCATTTTCTTCCACTTTTTTGTCCTAAAAACACATGTTGATCTATTCTTACAGCTCACTATAATTTTATTAAAATAATGATTGATCACGTAAACATGGATGCACTAAGTAAATTTTTTGATGATATCCACTTAAATAAGTCAGAATATATCTATATCAAAGCACAAAATGAATGGGCTTTTAAAACACAAGATCAATCTGCTTTACTTGCTTATATCGTTTTAACCGGTTCTGTATATATTCAAATAAATCCTTCAGAAAAAATAACAGCAAAGGCTGGAGATATTATTTTAATTCCCTCTGGAAAAGCTCACCATGCTACTGACTCAAAAGCGACTGCAAGTAAACTTGTAGATCCTATCGATATTACTCCGTTATTTAACGGACATCGACAAGACCCGATTGAGCTCGGTTCAGCAGCATCTGAAAATACATTACTGCTCTGTTTACGCTGTCAAGTTGATACGCATATGGCTGGACCACTTATTAATGCATTACCACCGATCATGCATATTCAACGAGAGAACCAAACTACCCCTCCTGAATGGTTACAAATAGGACTTTATTTTTTAGCAGTCGAAACACAAAAAATTCAACCTGGGCATGACAAGATTATCGATCATTTAGTGAGTATTCTTTTAATTGAATGTATTCGAGATCATATTCAACAAATGTCTGACCAACAAAACTGGTTAGGAGCATTAACTCATCCTGAATTAAGTAATGCTCTATCTGCAATTCATAGCCAACCTGAAGCAAGCTGGACTGTTGAATCATTAGCTGAACAATGCTGCATGTCACGTTCTAAGTTTGCCAATCTTTTTAATAGTATTATTGGGGAACCCCCCCTTACTTATTTACAGCATTATCGCTTTCGTTTAGCAAGCCAATATCTGCGTACAAGTAATTTATCAATTCAACAAATTTCAAATAAAGTGGGCTATTCGTCAGAAACAGCATTTAGTCAGGCATTTAAAAGAGTATTTGATTTATCGCCTAAACAATATAGACAAAACTATATTGGCAGTAATCTTGATCAGTAATAAAAAAAGCGCCGAAGCGCTTTTTTTATTACATAAGTTTTATTTGATTTTAGCGTGTGACTTTAAGTATTCACTGTAATCTTCGAGTATTTGCTGACCGCGAGATTGGCGATAAAGCTGTTGTAATTGTTTTAACTGGTCGGCTGGCATAGCGTTTACGGCAGCTGAATTTACATTAGAAACAGCAACAACGACTAACTCATTTGGTAAGTTCGCTGTTGTAACAGACCACATACCAGGTTTTGGCGTAGGAACACTAAATGCTGCACGCTCAATTGCACGTTTCAAACCTTGTGAACGAGTAAAGACACCAGCAGATTCAAAAGGTACATTATTTTTCGCAACAACTTGTTCAGCTGGCTGAGTTTTGAATTCAGTCAACATTGTTGCAATTTTAGCTTGAGCTGCTTTACGTGCTTTTTCATCGATCACTTTAGCTTTTGCTTCATTCATCGCTTGAGCAATTGGTTTAACACCAGCAGCATGATAATCACGTACTTTAATCCAGACTGTATCACCATTCGCTAATTGAATATTTGATGAAGCATTACGATCGCCATTTTTCACATCATCATTAAACAATTTAATTTTTACGTTTGGATCACTTAGTTGTGGATTTTGAGTCGCTAAAGTTACACCATTTAATGATTCAATTTTAGTACCTTTAACTTGCTGTACAACTACATCTAAAGAGTCGTTACCAACAATTGTTTCATTCAAACTATTTACCGTATCTGAATAAACAGTAGCAACTTTATTCTTTTCAACTTCAGCAGTTAAACGCGCCTTTTCAGCTTCAAATGAAGGAATTTGGGTCGCTGGAGTTTCTGCTTCAATAATATGATAGCCATATTGTGTTTTTACTGGCTGTGAAACTTGACCATTTTTCAAACTTAAAACAGTTTTATCAAATGCATCAGAGAAAACGCCAGGTGCATAAGCCTCAACTAAACCGCCTTTCGCTTTTGAAGTTGGATCTTCTGAGAACTGAGCTGCTGCTTGAGCAAATGAAAGACCGCCTTGAATTTTTGCGTATACATCTTTAGCGAGCTTTTGAGCTGCTGCATCATCACGAGCATCCGTCGTAATAAGAATATGTTTCACTACACGTTTAGCATCTTTTTGCTGAGTTTCTACAAACTTCGCATAGGCTTGTTTAAGCTCAGCATCTGTTGCTGGTGCAGGTTTCGCCATTAAAGACGGAGATAAAACAACATAATCTACATCAACAGAAGCAGGCTGTTTAAACTCATTTTGATGTTTGTTGTAGTAGTCAGTAGCTTCTTGATTAGATGCTGTTAAACCAGTTTTATAAGTGTCTAACTTAATGCTAGCCAAATGTAATGTACGTTGTTCAGTTTGCAAATTCGCAATTTGCATTAAATCAACTTTACTTACTAAAGAATAATCTGAAAAAGTTGAAGTCAACATTTTTAAAGCGTGATCTTGACGCAAGCTCGCAATTAAAGCTTGGCTTGTCATACCAATCGAACGCAAATAATTTTCATATAATTTTTGTGAAAACTGGCCATTTTCTTGCAAACTTGGCTGCTGAGCTAACATTTGCTCGATTTGAGCATCGCTCAAAGAAATACCCAGTTTTTCAGCTTGCTGAATAAGTAAATTACGAGATACCAATATATCAAGTGCTTTTGCTTGAATTACCGGTAAATTTAATAAACTTTCATCACCCTTTACAGCAGCTAAATATTGTTCTTTATACCTTTGCGTTAAAGTTTCAAGGTCTTTTTTTGATATGTCCTGTCCATTTACAGTTTTTGCGACATCTGCCTTGTTTCCCCTATTAAAATATCCATTAATACCTACAAGCGCTAAAGGGGTCAAAAACAAAATTAAAAGGACTTTGCCGAGCCAACCCTTAATGACTGTACGAAACGATTCCATAAGTATTCCAATATTTTATTTCGAGGAGA
The DNA here is from genome assembly GCF_056736115.1 of Acinetobacter sp. 70_2. Taxonomy (NCBI): domain Bacteria; kingdom Pseudomonadati; phylum Pseudomonadota; class Gammaproteobacteria; order Moraxellales; family Moraxellaceae; genus Acinetobacter; species Acinetobacter sp. 70_2. Next base: position 1,316,760 of record NZ_JBWZIP010000015.1, read on the forward strand.
ATTTTAACTGAAAAACCACAATGAATGAATGAGCAATATTGGTCAATTCAGATATTTAATAAAAAACGCGCCTATATCGGCGCGTTTAATCATCTTAAAAGATTAAGCAACTGAATCTTTAAGACCTTTACCAGCTTTAAAGCTAGGTACTTTTGTTGCTTTAATTTGAAGCTCTTCGCCAGTTTTAGGGTTACGACCAGTACGTGCAGCACGTTCTTTAACACTGAAAGTACCAAAACCAACTAAAGTTACTGTGTCACCTTTTTTAAGTGCTTCAGTAATTGACGCAATTGTCGCATCGAGTGCCTTGCCTGCATCAGTCTTAGATACTCCCCCTTTTTCAGCAATTGCATCGATTAATTCTGATTTATTCATGAATAAAACATCCTCTTAATATCGTTTGTTTAAGGTCCAAGGCTATAGTTTAAAAGGCCATGACGCCTTTATAGCAATGCTTTGGGGGAAAACGCAATACTAGAGCAGAGCTTTTAGCAAAAATAAATGCTAAAAAACTGTTATATATTTGCTAAATCCCTACATTTTTTTACTTTTCATTCAATTTTGCCTTCAATTTCTGATTTTCTTCAATTAAAGCATCTACCTTTATATGCAGTTGAACTAGGAGTTGTTCAATGTGCTGTAAATCCTTCGGAGTAACCAAACCAATTCGATTTAAAGAGTGATTTACACTGGTATCTAAAATTTTTTCGACCTTGTCTTTTGTATCAGACACTGACTCTTTCGCTTTTTCGGTTACTTTACCAACAGTTGTATCGGCTAAATCACCAGTTTTAGACTCGAGCTCTTCACCCACTTTGACTAGGGAGTCAAATAGTTTATTGCCTTCTTCTTCTGCACGAGAAAAAGCACCTAAACCCGCTAACCAGATTTGTTTGGTATACTTCCTAAAATCTAATGCAGACTTTCTGGAACTTTTTGATTTTAATTTATTTTTTTCTCCTTGATCTTCTGCTTGTGTTTCTATATTTGCATTATCCATTGATCTAAGCTCCTGATCGGATGAGACAGACGAAGTCTTATTTAACCACAAAATATTCTTATAATAACAAAGTCAAGACTTGATACATTTATGAAACTGTTCTACAAAACAATCATGTCATGTAAATATATTTAACAGGACATTGTGTTAAGTTTGAGATAGGATGTCTCATTCTCTCAATTAATCTCTAATATTTAAGGATAAACTTTTATGAGTGAAACGCAACAAAGACAAAAACATCCACGTCTGTTGCTGAATATTGTTCTAATTATTTTAGAAACTTTTTTCTCATTTATTCTCACCCACGATGGTGTTCTTCGCTTGCAAGCGAAAAAGTTTATCGCCAACAAAATAACAATCCGTATTAATAGCTATTTGCCATTTTTTGACTTTTATGTGCAATTTACGGAAAAAGGACTGCTATTTGATATTCATTCATATGACCGTCGTATTGATCTAGAAATCAATAGTACACTCATCGATCTTATCAAAATTTTTGCTTTCTCAAACCAACGCAGTTTAAACAACATGCGAATTGATGGTGATGCAGAAACTAAAAAAGAACTTATCGATTTAATCTCACATCTTACTTTACCTAAGCTTCTTGCAGACTGGAAACAATGGTTCAACACACCAGATGATGAAGCCGAAGCCCTAGCTTCACGCAAAAGAATTGCACCTTTACTTGAAAAAATCGATCAACAACGTTCAGAGATAAATTCGTTGCATGTCGAAATTAAACAATATCAAAATCGAATTGCACGTTTACAACAGCGCCAACGCAATATTAACTTGTGCTTTGGTATAATTAGCCTAATATTTATTGCTTATTTCATATATAATTTGTGGGTGGCCTAACTTATTTTTTCTATCTTGATCCTACACTTGAATTAAAAATAAAAAAACTTGACTATTTTAGTCGGGATTCATAAAATCCTATTATCTAGTCTTAACATGTGTATCGAATCATGCGCCTTACAACTCGCGGTCGCTACGCAGTGACTGCTCTACTTGATTTAGCTTTGCAGCCAACTGAACAAACGATCACGCTCGCCGAAATTGCCGCACGTCAATCTATTTCAGTTGCTTATTTAGAGCAGTTGTTCGCAAAACTTAAGCGTCATGGGTTAGTTTCTAGTGTTCGCGGTGCAAATGGTGGTTACCATTTGGCTCGAAACGCTGATGAAATTACTGTGTTAGAAATCATTGAAGCTGTAAATGAAACTGTTGACGCAACACGTTGTGACCACAAAGGCAACTGCCAAAATGGCGCAATGTGTCTTACTCACGATTTATGGCAAGAACTCTCTCATCATATTGCCGACTATTTAGCCAAAATCACACTTGCCGACCTCATTAGCCGAGACAACGTTCAAACTGTTGCACTACGCCAAAATGTGACTGGCATAGATTCAGCTCTTTTATCGGGTACAGGTATTTGATATGAAACGTCCAATTTATCTTGATTACGCAGCAACCACTCCAGTAGATCCGCAAGTTGCAGAACGTATGATGGAGTGTTTAACTTTCGACGGTACCTTTGGTAATGCTGCATCTCGTTCCCACGCTTACGGCTGGCAGGCAGAAGAAAAAGTTGAATATGCACGCGAGCAAGTCGCAAATTTAATTAAAGCCGATCCACGTGAAATCGTTTGGACTTCTGGTGCAACTGAGTCAGACAACCTTGCTCTTAAAGGTGTAGCTCAATTCTATGCATCTAAAGGCAAACATATCATTACAAGTAAAATTGAACACAAAGCTGTTCTAGACCCTTGTCGTGAATTAGAAGAACAAGGTTTTGAAATTACTTACCTAGAGCCAGAGCCACAAACAGGTTTAATTACTCCTGAGATGGTTAAGGCTGCCCTTCGCCCAGATACTATTCTTGTTTCTCTTATGATGGTAAACAATGAAATTGGTACAGTTACAGATGTAGCGGCGATTGGTGAATTAACACGTGCCAACAAAACATTTTTCCATGTAGATGCAGCGCAAGCAGCTGGTAAGGTTGATATCGACTTATCTACTATGAAAATTGATCTTATGAGTTTTTCTGCTCATAAAATTTATGGTCCAAAAGGTATCGGTGCATTATATGTACGTCGTAGTCCACGTGTTCGCTTAAAAGCACAAATTCATGGTGGTGGTCATGAGCGCGGTATGCGTTCTGGTACTTTGGCAACTCACCAAATCGTTGGTATGGGTGAAGCTTTTGAAATTGCAGGCAAAACAATGCATGCAGAACAAGAGCGTATTCGTAAACTTCGTGACAAACTTTGGAATGGTTTACAAGACCTTGAACAAGTGTTCCTAAATGGCCACCCTACTCAAAACGTTGCTAACTATTTAAATGTCAGCTTCAACTTTGTTGAAGGTGAATCTTTAATGATGTCGCTTAAAGATGCTGCTGTATCAAGTGGTTCAGCTTGTACTTCTGCAACTTTAGAGCCTTCATATGTTCTTCGCGCATTAGGTTTATCTGATGAGCTAGCACATAGCTCAATTCGCTTTAGTTTTGGTAAATACACCACTGAAGAAGACATTGACCACGTGCTTACAATTACCAAAGCCGCTGTTGAGAAATTACGTGAACTTTCTCCGCTTTGGGACATGTACAAAGAAGGTATCGATCTTTCTACAGTTGAATGGGCAGAACACTAATTATTGAAATTAGTGTTTTAACCCTCATATTAATATTAGGCTGACCCCGAGGTTTGGAGAAGCGAAATGGCTTATAGCGAAAAGGTAATTGATCATTACGAAAATCCACGTAATGTTGGTGTTTTAGATAAAAACTCTGAAAATGTTGGTACAGGTATGGTGGGTGCACCTGCATGTGGCGACGTGATGCGTTTACAGATTCAAGTAAATGACAGTGGCGTAATCGAAGAAGCACGCTTTAAAACTTACGGTTGTGGTTCTGCAATCGCATCAAGTTCCCTTGTAACTGAATGGTTAAAAGGCAAAACTCTTGATGAAGCTCAAGCAATCAAAAACATTGATATTGCAACTGAGTTAGCTCTTCCACCAGTAAAAGTTCACTGTTCTGTTTTAGCTGAAGATGCAATTAAAGCTGCGATTGAAGATTATCGTAGTAAAAAGTCAAAAGCTTAATTTGTTACCATTATAAACGTTGGAGTTTTCATGATTCATTTAACTGAAAATGCTGCGACTCATATTAGCAATTACCTTAAAAACCGAGGTAAGGGTGAAGGCATTCGCGTTGGTGTGAAAACTTCTGGTTGTTCTGGGTTGGCTTATGTTCTCGAATTTGTAGACGATATCGATGAGCATGATCAAGTTTTCGAACAATTCGGCGTTAAGGTTTTTGTAGATCCTAAAAGCTTAGTTTACTTAGAAGGCTTAGAAATGGACTATGTTAAAAATGGCCTTAATGAAGGGTTCGAATTTAACAATCCTAATAAAAAGGGTGAATGTGGTTGTGGTGAGTCTTTCACTGTTTAATCCTCTCCTTTCCTTTTTCTCATTAAAACAGTGTCTTTCAACAGCACTGTTTTAATGTATTTAATTAACGTGGATCCCATTTCTAATGAATCATTTTGAGTTGTTCAATTTACCTGTGGCACTCGATATCGATTTGGCAAGCTTAAAATCAAATTTCTTGAGTTTGCAACAACAATATCATCCTGATAAAGCCGCAGATAAAGATCAAGCATTGATCAAATCAAGTGAAATCAATCAAGCTTTTAAAACGCTTTCACAAGTTGATAGCCGTGCTGCCTACCTTTTAGCACTTAAAAAGCAAGATCATCATCTTGACCAATCTATTAGTGATTTTGAATTTCTACAATCTGCATTAGAACTTCGTGAACAACTTGATGAAGCCACAACACCTGAACATTTACGTACTTTAAGATTAGAAGTACAACAATGGATTGATGGCTTAGTTCGTGAATTCAAAATTGATTACAGCGAAGAAGATTGGGCTGAAGCACGTGATACTGTACGTAAGTTGCGTTTCTTTCAACGTGTTTTAAACGATATTGATAAAGCAGAAGATCAACTGTTAGATGAAGAAGACAGCTTTGATTTAGACGATGATTTTTAATTTTGCTTTCTCTACTTTATTTTCAAGGGATTTAACTCATGGCACTTTTGCAAATTGCTGAACCGGGTCAATCCAGTGCCCCACACCAACATCGCATTGCGATTGGTATTGACCTAGGAACAACACACTCATTAGTTGCGACAGTGTTATCAGGCAAACCTAAAGTACTCAATGATGTCCAAAATAGAAGATTACTTCCTTCTATTGTTCATTATGGGGAAAATACAACTCATTATGGTGAAGAAGCCAAACCATTTATTATTGCAGATCCCAAAAATACAATTGTATCTGTTAAACGATTTATGGGTCGCTCAAAAGCAGATATTAAGTTTCAGCATCCTTATGAATTAGTAGGCTCAGAAAATGAAATGCCTGCTTTTGAAACACGTGCTGGGCGCAAAACACCAGTAGAAATTTCAGCTGAAATTTTAAAACAATTAAAAGATCGTGCTGAAGACAGCTTACAAAATCCTGTCAATGGTGCTGTAATTACAGTTCCTGCTTATTTTGATGAAGCTCAGCGTCAAGCAACTCGCGATGCAGCTCAACTTGCTGGTTTAAACGTATTACGTTTATTAAATGAACCTACAGCTGCTGCAGTCGCTTATGGATTAGATCAAGAAAGTAATTTAGAGACCGACCGTAATTATGTAATTTACGATTTGGGCGGTGGTACTTTTGATGTATCAATCCTACGTTTTTCACAAGGCGTATTTGAGGTTTTAGCGACCGGCGGCCATACAGCTCTAGGTGGTGATGACTTAGACCGTCTAATTGTAAAATGGGCAAAAAAACAGCTTAATATTGATGTATTAAGTAATGAAGACTATGCCGTATTTATAGTTGCAGCACGTCAAGCTAAAGAGCAATTATCTACTCAAGATACTGTTGAATTAAAACTGCTTGATGCAATTCTTACTCTAGACCGACCTACATTTGAAAGCATTATTCAAGTTGCGTTAGATAAAACGATCAGTGTTTGTAAGCGTGTACTGCGTGATGCAAAGCTCGAGTTAAGTGACATTCAAAATGTAGTGTTAGTGGGTGGTTCTACCCGCTCTTATGCAGTTCAAAAAACTGTACGTGAAGTTTTTGACCAAGAACCTCTCTGCACAATCAACCCAGATGAAGTTGTGGCAATCGGTGCTTCAATTACAGCAAACCAGTTAATTGGTAATAGTCAAGATGGCTCACTTCTTCTAGACGTAACTCCTCTTTCTCTTGGTTTAGAGACAATGGGTGGCCTAGTTGAACGTCTCATCTCGCGCAATACAGCTATTCCTGTTGCACGTCGACAAGAGTTCACAACCTATCAAGATGGCCAAACTGCCATGTTAATTCATGTGGTTCAAGGTGAACGTGATTTAGTTGAACATTGCCGCTCGTTAGGTAGATTTGTACTCCATGGCATTCCGCCAATGACTGCAGGTCAAGCACGTATTGAAGTCACTTTCCAAGTTGATGCCGATGGCTTACTCACCGTTTCTGCTCGTGAAGCAACTTCTGGTGTACAAGCTCATATCGATATCAAACCATCTTATGGTTTATCTGAAGCAGATACAGAACGCTTATTAATTGAAGGTTTCCAACATGCTGAAGAAGACAAAAATCTTCGTCATTTAAAGGAAACTAAAGTTGAAGCAGAACGTGAACTTGAAGCTCTAGAGCAAGCATTAAAAGTAGATGCAGATTTACTTGATGAAACGCAGCTCGCAGAACTCAATTCTGCAAAAGAATCATTAAAAGCTCAACTTGAAGGTAGTGATATCCAAGCGATTGAGCAAGCTGTTCAACAGCTTAAAGTATATAGTGACGCTTTTGCAGCATTACGAATGAATCGACATATTGACCATGCCTTAAAGGGCACGAAGCTCGACGATTGGTCAAAATCAAACTAAAAGGTATAGGTGATCAATATGCCACGTATTAAAGTACTTCCTCATGCTCAGATTTGCCCTGAAGGCGCAGAATTTGAGGTTGAACAAAATGCCAATCTTTGCCAAAGTCTGCTCAATAAAGGTATCAAAATTGAGCACGCGTGTGATATGTCTTGTGCATGTACAACTTGCCACGTGATTGTTCGCAAAGGTTTTGATAGCTTAGAAGAAATGAATGATGTTGAAGCTGATCTTTTAGACCGTGCTTGGGGATTAGAACCTGACTCTCGTCTTTCATGTCAGGTTAAAATTGTAGATGAAGATCTTGAAATCGAGATTCCGAAATATACAATTAACCATGCTTCAGAAAATCATTAAGATTTAATGTTAAAAAAAGCTGCTTAAAGCAGCTTTTTTTATTTATATGATTTATATCGAATCTTGCTCTTGATCAATATTTATTGGCTTAACCTCATCTTCGAGTCTAAGCTGAGCAACACCTTGAGTATTAATTAAAGTTTGTTGAACTTTAATGCGTTGAATCATTTTTTCAAGCACTTCAACCAATTCTGGATATTCGTAGTTTTGTACTTCTTCTAAGTTTAATACTAAATGGAAACCTTTATATTCATAATCAAACCATTGCTGATGATCTGACTTGTTCCCTGTATATTTTTCCATGACTTGCCATGTTTTTACTGCACCTTGAATACCTTTTAAATAAATTGGTGTTTTAGGCGCACACAGGAAATCACTTTTAATGAGTTGATAAGTATCATCAGAAATAAGTATTTCATCGATTTCAGCAGCATACTGTAAACGTGCTGCCAAATTTACATCACGACCTACAATCGTATAGGCCATACGATGCGTTGCCCCATAGTTCCCAACGTGGCAATAACCTGTACTAATCCCCATACGAATATGTAAGGCTGAATATCCCATTTTTTTCCAACGTTCGCGCAGCAGCTTCATTTGCTGACGCATCGCAATTGCCATTTCTACGCAAGATTTAGCATCTTGTTCGACACCTTGCGAATTTGGATCTCCAAAAAATATGAGAATGGCATCTCCCATAAATTTATCGACAGTTGCCTCGTATTGCTTCGCAATTTCAGTCATATGACTTAAATAGTCATTAAGCAAGAAAGCTAAGTCATCTGGAATTAAGGTTTCCGACAATTCAGTAAAACCCTGAATATCAGAAAAGAATACGGTCATTTTTTTACGTTTATATTCAATTTTTGCCTCAGCCTCACCGCGCATAATAGATTGCCATAGCTGTAATGGCGCATAGCGGCTTAACTGATTAGCAAAAGCGATATAACGTGTCATTTGGTCATAATAATGCTGACGTTGCTGACTAATTTTTTTGACCCAGCGATGTTGGTAGTAATTACCAATGGTTATAAACATAACCAGACCAAGCAAAGTAATTACTGTAAGTTCTTGACTAGTAGCTTCAAAATATGGATGGAAACCGAAGAGAAAAAAAGTACTTAAATAAAAAATAATCGCACCAAGCAAGCTCGTTAAACAAATGACTGCAAACGAAATACGACTATTAATTGCTGAGTAAAATAAGGCAAAAACTGCAATAAATGTTGGAACAAGATTAAGGTGTACTCCTGCAAGAGTAACTGCCACCACAATCGTGTCTATCGCAAAAAAAACACTTTTTTGTGTTTTCTTATCAAATTGATACTGTAACCAATGTTCTAATTTAGAACTGATAAAAAGTAAAAAAAGAAAAAAAGGAGGAATATAGATTTGATAATTAGTATTTGGTGAGGTAAAAGCATAGATCACTAAAATCAATGACAGAATTGAATACCCCATCAAACGATGAAAATATGCAAACTGTTTAGGTTCTCGATCTATAAACCTCTCTAATTGCACCCTATCCTCCACATTTCAATGTAGCCACACTGAGATGTGGCATTACATTGACTTAATCCATGCGCCAATCAAAAGGCATATCACCTTGACCACGTAAAGCAAGCATAAGGGTCTGACGCATGTGAGCTAAAACATCACTTGTGTATGGCACCGCTGGTGTACCCCACACTGGTTTAGGCCAAGCTACGTCATTTTGATAGCGGACAACATGGTGGAAATGTAATTGAGGTACCATATTACCTAGAGCTGCAACATTCATTTTGTCAGCACGAAAAACGCGAGCTAACTGGCTAGATAACCAGCTTGATTCACGTAAGAACTGTTCTTGGTCAGCTTGGCTCAATTCGTATAATTCCGTGATTCCTGGTACACGCGGTACTAAAATCAACCAAGGAAATTGCATATCATTCATTAAACGACATGTTGAAAGCGGAAAATCGCCTACAAAAAAAGTATCTTGAGCAAGTTGTGGATGCAAACTAAACATATCTTTTATAAATGACAATAAACAATAATGGCTAATACTATCACATCAGTTTTGATGTGAATATTATTAGTAGCCTGTTTGCTTACAAATAATAATGATTTTATGCACTTATTCATATCTCAAGGTATAAATAGTGCATAACTTTCAATTGTAGCAATACAAATGTCTTACTCAGTTATCGTTTATAAAAAAACATATCTCAGACATGTAGTTCACTCATCAATTTTTGTAGTAGATCATTGATAAATTGAATCCGTTTTTCATACTCTTCGAGCTGAACCATTACCTTTAAACGTTGACCACCTTCCATACGATAATAGGTCGGATTCTTTTGCATCAATTGAATAATACTAATGGCTTGAACTGGGGTATCAGGTGAAAATTCAACATGTCCACCCTGAGTATTAATATCAATTTTTGTAATACCTAAATGTTCTGCTTTTAAGCGGATCTGATGCACACTAAACAAGTGTTTAACTGACTGTGGAGGTACACCAAAACGGTCTATCAGCTCCATTTGGATATTATCTAATTTTTCCTGAGTATCGGTACTACTAATACGCTTATAGAATAATAATCTTTGATGAACATCGCCTAAGTAATCATCAGGGATAAGTGCAGGAATATGTAAATTAATTTCAGCAGTTAACGACAATGGCGCATCAAAATTCGGCGTTTTACCCTGTTGAATTGCTTTGGTCGCTTTCTCAAGCATTTCCATATACAAGCTATATCCTATCGCTTGCATTGAACCACTTTGTTGCTCACCCAATAACTCACCAGCACCACGAATTTCTAAATCTTCAGTAGCAAGCATGAAACCTGCACCCAATGTAGAAGCGCGTTGAATTGCATCAAGGCGTTTTTCAGCATCACCTTTCAAATGTTTGATTGAAGGTACTAATAGATAAGCATAAGCCTGATGATGTGAACGACCTACGCGGCCACGTAGTTGGTGTAATTGTGCTAAACCAAGCTTATCTGCACGTTCAATTATGATTGTATTGGCATTTGGAACATCAATACCCGTTTCAATAATGGTTGAACATACCAGTACATTATATTCTTTGTGATAGAACTGCTGCATGACTTGCTCAAGCTCACGTTCACGCATTTGTCCATGTGCTACAGCTACACGTGCTTCTGGTACAAGAACACGGATATTTTCAGCAGCTCTTTCAATGGTATCTACTTCATTATGCAAGAAGTAAACTTGTCCACCACGTAATAACTCACGCAAAACTGCTTCTTTAATCGAAGCATCTGTATGCTCTTGTACGAAGGTTTTCACTGCTAAACGACGTGCAGGCGGAGTTGCAATAATTGACAAATCACGCATACCAGAGAAAGCCATATTAAGCGTACGAGGAATTGGTGTTGCTGTAAGAGTCAACATATCAACATCGGCACGTAAAGCTTTAATTCGCTCTTTATCACGTACACCAAAGCGATGTTCTTCGTCTACAACCATTAGGCCTAAATCTTTAAACTGAACATTTTCTTGCAATAGCTTATGTGTACCTACCACAATGTCGACTTTACCATCAGCCAAGTCTTCAATATTTTTCACATGAGTTTTGTTTGAACCGAAACGTGATAACACTTCAATACGAACGGGCCAATCAGCAAAACGGTCTTTAAAAGACTCATAGTGCTGTTGAGCAAGTAATGTGGTAGGAACTAAAACTGCAACTTGTTTACCATTTTGTACTGCAACAAACGCTGCACGCATGGCAACTTCGGTTTTACCAAAACCTACATCACCACACACCAATCTATCCATTGGTTTTGCTTGTTGCATATCGTACAGTGTGGCTTCAATTGCATTGGCCTGATCAAGGGTTTCTTCGTACGCAAAGCCGCTTGCAAATTGCATATAAAGCGATTGATCTAATTCAAAAGCAAAGCCAGGTTTTGATTGACGACGTGCCTGTATATGTAAAAGTTCGGCTGCAACATCATGAATTTGTTCTAAAGCCTTACGTTTTGCCTTACTCCAAGCATCTGTACCAATTTTATGTAGTGGTGCTAAATCTGGGTCGCCACCACTATAACGGCTAATCAGATGCAAGTTGGTTACTGGGACATAAACTTTAGCATCTTCAGCATAATCGAGTTGGAGGAACTCATAGTCTTGACCTTCGATAGCAAGTGTAATTAAGCCAGCATAACGCCCCACACCATGATCAATATGTACAACAGGAGCACCTATACTAAGCTCAGTTAAGCTTCGAATTAGAAACTCTTCCGAAACTTCTTGTTGACGCTTACGACGACGCTGTACAACTCGGTGTTCGTAAAGCTGATTTTCTGAAATAACTGTTAATTGATCAGTTATAAGTAAACCACGGTCTAAAGGTGCATTGGTAATCGCAATTGCAAATTGACTGGTTTTGAATTGCTCAAAATTCTCTACATTCGGAATTTCACCCAAACTTGAACGCAATGCATCTTTTAAACTTTCTCGGCGTCCTGCACTTTCCGCAACCAATAGAACAGGATGGTTTGCTTCATCAATATATTTTTTTACAGCTGCAAATGGTTTTTCTTTTTTTGGATCGACCGGTAATTTAGGTGGTTGCTCAGTTTTAAGATTAAGTGCACCAGCTTTTTCTTCAATCGTTTCTGCACTCACAAGCATTCGTGGAAACTGATTTAAAGCACTCAGCAAATTATTTGGAGAAATAAATAACTCTTCAGGTGTAAGAATAGGTTGATCAATATTATGACGTCGATCTTCATAACGACGCATAACTTCTTTCCAAAAGTTAGTTAAATCGGTATCAACATCATTATTTGTAATTACAATGCAATTTTTTGGTAAGTACGTTGTAAACATACTTTGCGATTGCATTTGCTCTTTATCAAAAAATAATGGTAAATAAAACTCAATCCCAGGAGATGCTATGCCATCTAAGACATCTTGATAAATTGGATTTTTCTTAGGGTTTGCTGTCGGGAAAAACTCAGAATAACGATCTCTAAAAACTGACCGTGCTTCTTTTAATGGAAACTCTTTAGCTGGTAGAACAGTAAAACTTTTTAGTGTTGTGGTTGTTCTTTGGGTTTCCGGGTCAAAGAATTTTAAAGAATCAATTTCGTCATCAAATAGGTCTATGCGGATAGGAGCTTCTTGCCCAGATGCAAAAATATCCATAATACTACCGCGTACCGCAAATTCTCCATGATCATATACTGTATCTACCAAGTGGTAGCCAGCCTGAACCAGTCTTAACTTTTGCTGTTCTAAATCAAATTTTTGTCCCACTCTTATATCAAAGTGCTTACCTAGAACCCATGAATAAGGTGCAACTCGTTGAGCCAAAGTACTTGCTGAAATGAGTAATACGCCTTGTTGCGGCATATTCGATAAAATTGCAAGACGCTCTGAGACAATATCCTGATGCGGAGATAACCGATCATAAGGCAAGATTTCCCAATCGGGGAAAATTGTCGGTTTTATTCCATAAAACTCAAGTTCACTTTCTAATTGTGCAACATGTTGGTTATTTCGAGCGACTAAAACTAATAAAGAAGAATGCTGAGTCGCAATTTCTTTAAGCAATAAAGCGGCTGATGAACCTAATAATGACCCCACCCAACGCTTTTCACCGGCCTTGAGCTGTTGCAAATTCAATTGAGAGATTTCTTGTTGAAACATGTATATGGCTTTTATGAGCTAAAAAGATATGAGGTTAATAGTAGCATGATGTTTTTATTGAATTGAGTTATTTTTCTGAAATCAAGCTACTACTTTACAATACTTTTTTATAGTTCTTAAACAAATATTTGAACTTATTTATCACGTAAAAACATCACATAATATTGGTTCAATATTTGTATGATTGCTTTAAGTTCAAGTAACTTTTCTTGAGTATTACCTAACCTTTCGACATAGCGCTGATTTGCAATCTCTAAGTCAATTTTTTCATTAATTTGTGGCGTAATTTGAAATAACTTACGTAAATCATCAAAGTTCTGTAATTTTCGATTTGAAAAATACTCAATATGCTCTGACCATTTTTCATTAATCACCACATTTTTAATTACGGGTCCACGTTCAGAATCAAAACTAAGTTGATTCTCTTGTAAATATAATTGCTCTGGTGACTCTTTCGAGCCCTGAAAAAGCTGGCTTAACTTTTTGAACATTTCATCACATCGTATTAGTTTCAATATAAATAATGGAGGTAACCTACTCGCCTCCACCACTTATATCTAATTATTTTTTCGCAACTATTCTTCACCCAAATCATCGAGAAAATCTACAGTCGGTACGAAAAATAAAGTACCTGTTTGGGCAGTACTAAAGTCAAGTAAACGGTCAAGATTACCCTGCTCATTTCCTAGGAACATATTTTCAAGCATTTGACGTGTTGTACTAAATTTACGGGAATAACCAATAAAAAAAGTACCATATTCATTTTTTGATGGGTTCGAGAAAGGCATATTGGCACGCATAATTTTTAGCTCATTGCCTTCAGCATCATGCGCTTTACTTACCACATTATGGGCTGTTAAAGGCTTTTCATCATCACCGAGTTCAATATCATTAAACTTTTTGCGACCTATTACTTTTTCTTGTTCTTCATCGCTTAAAGCACGCCATTTTTCCATGTCATGGGTATATTTTTGAATAAATGCATAACTTCCCCCAATAAATTCGGGATCTTCACTACCTACTAACGCCCATTGTGCAGCGATTACAGGTTCAGGGTTTTCTGTTCCATCAACAAAACCAATAATCGCTCGACCATCAAAATAACGAAAACCGTGTACTTCATCAATTGGGTAAGTCACTTTACCCAACTGTTCATTGATTATGCTCCCCAATTCATAGCAGAGAGCTTGTCGATCAGCACGAATATGAAAGAATAAATCACCAGGTGTTGAAACGGCGGTGTACTTTGGGCCTTTGATTTCTTGGAATGTTTCTAATTCTTGAGGCTTTGCTTGCTCTGGAAATAAAACATCCCATGCATTTGAACTAAAACCGAATGTGGCATTAAATTTACTTTCTGGATAACGATTAGACAAACTTCGAGTTAACGCTGAAAAATTAGCAGCAAAATCTTTTACTTTTTCTACAACAGAATCACCTTGAGCTAATCCCAATACAATAAATAATGCATTTTCTCCAGGATGACTCGTTACAGGCTGAATTCTCATACATTCCATAAAACAGGCCTTATTTTGGTAATTTACGGTAGTAATTTAGCATATTCATGTTTTTATCGTACGATTTCTTATTGTTCTCATAACTTAAAAAGAGACTGAATTTACTCAATCTCTTTTAACTTTTCTAACTTATCTTAGCTGCCATATTGCTTTTTTAAGTATTTTACAATTTGAGCAGATTCAAACATTTTCACTCCCGTATTTGGGTCGACTAGATAAGGTACTTGCATTTTACCTTGCATAATCGGCAACAACTTTTCTCTTTTTCCATCTTTTAAGGGTATATATTTACCCGGTTTTAAGCGAAGAATAGCAGGTCCCATATCTTGCCATCGTTCTTTTGCCACATTGTGCAAAATATAAGGAATTTCAAGTTCGCATAGTACATTTCTTACTACTCTCGAATATGGGCTTGCTTCAAAGCTCCATAGTTCAAGTTTTTGCTCAGGCGCAGCTCTATTTACTATTTTTTTATTAATCCAGACTCCACTAGCACCATTCAACAACGTTCCAGCAAATGCCAGATATGGCATTTTTGGATAATTTGAAAATTTCTGAGGCGTTTGTCCTGTCTTACCATAGTGTTTAAATAAGTGATGAATAATATCTTGCGATTCGTATAATTTATCACCTGTATTTTCATCAATTAAAAAAGGAAACTGTAACTTGCCACCCGTTTCTTTAACAATAGAACGGTATTTCGTTCCACCTTTGGGACATGGATAAATTTCAACATCTAAATTTAATAGTGTAATCACTTCACGAACACGTCGACAAAATGGCGAACCTTCAAATTCATAAAGTTTTAGAGCTTTAACAGGCTGATTAGGAAATGCTGTACCTGTAACCCCTCTACCACCTTGAGCAATTGCAGATGCTACTGCTTGCAGCACCTTAATTTGATGATTCACCATTACACGTTCCTTTATATTGTGGAGCTAAACTAATTTTTCCTTAGCAATCACAATTCCATTGTTATCTGCATAAATAAAATCACCAGATTGAATTGTGACTCCACCAAAATACAAAGGAATATCAACTTCACCAATGCCCTTACGATTACTTTTTTGCGGAATTGCAGCCAATGCATGTACACCTAAATCTAGAGTTACAAGTGCATCAACATCGCGTACACAGCCATAAATAACCACACCATTCCAGTTATTTTTAACAGCCGATTCAGCAATCATATCTCCCATCAGTGCGCAGCGCATTGAAGCACCACCATCCACAACCAACACCTTCCCTGTACCATCTGTTGCTAATAACTCTTTTACACGTGAGTTATCTTCAAAGCACTTTACAGTTACAACCTGTCCACCAAAGGTTTGACGCGCACCATAACTTCTAAAGAACTTACCATCCATTGATGGTATGACCACTTGTAAATCTTTTTCTGGGTTATCATCCAATAAATCACATGTCACAAATGGTACTGTAGACACTTTTATTCTCCCTTATCGAGTTTGTTGTATGCTGAGATTATCATATCGTTTAAATGCTTCAATTTGCGTTAGCGCCGCTACGACCATCGTATGAGCCAATTGCTCAGCTGTAACAGGTTTATATTTGAATGGTTTATTCCATTTATTTTCAATAAATTTAAAAAGACTTTGCCCCAAATCTTCCATAAAACGCACATCGCTACGCTTACCAATCAATAAAGATGGTCTGAAAATAGATAATTTTTCGATGCCTAAACTCTCAATATAGTCTTCTAATTGCCCTTTGACCTTATTGTAGAAAATTGGTGAATTTGCATTTGCTCCAAGTGCACTCACAATTAAAAAATGAATATGTTTATCTTGAACTAAGTCTGCAAAGTGGGCATTTATCTCGTAGTCCACTGCATAGAAACCTTGTTTTGAACCTGCTATTTTTAAAGTTGTACCTAAGCAGCTAAATGCGTGAGTATGATCATTTACATCTTCATCATTGAGCAATAAAAAATCCTCAATCACCAACTGAGTAACTTTTTTATATGTATTAAGTAGTTGTGATTCTTTTCTAACAACAATCGTAATTGCTTCAAATTCTGGTGTTTGTTCAAGCTCTTCAACTAGAGCTAATCCAACGAGTCCTGTAGCACCTACTACAATTGCTTTTTTCGTGCTTATAGTCATTTTTTATTCAACCCTCTTTAAGTTTGTATCAAATTTAACCTTTTCTTACGGTTTTAGCAGCCCCTAAAACGGCTTAAAATGCTCGCAAGGCTTGACTTCACGGTATTGATTCATCACAATATGGCACTTGTTTACGGGCTGGTGATGGTTACACCAGTTTACTGGATTGACCACAGCCCGCCCAGACCAACTTATTTTCAAGGAGTGCAAGAGTGGCAAACTCTGCTCAAGCTAAAAAACGTGCGCGCCAAAACGTAACAGCGCGTAAACACAACGCAAGCTTGCGTTCTATGGTTCGTACTTACATCAAGCGTACTTTAAGTGCAATCGCTGGTGGTGATTATGCAGTTGCTACAGAAGCTTATAAAAAAGCTGTTCCTGTAATCGACCGCATGGCTGATAAAGGCATCATCCACAAAAATAAAGCTGCTCGTCATAAGAGCCGTTTAAATGCTCAAGTTAAAGCGTTAGCTAACTAATTTGAAGTATGTAAAAAAAGCCCAACAGGGCTTTTTTTATTGCCTATAATTTTATAATTACTCTACTTTATGAAATTTAGATACATCTAACTCGTAAGCTTCGCCTCTCCAAATCCATTTCAATTTACAATTTGGAAATTCATCCCCTTCAAACCATACAAATAGACCTTCCATCATTTCTGGCCAATCTGCTTTTTGTATTTGATTATTACCTGAAATTACGGCAACTATGGCTGCAATAATCGTGTCATGACTTACAGCTAAACTTAGCCCATTTTTTGTTTTAGGATGAGTTCGATAAATCAGTTCTAACACATCTAAAACACCAGTAATTGGATGTTTCATGCCTGGCAAAGCATTATTCACAAAACTATTAATAAACCCGAGTGCTCCTTGTTTACGAAAATAAGGAGCAGCCTGTTGAATATCGAGTACAAAACTTCCCGGTTCTACCAATAAGCCTTGCTCAACAATTTCAATCGTATGCGTATTAGGCTCAGGACTTACACCGTCTGCACCCTCAATCATAAGCGCAGCAGTATCTACACAACGTTGAATTGGACTAGAAATACAGTGTTGAATCACACGATCTGTATTCTTAATTAAGTAGCTACCCCATGCTTGTGCAAGCTCACGGCCTTGAGGAGTAAGTTGAAGGTCGTATCCCGCCAAGCCTTGCCCATCAACCAGCTCTCTTAAAGAGTGACGTGTAAAAAGGGTTACAGGGGTTGCAGCATCAGGCAATAAATCAATTGCTTCAAACATGCTTTTAGGCAATAAATCGAGTGCCATTTTGATCGTGTCATCTTTTCTCAATATTTTGCCACTATAGCATGTCTACAATAACTCTCAATCCAAAACACCCGATTGAGCTAAAGCTTCAAATGCTATTTTTTTGCTTTCCTGATCACGAAATGCGATAAAGCCTCCGTTTAATACAGTATCACGCTGATTATATTCAAAGGGTTTACCTTTTAAGGTGAGTAAACCTCCACCAATACTTTCTAATAATCCCTGACCTGAACTGGTATCCCATTCAGATGTAGGATGAAATCTAGGGTAAATATCAATCTCACCCTCTAACATCATACAAAACTTATAAGCGCTGCCCGCTTCACGTCGAATTACGGTACGGTTTTTTTCAATAGGTTCAATAAATTTATGATATTTCGGATTTTTACTACTATGACTTAAACCAATTTGTACAGGTGCTTGTGTTGAATAAGACTCTTTTTGGTATTGGTACCATTGTTTTTGGCTAAAGCTATATTTAAAAGGCAAATCTTTTAAATAACCTAAATAAACAACCTGTTCACAAGGCACAACGATCACAGAAAATACTGTTTCGCGTCCCTCAATCAAGCTCAAGTTTATCGTGAACTCATCCCGTTCATGTATAAACTCTTTGGTACCATCAAGCGGATCAAGCATCCAGCAAGAAAACCAGTCATGGCGAGCGCTATAGTCACTTTCTTCCGATAAAACCGGTAACTCCGGTGTGATGTCTGCAAGATGCTTTAATAAAAATTGATTTACCTTTAAATCTGCTTGAGTTACAGGTGAATCATCATGTTTTTCTTGAATATTAAACTCATATCCTGCTGAATAGTTTTGATATTCTTGTAATAAGATCTGACTAGCCTCTTCCAAAATTGGTAGCAGCTGTTCAATTAAGGCATCATTGGGACGAGTTGTTGTTATAAACATAAATAAGCTCTATTTACTTTCCTTTTCATTATAAGTGAATTATGACAAATTCAGTATTCACCAACAGTCTAGTATCCTTATAAAAATGCTTTATCTTTAATTAAGAACACCGTTATTTCTTCAAAAGCTCAGTCTTTATATTTTAACTGGGCAAGATGCTTATTATTCAAGAGAAAGTAACGTTAAATTTTGTATAAAAAACATGCTATAACTTATGAAAAATAAATAACTTAATGTGAAACCAACCATTTTCTTTTCACACTTTTCTTGCTATGTTCATTAATACAATAACAAAATGGAAGACTAAATAATGATGCTATATGGATATCACTTCTCAACAATTGAAAATAACTGGGAAGACTTAACCCCATTAAATGAGTTTTTACAAACATTTGCAGATGATGACGGCGATGTCTCCCAAAGAGACAAAGAATCGCTTAAAGAAATTATTGCTAAATCAGATACGGCTTTGGCTTTGGCTAAAGAAATGGGTTGGGACGGTAGCTATACGGGTTGCCCTTATTTATTTTGGTTACCGAGTAAAAATACTCAATCATTTGAATATGGCTTTGTTTTTAAACAAACCTCAGATAACTCAACTTTTGTGATTTCACCAATTGAATTGGCTTACCTAGCACAAGATAATCAGGTACAAACTTTAAGTAAGAATATTGACTAAATATAAAGGGTTATTGGCTTAACAATTAAGCCGATAACCTAGCCCTATTGTTGCTATTCAAACATACTTAATTGAGGCGTAGGTTTTATAATTTTCTCTTTGGGAACATGTAAACATTCAAATTCCTTAACAGGGAAACCTTCAACAAAGCTTGAAATATCTGGTGTTTCTAAACTTAACCATTCATCTAAACGGTCATGTGGAATCACAATGACTGATCTTTTGACATCGCCCGGTTCGTGGAAGTCTTTCATCATCGGATGATCAATCGCGTCCATAGTTAACATACTTGCAGATCGGACAATCGTTTCATTCATTTTGCAAATTTCATAAATTGCTGCAATGAAAAATGCCTGCCCATCTTTACGGCGTACCGCCCATCGCTCAGGTTTATCATTTATATATTTACTTTCATAAAACTCAGTCACGGGGATTACACCGAACTTACATTTAAGAGCAGCTTCTTGAAAACTCGGTTTTTGGAAAATCGTTTCATGACGGGCGTTATAAGTATGTTTTGCTATGTTTGTATCTTCCGCCCATTTGGGAACTAATCCAAACATGACTTCACGCCATTCAAGACCTTGCGGTGATTTAAATAATAACGGCATTGTTCCAGCAGGATAAACCTCATCGGCATAGCTAAAGCCGACCACAGGCAATTGAAGTTGCTGTAATTGGGCAAGAGTTAAAGGTTTAAAGTTGGCACACATAGCAAGAATAAAATACTGTAATTTTACTTCTCTTATTTTATAAGTATTTATTCTATAAACCAAATAAAAAGGCACTCGAAAGTGCCTTGAACGACGTAACTTTACGCTTATGAAACGTGTTGAATACCTTGTGGAATCGCCTGCAATAGTCGTTTAGTGTAGTCATGTTGAGGGTGTGCATAGAGCTCGTCTGAGTTAGCGATTTCAACAACCTCACCATGATTCATGACCATGACTTGATCCGAGATATATTTCACAACCGATAAATCATGTGAAATAAAGATATAACTGAGTCCGAACTCATCTTGTAAGTCCTGTAATAAGTTAAGTACTTGTGCCTGAACTGAAACATCGAGTGCAGAAACGGATTCATCACATATCAAAATTTCAGGTTTTAACGTTAAACAACGTGCAATCGCAATACGTTGGCGTTGACCGCCAGAAAACTCATGTGGGTATCGATAATAAGCTTGTTCAGGTAAATTCACACGCTCAAGTAACCCAAGTGCAATTTGCTTACGCTCCGCATCATCTTTACCAATGCCATGAATTTGCATAGGTTCTAATAAAATCTGCCCGATGGTAAAGCGTGGATTTAACGAAGCATATGGGTTTTGAAAGATAATCTGAATCTTTCTTTGATATTTGGCAAACTCTTTTTCAGTTAATGAAAGAATATCTTTACCTTCAATTAAGGCTTCCCCACCTGTTGCTTCGTGTAAACGCATAAGCAACAAGCCCACAGTGGTTTTGCCTGAACCTGACTCTCCCACTAAACCAAGAGTTTTCCCTTTAGCCAGTTTGAAAGAAACACCTTTTACTGCCTGAAACTCTTCTTTGCCAAATAATCCTTTACGACTATAAAAGCTTTTTTTCAAATCCTTTACTTCTAAGATGATTTGCTCATTGCCATTTAAACCGCGTTTACGCTGTGGAATTTCTGAAACATCAAAGCTTTGCTCTACCAATACATTGTCTTCTTGACGCATAAAGTCGCTGGTCACAGGCAAACGATAAGGTCGCTGTGACATTTGAGGGCGACAGTAAAGTAAGGCTCGGGTATATATATCTTTAGGCTGCTCTAGAACTTGTTCTGCAAGACCTTGCTCTCTAATTTCACCATGACGCATTACAATGACTTGATCCGCAATTTCACCCACCAAAGCCAAATCATGCGTAATAAAAAGCATCGACATTTGACGGCGCTGACGCAATGACTCAAGCAGATCAATAATTTGTTTTTGAATGGTGACATCAAGCGCTGTAGTCGGTTCATCAGCTATCAGTAGTTTAGGCTCACAAGCAATCGCCATTGCAATCATGACACGTTGCTGCTGACCACCGGAAAGCTGATTAGGATAAGCATCAATTTTCGTTTCAGGTGATGGTATCCCGACCTCTTTGAGTAACTCTAAAACACGTTGACGGGCCTGTTTACGGCTCATACCCATGTGTATGCACAATACTTCTGCAATTTGATTGCCAACTGTAAAAACCGGATTTAATGATGACATCGGTTCCTGAAAAATCATGGCAATATCTTTACCACAGATTTTTCGCATATCCTTACGGGATAAGCTGAGTAAGTCTTGACCCTCAAAAACAATCTTACTTTTTTCATCAATTTTACTTTGGCCTATAGGTAGTAAACCCATAGTTGCCAAAGAAGTAACTGACTTGCCACTACCCGACTCGCCAACTAAAGCGACAGTGGTATTTGCTGGAATATCAAAGGAGATTCCTTTAACAGTTTCGATATACTGCTTGTCTTCACCTTTAAAGCTTACACGTAAGTTTTCAATGTGGAGTAAAGGGATACTTTTTTGTTGTTCTGACATTAGGTTTTCCTCTTATTTTAATTTTGGATCTAATGCATCACGCAGTGCATCAGTAAACATTGAAAATGCCGTAACCAAAACAGCCATTGCTACAGAGGCTGCAACAAGCTGCCACCATTTTCCTAAAAGAAGTTCACTTTGAGCTTCATTTAACATACTGCCCCAAGACACTACGCCTACTGGCACACCGAAACCTAAGAAACTCAAAATAACTTCCGATTTAATAAAAGAAACCACCAAAATCGACATTTGAACCAAAGCAATATGGCTGACATTAGGAAAAATATGAATGAATATACGACGGAAATGCCCAACACCAATTGCCTTGGCGGCCAGAACATATTCACGGGCGGTATGTTTCATATACTCAGCACGAATTAAACGGTAAACACCTGTCCAGCCCGTTAAACCTAAAATCAGAACAATAGATAAAATTCCCTTTTGTTGCAGTACGGCAGCTATCGCAAGAACTAATAATAAATATGGAATGGAAGTAAAAATGTTATAAAACCAGTTAAGGATGTCATCTACCCAACCACCAAAGTACCCTGAAATTGCACCTAATAATGTGCCTAATGTCACTGCGAGCACTGCTGAAACTAGCCCTACAATAATTGAAGTTTCAGCACCTTTAATGGTCTTTTTAAGAACATCTTGTCCCCATTTGTCAGCTCCAAAGATAAGGGTACTTTTTAGTTCACTTTGTTGATCGAGTAAATGTCCACCGAGTTGCTGATCAATTGCTTTCATATCATCAGCCAGCGGGTCAACTACACCATAATAATCAATTGCACTTCCAGAGCTCTTTTCTTGTTTAATTTCAGCCTTAAGTTGGTGAATGACATCTTTTAAGGGATCGACTGGGTTTTCCGGTAATTCCTCATCTACAGCGGTTGTACTTTTCAAAGCTTCAGTTGTCTTATCTGCACCTATAAATGTAGGGGGTGCATAACTGACCGCAACTTCTTTGTTCCAGTCCGATGCAATCACTCCCGTAAATGATAATAGCAATACGATCAAATAGAACAGCACAACAATGAGCGATGCGATTGCAATTTTATCAGCCCGAAGGCGGCGCATTGCAAGGCGCCATAAACCCGCTGAAGCAGGAGCTGTCTGGGTTTGTAATTTTCTTTTTGATAGAACACTTAGCATAACCCACCTACTTCAACTGTACACGTGGATCAACCACTTTGTAGACTAAATCGGCAATCAAGTTAAAAATCATGGTTGCAGCTGCGATATACACTGTAATTGCTTTAATCACAGGAAAATCACTTCGCTCAACCGCAATAATTACTTCTCGACCAATACCGGGAATACCAAAAAAACGTTCAATTAAAAATGCACCTATGAGCAACGCAGGCAAAGTCGCCATCACATCGGTAATAATAGGAATTGAGGCATTACGTAAAACATGTACACCTAAAATTCGGCTTTCACCTACACCTTTAGCACGTGCCGTTCTAACATAATCTTGGTTAATCTCATCTAGCACAAAACTACGGTATAACCTTAAAGTAGGTGCAATACTCACCACCAACATAATTAAAATTGGAAGCAAGGCGAACTTAAATAAATTATCGGTAAAGTTATCGCTCCAGCCCTGTACTGGAAACCAACTTAACTGATAAGCCAGAACATATTGAAAAACAATAATATAAACCAAGATACTAATCGACATACCAATGGTACATAACATCATGACCATACGATCTGTTAAAGTGCCACGTACTGCCGATACAGCCAAAGCTAAGCCAATTGAAATAACGGTTTGTAAAATAGTGAGTGGAATTAACAGCGTTAGCGAAGGCCCCAAGCGAGTTAAAATAATTTGTGAAACAGGTTCCCCCGTACTCCAACTTGCGCCATAGTCAAAAGTGAGAATCTGTTTAATAAAAATCCAGAGCTGAACGTAATAAGGCTGATCGACACCTAGTTGTTTACGAATATTTTCAATCTGCTCAGGATTAGACATCTTACCTGCCAGAATATAGGCTGGATCTCCACCCACCCAGTTAAAAAGAATAAAGATAAACAGTACTACTCCCAACATGGTTGGAATCATCTGCCATAAACGCCGAATAACATATGCCAGCATAGTGATAATTCCTTATTTAACCCGTTGTCCGGTAATTTCATTAAAGAATGCTTTATTGTCAGGATCACGACCAAGGAAATCTTTAACCAATTCAGCTGCCGGTTTTTGGCTACCCTGAGATAAAATCGTTTGACGGTAACGTTGTCCGACTTGTGGGTTATTAAGGTTTTCACCATAAGCAGAAAGCATATCTAGAGCTAAAACTTCAGACCACATATAACCGTAGTAACCTGCTTGATAGCCACCCATTAAGTGTCCAAACTGTCCTGGAAACTCTGTTGTTGGCACATAACCTAAGGCTGTAGCTGCTTCCATTTTTTGCCAAGTTTCTAAAGGTTTTACTTTTAAAGCGTCGGCGGTATGAAGCGCCATATCGTACTGTGCATAAAGCGTCTGACGTGCATAACGTAAACCGCGCCCATAGTTATGTACTGCTTTTAAACGGGCAATTAGTTCATCATCAACTCGTGGGCATGCTGGATCACAATAATCAGCCACTTTAGATAAAGTCTCTTTACGTCGTGCCCACTCTTCATACATTTGAGATGGTGCTTCTACAAAGTCACGCTCTACAGATGTTCCAGACTGACTTGCATAGCGGGTATTAGATAAAATGCCATGTAAAGCATGACCAAATTCATGAACAAAAGTTTCGAGCTCGTCACTATTTAAACCTTTACGGTTAAAGTTCGTGACGAGTGCTGAAACTGGCAATCGGTTGGTTAAAGTGCTACCACCATATACTCCCCAAACAGCGGCATGGCCATATTTCCCTTCGCGAGGGAATTTATCCATATATAGACCGCCTAGAAGTTTTCCTGTCTTTTTATCGACTACATCGTAATATTCAACTTCGCTCTGCCATGCTTTCACTTTGACAGGTTTAAAATCAATACCATAAAGGTCAGATGAAATAGCAAATAACCATTTTTGTGCCGCTAAAGTTGGGAAATAATCACGAAGCTTTTCCTGATCAATTTGATATTTGCTCTTACGAAGTTTCTCACTCCAGTAAGCTTCACTCCAACGTGTGATCTCGGTTTTATCTAATGGTGTTTTTAAAGTTTGTGCTTTAAATGCTCGGAGCTCTTCTACTTCTTTGCGCTCAAGTGGTGCGACCGTTTTCTGTACTTCTGCCAAAAACTGATTTACAGCTTCGGGCGTTTTTGCCATACGGTCTTTTAACACCCAATCTGCATAACTTGCTTTTCCAAATAACTGCGCAAGCTCATAACGTAAATCTACTGCCTGTTTGAGTAGTTTTAAGTTTTGTTCAGTACCACGTCGTGTAAAGGCAATCTGGTATCTTTTTCTGGCATCATCATTATCAGCCAATTCCATAAATGGACGATATTCCGGATACTCAAAACCTAATAGATAGTTACCTTTGGTATTTTTCTTTAACCCTGAAATATAACTTTCTGGCAGCCCTTTCATTTCTTCAGGAGTAAATTCAAGTTTTTCAGGGTTATCACGAATATTGCGGTTATATTCTTGTTCGAGTTTAGTCAACTCATCCAGAATGGCTTTCATTCTTGCACGTTTTGCTGGTTCTAATTGAACCCCCGTGTCTTCAAACTGATCCAGAATATCCTGACGGTATTTTTTATCTATCGGATCAGTCGCTTTTGTATTTTTAATTACGTTATATAATTTTGAATTTTGGAATATATCAGTATGAAACTGATTAATTTTAATTTCGCAGTCTTCGGCTGCCTTACGTAATTCCGCATCTGGGTCTACATTACTATATAGACCTATGGGTCCTGAAAAGTCTTCAAGATGAGCAAAAATTTTATCCCACTTTGCTAATATCGGAGCGGCGGCAGCATCGGTTTTAGCAGGTATTTTTTCAAAACTTGAAATCTCTTGCTGGATTTTTTTTAAATTAGAATCGCACCATGTGGGAAGTTGCTCTGCTTTAAGTAATGGTAACGTCGCACGTGTCATCTCTGCCGATGCAAACTGACTTATACCTATGGTCAACATACATAAACTAGTCATTTTCAGCGTGTTATTTTTCATCATATCTCCAATTTTTTTCATTTAATGATTAGATTTCGTATTTGTATCAATATCGAAGTACATCCATTCAGCATGTAAAATCGGATGCTTCTTATATCCAATGATTCTTGGTTGAGCCAACATATTTCTATAACGTGCATACAACACTTGCACTGGCATATACACTTCTAACAAACGTGTCATTTTTCGATAAATCACGTCGCGTTCTGGGCCTGGCTTAATCTGTTGAGACTGACGGTATAATTGATCAAACTCTGGTATTGAACCGCAAGACCAGTTGGTCATATGAGTGTTGGGGCCATAAAAATTCTGCATAAAATTATCGCCATCTGGATAATCGGCAATCCATGCAGAAGAGCCAAACATTCCGTCACACTGTTTTTGTGCCCGAATGAGGTCTGAAAAGAGCATAGGCTTGTACATCATACGGATATTCAAACTGTCAAAGTTCTTTTTCCAAAGCTCAGCGCTTTGCTGACCAATACTGTCATTACGCGCCATATATTCAATGACTAGAGGCTTGCCATTTGGTTGTGTACGCCATCCTGATGCATCTTTTTTATAGTGATATCGATCTAATAGTAAGTTTGCTGCTTTTACCGAATATGGGGTACTGCTTCTATATTGCGGATCAGAACCCACCACACCTGGCGGTACTGGAAAATGTAGACGCTCAGCATCACTATTACGTACTAATTTAATTTCTTGATCTATTGAACGAGACATTGCAATTGCACGGCGTAAAGCAATTTTTTCTTTACTCATTCCTCCGACAACAGGATTCTTAAGATTCCAATAGTTGTAACTAATTTCCGGATCAACAATACGCGATAAATGCACACCATCTTTTGCAAGTTCAGGTCTTAACTTGCCGTCTTTAATGGCTTTCGAGACTAATTGACCTTCAAGTTGAATGATATCAACTTCACCACGCTGGAATGCCAACCATCGTGACTGGTTTTCTTCCATTACCTGAATATCAATTGTGCCGATTTGAGGCATTTGTTTACCTTTGAGGCGTTTCACAATTGCTTGGTCCTCAGCACTACTGGCTACAAAGTTCCAAGTAAAACCGCGATAATCAGGATTCGCTTTTAAAACAATACGCGAAGCAGGCACCCACTTACTGAGCATATAAGGTCCTGTTCCTACTGGATGCCCCATAACAAAGCCAGATTTATCTTTATATTTTTCGATAACTTCACGCGCTACAGCCCCTGTAGGGTCATGTGCCAGTAATAACGGAAAGTTATAATCAGGCTTCACTAACCGAATAACCAAGGTGTACTTATCAGGTGTTTGTAAACCACTCACACTTTGATCATAGTTAAACTTTCCTGTTTTACTGGCTGATTGTACTAAAGCATCCATACCTTCAATTTTGTTCTCCAACAACCAGCTATTTGGCGAACGTAAATTTGGGTCCAATAAACGCTTAAAAGAGTACGCATAATCGTAAGCCGTTAACTCTCTAGGTTTACCTTTAAAAACAGGGTCCGGTGTAAAATAAATACCTTTTTTAATGTGAATAGTATAAGTCAGACCATCTGCACTCACTTCTGGCATAGCGGTTGCGATTTGGGGAATAAGCTTTGCTGGCCTTGCTAAATAGTCATAGGTATATAAAGTTTCAAATATTGAAGTGGTTACATGTGCCGAATATAAGTCATGGATATACGCTGGGTCGAAACCTGTTTCAGCTGTTGGGAACGTATAATGTAAAACTTTATTTGGATCGGCTGGGCTTTTTGCAAAAATAGTCGTGGTACCCGTTAATGCCATACTGGCAAATAATAGACCTACACTACAGTGCTTGAGCTTTTGTTTTAAATTTTCAGTCATGATGATCTTTATCTAAAATTATTTTTTAATAGGGGTAATATCAAGATATTGCCAGTTTGTATTCATCATCGGGTGAGGTTTAAAACCCTGAACTTGTGGTCGTATCAACCAATTACGAATTCGAGTTACATGAATAATCCAAGGATTGTCAGCTTCAATCTGGCGATTAAGCTTTTCATAATATGGTAGACGTTGTTGCGGTGGTAAATGAATGGCCTGAGTATAAAGAGCGTCATATGTTTTAGACTGATAACAAGCATGGTTTCCCTGTCCAGCATTTGGTCCATATAATAATTGTGCAAAATTATCTCCTTCGGGATAGTCAGCAATCCATGCCCCGCTCCACATCATATATTTACATTGAGTTGCGGCTTTTAAGTTATCTGCAAAATTACTTACTTTAAAGTCAGCACGAATGCCAATCGCGTCTAGATTTTTTTTCCAGAGTTCAGAATGAATAACTGATGCTGAGCTATTTTCATTATTAATTTTTAAAACTAAAGGTTTGCCATTTGGTAAGGTCCGATAGCCATCAGCCCCTTTTTTATAACCATAATAATCAAGCAGTTTATTTGCTAGCCGCGGATTATATCCTACGCTACTTTTATACTTCGGGTTATATCCGTTTACACCTTCAGGTATGAACATTTCTGCTCTCACTGCCTGACCTTTATATGCCTGTTTTATGCTTTCTTTTTGGTCATAGGCCAAAGTAATTGCTCGACGAAGCGCAATTTTTTCTGGACTAAAACCACCAATGACAGGATCACG
The DNA here is from genome assembly GCF_056736115.1 of Acinetobacter sp. 70_2. NCBI lineage: Bacteria > Pseudomonadati > Pseudomonadota > Gammaproteobacteria > Moraxellales > Moraxellaceae > Acinetobacter > Acinetobacter sp. 70_2. The sequence goes on from NZ_JBWZIP010000015.1 coordinate 1,345,548, forward strand.
CATATTCATCATGGTATAGGTCATTTCAGGTTCTTTATATGGAAAATGTTTAATGCCTCTTTTTTGAAAAGAAGCTTTAAGTTGATTGCCATCTAACGCTTGAGGAACGGCATCTGCTGTAAGTTTGTCAAAATCTAATTGACCCGATTGAAAGGCTAACCACCGCGACTGTTGTTCTTCAATAATGCTCACTACAACTTTGCCAATTTGTGGCATTTTCTTTCCAGACATTTCCTTAACAAGTTGGTTGTCCCAAGGCGTTCCTGTTGACTTAAAATTCCAGACGAAACCACGATAATCAGGATTGGCAACCAATTCGACCTTACTTCTTGGAACATATTTACTTAACATGTACGGTCCGGTACCTACTGGATGCATGCCAATACGATCACCGTAATAATCAACAACCTCTTTAGCAACGCTACCAAACGTAATATAGGCAAGAATATAAGGAAAATTAAAATCTTGGCGAGTTAAGGTAAACTGTAGGGTATATCGATCAGTAGCTTTAAGCCCTGCAATTGGCGCGGCATAATCAAACTTTCCAGTTTTCTTTGCTTGAGCTACAACTGCATCAGCACCCACTAATTTTCCATCCAGAAAAGAAACGGAAGGTGCTCTATTTTTAGGGTCTAAAATACGTTTAATTGAATAAACATAATCTTCGGCCACCAATTCACGGCGCTTGCCTTTAAAGGCAGGATCATCCGTAAAATAAATACCTGGCTTAATTTTAAATATATAAACTTTACCGTCTTGCTCAACCTTCGGCATGCTTTCAGCCGTATAAGGAACCAGTTGTAGTGGACGTGCTAAATAATCGTATTTGAGTAGAGGTTCAAAAATAGCTTCTGCAATACTTGCACTATAGAAATTGGTGGTTTTAACCATGTCAAAACCGTCATCAGGTGCTTCATAGGCAACATGCAAAATCTTGTTTGGTTGTGCTGGTGTAATTGCATAAGCACATGGAATTGATGTAATAGCCAAACTTAAAATGGCGAGCTTAAAAAATTTTAATTTCAAGTTCATATCCACATAACTAATTTTTTTAAAAGATATTAACCTTTTGAGTAACATCTAAATCCGCATAAGAAAAGTTCTTTTTTCAGCAGATAGGCCTATTTGGGATTTGGAATTCACTTTCCTTTATCATCTTTTTATTTGATCAAATGGAAAAATAAATTCAAGTACCCAGTGTTTTGTAACTACTGAATATAAAGCGAATTTCATGCCATCTATGAGTATTCATAATAAAATATTTAAGATTATTCGAAATTCATATTTTTATTAGGTACTTAAATCCGTTTGAACTATATAAATAAAAGTTACTTTTTGCCAAATATTATATTTGTATATGTTAATCATTTAACATCTTAAATGCACAAAAAAAATACATTGATGATTCATTATGCATCATATTAATCCATTTACACTTAAGGGGAAATATTAACTTAATACATTGATAATTAAATAAAGTTATATAAAAAAATCTTGCAACAAATAGTATAACATTACATATAATAAAGTTCTAAAACGATACATTTTTATTTATTAAGTATGTGAAGTGTCCATTAATGTATATTTTTTATACAAATAAATTTGAAACTTTTAGCCAATATAAAAAAATTTGCCAAACGGAAAATTTATTTAACTTCAAAAGAAACAGAGGCACTGCCCTCAAACATAATAAAATCAATATTTATCAATATTTTGCATAAACTAAAAAAAGAAAAATATATAGTTGGCACTTGCTTTGCTTAAAAACATTCCAGCAATATCGCTAACTACAACAAAAAGGGATCACGTCCACGATGAAAAAAAAATACAATGTTCGATCTCAGGTAACCCCCAAGATCGGCAAGACAATACTTAAATTAAGTACCCTTAGTTTAAGCATGATGTGTCTTACCATGGCACAAGCAGCAGAAACCAAACAAACAAGTAATGATGATAAACCAGCAAAAGTTGTGAAAGTTGCCGTTACAGGTTCTTCAATCAAAGGCGTTGCTGCTCAAAGTGCTTCACCAATTACTGTTGTAAAAGTTGATGAAATTTTAAAACAAGGGGTAACATCAACTGAAGAAGCCTTAGCCAAGATTAGTGCAAACCAATCAAACTTCGTAACTGCTAGCAATGTGGGCGCTAGTAAAACTGTGGGGTCAGCAGCAAACCTGAGAGCTTTAGGTGCAAACAAGACACTTATTTTGCTGAATGGTCGTAGATTAGCTGCTAATGCATACGATAGTGGGGTGACAAATTTAAATATTATTCCACTCGCTATGTTAGACCGTATTGAAGTTTTACGTGATGGTGCTTCTTCCATTTATGGAACAGATGCAATCGGTGGGGTTATCAACTTCATTACTAAAAAACAGTTTACAGGTCTTAACCTAACCGCTGGATATCAAAAACCAGAAGAAAAAGGTGGAGATCAACAAGACTATAGCATTTTCGGTGGTTTTGGTGACTTAGAGGAAAATGGCTATAACGTTTTTGGGGTTGTCGATTACCGAAAAGGCGATGATGTCATGGCCCAAGACCGTAAAGTCAGTCGACGCGGAGGCATCTTACCTGAATTAGGTGTAAATAAAACCAGTAGTGGTTCATTCCCTGCCAATGTTCCAGGTTTAGGCAATCCTTATGCATCTATAGGTTGTAGCAATGACCCTCTAGTCAGCAGTCCTGATGGCAAAACTTGTAGATATAACAGCCAAGCGGTTATTGGAATAGTTCCAAAAACAGAAGACATTTCTGTAATGGGCCGTGCGACTTTTAAACTCAGCGATAATTTTAATGCAATTGCCGAATATTTATATGCAAGAAATGAGGTTACCACTTCAGTCGCACCAGACGTATTTTTTGATTTAAGCCTAGACCCTAACAGTAAATATTACCCAGGAAATGGGATAACCCCTGCTCTTGCTGGAGCATCGGGTCCTATCGATCTTTATTTACGTTCACAAGCTGGTAATCGTGTAAGTAATAGTATTAATCAATCACACCGGATATTTGCGGGTATTGAAGGTGAAACACATGGTTGGGATATCAATTCAGGGGTGACCTATGCACATAGCAGTGCCTCCGATGCAATCTTGAGTGGATATTTAAACTATGACAAAACTCAAGAAGCTTTAAACAATGGCACCTTAAATCCATTCGGACCTCAGAACGCTGAAGATGCTGGTGTATGGGATCAACTCGGTGTTAAGGGCAAATATTTAAAAGCCAACCTAGACACAACCACAGTTGATTTCACTGCAAGTCGACCTATTTTCAAACTACCAGCAGGTGATGTTGGGTTCGCTGTTGGAGCAAGCTATCGTTATGAAGATTGGACTTCAAAGGTAGTTGCGGATGTTGCTCGACTAGCTCCTAGTACGGGTACTGATCCAGACGAACCAGAAAATAAGGGTGATCGTAATATCAAATCGGTATTTACCGAATTTCATATTCCACTGCACAAAACTTTAGAAGCTCAAATTGCTGCTCGATATGATGACTACAATGACTTTGGTGATACGTTCAATCCAAAATTTGCACTTCGTTGGGAACCGATTAAACAGTTAATGTTCCGAACCACTTATAGTACAGGTTTCAGAGCTCCTACACTTTGGGAGGTTAATGGCCCGAACTCTGTCACAAATACTGGTGCAACATATGACGACCCAGCACTTTGTCCTGGAGGAGTTGTACAACCTGGTGGTAAACAAGAACGCGACTGTAATATGCAGTTCAAACGTCAAAACGGTGGGAATAAGAGTTTAAATCCAGAAGAATCTAAATCTTTTACAGCAGGTTTAGTATTTGAACCTGTTAAAAATTTAGCCTTCACTCTTGATTATTTCAATATAGAAGTAGATAAACAAATTGCCACACTATCCGAAGCAGCTATATTTGCAGATCCTGTGAAATATGGAGACAAATTTGTACGTAATGCTGACGGTTCACTAAATTATATTATTACTACACAACAAAATTTAGGTGGTATTAAAACATCTGGTTTTGATGTGGGCTTAAGTTGGGTTTCACCAATGACTGCCACAGGTCGATTTGGTTTCAATATTGATGGTACATATATCACTGACTACAAATATCAAGCAGAACCAGATGGTGACTGGAAAGGTGTTGCAGGGTCATATAGCGGCTTAGATTATCAATCGATTATTCTACGCTGGAAACATACCGCCAACTTAAACTGGAACTATGAGAACTGGGCTTTAAATCTACAACAAAACTTCTCACGTGGTTATCAAGATCAAAACGCGAATGATCAGAACCATAGAGTAAGTGACTATACAACCTACAATATTTCAGGGACTTACAAAGGCTTTAAAAACCTAGAGTTAACAGCAGGCATTAAAAATATATTTGATGAAGACCCACCTGCTTCTAACGTAATTGATAACTTCCAAATGGGATATGACCCACGTTACGCAGATCCTTTAGGACGTACTTACTTTGTACGAGGTACATATAAGTTCTAAATGGTTGTTCTGCAAATATAACCTTCAAAAAGTTAATTTGCAGAACAAATACTCATTCTTAGCCAAACAGTCATTTTAAAAAATTGTTTGTCTACAGTTTCAGGAGTAACTATGGGCATGACTTTTACAGACATAGAAAATAAATCTGCCAAACGCCTTATTGGTATTGCCGCAGTGCTTTTTCTGCATCTTCTTGTTGCCTATATTCTGATGTCAGGTTTAGCAAACAATATTCAAAAACCAGCAGAAAAACCTGTGGAATTACAAATTATTCAGGATATTAAGCCACCTCCTCCACCAAAACCGGAGGAGCCAAAACCTAAGGAAAAACCACCAGAGCCACCAAAAATGGTCGAAAAAGTTGCCAAGGTTCCTGAGCCACCTAAACAGGTTGAGAAAGTAGCGACACCGGTACAAAAAACCACTCCGGTAGCTCAGCCAACTAAAGTTGCGACTCCTGCTCCAGCCGCGCCGGCTGCACCTAGTGCACCATCACCAAGTCCAGTTGCAGCACCTGCTCCAGCGGCAGCCGCACCAGCGCCTAAACCAGCTGGCGTGACTCGTGGCGTTTCAGAAGGTTCCGCAGGTTGTGAAAAACCGGAATATCCACGTGAAGCACTGATGAATGAAGAACAAGGTACGGTGCGCATACGTGTTTTAGTTGATACTTCCGGCAAAGTGATTGATGCGAAGGTGAAAAAATCAAGTGGCAGCAAAACCTTAGATAAAGCAGCAACTAAAGCTTACAGCCTATGTACATTCAAACCAGCAATGAAAGATGGTGTGCCTCAGCAGGACTGGTATGAAATTGAATATCCTTTCGTAATTGAATGAACAAATTGAATTAATCAGAAATTAAAAATATTGGAGATAATATGATGAAAAAATCAACTCAACCACTCGTACGTTTCGCTTCTGCAAGTTTAATCGCAGCATGCTCATTGCTCCCATTAAGTACAGCTTTTGCAGAAGAAACGAGCAATACTCCTGTTGCAACCGCAACTACAGAAGCAACTTCAAACGCAACTTCAAACGCAAATACACCAACTCCACCTCCAAAGCCTGCAAGCAGTGAAACTGTTAAAAACCCTTATGGTCTGGAAGCTCTTTGGCGTGAAGGCGATTTAGTTGCTAAGTCTACCCTATTTATACTCGTACTGATGTCTATTGGTACGTGGTACATCATTGTCTCTAAATTCTTACAACAAGCAAAAGTAAAACGCCAAGGTAAAGAAGCCGAAAAAAGTTTTTGGGAAGCTACTTCTTTAGATAATGCCGCTGATGGTCTAGAACAAAGTAGTGCATATCGTTTTATTGCAGAAAAAGGCATTAACTCAACTAAGTCACACGGCGGTTCTTTACTGGAACGCATTGACTTCAATACTTGGGTGAGCATTTCAATACAACGTGCAATTGAGAAAGTACAAAACCATTTAGGTGGCGGTTTAGCCTTTTTAGCAACTGTAGGTTCTACGGCACCTTTCGTGGGCCTATTCGGAACAGTCTGGGGAATTTACCACGCGTTAACTGCAATCGGGATCTCAGGTCAGGCGTCTATTGATAAAGTTGCAGGTCCAGTTGGTGAAGCTCTGATTATGACAGCTATTGGTCTTGCAGTCGCAGTACCGGCTGTACTTGGTTACAACTGGTTGACTCGTCGCAATAAAGCAGTAATGGAAAACGTCCGTTCGTTTGGTTCAGATTTACATGCAGTTTTATTAAGCGGTGAAATTAATACCAATAATTCAGTTAACCGCAGCATTAAATAATCAGGAGCAAACATTATGGGTATGAGTGTTGGTTCTGAAGATGATGACGAAATGATTGGAACAATTAACACGACGCCTCTAGTTGATGTCATGTTGGTTTTACTTATTATTTTTCTGATTACTATTCCGGTAGTTACTCATACAGTTCCGGTGAAACTGCCAGAAGAAAAAAATACGCCGTACGCAACTACACCTGAAAATATTCAACTTTCAGTGAATAAGAAAGGAGATATTTTCTGGAACGAAAGTTATGTACCTAATAAAGAAATATTGTTAGCAAAATTACAGGCTGTGGCACAAAAAAGACCGCAGCCGGAGGTACATATTCGAGGAGATCAGCTTACTCATTTTGAAGCGATAGATCAGGTCATTAGTACGACCAAACAAGCTGGTATTGGCAAAATTGCCTTTGTTACTACCCCTCCAGCCTCCCCGTAACTATTTTAAGGAGAATCTTATGGGTATGAATGTCGGTTCAAATAATGATGATGATGTGATGTTAGAAGTCAACATGACACCTCTTATTGATGTCATGTTGGTACTCATTATCATGTTTATTATTACCATACCTGCACCAAACAACGCGATTAATATTAATTTGCCAAATGGCACACCGCCACCAACAAATGAAAAGCCACCTGAAGTGATTGATGTAAGGATTGATACAGCAGGCAAAGTATTTTGGAATAACCAAGAGGTTTCTGACCGCAAGGCTCTAGAGACATTATTTCAAGGTGTTGTTGCCAAAAAAGATCAAGACCAGATCAAACTTAAACCAGACCAGATGGCTGAATATAAAAATGTAGCAATGGTCATGGCTACAGCACAGCGTTTAGGTGTCACTAAAATTGGAATTGTGAGCAGTAACTAATATTGCTTTTAATCTATTTAACTCTATTAACTCCTGCGCTAACTTGAATCTTCAGTTAGCGTTTTTTTTGAAGCGAAATATTCAAGACTCAGCAATAGAATATACATTTGGTGCAACATAGTCCTTTTGGGCTTCATCCAACGACAACTTTGCACATTGAATCCAATTCTCACGATCGAGATTTTTTAAGTTAATCAAACTTGAAATCCTTTATTTATAAATTCACGCCTTATCTGTAAACACAAAATATACCGAAAATAAAAAAGCCTCCGAAGAGGCTTTTCTTATGACAGGTTAAAATTAGTCACCTGTATAACCTTTTAACTTTAAACGAGCAGCATGAAGTAACGGTTCAGTATAACCTGAAGGCTGTTCACAACCTTTAAAGATAAGGTCAGAAGCGGCTTGGAAAGCAATATTCGTTTCAAAGTTAGCTGCCATTGGTTTATACAATGGGTCATTCGCATTTTGCTCATCAACAATTTTTGCCATGCGTTTAAGCACTTCTTCAACTTGTTCACGAGTCACAATACCGTGACGTAGCCAGTTCGCAACGTGTTGAGAAGAAATACGTAATGTCGCACGGTCTTCCATTAAGCCCACATTGTTAATATCAGGAACTTTTGAACAACCTACACCTAAGTCAACCCAACGAACAACGTAACCTAAAATACCTTGGCAGTTATTTTCAAGTTCATTGTTGATCTCTTCCGCTGACCAGTTTGTATCAGGTGCAAATGGAGGTGTTAATAGGTCATCTAATGACAACATTTCTTCAGCTTTCAACTGATCTTGACGTGCTTTTACATTTACTTGATGGTAATGCATCGCATGAAGTACAGCACCAGTTGGTGATGGTACCCAAGCACATGAAGCACCAGCATTTGGATGAGCAGCTTTAGTTGCCAACATATCTTTCATGCTATCTGGTTTTGGCCACATGCCTTTACCAATTTGAGCTTTACCTTGTAAACCACATTTCAAGCCAATTGCAACGTTACGGTTTTCGTAAGCAGCAATCCATTTTTGTGTTTTAACCGCTTCTTTGCGAACAACTGGTGCAGCTTCCATAGAAGTATGGATTTCATCACCTGTACGGTCCATGAAACCAGTGTTAATAAAGATAGTGCGATCTTTAGCAGCAGCAATACAGTTTTTCAAGTTTACAGATGTACGGCGTTCTTCATCCATAATACCGATTTTTAAAGATTTCGCTGGTAAACCTAGTGCTTGCTCAGCGCGTTCAAATAATTCAACAGCAAAAGCAACTTCTTCTGGACCATGCATTTTTGGCTTAACAATATACATAGACCCTTTACGAGAGTTTTTATTTTCGTTTGTACTACGGATATCAGCAACTGATAACAATGGTGTTACCAATGCATCCATAATACCTTCGAAAATTTCTTCACCATCTACCAAAATAGCTGGGTTCGTCATTAAGTGACCTACGTTACGAAGTAACATAAGTGAACGACCATGAAGCTTTGTTGTTCCACCAATTAAATTTTTAATTTCGCGATCTTTGCTTAATGCACGGACAATTGTTTTACCATTCTTTTCGATAGATTCTTGAAGTGTACCCTTCATTAAACCTAACCAGTTACGGTAACCTTCAACTTTTTCTTCTGCATCTACAGCTGCAACAGAGTCTTCCAAATCTTGAATTGTGGTTACCGCAGCTTCAAGTGTTAAATCTTTAACACCTGCTAAATCAGTTTGACCAATTGGGCTATTCGCATCAATTTCAATAATGACATGCAAGCCATTACTTAAAAGTACAACCTCTGAAGGATTTGCTTCTTCACCATTGAAACCAACAAATTGAGCTTCATGAGCTAAACCTGTTTTTGAACCATCTTTTAAAGTTACAACAAGTTTATTTTGTTCAATTGCATATTTAGTTGCATCTGCATGTGAGCCTTGAGCAAGCGGGAAAACTTCATTTAAGAAATTCTTAGCGAACTCAATTACCTTAGCACCGCGTACAGGGTTATATCCTTTCCCTTTTTCAGCACCACCTTCTTCTGAAATTACATCGAAGCCGTAAAGTGCATCGTACAAAGAACCCCAACGTGCGTTTGCTGCATTTAAGCAATAACGTGCATTACGTACAGGCACTACTAACTGCGGACCTGCCAATAATGCAATTTCTTCGTCTACGTTTTCAGTTGTGATCTGGAAATCTTCAACTTCTGGTAATAAATAACCAATTTCAGTTAAAAACGCTTTATAAGCACATAATTCAAATTTGTTATTACGGTGCCATTCATCAATTTTTGCTTGTAATTCATCACGCTTAGCCAATAACGCTTTATTTTTTGGGCTAAGATCGACAACAACTTGCTCAAAGTTCTTCCAGTAAGTTTCACTATCTAAACCAGAACCTGGTAAAGCTTCATTTTCGATAAAATCGTAAAGTTCTTTAGCAATCGCTAACTTGCCTTTTTGAATACGTGCAGTCATTGTCTTTCCTGAAGTTGCTACTTTTTATACCAAGAGAAACCTAGTATACCGATTTAAATTAAGCTGAATACTAATATCACATTCCTAAATAGTAAGCATTTTCCCTTGCAAAACTATTGACAAAGATAAATTTTTCTATATAGGAAAATATTAAAATTCTAACTAGGTTTCCCAACAATTTATTCAATATTGAAAGATACTGAAACTAGACTTTTTGTTAACATACAAAAAGTTTCACTATCTTATTTTTTCTAAAGCGTATTTAGTTATATCAAACTTTGCACAATGAAAAAGTATTATTTAGCTAAATTTATCTATTTTTGTTGTAAAAAAAGCGCCCTATTTAGAGCGCTCTTTTATATCTCATTTCTTAAGAAGTTTTAGTAGCATCAATATGACGATGCTCAGAATGCAAATACTCATCTGATTGCATTTCTAATAAACGAGAACGAGTACGTTCAATTTCAAAAGCTAATTTCTCGCCTTGATAGATATCAATAATGCTGTCTTGAGAAGTTAAGAGTAACTTCACGCCACGGTCATAAAATTCATCGACTAGATAAATAAAACGACGTGTACCTTCTGACAAGAAGTCAGTTAAGTGCGGAACATTACTCACCAGAACCGTATTATAAATATTGGCAATTTCAATAAAGTCTGCAGGACTACGCGGCTTTAAACAAAGTTCAGAGAACTCACACCATAAAACATCTTCTGTATGACCTAGTGTTTCAACAACACGGTTATTGATCACAATCGGTTCATGAGAATTCGTTTGAGTATGAGTTAAAGCTGTATAACGCTCTGATATCCAGTTTTGAGCTTCATTGCCCAGTGGTGATTTAAACAATTGAGCTTGTTTTAAAACACGTAAACGGTAATCCACACCTGCGTCTACATTTAAAACGACACAGTTCTTTTTAACCATTTCAATTGTAGGAATAAAGCGATCACGATGAATCCCGTTTTTATACAAACCGTCTGGTGCAATGTTTGAAGTTGCAATGAGTGTCACACCGCGAACAAATAACTTCTGGAATAAATCACTCAAGATCATTGCATCTGTTACGTTTGAAACGAAGAACTCATCGAAACAAATAACAACAGCATCTTTATAGATTTGATCAGCCACGATATCGAGTGGATTACGTTGACCAGAAAGTTTATTTAATTCTTTATGAACATGTTGCATAAAGTGATGGAAATGCATACGTGTTTTACGGCGAAACGGTACAGATTCGTAAAATTGATCCATAAGCCAAGTTTTGCCACGTCCTACACCGCCCCACATATATACACCCTTTGGTGAGGTTTGACGGCGAAAACGACGGAAAGCTTTTTTAGAAGCCTTATAACGATTTAAAAGTTCTTTCCATACACGATCTAATTCTTGCACTGCCTGTGCTTGTGCTTCATCTGCCATAAACTGGCCTGAAGCCAATGCCTCAGCATAGCGCTCTGCTGGGGAAGAAGGGGTAAATGCAGTACTATGAGAAGATTTTAAATTTAACATATCATTTTATTTCAATTTTAACTGAAGAGAGTATAGCGAACATTTTGTCCGACCACATTAGCTTTTAGCATCAAGAGTTACGCTCAGTAAAACTCCTTTCCATATTGCCGAGGGCTCTGCCCAAACCATCTTTTAAATGCATGATTAAAAGCTGCAGGTTCAGAATAGCCAAGCGATTCAGCAATAACCTCTATTGAATATTCTTTATATTCCATAAGTTTAAGCGCCTTATTCTTAATAATCTGTTCACGAATTTGTTTATAACTCGTATTAAGCTGCTGCAATTGATGCCTTAATGTCCTTTCAGGCATTTTTAAAGCAAAAGCGGTTTCCGCCATGCTCGGGATAATTCCTTGTTGTAGCTCTAGATAATCTTGCACATATTGAATAATGGGTGGTATTTGATGATCTTGCTCATTTAATCGTTTTATTTCTTTAATACATTTAGCTTCATAGATACGATGAGTAATGATATCTGCTGTAGGAATTTTTATTCCAAGCACATTCTTACTTAGGCTAAATGCTGCATGTGTAGAATTAAAATGCAGATCATCTCCATAATATGAGAAATATTGAGCAACGGTATCTGTATTATTTGGTTTGGGAAACGGTACATCTATACGCATATGAGGCATGGTTAAGCCCATCATGGTATAAATATCCTGAATAAACTTATAGGTCCCCGAAATTTCACATTGGGCACGAAGTAAACCGTTTTCTGTTTTTAAATCGACAGGTAAATAGTTCAAAATAATATGATTTTCAGTTTCTTGTAAGCTCAAAGTACCAAATAAATGAGTAAGTTTTTGATACTTTATGCCTTTTTCTAAGGCGGTTTGTATATCTTGACTTGTTACAAGTAGCATTAACAAAGGGCCATAACCTGCTAATGCATAGTGCTGCCCAATGAATAATCCTTTTTCAGGATCAACATTTTCACTAATAATTTGTTGAATATCCCATTCTAAACTGTCATGAATTGTTGAACTGGGGTCCAAGGAATCTACTTTAATACCGATATCTGCCAAACGTGAGTCGACATCAATGCCCGCATTGCGCATTCCTTGAATTAAATAGATTAAACCAAGTGCCGATCGTTTCATTCTTCAATCAATTTCTCTAGACTGAAATGTTTTACTATAAAGAAGTAATAAAATTAATTGCCGAATCTATCAATTTTCACGTCGATACAATCATGTTTAAACTGATCAAAAAACGTTAGGCTTGCTTACAATCCTCTTTACAGCATATGCAGGGTTTACAATGCTCAGTGCAAAACAAAACGCTATTCAAAAAACTAAAATCGCAATTATTGGTGCTGGATTCGGTGGCCTTGCAATGGCTATTCGTCTATTACAGAATCAACAAACAGATTTTCTTATTTTAGAAAAATCTAATGACGTTGGTGGAACATGGCGAGAAAATCGATATCCGGGAGCTGCATGTGACGTCCAGTCACATATGTACTCTCTATCTTTTGCACCTAAAACTGACTGGTCAAAACGTTATGCGGAAGCACCGGAAATTTTTGATTATATTCAAGATATAACCAAAAAATATCAAATTAAAAACTACTGTAAATTTAATCATGAAGTTAATCATGTTCAGTATGATGAAACGCGCCATGTATGGACGTTAGACTTTACAAACCAACCTTCTCTAGAAGCACAATTTGTAGTATTTGCCTCTGGCCCCTTACATATTCCACAAATCCCTCATATTAGCGGTATCGAAAAGTTTAAAGGTAAAGTCTTTCACTCATCACAGTGGGAACATGACTATGACTTAAACGGAAAGTCAGTCGCATCTATTGGTACAGGTGGTAGCGCAATTCAATATATTCCTGAAATAGCCAAAGATGTTAAACAACTATATGTCTTTCAAAGAACAGCCGCATGGGTTATTCCACGAGATGAACGTAAATACTCCAGTTTGAGTAAAACTCTATTTAAAACATCTAATCTTTACAGAAAAATTCATCGCAGCCGCCTTTATTGGAGTAATGAATCACGTGTTGTTCCTATAGTTCAGCCGCAAATCATGAAATATGGGCAAAAATTAGCTGAGACTTTCATACGTTTCCAAGTCAAAGATAAAGAATTAGCTAAGAAACTTACACCAGACTTTGTGATGGGTTGTAAACGTATTCTTATTTCAAATAAATACTTCCCGACATTTAATCGTAAAAATGTTGAATTAGTGACGGATGGTATACAAGAAATTAAAGAGCACAGCATTATTACAAAAGATGGAAAAGAAAGACCTATTGATTGTCTGATTTATGGAACTGGCTTTATTACAGAACCACGCATTTACTTAAAACATTTTACTTGTATTGGTCGTAATCAAATTGAATTAAAACAGGCTTGGAAAGATGGTGCAGAAAGTTATTATGGGATTATGACCAAGAATTTTCCCAACCTATTTCAACTCGTTGGACCAAATACTGTTTTAGGTCATAACTCAGTTATTTTTATGATCGAGTCACAAGTTAATTATATTTTACAACTGATTGAACTTGTCGATAAATCTGGTCAACACGCGATAGAAATTAAACCGGAAGTCCAAGATAGCTTCAATGAAAGAATACAGAAACAACTTCAAGGTACTGTATGGCAAGCAGGTGGCTGTAATAGTTGGTATCAGGCTGCTGATGGGAAGAACTTCTCTTTATGGCCAACTTATACTTGGAAATATTGGTTAGAAACCCGTAAAGTGAATCCCAAAGATTATTTGCTATTAAATAAATGCTCTAAGAGCTATGCAGCCTAATATGTTCGATACATAATAGATGGGTTGATAACAATCTATCTATTATTATATGCAATCTGTTAGCCTCATTATTCAAATTTTTCTTGTATTAGCATTTGGCTATTTTCTAGGTCCTAAAGTTTCATTAAATATTCGACAGTTTATTTTTAAAATTCTGCCTTATTTCTCTTATATTTTATTAGCAAGTGTCGCTTTAGAATTAACACTTGCACTTGATCAAATTGAGAATCCTTCTACTATACTCCCACCTGCTCTATTAATTGCACTTACCACCTCTCTCGGTTCTTTTTTTACTTGTTTAATTGCCTATACAATATTTGATAAAGAAAGTGTTAAAGGAAAAATTTCACTTCAGCTTTTTATAAATGCTCTAAAAAATATTGCCAAGGCATTTCTAGCTTTAATTGTCGGCGTAATTTTAGGTGTTCTTTTTACTCGGTTAAATGTCCATATTCCATTTAATAGCTGGTATTTACTATTACTTTTTATTTTTTTAATCGGAATCGAACTTGCCTTTACTCATTTCAACCGTACATGGTTAAGCTGGAAAATTCTTATTGTACCTTTAGCTGCCTTTATAGGTTCATGTATAGCTGGTTTTCTCAACTATTTCTTACTAGGCAATCACTTTACACTTAATGAAATGCTGGCTTTAGCCCAAGGCTATGGTTGGTATTCAATGTCAGGTATTTTATTTACACAATTACATTCAGCTGAGTTAGGTGGGATTGCTTTACTCACAGACCTATTTAGAGAAATAGTGGCAATATTGCTGATGTACACAATGGGATGGCGTTTTCCACGTCCAGCAATTTCAAGCGCTGGCGCCACTTCAATGGATGTAACATTAGCTATGGTGAAACAGTCATGTGGCACACATTATGTACCACATGCCATGATGAGTGGCTTACTTCTAAGCCTGCTCGCTCCACTTTTAATTACTGTGTTTTTAAACGTTTAAGCAATTGAAGCAAGAATTGATTTCAACATTTGAGTTGGGTCTTCTGCTTTAGTAATCGGGCGACCAATAACTAAATGAGTAGAACCATCAAGCATTGCTTGTTTTGGAGTTACAATACGTTTTTGGTCATCGGCATTGCTACCCTCTGGACGTATTCCAGGAGTAACTAAAGAGAAATCTTGCCCAATTAATTCACGGAGAATTTTAGCTTCTTGAGCAGAACAAACTACACCATCTAAACCACTATCTTTAGTCAGTTTAGCTAATCTTTTAACTTGCTCTACAGGTTCAATATCTAACCCAATATCTTTTAAGTCTTCACGACCCATTGAAGTTAAAACTGTTACTGCAATTAACTGAGTTTGATAATTACCCGCCTTTAAACGCTCTACACAGGTCTCCATCATTTTACGACCACCTGATGCATGTACGTTCACCATCCATACACCCAAATCTGCCGCAGCACATACAGCTTGAGCAGTTGTATTAGGAATATCATGGAATTTTAAATCTAGGAAAACTTCGAAATTCTCTTCTTGAAGTTTTTTTACAACAGATGGGCCTTCATGAGTAAAAAGCTCTTTACCTACTTTTACGCGACATAACGTAGGATCAAGTTGTTCAACAATTTTTAAAGCGTCATATTGGCTTTTAGCATCCAACGCAACAATGATACTCAAGAGACTTTCTTCCATCATATAAAATCAGGGCTATTATAATAGACAAGTCAGCTACTAATAAAGAAATCTATTGAGACAAGTTTTTGAATAAGAAAATATTGATTTTAAATTTGATAGATAATGAGGAAATATAGGAAGCAAAATACTACTCTTTATACCTAGATAAAGAGTAGTACCAAGAATAATTATAACGGAGTAGAGTTTTTATCTTGGGGATAAATATCTACCACAGTTTTTTCATGTCTTACATTTGCAGCTGCTTCTGCTGCTGCCAATTGAGCACTTTGAATTTGTTCTTTTCTCAAATGATCAATATCTTTTCTAAGGCGCTTAATTTCCCAACCTTTTTGAAAAACGCGGAAAACTTGTACACCCAATAAAAGTCCAACTACAATTCCAAGCGCCAAGGTAAGCAGCAATAATAAACCTAAACGCATTGCAGGAACTTGAGTAAATAATAAATCAACAGGAAGTTCTGTTGGGTTCTGCAAAACAAGTGCTAAAGAATAGCCAAATACAATAATGAGTAATGCAATTAGAATATAACGCATAGGCACCCCACTTATGAGTTTTATTTATTTTCCAGATTCATTCACTGCATCACGGAGTGCTTTACCTGGTTTAAAATGTGGAACAGCCTTAGCTGCAACATCTACTGACTTACCTGTTTTTGGGTTGCGACCAACTCTAGGTTCACGGTGGTGTAAAGCAAAGCTACCAAAACCACGGATTTCAATACGATTGTCAGTCGAAAGAGCTTCGATCATTTGATCAATCATGATTTTAACCGCTTCTTCCACTAATGGTTCAGCCAAGTGTGGATTTTTTAGCGCAATGCGTTCAATCAAATCAGACTTATTAAGAGCTTCAGTAGTCATCTACGACCTCGTTATTTATTACTACTCTAAGTCGTTTGATAATAACCTGTTTAAATACAAAACGGTAGCGCAGTATGTTGAATACTACGCTACCGTTTACAGTAATTTGTATAAAAAGTACAATTTCGTTACATGAAACTGTACTTTGTTACCTTATTACTTCATTTGTGCTTTGATCAAGTCACCAATAGTCTTAGGACCATTTTCTTGAGAAGCTGATGCTGTACGTAAGTTAGCAACTGCTTCTTTCTCTTCAGCTTCGTCTTTCGCTTTGATAGACAAGTTGATAGAGCGAGATTTACGATCAACGTTGATGATTTTCGCTTCAACTTCTTGACCAACTTCTAAGAATTTAGTCGCATCTTCAACGCGGTCACGGTTGATTTCAGAAGCTTTAAGAGTAGCTTCTACTTCGTCAGCTAACTTAACAGTTGCGCCACGAGCATCAACTGCAGTCACAGTACCTTTAACTAAAGCACCACGTTCGTTAGCAGCTAAGAAATCATTGAACGGATCGCTGTTCAATTGCTTGATACCAAGGCTGATACGGTTACCTTCAGCGTCTACAGACAAGATAACTGCTTCAACAGTGTCACCTTTCTTGTAACGACGGATAGCTTCTTCGCCTTGTTCGTTCCAAGAAATATCAGACAAGTGAACTAGACCGTCGATACCGCCATTTAAACCAATGAAGATACCGAAGTCAGTGATAGACTTGATTGTACCTGAAACTTTTTCGCCTTTCTCATGAGACTTAGCAAACTCTTCCCATGGGTTAGCACGAGTTTGTTTGATACCAAGGCTGATACGACGACGTTCTTCGTCAACTTCAAGAACCATAACATCAACTTCGTCACCGATCTGAACAACTTTAGATGGGTGGATGTTTTTGTTAGTGTGGTCCATTTCAGAAACGTGAACTAAACCTTCAACACCTTCAGCGATTTCAGCGAAACAACCGTAGTCAGTTAAGTTAGTAACACGTGCTTTAACGATAGAACCTTTAGGGTAACGGCTCATGATCGCTAACCATGGATCTTCGCCTAATTGTTTAAGGCCTAAGGATACGCGGTTACGCTCACGGTCAAATTTAAGTACTTTAACAGTAACTTCTTGACCAACTTCAACAACTTCTGAAGGGTGCTTGATACGCTTCCAAGCCATATCTGTGATATGAAGAAGACCATCAATACCGCCAAGATCAACGAATGCACCGTAATCAGTAAGGTTCTTGATAGTACCTGTAACTGTTTGACCTTCTTCAAGTTGAGCAAGTAATGCTTCACGGTCAGCAGAAGATTCAGCTTCCATAACAGCACGACGAGATACAACAACGTTGTTACGTTTAGCATCAAGTTTGATTACTTTAAACTCTAACTCTTTACCTTCAAGGTGAGTAGTGTCACGGATAGGACGAGTGTCAACTAATGAACCTGGTAAGAACGCACGAACAGGACCGATGTCAACAGTGAAACCGCCTTTAACTTTACCAGAGATAACACCAGTAACGATTTCGCCATCTTCAAAGATTTTTTCAAGTTTAGTCCAAGTTTCAGCACGTTTAGCTTTTTCACGTGATAAAACTGTTTGACCCATACCGTTGTCAAGAGCTTCAACAACTACGTCAACAGTATCGCCAACCTGAACTTCAAGTTCACGTTGTTCATTTAAAAATTCAGCACGATCAACAATGCCTTCTGATTTAAGGCCAGTGTCAACAGTAACCCAGTCGCTATCGATGTTTACAACAACACCTTGGATGACTGCACCCTTTTCAACGTTGAGGTTTAATTCACTTTCTTCAAAGAGGGCTGCAAAAGATTCGGTCATGATATACCTGATAAATTCAGCGGTCTTGGATCAGACAAGGCCGGTTTAGTTAAGTATCAACATAGTCTTTATAGACTGATCAAGCTATGCGTCAACTGATAATCTTAGTTGCTAACAGTACGGCTATTGACATAATCAACCATTAACTTAAATACTTGATCGATCGTTAATTCCGAACTATCAATAATATAAGCATCTGCGGCTGGCTTGAGAGGAGCAACTTCTCGCTCCATATCTCTTTTGTCACGCGCTTGTATATTAGCTAAAATGTCGTTTATTTTAGCATCTAGCCCCATGCCCTGCAACTGTTTTACTCTTCGCTCAGCACGAGACTCAGCCGAAGCTGTTAGGTAAATTTTTGCATTGGCTTCCGGGAAAATTGATGTTGCCATATCTCGGCCATCTGCAACTAAACCTGGAGTTTGTGCAAATGCTCTTTGACGATCAAAGAGTGCTTGTCTTAGCTCAGGGATTGCAGCAACTTTAGATGCATATTCACCAACTCGCTCTGTGCGAATGGTTTGCGATACATCTTCTCCATCAAGGAAAACCAATGTTCCCTCTGCTGAAGTTTCAAACTTGATATTAAGCTGACGAGCATAGTTCACACACTCATCTAAATGGCTATCTAATTTTTCCAATAAATCATGTTTATGTAATGACAACCCTAACAAACGATACAAGGCGCCAGAGTCAAGTAAATGAAATTGATAATATGCAGCAAGTTTTGCCGCTAATGTTCCTTTACCCGAACCACTCGGACCATCAATAGTAATAATTTGAACTGTCATTGAACTCTCACTAAGAAGCAAATGCTTTAGCTAATCTCGAAAAGCCTAGTGTAATCGCTAGTTTTAGCTGTGCAAGAATTAATTTACTTACAACGGGGGCTTTTGCCGTTAATTCGATACGATAAGTAACCAAAGTAATATAAGGGGTAATTTCAGAAAACTCGATACGACCTAAATGGTGTTTAACTAAAGGATTATCAATCAATTTATATTCAATACGCTTGTTTTCTTCGAGATGAGTGATTTCTTCTTTAAGCGGTTTAATCGCACCAAACCCCATACGACGAACAGATCCCACTCCATCTAGTCTTTCAGGATCTGCCGAGTCTTTCACACGTACAACTTGTAGTGGAGCAAATGCCTTGTTGTAAGTTGCATGTTTAGAAAGCAGGTTAAATACATCACTAAGAGGAGCATTAAATTCTTTTTGTACAGTAATTACATTACGCATGAAAGTTCCTTATTTAAATAAATCATGTCAATGAAACGGCGCTAGTTTGCCATAACCCTATGACATTTTTTAATCATTTAAGGACGTTTTTTGTTGCTTCTCTTGTTTCTTTTGTTCACGTCTTTGCTTAAAAAAAAGACTTAACTGTTGAGCACATTTTTCATGTAAACATCCATGCTCAAAAGTAAATTTATGGTTGTAATAACCATGTTCTAATAATTGACGTGTACTCACGAGTGAACCAGCTTTAGGCTCTGTTGTACCAAATACAACGTGTTTAATCCTTGCATGTACTAAAGCCCCTACGCACATCGTGCATGGCTCAAGCGTAACATACAAAGTCGCATCTTCGGGTAAACGATAATTTTTCAATGACTCACAAGCCGAACGAATAGCTTGAATTTCCGCATGGGCAGTAGGATCAGACAAACCAATTGGAGCATTAAACCCTGCTCCAATTAATTTATTTTGACTTACGATTACAGCCCCAACAGGAATTTCCCCCTGCTTGGCTGCCAATTCAGCTTGCTCGTAAGCAAGCTGCATCCAGTACTCATCACTAAATTTAGACATTTATTTATTTATTATGAAACTACACCATATTGTCTAAGTAAAGCATTCCAACTATCAATAGTCGTTATTGGCGGATCATCAGCCAAAATACCTCTTAATGTAAGGTCTTCACAAGCTTTCCATTCTGGTGATAAATCTTTATCAACTAAGCGAGCACGTACACCTTCCACAAAATCAGGGTGACGAATTTTCCATTCAGAGATTTGCGCTTCTAGATCAAAAACTTCGTCCCAAGAATGTACTTGTTTACCCCATTGCCATAACAACCAAGTAATAGCCGCTGTGCTCGGTGAACCCTTTTGTAAGTTTTCACTGGCTTGACGCAACCAATCACTGCTTGCATCGCGTAAGCTTACGATGGCTTGATAGTCTTGTTCAAAACTTGAACCACGACAAACGCTATGAATAACATCTAATGAATTTTGCAAAGGTCCAGCTGCCACAGGACGATGCAAACTATTTAAAGTATCATCAATCGCACGGAAATCACCTGCAGGATAGTGAGCCCAATTAATATTGAGTACTTTTTGCAGAACATTATCACGTTGTGCTTCACAAATATGTGTCGCCCAACCAATACTATATGCCCCAGCAGCCGTCATAATAGAACCTGTCAAACCAGTAAATAAACCAATTTGACCACGGTCAGCAAGGAAACGGCTGGCTCCAACATCCGGATACAGACCAATGTTAATTTCAGGCATTGCTAAACGCGAGTATGGCGTAACCAAACGGAATGGTGCTGCCATGAACAAGCCTAACCCACCACCCATTACATAACCTTCGCCCCATACAACAACAGGTTTAGCATAGTTATGCAAAAGTAAATCCAAAGCATATTCTTGCTGGAAAAACTTATTTGCTGCTTCTACTTCTTGATTAATGACCAGCTGACGTAATTTGCGTACATCTCCGCCTGCACAAAAAGCTTTTGGTGTTGTCGAATCCAACCAAATTGCTTTTACTCGCTCATCATCACGGAAGTCTTCAAATACTCGTAATAAAGCCGTTACGATTGATTCATCTAAAGCATGTAATGATTTAGGTCGATTCAAACGTACGATACGCCAACCATTTTTCGCTTCTTCAACTACCAAATCCGGATGATAGCTATTTACATTGGGAGAGTTCATCATGCGTCCAATTGCCAGTCTATGGGCTCAATGCCATGTTGTTTCAAATATTGATTTGTTTTTGAAAACACTTTACATCCAAAGAAACCACCACGATTAGCCGCAAGTGGTGATGGATGTGCAGCAGTTAAAACTAAGTGTTTTTCTCTATTTATACGTTGTCCTTTACGTTGTGCATAAGCACCCCATAAAATAAAAACTATGTGTTCGCGTTGTTCATTTAAAACATCAATTACTGCGTCAGTAAACTCTTCCCAACCTTGTTTTTGATGTGATGTGGGCTGTCCTGCTTCTACAGTAAGTACACTGTTTAATAAAAGTACACCTTGCTCGGCCCATTTGGTTAAATCACCATGGCGTGAAACTGGTACACCTAAATCTGTATTTAACTCATGAAAAATATTACGCAAAGATGGAGGTAATGCAACACCTCTTTGCACAGAGAAACTTAAGCCATTTGCCTGATTAGGTCCATGATATGGATCTTGACCTAAAATAACGACTTTCACATGGTCTAACGGCGTAATATTTAAAGCACTAAAAATTTGTTTACTTGGTGGATATATTGTTTTTTGAGCCTGCTTCTGCTGAAACAGAAAGTCTCGCAAACTATCCATATAAGGACTCAGCAAAAATGGAGTTAATGATCTTTTCCAGCTTTCTTCTAATTGAACTTTACTGAGTTTGTTTTGCTGTTGCTCAGTTAATTGCATTAATGTCATCCTAGATCAATTTTCATTTCTAAAACAAAAGTAAGTTAACTTACACTTCTACTTGTAAGTTAACATGTGGATTCTGAAACTTAATCCCTTGTTTTAAATTTTCATACATTTGTGGATCAGTCCATTCAGATTGAACTTGTTCTGAAAAAACAATTCCTTCAAGGTTTAATAACCCCATTTGTTCATTTTGAATATCTTCAAGGAAACTTTGGGCATACCCCGTATCGGTTTCATGAACAATCACTGAATAAACTTCAACATCGCCTTCCCCGTTTTGGGTGACGGTTGATTTTAATACTTGCTGAGCTAGATAGAAGAAGATACGAGAAAATTGCTCGGCTGATGGCGACACCGGTAAAGAAATCCAACGTGCACTAAAAGTTTTACAAGCATCGATATATTGCGGATCATCTTTTTCCCAGAAACAAATCGCATGATCAAAACTATCAAAAAGGTCCTTAATGACACCTTTTAATAGTCCAAAATCATATACCATTTGTCCATGATCTAATTTCGAAGCTTTAAGTAATAACTCGACTTTATAACTATGCCCATGAATCGATCGCTTACAACGATCCGATGTACAGTTACGTACTATATGTGCATTTTCAAACTTAAATAACTTACGAATTAACATGTGCCAAATCGATCATTCCTTCTAAGAACATTATTATAAAGCAAAAGATAAAAACTTCGCACCACTTTTCAAATAGAAACAATTAGCAAAAAGTATGATAAGAGATGTGAAGGAATTTTGAAGATATTGATTTTTACTTTAAATACTGTCTATACAGAAATATGACCCCATCCCTTTTATTAATAAGTTTCAAGTATTACAGACTCAAAAAAAATATCAATAAATTTATTTAGTTAAATGGAGCCAAACTTCTTGAATAGACATATACTTGCTTATCTTTTCGCATTAAAGCACTAGTAAACTGACGCTTCCTATTATTTAGAACAACTTCAATTTGAGCTTGAAAGAAGTTGGATTTAACATCAATAAGACCACTTGCCTGCTTTTTCTTTTGGCTATCAACCGCTGAAAAAGCACTCAATTGCCATAATTCATCAACATTTTGGAAGAACTTCAAATTTTGCTGTCGTACCTGCAATTCTTTTTCGATCGCCCCAACATCTAATTTTTCATCAATACTTGCTAAAACCAATGGTGAAGCAGTATTAATATTTAACTTTGTATTTTCTGGTAAAGCAGAAATATATGGGGCGATCAGATCATATTTTTTCCCATCAAAGCCTCTAACTAGTTTTAACTCTTCAATACGATGAAATTTAGCATTTGAAGCCATATAGCTTGGATCTAAACCTTGATAATAACTACTTTCTGCTCCCATTGGTCCAGCCGGTTCATCATTTGGATCTTGCCAATCAATCACAGCTTGACTTAACTCAGCAGGTAAACCCACTCTTACGAGCAAACGCTCGAACCAACTTTTAGCGTCTTCATTTACGGCACCTTCCCCGTTGGTCAAATTATTTAAATTAAATTTACCCGATTCATCAAGTAAACGCCCAGAGACAGAACCATCTTCTACTGGAAACGGCGGCATAGGTTGAGCCCATGTCTCCTTTAAATGATCCACTCCACCTGCATTATTTGCATCTTGAATTAATAATTCCGAGAAAAATGCTTCTGCACTTTTCGCATAGAGTAGAGACTGATTTTGACGCATTAAGTAAGCCGTATTTTCCATAGTATTATTTTGATGCTTAGCAATTGAAGCAGCTAAAATTGTAGCTAAGGCGACCATAATGAGTATTGTCAGTAAAGCAACACCCCGTTGGTGTTTATAAGTAGCCATTATGAACCACCTTGCTGAGAAAGGGCCAAGTTGCCTTGATTTAAGCTATAGATCCATTCATAACTTACTCCCGCTACTGTAAGTTGGATTTTTATTCCTTTCGGTAATTTTTTTAACTCGTTAGGCTTTGTTGGATCAATATTAACCTCGGGCCATTTTGTTACCTCTTGCGGAGTCAAAACCATAATTTGGTATTGATCAACTTGACTTAACAAGGTACTCGATAAAGGCTGCTCCCTATTCGAAGTATTTAAATTGGTATATTTAAGACGATATAGTTTTTTTTGTTCCGCATCATAACGATACTCAATTCGTTCAAACGGTGAGAGCCCTTGTTTTAAAGGATCAGTTACCCCTGCTTTGCTAAAACGCAAAATTTGATTATCGATTTCTAAAGCTGGATGAAGTTGTCCACCCTGATTTGCCGATAGAGGAATAATTTGCAAAGTATCACGAAGGATTTGTTGATAAGCGTCTTGTAACTCAAATAAATGTACTTCATGTACAGCGTTGCGATCACGAACCTTGAGTAGATAATCGAAAATTTTCCACCCTAATAAAGATAAAACCGCAAAGATAGCTATAGCAACCAACAACTCAACCAACGTAAATCCTGAGGCGCGAGTTAATCGAACACTGCTCGATCGCGCCGCAAGACGAGAAACCATGTTTCGAGTGTGAGGGTCTTTAAAGCTACACTTTGTCTGAGCGCAAAACGAAGAGCTATGCTCTGAATAGCCAGTCGACACAACTCCTGATCGTGCCGCAAGATGCGCAGCTGTGCTACGATAGTGAAAATATTTATTTTTTATCATTATTTTGCTTTCACTGGATAATTAAAAAAGACCATATGAGTAATACCGTTTTGTACTTTTCCCTTATCCGGATCATATAAGCTAATTTGTACATCAATTTTTTGAACATTAGGGCTAACAGTCGATTCAGCTGATTTATCAATCTGCCAAGTCTCACCTTGAGAGGTTACTTGCTTACTTTGAGTACCCTGCAACCACTCTTGATTAATCTCCATCATAGCAATTTCATTCATTGCCACAAATTGAGCTTTGGTTCGTAAAATCGCATTAGAGGTAGACTGAGTGTACTGCATAGCCACTTTAGTTAAAGCGACAGCTGCTACAGCAAAGATTGCCAAAGCAACCATAACTTCTAAGAGGGTAAAGCCTTTAGATTTCATTTATTTTACCCAAGTGATCTATTTGTATTTCTGAACCAATCGGTTTTTGTTCTAGATAAAATTGTATTTTAACGGTCTTGGCTTCACCATTACCAAACCAGATGAGTTGAGGTGTTTTTTCCCCCACTAAATCGGTATTTTTAGCCTTAGAATAATTCTGGCCATCCAAGGGTTCTACAGAAAAAGACACATGCGTAGGAAGTTGCCGTGTTTTAAATTCAGTGTATTTCTGCCATTGGTTTTTTATATCTTGTACTTGCAAGGTACTTTGATCGTGATATTCATATAATTCATAAGAAAATGGTGAGACATCTGTCTCACCATGAGTTTCTAAAGCTAATACACGTGATTGATCTAGTGATTCTTTATTAATTTTTTGCAAATCAAGTAGAAATAACTCTCTTGCCTGCATTGCCTTCTTTTGGTCTATACCACCGATATTCAAGACAACAAGTGAGGTCATAATTGTCATAATCACAATGACCACCATCACTTCTATAAGAGTAAAGCCTTTTTGTGATTGAAATGATTTCGATTTCATATCGACCTATTAAGCATATTGCTCAACTGCTTGTTTCGGTAAGGCCAATGCCTGATCAATATAAGCTACTCTTAAAGTATCTCTTGAACCCAAATAACGTTGGTAAAAACTTGAATTCAGAATTGCAGCAGCCCCATGAGTGAGCGACCAGATTGAAGCTAAGTAATCTCGTGTAGTCATATGACTCTGGATTGACTCTAAATAATGATCAGTCATACGAATAATAATACGTAGGCGCTGCTTTCTCACTTGATAGAGTTCATTAAAAAGATGGTGTACACCTTGAGCAGTAATCGAAAGCTTTTCTTCAATTTGATGAAACAATACTGTTCGTTCCGGATGGTGCAAATGGTGCAACATAAAGAAAGCCAAATGTTCTGGAAAAGCCTTTTCAGTGTCTTGGACCATTTCAAGTAACATGCGCTCATTACGAATAATTAACAGCATGTACAATTCATCTTTGCTTTGAAAATGTTTGTACAAGGTGCCTTTTGCCAAATCAAGCTCAGCAGCCAGCACATCAAGTGTCATTCCGGCTTCGCCATTTTCTAACAACAACTGTTCCGCAACTTGAAATATTAATGCTTCTCTTGCTCGGAACTGAGCTTGACGGTCCATCTTCACGCAATTACTCTCTTTATATAGTTTCTATAAGTTAAATCGCTTTGAGTAAATTTTCGAAATTTTGCGAGGTGATTCTTGCAATTTCCTCAATCGATTTATCATATACATCACTAAGTGCTTTCGCTACATAGGGTACGTATTTTGGTTCATTTGTTTTACCACGATATGGCACTGGAGCCAAATAAGGACTATCTGTTTCAATTAAGAGTCGATCTAAAGGTACTTGCTTGGCAACATCACGTAAATCTTGAGCATTTTTAAATGAAACAATCCCTGAAAAGGAAATATAGTAACCACAGTCCAATACGGCTTTTGCTGTTTCCCAGTCTTCAGTAAAACAATGCAAAATACCATGCGAAGATTGTTCAGCTCGAATAATATCCACCGTATCATGTTTTGCTGAACGTGTATGAACAACTACTGGCTTTTTGACATTTTTAGAGGCTTGAATATGCCGAGCAAAACAAGCCTTTTGCTCATTAATAAAGTCAGTACTGTGGTAATAATCTAAACCTGTTTCGCCTAAAGCCCACACTTTTTCTGATTGAGCTAACTCAGTCAAATACTCAGTCGTTGCTCGAGCCATAGTATCTACATCCTCACAAGGATGCACACCCACCGTATACCCAACATCTTCATGACGCTTTGCGATTTCAGCTAAAGCAACATGATCATCAAGGTCAACTGAAATTGCCATAAACTTAGAGACACCTTCTGCTCGTGCAGCAGCAAGTGCAAGATCTAAATCACCGTTATAAGGCGTTAAATCTAACATTGTTAAATGGCAATGGGTATCAACAAACACTGTACTTTCCTATCTGCTTACATGGTATAACTTGGACGATCTAAAGACATACTACCAGCTAAAATCCGCTCAGCTTCAGCTTTATAGTAAATTCCTTTATCACCACTCAATTGAATTGCGAAACCTTGCGGTTTAAATCCACTTTGCTTATGTGAAATCCACACTACTTTACCAGTTAAAGGAATTTTTTGTGATTGTTCTGGTAACGTAGCTAAAATAAAAATTTCTTGGCCCATCTTCACTTTTTGCTTCGATGGCACAAATAAGCCCCCACCTTGCACATACCCCATATAGCTTGCTTGTAAGGTTGCTC
The DNA here is from genome assembly GCF_056736115.1 of Acinetobacter sp. 70_2. Lineage (NCBI taxonomy): Bacteria > Pseudomonadati > Pseudomonadota > Gammaproteobacteria > Moraxellales > Moraxellaceae > Acinetobacter > Acinetobacter sp. 70_2. The sequence continues at coordinate 1,372,746 of NZ_JBWZIP010000015.1, forward strand.
TATCAGGAATATTGACCTGAATAATTCCACCCATTTGTGGTTGCATTATAGTTTCCCCTTAAACGTTCATTAATTTTATAAAAAGTTGATCTGTGATGAGTTGTGTTTGTACATTTTGTTCAACCAACCTTTTAGATTGCTGTAATTCCTCATAAAGACTGAATAAGCTTTCTAAATTATAGTTTTGTGCCAATTGATCAAATTGTAAATCAATATTTTTCTGTGGTTGGTTCAGCTTGACACAAATTAAATCCCCTAACAAGTATTCAAGAAGCATCATAAAATCGCTAAAGTTGAGCTCTTTCTGCCACTTAGCTGAATAAAATAAAGGCATATTTTTTTGGTTAACTACCTTAGTCCAGTCTTCTAAAAATGTTTGTCTTTTCGCAAACCAATCACTAGTAGCAATTTCGACTGCTTGCAAAGGCATATCATTAGAAAGACCTAACAATAATTCAGGTGGTACTGCCGCGATTTCAGCCAAATGCTCATTTAGATAAGATGTTGCCTGCTTATATGAAATACGGTCTAAAGCAAAATGCTGTAAGCGACTTCGAATGGTAGCTGGTAATTTCAAATAGTGATCAGCCAACAAAATTAAAACAACGCGCTCACCGGGTTCTTCTAAAGTTTTTAACAGTGCATTTGATGATGCAAGATTTAAAGCTTCAGCTGGTTCAATGACAATAACACGCCATCCTTCACCAGTTTGCTGTACAAATGGCAATAAATCTCGAATTTTTTCTATTTTAATTTTTGCATTCTGTTTTTTATTTTCTTCATCAGTCGTGATATGAACATAGTTCGGGTGCGTGTCTGATTTTAACCATTGACAGCTACTACATTCTCCACAAGCCCCCTGAGGCTGCTTATTTAAACAAAGTACCCATGCTAAAAAATGCTTGGCAAAAGCATGCTTACCACAACCTTGTTTACCATAAAATAATAAGCCATGCCCAATATTAGGAAAACGTGTTGTTAACGTTTCCCACATTGTCTGTTGCCACGGATAAACCTTAGAAGTCACATTCTGATTCATTAAATTAACACTTACTCAAAAGACTCAACAGGCATATTATTTAGACGGTCAAGATCTGCTTGGGTGTCAACACCTGGCGGTAAATTCGCTTCTGCTACAGCAATAGCAATACGATGCCCGTTTTCTAAAACACGTAATTGCTCAAGACTCTCTAGCTTTTCAAGTTTACCCATATCCCATGTAACATATTCTTGTAACAAGTTCACACGATAAGCATATAAACCTAAATGACGAAATGCTTGGGTATGTAAAGTTGGTTCAGCTTGTTTAGCACCATCTCGATCATAAGGAATAGTTGCACGACTAAAGTACAAAGCTTCATTTTGATTAGACATAACCACTTTCACAATGCTATCACGCTGAAACTCATCTAAAGCATGAATAGGCTCACATAATGTAGACATTGAGCAATTTGGTTTTTCAACTAGAAGCTTCGCAACCTGCTGAACAAGTTGAGCTGGCAGTAAAGGCTCATCACCTTGTACATTTACAATAATGTCATCCGCATCCCACCCCTTAATACAAGCAACTTCACTCAAACGGTCAGTTCCCGATGGATGGTCAGCACTTGTTAAAACAACATCAACACCCTCTGCACGGCATATTTCAGCAATACGTTCATCATCGGTTGCTACACACAGATCATCGAAACCTTCAACTTTCTTTGCCTGATCTACTACGCGTAAAATCATAGGTCGGTCATGAATAAGTAACAATGGCTTACCTGGCAAACGCGAACTTGAGAAGCGTGCTGGAATAACGATGTGTTTCATTTTTTCTTCCTAAGATATTTGAATATCAAGCTTTTGCAATTGCTGATTTAAAACCTGATAGCACTCTTCAGACAAAACAGCTTTAACAGGTACGACCCAAATAGGCCGTTTAAATTCTGGATGCTTTTCAAGTAAAGGCAACAACTTAACCGCATCTTTTTCAGTCGTAATGATAGGTTGGTCATCATTAAATAAAAGGTCATCAATAACATAATCATGATGATCACGAAAAGCATGCTCTTGAAATTGGTTTACACCTAAACCTTTAAGTGTTTGGTAAAAGCGCTGAGGAAAACCAATACCAACTACTGCATGGTAATTATTTTGAGTATCGAATGATAATTCAGTTGCTGAAGAAGGATTCAATAAGTAAGGTTGTCCAGCATCCAGATGCATATGCATTGCTGTTGATGGGGCAAATGCATGTTCGATTACTGTACCCGTTTTTAAACGTTCAGCAGGTTCACGCAAATAGCCTTCTGGTAATAACTTTCTATTTCCAAGGCCACGATTTTGATCAAGCACGATCCATTCTATTTGACGACCTAATGCCCAATGTTGCAATCCATCATCACTAATAATTAAATCTAGTTTCATCGATGCTAATAATAATTCGATTGCCGCTTGTCTATTGGGTCCTACTGCCATAGGTACGCCAGTTGACTGTACAATCAAAGCAGGTTCATCTCCTGCTTCAGCTGCCTGACTGGCTGATGTTACCAACATAGGAAAAGGACCAACTCCACCATAGCCCCGACTAATTACACCTACTTTTACGTTATGTTGTTTTAAGTAATTAACCAGCTCTATTAATAATGGGGTTTTGCCACTACCACCCACTGTAATATTTCCAATCACCATAACCGGTACAGGCGCGTCATAGACCTTTTTAAAACCTGAATTATAAAAATGACGATTCAATAAAAACCCAGCACGATACAAACATGATAATGGACGCAAAACAACCAACCAATTTGATTGCTTATTCCATGCATTTTGTATCAGCTGGGCTAAAGACATGCTTAGTTGTCCTCAAAATTACGCTGATGTAATTGATAATAAGCACCATGCTTAGCAAGTAATTCTTGATGAGTACCTTGTTCAACAATTTGTCCACGATCTAATACGACAATACGGTCTGCATTTTCAATTGTAGATAAACGATGAGCAATCACAATCGTTGTACGGTCTTGCATCGCCTCATCAAATGCTTGCTGAATAAAATGTTCAGATTCGTTATCAAGCGCACTTGTAGCTTCATCTAAAACGAGAATAGGCGCATTTTTCAAAATTGCACGAGCGATTGCTATACGTTGACGTTGGCCACCCGACAGATTTAGCCCTTGAGCACCTAGGACAGTATCATAACCATTTGGTAAATTCATAATAAAGTCATGGGCATAAGCAGCCTTTGCCGCTGCGATAACTTCTTCATCGCTCGCATCGTGTAGCTGACCATAAGCAATATTTTCACGTACAGTTCGGTTAAACAAAACAACTTGCTGATTTACCATCGCAATTTGTGTACGTAAACTTGAAAGCTCAATATCACGTATTGGCAAGTCATCTAAATAAATTTGACCACTTGAGACTTCTTGGAAACGTACCAACATGTTCACTAAAGAGGTTTTACCAGCACCAGAGCGCCCTACCAATGCAACAGTTTCACCTGGGCGAATATCTAAAGAAAAGTCCTTAATCGCCTGAGTGCCATCAGCATAGTTAAGTACAACATGGTCAAAACGAATTGCACCTTGCAACTGAGGTTTAAGCTGACCACTATTTTCTTCTTCAGGTAAATCTAATAATTCAAAAACTGAATGTGCTGCCGCTAAACCACGCTGCAACTTCTCATTAATATCAGTTAAGTTTTTAACAGGTTTAGAAAGAAGACCAGCTGCCGTAATATATGCAACAAACTCACCCGCACTTGTATTACCTAAAATTTGTGGTCTTAAGGCTAACCATACAATAAGAGCCATTGCACAAGCCATGACCACTTGAACAACTGGGCTATTTAGGTTTTGCACAATCACCATTTTTAAGCCGCGTTTTAAGTTCTCTTCAGATGACTTATAAAAACGCTCTTGTTCTGACTCTTCACCAGCGAAACTTTTAACAACTGCACTACCACTAATACTTTCTTGCACTACATGGTTAACATCACCCATAGTGTCCTGAACTTGCAGTGAAAGTTTACGCATTCTTTTTGAAGCTCTACGCACCAAAACACCAATAATAGGTAAGAACACCATAATACAAAGGGTCAAGCGCCAATTTGTATAAAACAAATAACCTAACAATCCCAGCGTAATCATGCCATCTCGAACGATGGTTTTTAATGACTCCGATGAAGCAGCTGTCAGTTGCTCGACGTTATACATAATTTTGGCTGTGATATGTCCCGAAGAGTTATCGAGATAATATTGAGCTGGTAGTCTTAAAAGTTTTGCATAAACTTCTTGGCGAATGCTAAAAACTAAACTACGTGAGATAACAGCAGTATAGTAGCCACCCATAAATAGGCCTAGGCCACGGAAAAATACCAATAAAATGATTAATAAAGGGAACCAATCCAGATCCGCTCTACTCGCATTTTGAATTGCATCAATAATAAATTTAATGAGCTTAGCAACAGAAACCTCTGTTGCTGAGTTCATACCGAATCCGATAAGAACTAATAAGGCCACGCCCCAATAAGGTTTTAAATAAGATATGAGACGCAAATAAACCTTAAAATCTTGATTCACTCAGAAAAACCTCTAGAAGGAACTTTGGTACTAATATTGATGTTAACAAAACCGAGTTGTCCTGCTACATCCATAACACGAATAACATCCTGATGAGACGCTTTTGCATCAGCAGCGATGATAAACATAAAATCACGGCGCTCTTGAGCAATTTGCTTAATTGCAGTGCTCAAATCAGCCACATCTTTGCTAGATAATGCCTGACCGTTGACAGCGTAATGACCGCTAGAGTCTACCACGACTTCAATTTTATGATCGTACTGTTTTGGTGGGACACCTTGGGCATCTGGTAAAGTTAAATTGATGCGACTTGGCTGATTAAAAGTGGTAGATAACAATAAAAACACCAGAATGAACAGTAAACAATCAATCATAGGCGTTAGATTGATATGAATGTCTTCAACTTGAGAACGTTTAAACTTCATATTTGTTCCCTACCCATCAACCAACACGGCGATGTTCTTGCGTAACTGAAGAACGTTTGTAAAACAACGATGCATGGAAGAGTGTAGATTGCTGTTCTAACTCCGCAATGTAATTTTGCACCACTCTTTGAAAATAGCGATATGAAATAAGAGCAGGAATTGCAATAAGCATTCCAACCGCTGTCGTGATCAAGGCTTTTGAAATACCAGGAATCATTAAGCTTGGGCTACCTGCCGAACCAAAATCAATCACAAGAAAAGACTCAATAATCCCTACAACCGTTCCAAGTAACCCAAGTAAAGGTGCAATAGCACTTAAAGTTCCCAAGAAGTTAATATTTTTTTCTAAATAAGAAATTTCTTGAGAAGCCATTGCTTCCATTTGAGCCCGAGCAAATTGCTCTCCATGCTCCTGATGCTCAAAACCAGCTTTTAGAATATTTCCTAATGCTGTGCTTGGGGCATCAGTATCTTGCTCTAAATTCGTGATGATATGAGAAATATCTGCACTACCATCACTCATCAGTGCTTTAGGCAAAACTTGTGAACGTCTTAAACGTATAAAACGCTCAATACTAATAGCGACTGTTAAAATTGAACACAAAATTAAAGGCAGCATTAACCAGCCGCCCGCTTTCACAAGTTCCCACATATTTTCTTCCCCAAGAATATAAATTAGAAATATATGACCTAACTTAGAATTAATCTGGTAAACAAATATTCAAAATACCATCTAACTCATCGAGTGAATGATAATGAATAACAAGTTTACCTTTACCTTTCTGGTTATGATCAATTTTAACATTGGCACCAAATCGTTCAGAGAGTTTCTGTGTCAATTGCTCGATATCTGGTGCAACAGGAGTTTTTTCCTTTTCCTGTTTAGGTTCGTTCCAATCACGAACCAACTGCTCAGTCTGACGAACAGATAATCCTTTTTCGATAACAATGTTGGCAACTTCAAGTTGCTCTTTACCTTTTAAGGTCAGGATCGCACGAGCATGGCCCATATCAAGCTGACCTTGTTGCATAAATTCTTTAATGTCATCAGCCAAACTCAATAGACGCAACAAGTTACTGACCGTTGTTCTCGCCTTACCTACAGTATCGGCAATTTCCTGATGACTTAAACCAAACTCATCATGAAAACGTTGCAATGCCAAGGCTTGATCAATTGGGTTTAAATCTTGACGTTGGATATTCTCAATAAGCGCTAAAGCAATCGCGACTTGGTCATTTAAATCACGAACAATTGCTGGAATTTCAGTTAAACCAGCAATTTGTGCTGCACGCCAACGACGCTCACCTGCAATAATTTCGTAAGGATGAGCTTCATCATCTACAGGACGAATAACGATTGGTTGCATCACCCCATGTTTTTCAATAGAAGATGCCAACTCTTGCAAATCATGCTCATGAATAAAACGACGTGGCTGATATTCACCTCGTTTCAACAAATTCACATCAATTTGCTTTAACTGCCCGTGATCAAGTGCTTGAGCTTCTAGTTGTAATTTTTCTTTTTGAATTGAACCAAGTAATGCATCTAAACCACGCCCTTTCGCCAATCCGCGTTTTTTGATGCTCATACTTTACTTCCTTTCTTCACTTTACTTTTCTTTAACATCTCAGCTGCAAGATTTAAGTATGCAACTGCACCCTTTGAACTCTTTTCAAAATAAATAACTGGCAAACCGTGTGCAGGCGCTTCAGCCAATCGAACGTTACGAGGAATCACGGTGTCATAAAGCTTTTTACCAAAATACTGTTCTAACTCAGCTGATACATCGCGAGTTAAAGCATTACGTGCGTCGTACATCGTACGTAAAACACCAATAATTTCTAAATCAGGATTTAATGCTTTTTGAATACGATCGATAGTTTGGGTTAAATCAGCCAAACCTTCTAATGCATAGTACTCACATTGCATAGGAATGATTACACTATCTACGGCAGCTAAGGCATTTACCGTAATTAAACTTAAGCTAGGTGCACAGTCAACAATAATGTAGTCAAAAGAATTTCTAACTTCGTTCAGAGCATTCTTTAAAATAAACTCACGACCTTCTTGTTCGGCAATTGCCAGTTCAACACCTGAAAGCTCACGGTTTGAACCCAAAACTTTATATCCAACCTCTGCCTTTTGAATTGCAGTTTCAATTGGCACTTCACCCAATAAAACATCAGTGATTGAGTAAAGTAGATCATTCTTTTGAATACCAGACCCCATCGTGGCATTACCTTGTGAATCTATATCAACAAGTAACACACGTTTTTTCAATACAGCAAGTGATGCTGCAAGATTTACTGCAGTCGTTGTTTTACCAACACCACCCTTTTGGTTTGCAATCGCAATAATTTGAGCCATGGTAACCCTAATACTTTTTATTTAAATTCGTTGAAGTAAAAGTAAATGACGTTGTTCATCAAGTCTTGGTACATGCAGTTCAATCACTTTACATGAAAATTCCTGCTTAAGCTCTTCCATTTCTTCAACTGGAATCAGTCCTTTCATCGCAGCAATTATACTCTGCTCATGCAAATATGGACGCGCAGCATCAACAAAATCAGTTAACGATGCAAATGCACGACTTGTAATCACATCAAATTGGCCAAGCTCATCAATTGTATCTTGATTTTCAACGCGTGTTTGCACTGCTACTACGTTTTTAAGCTTAAGGTCAGCAATAAACTGTTTCAAAAAACGAATTTTCTTACCATTTGAATCAAGCAATACGCATGAGCGTTCTGGCTGACATAATGCAATGATCATGCCTGGCATACCGCCACCTGTACCTACATCAAGTAAACGGCCTGCTGGCAAATCTTTCAAAATACTTAGGCTATCTAACAAATGCTTCACTAACATTTCTTTCGGATCACGAATCGCTGTTAGATTATAAGCTTTGTTCCAAAGTACCAAAGCATCTTGATACTTCAACAATAATGTCAAAGCTTCATCGCTAAGCGACAAACCTAATTTTTGACTACCCTGTTGTAACTCTTGAAAAAATGGATGCATAAACAGATAACATCTAAGTAAAATTTAAAACAAAGTATACCCATTTATGCATCGTGGAACACTATTTAACGATTAGCGATTACGCAGTTAATCGTAGAAGCCTTCACGAATTTGCAAATCTAGCTCCATTAGGCGCTCTGGCGTCCCCACATCTACCCATGCACCCTTAAGCTTTTCAGCAGATACCTTTTGATTTTGCATCGCTTGCTTTAATAGTGGAGCTAAAGGACGTTTACCATGTTCCAATCCATCAAAAAGCTTAGGATGGATAACAGATACACCACTAAAAGTAAGGCTCTCACCCTTCACATCTTGATCGAATGTAAAAGCGCGCCCATCCAATAATGTAAAGTCGCCGTCAGGATGTTGTTTAGGATTATCAACTAACACAAGATGAGCCAAATCATCATTTAGCTTAATATCGCGTAGAGCTTCAAAATCCATTGTGGTCCATACATCTCCATTCACCAGAATAAAAGGATCTGTTCCAAGCAGTGGCAAAGCATTAATAATTCCGCCAGCTGTTTCTAGCCCTTCTTCTTCTCGTGTCCAACGAATGTCCACACCAAATTGAGAGCCATCTCCCAAGCTACTGATGAGTTTGTCTGCTAACCACGCAGAATTGATGACGATTTCAGTCACACCCATATTTTTAAGTTTTTCAATATGCCACACAATAAGTGGTTTACCGCCGACCTCAAGCAGAGGCTTTGGTGTATATAGCGTGAGTGGACGCATACGATTGCCTAAGCCAGCAGCAAGAATCATTGCTTTCATTATGCTGCTACCTCATAGGGACCATATTTCTCGATAAATTTAGGCATTACTATGTTATTTATAAATACCATAAACTCGTCAAGTTCAGTGTAACCGCGGCTCTCTTCAAGCAAATACCACATGACTCGCGGCAAGTCTTTTAAGTATCCAGACTTACCATCTCGCTCAAACAAACGGACAAAAATTCCCAAAATTTTGATATGGCGTTGAATTGCCATTAAATCGGCATCACGCTTAAATTGCTCAAAAGTTCGGTTTTGTTTAGCAGAGACTGGTAAAAGCTCATAGAAAACTTTGAACCATTGATAAACACGCTCAGCGTTCCACTGCACATATGCATCACGTGTAATCGAGATTAAATCATAAGTATCAGCACCAATAACTGCGTCTTGGAAGTCGATTACTCCCAATTCCTCTTCATTGGTAATTTTCATTAAATTACGACTATGAAAATCACGATGCACAATAACTTGAGGCTGAGCCAATGCTGCATGAGCTAAGAAATCAAATGCATCATCAATAGTTTTCTTCTGCTCAGCCGTTGGATGAATTCCAAGTGATGGTAACATCCAATCTGTTAGCAGCTGCATTTCAGACACAAGCTTTTCATAAGAATAAACTGGGAAATGATCAGTACCATTAATTGATTGCAAATGAGTGAGCTGCTTAAAGCTTTGTTCGTAGTATTGATCAACTGTTGCATCATTCAATAATGTCGACAACAGTACATCACCAAAGTCTTCCAACAACAGAAAACCTTGTGTTAAATCTTTTGCAACAATCTGAGGTACTCGAACCCCATGACCCGCAAAAAATTCGTCAATGGTTACAAACGGAACACAGTCTTCTTTTTCAGGAGGCGCATCCATAAGCATATACGTTTTATTTTGTAACTGGATGCGAGCATAACGACGAAAGCTGGCATCCCCTGCTAAATAAGCGATCTGAAATTGATCATTTTCAAGAACAGATGTAAGCCATGTATGTATCAATTGTTCACGTTGTGTATTCATTTGCAATAAAATCTAAAACAAGCTGAGATTTTTGAAGGGTTAAGTGTAGCCACTTATAAACTTTTTCTCTATGATGCGACAATAATTAATTGTGAATTAGCATACTTGGTTAATGAGACAATGAAGCATCAGTTTAAATTTAATCCTTTAGCGACCGCTATTTTTACGCTCTTATGTGGCTCCATACAATCAAGTTATGCTGAGTCAGCTGGTGTTGTCTCCAACATAGACAATAATCAACTTAAGGCGAGTATTAAAGAAGCCTATCCAGGGCAGGAATTCTTTCAACAATATTATGTTGATAAATCTGCACCTGAGGCGCAGTTGCGCAATAATAAATATTTGAGTTCGGCATTTTGCCAAGGAACTTGGATTACACCCATCAACCCTGAAACTAAAGCATTAGATGCAGATAAGGCTACATCGGTTGTAACTGCCGATTACGGTCATTACAACCCTGCTGGTGATTCTGAGCTAGAAGGAAACGTAGTAATAGACCAAGAAGGTCGTACTGTTCGTGCCGATAAAGTCACCATCGATAAAACTCAAACATTTGCCCACGCCCAAGGCCGAGTACAGTTAGCTCAAGGGGGCTTACTCTCTCAAAGTGATGAAATTAATTATAATTTAAAGACTCAAACGGGCGATTTAAATAATAGTTTTTATATTTCTGAACAACAACATGCGCATGGTCACGCAGGGAAAATCGAAAGAACATCTCCAAATGTAATGGTTCTTAATGATGCAAGCTATACCACTTGTCCACCAGGTCAAAAACCTGCTTGGAAAATTCAGGCTAATAAAATTGAGCTGAATCAGGAAACTGGTCGAGGCGTCACTCGCAATGCAAAGATCTATGTTAAAGATGTTCCAGTTATAGCAGTCCCATACTTTAACTTCCCAATTGATGACCGTCGAACTACAGGTATTCTTAACCCTCAGTTTGGTTTCTCGGGTTTCTCAAATAGTGGTGGTGGCGGTGAACTTTCTGTTCCAATTTATTTAAATCTTGCACCTAATTATGATGCAACGATTACTCCACGATATCTATCAGAACGTGGAGCTATGCTCAAAGGTGAATTTCGCTATTTAACGGATGGATTTGGTGCAGGGGTAATATCAGGCGGTATTCTTCCATCTGATAAAGAATATAACGATAAAGACCGTAAAGATTTTAATTTCCTCCACAATTGGAATATTAATGATCAATGGTCTACCAACCTTGAATATCACTATGCATCTGATAAAGATTATTTTGCAGACTTAGACAGCAGTCCGAACTCTAAAACTGATGTAAATCTTCGTAGAGCTTGGGAGCTGAACTACCAGCATGGCATTCCAGGTTTAAAAGCTCAGCTTAAAGTTGAGGACTTCCAGACACTAGACCCTTCAGTTTTGGATGCAAACAAACCTTATGCCCGTTTACCACAGTTCTTATTAAACTATGTCACAGGTAACCCACAAGGTTTACAATACGAATTTAATAACGATACGGCATACTTCAAAAAATCAATTAATGATGGTTCTGCTCAGGAAAGTAGTGGTACGCGTATTTATAACCAGTTCGCAACACGTTATAACTATCGTACACCAGCGGCTTTCGTTATCCCTGAAGTGTCTGTACGTTCTATTCAGACTTTCTATGACAAAGACAGTATTGCCTCACAAGACTTAGATGCTAGTTCAGAATCCAAATCAGTTGTTGTACCCCAGTTTACTTTAGATACAGGTCTGACATTTGAGCGCGATGGTAAATATCTCCAAACCATTACACCTCGTGCTTTTTACGCTTATGCTCCTTATAAAAATCAGAACAGTTATCCAAACTTTGACTCAACTTCAGCATCGGTTAATTACGATCAATTATTTAACCCTTACCGCTTCTATGGACATGACCGCCTTGAAGACAACAATTTCTTATCATTGGGTGTAAGTTATAGTTTATTTGATACGGTGGGCTTAGAACGTTTACGTGCAAGTGTAGGCCAAAGCTATTATTTTGAAGATCGACGTGTAACTCTACAAAATCAACCCGATGCATTTGATACTGAACGCAATACAGGACCAGTTGTAAGCTTAACAAGCCAACTCAACCAGAACTTTACTATTGGAGCAAATTCAGCATGGATGTCAAACGGTGATAACGCTCAGCGAGACTTCCAAGTTTACTATACAGGTGACAAAGGCAACCTATACAACTTAGGTTACTTCTATCGCAAAAATATTCCTGGTCGTCAAGAAACTTATGATCAAGTTGTTGCATCCTTTATACAACCAATCAAAGACAACTGGCGTATTATGGGTCTTGTTCAATATGACATGGACAATGATGTGGCTCGTGAGCTGTTATTAGGTGTTAACTATGAATCATGTTGCTGGGGTATCTCAGTCTATGGCCGTTCTTACTATAACGACCTAGATGATCCAAAATCTCCTAATGTTAACGAGAAACGCGCGATTATGGCTGAAATTACGCTTAAAGGTTTAGGTGGTTTAAACAATAAACTCGCGTCTATACTTGAAAATCGCGTTTTAGGTTTTAACAAAATTAATCAATCTTGGACACAACGTTAATGAAGGCAAAGCATCTTAAACAGTTTTTTAAAGCAACAACCCTTGCTGTATTAATATCTTCATCAATGCATAGTTTTGCCCAACCCACTGATGAAGTTGTGGCAATTGTGGACAATAGCGTAATTTTGAAAAGTGACCTTGAACAAGGAATGGCAGAAGCTGCTCACGAATTGCAAGCACAAAAAAAAGACGTACCACCTCAACAATACCTACAATTTCAGGTTTTAGATCAACTCATCTTACGTCAAGCTCAACTTGAACAAGTAAAACGTTATGGCATTAAACCTGATGAGAAAAGTCTAAACGAGGCAGTACTAAAAGTAGCAAGTCAATCTGGCAGTAAAAGTCTAGAAGCATTTCAACAAAAGTTAGATGCAATTGCTCCAGGAACATATGAAAACTTACGAGGCCGTATTGCTGAAGATTTAGCAATTAATCGCCTACGCCAGCAACAAGTGATGTCTCGTATTAAAATTAGTGACCAAGATGTCGACAATTTTTTAAAGTCACCACAAGGACAAGCTGCCCTAGGTAATCAGGCTCACGTGATTCATATGCGAATCGCAGGAGACAACCCTCAAGAAGTTCAGAATGTAGCCAAAGAAGTTCGCTCAAAGCTTGCTCAAAGCAATGATTTAAATGCTCTCAAAAAGCTTTCCACTGCGACTGTAAAAGTTGAAGGTGCAGATATGGGATTCCGCCCTCTTTCTGATATTCCAGCAGAACTTGCCGCTCGTATTACTCCACTCCAAGATGGTCAAACAACTGATTTAATCTCTGTACGTGATGGTGTACATGTTCTAAAACTCTTAGAACGCAAGCAAAATGAACAAAAAGCATTGGTACCGCAATATCAAACTCGCCATATTCTTATTCAACCATCTGAAGTGGTAAGTCCTGAAAATGCGAAACAAATTATTGACAGCATTTACAAGCGATTAAAGGCGGGACAAGATTTCGCTACGCTTGCTGCAACCTATTCAAATGATACAGGTTCAGCACGTGATGGCGGTAGTTTAGGTTGGGTTACACCAGGCATGATGGTTCCTGAGTTTGACAAAAAAATGCAGGAAATTCCTGTAGGTCAAATTAGTGAGCCTTTCCAAACTCAATTTGGCTGGCATATTCTACAAGTGACAGATAAACGCGAAAAAGATATGACTCATGAATATCAAGAGCGTATGGCACGTCAAATTTTAGGTGAGCGTCAATTCAATACCGAAGTTGATAGCTGGTTACGAGAAGTACGTGCTAATGCATATGTAGAGATTAAAGACCCTAGTCTCGACAAAAAGAATCTACAAAAGTAAGTTCTTTTTGCCGCTATTAAAACCTGTGTTTATCACAGGTTTTTTTACGAATAAAATCTGGCTAATAAAAAACCGGTTATTTACATAACCGGTTTCTATAAATCAAACCCTAACGGGAATTATTTATAACGATCAACCATTTTCTCTAAAGAAATTGGGCGGATCTTATCAGCATTTCCAGCTGTACCAAATGCTTCATAACGATCAATACAAATTTGCTTCATTGAATCTACAGTTTTAGCAAAGTATTTACGTGGATCAAATTCAGCTGGGTTTTCAGCCATAAACTGACGAATTGCACCAGTAGATGCTAAACGTAAGTCTGTATCGATATTGATCTTACGTACACCATGTTTAATTGCTTCTACAAGCTGTTCAACAGGTACACCATAAGTCTCTTTAATATCACCACCGAACTCATTGATTACTTTCAACCATTCTTGTGGTACAGAGCTTGAACCGTGCATAACAAGGTGAGTATTTGGTAATGCCGCATGAATTTCTTTAATACGGTCAATTGCCAAGATATCGCCTGTAGGTGGACGAGTGAATTTGTAAGCACCATGTGAAGTACCCACAGCAATCGCTAATGCATCTACATTGGTATCAGCAACAAATTGAGTCGCTTCTTCAACAGAAGTAAGAAGTTGTGAGTGATCAAGTACACCTTCAGCACCAACACCGTCTTCTTCGCCTGCCATACCAGTTTCAAGGCTACCTAAACAGCCAATCTCACCTTCAACAGAAACACCACATGCATGTGCCAAAGCAACAACATTACGAGTTACATCAACATTGTATTCGTAAGATGTAGGTGTTTTACCATCTGTACCTAATGAACCGTCCATCATTACAGAGCTAAAGCCAAGCTGAATTGAACGTTGACAGATATCAGGGCTTGTACCATGGTCTTGGTGCATTACCACTGGAATGTGCGGCCATTCTTCAATTGCAGCCAAAATAAGATGGCGCAAGAATGGAGCGCCTGCATATTTGCGAGCTCCAGCCGATGCCTGAACAATTACAGGTGAATTGGTTGCATCCGCGGCAAGCATAATTGCACGCATTTGTTCTAAGTTATTTACGTTAAATGCTGGTACGCCGTAGTTATGTTCTGCAGCGTGATCCAAGAGCTGGCGCATTGAAATGAGTGCCATAATATCCTCCCAGGTAGTGCGGCTTATTCTACCTTGTCATTTATTTCAATTCAGCAACAAATCACAGTATTTCAAAAAAAATCCCTGCATTTGCAGGGACTTTTTAACAAAATACAACAAATTAATGAGTTTCTGAAGCAGCCGGCTCGCTAGACGCGCCACCTTCAACCACATCTGTATTCTTTTCATCTAAAACTGGCTTATCAAGCGAATCAATTGTAGCTTGCTGTTCAGGAGTTACTTTATCAGCAACTGCTGTAGAAGCAGCATCTTGCCCTGCTTTAGAAGACTCTTCTTTTTTAGCACAAGCAGTCAACATCACTGGAACAATTAACAAAGCAGCTAAGGTAAGTTTTAAATTCATCACTATTTTCCACAATTGGTGATTTAGTGCTCATTATTTTATTTCAGAAATATGACAATTTAATGACTTATCCATGAAAAAGGGGTTGAACTCAACCCCTTCTTATTTTTACATATATGTATTATGCACGTTCTAATAAAACTGCAACTGCCGGCAAAGTTTTACCTTCAACAAACTCAAGGAATGCACCACCACCAGTTGAAATATAGCCAATTTGGTCAGCAACATTATATTTATCAATCGCAGCTAGAGTATCGCCACCGCCAGCAATCGAGAATGCGTCAGATTGAGCAACTGCAAGAGAAAGTGCTTTAGTACCTTCACCAAATTGATCAACTTCAAATACGCCAACAGGACCATTCCAAAGAATCGTTTTTGATGTTGTTAAAATATTTGCAAATGCTTTAGCTGTTTCAGGACCCACATCTAAAATCATGTCATTTGCTGTTACGTCTTCAACTTTTTTAACAACTGCTTGTGCTGCTGCTAAAGAACCTAAGAAATCTTCAAAATTAATTTGAGATGCATCAGCAACAACAACATCTGTAGGAAGTGGAACACTTACTTTAGAAGCGATTTGTTTTGCCGTTTCAATCAAGTCAGCTTCGTATAAAGATTTACCAACGTTGTAACCTGCAGCTGCTAGGAAAGTATTTGCAATACCACCACCAACAATAAGTTGATCGCAAATAGTAGACAATGAGTTTAAAACATCAAGTTTTGTTGAAACTTTAGAGCCAGCAACAATAGCCACCATTGGTTTTTCAGGGGTTTGCATTGCACGGCCAAGTGCATCTAATTCAGCAGCTAATAATGGACCAGCAGCTGCAATAGGAGCAAAACGTGCCACGCCCTCTGTAGAAGCTTCTGCACGGTGAGCAGTACCGAATGCATCCATCACAAATACATCACATAAAGCAGCATACTTTTGTGCAAGCTCCGGATTATTTTTCTTTTCACCCGCGTTAAAACGAACATTTTCAAGCAAAACTACTTGGCCAGCTTGAACTTCTACACCATCAAGATAATCAGTAAATAATTTAACTTCTTGGCCTAGTGCTTCAGTTAAATATGCTGCAACTGGTGCAAGCGACTGCTCAGGCTTTGGTTCACCTTCAACAGGACGACCTAAATGCGAAAATACCATTACAGCAGCGCCTTTTTCTAAAGCAGCTTTTATTGTTGGAAGTGCTGCACGTAAACGAGCATCGCTGGTAATCACACCATTTTTAACAGGAACGTTTAAATCTTCACGAATAAGTACACGTTTACCTGCTAAGTTAAGGTCAGTCATACGCTGAAAATTCATGTAAAGCTCTCTTTATGATTTTAAAAACGCGCCAATTTTAAATGATTACATCAAAAAAGGTTAGTTTTTTTGCATAAAAGCTGTAGAAAGCCAAAGTTTTGATTATGATAGAGGTAGTAATTTAATATTTCATCCATTATGTCTATTCATCCAGATCCACAAATCAATCGTTTAAATGTTTTAGGTGAACCTTTAGCAAGCTGCTGTTTTGACCCTATTACGGGTTATTTTCGAAATGGTTTTTGCCATACAGCTGTAACAGATCTTGGGCAACATACCGTATGTGCTCAAATGACATCTGAGTTTTTAAATTTTTCGCAAAAAGTTGGCAACGATCTTATTACGCCTCTACCTGAAGCTGGTTTTCCAGGTCTACAACCAGGTGACTTCTGGTGCATTTGCGTAACTCGCTGGGTAGAAGCATATCAAGCTGGTCAAGCACCACCTGTCAAACTTCATGCCTGCCATCAAGCAGTATTAAGCTATGTCCCATTAGATGTATTAATGGAATATGCAGTGTAATGAAACACCCCCAAATTATTTTGGCATCGAGTAGTCAAACACGTAAGGATTTGATGAATCGTTTGGGAATCGAATATATCTGTATTAGCCCAGATATTGATGAGAGTCCTCGTGGTGAGACGCATGCTGATGATTTAGCAAAAAGACTAGCATTTACTAAAGCTCAGGTGATTGCTCAGAAAAATCCTCAAGCAATTGTAATTGGCTCCGATCAAGTCGCATGGCGAGAACATGCACCTCATGATTTTATTGGCAAACCATTATCGATTGAAAATGCTAAAGCCCAGTTAGCAGCGAACTCAGCCAGAACAGTTTTTTTTAGTACAGCCTTAAGCGTCCAATGTCTTGAAAAAAACTTTGAACATACTCTAGTTGAACATTATCAAGTTAAATTTCGCAATTTAACTCAGCTTGAAATCGAGAGATATGTCGATTTAGACCAACCCCTTCATTGTGCTGGAAGTTTTAAGTGTGAAAGTCTTGGCATTAGTTTATTCGAGAAAATGATAGGCCAAGATCAAACCACTCTAATGGGTTTACCCATGATTCAGCTTTGTCAGATTTTAAGACAGCTTGAACTTCAAATTCCTTAATATTTTTTAGCTTACTTATAGGTTATCTCCATGACAGAACCTTTAACCGTTCTAGGCGGCATTACTGCTGAACAGTTTTTAACAGAATATTGGCAGAAAAAACCATTACTTGTGCGTAATGCCATGCCTGAAATCATTGGCATATTAGAGCCAAATGATGTGAGAGAATTCGCTTTAGAAGATCATGTTAGTGCGCGTCTTATCCGTCAAAAAGACAAAAATCCAAATGAATGGCATGTAAAGTCCTCTCCTCTAACCAAAGGTGACTTTCAAAAATTACCAAAGTTATGGACACTCTTGGTACAAGCGGTTGATCATTACTCATTTGATCTAGCTGGTTTATGGAAGAAATTTCCTTTTATTCCCCAATGGCGTCGTGATGACATCATGGTTTCTTATGCACCTAAAGGTGGTTCAGTTGGAAAACATTTTGACTTTTATGATGTATTTCTTGTTCAAGGCCATGGTCACCGTCGTTGGCAATTAGGCCAAATGTGTGATGCAAGCACTGAACTTGTTCCTAATCAACCATTAAAGCTATTACCAGAGATCGATGTTCATTTTGATGAAGTTTTAGCACCTGGTGACTTATTATATGTCCCACCAGGATTATCACATTATGGTGTTGCCGAAGATGATTGTTTAACTTTCTCATTTGGTTTCCGTATGCCTAATGTCTCAGGCATGATCGATAGAATTAGCGATCAATTTGCGACTGATGAATTACTACAGAACCCAGTTGTGGACATTGCTCGAAAGAACATTCCTCAAGTTGGTGAAATTAATAAAGAAGAATTGGCTTATTTAAGAGAGTTAGTTTTAGCTCAGTTGCAAAACTCATCAGTACTTGATGCTGCCATCATGGCATATATGACTGAGCCTAAATATCCAGATAACATTCCTGAACCAGACGAAATCGAAATTGAAGATCTCAATGCTATTTTGTCAGAAGGTTATGAACTATTGCTTGAACCAGCTTCTCGTCTACTTTATACAGAACAAAATGGTGCTTTAAAGTTTTGGGGTAATGGAGAAGATTTACCAATTGTGGAATCTTTTGCCACTCAACTCAAAGCAATTGCAGATGGAGAAAGCATCCCTTTCAACGACCAGCTGAGCAGTTTAGATATTTTAGAGAATATTGTTCAATTATTGAATGATTCAATTCTTATGTTACTGCCACCTGCAGAATAATATCGCCTAAATACATTAAAAGGAGGAATTTATAAAATTTCTCCTTTTTTCTTTTATAAATACATGCTTAAATATACCATTCTTTAAATCTATTTTATGGCTGTATGTCTATGGTATAAATTTATTTTTCTACATCAAAAAATTATCTAGTTAATACGTCTGATTAAGACATAGAAATTTTTTCAATAAATATAAAATTCACATCTAGAGCATTATGCTTTGAACTTCTATTGCTTTTAAAAAACCCATTTTTTCCTATCAATAACAATCAATACAATGTAAAATTGTGCGTTCGTGCTTTTTATTTATACACTCGACCATTTAGGCTAAGAGCAATTTTTTTGTGTGAGGCTACTAAAATATGTCAAAAAAAGATGACATCATTACCACTGCTTTAAGACTTTTTAACTCATATAGTTATAACTCTATAGGGGTTGATCGTATCATCAGTGAGTCTGGTGTAGCAAAAATGACATTTTATAAATACTTCCCTTCAAAAGAGAAACTTATTGAAGAGTGTTTATTATTAAGAAACTCACTTTTACAGAATTCTCTGACTGCTGCTATATCTAAAGAAGATGAAAACGACCCATTGAGTCGTATCAAAGCAATTTTCTTATGGTATTCAGATTGGTTTAATAGCGAAGACTTTAATGGCTGTATGTTTCAAAAAGCTTTAGAAGAAGTATTAAAACAATACCCTTCAACACATCAACCAGCGACTTTATATAAAATATGGTTAACGCAACTCATGCAAGACCTTCTCGTCCAGCATGAAATTGAAGAGTCTCGTCCTCTGGCATTGTTATTAGTCAATATATTAGAAGGCATGACCATTCAAGCTCAGGTGGAACATGGCTCAGTAAAAATTTATGACTATTGGAAGCGTGTAGAGAAACTTATTGAATTTGAAAAAGTTGCACACTAAAAAATAAAGCGTGATATTATTCTTCTTATATTGTTGAATCTTCTTCTTATTCATCACGCTGCGTCTGAAAGTCATTCTAGTCTAGAGTTAGACGTTTTTTTTGGACTATACATCCCAAACTAGAATATACAGACCTGTCTGTACAAGATTGATTATATCCTTAAAAAGTAAAAACTCAATCTTTTTTTATTCCCCTTTTAAACATAAATCAGAATTAACTATTGATAGAGCAAAAAAGAGGATTTATTTTCTTTGACATTGTTTCATTTATACTTAACAATTACGCTTCTCACACAATGCAACACTTTTGACACAAAACAACTACAAATTATTGTTATACCTTAATAATGCTATATATTTATCAATTACACTTATAAACCTTTTCAACAAAAACAATTGGATTGATTAGTTTTGCTACATTCATTTTCATAAGATCAATCTATACTATGCCGGCCATATTGATATAGGTATAAAGTATGAAAGATGGACTCCAAATTGAAGAAATGAAAAATGCGGCTGATTCAGTCGTAGGAACATTAAAGTCTTTAGCTAACACTGACCGTTTATTAATTTTATGTCACTTAGCTCATGAGGAGTTGAATGTCTCTCAAATCGAAGAGAAAACACAAATCACCCAACCCACCCTTTCACAACAATTGATGATGCTACGTAAAAGTGATGTCGTTTCAACACGTCGTGATGGCAAACAAATTTTCTACTCCATAAAGGATGATAAGATGCACTCCATTTTAAATACGCTTTATCAGTTATACTGTATAGAATAACTGCGCTGAACTTATAAAATTATAATAATATTAATGTATTCCTGAAATATGCGATTTTTCAACTTGGTAGCTGGTAATGATCCAAGCAAAGAGGACTGAAAATTCGCGTAGTTTTTCTAACATTCAAATCTATTGAAAACAAAAATAATCTCTCTATTTCTTTTTATATCTCCCTTAACTCGTCTTAACCCTCAATAATTAAGTTTACTTATTTCCATTATTGTCTGTAATATAAGCAAAACATTATTTTAATTACTCTAGCATTCAAATTTTACTATTTTAAAAACAAATACTTAATATTATCATTTTTTATAAATATGATTAGTGAGTATAAAAAAGCTTAAGATTCACATCACTTAAGTATAAAATACTCCGCTTGTTCAACCTTTAGCCACGAATAGGTTAATAAGGCCTTTATATGCTTGAATTCTTTTCTCGATTAAGCTTAGTCACCAAAATTATTATCGCCATTATTTTAGGGATAGGCGTTGCTCTCTTATTTCCAAACGTTACGCCCTACCTAAGCTTGTTTGGTGAACTGTTCATTAAAGCATTGAAATCGGTTGCCCCTATTTTAGTCTTTGTCCTAGTTCTCTCATCGATTGCCAACTTTCAGGTTGGTCACAGTGCAAATTTACGTCCAGTCTTACTATTATATGTAGTAGGTATGTTATTAGCTGCTTTTAGTGCTGTTGTAGCAAGCTTATCTTTTCCAAGCACTTTATTTCTCAACACTGTTTCGCATAACAACTTACAAGCGCCAGGTAGTCTCGCTGATATATTAAAAAACTTGCTTTTAAGTTTTATTGCAAACCCAGTACAAGCGATTAGCGAAGCAAACTTTATTGGTATTCTTGCATGGGCGATTGGTCTCGGTTTAGCAATGCGCCACAGCTCAGATACCACTAAACAAGTAATGCATGATGTTTCACATGCAGTGAGCGCGATTATTCATAAAGTGATTGCATTTGCTCCGGTGGGTATTTTTGGTTTAGTGGCAGTAACTTTTGCCGATGCTGGTTTAGCAACGCTTGAAAGCTATGCACAATTATTAGCTGTTCTACTAGGAACAATGCTTTTTGTTGCCCTTGTAGTTAATCCAATTTTGGTGGGTTTAACAATTCGTGGTAACCCATACCCACTTGTTTTTAAATGCTTAAAAGAAAGTGGTATTACCGCATTCTTCACCCGCAGCTCAGCAGCTAACATTCCAGTTAATCTCGATTTAGCTGAACGTTTAGGTGTTAACCCATCTACTGCAAGCGTTTCTATTCCTTTAGGTGCTACTGTTAACATGGCTGGTGCAGCTGTTACGATTACTGTGCTTACCTTGGCAACTGTCCATACTTTAGGAATTCATGTTGATTTAGCAACTATGATTATTTTATCTGTAGTCGCTACAGTTTCAGCATGTGGAGCATCTGGGGTTGCAGGTGGTTCATTACTTTTAATTCCAGTCGCTTGTAGTTTATTTGGTATTTCATCAGAAATTGCGATGCAAGTTGTTGCAGTGGGTATGATTATTAGTGTATTACAAGATTCAACGGAAACGGCTCTTAACTCATCTACCGATGTTTTATTTACAGCCGCAGTTGATATTCGCTCAAAACAAAAATCTTAGAGAACATGCCATTTCAACGTTTACCAAACTGGTTCCAAGTTGGTGCCTTTTTACTGGCTATAAATGCCGGAATGATTAATGTATTAGGGCTAATCACCCTTTTACATCAGTCAGTTTCGCATATGACAGGTAATGTCAGTATGCTAGCGATGAGTTTGGTAAACTGGCAATTTGAACACATCATATATTTAGTACTTGTTATACTGTGTTACGTATGTGGATCATTTTATAGCGGCTTTATTTTAGGTAATAGCCATTTTAAATTAGGCCGTCGATATGGCCTTCCTTTAAGCCTCGTTGCTCTCTTCATTTTCCTTTGCTGGTTATTACTGCCTTATTTTCCTAAATATGGATTATTATGGGCCTGTGTCGCTATGGGGTTACAAAATGCCATGGTTAGCCATTATAAAGGAACCATTATCAGAACCACTCATTTATCGGGTGTCTTAACAGACCTTGGTCTTGCGCTTGGTTATATGGCACGTGGTTTAAAAGTTGAAAACCGTCGTATAATTTTACATCTACTTATTTTTTCAGGTTTTCTTATTGGTGGTATAATTGCTGCTTCAGTTCACCCCTACTTAAAATTGCAATCATTTTTGCTTCCAGCAATTTTAAGCTTAACTCTCAGTATTTCGTATTGGGCCGTTTATTTTCATAGTTCTTCCTCTTCAGATTCGGATTAAGTCATGGTTAAAAATGCCTTACAAGCTCAGTTACTCAAAGCCGGTTTAGTTGACAATAAAAAAGCAAAAAAACTCACCAAGCAAGCTCAGCATGAACAGCGTACTGGTCAAAGTAATGAAGCAGAAATCAAAGCAAATATTGAAAAAGCTCAAAAAGAGAAGCAAGCAAAAGACCAAGCTTTGAATCTAGAAAAGCAGCAGCAACTCGAAGAAAAAGCATTAAAGGCTTCAATCATTCAAATGATTAAGCAACATAAAATTGCAGATTTTGCTGGAGATGTTGCATATCAATTTATTGATGAAAATAAAATTAAAAAAGTATACCTATCTCAGCAAGTCTACAATGCACTTGTAACAGGTAGTTTAGTCATTGCAAAAGATCAAGATCAATACGCGTATCTACCAAAGGCTTTGGCTGAAAAAATTGATCAAAAAATGCAAGGCTTTATTTTAATTAATAATGCAGAGAAAAATGAACAAACTACCGATGAAGAAGATCCATATGCAGCATATGTAATTCCAGATGACTTAATGTGGTAATTATTATGAGAGCCTTTATCAATATTGAGATAAAGGCTCATGCTGCTTAGCAGTAAATATCAATATTTTATCATTTATTAAAAAAACTTATAAAAATTACATTCTGGGCAAATTCATTCACCACTTCATCTATTATTATCGATATAATGAATAAAACATTTTGTCTTTACCATGCCTCTTAGGCTTTTCCCGATTCCAAATTTATGTCTTGTCTAAATCATGTCAGTTTTAGCCAAAGATATACAACATAGACTTTGACGTGTACCCACACACCCAACAGATCAACATCTTTATCAGGTTTGATCTAACTGACTTTATTGCAAATTAAATTGCGAAATTTTAATAAAGTAGCTGATGTATAAAGGTAGTCATTCATGCTGAAGTGGTTTGAAAAACTTGTAGATCCTTATCCAACCAAAGGTCTGGATGAGCCCTTACCAACTCGCTTTTTCCCATTTGTTTGGCAAGCTACTGAGGGTGTACGCCCATATTTACTATTACTGATTATTTGTACAGCTGGTGCAGCTAGCTTTGAAGCCTTACTTTTTTCAAAAATTGGACAATTAGTAGATTGGCTTAGTAATAGCCAGCCTGAAAGTTTTTTAAGCCAACATGCGTCCAATATCCTTATTTTAATTAGTGTTTTATTCGCCAATATTTTATTTGTTAATATTCAATCTGTTATAAAACACCAAATTTTATATAGCACTTTCCCAATGCGCTTACGCTGGCGCTTCCACAACCTTTTATTAAAGCAAAGCCTAGACTTTTTCCATAATGATTTTGCGGGACGCCTTTCAGCAAAGGTGATGCAAACAGCATTAGCTATACGCGAGTTTTGGATAATTTTGGGTGATATGTTGGCTTACGTCAGCATTTACTTTATTACCGTTAGTATTGTTCTGGGTGCAATTTCACCAACTTTACTTATTCCCCTTATGGTTTGGTTGGGACTATTTTTATTAAGTGCTTGGTTCTTTATTCCACGTTTAAGCAAAGTTTCACAGCAACAAGCTGACGCTCGTGCCGTGATGACTGGCCGTGTAACTGATGCTTATACAAATATTCAAACAGTTAAATTATTTGCACATGCTGGTCGTGAAAGCCAGTATGCAAAAGCGTCAATGAAAGAGTTTATGTCAACAGTCTATGCGCAAATGCGTTTAGGTACTCTTTTTGAAGTCAGCATTAATTTACTCTCTGCTGTTTTATTTGTAGGTGTAATTGGTACTGCAGTTTGGCTATGGACACAAGGCTTAGCAGCATTAGGTGTAATTGCGGCGACTACCGCCATGATTTTAAAACTGAATAGCATGGCTGAGTTTATGATGTGGCATATGTCAGCTTTATTTGAGAATGTTGGGACTATTCAAGATGGTATGCAAACTCTTGGTAAGAAAATCAATATTCAAGACAAACCAGATGCAAAACCACTTACAGTAAAGCAAGGTGAAATCGTATTTAAAGATGTTACCTTTGCCTATAACAATAAAAATGTCATCGATCACTTTAACCTACATATTAAAGCGGGTGAAAAGATTGGTATCGTTGGCCGTTCAGGTGCAGGAAAATCTACCCTCATTCAATTACTTTTACACTTTTACCATCTTAAAGAAGGTGCAATTTTAATTGATGGGCAAAATATTGAAGATGTTACCCAAGATAGTTTGAGAGCGAATATTGCTTTAGTTACTCAAGATACCTCTCTACTACATCGCTCAGTTGCTGAAAACATTAAATATGGCCGTCCGGATGCAACCGATCTAGACATGCAAAGCGCAGTACATAAAGCAAGGGCAGCCGACTTTATTCCCCAACTTGTCGACTTAAAAGGTCGTTCTGGCTATGACGCACAGGTTGGTGAGCGTGGTGTTAAACTTTCAGGCGGTCAAAGACAACGTATCGCTATTGCACGTGTTTTCTTAAAAGATGCACCAATTTTAATATTAGATGAAGCAACAAGTGCATTAGACTCAGAAGTTGAAGCAGCTATTCAGTCTAGTTTAAATGACCTGATGGTAGATAAAACAGTTATTGCAATTGCTCACCGTTTGTCTACCATTGCTCAAATGGACCGTTTAATTGTTCTTGATGAAGGTAAAATTGCAGAGCAAGGCACCCATGAAGAATTAATTGCCAAAGATGGTATATATGCACAATTATGGAAACGTCAAACTGGCGGTTTTCTTATTGAGCAAAAAGTAGTACAGGGTCAGGATTAATGCTTTATTTAGAAGATTTAAAAATTGGTGATCGTTTTATCAGTCGTGAATATGAAATTACACTAGATGAAATCAAACAATTTGCAAGCCACTATGACCCTCAGCCTTTCCATACAGATGAAGAGCTAGCCAAAGAAGATCCCATTTTTAAAGGTATTGCTGCCAGTGGGTGGCACACCTCTGCAATTACGATGCGCTTATGGACTGAATGTATGCCAATTCATGGTGGACTAGTGGGTTCGGAGTCGAGTCTACGTTGGCCTCGTCCAACCCGTCCAGGTGACCGTATTCATGTTGAAGCTGAAATTTCCGCGATTACACCATCCAAAACAAAATTGGATCGTGGTATTGTAAGTTACGTTACGCAAGCCTTAAATCAGCATGGGGATGTTTTACTTATTTCAACGACAAAAATCGTTGTCTTTAAAAAGAATGTTTAACGAATCGTTGATATGATTGTCTAACAGTTTTTATAAACTCAAATTATATTTCATGACAAGATGTGTAAGAAATGCACGTAGAAAATTGATGAGAGCAACGGAACGCATATGAAAATTACCTCAGCTCGTCAAGATCAAGGTATTCCAGGAGTCTATGGCTTATTGCTATTAGATGTTGTTTCACGTTGGGGATACAACGATGAAACATTATTTGCCCCTTTTCATCTTACGAGTGAGCAATTAGCCGATCCTGAATATCGTATTTCAACACCTGTAGCAAATGAGCTGGTTAAACATGCCTTAAATCTCACTGGTGAAAGTACATTGGGTTTCCATATTGGCACTCAAATGCGTATTTCAATTCATGGATTTATTGGCTACGCGATAATGACAGCAAAAGATATTACCGAAGCGATTGCTCTTGCTGCTCGTTTTATCCAGTTACGCTTACCCTTTTTACAACTTTATTTTTCTACATTCGGTCCCAAAGCCACATTACAATTACAGTGTGATATTGAGCTAGAACCACTTCGTACCGAAATTGTTTTAGGCTTAACCATTGGCATCATGACAATGGCAAAAGCAATGACAGGTATCGAAGATTTAGCAGGCGATGTCGACCTAGATTTTCCAGAACCAGCAGGTTTTGATAAATATAGAAGCAAACTCAGCAGCACTATTCGCTTTAATCAGCCTCATTTAATTTCTAGTTTTGATAAAAAATATTTAAGCATTAAATTAATTAATTCCGATCCAATCGCTAGTCAAATTGCCATTAACCAATGTGAAGCTGAACTCTCTGCTTTGGGTGAACGCCGCCGTTTGGCAATGCGCGTACGTGATATTTTAAGTAATTCTGAACAACATTACTTAAGCATAGAAAATGTAGCAGAATACCTACATATGTCAGATCGCACCTTAAAGCGACAATTGGCAGCTGAAGGGACTTCATTTTCAACATTAGTAGATGAAGTCCGATATCGTCATGCGACTTCTTTACTTTCACGTACAGATTATAGCCTTGAACAAATTGCAGATGAACTTGGTTACTCCGATGTCGCAAATTTCAGCCGTGCATTCAAACGCTGGAGTGGCCGTAGTCCGAGTAACTGGCGCAAAGACCCCTATTTATAATGTTATTAAAATATTGGACACAAGCTTAAGGAGTTGTCATGAACCACCCTTCAGAATTGAAGTATGCACGTACACATGAGTGGGTAAAAATTGAAGGTGATCTTGTTATTACAGGAATTACCGACCATGCACAAGATGAACTTGGAGACTTGGTCTATGTGGAGACTCCTGAAGTAGGCAGCAAAGTAACAGCTGGAGAACAAGCTGGAGTAGTTGAATCAGTTAAGACTGCTTCTGATATCCACGCTCCTGTTTCTGGTACTGTAGTGGAAGTAAATACAGACCTTGAAGATGATCCCGATTTTGTAAATGAAGACCCATACGGGAAAGGCTGGATTTATAAAATCAAGCCAGACAACATAGCTGATGTTGAAAAACTTTTAACAAATGCAGAATATGAAGCAGGCTTATAAAAGATAGCATCGCTTTCAATATTTAATAAAAACCAGTTTACTTTTAAACTGGTTTTTTTATATATGTATAAATCAGCTATAAAAACCAGATGAATAGGATCACTGACATGACAAGACTTGTTGTATTTTCTGGTGCAGGCATGAGTGCAGAAAGTGGAATTAGTACTTTTCGTGACAGTAATGGCCTATGGGAAAATTATGATATACAACAAGTTGCCACTCCAGAAGCTTGGAATAAAGACCCTGCTTTAGTCCAACGGTTTTATAATGAACGTCGTAAAAATATTTTAGAAGCTCAGCCAAATGAAGCTCATCAGTACATTGCCAAACTACAAAACCATTTCGATGTACAGGTTATTACGCAAAATATTGATGATTTACATGAGCGCGCTGGTAACCGCAATGTCTTGCATCTACATGGCAATATTCGATTAGCAAAAAGCTCTGGACCAGATGCACAATATACAACTGAGTTTTATGAAATTAATGGTTGGAAGTTAGACTTAGAACATGACTTTTGCCCAAATGGCTATCCACTTCGTCCTCATGTAGTTTGGTTTGGTGAAGCAGTTCCCGCATTTGAAGAAGCCATAAAGCAAGTACAGGAAGCCGATATTTTCATTGTTATTGGTTCAACCTTAAGTGTGTATCCTGTTGCTGCTTTAGTTCATGAAATTCCAAATTACACTGAAGCCTACTATATAGATCCTCAAGCAGATCATTCTCGTGTTCCATCTCAATATAAACTATTAAATATGACAGCCACAGAAGGTATGAAAGAGCTATTTCATCAGTTGACGAGCTAATATTTCTTTCATTTTTATTGCAGATTTCACTTCTAAAGTTGTCTTTTCACATGAAATTGATGCGAAAACACTCAACTCATATCAAATTTTTTCTTGAATCATATATTGTCATTGCTAATTTTGTAACCAAACATACTAATCTATTTTCTAAATTTACTATTTTTATAATTTTCTCAAGAATAAATGAATTATTTAACTCATATAAATCATTGATTAAAATAAATTTAATTTAAAGTGTAACTGTAATTACACCTGTTTACACAAAAATACATAAAATACATCACAAAGATAACAGAGCAAAAAAATTCTTTTGTGGTTGAATCTCAACCTCTTGAAATGCCGTACAAGAAAACAGCGACCTGGATTAGGTTACAATCACGGATTATGGATATAAGGACACACATCCATTATGAGTTATTTTGATCCCACCCTCATCATGTTTATGGTGTACATCGTAGCAATGGTACTTATTGGCTTATTCGCCTACCGTGCTACAAGCGACTTCTCTGATTATATTCTTGGTGGTCGTAGTTTAGGCAGTTTTGTTACTGCATTATCCGCAGGCGCATCAGACATGAGTGGTTGGTTACTCATGGGCTTACCAGGAGCAATTTATCTTTCTGGTTTATCTGAAGCGTGGATTGCAATTGGTCTAATTATCGGTGCTTGGCTTAACTGGTTACTGGTTGCTGGTCGATTACGCGTTCATACTGAAATCCAAAATAATGCACTCACTCTGCCCGACTATTTTACAAGTCGATTTGATGACAAGAAAAAGATTCTTCGTATTTTCTCTGCCGTTATTATCTTGGTTTTCTTCGCAATTTACTGTGCCTCAGGTATGGTAGCTGGCGCTCGTTTATTTGAAAATTTATTTGGTATGTCATATACCACCGCAATCTGGTTAAGTGCTATTGCAACAATCAGTTATGTTTGTATTGGTGGATTCTTGGCAATTAGCTGGACTGATACTTTCCAAGCTGGCTTAATGATTTTTGCCCTTTTACTCACCCCAATCGTAACTTACCTTGCAATTGGCGACACAACTCAGTTTGTAACGCTTATTGAAACTGCTCGCCCACATGCATTTAACATCGTTTCAGATTTAAGTGTGGTAGCCGTTTTATCTTCAATGGCTTGGGGTTTAGGCTATTTTGGCCAACCGCACATTCTTGTACGTTTCATGGCTGCTGACTCTGTAAAATCAATTCCTGCTGCTCGCCGTATTGGTATGACTTGGATGATTTTATGTTTAGTTGGTGCTGTTGGTGCTGGTTTCTTCGGTATTGCATATTTCCAGCAACACCCTGAACTTGCAGCAGTTGTAAGCAAAAACCCTGAAACTGTATTTATGGAATTGACTAAAATTTTATTCAATCCATGGATTGTGGGTATCATTCTAGCTGCTATCTTGGCTGCTGTTATGAGTACATTAAGCTGTCAGCTTTTAGTATGTTCAAGTGCGCTAACTGAAGATTTGTACAAAGGTTTCATCCGTAAAAACGCATCTCAAAAAGAACTTGTATGGGTTGGTCGAGTCATGGTTCTTGCAATTGCAGTTCTTGCAATTGTGCTAGCAGGTAATCCTGACAGTAAAGTTCTTGGTCTTGTTGCTTACGCATGGGCTGGCTTTGGCGCTGCATTTGGTCCACTCATCATCTTGTCATTGTTCTGGAAACGTATGACTTTAGAAGGTGCTTTAGCGGGCATGATCGTAGGTGCTGTTGTTGTGATTGGTTGGAAAAATCTTTTCGCAGGCACTGGGGTTTACGAGATTATTCCTGGCTTTATCTGTGCGTTTATCAGCATCATTGTAGTGAGCTTAATTTCAAAAGCACCAAACTCTGATGTGACTGATCGTTTTGAACAAGGCGACAAACTCTACAAAGAAAGTGTATAAAAATGAATAAAATAAAAAGGGGCTTCGGCCCCTTTTTATTTATTTTTCGTTTTGATTTTAATTTTTGAAGTATCTTTTACAACTTGCATCACAGGGTAGCTACGGGTTTCTTTCACACCAGGTAATTGCCATAGTACCTGCCCAGCAATACGTCTAAACTCCTCCATACTGCCACTTCGTAATTTAATTAAAAAATCAAATCCTCCACTGACCATATGGCATTCAACGATTTCTGGATAATGCACGACTGCATCAATAAACTCGTCTAAAACGTTAGGTGTTGTTTTATCAAGTAAGACCTCTACAAACACCAAAAAATTTGCATTCAGTTTGATTGGATTCAATTTGGCTTCATAGCCCAAGATAAATTCATCTTTTGTTAGCTTCTGCACTCGAGCCATAACAGCGGTTGGAGATAAGTTCACCATTTCGGCTAATTTACTATTAGAAATTCGCCCATCTGTTTGAAGAATATCCAAAATTTTTAAATCAGTGCGATCAAGGCTTAATAATGGGCCATTCATCTGAATTTTCCTCTAAAAAATAGGCTAAATATAGTGAGTTATTCGGTGTTTCTTCTGTAATCATAAATTATCTAAACCTCTCTACTCAAGATGAGTTTATGAGAGTCGGTTGTCGGAAATAGATATGAACACAATGGATACTTTTCATCAAATGGATAAATCTCACCAAGGCTATATCACCGAATTCAACGATAAAAGTGAGT
The DNA here is from genome assembly GCF_056736115.1 of Acinetobacter sp. 70_2. NCBI lineage: Bacteria > Pseudomonadati > Pseudomonadota > Gammaproteobacteria > Moraxellales > Moraxellaceae > Acinetobacter > Acinetobacter sp. 70_2. The sequence continues at coordinate 1,403,770 of NZ_JBWZIP010000015.1, forward strand.
TTGAACAGCGCATTAATACAGCTTGGCGACGTGCCGAACCTGAAGCTGTAGAAGAGTTATTACAAGCTGCTGCGGTATCTGATGATTTAGATCATAAAATTTATGACCTTGCATTTAACCTTGCCCATAATTTACGTGAACGTAAGACCTCTTCTGGGAAAGCAGGTATTGTTCAAGGGTTATTACAAGAGTTCTCTCTGTCTTCACAAGAAGGTGTGGCCTTAATGTGCCTTGCCGAAGCTTTGCTTCGTATTCCAGACACAGCAACACGTGACTTACTGATTCGAGATAAAATCAACCAAGGTAACTGGAAAGAACACGTTGGCCAAAGCAGTTTAATGTTTGTCAATGCTGCAGCATGGGGCCTCATGTTAACTAGTAAGCTTATGGAAACACCAAAGCAAACCAGTCTTTCAAGTGTACTTACTGGCCTTTTAGCACGTAGTGGACGTGGCATTATTCGTAAAGCAGTTGATGTTGCAATGCGTATGATGGGTGAACAGTTTGTAACTGGGGAAACCATTGAAGAAGCTGTAGACCATGCGAAAGTACTTGAAGATAAGGGATTTCGTTATTCTTATGACATGTTAGGTGAAGCAGCTTTAACTGACCATGACGCTGAACGCTACTTTAACGATTATACGCAAGCTATCCATGCCATTGGTAAGGCATCTAATGGTAAAGGCGTTTATGATGGCCCGGGTATTTCAATTAAGCTTTCTGCCTTACACCCTCGTTATCAACGTGCGCAAATTGAACGTGTTCATCAAGAACTTTACGGCAAAGTATTTGAACTTGCTCGTTTAGCCAAACACTACAATATTGGTTTAAATATCGATGCTGAAGAATCAGAGCGTTTAGAAATTTCGCTTGAGTTACTCGAACGTCTTTGTTTCGAGCCGGAATTAGCGAACTGGAAAGGCATTGGATTCGTTATTCAAGCTTATCAAAAACGCTGCTTCTTTGTAGTTGATTATATTATTGACCTTGCTAAACGCAGCCAAAAACGCCTCATGATTCGTCTTGTAAAAGGCGCATATTGGGATAGCGAAATCAAGAAAGCACAAATCGAAGGTATGGATGACTACCCTGTCTTCACACGTAAAGTACATACAGATTTATCTTATATTGCTTGTGCTAAAAAATTACTTGCAGCGCCAGAATATATCTATCCGCAATTTGCGACTCATAACGCTCAGACATTGGCAACAATTTATCATTTAGCTGATCCAAGCAAATATTATGCTGGTCAATATGAGTTCCAATGCTTACATGGCATGGGTGAACCACTTTATGAACAAGTTGTTGGTCCACGCGAGCAAAATAAATTAGGCGTGCCATGCCGTATTTATGCTCCAGTTGGTAACCATGAAACTTTGTTAGCTTATCTGGTTCGTCGTTTACTTGAAAATGGTGCAAATACTTCATTTGTTAACCGTATTGCCGATAAAACACTTAAGGTTGAAGACCTCATTCAGTCTCCAATTTACGATATACGCAATGCAGCTAAACTTGAAGGTTCAATTGGTTTAAAACACCCATCAATTCCTCTTCCTTTAGATATGTACGGCACACTCCGTAAAAACTCTAAAGGATATGACTTAGCAAACGACACTCCGCTTGAAGCTTTAGATAGCACAGCTCAACAACTACGTAATCGTGTTTGGCAAAGCCGTCCATTACTAGGAAATAACGCTTCAACAGAACAAGGTCATTCTGTTGCAATTACAAACCCAGCACAAAATGATGAAATTGTTGGGTATGTACAAGAAGCTGATCTTAATGATGTAGAAATTGCATTGAATGCAGCTGAACAGATACAAATTGAATGGGCAAATACACCTAAAGATCAACGCGCACAATATTTAAAACGTGCAGCTGACCTTATGGAAAGTCGTATTCAAGAGTTAATGGTATTACTTTGCCGTGAAAGTGGTAAAACTTATGCCAATGCAATTGCAGAAGTTCGTGAAGCTGTAGATTTCTTACGTTACTACGCAACTCAAGTTGAGAATCTTCCCGCAAATACAACTATTCAGCCAGTTGGTACTGTACTTTGTATTAGTCCATGGAACTTCCCTCTTGCAATTTTCTCTGGTCAAATTGCTGCAGCATTAGTCAGTGGTAACTGTGTTATTGCAAAACCTGCCGAACAAACACCTTTAATCGCGGCTCAAGCAGTGCAAATTTTATGGGAAGCTGGTATTCCACATGGCGCTGTACAATTATTACCTGGCCGTGGTGAAACAGTAGGTGCTCAGCTTAGCCAAGATCGACGCATTGATGGCATCATGTTTACTGGCTCAACTGAAGTTGCAAAAATTTTGCAGAAAACAGTTGCAAAACGTTTGGCTGCTAATGGCCAATCTATTCCTCTCATTGCAGAAACTGGTGGTCAGAATGCAATGATTGTGGACTCATCTGCATTAACTGAACAAGTTGTACTAGATGTTGTAAGTTCTGCATTTGATAGCGCAGGTCAACGCTGCTCTGCTTTACGTATTTTATGTGTACAAGAAGATAGTGCGGCAAGCGTTATTAAAATGCTTAAAGGTGCAATGCAGCAGTTAATCGTAGGTAACCCTGCTATTTTAAAAACGGATATTGGTCCTGTTATTGATGAAGAAGCAAAACAGACAATTGATCAGCATATCCAAAAAATGAAGTCTAAAGGCTATCCAGTACATCAATTGATGTTTGGTGCAACTAGTCAAAATGAATTGAGCAAAGGTACTTTTGTTGTACCAACAGCAATTGAGTTACCTAACCTCGATGACTTACAACGCGAAGTTTTTGGTCCTGTTTTACACATCATTACCTATAAATACGGCGAACTTGAACAACTCATCTCACGTATTAATGCCAAAGGTTATGGTTTAACAATGGGTCTGCATACCCGTATTGATGAAACTATCCAAACCGTTATTCAACATGCTGAAGTGGGTAACCTTTATATCAACCGCAATATTGTTGGTGCTGTTGTTGGTGTTCAACCATTTGGTGGTGAAGGTTTATCGGGTACAGGTCCGAAAGCTGGTGGTCCGCTTTACATGTATCGCTTAATGCAAAATTGTTCAAATAAAGTATTGGCAACACCATTCGCTATGAAAAATGAACAAACTGCATATGAAGGCTTTAACCGAGAGGTTTATCAGAGCTTACAAAACTGGGCAAAACAGCATTTACCACAAGCAAATCGTGATATTGAACCATTTGGTGTAGGTAAGTTTTATGAGTTACAAGGCCCTACTGGGGAAAGTAACCAATATATTATTCTGCCGCGTCACCGTGTGCTTTCAATTGCAGACACTGAACAAAATCAATTACATCAATTACTCGCAATTTTTGCAGTGGGTAGCCAAGCTGCGGTAATGCCAAATAGTCCATTGTTGGCAAAACATAAACAAACGTTGCCAAAAGATGTTCTTGATGCAATTACTACAGTTAAAAACATCACATCAGATAATTTTGATGCTGTTTTACACCATGGTAGTCGTGAAGAGGTTCTTTCATTACAACAAGAAATTGCTAGCCGCTCTGGCGCAATTGTTGGCATTACACATGTTGAATCAAACGAGTCAATTCCACTTGAACGTTTAGTGATTGAACGTGCAATTAGTGTGAATACAGCTGCAGCTGGTGGCAATGCAAGCTTAATGACTATGTCTGACTAACACCTAAATTTATCTAAAAAAGCCCAAATCTCAGCATTTGGGCTTTTTTGTTTAATGAAGTAATCTATTTTTAAATATATAAATGTTATCGATTAGAGAATTTCATAATGATCTTTTTAGAATCAGAGCAATATCAACAAAAATGTATTCAACTTTTTAATTCGTATAAAAAAGATATTTCCACACTTCTCCCATTTGCCAAAGTTGAGCATATAGGTTCTTCTGCAATACCTAATGCAATTTCCAAAGGTGATCTAGATATTTATATTGAAGTTATGCCTGACCAATTTGAATTCGCAATAAACCAGTTAAAAACACTTAATTTTATAGAGAAACAAAATACGCTTAGAACACACGAGCTTTGTATGCTCGAATCACTCAACAACGATGATGTTGCATTTCAAATTGTAGTAACCAATTCAGTATTCACATTTTTCTTAATATTTAGAAATAAGCTTATAGACTCACCACTCTTGGTGAAAGAATATAATCAATTAAAATTGGAGTGTAGCCATTTAGACCATGATCAATATAGAAAAATAAAATCAGATTTTATTAACCGCGTCTTAAATCATCTCTAATTTAAGTGCCCTATTTCTTTATGAATATCTGACTAAAATTGGCTCCTGCAAGCGCGATTTTTTTGATACCATTCACTATTTGATTCTGTCTAAATTTTCTTTGTCTATGACCTCTTCTTATCGTCAACAACTTCAAGCTAAAATTGATCGCATTACTACTCAATTTTCTGAATTTACACCACCTACATTAGAAGTGTTTGAATCACCTGAACAACATTTCCGTATGCGTGCTGAGTTTCGGATCTGGCATACAGAAAATGATATGTTCTATGCTATGTTTGAACGTAACGATGAAGACAAACAAAAAACAGTTGTTCGCATAGACGAGTTTCCTATTGCAGACAAAAGCATTAATGATTTAATGCCTCGCCTTTTAGCAGAGCTCAAAGCAGAACCTTTACTTTCACAGCGTTTATTTGAAGTTGATTTTCTCGCAACACTTAGTGGAGAAATGCTAGTTACCCTGATTTATCACCGTAAACTTAATCAGGAGTGGGAACAAGCAGCTAAAGCACTTGCTGAAAAACTAAATATTAAAATTATGGGCCGTAGCCGAGGTCAGAAAGTTGTTATTGGCGATGACTTTGTTGTAGAAGAGTTTGAACTTTTAAACCGTACATTCAAATACAAACAAATTGAAAGCAGTTTTACCCAGCCGAATGCACAAGTTTGCAAAAAAATGCTGCAATGGGCATGTGATGCAGCTGAGGGTTCGAAAAAACACTTGCTAGAACTTTATTGTGGTAACGGTAACTTTACCCTTCCATTATCACTAAAATTCGAACGCGTACTTGCTACCGAACTTGCTAAATCATCAGTTTATGCGGCTCAATGGAATATTGAACAAAACCAGATCGATAATATTCAAGTAGCTCGTCTTTCAGCTGAAGAGTTTACTCAAGCCTATCAGGGTGAGCGCGAATTCCGCCGTCTGCAAGAAGCAAATATTGATATTCAAAGTTATGACTTTGATACCGTATTTGTAGACCCTCCGCGTGCAGGAATTGATGATGAAACTTTAAAACTTTTACAAGGTTTTGAGCGTATCATCTACATTTCATGTAATCCTGACACTTTATATGAAAATTTAAAAACGCTGACAAAAACTCATCGAGTGACTAAGTTTGCTTTATTTGATCAGTTCCCTTATACGCATCATGTTGAGTCAGGTGTATTACTTGAGAAGATTTAAACAAAATTTTTCAATGTAACACTATTTTATAAGGAGATTAAATATCTCCTTATTTTTCAACATTTTTTCATTAAGTATTTAAATTTAAAAAAAATATCAAGTCATCTATTCGTCATAATTTCGTTTAACTCAACCATTACTATCGAAAATTCTCTAGTTCAACTGGTGGATTTATCACTTATAGAGACTTGTATTTTAATTTAAATTGGCTATATTTCGATCTATGTTAGGTTGTATATGAAGGCTCTATGAGTTTTTGGCAAAAGCTGTTCTTAGCAGATCAACAGCATAACGAGCATAAGAATCAAACTGCTTGTGTTGAAAATGACTGCTCATGTAAAACTAATGAACAACTTCTAAGTGCGCTCGCACAAGCAACAGATGAAGATGTCATTATGGGAATAAAAAAAGTTCTTATTTCCCGTGGGTATAGCCGAAAAGAGTTAAATGAACTCATTCAAAAACCATCTATTCATTAATTATAAAGCCAGTCCTGTACTGGCTTTTTTGCATTTTATTTGACTGCACAAATTGCATGACTGACTAAACCAATAATAGGTCCCATATAAAATTTTCTATCATTACGGTTATTCTTTTGCAGATAGAGACTAGAGATAGAACCATCAAGATAAAGAGCTTGTTCTACTTTTAAATTCTTTTGGAAAAATTCAGCGAAATTATAAAAATTCACTCTATTTTTAGATATTACAAAATATAGCTTATTATTTTTTATACCTACTCCATTACGTATTTTCTTTGAATCGCTATTTGCTAGAAATAAGGGATTTATTTTCCCGTTCATTACTAACATAGGCCCAGATTGTGTCGCATAATCCGGTTGAAAAGCCTTTGCTTTATATTGTTCAGTTGTCCATATAACAGCTTGTCTTTTATTCCATGCTAAAACCCCATTAGGCTGCAAAAAAAAGTTTCCCCATCCTTTGTCTTCATTTAATGCTTGAATAACGTTCCCTTGTTCAATATACAACCCTACCGGAGAAAAGTTGGAATGAAACATTCCTGCATTCATTGCAAAAGTAAGCTGTTCACATGATTTGAGTTGGTGCCGAATATTGTCGAAGCTTTTATAATATTGATTAGTCTGTGGATTCTTCAAAAACAGACGTAGTTGATTTAAATTAGAAATTTCAATGACTTCAAATTGATCATCGGCAGCATTTTCAATTTGTTGATACTCTACAGCTAAAGCATATTGCACAAAAACTATAAAGTTCATAATACACAGTATTAATATTTTCATTAATGACAAACCTCATATGTCATTTTCTGTTCATAAGAACACTTTATTAAGTAAAAATGCTTTTATGTGATGTATACCCGAAAGTCGCTTATTCCACCTAATCAATACACTAGAACACAACCATATTCGTTATAATGTGAACAGCTTTTAATAAAAGTGATCAAAACTTTATTGGATCAGCGTGAATATGCAACAAACAAATAAACGCTACCCTTTAGGGGCTCATCTTATTGTAAAACATCTCGGCTATAGCCATCATGGTATTTACGCTGGGAGAGGTCGAGTTATTCATTATTCGGGCCTAGCACATTTCATCAAAAAACGTCCTATTGAAATCACATCAATAGATGCCTTTTCCCATGGCAAAAAAATTCATGTACGTTCTTACGATGCTCCACGTTACAAAGGAAAAGTTGTTGTACGGCGTATGCGCTCACGCATGCACGAAAACCATTATCATCTGATCATTAATAATTGCGAACATTTATGTAGTTGGGCAATTACGGGTATAGAAAGCAGTACCCAAGTTGAACGTATGATGCATCGTCTAACCACAATAGGCTATGTAAGTTCAATTATGAGTTATATGAATGGCATGATGTTGACCGTTGCAACTACCTGCTTTGCTCTTGTTCTTTATATTAAAAAGAAATTACGTGATCAGGCAAAAATGAAAGTACCAACTTATCAATTTTTAAGAGAAAAAGCCGAAAAAAGAAATGTAGATCCTTCTCAACCTTTAGTTTTTATAGAACCAGATAAAAAAGAACCAATCTAATTAAAAAAGTCCTCATCATTGAGGACTTTTTTAGAAAACTTACAACTTATTTTTTAGCTGCACTAGCTGCCGTTGCTTCAGTCGTAATGTTTACAGTGATCTTATCGCCCACGTTTGGCACATAGCTGCCTAGACCGAACTCAGAACGATTGAATGAAGTTGTCGCGTTGAAACCAATCGCTGGAACTTTTGCCATTGGGTGTTCACCCTGTTTGTTTAAAACAGCATCAAGTACAACTGGCTTAGTTACACCTTTAACAGTTAAGTCACCAGTAATTTTGAAGTGCTTTTTGTCTTTAGTTTCTACTTTTGTACTTTTGAAAGTGATATTTGGGTATTTAGCTGCATTAAACCAAGCTTCTTGTTGGAATTCTTTATCTAAAGCAGGTACGTTTGTATTTACGCTGCTTAAAGGAATTGTCACATTTACAGAAGAATTTGCTGGTTTAGCATTATCAACTTTAATTACACCTTGGATGTCCGAGAAGTTAGCGCTTGGTGTTGAAAAACCAAAGTGATTCCATGAGAAAACAGTCGCTGTATGCGTTGGATCAATTTTATAGTCCACTGGTGCAGCTAATGTAACTGTACTTGCCAATGCCACTGCCAAACCGAAGCTTAATGTCTTAAGATGCATTTTTCGTATCCTTTATTGATATAGTCGTTAGTGTATACATCAAGTAATTAAATTCACTATTCTTTATAAAACGATATGTTTCATCCATGCAACAATAAAAGCGTTACAGTTGTTATTCAAAACCCATATTATAAAGTATAGATATTTTTCTATTAGAAACTTTCAGATTTATTGGTTTTTACTTCGATTTTATTGATAAATAACAAGGTAAAACATGGTTAACACTGTTCAAGCACAAAGCACTTCTACTCCTTACCGAGTAACACTTACCGATCCATCTGGTCATCAATGGTTTGGAGATGAACCAACTGATAAAGGTGGACAAGATACAGCTCCGAACCCTGTTCAGCTTTTATTATCAGCTTTAGGTGCTTGCACTACAATTACATTAGAAATGTATGCAAGTCACAAAGGGATTAAGCTTGAGCATGTACAAGTCGATTTAGCCTTAAATCCAAATGGTGATCCGGAAGCAGGTCAAAATAACATTAAACGTAAAATTACTTTAAAGGGTGAATTTACTGAAGATCAACATAAACGTCTTTTAAAAGTTGCTGAAAGCTGCCCAATTCATAAGCTTTTAACTTCTAATATTTCGATTCAAACTGAGCTTAATATTTAAGATTTATAAAAAAAAGCGCCCTAGTTAGGACGCTTTTTTCTTCTGCTCAGTTAAATCATTAAGCGGTTAATTCTTTTACCGCAGCTACTACAGCTTCAGTTGTAATACCAAAGAATTGGAACAAATCTTTTGCTGGTGCAGATTCACCATAAGTTGTCATACCAATTACTTTGCCATCAAGACCAACAAACTTCCACCAGTAGTCAACGTGAGCAGCTTCTACAGCTACACGTGCACGGATATGAGCTGGCAATACAGCTTCACGGTATGCAGCATCTTGTTTCATGAACTCTTCAGCACATGGCATAGAAACAACACGAACACCTTCAAGTTGAGCATAAGCTTCCATTGCTAAAGAAACTTCAGAACCAGTAGCAATAATAATTGCTTTCAACTCACCTTTCTCTTGAGCAAGAACATAACCACCTTTTGCTGCATTCTGAATTTGTTCTTCAGTACGCGTTTGGAATGGCAAGTTTTGACGAGAGAAAATAAGTGCTGTAGGACCGTCTTTACGCTCTAAAGCAGATTTCCATGCAATTGCTGTTTCTACAGTATCAGCAGGACGCCAAGTATTTAAGTTTGGTGTACCACGTAAAGAAGCAATTTGTTCAATTGGTTGATGTGTTGGACCATCTTCACCTAAACCGATTGAGTCATGTGTATAAACATGAATCACGCGTTGTTTCATCAATGCAGACATACGCACTGCGTTACGTGCATATTCCATAAACATTAAGAATGTTGCAACGTAAGGAATGAAGCCGCCATGTAATGCAACACCATTCGCGATTGCAGTCATACCGAACTCACGTACACCATAGTACACGTAGTTACCAGCTGGATTTTCTTGAACACCTTGGCAACCTTTCCAAAGTGTTAAGTTAGAACCAGCTAAGTCCGCAGAACCACCTAATAATTCAGGTAATAAAGGACCAAATGCTTGTAATGTGTTTTGGCTTGCTTTACGAGTTGCTACAGTCTCAGCTTTAGCATTTGTTTCGCGAATAAATGCATCTGCTTGAGCTGAAAACTCTGCTGGTAAATCACCGCTAATACGACGAAGTAACTCAGCTGCTTCTGTTGGATATTTTGCTTGGTATTGAGCGAATACTTCATTCCAAGCTGCTTCAGCTTCGTTACCTTTTGCTTTAGCATCCCATGCAGCATATACATCAGCAGGAATAACAAATGCTTCTTCAGTCCAGCCTAAAGCTTCACGAGTCAAGGTAATTTCATCTTTACCTAATGGCGCACCGTGACAGTCTTCTTTACCTTGTTTGTTTGGAGAACCTAAACCAATAATTGTTTTACAAATAATGATCGTTGGTTTTTGAGTTTCTGCTTTAGCTTCAACTGTTGCTTGACGAATAGCATCAGCATCATGGCCATCTACACGAAGAACTTGCCAACCATAAGCTTTGAAACGCTCTTCAGTGTCATCACTGAACCAACCTTCTACTTCACCATCAATTGAAATGCCGTTGTCATCATAATAAGCAATCAATTTACCAAGCTGTAAAGTACCTGCCAATGAACATACTTCGTGAGAAATACCTTCCATTAGACAGCCATCACCCAAGAAACAATAAGTGAAGTGATCAACTACTTTTAAGTCATCTTTATTGAACTGAGCAGCTAAAGTCTTTTCTGCCAACGCAAAACCAACAGCGTTTGCAATACCTTGACCTAAAGGACCAGTCGTTGTTTCAATGCCTGGTGCATAACCATATTCAGGGTGACCAGGAGTTTTTGAGTGCAATTGACGGAATTGTTTTAAATCTTCAATTGAAAGATCATAACCTGTTAAATGAAGCAAAGCATATTGCAACATTGAGCCATGGCCATTTGACAAAACAAAACGGTCACGGTTTGCCCATTGTGGATTAGTTGGGTTGTGATTTAAAAACTCGCGCCAGACGACATCAGCAATATCTGCCATCCCCATTGGAGCACCTGGATGCCCTGAGTTTGCCTGTTGCACAGCATCCATTGCCAATACACGAATTGCGTTTGCAATACGACGTTCGTTTAAAGGGGTCGTCATAGATCAGAATCCAATTTTAATAGATTGATGAAAAGAAGAAGATGAATAACCATTCAATGCCGCTATATTGTCTTAAAAAAACGCCTAGGGGTAAACCCCAACACTGTATATTTCTTTATTTTTAACTATTTCTTGGTTACTCAAAAAACATTTAGATTCTTAAGTTGCATAAAACAATACGTTTTATCGCTATTCTCTAATGAACTGTTGTAGGCATTTGATGTTTATAAAAAGCCTATAAAGATGAATTTATCTTTCTTATTTATACTATTTCACTTCACAGTTTAAATTTTGTTGATTAATTTTTCGCAAAATCAAATGCTTAAAATTTATGCGTTATGAGCGTCGTCTATTATAAAAATATTTAATTATCAGATGACTATATCAATTTTACTGATACACTTATCAATTAAAACATAGTAGAAATGAAATAAATTCATGCTTTTTAGTCAGTATGAACTGGTCCTCAAGCTCAAGTCGATGTAACATATTATGTCTTTTTGAAATAACCAAGATAGGACTTTCATGCGCGAGTACGCTGTTTTTACCTCGGAATCTGTAAGCGAAGGTCATCCCGATAAAATGGCCGACCAAATTAGCGACGCTATTTTGGATGCAATCTTAAAAGAAGACCCATACGCACGTGTTGCTTGTGAAACACTGGTAAAAACAGGCGCTGTTGTACTTGCAGGTGAAATCACAACTACTGCGAATATTGATGTAGAAGCTGTTGTTCGCCAAACTGTTAACGGTATCGGCTATCACCATTCAGATCTAGGCTTTGATGGTTCAACTTGTGCAGTCATCAACATGATTGGTAAACAATCACCAGAAATTGCACAAGGTGTAGATCGCCAAAAACCTGAAGATCAAGGTGCCGGTGACCAAGGTTTAATGTTTGGTTACGCAAGTCGTGAAACTGACGTGCTTATGCCAGCTCCTATTTCTTACGCTCACCGTTTAATGGAGCGTCAAGCTGAACTTCGTCGTTCAGGTGCATTACCATGGTTACGTCCAGATGCAAAAAGTCAGGTAACTTTTGCTTATGAAAATGGCAAACCTGTACGTTTAGATGCAGTAGTACTTTCTACTCAACATGATCCTGAAATTAGTCAAACTCAGCTTAAAGAAGCTGTAATTGAAGAAATTATCAAACCGATCATTCCTGCTGAAATGTTCCATGCTGCTACTAAATTCCACATTAACCCGACTGGTATGTTTGTTATCGGTGGTCCAGTAGGTGACTGTGGTTTAACAGGTCGTAAAATCATCGTTGATACTTACGGTGGTATGGCTCGTCACGGCGGCGGTGCATTCTCTGGTAAAGATCCATCTAAAGTAGACCGTTCAGCTGCATATGCTGGTCGTTATGTTGCTAAAAATATTGTTGCGGCTGGTCTTGCTGACAAATGTGAAATTCAGGTGAGTTATGCAATTGGTGTTGCAGAGCCGACTTCTATTTCAATCAATACTTTCGGTACTGCAAAAGTTTCTGATGAGTTAATTATTCAATTAGTACGTGAACATTTTGATTTACGTCCATTTGGTATTACTCGTATGCTTAACTTAATTCAACCAATGTATAAGCAAACAGCTGCTTATGGTCACTTTGGTCGTGAAGGTTCAGACTCTGCATTTACGTGGGAAAAAACTGACAAAGTTAAAGTACTTAAAGATGCTGCGGGCCTCTAAGTCCCATATATTAAAAGCCCGCTCAATGCGGGCTTTTTTATTATTTTTATATATTGTTAAAACTAAGCAATAAGCCAACCAACACACATTATTGAATAAGTATGTAGCAAATTAAGCACTACTACTGTTTCGTAGTTTTATCACCTTGATTTAGTACATCCAACAAAGTCGATTGCGTAGGCGTATCTTGATGATTCTGGATATAAACATGGACAACTTTGAATACAACGACTACAGCTAGACAAGCCATCACACAAAACATCCATAACCCATACGGGCTTCGAATATGGTGTGAACCACAATACGGACATGATTTATCTGTTGATGCCACGACTTTGTCACAACATGCACAATGATATTGATATAGCATAGGTAACCCTCCTTCCCTCACTTCAACCGTTGTTGTTTTAATAGGTTTGCTACAATTTTTAATTTATACATCCTTTATATTTATCCTATGTGAAATGAAAAGAGAATTCAATCTGAATGAACAATGCGTTCATTTTTAAAAAATTTAGATTATACAAAGAGATAAATTAAATATTATTTTTTCTGTACTATTTTTCTTATTTTGATATTTTGCTGAATTTGCTAAAATGCATAAATAGTTTATTTTTCTAGGCCAATCTATGTCACACACACAGCTCATTAATAAAGGTGGCTTTCGTGAAAGAGCCAATAGAAGCCGGAAATATCAACAGTCTGAAAACAAGCAAGCAAGTCTGCCTTCAAACAAGTATCAACCTCAAACCAAGTCAGAAGAAAATCAAACTGTAGCAGCACCAGCTGACATGGATACTCCTAAAACTTCAGATGAATAACGCATATAACATTAAAAAAGGCCTAAACATTTAAGATTTAGGCCTTTTATCTTTTATATAAGGAATTAATTAATCCTTATTTTTATGTTCAATTTTCTTATGGTCTGGGGTAACTTCTCGTGCTTCACCATCAATAATACTTGAATCGCCACGATATTGACCACCACCTTGTTGACCTTGCATGTCCTGCATTTGACGCATTAAATCAGCAAATGGATTTTGACCAGCGCCAGCACCGCCCATGCCACCCATCATTTTTTCCATCATAGCTTGCTGACGCTTTGCGAGTGTTCTCATTGCGATATTACGGAACGCAGTTTGTACGCCCGGAATTAGAATTAAGAGCGCTAAAACGTCTGATACCAATCCAGGCACCATCAATAAAAAACCTGCAAAAGCATATGCTAGTTTTTTAGTCACAGTTGGATCACTGCCTAATTGCCCAGTCATCTGCATTTGTTGTAATTGCGGCATAATACCAGCCGTACTTTTACGAATAAGCGTTAGACCAATAAAGAAAGCAATAATGAACCAGAAAAACACATACCATCCACTGATGAACTGTGCTACGCCAATCCATACGGCAATTTCAACAATCGCGCCCAGAACCACAATAAGAAGTAAATTCATGTAAAACTTTATCTATCTCAAAAAGAAAATTCATTGCAGGTGTCACCATCTAACCCATAAACCATTTTCAGTTGAAAATAGGATTAAAAAGGCTGTAAAGCTTAGACAATGTTTTCTTGTAACTTCAAATCACCGCTAAACCAACATTCTGCAATACTATCAATAAGACTGATTCTAAATTAATAAAATAGCCATACTTTATTATTAATGAGTGCTATAACGACTTTATCAAGTGTTTTTTCTACAAGATTGCATTTTTTTCAAAAATTAGCCGTTTTTTTATCTATTATCGACATTTTTCTAAAATCTAACTTACATTTTTGATATCTAATATTTGATCCACTCAAGTTACATTAATTAGCTAAACTTTAAATTTAATTTTATAAATCGCATGAATATTAAAGCTATCTTATTGGTAACAAGCGCTCTTCTTATTTCTGCCTGCTCGCATTATATAGTGACCGCAAATCCAAATAATAGTGCTTTAAAAGCAGATGAAAAAGCGCAGAAAATTAAAGACATCTTTGAAGAAGCACATACAACTGGTGTTTTAGTTATTCAACAAGGTCAAACACAACAAAGCTATGGTAACGATCTTACTCGAGCTTCAACAGAGTACGTACCAGCTTCAACCTTTAAAATGCTTAATGCTTTAATCGGCCTTGAGCACCATAAGGTAACCACAACAGAAATATTCAAATGGGATGGAAAAAAGCGACTCTTTCCTGAATGGGAAAAGGATATGACACTAGGCGATGCTATGAAGGCTTCTGCTATTCCAGTTTATCAAGATTTAGCTCGTCGTATTGGACTTGAGCTCATGTCTGCTGAGGTAAAACGTGTAGATTATGGCAATACTAATATTGGCACCCAAGTCGATAATTTTTGGCTTGTCGGCCCTTTAAAAATTACACCTCAACAAGAAGCACAATTTGCCTATAGGTTAGCTAACAAAACCCTTCCATTTAGTCAAAATGTACAAGAACAAGTTCAATCCATGCTTTTCATAGAAGAAAAAAATGGAAATAAAATATACGCAAAAAGTGGCTGGGGATGGGATGTAGACCCACAAGTGGGTTGGTTAACTGGCTGGGTGATCCAACCTAAAGGGAATATTGTAGCGTTCTCTCTCAATTTAGAAATGAAAAAAGGAATACCTAGCTCTGTTCGAAAAGAGATTACTTATAAAAGCTTAGAACAATTAGGTATTTTATAAACCTACGCTATGCCCCAGTTCAGTTTTTCTTATATTGAACTGAGCCATTGTCTAACAAAAAATTTGATAATTTACCCATCAACAGGTTCAAATGGTGTATTTAAAATTAACTGATAAAAAGCAGCGTCTAACCATTGTCCAAACTTAAAACCTACCTGTTTAAAAGTACCCGCATGTGTGAATCCCATTTTTTCATGGAGGCCTATACTGGCTTGATTTGTCGCATCAATACAACCAATGAGTACATGAAGCTGGGCTTCTTGAGCTCGCTGAATTAACGCTTGCATTAAAACTTTACTCAACCCACAGCCACGATGTTCATGATGAATATAGATACTATGCTCAACTGTATACTTATAAGCTGGAAAAGCTCTGAAAGTTCCCCAACTAGCAAATCCTAATAATTTACCCGATTCATTTATAACCCCAATGATAGGGAAATCATTTTCTCTCTTTACAGAAAACCAGGTTTGCATTGAAGCAAGCGAGCGCGGTACATAGTCATATAGGGCAGTAGAGTTAATAATTGCCTCATTGAGAATCTCTAATATTGCTGCTGCATGTTCTGCCTCATTACAGTCAATTAAGCGAAAATTAGAATCGAGGAAATAGTTCATAAAGCTTCCTTAAGAGCAGACACGAGTTGATTAGAGACGACTAAAATATAGCGCGCGACTTGTGATGAATTATTGCTGTATATAACAGGTTGATCTAATTGCATAGCCAAGCAATCCCCTTGACCTAATGCGTAAGAATTTTCACCTAATTGAATATCAATTTGCCCTTCAACTATCCAAAGTTGCTGTTGTACTACTTTAGAGCTTTCACTCATTTCATACGTAATTCGAGAATGAGGCGGGAATTCAATTTCAACAATTTGAAATGGTAGTTTTAAATTTGGTGGTGATACGGTACGGCGAACATACCCAGTTTCCGGATCTCGCCACTCAGCTTGTTCATTTCGGTGAATAAATGGTTGAGGAGATGAACTAGTTGCTTCGTTCGTGAAAATTTGAGTTAAGGGTACTTCAAGTCCATTGGCTAGTTTTTCAAGCACGACTGCTGTTGGACTCGTTTCCCCTCTTTCAATTAAAGAAATAGCTGAACGACTGACTTGGCATCGGGCTGCAAGTACGTCTAAAGTATACCCACGGGCTAAACGTAACTCTCGTATACGATGTGCAATTCGTATATTAATATCGTCCATTCATCAGACTCTATTCCACAATTATAGATAAGTATTCCACTAAAATAGAATTACATCAAATGATTTTAAAAATATAAATTGGTACGATAAAAACCGAAAAATAACCGTTCATCACAGCATTCTTTAAATTACCCATGCAGAACCGTTTTGGCTATGTAACAATACTCTCTAAACTATTTATACAAGTCTTCATATGGCATTGATTATTGGAATTGACCCAGGTTCACGCTTAACAGGTTATGGAATCATTGAAAAAGATGGTAGTAAACTGCGTTTTGTCGATGCCGGTACAATCCGAACAGAAACTCAAGAAATGCCAGAGCGCTTAAAGCGTATTTTCGCTGGCGTTGAGCGAATTGTGAAATTTCATGGCCCAACAGAAGCTGCTGTTGAACAAGTTTTTATGGCCCAAAACCCAGACTCTGCCTTAAAACTAGGACAAGCCCGTGGTGCAGCCATAGCCGCATTAGTTAATTTAGATTTACAGGTTGCAGAATATACTGCTCGTCAAATTAAACAATCTGTAGTGGGTTATGGCGCCGCAGATAAAGAACAAGTACAAATGATGGTTATGCGATTACTTAATCTGACCATTAAACCGCAATCCGATGCAGCCGATGCCCTTGCGGCTGCCATTTGCCATGCTCATGCATCGGGAAGTATGAGTAAGCTTTCGGTCTTAAATGCTTTAGGTGGTATGGCACGTGGACGGAGCCGCTCGAGTAGCCGTAGACGTTAAAGCTTTATTGATTCACGACTTGAGTAATTGCCTGATTCATTTCATAAGCTTGTAAACCACGCATGCCGTGTTTTGCAAGTTCATCACCTGCTTGGGCATGCAGAGTCACTATCTCATGTAATGCAATACCTTTGTGGAACTGGGCTTTTAAGCTCGCGATCATACCTGCTAATACATCCCCCATTCCACCAGTTCCCATACCAGCATTACCTTGGGTACACATGTACAAGTTATTCTCTAAAATTAAGCTACCAACCCCTTTAAGCACCCATTGACCCATATATTTTTGTTGCAACGCATAAATTGCAGCAATTCGGTCATTTTCAATTTCCGCTGTAGAAGAACCCAGTAAGGTAGCAGCTTCTCCTGGATGAGGCGTCGCATAAACGTGTGCACCCAATTTTTCAGGCTGCTTGGCAAGAAACCATAAAGCATCTGCATCTAAAACAGTTTCTAGATGTGTACTCTGATTTAATAAATTAAACCATTGCTGATAAATTTGCTGTGCCCATTCATCACGGCCCAGTCCCATTCCAAAACATACTGCATCGACTTGAGACAAAATATCTTTGATGTCCTTTTCTTCGAGCTCATTAATATCACGGAGCATAATATTAGGAGCTCGTGACAAAATGGCCTGATGGTGGTTGCGATGACAAATCACAGTCACTTTACCTGCCCCCGCATGAAAAGCAGCTTCAGCAGCCATAATGACAGCGCCACCCATTTGCTCATGCCCACCGATCACCAAAACATGTCCATAACTTCCTTTATGCCCAAAAGCCATACGTTTAGGAAGTTTAATACTTATAGGTGTTAAATAAGCTAAAGGTTTTAGCTCTTGATCTACCGGAATCAAATTAATTAAATGAACTTGCCCTACGTACTCTTTACCTTGCCCAGTAAATAATCCTGCCTTAAGACCTAAAACAGCAAAAGTATGGTCAGCTTTTATTGCTGAAGGTAAGACACGTCCTGTATTTGCATGCAAACCACTTGGTATATCAATCGAGATTTTTAGTCCAACTTGTTCATTAAATTGTTGAATAGCATTTTGCCAATCATCATTTAACTGACGGTTTAAACCAATCCCAAATAATGCGTCAATATGGCAATCAAAGGTTTTACTCACCTCGAAACTTTGGTGAACCTGAACATCATTTTCCTTCGCAAAATCGACGGCATGTTGTAAATCAGTTGAGTCGCCCGACTCAGCCGCAAATATCTCTACATGAAATCCAGCTTGTTTTAAATAACTTGCTATAAAATAGCCATCACCTGCGTTATTACCCTGTCCGCACCAGACGGCAATATTCTTAAGATTTTGGTTTTCAAAAATTGCGATGAGCTGTTGAGTGATTGACCAAGCTGCCTGCTGCATTAAGCCTAATGATGAGTTTTGTGCAGCAAACCAGCGCTGCTCCCATGCTCGAATATCATCGCTATGGTAAACTACCGCCTGCATATTATTATCCTCTTGCATTTTGGTTTATGACATCTTCCGACACATCACGCATTGCAGTGCAACAACTTGATCCTCATGAATTAAAAGCATGGATCAAAGCTCAAGCATTAGACTTGGGTTTTGCTGATTGTGTCATCGCAAAACCAGATGCTCAAGAGCAAATGCCACGTTTTTTAGAGTATCTTGAACGTGGTTATCATGCAGATATGACTTATCTAGAAGAAAACCTAGAAAAGCGAGCTGATCCGACCTTATTAGTTCCGGGCACAAAAAGTATTATTTGCGTACGTATGAATTATTTGGTGGAATCGCCAAAGCCACGATATGTACCACTTGAACCGAACTCAGCCATTATCGCCCGATATGCACGTGGCCGTGATTACCATAAGGTGATGCGTGGTAGATTGAAAACTTTAGCAACACGAATTCGTGAAAAAGTAGGAGATTTTGAGTCACGCCCTTTTGCTGACTCGGCGCCTATATTTGAAAAATCACTAGCTGAAAGTGCTGGAATGGGTTGGACGGGTAAACATACTTTGCTCATTCATAAAAAGTCGGG
Organism: Acinetobacter sp. 70_2; assembly: GCF_056736115.1. Taxonomy (NCBI): domain Bacteria; kingdom Pseudomonadati; phylum Pseudomonadota; class Gammaproteobacteria; order Moraxellales; family Moraxellaceae; genus Acinetobacter; species Acinetobacter sp. 70_2. The sequence goes on from NZ_JBWZIP010000015.1 coordinate 1,422,891, forward strand.
TTCTTTTTTCGTTTTAGGTGAATTGTTTACATCACTCGACCTACCTTTTGACGAACCTGCAACAGCACATTGTGGCTCTTGTAGCGCGTGTATCGACATTTGTCCAACGCAAGCGATTGTCGAACCTTATATGCTCGATGCTAGACGTTGTATTGCATACCTAACTATCGAATATAAAGGAATTATTGCTGAAGAACTGCGTGCAGGTATTGGTAACCGAATTTTTGGTTGTGATGACTGTCAGTTAATCTGCCCTTGGAATAGCTTTGCAAAAAAAGCTTCTATTACCGATTTCGACCCTAGACATGGTTTAGATAACATTAGTCTGCTCGAGATTTGGCAGTGGGATGAAGCTACTTTTTTAGCCAATACCGAAGGTAGTCCAATACGTCGCACAGGTTATCAATCATTTAAACGCAATATCGCTATTGGAATGGGTAATGCGCCATATTCAGAAGAAATTGTAGATCAACTACACAAAGGCAAAAATTTACATGACGAAATCGTCAATGTGCATATTGATTGGGCAATTGAGCAGCAACTTAATCAACTTCAGCTATCAAATTAAAAAAATGATGTTTTTTGCCCTATAGCTTTAATACGAATTCTGTATGATTATGTACAGTGAATTAATGCCATCATCATGGATATGACAATGACTCTACGTAATGATTGGACTCGTGAAGAAATCCAAGCTCTATATGAACAACCTTTTTTGGATTTAGTTTTTAAGGCTCAACAAGTACACCGTGAGCACTTCACTGCCAATACAATTCAGGTCAGCACCCTTTTATCGATTAAAACGGGTAAATGTCCTGAAGATTGCAAATATTGCTCTCAATCTGCACATTACGATTCAAAATTAGAAGCAGAAAAACGTATTGCTGTTGAAAAAGTAATTAGCGAAGCAAAAGCTGCAAAAGATTCAGGTTCTTCTCGTTTTTGTATGGGCGCTGCTTGGCGTAACCCACATGAACGCGATATGCCGTATGTTTTAGAAATGGTACGTGAAGTTAAAGCATTAGGTATGGAAACCTGTATGACTTTAGGTATGCTTAACCAATCACAAGCAGAACGCCTAAAAGATGCTGGTCTAGATTATTACAACCACAACCTTGATACTTCTCGTGAGTACTATTCTCACATTATTAGTACTCGTACTTTTGATGACCGTTTAAATACTTTGGACTATGTGCGTCAAGCAGGTATGAAAGTATGTAGTGGTGGTATTGTTGGTTTAGGTGAAAGCCGTGAAGATCGTATCGGCCTATTGCATGAACTAGCGACCTTACCTATTCATCCAGAATCTGTGCCAATTAACATGCTAGTTCCAATTGAAGGTACACCACTAGCTGATGTTGAAAAACTAGATGTCATTGAGTGGATTCGTACAATTGCTGTAGCACGTATTGTTATGCCACATAGCTATATCCGTTTATCAGCAGGTCGTGAATCCTTAAGTGATTCAGATCAAGCTTTAGCATTTATGGCTGGTGCGAACTCTCTGTTCTCGGGTGATAAATTGCTTACCACTCCAAATGCAGGTGAAGGTAAAGACCAAGCATTATTTAACAAACTTGGTTTAACTGCTGAAAAGCCAAAACCAACTGTTTCTGATTTATCAGTAGATGCAATGAGTGCTTAACAGCATCAAGAATAGAAAAGCCCTGATCATTCAGGGCTTTTCCATTTATACAGAAGTGACTAATATTCCATAAGTAGCATTCAGAAAGGTTCCAACTCGAATAATATCCCTACCTGCCGCATGTGTAACCGATAATTCTTGGCTCAATACATCAAACTGAAAAGATTCAAAAACATCTTGGTGGTTTAAAAGCCATAGAATGGTATCTGAAATATTTTCATCCGCGATATAAGTCAAAGCTTTATAGTCTTTGCTCATGAATAACTCTAATAAAAAAACCAAGTAAATTTTATCCGAGATATTCAGAGCTTAAAAGAAATTTCCTTAGGCAGCTTTAGGGTTTACCAATGAGTGACCTGACAACAAGCTAGTTAACGCCTTAGGTGAAAACTCTAAAGAAAGTACATGACTTTTTAAGTTGATTGAGTATCTGCTAATCAGTGGCAACAGCCCTTCTTCAGTTTCTAGAACATACTCATCAACAATATTTAAAATGCCTTCTAAATTCGTTGTACTAGATGCCAAGTCATGGCTAAAGACATCATAAATTGTTTGTAAGTTAAACGTCGTATTCTGTTCTGTAGGATGTTTAAGTAAATAGTCTTTTAAAAATAAGACTAATTTATGAGCAAAGAAAAAATAATTTGGTTTATAACTGTATTTCATGCTGTTCATGGAAACAAACTCCAGACGATCTTTTATTGAATTACAACTAAAACACTAGGAATTAAACCTTAAAAAATTCTTAAAAAAATAAATATCTTTAAGCAATATAAACAAAACAATTTTATCATTAAAAAACAATTACTTAAATAAATAAGGAAACATACATTTTATATTTCTTTTTAAAGAAAAACTTAAATTAATTAAATTCAACAACTTAAATTAAACTCATTATCAATTTATTTTAAATAAAATAAATTTAATGTATTTTACCAAATGGTATAAATCACAATTAAAATAAACTTATTTATTAAAAAATAATCAATCAAAATATATAAAAATATAATGTTATTCTTGTTTTTTAATTGAAAGGTGCTATATTTCCACCGCACTACTTGATCAGAATAAAAGCACTGAAAAGTAAGCAATCTATACTTATAGGATATTTCGGGGATTTCATGAAAAAATTTATTTTTATAGCGACAGCTACGCTTTTTAATATTACAGCAGCACAAGCAGCGGACGGTACAATTACTATTAATGGTTTAGTAACTGATAATACTTGTACAATTGATACAGGTGATAAAAACCTTACTGTGAATTTACCTACAGTATCATCTCAATCTTTAAAAAATGCAGGTGATGTTGCTGGTCGCACTCCTTTTCAAATCAATTTAACCAATTGTGCTTCAGCTGGAAAAGTTGCGACTTATTTTGAACCAGGCGCAACTGTCGATTTTAATACTGGCCGCTTATTAAACCAAGCTACCTCTGGTGCAGCTGCTAATGTCAATATTCAACTATTAGGGAGCAATAATGCAGTAATTCCTGTACTTGCTAAAGGAATTTCAGGTGCACAGGATAACTCTCAATGGGTAAATGTTTCTGCTGGTGGTAATGCTGATCTTAATTATTATGCTGAATATTATGCGACTGGTGCATCTACTGCTGGTACTGTAACTTCACAAGTAAAATACACGATTATTTATCAATAATTTAAAACCAGCTTCTATTATTAAATAGAAGCTATATCTCATCTATTATTTGTTATTGAGAATATGACTCATGCTTTTTCGTGGTCGTAAATTTTTTTGGGGAATGGCTTGTCTTCAAGCCGTAATTGCTACTACAGGACATGCTGAAATAGTACTTCATGGTACACGTGTAATATACCCATCGGACGCCCGAGAAGTCAGCTTACAGCTCAGCAATAATGGTACAGCTCCTTCTCTTGTTCAAGCTTGGATTGATGACGGAAATGCTAAATCGACTCCCGATGAGTCGAATGTACCCTTTATTATTACACCTCCTATTTCACGCATCGAACCATCTAAAGGTCAAACTTTACGAATTACTGCGCTACCCAATGCGTCTCAATTAAACCAAAATAAAGAAAGTGTTTTCTGGCTTAATGTATTAGATATTCCCCCAAGACCAGAAGGGAAAAAACAAGAAAATAATGAAGCATTACCTAATAATTTTCTTCAATTAGCGATTCGTTCACGAATTAAATTCTTTTATCGACCAGTAAATTTAAAAGAAAATATTGATACTTTTAGTGAAAAAATCCAGTGGGTAAAAAACGGGGAAACATTGCTTATTAAAAACCCTACTCCCTTTTACATTACAATAAGCTCAATTTTTCAAGAACAGAATCATCAAAAAACAGACTTATTAAAACAAGGTCTGATGATTGCTCCATTTTCAGAAGATCAGATAAAACTTAAAAATAGCAATATAACGAATATGAGCTTTGTTTATATAAATGATTACGGCGGGCGAATTGAAAAAACAATAAAGTTCTAAACCTATCTATCTTTTTAAAAACTTAAACACCTATTTATGAATAGGCATAAAGACTATGTCAGAATGGTTCATGCTCAGCACATGCTTTAAAAAGCGCACTAGTTATTATCTAGTATTAAGCATAGCGATTAATGTGCCCTTAGTCGCATATGCATCAGATAATATGAGTGGGCAAAATATACTAAAAGCAGACTTTGATACTAACTTTTTAGTAGGAAATGCACAGAAAATCGACATTGGTCGATTTAAATACGGCAATCCTATTTTACCGGGCGAATATAGTCTTGATGTATATATTAATGGACAATGGTTAGGTAAAAGAAAGTTTGTTTTTAAAACTACAAGTTCCAATGAAAATGCAAAAACCTGTTTTACCGCAGATATGCTTTTAGAATATGGGGTTAAATCAGAAATTCTTCATCGGGAAGCAAATAATTTACCTACCTGTAGTGATTTAGAAAAATGGGTCAACGATGCTTTTTATCAATTTGATACTTCTCGTTTAAGACTTGATATTTCGATCCCTCAAGTTGCTTTACAAAAAAATGCTCAAGGATACGTCGACCTACGTTTATGGGATCGTGGTATAAACGCTGCTTTTTTTGCATACAATGCTTCTGCCTACCGTATTGTAAGTAATGACCATGAAACAAATCATGCTTTTATGGGTACAAATGTCGGGATAAATCTCTATGACTGGCAGTTACGCCATACTGGGCAGTGGAAATGGCAAGATCATAACGAAATCTCAGAAAAGACTTCTTCCTATACATCAAATAATACTTATGCCCAAAAAGCATTTCCTAAGCTTAATAGTGTTGTTACTTTAGGTGATTACTTTACCAATAGTAATTTTTTTGATGCCCTACCTTATCGTGGAATTAACATATCAAGTGATGACCGCATGCTGCCTAACAGTATGCTTGGATATGCTCCACAAATTCGGGGTTATGCAAAGACCAATGCGAAAGTTGAAGTACGCCAACAGGGAAATTTAATTTATCAAGCTACTGTTACACCCGGAAGTTTTGAAATTAACGATCTTTACCCGACAGGTTTTGGTGGTGAACTACAAGTTTCTATATACGAGACCAATGGAGAGATTCAAAAGTTCTCTATTCCCTACGCTTCTGTAGTAGAGATGCTACGCCCAAAGATGAGCCGTTATTCTTTTACTCTGGGACAGTTTAGAGATGCCAATATCAATTTAAATCCATGGCTGGTACAAGGGAAATATCAAAGAGGCATTAATAACTATTTAACAAGTTATGCAGGGTTTCAGGCAACCGAGCACTACCAGTCTTTTCTCATAGGTAGCGCATTTGCAACTCCAATTGGTGCAATTGCATTTGATGCAACTCAATCGAATGCTGATTTTGACCAAAAGCCTACACTTAAAGGGCAAAGTTACCGTTTAAGTTATAATCGATTATTTACGCCAACGAATACAAATTTAACTTTGGCAACCTACAGATACTCAACCGAAAATTATTTAAAATTAAGAGATTCAATTTTAATTCAAGATTTACAACAACGAAATATCGATAGTTTTTCTGTAGGTAAACAAAAAAGTGAATTTCAGGTCACATTAAATCAAAGTCTTCCACATCAATGGGGCAATTTTTATTTGGTAGGTTCATGGATTAGTTACTGGAATCAACCTCATCGTAATCAACAATTTCAATTTGGATATAGCAATCAATTTAGAGATTTAACCTACAGTATTTCCGCAATGACTCATGAGCTAGACTTAGAAAATCAACGGTCAGGTCATGAAACGCAATATTTATTGTCCCTATCTTTTCCACTTAAAATTAAGAAAAACACAATTAACTTTAATAGTTCTATTTCAGAAGATAGTAAGACTTTAGGGATGAGCGGTTATATCGGAAACCGTTTTGAATATGGCTCATCCATTTCATATCAAGATCAAGGTCAAACCAGCGCAAATATTAATGGTACCTACCGGACCAACTACACAACTGTAGGTGCATCATTTAGTCAATCCGACGCATATCAACAGGAAATGGTCAATTTAAACGGAAGTGTAGTTGCCCATTCTAAAGGTCTTTTATTTGGACCAGATCAAGTGCAAACCATGGTATTGGTCTATGCACCCGAAGCCACCGGTGCGCGAGTCGGCAACACGTCTGGTCTAAGCATTAATAAACAAGGTTATGCAGTTATTCCTTATGTTACCCCGTATCGTTTGAATGACATTAGCCTTGACCCTCAAGGAATGCCATCAAATGTTGAACTTTCAGAAACAAGTCACCGTATTGCACCTTATGCAGGATCAATAACCAAAGTCGATTTCTCAACAAAAACGGGGTACGCACTCTTTATTAATACCCAAACGCCTAATGGTGGTCATCTGCCATTCGCGGCACAAGTTTTTAACCAGAATAATGAAGTGGTTGGAATGGTAGCTCAAGGTAGTCGCATTTATTTACGTACTCCTCTGACCCATGATCATCTTTATGTGAAATGGGGAGAAAGTAATACCGAAGAATGTCAACTTGAATATGACATTCAATCAAAAATCTCACAGGAAAAACAATCAATTATTATGACAGAGGCAATCTGCAAATGAAAAAAATGCTTATACAGAGTGGCTTATTAATCACGAGTTTCTTTATTTATAACCAAGCCTATGCAAACTGTACTTTAAGTAAAGGTTTTACCACAGTGGATATTCCAATAACGATTGGTACCATTGTAGTTCGTCCGACCGATCCAATCGGGACAGTTCTACAAAAGAATACTTTTACCATTTCACCCAATAATTCTACTGCAACGTGTAACCGCCCCGGTGACCAAATTACAGCGGCTCTACCTCTAAATTATCCAATTAGTCCTATAGGCAATAATGTTTATGCTACAAATATTCCGGGTATAGGCATTCGAATTTACCGTGAAGTAACAGACTCTTCAAACGCTTCTGGCTATTACCCTTATAAACTTACATTGACGCCTCATACAACATATACACTTTCTCCAGGTTATATTGTCTTGGAAGTAATTAAAACCGCTGCCACTACAGGTTCTGGAGCATTAGTGGCTGGTCGTTATAGTACTTATTATGTAACAGGACAACAAAATCGCCCGTTCTTAACAACCACAGTATTAGGAAGTGCACCTATTCTCATTGCATCATCATCTTGTGAAATCCAAAATGGCGTAGATACGGTTGTCGAACTTCCTACTGTGACAAAATCAAGCTTTAGAGCTATCGGATCAACTCAAGGCGAGAAAAACTTTAACCTATCCATTCTGTGTAATGGTGGCGAAAATAACTCGGGTGTACCTACAAGTAACACATTAAGTTTAAGCTTTGACTATAATTCTGACACTTCAAACAGTCAGGTCATTAACAACAGCGCTGCTGAATCAACTAAAGCAAACGGCGTTGGTGTAGAGCTTCTATGGAATATGAACGGTGCAAACAACACGATTCAAAAAGGAAATAAACTAGGGATTGGTACTGTAGGCTCTAACCAAACCGTTCAATATGATGTCCCCTTAACTGCACGTTACTACCAAACTGCTGCCAATGTCACCGCTGGAGAAGTCAAAGCTAATGCCACAGTCACGATTCAATATGATTAGAATAGTTTTGGTACATTCTGAGTAATGACTCTGACCGGAACATAGTTAGATATATTGAATGAAAAAATTGTAGGAATAATTTTTAATTAATACTAAAAAAATAAATTTTAATATGAATTGTTTTTTAAATTTTACTAATAAATAAGCTAAAAAAATGCTCATAAGCGAATAAAGCTCATGAGCATTAGTGATAACCACTTAACCTGAAATACAAATTGTGGGAAATAGATCACAATTTGCATGACTATAATTTCAAAATTTAGCTTAAATATCAAGTCTTTTTTTTAACAAAAGTTTGATAAAACCATTTAACCGGTTAATTTTAAACAAAAATTAATTGAAAATAAAATTTAGACTTCCTATTCTACAGGCTTTCTAAAGAATTATCATTCTATTAATTAAGAAAATATGAATTTTATAGAGATTAATGTGAAATATAATTAAAAAATCTCTCAAGTAGATAGTTTGACATAAAAGCAAACCTTCATAGTATGTAACTCCATAAATTATAAAGCTTTACATAACCTATAAGAAAAAAAACATAAACAAATCTAGAAATATTCTTCAATTACAGCCTAACTTCAAGTTTTTACTATAAAATCGCATGCTTATTTTTTGGAAAATCTTTTGTATTTTATTATTAAGTTTAGGGGCTTTCGGAATTGGTATAGGTATTAGTCATTTAGATTTTTTCTTATTTTTTATTGGATTACTTTTTCTACTATGCTTTTTTCTAGCTTTAAAACAAGCACGAGAAGATGCAGGGATTTTTCCCGACGAATAAAGAATCTTTTTATTTGATAGATACATAAGGAAAAACAGAGTTAAAGAAAATTTAAAATTAAACTCTAAATGGTTCAAAACAATTTAAAAGAAAATCCATCACTACCCTTACCACAGGACTACTCCGTAGATCTTCGTGTATGACCAACCAAATTCCAGCGCTCATCGGATCATTATCGGGTAATTTTATCAAATTGCCTTGTTGACCTAAAAAGTCAGGTAGTACGGCTAAACCTACTCCCCCACATGTAGCTCTCCATTGCAACTCAGGATGATTAGTAACCATGAGCGGGTCTTTATTATTCAATTTCTCTTTTAATTTTTGTTGTTTCTGTCCATGTACACCACCGACCTCCACACTAATCCACTCATAATTTTCTTGGTTCGTTGAAGCCAAATAACTTGGGGTAGCATATATTCCAAAAGGGATTTCTCCGACTTTACGAGCCACTAAATATTCATCTTTAGGTCGTCCAAACCTTACAGCAATATCGGCCTCTCTATGCTGCAAAGATACATAATGAATATCCCCAAGTACACGCAGTTTTAATTGAGGATAATGATGATAAAACTTTCCGAGATGAGGCATGATTAAATGAGCAGCCGTTAACGGAGGCATACTAACAGAAACAGTCCCCGTAACTTCCTGCTGTCCAGCCAGAGCAAGCCGCTCAATAGAAAACGTCTCTTCCATCATACGTGCCACTACTTGGGCAAGCCGCTCGCCTTCCGATGTTAAAACGTAAGTCCGAGGTCTTCGATCAACTAATTTTAATTTTAAATTCTGTTCTAACTGAGCGATTCTTCTTGCAACAGTGGCATGGTCAACTCCTAACTTTCTTGCCGCAGCTGAAAGTGATTTTTCTTCAGAAAAAACCGAAAAATAATGTAAATTTTCCCAATCTATCATTGTGCAAATTTTCACATCAGAGATGAATTAATATGGAATTGTACACCTTTAAGTGATTACTCAGAATAGAGACATTCTTTTTCGGAGCCCTATCATGAATAAAACGATGGTTTATGCTTACACAGGTGTTGTAATAACGATGCTTTTTTGGGGCTCAGCATTTAATGCGATGTCTTATATTATCCAATCGATGCCTCCTCTTTCAGCAGCAGCTGAACGTTTTACGCTTGCAAGTCTTGGCTTATTTATTGTTTTTGCGGCCATGGGAAAATTGCGTTGGACCGTTTTACGGCAGAATTTATTTATCTATCTTCTTATTGGAATTATAGGTATTGCTGGTTTTAATATAGGCTGTTTCTATGGCTTACAAACCACATCAGCAGTCAACGGTGCTTTAATCATGGCAACTACGCCATTGATTACTCTTCTTTTAGCAATTTTGCTCGATGGAGAAAAATTAACACTTCCTAAATCTATTGGTGTTGTATTTGGCTTAAGTGGTGTGCTTTTCGTTATTAGCCATGGGCATATTTCAACGCTACTTCATTTAAAAATAGCAATCGGTGACTTATTCATCTTACTCGGTGGTATCAGCTTTTGTTTAGCCAATGTGTTATCACGCCGTTATGTAAAAAATGCTACGCCATTAGAAACTACCACTTTCTCTATGTTGTTCGGTGCTTTGACTTTAATCATATTAAGTCTAATTTTCGAACATCCATTTAAAGCGGTTGTTATGGCGCCTATTACTGCACACTTGGCAATGGGCTACGTCATTATCTGCTCTACCATGATTGCTTATTTATTTTGGTTTAATGGCATTCAAAAACTAGGCGCAGGCCGAGCATCAATCTTTTTTAATTTTGTTCCAGTTTTTAGTATGTTGGTGGCACTGTTGGCTGGTCAAGCTCTTAATATCTGGCAACTTATAGGGACTGCTTTAGTCATGTTAGGCGTGCTAAGTAGTGGAGGATTTATTCAAATCAAGCGTCCGACACTTATGGCTAAGCCTTGTACGAAATAGTGATCACACAAATTCATCTTAATTATTGCGTTGTAACAAAGAATGTATGTTTCTTTAAAACTTAACAATTGGTTGCCATATATAGTTTTAAAAACACAACAAGGAGAAATTAAGATGAATTTGGATTTTACAACAATCGAAAAACAGGCCAGATTGCTAAAAGAAGAGCAAGAGAAACTAGAACAGCAAGATCATGATTTTCAGTTAGCTTTAGATAAGCACAGAGAATCATTAAAAGACTTATTCAAAGAACTATTTCACGATCGAGAAATTAAAACAGAAAAAGGAGGTCAGTTTTGTGTCGTATTTGGTGATTTTAAAATCTCTTTACTGATTGAAACTGCCAAATTTGAAAATGGTGTACCCGTTAAATTAAACTCTGTGAACCCAATTATCGTTAAATTTAAGAAAGATAAACCCGTTGCAAAAGCTCAATTTTCTGATGCAACACAATATCTCGATAGCGCTTTTGAAACGCCCCACTATCAATACTATTATAAGCACGATGATAAAACTCAGTTAGTTCAATTTTCGGAACTACCTGTATTTTTTCAGGCCATTCTTGATGCAGAAGTCTGATGATCTGCCCTCATTAGAGGGCTTTTTTATAAGCTTAATTTACAGATTAAATCTTTTCATATTTATAAAATCAGTCACAACACCAGTTGAATTTTCACAGCACATCTAAATTTATGAGCCCACAAATTTTATAGCAATGATTTAAATAAACCCATTGCTTCTTTTTTAAATAACTTGTATATACATGTTTGTATTTGTTTGTACAAAATGGATTCTAATAAAAGAAAAGCTCTTAAAGGATAAGGAGAGTGTTATGGACTCATCAACTGGAACATCGAAAAGTGGGTTTGTTGAAAACCGAAGTATTGACTTTATTCCTGAAAATGAAAGGCATGGCAGTATATTCGCCCAATTTACGCTTTGGTTTGGTGCCAATTTACAGATTACAGCGATTGTCACGGGTGCTTTAGCCGTCGTATTAGGTGGCGATGTATTTTGGTCAATCATTGGCCTCTTTATCGGACAATGTTTTGGTGCTGCTGTCATGGCTTTGCATGCAGCCCAAGGACCAAAACTTGGTCTCCCTCAAATGATTTCCAGTCGGGTTCAATTTGGAGTGTATGGTGCATGCATTCCCATTATTCTGGTTTGCCTAATGTATATTGGCTTTACCGCAACTGGTGAAGTACTGGCAGGTAAAGCAATTGCACACCTTGCACAAGTCAGTAATACGATAGGTATTTTAATTTATGCTTGTTTTATTATTGTATTTGCAACTATTGGCTATCGCTTAATTCACTGGGTAGGAAAAGTCGCAAGCGTTATCGGTTTAATTGCTTTTATTATTATCCTTACTCAAATTTTGGCTCTCTCGAATATTTCAGAATTGCTTGCGGTACGCCATTTTAGCTGGTCATCATTTTTACTAGCTGTTTCTCTTTCTGCTTCTTGGCAAATTTCGTTTGGGCCTTATGTTGCCGATTACTCTCGTTATTTACCTACAAAGACCTCTTCAAATCGGGTGTTTTGGGCGGTTGGACTCGGATCTTTAGTCGGTTCACAGATTTCTATGACGCTAGGTGTATTGATTGCTCAAGTATCGAATGGTGGTTTTGTCGGTAATGAAGTTCAGTATGTTGTAGGCATGAACCCTATCGCTCTCATAATTACTTTCTTATATTTTAGTATTGCATTTGGAAAGGTCACTTTATCCACACTCAATGCTTATGGCAGTTTTATGTGTATAGCGACCATTTGGAATAGTTTTAAACCAACTGGACAGATTTCAAAACTGACCCGACTTATCATTGTTCTTGCAATGGTTCTGATCTCGACATTTATTGCTGTTGTAGGTGAACATACCTTCTTAAGTGCATTCAAAGCTTTTATTTTATTTCTTTTGACATTTTTCATTCCTTGGAGTGCAATTAATTTAGTTGATTATTATTTTATTTCTAAAGAAGAATGTGATGTCGACGCACTATATGATCCAAATGGTAAATATGGACGCTGGAACACCATTGGTATAGCTTGTTATTTTATTGGCATATTACTTCAACTACCCTTTATCGATAGCAAATTTTACAAAGGACAAATTGCTCAAATGCTAGGTGGAGTTGATTTATCTTGGTTAGTTGGATTGTTATCAACTGCGCTTTTATATTATGTGTTAGCAAAAAGAGCTCAAATAAAGGTTTCAAAAAATCTTGAGCTTGAACAAATTAAATAATTTCAGATGAGATATCAAAGTTAACAGATCAGTACTTTGATATCTCTTAAATAGTTTCTTTTACTCTTGAACAATCTTTACCTGTGCAGAAGCAGGTAATCCAAATAATTTATCGAACGTCCAGTTAAATATAAATGTATAAATTGGAATGATGATAATAAAGGCAACATCTAGCCAGAATGCGGCAACGAGAGAAATATTCATCCACCATGCAATCAGCGGAATTAAGAACATCACCAAAGTGATCTGAAAACCGATCGCATGTCCGATTCTACGTTTAACCGTACGTGACTTATTTTCTTGGCGAGCTTCCCATTTTTCGTAAAGAATGTTGTAAATAAAGTTCCATGTTACCGCAATGGTCGTAATCATGACTGAGAGCGGACCAGTATGCTCTACACTATCGCCAGCGAGAAGAGCTAAACCAACCGATGAAATCACCATTCCAATAATTTCATATGAGGACACATAAACAATACGACGCTTTAAACCTTGCATAACCAATCATCTTTTCTTACTTCTTTTTATTTTAGTTTCAGTTAAAATCATACATAAAGTTAACAGCTTTCAGTTCTACTGATATCAAAATGAATTTTAATAGCGAAAATATAGAGCTTTTCTTAACTGTATTAGATACAGGATCTTTTTCGGCAGCGGCGCGTAAGTTAAATCGAGTACCATCAGCAGTGAGCATGGCTGTTGCCAATATCGAGGCAGAACTTGGTTATCCCCTGTTTGAACGTACTCACCGTAAAGTTATTCCTACTTCGGCAGCTTTAGCATTAGAACCTCAAGCAAGAATTATTGCTGAGCAACTTAGGCTATTAGGCACCCATGCCTATGAACTTTCATTAGGGCTTGAAAGTAAACTAAAAATTGGTGTTGTTTCAGATGCGAATACCGATTTACTTTTTAAAGCCATAAAGAAACTGGCTGACAAATTTCCCTTACTTAACATAGAGATTATTACAGCTCCACAAGACGATATTCTAAATTTGCTCTATACAGAAAATATTAGTCTTTGCCTTGCAGGTTCAGATCTCAATATAAAAATGCGTGAAAGTTTGCAATTGGTGATGAATGAAACTCTAGTCGCCACAATTTCTGCTCATCATCCACTTTTAGAACAAAAGAATAAGTTAATCTCTATCGAAGAATTAATTAATGTTCGGCAAATTGTGGTTGCAAGTAGTGAATTAAATATGCAGGACTCACGTTCCATCGTTGGGGCCATGTATTGGAAAACCAACAGTTTACAAACTGCCATTCATATGGTCGAGGCTGGTTTGGGATGGGGAAATTTTCCTTTATCTTTAATAAAAGAAAAAATTGAGCAAGGACATTTAGTTCAACTAGATTTTAAAAATACAAAAAATCATTTACCTTTATCTATCTATCTCATCTGGCTCCAAGATAAACCCTTATCAAAAGCAGCAAGAGAGCTTGTACAAATTATTCAAGCAAACTTATCTAATGCTGCTCATTAAAAACCGCCATATAGGCGGTTTTTCAGTGCTTATTTAGATTTATCAGCTTCGGCTTTATCATTCTTATGTTTATAACAATAGCCAAACATTGCACCTGCACTGAAGAAAAACATTGCTTTTAACATGATGACACTCCTATGCCTCGTTTAGTGAAAATTAAACTTAGCATTTAGGTATGTTTCACTTTGACTACTATTTAAATCAGTTTTGTTCATAATGAAAATTTACGTGTCAATTTTTTTCAATTTATTAAAAAAACACCTAAAAACTATTTAATTGATTTTATTAAATTAATTTTTTAAGAGATTTAGACTTTAGTTATCATTTAAAAACAAAGCAAAAAGCCTATTCATAGCGAATAGGCTTCTTACTGTATTTCAGGACTAAGCAATAATAATAATTATCAAAAATACTCCACTACTGTATAAATTCCAAGTGTTTTAGTCAAGTATAAAATTCATCAATTACAAATAGTTGTAGGAAGTTTGAAAGAATAATCATTCTGTGTTTTACAGACAAAACTTACTATAAAATTACACTAATTTTAAAAGAGAAAGTCTTCTCATTTTTAGTTTAGAAAGTTCAAAATTTTTATAGATGGGTAGTGATAGATTTAATAAATTCATCTCTATAGGTGCCAAGAACAACTTGTTCTACCCTATTCATTCTATTGCGCATATCGTGAGCCACATTGATAGATTCTGGCATTTTCTCTTTCTCATCTGCCTTTCTAATAAATAGTGGTTTATCACTTAAGTGATCTACAACAAAATTAAATGTTCTACGTAAATCTTGAAAAGTAAAAGTGATATTACACTGCTCCTCTATTTTTTTTCGGAATTTTGAAATATTAACAATATGTCCTGTTTTAGACTTCACAGATGGGAACACCCATTCTTCCCTAATTTTCATTTTACGTTTTTTCATTAAATGCCAAAGGAAATCACCCATATAAATTTTATAGCGCTCATTATTATAAGTATTTATAAAAGAGAGGCTACCTTCGTCCAAGTCTAGATCTTCCCAACGTAAACATTCACACTCATTTCTAAAGAGCCCTGTTAAAACAAGTGTTAATAAAAAGTCCTTATTTGTTTCATTTTCTTGGCCCCGACCTTGATATTCAATAATTGCATGGACCCATTTTGTTAAATTTTCTCTATCAATATAATTATTTCGAGGTGGAACCGCTTGCCAAAGTTGTTTCGAATTTAAAAAAGTAACTGGGTTCATCATAGGTATGACTATTTCTTTATTTTTATCTTGATAATATTTAACCGAAAAACAATAAACAGCTCTCAATACCCGCATAGATAAATTAGCTTTTGCATAGCTACTTCTAGATAACTGGACATACTTATCTTCAATCATCTGTTCAGTAATATGAATTAGTTTAAGTTCCCCCCAGTCTACTAAGTATTTTTCTATGACTTCTTTATAGTCAACTAATGTCCTTTCTTTTAGTTTATGGTGATTTATATAGGTCTGGAAAGCTTCATTTAAGTCGGGCTGATAATTTTTCTTATCTAAATTATTTTTTAATATTTTATTATTTTTGATAATTGAAGGATTAGTATCAGATAAATCTTTTAATTTTTGCTCGGCAAGTATACGTGCTTCTTCGAGAGTAATGCTTTCGTAGTCTCCTAATTTACAACGTATTGATCTACCTTTTACTTTCTTCTCTACAATATAGGTTTTATAGGAATTATTTACACGAATAGCAAAGCCAATAATCTCACTGTCGCGATAAATTGCTGGAATGAGTTTAAGTTGATCGATAAATGGCTTAGTTAGCTTTACTCGTGAAGTGCTCATAAGCTAGAATCCCTATCGCTTGTGATAATTAACAATATAGCAAAATATTTTTCAGGTCTACTGCGCCTACTTTTGAAAAATACTTGTGTTTAATAAAAAAATTGATTAGTATTGCAGGCACTGAAAAGCCTTGAGATTAAAAGCTTTTCTTACTTATAGGGCCTATAGCTCAGTTGGTTAGAGCAGCGGACTCATAATCCGTTGGTCCACAGTTCAAGTCTGTGTGGGCCCACCAAATACAAACCCCAAAAACCTATAGTTTTTGGGGTTCTTTAATTTTACGCATCTTAAATTACTGCTGAATATCACTACATTATTCAAAAACTGATCACTTAAACTTTAAAAGATCTTTACCTATTTCCATATTTTTAAACATTCCTTTTAGTATTTATGATTGTTATAAATTATTGAGTTAATTATTTGATATATTCTTAAGCCAGATTCTGTTTAGGAATTGATTTCGAGTTTTCCATTTGAATATCCCAAAACTTTTCCCATAAATCACAATATTCAAGACATAAGTTTTCTAAATGAACATAGTCTTCTTCTGTACAAGCTTGCATCAAAATAAACCATAAATCTTCTTCATGATCATCATCTGCTGCCTCAGCAGTTTCATCTTCGGATACACCATGAACATGGTAATACCCACCACCCTCAACCTCTATACCGACAGCACTGGTCGCTCTTCGCAAAGGCGGACTATATAAAATAACTTCTTCTTCGGCTACTGCTAGTAAAGCGGAAACAGCTTTATAGTCGTTGTAAGAGTTTTCTAAAAACTCTCTTACTTGATGTGCAATGCTGGTTGGTTTATAACTTAGGCGCTCTTCCTCAGTTACTCCAAAATCATTCAATACATCTTCGAATAATGGATAATGAGCATATTCAGGGTTTCCCTGATAGTAACCATCTCGGTCAGCTCCGGGTCTAAATCCAAACTCATCAAATATATTCAGACTTAAAAGAAAACGTGGGAACATTTTTGCCCCTGCGTGCAATCTAGGCTCTAACTGCTTTGTTTGATACTGAGCCATTAATAAAGCATCTGTGAATGTTTGTACGATTGCATGGCGATATTCCAAATGAATACGCTTTAAATTTTCTTTATTAATCTCTCCGTTATTTAAAGTTTCAATTGCAGGATGATGAGATACCGGATGCTTCGCAATCTTCGCTCTTAATTGAGTTAAAAAGTTAAGATTTTTATCCCAAAGTTCAGCTGAAATGCTTTGTTTCATCCCTGCGAGTGCCTTTTTCCTAGGATTATTAAAGTTCTCAAATTTTTTAGGCATAATCCACGCTCGTTAAACTTATTAAAGTTCTTTGGTTTTCCATATTTTATTTTAAAAACAAAGAGTTATACCAAAAATAAAACTCCTTTTATCAAAAATCCATATTAGAATTAAAATCATACGAAATCAAATAGAATATTTAAAAAAAGTTAAAAATAATGCTTATTATTTTTATAATATTAACTTGAATCAAATTATGTTTTTGATTATGATCAATTTGATTAAAAATTTAAAATCTATGTAAAGTAATAATTAGTTTTAACTATATGGAACAGTAATGTCAAAAAAAGAAGATATTATAAATACTGCTTTAGATCTTTTTAACCAAATCGGTTATAACGCTACAGGCGTAGATAAAATTATTGCTGAATCAAACGTCGCGAAGATGACTTTCTATAAATACTTTCCTTCCAAAGAAAGTTTAATCATGGAGTGTCTACATCATCGAAATATTAATATACAAAATTCAATTTATGAAAAATTAAATCTACATCCAGATGCTGAGCCACTTGAAAAAATACATCTTATTTTTAACTGGTATATTGACTGGATTAATAGCGAAAACTTTAATGGTTGCTTGTTTAAGAAGGCATTTATTGAAGTATCTAAACAATACACCTCAATTCGTGAACCATTTCAAGAATATACAAATTGGCTTATCAATTTACTCAATAGTTTATTAGTAGAGTTAGATATTAAAGACCCTACTCCGCTTACTCATATCATCATCTCGATTATTGATGGGATTATTATTGATGGAACCATTGATAAAGAATTGATTGATCCTGTAAAAAAATGGATATATATCGAGTATTTAATTAAAACAGAGAATTCATAGTATTTTTAATATATAAAAGATTACTTTAAATTGATTTATTATATATTTTTCTATTGGGGAGTTAAAATATAATATTAATAAATATAAATTTTATTAAATATTTCAATTTAAAAATTAAAATAAATAAAGTTTAACTTGTTGATAATTTTCTACCTTTTTAGACCAACTCATATTAGAATTCCGCAACCTTATTGTCTCCCATGTCTCTATGAAAAAGTTTTTAGGCAATTCTATCTTCAAAGCAGTTGGTTGGACCTATGATGTAGATCCTACAATTCTTGAGAAAAAACAAGTTATTATTGGGTTCGAGCATACTTCTAACCTAGATGCGATCTTATCAATCGCTATGTTTCAAATATTAGATTTAAAGATTCATACGCTAATTAAAAAAGAGCTTTTTAAAGGGCCAATGAAACCCATACTTGAGAAACTAGGTGGCATTCCTGTAGACCGCAAAGCAAGCAAAGATATTGTGTCTCAAATGGTCGAAAAATTTCAAAGTAATGATACCTTCAATCTAGTCATTGCCCCCGAAGCAACTCGTGCAAAAGATGGATCTGAGCGTAAGCCCATTCGTACAGGTTTCTGGCATATTGCAAAAGCTGCGAATGTTCCAATTGTACTGATGTATGCAAATGCAAGAACAAAGAAAGGCGGTATTTTAGGTAAGATTTACCCTTCTGATTTGCAAAAAGATCTTGAAACGATTAAAGAACTTTACGCGCAATATGATATTGATGTGAAGATTAACTAATTTTTTCTGTAACAACTTTAGGGACTATTTTTTTACTTAAATTTAGGGCCTCTAAGCTTACTTAATTGGTTAACAAAACATAGGACAACAGTTTTCAAGAAAACCATGCCTATGATAATATTCTGGCACTTTTGCATTTTTTAATTTTTGGAGTTCACTTCCATGGCGGGTCATTCTAAATGGGCCAATATTAAGCATCGTAAAGCTAAACAAGATGCAAGTCGCGGTAAAGTTTTTACTAAATATATTCGTGAAATTGTGACTGCTGCCAGACTTGGTGGTGGAGATGCTGCTAGCAACCCTCGCCTTCGTGCTGTTGTCGAAAAAGCACTTTCTGTCAACATGACACGTGACACCATTAACCGTGCAATCCAACGCGGTGTTGGTGGTGAAGACAATGACGATTTAAAAGAAGTAACTTACGAAGGTTATGGTGTTGGTGGTGTTGCTGTCCTTATTGAAACAATGACAGATAATCTTAACCGTACAGTTCCAGATGTACGTCACTGCTTTAGTAAAACCAATGGTAACTTAGGAACTGCGGGTTCTGTATCTTACCTATTTACTAAACGTGGCGAAATTACTTTTGAAGATGTGTCTTTAGAAGACAAAATCATGGAAGTTGCTTTGGAAGCAGGTGCAGAAGATATTGAAGTTTCAGAAGATGAAATTTTAGTTATCACCTCACCAGAAACTTTTGGTGAAGTTCAAGATGCTCTTGCTGCTGCAGGTTTAAAATCTGATAACGCAGAAGTTGTGATGAGTCCATCAACAAAAGCTGAAATTACAGATATTGACCAAGCAAAACAAATTCTTAAAATGATCGATATGTTTGAAGATCTTGATGATGTTCAAAACGTTTATACAAACGTTGAATTCTCAGATGAAGTTTTAGCTCAATTAGATGCTTAAACCAAACATTGAAATTAAAAAAACGCACCGATTGGTGCGTTTTTTTATAGCTTATTTAATAAGTTATAACAGTTAAACACATTGTACTCTTTAATGACAAAACTCGAATGTAGAGCAACCACATTGTCAATTTTACCAATACGTCTTAATAAAATTTCGCTGTAGTCATCCATATTACGTGCCACTAATTCAAGAATAAAATCGGCACTTTGGCCCGTCACTAAAAATGCATTTGTAACTTCAGGAATCGCTTCAATTTCAGAAAGAAATTTATCGAAGGTCTCACTATCATGTTTACTTAAAGAGACTTGTAGCAAAATATGCAAGGTAAAACCCAATTTGCTAAAGTTAATTTCTCTTTTAAGCTGCCCCATAACATTGGCTTCAATCAAATGCTTAATACGGCGATGAACAGAGCTAACTGAAAGATTAATCCGTTCTGAGAGCTCATTCAAATTCAGGTCTTCATGAGACAAAATTTCCAGAATTTGTTTATCAAAACGGTCTAACTCCATTCTTTTCTCCAATGAGCTCTTTTTAGGTTAACAGTATATCCTAAAGCTAAGTCTACTTTAAAAAATCAAACCCAATTAAAAAAAGAATTAAGCTTTACTTCAATATCTTGACTCAACACTGTGCCTGTTAACTGTGCAGTGGTATGACGTTTATAGCGCATTTGCAATCGTTCATCGCCTTATATCTCTTCAACATTTCTCTTAATGCATCAACGAAAGACTATCTTATTTCCAAAATTTCAGAGTTTATTTAATAGAATCAATAACTTTTTATAATTTTAAAAAGTTGGCACTGTTTTTGTTATGCACATACGGGAAAACTTTATCCGATGTGGGGAATGCTTGTGAAAAAAATCAAAACTTTAGTTCTTGCGATGAGTACTGTCAGCCTAACAGGTGTAGTTATGCCTGCTCATGCTGCTACTGATGCAGAAGTTAATGCTTTACGTGATGAAGTAAAGGAGTTGAAACAACTCGTCCAGAAACTATCTGATCAACAAAAAACAGTTTTATCTGTTAGTGCTCCAGCAATAACTCCCGTAGCACCAGCTACTCCTCCTGTATCAAAACCAGGGTGGATGGCAATGACGGATGGGCAAACCCAAGTTAAGCTTTATGGTAGTGTCCGTGCAGATGCAACCTATGATTTTAAAGGTTCAAATGGTAGCATTTCAAATGGTGCCAACTATCCATTAAATAAAGATGATCCGAAACAAGATTCACTAAATGTATCTGCTGCAACTTCAAGAATTGGTCTGGATATTACTCGACCTACCCAATACGGAGATTTAACCGGTAAAATTGAAGCCGATTTCATGGGTGGAAATGGCGATAATGGTAATGGTACCTTCCGCGTTCGCCATGCTTATATGTCTTTAGGAAAATGGTTAGCCGGTCAAACGACTTCACCTTTTGTAAATACAGATACATCACCAGAAACAGTAGATTTTAATGGTGCTATTGGTACAGGAACAACACGTACTGTACAAGTCCGTTATACTCAGCCTATTGATGCACAACAAAAAATATTAGTTGCCTTAGAAGGCGGCGATGTTGAAAAAGCTGGTAACGCTGCTGGTGGAAGCCGCTTTCCTGCTTTAACAGCACGATATGATTTTAAAACTACAGATAATAAAGGCCTATTACAGTTACATGGTCTTGCTCATGAAAACCGTGTAGCTCCCAAAGATAGCACTTCTGAAGAAAAATTTGGTTGGGGTGTCGGCATAGGTGGTAAATATGATTTAACACCTCAAGATAGCTTGGTTGCTAATTACTATCATGTTAAAGGAGATGGCCGCTATTTACTTTATAGCAACTCAGCTTATGCCTATGACACAACAACTCAGGATATTAATTTAGCTGAATTTGATAGTGCAGTTATCGGCTATCAACGTAAATGGAGCCCTATCCTCCGGTCTACTTTTGCAATAGGCGGTATTCAATATAAAGATGATAGCATCTATGCAAATAGCAATTTAACCAGCACCAGCTATAACAAAGAAATTTATAATGCACTGGTTAACCTAATTTGGAACCCTGTTAAGAACATTGACTTAGGTGCAGAATATACTTATGGCCAGCGCAAAACATTTGCAGATGATAAAGGCGATTACTCCCGCATAAATTTATTAGCAAAATATAGTTTCTAAAATTTGGATGTAAAAAAAGAGCCTTTCAAAAGGCTCTTTTTTTATTAATGGTATTAGTGCATGGCTTGAATTTTCTGCAAGAAAAGTTTAGCGCGCTCATGACGAGCCTCTAAATTATCAAAAAATTCATTGGTTGGACAATCTTCAAGAATTTTTCCTTCATCCATGAAAATTAAGCGGTTAGATACGCGTTTAGCAAAACCCATTTCATGGGTCACACACATCATGGTCATACCTTCATGAGCAAGTTGCACCATAACTTCAAGAACTTCACCTACCATTTCAGGGTCGAGAGCCGAAGTAGGCTCATCAAACAACATACAGACTGGGTCCATCGATAATCCGCGAGCAATTGCTACACGTTGCTGCTGCCCACCAGAAAGTTGACCTGGGAATTTATCTTTATGAGCAAGTAACCCAACGCGTTCTAAATACTTAAGCCCCTTTTCACGCGCTTCAGCAACTGAACGTTTTAACACCTTCACTTGAGCAATGGTTAAATTTTCCAAAACAGTCATGTGCGGAAAAAGTTCAAAATGCTGGAACACCATTCCTACCCGAGAACGGAACTTTGCAAGATCCGTTTTTGGATCTTTCAGAGAAACTCCATCAACAATAATATCGCCTTGCTGAAATGGTTCTAAAGCATTTACAGTTTTAATAAGCGTTGATTTTCCTGAACCAGATGGCCCACAAACAACAACGACATCACCTTTTTCAATACTCGTCGTGCAATCTGTTAAAACCTGAAAATCACCATACCATTTAGAGATATGTTGGATGTCTATCATTGGCATTTAAAATCTCCAATTAGCGAATGATGGCAATTTTTTTCTGTAAACGTTTGACTAATTGCGATAGCACAAACGAGCTACAGAAATACACCACAGCGACGATTAAGTAGAATGTTGCTTTCGTTTCAGGACCATAGGTATTAGCCAACGTATCTGCACGACCTAAGAAGTCTGGTGCACTAATGACATAAACTAATGACACGTCTTGAAAGAGAATAATAGTTTGAGTGAGTAATACTGGGAGCATATTACGGAAGGCTTGTGGTAAAACCACATAACGCATAGATTGCCCATAGGTAAACCCTAAAGCGTAGCCTGCATTGACCTGACCTTTTGAAATAGACTGAATACCGGAACGTACAATTTCCGAGAAAAATGCAGCTTCAAAAATAGCAAAAGTCACTACACTCGAAAATAATGGCCCCCAATAAGTATCAGATTGAAACTCAAATATTTTCGGCAACAAAAAATAGAAAATAAAGATGACCTGAATTAATGGGATACCACGAAACAGATCGACATAAAATTTCGCAAAGTTACTTGCAATGGTGCTGTTAGATAAACGCATCATTGCTAATGGAGTTCCAATCAGGATCCCCCCCATCATCGCAAGCACCGTTACTGTAAGCGTGAAGATAAAACCTTCTTTTAATGCAGCAATAACATCAGGGTTATGTAATAGAGAAAAATCCATATTTATTTTCCTCCCGAACCTAAACCTGGTACAGCCATGCGTTTTTCAATCCATGCCATCACAAATTTAATCGTGTAGGTAATGATTAAATAAACCGGAGTAGACAGAATAAGAATGATAATGTCCTGAGAAGTTTCTTCTCGCATGGTTTTGGTATAAGCAAAGAAGTTCAAAACGCTTAGTGCATATAGAACTGCCGAGTTCTTGAAGACGTTCATTGCTTCTGAAGTAATGGTTGGCCATACCGTACGGTATGCAACTGGTAAAATCACATAACGATAACTTTGCGCTGTTGTAAAACCCATTGCAGAAGCTGCAAATTTTTGTCCTCGAGAAACAGTGTTAATCCCCGCTCTTACATGCTCAGAAACACGTGCTGCGGTATATAGACCCAAAGCAAAAACACCAATAACAGCAGGATGATGATTTAAAATATTTTTCCACCAACCACCTGCTACGACATCTCCACTTCCGGCACTTAAACTATCTGGTAAGAACTCTGGGAATACAAAAGCCCAGAAGAATAACTGTACAATTAAAGGAATATTACGGAATATTTCGACATAACAGTTGCCGATAAAAGCAAGCGGTTTATTGGGTAAAGTACGAATTACCCCAAGGAGAGAACCTAATAAAAATGCGATAAGAAAGGCTACAACGGCAGTCCATACCATAGTAAAGACACCAGAACCTAACATTTGTAACCATGTGGGCGCCTCAGAATAGGCATTGTAGCTAGAGCTACCAATGACTTTACAAACTGATTCTGCCCATGCGGCTTTATCGACACCATATTCATTAGACTCCGCACAGAATATAGTCCAGTTTAGCGAGCCGACTGACATGTTTGCCCCTTAAATGAATATCTTAGAAAATAGACCACTTGTGCAAATGAAGTTTTACACTTGCACAAGTAAATTTAGGACAAAAGGATCTGGTTAGATTCCTGCATCTGTTGGGTGAGCTTTAAGTTTTTTGTAAGATGAACTTGGTTGCATGTTCAAATTAGTATTTTTTGGTGGGATTGGTGATAAGAACCATTTCTTATATAAAGCGTCCATTTGACCAGTTTTCCATAAATTATTTACGGTACGGTCAGCAATTGCTTTAAATTTTGGATCATCTTTTGCAATCATGATGCCATAAGGTTCTGATGAAAGTACTGGCCCTACAATTGCGAATGCTTTTGGTGTAGATGACTTGGCAATTAGACCAGCTAAGATATTGTCATCCATTACAAATGCTGCAGCACGGCCAGATGCCATCATGGCAAATGAGTCAGAATGATCTTTACCATAAATGTTTTGTACATTAAGTGACTGACCTTTTTCATTCATTTTAATGTACTTGTCTGATGTTGTACCTTGAGTCGTTACAACTGCTTTACCATTTAAATCAGCTAGACTCTTAATACCAGAGTTTGCTTTAACAGCCATACGCACTTCTGTTGCATAGTAGTTCGTTGAAAAACCAACTTGCTGCTGACGCTGTTTAGAGTTTGTAGTGGTACCACATTCCATATCAATATTGCCGGCTAAAAGCTCAGGAATACGTGTTGATGAAGTTACTGCCTTGTATTCAACTTTTAAACCAGGCATTTTCAATTCTTTTTTAATATCATTTGCGAACTGGTTACAAATGTCGACTGCATAACCTACTGGTTTACCTCCAACAACGTATGAAATTGGGTCGGATGATTCTCGGTGACCAATAACGATTTTTCCAGTACTTTTAATTTTAGCTAATGTATCTGCTGCCTGAATTTGAGAAGTAGCACCAACCGTACAAAGCATAACTGTTGAAACAATGAGAGAGGTTGCAGAACGTTTCATAAGAACTCCTTGATGATCATTCTCTCTATTTGTCTAAAGAATCATTCTTATAGAGAAATAGAGCGATTTATTATTAAATTGCAATTATCGAGCCAACTTTTCCAAGCAGGACTCCATCCATTTGCTTCACTTATTATTCATCTGTTTCGCAGAATTAATACCTTTAAAACTGCTCACATGTTTCTACTTTAATCTAAGTTTTAATCTTCTGTCTATTATTAAGCTCATCTATTTACACTTAAATGTGGCAATTATTGATTACAATGTAAACACATGCACAATAAAGTGGCTTAAATTTTTCTAAAAACTGTTTTTAGAAAAAGATTACTATTTTGATAAAAAGAAAAATTAAACTTATTAAACAGTTAGACCGAAGCAGATTATTTTTCTAAAAAAGAAGATAAAGCATCAAAATAATATTTATAAATGTTTTAATAAAATCCATTTATAAAATTGATAGTAATATTTTTACAATTAAAATGTTTTTGGGAATATGAGAAAAAAGGCCCGATTTATTTCGAGCCTTTTTATAAAACCTATAGATTAAATGCCTCGCCAATCAACTCGCGCATTTCTTTCAGTTTGATAAATTCTTAAAACATATTGTCCAAGCGGCAAATCAAGTAAACTTTTTTGATAATTTCTCCACTCTGGCGACACCTCTTCATCCTCTTCGGGTTCCCATGGTGTACCTTTTATTTCTAATAAAGGTGCAAGCATAGAACAAACCGAAATATCAGCGAGACTCAAGCGTTCGCCAACCATATAACGTGCTTGGTTTTCAATGAGGTACTGATTCAACTCACTGATGAGTTCATCCATACGTTTTTTTGACTGGCTCACCACTTCCCCTTCAAGCTTATAGTTCTTCTTTACTAAAGTCTTGAGGAAAGGTTTTGATATTTTTTCAAACTGGCGCAAGTAACCCTGTTCACCCATCATAATCTCTAGAGCATGGTCGCCGTGGGCTAAAGTATGGGCAAGTGCCCAACGACGTACATGTACACCCAGTTCATCTGCCAAACTATCAATCTTAAGTGTTTGCTGTCTAAGTTGCTCATCTCGGCGTAAAAGTGCATGTTCTGGATAGGTATCATCCAGATAAAGCGCAATTTTAGTTGATTCAGCAATCCAGCGATGGTCATCTTTCAAAATTGGCAATAAATTTTGCCCTGTTTTGAGTTGTGCAAAAGCACGATGAAAGCCAGGAATCAAATTATGTGCAACGTAATCAAGTTCTTTATGGTCTAACAACCAGCGAGCTTTTTCACAATAATGAGATAAAGGAAACTGATACAAAACCCGCATAAAATCTCCACGTTTATTTTTATTTGACTATTCGTACAAAAATCGTCTTCGGTAAATAGATACTTTAGAAGCTATTTTTAATGAAAACAATGGATATTGTGCTCATTTTTCACTGACAGTTAGGTCTATATTTTTTATATCTTTTTTTACCGTACTTATAGCTCTTTTTCATATTAAAACTACTTTAGTAATTCATTTTGCAAACAAAAAGCATAATTATTTGATTTTTAATACATTTCTATATCTATATTTATCTATTAAAAATCAAAAAAAGTGCTTTGCATTTTTATTCATAAGCTGAGCATAAGTCCTCGTTTAGTGGAAAAATATTTCTTTTGTAAGGTAATGACAGCAATACAAGGTGTCATTATGTCTAATTCTCTATCTAAAACGACGGGATACGTCCAAGTCATTCAAAATGATCAACAAGCGATTAATGCCGCTTATCAAGTGGCTGATTTTGCTTTAGAGGGTCGTAATACACGTGATCAACAACGCTTATTGCCGCATGAGCAAATCGAAAGCTTTAGCCAAAAAGGTTTAGGCGGAATTCGCATCACAAAAAAATACGGCGGTGCATTTGTTTCCAATAAAACTTTGGCTCAAGTTTTCCGTATTTTAAGTAAAGGCGATGCCAATGTTGGTCAAATTCCACAAAATCAGATTAGCCTGTTAAACCTCATCGAAATCTTGGGTACAGAACAACAAAAACAATTTATCTTTTCAGAAATATTAGCAGGCAAACGTCTTGCTAACGGCGGTCCAGAGCGTAATACACATGACTCAAAAACACTAAAAACAACGCTTACCATTGAAAACGGTAAATACATTTTAAACGGTGAAAAATTTTATTCGACTGGAACAAGTTTTGCGCATTGGCTCGCAATTAAAGCGGTTCATCCCGAAGGTCATGTTGTTTTAGTCATTGTTAACCGGGAGGCTCAAGGTATTGAAGTCATTAATGACTGGAATGGTTTTGGGCAACGTACGACAGCGAGCGGCACAGTTAAATTAAATCATGTTGAAGTTAATCCTGAGCTTATTTTTGATGAACGTTTATTAACACAGGTTCCTACTTATCGCGGTGCTTATTCACAGCTATTACAAGTAGCGATTGATGTCGGTATTGCAGAAGCTGCTTTTGAAGATACTTTATCGACTATTCATAAAGCACGTCCAATTATTGATGCAAACGTTGAAAAAGCCAGCTTTGAACATTACACCCTGCAAGAGGTAGGTAAGTTAAATATTTTGCTCGATGCTGCAATTTTACTGCTTGATGACGCTGCTGAATATTTAGATGAACTTGACCAACTTGAAACTGTGACTGATGAACAAGTAGCTAAAGCTTCAATTTTGGTTGCTGAAGCAAAAGTCTATGCCAATGATGCTGCCCTACAAATCTCTGAAAAACTACTAGAGCTAGGTGGTAGTCGTTCAAGCTTAAGCCAACATAATTTAGATCAACATTGGCGAAATGCCCGTGTACATACCTTACACGACCCTGTTCGCTGGAAATTACATGCCATTGGCAATTATTACCTTAATGGTCATTTCCCTGCCCGCCATGCCTGGATTTAAGGAGCAATTGTCATGACTTCATATCAATCGGTTCAAACTAAACAAACATCGGCATCTGGCCAAGCGCACATTATTCAAAATGATGCTGAAGCATTAGAAATTGCCAAACAATTTGCTGAGCAATTTAAAAAAACCGCAGTTGAGCGAGACGCTAAACGAATTTTACCGTATACCGAAATTGATGCTTTGAGCCAATCTGGTCTTTGGGCAATTACAGTGCCAAAGCAATATGGCGGTGCTGAAGTTTCAAGTCATACTGTTGCTAAAGTGATTGCACTTTTAAGCGGTGCAGATGGTTCAATCGGACAAATTCCACAAAATCATTTCTATGCTTTAGAAGTATTGCGCAATACGGGCACAGAAGCTCAAAAACAACGTTTATACGGCGAAGTTTTAAATGGCACTCGCTTTGGTAATGCACTTGCTGAGTTTAAAACCAAAACTTCAACTCATAAACAAACCAATATTCGCCCTCACGAAAATGGATATCTCATTCAAGGTGAAAAGTTTTACTGCACAGGAAGTTTATTTGCTCACCGTATTCCAACCTTAGTTTTAGATGATGCAGGCCGAGAATATTTAGCCTTTGTAAAAAGTGGTTCACAAGGATTAAAACTTGTTGATGACTGGTCTGGCTTTGGGCAGAAAACCACAGGTAGCGGTACAGTTAAATTTGATCAGGTTTTTGTAGATGCAGATGATGTTATTCCTTTTGATACTGCATTTTTACAACCAACCTTAGTGGGCCCTTTTGCCCAAATTATGCATGCATCAATTGAAGTAGGCATTGCACGTGCAGCCTTTGAAGAAAGCTTGCAAAGAGTGCATCAGGCCCGCCCATGGATTGATTCAAATGTAGAAACAGCAAACCAAGATCCTTTAACAATTTATGAATTAGGACGCATTGCTGTAGATGTACGGGCAAGTGAAGTGTTATTAAAACAAGCAGCTCAATCAATTGATGCCGCAAAAATTGAAAC
The DNA here is from genome assembly GCF_056736115.1 of Acinetobacter sp. 70_2. Taxonomy (NCBI): domain Bacteria; kingdom Pseudomonadati; phylum Pseudomonadota; class Gammaproteobacteria; order Moraxellales; family Moraxellaceae; genus Acinetobacter; species Acinetobacter sp. 70_2. Next base: position 1,452,039 of record NZ_JBWZIP010000015.1, read on the forward strand.
CACACCTGAAAGCATTGCAAAAGCTTCAATTGATGTGGCCAAAGTGCGTGCTCATAGTACTGATATCGCACTCAAAGCATCGTCTAAGCTGATTGAACTTGCAGGAAGCCGTGGTAGTCAGTCACAAGATGGTCTAGACCGTTTCTGGCGCAATGCGCGTGTACATACGTTACATGATGCCGCACGATGGAAATATTACTTTATTGGGAACTATGTTCTTAACGGTGTTCTACCACCTCGTCGGGGGACATTGTAATGGCAGATTTCAAAGCAAAAGAAATTTTATTAAACGCCTTTGACATGAACTGTGTTGGTCATATCAATCATGGCTTATGGACACATCCACGTGATGAATCACACCGCTTTAATGAACTGAGCTATTGGACAGAACAAGCCAAAATCTTAGAAAGTGGTTTATTTGATGGTTTGTTTATTGCGGACATTACAGGTGTCTATGACGTCTATCAAAATGGTATTGATTTAACTTTAAAAGAGTCCATTCAGCTTCCGAGCCATGATCCATCTACACTTATTTCAGCTATGGCAGCAGTCACTCAAAACTTAAGTTTTGGAGTCACTGTAAATTTGAGCTATGAGCATCCTTATCAATTTGCCCGCCGCTTTGCGAGTCTCGACCATTTAACTCAAGGTCGTATTGGCTGGAATATTGTGACAGGTTATCTAGACAGTGCCGAACGCTTAGTTGGTCAAAAAGGTTTAAAAGACCACGATGCTCGCTATGAACAAGCCGAAGAGTTTTTAGAGCTCTGCTATAAATATTGGGAAGGTTCATGGGAAAACGACGCAGTTAAAAAAGATAAAGTACAGCGTGTTTTTACAGATCCATCTAAAGTTCACACCATTCACCATCACGGAAAATATTACCAAAGTGAAGGGGTATTTCAGGTATCTCCTTCTGTGCAACGCACCCCAACACTATTTCAAGCAGGTGCTTCACCAAAAGGCATGCAGTTTGCGACTCGTCATGCTGAGTGTGTATTTATTGGCGGTGACAAACCCGAAAAAATACGCGAACAAGTGAAAAAGATTCGTGATCTTGCAGAACAACAAGGCCGTTCAGCGGATGACATTAAAGTCTTTGTCGGTATAACCGTTGTTGTTGCCGAAACACATGATCTGGCCGTACAAAAACTTAATGAATATCGTCAATATGCAAGTCCTGAAGCAGGCCTCGCACATTATGCGAGTTCAACAGGCATTGACTTAAGTAAATTTGCTGACGATGAAGCAATTCCTTACCAAAAAAGTAATAGCATTGTTTCGATTACCGAAAAATTTAAAGAACAGCAAATCACAAAAAATGACTTAAAAGCTCAACATGTTTTAGGTGGCCGTTATCCCCTTATCGTGGGTAGTGGCGAAGAAGTTGCTGAATACTTAATTCATCTTTTAGATGAGACTGATATTGATGGCTTTAATTTGACACGTACAGTTGCGCCTGAGTCTCACCACGACTTTATTCGCTTGGTTATTCCTGAACTACAGCAACGTGGTCGCTATAAAACTGCATATAAAACGGGTTCACTACGGAACAAAATTTTTAATCGGGGTGATCAATTACCAGAACAACACCCTGTTCAAGCGTTCCGATGTAGTCCCTATAACAACAGCAAAAACCTAACAAAAATTGAAGAAATAACCGCTTAAATTTGGAGATAGACATGGCTCAAACAGCCTCTAAAAAATGGCTAGGCGTAGGCTTAGTCGTTGTAGTCCTTTTTGTTGCTTTATTCTTATGGAATAAACATCGTCAAAGTGGCTCAAATGAACTTGTGATTGGCATTAGTCCACCATTTGCAAAACCTTTACAAGCTGCTGCCGATGAAGCAAAGAAACAAGGTTTAAATGTGAAACTGGTTGAGTTTTCTGACTGGAACACACCAAACATTACCTTAAATCATGGGGATATTGATGCCAACTTTTTCCAGCATCAACCTTTCTTAGACAATGCAATTAAAGAAACTGGCTTTAAATTAAAAGCATTTGCAGTAGGGGCAGCATCACATGTGGGACTTTATTCAAAGAAATATAAAAGCCTTGATGAATTGCCACAAAACGCACGTGTAGTCATCCCAAATGATCCAGTGAATCAAGGTCGTGCCCTACTCCTTTTACAGCAAGCTAAATTAATTACGCTTAAAGATTCCAACAACCATTTATCTGCACTTAAAGATGTTGTTTCAAACCCTAAAAACTTGCAATTCATCGAGGTTGAAGGACCACAAACTGCTCGTGCAATTGATGATGTTGACTTGGCTTTTGGCTATCCACATTACTTACGCTTAGCAAAAACAGCTGACCCTAATAGTGCACTTTTACTTGATGACAATACCAATAAACGCTATGCCATTTTGTTTGTAGTACGTGACGACTATCAGGACAAGGGCGACAAATTAAAGAAATTTGTTGAGATCTATCAAAACTCGCCAAAAGTTAAAGCTGTGTTAGATGCTGAGATTGGGCCAAAACTTTGGTTCCCTGGCTGGAAGTAATAGCGGAAAGATTATGGCGATTCAGTTCAAACAGCATAAGCCTTGGTTACTCGGAATTACGATTGTTATCGTAGTTCTGGGCCTCGTCGGTTACCGTTATATTAAAAATAAACAAGCCGATGATGTTTTAACGATTGGCATTAGTCCACCGTATGCTGAATTATTACAAAGCGTTGCCAATGAAGTAGAAAAGCAAGGCGTTCATGTCAAGCTTGTTGAATTTTCTGACTGGCGAGCACCAAATGTTGCCGTACAAAACAGCGATATTGATGCAAACTTTTTCCAGCAAAGCGTATTTCTACGTAATGCTGTAAAAGAAACGGGTTATGACTTACATGCATTTGCCGTGGGCTCAGGAAGTCATGTGGGTTTATATTCAAAAAAATATAAATCACTTAAAGACTTACCTTCAAATGCACGTGTTGCTATTCCAAACGATCCCGTCAATTTAGCTCGCGCTTTAATTTTATTGCACCGTGCAGGTTTAATTCAGCTTAAAGACATTAATAATGAACTTTCAACGACTCAAGACATTATTGCTAATCCTAAACAGCTAAGCTTTGTTGAGGTTGAAGGCCCTCAAACCGCGCATGCATATAACGATGTCGATTTAATTTTCGGCTTTCCTCACTACTTAAAAATGGCAAAGGTAACCGACCCACATAGCGCATTATTTTTAGATCCAATCGATAAAAAATATGCAATTTTGTTTGTGACCCGTCGCGATTACCAAGATAAAAACCAAAAACTTGCAACCTTTGTTAAAGCATTCCAGAACTCAAAACAAGCACAAGATATTCTGGATAAAGACTTTGGCCAAGGTATGTGGTTTCAAGGCTGGAAATAAGGAGAATGACCATGGTGAGTTTTGGATCACAAGTTGATTTTTCTCTACCCCATATCAAAATTCGTGGTTTAAATAAGTTTTACCAATCGCAGAGTCAAAAGCTGCATGCTTTAAAAGAGATTAACCTTGATATTCCTCAAGGTAAGATTTTAGGCATTATTGGTAAAAGTGGTGCAGGAAAATCTTCCCTACTCCGCACTTTAAATGGCTTAGAACAAGTGAATAGCGGCAGTATTCATATTCATCAACAAAACATTGCTGAATTGAGTCATGCCGAGCTTATTCAAACACGCCAACGTATTGGAATGATTTTCCAACACTTCAATTTGATGTCTGCAAAAACGGTCTGGGAAAATGTGGCATTGCCCTTAAAAGTTTCCAATTACAACAAAGCAGATATCGATCAACGTGTAAATGAAGTTCTAGCACTCGTAGGTCTTGCAGATAAGTCTGGTCATTATCCATCACAACTTTCGGGCGGACAAAAGCAACGTGTCGGTATCGCACGTGCACTTGTCTATCATCCTGAAATTTTACTTTGTGATGAAGCCACCTCAGCACTTGACCCAGAAAGTACCGCTACTATTTTGGCTTTACTTAAAAAGATTAATCAGGAACTTGGCCTAACGATTGTACTCATCACTCACGAAATGCAAGTCATTCGAGAAATTTGTGATCAAGTGGTAGTGATTGATCAAGGTGAAATTGTAGAGGCTGGACAAGTCTGGTCTGTATTTTCACGACCAGAGCAACAAATTACTCAAGAATTGTTGAACCTTGAGCAGATCACTCTGCCTTTTAAAATCAGCCCTCTACCCGATGAAAATTCAACTCATATTATTGTAAAACTGAAATATGAGGCTGAAGCCCATCAAGTACCCGATATACAAGAGCTACTTGCTAGATTTAAAGCACCCGTCAATTTATATCAAAGTCAGGTCGATACCATTCAAGGGCATATTATTGGCTCACTTTTAGTCGGTATTCCAAACGTAGAAATTGATCTTTCATCTATACGACAAGATGCATCAACTGCAATTGCACAATTTGAGGTACTTGGCTATGCACGACCAGCTCATTGATTTATTAATTACTGGAACCGTAGATACCTTACTCATGGTAGGTGCATCTGCATTTATTGCTTTTTTAATTGGCTTACCTATTGCTGTTGTTTTAGTCAGTACTTCTGAGCACGGCATTCACCCATCGCAAAAGATTAATCAGGCTTTAGGTTGGGTCATTAATATTACTCGTTCTGTGCCCTTTCTAATTTTAATGGTTGCACTTATTCCGCTGACTCGCTGGATTGTAGGTACAAGTTATGGTGTGTGGGCAGCCGTTGTTCCCTTAACGATTGCGGCAATTCCCTTCTTTGCTCGTATTGCAGAAGTCAGCTTACGCGAAGTCGATCAAGGTTTAATTGAAGCTGCACAAGCCATGGGTTGTAACCGCAAACAAATTATTTGGCATGTGCTTTTACCAGAGGCTTTGCCGGGTATTGTGGCAGGCTTTACCGTGACTATTGTGACTATGATTAACTCCTCTGCGATTGCTGGTGCTATTGGTGCAGGTGGCCTAGGAGACATTGCTTATCGTTATGGTTATCAACGTTTTGATATGCAAATTATGTTGGCTGTAATTTTTGTGCTCATTGTTTTAGTCATGTTAGTACAAGCAACTGGCGATGCATTAGCCCAGCAACTTGATAAACGTAAAGTTTAAAAGCAATACAACCCCGCTCTAGCCATGACTTTGTCATGGCTTTCATGTAAAATCAGCGACAATTTTTAATTTACACATTTGTGAGTGGTTTTCATGGGTTTTAATTGCGGTATTGTTGGTCTGCCAAACGTAGGGAAATCTACCCTTTTCAATGCATTAACGAAAGCAGCGATTGCAGCGGAAAACTTCCCTTTCTGTACCATTGAACCAAACACAGGTATTGTTCCTGTACCAGATCCACGTTTAGACAAACTTGCTGCGATTGTTAAACCACAGCGTATTTTGCCAACTACAATGGAATTTGTGGACATTGCAGGTCTTGTTGCTGGTGCATCAAAAGGTGAAGGCTTAGGTAACCAATTCCTTGCTAACATCCGTGAAACTGATGCAATCGCTCATGTTGTACGTTGTTTCGAAGACGAAAACGTAATTCACGTAAATGGTAAAATTGATCCATTAGACGACATCGCAACGATTAATACTGAACTTGCGCTTGCCGATCTTGAAACTGTTGCTAAAGCAATTTTACGCTTAACTAAAGTTGCTAAAGGCGGTGACAAAGAAGCTGTAGCAACTAAAGCAGTTTTAGAAAAAATCCAACCTTTACTTGACGAAGGTAAACCAGCTCGTGCAGCTGATTTGTCTGATGACGAACGTAAATTAGTTCGTGGTTTTGGTTTAATGACTTTAAAACCAACCATGTATATTGCAAACGTTGCAGAAGATGGTTTTGAAAACAACCCACACTTAGACGCAGTTAAAAAACTTGCGGCTGAAGAAAACGCGATTGTTGTTCCTCTTTGCAACCAGATTGAAGCTGAAATTTCATTATTAGAAGATGAAGATCGTGCTGAGTTCTTAGAAGCAATGGGTATGGAAGAACCAGGCTTAAATGTGGTTATTCGTGCAGGTTATGCACTTTTAGGTTTACAGACTTATTTCACTGCTGGTGTACAAGAAGTACGTGCATGGACAGTAAAAGTTGGTGCAACTGCTCCTCAAGCGGCTGGTGTGATTCATACTGACTTCGAAAAAGGCTTTATCCGTGCTGAAGTTGTTGCATATGACGACTTCGTACAATACAACGGTGAAAACGGCGCTAAAGAAGCTGGTAAATGGCGTTTAGAAGGCAAAACTTACGTTGTTCAAGACGGCGATGTAATGCACTTCCGTTTTAACGTATAAGTTAAAGTTTAAGAAAGAAAAAGCCCCATCATATTGGGGCTTTTTTTATTGTTAATGACTTAAATCCATCGCCTCTCGTTTACTGCGCGCCTCTTGTAAAATACGCGCATGCAAAGGCTTTCTAAAACCTAGCATAAATATAAATTCTGCCAATACAAATAATGGCCCTATGGCAAGTCCAATCACATCATCAACAAAAGCTGGTTTTTTCTTTTCGAAATAATGCCCAACAAACTGAAAGACCCAACCCACCACAAAGAAACCAATACTTGCCGCTAACCATTGTCCTAAGGATAATTGAGCAATTTGGCTCGCCAGTGGATACACAGCGGCTAAAAGAATCAGCATAATTACGCCAAAAACTTTATCTAAAATGAAATAATAGATCGTATTAACTGCAATCAACACTACAGCTAAAGTCAGTTTAAAACTGCCAATATCGACTCCAGCTCTCGCAGTTAAACATAAAATTGAAAACACGATGAGCGGAATACCGATAAAATGCGTCAAAATATTTTTATGATTTAAGTGGTAAGCTGCATATTTGCTAAGCTGTTGCTCCAGATTTGACATGAGTTGTTCCCTATTCATCTATCTATAGTCATACTGTACAAATAAGGAAAACTTAAAGTTGTCAGCTATTTGACAAAGTAATGATTTTTTTCATGGATGGGCTGATATTGGATCTTATTTATATTAATCGATTAAGAGAAAACACGTGGTTTAGTTTGCTTCCAGAAGCATTCCAAAACTTTATTCTAGAGCATGGTAAGCAAAGAACCTTTGAAAAAAACAATTATGTGTTCCGTGCCCAAGATGTGTTTGATGGTATTTATACTGTGCTTGAAGGCTCAATTAGCTTAGGTTATGTCGACGTAAATGGTAACGAAGCTCTTTCTGCAATTGCTGAGCCAATTATGTGGTTTGGTGAAATATCCCTGATTGATCATGAACCACGTTCGCACGATGCGATTGCTTTGAAAAAAAGTACCGTTCTGCATATTCCTGCCAAACCATTAAATGAATTACTCAAAGACAATCCATATTACTGGTATTACTTTGCTCGTTTAACCAGCCAAAAACTCAGGTACGTTTTTTTAGAACAGATTGCTATCCAAACACGCAGTATTTCTCAAAGGCTTGCTCAACGTCTTCTATTCATTTTAGAAGGATATGGAAATCATATTCTTATTCAAGATCATCACATCCATATTTCTCAAGAACAATTGGCAAATATGCTGACCACATCCAGACAGACCATTAACCACGAATTAAACTTGTTAGAAAAACAAAATATTATTAAAATTGCCTTTAGAAAAATTGAAATTTTAGATATCGAAAAATTAAGTTTAATTGCAAAATCTAATACTTAAAGGCGCTATATAATAAAAACTTAAAATTAAATTAAAAAATCAGATAACACTGCAAAATAAAACATTGTTCAAACTCTATTTCACAAAATAAGTATTCCAAAACAGAATTTTTCATTTTACACTCAGACTGAGCAATAATACTCAAAAACTCAACAAGGCGCTGATTAACATGAAAAAATTATCAACAATTCTTACAGCTGGCGTATTGGCAATGTTAAGTGTTTCGGCATTTGCATGTCCAAAAGGAACTCAACTCCAAGGAGGAACTGGACCACATCATAAAGGCGGTAAATGTGTTGCTGTAAGCGGCAAACCTACTGCTCAAAAAGCAAAAAAAGAAGCTGAAAAAACAAAACAAGATGTTAAAAAAGATATGAATGAGCAGAAACATGCTGCAATGACTAGCGCAACTCATGCTAAACAAGAAGCAAATCAAGCTACTCACCAAATGAAACAAGATGCTGTAAAAACTGCGAACACTGCTAAAACTGCGACAAAACCATAATTAATATTGATTAATTTATGAGTTAAAAAAGCGGGATTCAAAATCTCGCTTTTTTATATGCAGTGACTCTATTTTGGAGATGTATTTCCTAAATTTGGATTTGCAATTGCATCCTTACACTGCTGTTTATCACGCTCGTAATCAACCTGTTTTTGAGCAACAGAATTTGAATTTTCGACAGTTTCTCTTGCCCATACATCTAAACTTGTTAAGGCTTTGCGGCAAAGTGCATATTTTCCTTCAGTTACCGAATCTGTCATTTTTACATTAATACGCCAATCTGTACTGAGCTGACGTAAGGGTTTACGAACCTTATCATTTATCTGACTAAGCTGTTTCCCATAGACTAAAGGATCAACCGTGTTAATTAATGTCCATGCCTTATTTGCATAGACCGTTGCATCATTGGTTAATTTCGGCGCTGGTTTAATTTCAACTTTTTTATCCGTGCTCTGATTCCCATTATCACAGCCTTGCAATATAAATACGCTCGCACTCAGGATGGCGATATAAACTAAACGAGTCTTTGACTTGAACATATCAAACTGCCGAATTAAACATTTCGGCACTATGCTATTAAATTCGGCTACAATACTCAATCTTTCAAGTTTTTATAATTGTTTTCCTGCCAAGGTGCATTGTGTCAAATCAACAACAGATGGCTGCTCAAACAGCAACTTTTTGGCAAGGTGCCAAAGATAGTCAAGCCATCGTACTTACCTATTTACCTGTTTCTTTTGCTTTTGGTGTTTCTGCATCTCAATTTGGTTTTAGCCCGTGGGAAGCATTTTTTCTTTCTTGTTCGATGTATGCCGGTGCTAGCCAATTTCTAGTGGTGGCTCTTTTAGCAAGTGGTTCATCTATCTGGTTAACTGCCCTAACGGTTATTGCACTTGATATTCGCCATGTCCTTTATGGCCCAGCGCTCTATAACCTAATTGCAAATAAACTGAACTTAAAAAAGACGGCTGTTTGGGCTTGGGGTCTTACAGATGAAGTTTTTGCGAGTGGAATGATTCAGCTTTCACAGCGCAAGCAGCAATGGTCTGAATCTTGGATGTTAGGTTTAAGTCTGTTCAGCTGGATGTCTTGGGCAAGTGGTTCGTTGTTAGGTGGACTATTTGCAGATCAAGTCGCTCATCTTCCAAAATTTTTACAAGCAGCTTTAGACTTTTTACTACCAGCTTTATTTTTAAGTTTTTTACTCGCGGCTTTTGAACGTAAACATACTTTGGTTGTCGCTGTATCTTTAGTAGTTTCAGCCTTAGCCTGTTATTGGATTAACTTATCTGCTGCTATTTTTATTGGTATTTTTTCAGGCATTTTAGCGGGTCTATTTAAATATTATGTGCTGAAACAGTTTGATGAGGTTGAAGCCTGATATGAATTTAGAAATTATTTTGGTGGGTATTATTGTTGGTATTGCCAATTTTGCTTCACGCTTCGGACCATTTTTCGTTATACAAAAACTACAAGGTTCTCATCAAAAACGTGGTTCTGTATGGATAAAAATTGCATTGGGAAGTATTGGTATATCTGCAATTAGCGCCATGCTTGTGGTAGCAACCCTTCCACCACTTCTTAAAAATCCAGATAAAAGTTTAGCTATGCTCATCGGCTTTCTGGTTTTAGCAGGTCTTTATTTTAAATTTAAGAAAATTGTTCCAGCAACGTTAACTGCTGCGCTCGTTTATGGCTTGATCTACACTTATTTACCTTTATAAATAGATAAACTTATCAACCTTATATAATATATAAATACTAGAAGTGATTAAGAATAATAACTTCTAGTATGAAAACTCATTTTTGAAATTTATTAAAAGATAACACCATCTAGCGATTAGAGATAAAAATGTCACAAGTTAAAATTTATGCAAATGAACAAACCATCATGCAGTATCGAGAAATGCTTTCTCATGCAGTTCATCAGGCCCTCATTGAAGAGTTGAAATACCCAATAGAGAAAAAATTTCAAAGGTTTATTAGCCTTAAACCGGAAAACTTTATCTATCCATCAGATCGAAGCCAGCACTACGTTATTATTGAACTTTCAATGTTTACTGGCCGAAGTACCGAAGCCAAGAAAAGACTCATTCAAACTTTATTTCGTAATATTGAACAGTATTGCCGAATTGCCCCACAAGACATTGAAATCACTATTTTTGAAACCCCTAAAGAAAATTGGGGCATCCGTGGTCAAAACGCAGATGAATTACGTTTAAATTATCAAGTTAACGTTTAAAAACGACTTACGCATTGTCTGACAAAATTCATCTTTTTATGCGTTATAAGGCTTAACTCCACCATAAGTTCTGCTATGCTTAAAAAAATAATTTTGTCAGGATGATTCGCATGAGCGTGACACTCGGTACCCCCCTTCAATCTTCTGCATTTAAAGTTTTATTGTTAGGTTCAGGAGAGCTTGGCAAAGAAGTTGTAATTTCCCTACAACGCCTTGGTGTCGAAGTACATGCAGCCGACCGTTATGATCACGCACCAGCCATGCAATTTGCACACTTTTCTTATGTGTTAAACATGGCTGATCCTGCTCAATTAAAACAGCTCATTGAAAAAGTTAAACCGAATTTAATTGTTCCAGAAATTGAAGCAATTGCGACAGAAGTTTTGCTTGAGATTGAAGCTAACCAAACAGCAACTGTTATTCCTTCTGCTAAAGCTGTAAACCTCACCATGAACCGTGAAGGTATTCGCCGCCTTGCGGCTGAAGAGCTTGGTTTACCTACTTCTGCTTATCGTTTTGCTGAATCTTTAGAAAGTTTCCGCGCCGCGTGTGATGATATTGGTTATCCGAACTTTGTAAAACCAGTCATGTCATCTTCAGGTAAAGGTCAGTCTCGTGTAAAAAGTTTCGATGAAGTCGATGCTGCTTGGGAATATGCGATGCAAGGTGGCCGTGTTAATCAAGGCACAGTGATTATTGAATCTCAAATTGATTTTGATTTTGAAATTACCTTACTTACTGTTCGTGCTAAAAACCCTGAAACCGGTGAAATTGAAACTCACTACTGTGACCCAATTGGTCACCGCCAAGATGCAGGCGATTATGTAGAAAGCTGGCAACCTCAACCCATGTCCCCTGCTGCACTTGAAGAAGCAAAACGTATTGCAAATAAAGTGACAACAGCACTTGGTGGCTGTGGTATTTTTGGTGTAGAACTGTTTATTAAGGGCGATAAAGTTTGGTTCAGTGAAGTTTCACCTCGTCCACACGACACAGGACTTGTAACTTTAGCGTCTCAGTATCAAAGTGAATTTGAACTGCATGCACGTGCCATTTTAGGTTTACCTGTAAACACAACGCGTCACAGTGTGGCCGCAAGCGCCGTAATTTATGCGGGTGTAGATGCCAACAATTTAAGTTATAGCAATCTGAATGTAGCTTTAGCTCATCCAGATACCGACTTACGTTTGTTTGGTAAACCGGAAGGTTTCAAACGTCGTCGTATGGGTGTTGCAACTGCTCGTGCTGAAAATACTGATCTTGCTCGTACTTTAGCGAAAGAAACCGCTGATCAAGTAAGCGTTCAAACAAACTCTTAATTTTTACTTATTGGTAGACCCATTTTCATGATCAATACATCGCCATTGTTGAACTATGTCTCAAGTCATCATGATATTAAAGCCATTAATCAGTGGCGAACGGATGTAGAAAAGCAATTGCAAGATTCATATGAAAATGGGCAATCTATTCGTGAAATTATTAAAGCCCGTTCAGATCTAGTTGACGAAGCACTGATCTTTTTATGGAAACATGCTGAACTTGATCAGACTGAATTAGGTCTTTTTGCTGTAGGTGGTTATGGGCGCCGTGAAATGCTGCCCTACTCTGACGTCGATATCATGATTTTGTCAGAACATGAAATCAGTGAAGAAAATGAAAAACGTATCTCTACCTTTATTTCTTCATTATGGGACGTTGGAAACTTTAAACCCGGCATTAGCGTTCGTACCATTCAAAGTTGTGTTGAGCAGGCTGCTACCGATTTAACCGTTGCAACTACACTCATTGAAGCTCGTTTAATTACAGGTAATACTCAACTTGCAAGATGGCCTCGCCGCATTGTTTCGCAGACGTGGACAGATAAAACCTTTTATGACGCAAAAATGGCAGAACAAGCTAAGCGTTACCACCAACACAACAATACTGAAAGCAATTTAGAACCTGACATTAAAAATGCGCCTGGCGGTATTCGCGATATTAATCAGATTGGTTGGATTGCCAAACGCCACTTTCGTGTAAACCGTATTTATGACTTAGTACATTTAGGCTTTATTTCAGAATTTGAGCTGGGTGTTTTAGAAGAAGCTGAAAGTTTTCTTTGGGAAATTCGTCACCATTTACACCGTTTAGCGAAACGTGACGAAAACCGTTTACTTTTCGATCACCAAAGAGAAATCGCCGCAAAATTTGGCTATGTTCGTCAAGAAGGTCAACCTGTAAATTACGGCGTTGAGCAGTTCATGAAACGCTACTACCGTACGGCGCAACAGGTTTCGACATTGAATGAAATGCTGCTGGCGTATTTTAGCGAATCGGTGATTACCCCTCGACTACCCAACTACGAACGCAAAATTGAAGTTGTTAATGATCACTTTAAAATTGTCGATAATAAACTTGCCGTACAGCATCATAAAATATTTGCAGAACATCCAAGTGCGATTTTAGAGTTGTTCTATATTTTAGCGAATAGACCAGATATCGAAGGTATTCGCGCTCGTACTTTGCGCTTACTGATTCTTGCAGCGAAAAGAATTAACCAAAGTTACCGTAATAACCCAGAAAACCAAGCATTGTTTATGTCGATTATTCGCTCACCGTATCGTCTATACGATACCTTGGTTGCGATGAAACGTTATGGTGTTTTAGGAAATTACATTCCTGCTTTTGGGCAAATTATGGGTCTTATGCAATATGACCTATTCCATATCTATACAGTCGATGCTCACACATTACTATTACTGCGCAATTTAAACCGTTTTAGAGAGCCAGAGTTTGCTAAAGAGTTTCCTGTTGTAAGTTCGGTTTTCCAACGTCTTGCGCGTCAAGATATTGTATTTATTGCTGCTTTATTCCATGACATCGCAAAAGGTCGTGGTGGTGACCATAGCGAACTCGGTGCCGAAGATGCAATTGAGTTTGGGCGTGCACATGGCTTTACAGAACGTGAATGCAAATTAATTGCATGGTTGATTCAAAACCATTTGCTCATGTCACTCACTGCTCAGAAAAAAGATATTTCTGATCCAGACGTCGTAAAAGATTTTGCAGAAAAACTTGGCGATATGGAGCATCTCGATTATCTATACACCTTAACGGTTGCCGATATTAATGCGACAAATCCAAAACTTTGGAACACATGGCGTGCCTCGCTTATGCGTCAGCTTTATACGCATGCCCGTGATGTAATCCGTACTGGTTTAGGCCGTCCTGTTGACTATCAAATGCTGATTGAAGACACCAAATTTGCAGCAAGTGAATTACTCGTGAATAACTTCGCATTGGCAGATGTCGAAAAAGTATGGCAAGAACTTGGTGATGAATACTTCATTAAAGAATCGGCCGATGAAATTGCATGGCACACACAAGCTATTTTAAAACACGGCGATAACCCTGAGCCATTAGTCCTCTTACGTGCTCACCGTAAAGCAGCTCAAGATGCGGTACAAATCTTTATTTATACACGCGATCAACCTAACCTGTTTGCTACAACCGTTGCCGTTTTAGACCGAATGAACCTAGACGTTCAGGACGCAAAAATTATCACGGCAAGTACGGCATTTAGTTTAGATACCTATGTTGTACTCGATCGTTTCGGTACATTACTTACCGACCCAGAACGCGAAGAAACGGTTAAAAATGCATTAGTGAAAGCACTTAGCCAACCAGACCAATACCCGGGACTCATGCAACGCCGTATTCCACGTCAATTACGTCACTTCGATATTGAAAATACAGTCGACGTTACATTGAATGAAGCTTTACAGCAAAACATGGTCGAAATTTCAACACTTGACCATCCTGGTCTACTTGCACGTGTAGGTGGTTTATTTATGATGCAAGGTTTAGACATCCATTCAGCTCGAATTGCAACTTTAGGTGAGCGTGCAGAAGATATTTTCTTTGTCACCAAAAAAGATGGAAAACCGCTGAATCACGAAGAGGTTAAACTCTTCTCGGAAAAACTGAAAGCTGCATTAGATGAAGCATCTAATCAAATTTGTCAGCACTGAAACTCAACTACTTGGTAACTGTTTAATGAACTCTAGCTTGTCGTTATTACATCCGTATCCATTTGAAAAGTTAAACCAACTTTTTAAGGATATTACCCCAGCTAACCTTCCCTTGATTCCTCTATCAATTGGCGAACCGAAGCACCCAGCACCAGAGTTTGTTAAACAGGCTATTATTGATAACTTTAACCATCTATCCACTTATCCAAACAGTAAAGGCTTACCAGAGCTTCGCCAAAGCATTGCAGATTGGCTAACTAAGCGCTTTAAACTGAATAGTATTAGTGCTGAAAACCACATCTTGCCTGTGTCTGGTACACGTGAAGGGATTTTCTCTTTTGTACAGGCATTAATTAACCGTGAAGATGCACCATATGTGGTAATGCCAAACCCGTTTTATCAAATTTATGAAGGTGCAGCATTACTTGCCGGCGCAAAGCCATACTTCATTAATTGCACAGAAGAAAACGGTTACTTAGGTGATTTTGATGCCGTACCAGCAGAAGTTTGGGAAAAAACAGCCCTTCTTTTTGTATGTACACCAGGGAACCCAACAGGTACTGTGCTTTCTAAAGAACAATTTAAAAAGCTAATTGCATTATCTGATCAATATAATTTTGTTATTGCTTCTGACGAATGCTATTCAGAACTTTGGTTCGAGCAAGCACCTACAGGTTTATTAGAGGTTTGTGCAGAACTTGGTCGTGATGACTATAAAAACTGTGTCGTATTTCATTCACTGTCTAAACGTTCAAACTTACCGGGTATGCGCTCAGGTTTTGTAGCAGGTGATGCTGATTTATTAAAACCATATTTGCAATACCGTACCTATCACGGTGCAGCAATGCCTGTTCAACATCAACTTGCATCAATTACAGCATGGAATGATGAAGAGCATGTTGAAGAAAACCGTAAGCAATATCGTGCAAAATTTGACTTATTCCAATCTGAACTAGGCCATTTACTGCCATTACAAAAACCTGATGCTGGTTTTTACTATTGGCTAAAAGTTGATAATGATGAAACTTTTGCCAAGATGCTCATGGAAAAAGCACACATTAAAGTTTTACCGGGTCGTTATCTATCTCGTGATACGGAACAAGGTAACCCTGGAGCCAACCATGTACGTATGGCTTTAGTAGCAGATTTGGCACAATGTGAAGAAGTAGTTAAGCGTTTAAAAGCAGTTCTTTAAGTCTCTTCTTAGCAGTTGTACAGCCTTTTACTCAGGTTGTACAACTGGGCTATAACACTATTTATAGGTAATCAAAAGCACAGCAAAAATAATAAAAGCAACACTAGAACAATAGTATAAACCTGTCGCAGAGCGCTTAATTTTGTCTAAAACCCGCCCCTGAGCAAGTAATCCAATCAGTAGAATATTCCAACCAAGAACAACTCCAACCATCCATACACTCATGAGCAGTTTTTGAATTAAGCTAAACTTATATTGTATAAGCAGCATCAAACTACTATAAAACATAATATTTTTAGGATTTAGAAGACTAGACTGCACACCTAACATTAAACTTTTAATTTTGTTTTGCTTAAGGTTGGCTTGATCACTTAAATTATTGTCTTCAGTTGAAAAAGATAAAACACTAGATCTGGCTGCCTTAAAGCAAAGAACACTCAAATAAACTAAATAAGCTGCACCAAGCCATTTCAATAATGTAAGAATGCTACTGCTCAAATCTCCAAGCAGCATAAAACCAAACAAACATGCAGCTAAAATTAAAGCATTTCCGAAAGTAATGCCCAAAACAACACCATAGGTATAACCGCGTCCTTTTTGCAGAAGACTAGTGAGAATTAAAAAGAAATCTGGACCCGGAGATAACAATGCTAAGAAATGAGTAAATGCAATAACTAAAAAAACTTCCATAACAGCTTCATCTATAAAACAGTCTGGAAAATCTTAAAAATAGAATCGAATTATTTCTTGTAAATTATTGCGCGGCTGCAAGTTGGAACTGTCGAGGAGTAACGCCAGTATGTGCTTTAAATGCTTTATGAAAATGACTTTGATCACTAAAGCCTAAATTGACAGCCAGCTCTGCGAGTGAAATTCCTTGTTTAAGGAGTTCTCGAGCTTGGTTAATCTTTAAATTTATTTGAAAGGCATGCGGTGTTAAACCAACATTTGCTTTAAATAGCCGTATGATTGCGTATCTGCTCAAACCAACCTGCTGGGCAAGTTCCTCTAAAGAAATAAAATTCTCAGAAGAAGTAATCACATCGACCAAATTTAGAAAATCTTTATATAAATATTGAGGTTTTTGTATTTCTTCTAAAATAAAATGAGGCAATAACAAATGTATAAGACAATGAAGAAGCGACTGTTCTTTTTCAAGAATTAACTTTTGCGAATCAAATAATGTCTCATTCATTTCAGTAAAAGCTTCATATAAAGAGTCGTCCTTTATAATGAGCGGCTTATGCTGAGGTAGATGCAAATCAAAACCTTGTTCTTGAAATTCTGAATACAACTGACTTAACCAAGCTATATTTAAATGCAGCATTTGGTAACTCCAAGCCTCATTTGGCTTCGGGTTACAAGAATGTTCAATATGTGCGGGCACTATAACTAAAGTACCCGCAGAGATCTCTTGGGCAGTGCCAAAAGAACTTTGAAAAATGCTATTCCCCTCGTCTACCGCACCAATTGAAAATGTTGGATGACTATGAGATTTATAACATGTCCGACTACGACATGACTTTCGAGTTTCAACATATGGCATTCGCCGATCTTGCCAAAACTCGAAAGTTTGAGGAATAGCGTTCATTGAATTGATTAGCCCGCTAATGCTTTTTCAATATCGGCCTCTAATGCTTCTGGTTTGGTTGTAGGTGCATAACGATTCAAAACTGAGCCATCTTTGCCAACTAAAAACTTGGTAAAGTTCCATTTAATGCTACTGCTTCCCAAAATTCCTTTTGCTTCACGTGTTAAATATCTAAAAATCACATGAGCTTCAGGCCCTTTTACATCTACTTTGGCAAACATAGGGAACTTTACCCCATAATTTCGCTGGCAGAATGCCCCGATTTCTTTATTATTTCCTGGATCTTGCCCACCAAACTGATTGCAGGGAAAACCTAAAACTTCTAAACCTTGATCTTTATATTTTTCATAAAGTTTTTCGAGACCCGCAAATTGTGGAGTAAAACCACATTTACTGGCAGTATTTACAATTAATAAAACTTTACCTTTGTAATCAGCAAATTGCTTAATATCACCTTCTAACAATTCAGCTTCAAACTGATAAATGTTACTCATGGATAAGTTTCCTCGTCATTTTTTTCTTGTGTTTTAAGTTGTAATGATGCCGAGTTCACACAGTAGCGCAAACCAGTCGGCTGTGGTCCATCTTCAAAAACATGCCCAAGATGAGCTTCGCAATCATGACAAACAATTTCTGTTCTGACCATACCATGCGTTAAATCTTCATGTTCTTCAATGACCGTTCCATTTACTGGACGAAAGAAACTTGGCCAGCCGCAACCGCTATCGTATTTTGCATCTGACGAGAACAATTCCGCGCCACAACAACGACAAACATAAGTACCATGTTGCTTAGTGTTCCAGTATTGCCCCGTAAAAGCTGGTTCAGTGCCCTTTTGTCGCGTTATCCGATATTCTTCTGGTGATAACTCTCTTTGCCATTCCCGGTCTGTTTTATTAACTTTTCCCATGAGCTGCACCTTTTATTCTGATGTAAACATAAATTGATAATCGTATTTTATATTTACGCCATTCATCAAAAAAACACTAGTCTCTGAACGTAAAATTTGTTGGAATTTAATCATCTAAGCAATGGAAAGCAAAAGGTAAGCAAATTATAAAAACAAAAGTAAGCAAATTTATGCTTTATTTTCTTTCAAGGAAGCAAAGATGGTGCTATTCTTGTTTGGCACGGTTGTATAGGACAAAACATGTCTCAGAAAAAAAGTGTGCTTTTCCAGCAACTATTACCAGTTATCAAACAGTATCAGCAATCGGGCTTTACCCATGAAAAAATTGTTGAATTACTAAAAGATCAACACGATCTGAATTTGGTGACAGTTAAAACATTTAAAAGTTATTTATACCGATATGCAAAAGTGAATCCAGCTATGTCTAAAAATACTGCTACTCTCCAATCCATGCCAACTTCTCGTGAAATTAAGAAATCATCGAAGCTTGAGCATGTTTGTTATGACATTCGCGGACCTGTATTACGAGCCGCCAATGAAATGGAAGAGCAAGGACATAAAATCATTAAGCTAAATATCGGCAACCCTGCTCCATTTGGTTTTGAAGCACCACAAGAAATTATTAATGACGTTGCTTTAAACCTGCCAAATGCAATTGGCTATGTTGATTCGAAAGGTATCTTTCCAGCACGTAAAGCGATCTGCCAGTATTACCAGCAAAAAGGCATCCTAAATATGCACGTTAATGACGTGTATATTGGTAACGGTGTGTCTGAACTTATTGTAATGGCTATGCAAGGTCTACTTGACGATGGCGATGAAATGCTCATTCCAATGCCGGACTATCCGCTTTGGACAGCAGCCGTTAACCTTTCAGGTGGTACAGCCATTCACTATAAATGCGATGAAGAAAATAGTTGGTATCCAGATATTGCCGATATTGAAAGTAAAATTACTTCAAATACTCGCGGTATTGTGATCATTAATCCGAACAATCCAACAGGTTCGGTATATCCACGCCACGTGCTTGAACAAATTGTGGCACTTGCCAAGAAATACGACCTTATTCTATTTGCTGACGAAATTTACGACAAAATTGTTTATGACGGAATTGAGCACGTTTCAGTTGCCTCTTTAGCCGGCGATCAGCTATGTATTTCGTTCAATGGCTTATCAAAAGCTTATCGTATTGCGGGTTTCCGTTCAGGTTGGATGGCAATCACAGGCGATAGAAGTCGTGCATTAGATTATATTGAAGGCCTAGACATGTTGGCTTCTATGCGTTTATGTGCAAACGTACAAGCTCAATATGCAATTCAAACTGCTCTTGGTGGCTATCAATCCATTAATGACTTGATCCGCCCGGGTGGTCGTTTATATGAACAGCGCAATATCGCATGGGAAATGTTAAATGAAATTCCTGGGGTAAGCTGTGTAAAACCAGAAGGTGCGATGTATTGTTTCCCACGACTTGATCCTAACATTTACCCAATCGAAGATGATGAAAAATTAATGTTAGATTTACTTCGTGCCGAAAAAGTACTTTTAGTACAAGGAACGGGATTTAACTGGCCAACACCAGACCATTTCCGCGTTGTTTTCTTACCAGCAGAAAATGAATTACGTGAAGCAATTGGTCGTTTAGGTCGTTTCTTAGCAAATCGCCGTTAAAAAAATGCATAATAAAAAAGGCATCTTAAATTAGATGCCTTTTTTGTTTTTTATATCATCTATATATGCATTTAAAATTTATTCACTTCTATTTAAAAAAATTAATAAATTAAATTAATATATTGATTCATATATATTTTTAATAAATTTAATTCACCACCCTCCTTCCTTAAAAAGAAACCTAAATTTTTTACCATTCGATTAAATTATTATATTTTTCCTCTATTTGCTTTTTAGTAATTATGCAAAAAATGCATGAGTTGATATTTTTTTGCATTTCACACTGCTTCAAAATCGAGCAACAATCCCTTTCCATAACAACATCACCATATTCGATTCGGTTAACACTGATGCAGATTTAGGAAGATGAAATCAGTTAAAGGACCGAACTGAAGTTACAAGGAAAGCTTTTCAATCATCTCTAGCCCATCTAAAAGATGATTGAACCCAAAGGATAGAGGTTCATATGAAGCAAAAGAAATTGCTCAAGTATATTGTGGTTGCTATTTTATTAGGAGTATTGACGGGTTGGATCTGTCACCACTTCTTTAACGAAGGTGAGCAACTGAAGCAAATCGCTTCTTATTTTAATATCGTCACAGATATCTTTTTACGTCTCATCAAAATGATTATTGCACCATTGGTATTTGCCACAATTGTGTCTGGCATTGTATCTATGGGTAAATCAACTTCTATTGGTAGTATCACGCTTAAGTCAATGACTTGGTTTATTACTGCGTCGTTTGTATCGCTTGCAATCGGTATGGGCTTAGTCAACTTTTTCCAGCCTGGCGCAGCATTAAATTTAGTATTACCAACAGCTCAAGAACTCAGTAGCGCCACTCTCCCAGCGACTACTGGCTTTACACTACAGTCATTCTTAAGCCATGTATTCCCGCGCAGTATTGCAGAAGCCATGGCGAACAATGATATTTTACAAGTGCTTGTATTTGCTATTTTCTTTGGTTCAGCACTTGCTTATGTCAATCAGGGTAAAGAAAAAGACTCCGTTATTATTCGTCTAACGGATGAACTCAGTAAAATCATGTTCCGTATTACTGATTACGTCATGAAATTTGCACCTGTAGCAGTGTTTGCAGCGATTGCATCTGCAATTACTGTACAAGGCCTAGGCTTAATTGTTGACTACGGTATTTTAATTGCAGAGTTCTACTTCGGTCTTTTATTACTTTGGATCATTTTGTTCTCTGTTGGTGCAATCGTACTTAAAAAAGATATCTTCCGTTTAGGTAAGTTAATTCGTGAACCTGTAACACTTGCTTTTGCTACAGCTTCGAGCGAATCGGCTTATCCAAAAGTTATGGATGCCCTAAATAAGTTCGGTGTGCCTAAAAAAGTGACCAGTTTCGTTTTACCTTTGGGTTATTCATTTAACCTAGATGGTTCAATGATGTACACCACATTTGCAGTACTCTTTATTGCGCAGGCTTACCATATTGATTTGAGCTTCACCCAGCAAATCTTAATTCTGTTAACTCTCATGGTGACAAGTAAAGGTATTGCAGGTGTTTCGAGAGCTTCTATTGTGGTGATTTCAGCAACCCTGACGATGTTCCATTTACCTGAAGCTGGCATTTTATTATTGCTCGGAATTGATCAATTCCTAGATATGGGCCGCACCGCTACAAATGTGGTTGGTAATAGTATTGCTACCGCAGTCGTCGCAAAACTTGAAGGTGACAAAGTTGCTGATATTGAAGAGTCACCAGAACCAGTATTAATTAAAACAACACAAGAACAAACGATCGCTTAAGTTTCTCTTTTCTCCCACTCTCCCAACTAAAGAGCAATTTTATATGACCAATAAAATTGCTCTTTTTTTTATTCTAAAATTAAACAATCAAAATTTACGGACATTTTTATATTAAATAATAGTCCAAAAAATAGATTTTAACTCCTATTAAATTTCTCAAACCCAAACCTTAAAAAAAGAATAAAAACCAAACAATCAAAATTTATATTTTTAAAAATATAGATCAAACGCTTACTTTTTAATTCAATTTATTTCTTGTTATTTATATTAAATAACTGAAATTATTATTGAGTTTAACTATATGAATTTTAATATTATTTACAATTTCAACCATAACATTAAAAATCAATAATATAAAATTATCATATGGTAAATAAAACTTCAAAACTACCTGTTATTTTTTATTTTTATAATAATAAAAAAGTCATTTGTAATATTTATATAAAAAAGTAAAAAAAGAGAGATAAATTAGAAAAACTTAATAGATTTTTTATTTTTTTCATGATATTTATTAGCGCTGAATAAAAGCAATGACTAAATGATTGTTGTCGAAACAAAATGATATTCAGGGATGCTTCTTATTCAAACAAGTTGCGAATATGTTTTACATGGTATGTATTTTGCTTAGGACAAGCAGGCGTATTCAGCAAACTTCTACTTCGTCACTTCATAAGGATATTTTCGATGTTGACTAAAACTGTTAAATCTTTCGGTTTAGCTATGGGCTTATTGGCCTGCTCTCTCCCACTTTACGCAAAAAACAATGTTGTTGTCGTTGCTACTGGCGGTACAATCGCTGGTGCTGGCGCAAGCTCAGCAAATAGTGCAACTTACACAGCAGCAAAAGTTCCAGTTGATGCTTTAATCAATGCAGTGCCACAAATCAAAGATTTGGCAAATGTAAGCGGTATTCAAGCATTACAGGTTGCTTCTGAAAGTATTACTGACAAGGAATTATTACAAATTGCTCGTCAAGTAAACGACCTTGTTAAGAAGCCATCTGTGAATGGTGTCGTAATTACTCATGGTACAGACACTTTAGAAGAAACAGCATTTTTCTTAAATCTTGTTGTTCATACTGACAAACCAATTGTTGTTGTTGGTTCAATGCGTCCTTCAACTGCACTTTCAGCAGATGGACCACTTAACCTTTATAGCGCAGTTGCTTTAGCAGCTTCTGATGAAGCAAAAAATAAAGGCGTTATGGTTCTCATGAACGACTCTATTTTTGCTGCACGTGATGTAACTAAAGGCATTAACATTCATACAAATGCTTTTGTTAGCCAATGGGGTGCTTTAGGTACATTAGTTGAAGGTAAACCATACTGGTTCAGACAGTCTGTTAAACGTTTTGCAAATGCTTCAGAATTTAATATTGAAAATATTAAAGGTGATGCACTTCCACTCGTACAAATCGTTTACGGTTCAGACTCTATGCTTCCTGATGCTTATGAAGCATATGCAAAAGCTGGCGCTAAAGCGATTATCCATGCGGGTACAGGTAACGGTTCTGTTGCGAACTATATCGTTCCAACTTTACAAAAACTTCATGATAAAGACGGTATTCAAATTATCCGTTCATCACGTGTACCACAAGGTTTCGTATTACGTAATGCTGAACAACCTGATGATAAATATGGTTGGGTAGCTGCTCATGATTTAAACCCACAAAAAGCACGTCTTCTTGCAGCTTTAGCTCTTACCAAGACGAATGATGCTAAAGAAATTCAACGCATGTTCTGGCAGTACTAAGTTTTTCAACCAGCCCAACTCAGTTTGGGCTGGTTCTTTTCTCCTTAATTCTCTCCTTTAAAATACGCACCATCTTTGGTCAATCCTCCACTCTCGTGTTCTCAACATTCTGTTTAAATACTAAAATCCATAACAGTTGCCAAAATATTAAGCATTTCGTTTGAACTTTGCGTGTTAAACTATGCTTCGGTCGCATTAAGGATTGGTTTATGCAGTTTGTTCATCTCGGTATTTACACAGAATTTTCGATTACAGAGTCGATTGTTCGCATACCCGACTTGGTCAAGGCTGCTGTAAAGGATGAAATGCCTGCGCTGGCACTTACCGACTTATCCAACCTGCATGCTGCTGTAAAGTTTTATAACTCTTGTCTAAAAAAAGGTATTAAACCTATTTTAGGTAGCACCATCCGTCTTAACGATGCCCAGCATCGTGCAACGTTACTTGCAATGAGTGAGGTTGGATGGAAAGGTATGACTGAAATTGTTTCGCGTGGCTTCATTGAAGGTCAACAACTCAGTATCCCTTGCGTACAAAAAGAATGGGTTCTAGAACAACACCAAGATATTATTGTTTTACTGGGTCAGCACAGCGATGTTGGGCAAATGCTTTGCTCATCTAACCCACAAAAAGCTGAACCTTTACTTGAAGAGTGGATCGAAAAGTTTGGCGATCGTGTTTATCTTGCTTTAACACGTACTGATCGTCCGGGCGAAGAAGACTTTATTCAAGAAGCTGCCAAACTTGCAGCTAAATACAAAATTGGTGTAGTTGCACATAACGATGTGCACTTTGTTGAAAAAGAAGACTTCGAAGCACACGAAGCACGTGTATGTATTGCAGATGGTTATGTTTTAGCAGATGACCGACGTCCACGTTTATATAGCCCGGAACAGCATTTCAAAACCTCAGATGAAATGATCGAGCTATTTTCAGACATCCCGAGTGCTATTGAAAACACATATCATATTGCTAAACGCTGTAATGTCAGCTTAAAACTCGGCACTTACTTCTTACCTGAGTACCCAATTCCTGATGGTTTTACCATCGACAGCTATTTTGAGCACTTATCAAAAGAAGGTTTGGAAGAGCGTTTAAACTATCTTTACCCAGTTGAAAAACGTGGTGAAGACTGGCCAGAAATTCGTAAGCCATATGATGAGCGAATTGATTATGAAGTCGGTATTATCCTGAAGATGGGTTTCCCCGGCTACTTCCTTATCGTCATGGACTTCATTCAATGGGCAAAAAATAATGGTGTCCCTGTAGGCCCGGGCCGTGGTTCTGGTGCTGGTTCATTGGTTGCATATAGCTTAAAAATTACCGACCTTGACCCACTTCGTTATGACCTACTCTTTGAACGTTTCTTAAACCCGGAACGTGTATCGATGCCCGACTTTGACGTCGATTTCTGTATCGCAGGTCGTGACCGTGTTATTGACTACGTATCACGTACTTATGGCCGTGAAGCGGTTTCTCAGATTGCAACTTTCGGAACCATGGCAGCAAAAGGTGCAATTCGTGACGTTGCCCGTGTTTTAGGTAAGTCTTATGGTCTAGCTGACCGTATTTCAAAAATGGTTCCAACTAAACCACTCGGTGTAGATTTGGCAACTGCTATTGAGATGGAACCTCAGCTTAAAGATATCGTAACTAACCCTTCAAACCCTGATAACGATGATGCCAGCGAAATTTGGGAAATGGCATTAAAGTTAGAAGGTATTACCCGAAATACCGGTAAACATGCCGGTGGTGTTGTTATTGCACCCGGTAAAATTACCGATTTCTCTGCGGTACTTTGTGACGCCGACGGTACTAACCGTGTAGCTCAATACGATAAAGATGACGTAGAAGCTGCAGGTCTTGTAAAATTCGACTTCTTGGGCTTACGTAACTTAACCGTTATTGAAGATGCTATTCAAAATATTAATAAAAACCGTGGCAATGACCCTTTAAACATTTCACACGTCCCTCTTGACGATCCGAAAGCTTATTCTGTCTTTGCCGATGCAAATACAACCGCGGTATTCCAGTTTGAATCCGTCGGTATGAAACGAATGCTGAAAGAAGCACGTCCAAGTAAATTCGAAGAAATTATTGCGTTCGTGTCTTTGTATCGTCCGGGCCCGATGGACCTGATTCCTGACTTTATTCACCGTATGCATGGTGGAGATTTTGAATATCTTCATCCATTGCTGGAAGGTGTATTAGAGCCAACCTACGGGATTATGGTTTACCAAGAACAGGTAATGCAAACTGCACAGATTTGTGCAGGTTATACGCTTGGTGGCGCTGACTTACTTCGCCGTGCAATGGGTAAAAAGAAACCTGAAGAAATGGTGAAACAACGCCAAATCTTCCTTGAAGGTGCTGGACAAAAAGGCATTGATGAAAGCACCGCCAACCATATCTTTGACTATATGGAAAAGTTCGCGGGCTATGGTTTCAACAAATCACATGCGGCTGCTTATGCTCTTGTTGCATACCATACAGCATGGTTAAAAGCTCATTACCCTGCCGAATTTATGGCAGCGGTAATGTCATCGGAAATGCAGAACACGGACAGCGTCGTATTTTTGATTGATGACTGTCGAAATAATGGACTCGAAGTTCTACCTCCTTCAGTTAACATGTCGACTTATCATTTCCATGCCAGTGATGATAAAACCATCGTTTATGGTTTAGGTGCAATTAAAGGTGTTGGTGAACAGGCAATGCAGTCTGTTATTGACTCACGCCGTCAGCAAGGGCCTTATACAGACCTGTTCGACTTCTGCCACCGTATTGATTTGAAAAAAATCAATAAACGAACTTTAGAGGCACTTATCCGTGCTGGTGCGCTAGACTGTTTAGGTATTGAACGTTCGAGTTTAATGGCTCAATTGCCAGAAGCCGTACAAGCTGCTGAACAAGCACGTAGTAACCGTGAAAGCGGCATTATGGACTTATTTGGTGAAGTTGAAGAAGTTCAACGTAAACCCGCCAAGCCAGTTAAGCCGTGGAGCGATGAAGTTCGTCTTAAGGGTGAAAAAGACACTCTTGGTTTGTATTTAACAGGTCACCCTATTGATGTTTACCGTCAAGAACTCAAAGCATTTATTCCTGCAAAACTTAACGAAATTACAGCAACTCGTCGCGGCGTAACGACTGTTTATGCAGGTCTTGTTCTTGATGTAGCCAACTTCCCAAACCGTGTTGTTATCGTACTCGACGATGGAACAGCACGTATTGAAGTCAGCTGTAACCATGAGCGTTTCCAACGCTTTAAAGATATCATTCAAGTTGAACGTGTAGTGGTCTTTGAAGGCGAAATTTATGAGCGTGAAGGCTTTGATCGTCCAATGGGGCGATTAAACAAAGCATTTAACTTAAATGAAATCAGACAAAAACGTGCCAACAGTATTCAAATCAAATTAACCCATGATTTAATGCAACCAAGTTTGGCTAAAGATCTACAAAATATATTATTGCCTTATTGTAATGTCGATATGCATCAGCATATTGCAATACAACTACAGATTGACCAACCATATGCTCAAGCTGAGCTTCAGCTTGGTCCGCAATGGAAAGTCGCTCCTTTAGATGAACTTCTTGCCAAACTGAGAGATTACTTTGGCAAAGATAATATTCATATTGAATATCAGGTAAAATCTAAGGCAGCTAAAGCAGCAGAACCTGTTCGTCCACAACCTGTTGCCTCACCTCCTGTGGACATGACTATTGATGATGCGTTGGATTCATACCAAAGCGAAGTTTCTCAATATTCGTAATTTCTGGAAATCTTATGAGTTTGTTTGACGACACCGCTGTGTCAAAACAATTAGCACAAGTGCGTATTGTGATGGTCAATACCACTTTGCCTGCTAATATTGGCAGTGCTTTACGCGCAATGAAAACAATGGGCTTGAGTAAGTTGGTTCTGGTTTCACCAAAGACCTATCCACATCCAGATATTCAGGCGCTTGCTGCTGGTGCACAAGATTTATTAGAACAAGTTGAAATTGTTGAAACACTCGAAGACGCGATTAAAGATTGCCATTTAGTTTTTGGAACGAGTGCGCGTAGCCGTACTATTCCATGGCCTTTGCTTGATGTGCGCCCTGCTTCCAAAGAAGCAATTAAGGCAGCTTCACAAGGTCAACAGATTGCTATTGTTTTTGGACGTGAAGACCGCGGCTTAACCAATGAAGAATTAGCTTTAGCAAACTATCACCTTACTATTCCTGTAAACTCGGAGTATGGTGTACTTAACGTTGCTCAAGCGATTCAAGTCGTATGTTACGAACTTCGCATGTCGGTATTAGAGCAAAAAGAGTCTACTTCTGATGATGGACAAATGCCACTTGCTCAAGGTCAAAGCATGCAATGGGATGAGCCTTTAGTCACTCAGCAACAAATGGAAGAGTTTTATCCTCATTTGGAAAAAATGCTGACCGAAATTGAATTTTTAGATCCAGAAAATCCACGTTTATTACCTTTACGCTTGCGTCGTTTATTTGGTCGTATACAATTAGATCGTATGGAATATCATTTACTTCGCGGTATTTTTAGTCGAGTTCAAGCTCTGACTAGCGGCAAATGGAAAAAAGCATCATCGGACAAGGAGGATCAATCCAATGCTTAAACAGCTTAAAGAAGATATACAGGCTGTATTCGCGCGAGATCCTGCTGCACGAAATACATTTGAAGTACTCACTACTTATCCTGGTATTCACGCCTTGCTCTTGCACAGACTTGCACATGAGCTTTGGAAAAAAGACTGCAAAGGGACTGCTCGCTTTGTTTCATCATTTAGCCGTTTTGCAACAGGTATTGAAATCCATCCTGGTGCCAAAATTGGTAAACGCTTCTTTATCGATCATGGTATGGGCGTTGTAATAGGTGAAACTGCTGAAATTGGTGACGATGTAACGCTTTATCATGGTGTTACCTTAGGTGGTACCACATGGAAAACTGGCAAACGCCATCCAACGCTAGAAGATGGCGTGGTTGTAGGAGCTGGTGCAAAAATCTTAGGCCCATTTACAGTAGGTAAAGGTGCTAAAGTTGGTTCAAATGCTGTGGTGACAAAAGCTGTTCCTGCTGGTGTAACAGCAGTTGGAAACCCTGCTCGCTATATTTATAAAGATGCCGATAAAACTAAAGATAAAGATGAAGAACGTCGCCGTGATTATGCACAGAGTATTGGTTTTGCTCCGTATGCGACTACTGCTGATCAATCTGATCCGATTTTAGAAGGAATGCGAGTTTTACTTGATCGTATTCAACACAACGAAACACGTATGAATAATTTGTGCCAACGCTTATCTGAACTTGATCCAACTTTCAAAAAAGAAAGCCAAGATGAACAGCCTTTTAGTGATGAAGAGCTAAAAATTCTTGAAGAAGTTCGTCGTGAATGCGGTGCACAAAACAAGACATCAAAAACGTAATATTCTTGATTCATAATGTAACACGCTTACCCTTGCAAGTGGGTTTAGCTTTTCCTAGACTTAGCTGTACCAAATCTGACTTTACTAAAATGAACGGAAGATCCTATGAATTTTAAGCCATTGGCGTATTTAATCCTTGCAACTTCTAGTTTAACAGCGTGTACAATGGCACCTGTAAAAGAACAAAAAATTGAACCTTTTGTTTTCAAGGAACCAGAGCTTACTCCTCCATTTTATGCGTTAAATCCATTTAATTATGATGCTCCACCTGCGTTTGAAGTCGCTTTAAAAGAAGCTGCAGCACAGCCTGTAACTAAAATGGTGGTAACTCGTCAGGACGATCCAACTAAATCACTTACATTAGATACAAATAAATTAATTGTACCTACTATCAATAATTCACAACGTTCAATGAAATACGCAGTTTTAGCGGGCGATAATGAAATTGATGTGACTGAAATTGATGACTTCTTACAACTTGTTGAAGGTAAAGCTCGTCACTACCCGCCTCGCTTTACTGACCGTCAAGAACGTAAAGGTTTTGAAAGCAAACTTAAAGAAGTCACTCAGCGTTTAGATACTTTAGCTGCTAATCCAAATGCGTCATTTGATATTCTTATTCGTGCTTTTAAAGCAAGCGTACTTGCCCGTAACCTTGATTTAGGTACTGCACATACAACTAGATCTTTAGAATATGCACAAAGACTTTTAAAAATTAACCCAGACGATGCAGAAGCGAATTTCTGGTTTGGTTTTGGTTTGTCTGAAGGTGGTGGTCAACGTGAAGCTATTCCATACTTAGACAAAGCCATTAAAGGCAATGTTCAAGAAGCATATTTAGCCGCTGCAAATAACTATATTGCAATGGAACAAAAGAAAAATGCGATTCAGACTTTGAAAAATTACAAGATTAAATACCCTGACGAAGCTGAAGTTGCAGATCGTTTAATTCAAGAAATTGAAAAACAAGGTCGTTGGAATGTATGGCAAGTTTTAACAAACCCTGCTATGGCGCCAGCTACCCCAACTGCACCTGCAAAAAAGTAAGAATGTAAGCTTATTAAAAAGGGCTGATTTGACAGCCCTTTTTTTATATTTGATCAATTGAAAAATACTTTAAAATTTGTATGATCAGCATATTACTGATCCAGATATTTGACCATAATGTTTGTTAGAAAAAGAAACTCAGCGCTCTTCACGGTCATACTCCTCGGTTCAATTCTGAGTGGATGTCAGGTGGTCAATGTTAAGCAACAAGCTCTCAACGTGACTATTGCAAATGAACGTAATAGTATTCTTACCCAAGATAAACTGAGTGAAGCAAGTCTTAACGTTTTGTCTATGTCAGGACAAGAGGCCAAAACCTGTACAGACTCCCCTGACACCTGTGTTAATCAGCTTAAAAATCTTCCCCAAATTTTAGACGAACAGCTTTTATCTGCTGCGAGCGAAATTTATCTGGCAAAAGCGATGGCTTTATCAGATTCTTCCGAGTGTAAAATTAGTCGATTCACTAAACACAAAGCGGCTGATGAACAAAAAGCGATTCAGAATAAATATGACGATTGCTTAGACCAGCAATTGAACTTACTCGACAAGAGCATTCGTTATAGTTATGCCTATTTGTTTTCAACAAAACGTCAGCCGACTGACCGTATTTTTGATAACAGACAAGTTCAAATACGCGACTTTTATAATCAAGCCATTGCCAAAATGGTGAGTGTTTATGATTTAAGATACCCGAAAAAAAATGTGGTAGAGCCACAAATCCATATTGGTAAGAGTGTTTATTCAATAGACTTTGAATTTCATAGACAATTAACTGGCCAAAAGTTAGAGAAATTAATTTCGAGCTATAACTTAAATTTCTCTGGTTTAAGAACAATCAACCGTCGTGATGGTTTCGGTTCTGAATTTGTAGCTGTTTTTCCGAGTTCAGGAAAAGAAGACATTAATGAATATATTTTAGATCCACTTAATTACAGCTATAAAAATGGTGTAAATCCTAATATTCACCATGCCCGTTATTTAGCTGCAACGATTGTGGCTGAGCCTAAAAATGCCAAAACTGTTCAAGACATACTAAATAACCCAGAATTTGTAATTCGAGTTTATGACCCTTATCGCACCGATAATATTAATGTCGCAGGTAAACAATATCCTCTAGCAGCCAACTTCTCTGCACCTTATGGTTTATGGCTAGCTGAAAATAACTTAGGCGTAGCGGCTTATTTAAGTCTGATTGATCGTGATCAGCATTTAACTATGCCGCATTTATATATGCTCGAACCTTATAATCCAAACAAAAAAATTATTGTGTTGGTACATGGTTTGGCAAGTAGCCCCGAGGCATGGATTGCTCTCACCAACGATGTTATGGGCGATACGGTTTTAAGAGACAATTACCAAGTTTGGCAAGTTTTCTATTCGACCAATATGCCAATTTTGGAAAGTCGCTTCCAAATTTATGCACTGCTTAAACAAGCGTTTAGTTCGCTAAACCCAAGTGACCCTGCTGCACACGATGCTGTGCTTGTAGGTCATAGTATGGGCGGTATTATTAGCCGTTTACTGGTCAGTGATGGTGATATTACTCAACCAGCCTTAAAACTGATGACTGTACGTCAACAGAACCGTTTCAAGAAACACCCTATGGTAACTGAGCGATTGCAAATGCATTCAATTGGAAACTTTGATCGCGCAATTTTCTTGGCATCACCTCACAGAGGTACAGATTATGCAGACCGATGGTTTACTTTGGCTGCTCGTAAAATTATTCGTTTGCCGGGTGCTTTTTTATCTGCTGTAGCGACGTCACTAACTACTGAAAACCTAGATGTTAAAGATTTCTTGAATAACATTGATAATGGTCTAATTCAAAATGGACCAAGTGATTTGAGTCATCAATCTAAATTTATGGAGCTTACGGAAAATATTAATCCACACCAAGGATTAGTCTTCCACTCAATTATGGGTAACATTACCAAGAGCGATGATCCAAATGTGATTACCGATGGTATTGTTCCTTATAAGAGTGCTCATCTAGAAGGTGCAAAGTCTGAGAAAGTCCTTCCGGGTGGACACTCTATTCAGTTGACACCTCAAGCTGTACTAGAGCTACGTCGTATTTTACGAGAGCATTTAGTTGAACATGGTTTATATAAACCATAAAAAATAAAAAGAGCCAAAGGATATCCTTTGGCTCTTTTGTTTTAGACTAGATTTTACTGCCCAGAACGAATGATGTAATCAAACGCAGAGAGCGATGCCTTAGCGCCTTCACCTGTAGCAATAATGATTTGCTTATAAGGCACAGTGGTACAGTCACCCGCAGCAAATACACCTTGCACATTGGTTTCGTTGCGGTCATTCACAATGATCTCACCACGATTAGTTAACTCAACTTCACTTTCTTTCAAGAAGTCAGTGTTTGGTAATAAACCAATCTGTACAAAGATCCCTGCAAGCTCTACCACATGCTCTTCATCAGTCGCACGGTCTTTATATTTAAGGCCAGTCACTTGTGAGCCATCGCCTAACACTTCTGTACTTAAGGCATTCATAATCACAGTTGTGTTTGGCAAGCTATGCAATTTGTTTTGCAAAACTTGGTCAGCACGTAGTTTTGTATCGAACTCAACCAAAGTTACATGTTCAACAATTCCTGCAAGGTCAATTGCAGCTTCAACACCTGAGTTACCGCCACCAATCACGGCAACACGTTTGCCTTTGAACAATGGACCATCACAGTGTGGGCAGTACGCAACGCCACGGGTACGATATTCTTGCTCACCCGGTACATTCATTTCTCTCCAACGTGCACCTGTAGAAAGGATCACTGTTTTCGATTCAAGCTTTGCACCGTTTTCAAGTTCAACTGCAACCAAGCCATTTGCAGTCTGGTTCGCGCCTGTGATTTTGCTGACACGTTGCAGGTTCATGATATCAACATCATATTCACGAACGTGTGCTTCCATCTCGGCAGCAAACTTAGGACCTTGAGTCTTTTGCACAGAAGTGAAGTTTTCAATGTCCATGGTATCCATCACCTGACCACCGAAGCGTTCAGCTACGATACCTGTGTTAATACCTTTACGTGCTGCATAGATTGCAGCTGTTGCACCTGCAGGTCCACCACCAATCACCAATACATCAAACGCATCTTTGGCATTAAGTGCTGCTGCATCTTTTTCAGCTGAGTTGGTATCAAGTTTTGCCACGATCTCTTCAAGCGTCATACGACCTTGACCAATGTGTTCGTTGTCTTGGAATACCATTGGTACAGCCATGATTTTGCGTTGTTCAACTTCGTCTTGGAAGAATGCACCATCAATCATGGTTGCTGTAGTGTTCGGGTTATAAATCGCAATCAGGTTCAGCGCCTGTACTACATCCGGACAGTTATGACAGCTTAAAGATACAAACACATCAAAGTTAGCTTTGAGGTTTAAACCTTTAATCTGGTTCAGCAATTCATCAGAAACTTTTGGTGCATAGCCAGACACCTGTAACAGAGCCAAGATCAAAGATGTAAACTCATGACCCATCGGTAAGCCTGCAAAGAACACACGAGGCTGTTCACCTGCTTTAGCCACACCAAAGCTTGGACGACGTGTATTGTTGCCATCAAAACGGGCAGTTACCTTGTCAGAAAGCTCAGCGATTTCTGTCACAAGTTCTTTAATTTGAGCAGCTTTATCTGATTCATCTAAAGCAGCAACTAATTCGATTGGACTTTCTAAACGTTCTAGGTAAGCTTTTAATTGAGTTTTAATGTTTTGATCTAACATCTGTTTTTACTCCAATGCATCCAAATTCTTTCAATAGATGCATAGTACTTTAAAACAATAAATAGGTAAAACAGTATGTTTTTATAGATTTGATCGGTTTTTTAGATTTTATTCTTTTCATTCAAAAAAAGCCAACCTGAACTTATCCCAGTGCAGGTCGGCAAACTGGTTAAACTAGAGTAAGGTCACACCAAATACCGCCCCAGCAATCAGGACATGCAAAGGGTGAACCTTTTTAATTAAAGATAATAAAGTTGCAATGACGACCATAATGACAAGTAAAGTATTTATTGCCGCTGCTTCAGAAATAATCCACGCACTGGCAAGCACAGTTCCCACAGTGACAGGTTGTAAAGCAAGCTGTAAAACACGGCGCCATTTTTTGTCTTTGAACTTAGACCAGCCTCTCATTACAAACACAGTAATAATAGATGAAGGTAAAAATTTAGCGGTAGAGGCGACTAGCAGTCCCGATAATCCTGCTACATGCCAACCGACTAACGGTACAATCATCATATTTGGACCCGGGGCAGCTTGAGCCATGGCGAACAATGCACTGAATTCTTGTGCCGTCATCCAGTGATGAATATCAACTACTTGACGTTGCATTTCGGGCAAAATCGTATTTCCTCCACCAAATGCGATAAGAGACAATTGAGTAAAAATGATCGCTAAAGTAAGTAAAACTGCGCCCATTACACACGTCTCCAAATGATAGCTGAATAAAGTGCCAATAGAATCAGCATCGTCAAAAGCAAAGGAATTTTTAGAAAAGCAATACTGATAATTGCAGCCACGACAACACATATCGCTATTGGGTTACGTAATAATGGTTTCAGCATTTTTAAGCCAGTTGCCACCAGAAGCCCAGCGGCAGCGGCTCCCAACCCTTCAAAAAGATGCTTAACCATTAAATTATCTTGGAACTGCTCATAGACATAATGTAAAAGTACAACAATTACGGTAGGGGCAAGAATTAAACCAATGAGTGAGCTCACTGCTCCACGGACGCCGCGAAACTCCATGCCAATGGCAACCGAGAGATTAATAATGTTGCCCCCTGGTAAGAATTGACACAGACCAAGTAACTCAGTGAATTTTTCAGGACTTAACCATTGTCTCTGCTCTACAATGACTTTTCTTGCTAAAGGTAAAACACCACCAAATCCAATTAAACCTAATGTTAAAAAACCTAAAAATAACTGTGTGCAGGTAGGAACAGTATCCTTCTGCACGGCAATCTCAACATGGTTCATTTTCGTTACTTTTCACTTTATCTGACCAAGATAGAATGATACTTTTGTGGTATATCTACAAATGCTTTTATTTTCATTAACCATACCATAAAGGTATTCCTATGCTCGATTTACATAAACTCCATGCCTTTGTTGTGGTAGTTGAAGAAAGGAATATTACGCATGCCGCAAACCGATTGTTTATTCAACAGCCGCCTCTAACGCGTTTACTTAAAAAACTCGAAGAAGAACTTGGTACACAATTACTTATTCGCCAGCCTCGAGGAATTGAACCAACTGAGGCTGGTTTAGCCTTATTTAAAGAAGCACAGCTTTTATTAGAACATGCCAGACATATTCCAAAATTAGTCCAAGATGTTAGCCAAGGTAAAACTGGACAACTCAATATTGGTTTTACAAGTTCCGCAGGTTTACATCCGCTTATTTCACTAGTATTGCGCTCATATCGAGAAATATATCCAAACGTACAAACCAAACTTGAAGAAGCAGGCAGCCAAAAACAATTAGATCGATTAATCTCCGAGAAACTTGATATTGCTTTTTTAAGAGCACCGATCAGCCGTGATATTGGGTTAAAACATCACCATATATTAGATGAGCCAATGATGGTGGCATTGCCTATAGGCCACCCACTTACACAAAAAGAAAAAATTAGCTCAAATGACTTATCAGATGAAAATTTTGTTTTATACCGTCGTTCTTCAGGACAAGGCTTATATGACAATATTTTATATAGTTGCTATCAAGCAGGCTTTAGTCCACGTATTATTCAGGAAGCACCACGTCCTACCGCAACATTAAATTTAGTGGCGGCTGGAATTGGTATAACGATTGTGCCAGCCTCAATGCATAACTTTTGGGAACATGAAATTGTATATCGCGAGTTTGATGACTCTATAAAAATGAATGCGCCTATTTACTTGATTACACGTGAAAATGAAAATTCAGCGAAAGTTTCAAACTTCATTGAACTACTACAAAAACTATTACCAACGATGACTTGAATATAAGCAACCAAATAATAAAAAAGTGCCTGTATAAAGGCACTTTAATAAAACTTTGATCAAATAAATTTTATTATATTTTTAAGAATAATACTTTTTCTTCAGCCAAAGCGAAACTGAAACTAGTGAGATCAACACAGGTACTTCAACCAATGGTCCAATCACTGTGGTAAATGCCACAGGTGATGCCAGACCAAATGTTGCAATGGCAACCGCTAAAGCTAACTCAAAATTGTTACCAGCCGCAGTAAACGAAATAGCAGTGGTACGTGGATAATTATTTCCCATACGTTTACTCATAAAGAAGCTAATGAAGAACATCACCACAAAGTAAATCGTGAGTGGAATTGCAATACGTAATACATCTAAAGGCAAGCTCACCACATCACCACCTTTTAGACTAAACATAGCCACAATGGTAAAAAGTAAAGCAATTAAACTAATCGGGCTGATTTTTGGTAAAAATTTAGTTTGATACCATTCCAACCCTTTCGACTTGACTAAAATCAAACGCGTCAAGAACCCCATTAAGAATGGAATACCTAAGTACACCAAAACCGCATGTGTGATAGTCCAAAAATTGACATCAATGACTTGCCCTGCCACACCAAAATACGGAGGTAAGAAGGTTAAGAAAAGCCAGGCGTAGGTACTAAAGAACAAAATTTGGAAAATACTGTTAAAGGCAACCAAAGCTGCAACATATTGGTTATCACCACAAGCCAGACCATTCCACACCAAAACCATTGCAATACAACGTGCCAAACCAATCAAAATCAGGCCTGTCATGTATTCCGGATAACTATGCAAGAAAACTATCGCAAGTACGAACATTAAAACTGGAGCAATAATCCAGTTCTGTACCAACGATAAAGTTAAGGTTTTCTTATCTTTAAATACTTCTGGTAACGTAGCATAATCAACCTTTGCTAAAGGTGGATATATCATCAAAATTAAGCCGATTGCGATCGGAATATTAACGTTATCTACACTTAATTCATTTAAAGACACAGATGCCTGAGGAAAGAAAACTCCAATCGCTAAGCCTAAAGCCATGGCAATAAAAATCCATAGCGTCAGGTTACGGTCTATAAAGGAAAGCCCTTGTTTGGTCATGTTCTACTCGAAGAAAGAATTGATTAATTTTGCTCAATACACACAAATGACTAATGCATTTATGCTAAAAAAATCCGAATTTTTAAGACAGAAATCTAGGAAGATTAATCACAGCACGTTGTAGCGATGAAAGGCTGATCCTGTTGTTTTACTCTTGTCTCAGTCTCATCATTTTCTATCACCTTTAAAATATCTAAAGCCCAGACAGGTAAATCAGGATTTAAGCTGTAATAGACCCACTGGCCTTTTCTTTCATCCAGTAATACGCCATGAGTTCTTAATAAGGCTAAGTGTCTAGAGATTTTCGGTTGGCTCAACTCAAGCTGTTCAGTTAACTCACAAACACAAATATTTTGTTTATTTAGAACTAATTTAAGAATATTTAACCGAGTTTGGTCAGATAGACATTTAAAGAAATCGACTTGGTTGATCATATCTTCAACAGAGTATATTCGTTATTGCAAATATACGGATATCCATATATAAATGCAATATCTTAATTTGACAATAAATTTACCATGACTGAGCTAGTGAAGATTTACCATAACCCTGCTTGCGGAACCTCACGCAATACATTGGCGCTTATTCGTCATGCAGGAATTGAACCTATCGTTATTGAATATTTGCAAACACCACCAAGTAAAGATGAATTGATTCAACTCATTAAGGATTCAAACCTAACTGTACGTGAAGCAATTCGTAAAAATGTTGATCCCTATAAAGATTTAGATTTGGAACAAGACCATTGGACCGATGAACAGTTAATTGATTTTATGGTTCAGTACCCAATTTTAATTAATCGCCCATTTGTTGTTACACCAAAAGGCACGCGACTTTGCCGCCCTTCTGAGATTGTATTGGATATTTTAGATACACAAAACTTAAGCTATTTTGCAAAAGAAGATGGCGAAGTAATCATTGATGAACAAGGCCGCCGTATAAAGTAATTGAAGATATTTATTAATATAAAAAGCTAAATGGCATGGCACCATTTAGCTTTTTCTGAATGAAACGGATTAAAAATAGGATTTAATAAAAGGAAGCAGTTGCTCTCCTATTACCATGCCTAATAAACCGACTAATGCAACAAGAGGTGGAGCTGGTGACTTAACATTTAAAACATAATATAAGACACCAACAAGCAACCCTACAGCCAAAGATAACAAGTACATTTTCATCGTACATACCTTAGAGAATCAAGCCATTTAATCAGCAGGTTCCCATACTGTTTTATTTAAAATGCAAAACACGAGCACCCAAGTGCGCCCCAGAAAGATTTTTTGTCCTTATCATTTACAGGAACATCAAGCATCCAAGCGTGGCTGTGTCCATGCATTCCACAGCTGCTAGCACATGCACACAATGCACTTTGTGACTGTAATGATTGATTCGAAGGTGCATTACGGTTTTCGGATAAACGCCACTGACCACCGAAGCGTTTTACCGGCGACCATGTTGGAGATGCTGGCGGTAACGGCGGATCGTCGTGCTTAAACTCTGCCCCTGCGTACACCACTTTGCCACCTAAAACAGTGAGTACAGATTCAATCCACTGGATATCTTCTGCTTCAACTTTGAAGTAGTCATCTGACAACACAACTAAGTCGGCAAGTTCCCCTGCTGTTAGTGAACCTTTGACATCTTTTTCACCTGAGAACCAAGCTGAACCTTTAGTCCAGAGTTTAAGTGCTGTTTGACGGTCTAATAGATTTTTTTCATCATAGAGTGGTAAACCACCGACTGTTTTACCAGTACTTAGCCAATACAAACACACCCAAGGGTTATAGGATGCAACACGAGTCGCATCTGTTCCCGCACCCACAGGAACACCGAGTTCTAACATTTTCTTAACGGGTGGCGTTGCCTGAGCAGCCTCAGCACCGTAGCGTTTTACGAAAATCTCACCTTGATATGCCATACGGTGTTGAATAGCGATACCGCCCCCCAACGCGCCAATACGTTCAATATTACGCTCAGATACAGTTTCGGCATGGTCAATAATAAATCGTGTCGCAAATGGCTGTTTTGAATTTACTTTTTCAAATACATTCAGTAAGCGATTAATACTTTCATCATAAGTTGCATGAATACGGAATGGCCATTTCTTTTCAGCCAAGTGTTCTACAATGGCTTCGAGTTCACCTTCCATTTTTTCTGGTAAATCTGGACGTGGTTCATAGAAATCTTCAAAGTCACCCGCTGACCACGTCAGGTTCTCACCTGCTCCATTCATTCTAAATAGCTCATCACCATCACCCGGAAATGTCATTTCTGTCCAGCGACGATAATCATCAAGCTCTTGGCCTGCCTTCTGAGCAAATAGGTTATAAGCAATACGTACGGTCATTTGATTTTGATCGTGCAATTGCTTAATCACATCATAATCTTCAGGATAGTTTTGCCCACCGCCACCTGCATCAATTGCTGAAGTAATGCCTAATCGGTTCAGTTCACGCATGAAATGACGAGTTGAATTGACTTGATCTTCAACTGGCAATTTCGGCGCTTTACCTAAAGTCGAATATAAAATCATAGCGGATGGAGTTGCGAGCAACAGACCTGTTGGCTCACCTTTTTCATTTCGTACAATCTTGCCGCCAGGTGGGTCAGGTGTATCCTTGTTAAAGCCTAATACATCAAGCGCAGCTCGGTTTAACAAGGCACTGGCATATAAATGTAAAACGAATACT
Source organism: Acinetobacter sp. 70_2 (assembly GCF_056736115.1). NCBI lineage: Bacteria > Pseudomonadati > Pseudomonadota > Gammaproteobacteria > Moraxellales > Moraxellaceae > Acinetobacter > Acinetobacter sp. 70_2. The sequence continues at coordinate 1,491,617 of NZ_JBWZIP010000015.1, forward strand.
GGAGTATCTGGTGCAGCTTTATTAATTTCTTCTAAAGTCGGTAAACGCTTTTCAGCAAACTGGAATTCAGTCCATCCGCCTACTACACGGACCCATTGTGGAGCTGGAGTATTATCGGCTTGCTCTTTGAGTAAGCGTAACGCATCGGCAACAGATGGCACACCTTCCCAGCGCAGCTCCATATTGTAATTTAGGCCACCACGAATAATATGCAAATGACTGTCATTTAGACCCGGTATAACGCGACGGCCATTTAAATCTACAACTTTGCTTGTTGGTGTTGCGAGCTTCATAACCTCATCATTTGTACCCGTGCGTAATACTTTACCATCTGCAATCGCAATTGCTTGTACTTCTGGACTTTTGGGGTCTAATGTTGTGATTTTACCGTTTATGAGTATGAGGTTTATTTCAGTCATTCTGAACTCCATTCTTGTGAATTATCGTTCTAAAAAATAAAGGCATATCTGTATTAATATCACTTAAATATTGAATACTAGACATGCCTTTACCTAAATCAGTAGTGTTTTATTTTGCAGGAACTGGTGCAAGTACTTCATGTTTTGATGTTGTACGCTCAGGTGCCTTATGTACCATCGTATAGGCATAGTCCACACCCATACCGTAAGCACCAGAGTGTTCACGGACAATCGCCATAACTGCATCATACGTATCACGGTGTGCCCAATCACGCTGCCATTCAAGTAATACTTGTTGCCAAGTTACCGGAACAACACCAGCTTGAATCATACGTTGCATGGCATAGTCATGTGCCTCTTTCGATGTACCACCTGAAGCATCCGCGACCATATAAATCTCATAATCCCCTTCAAGCATCGCACCAAAAGCGAAGGTGTTATTACACACTTCAGTCCACAAACCTGAAACAATCACTTTTTTACGATTATTTTTTGCAAGCGAATCACGTACTTTTTGGTCATCCCACGAATTCATTGAAGTACGTTCTAGTAATGGAGCATCTGGAAATACATCTAAAAGTTCTGGATAGGTATGACCAGAGAAGCTTTCAGTTTCAACCGTTGTAATGGTGACAGGAATATTGAATGTTTTAGCTGCTTTTGCTAATCCTACAGTATTATTCTTTAATACTTGGCGATCTATTGACTGTACCCCAAAAGCCATTTGTGGCTGATGATCAATAAAAATAACCTGACAATTGGTTGGTGATAGTTGTTCTAAAAGTGATTTATTCATGGGTAAACTCCATTATTCCTTATGAGTAATGCATTAAAATTGCTTACTGGTTATTATGAAAACAGATAAAAATGTAAAAGCATAGACAGCAAATCAGCACGAATCTGTATCCTGCACGAATACAATAAAAACAATGATTGCTTTTTAATTTTTATAGTTTAATCATTGATATATATTTTTTTTAACTTTCGCTTATCCATGGATCGATTAGACTGTATTTCCACTTTTGTAAGTGTCGTAGAACATGGTAATTTTAGTAGTGCAGCCAGAGCACTCGATATCTCTCGTGACTTGGTTGCCAAACGCGTTTGCTACCTCGAAAATGACCTAAAAACTACACTATTAACCAGAACCACAAGACAGATGAACCTCACTTCTTGTGGAGAAAAGTTTTATCAACATAGCAAAGTCATTTTAAGTGAGTTTGAATGGGCCGCCTATGAAATTAACTACAATCAGCAGTACCCTGAAGGTGAACTCAAACTCAATACCCCCATGTCTTTTAGTAATATTTTTCTTCAAAATATAATTTCAGATTTTATTGAAAAATACCCTAGTATCAAAATTGATTTGTTCATGACAGATCAGCTATTAGACATGAATAATAATAAATTTGATTTAACAATTCGTGTAGATGGTTCTCCTCCAAATTTGGCAAATAGTAAAATATTAAATACCTATCAACGATATTTATATGCAACGCCTGAGTATTTTAATCAGCATGGATTACCCGCCTCTTTAGAGGAACTCAAAGATCATAAATTTTTAATTTATTATCAAGATAGCCGTCATAAGAAATTGATTTTCCAAAAAGATCAAAAAGAAGTGTCCTTTAATTGTTTCCCTGTGATGACCTGTAATAATGGTGAATTATTATTAGATATGTGCCTAAAAGATCACGGTATTGTATTCCTTCCAGAGTTTATTGCGGAGCCTTACTACAAAGAAGGTAAATTACAAAAATGTTTAGAAGACTACACCAGTCAGCCACTGCACTTATATGTGACATGGCCAAACCGTAAAATTTTATCGAAGAAAGTAAAACTATTTATTGATTTTTTAACGCATCAAATCGCTCCTATAAAATAAGTGGTCTGGGCCTTTTCCATAAGAGTTGGCCCACTTTTTTTAGTTGGTTTGAGTAGCTTCAATCTTCTTATTTTTAAATAAATTTAATAAATTTTGCTCTGCTGTCACTGGGCTGTTTTCTTCAACAAATGTCGTCGCGTAGTGTTCTAAATGCTCTTCCATCAATTGAGTTGCTCGCTTTTCATCGCCTTGCTCAATCGCATTTAAAATTGCACGATGTTCATCTGCCGAACAATTATTATGTTTTGGAATTTCATATAACCCAATTAATAACGAAGTCCTTGCAATAAGCGTCTGCAAATAACTGGTCATAATCGTATTTTGATTTGCTTCAATCAGCTTTAAATGAAATTGCCCTGATAGCTTAATCCACTCGGCCCAATTGCCAGCTAAACGCTCATGAGACTCTTGATCTACTAAACCTCGAAGCTCACTAAAATCTAGGCTATGTGACTTTTGAGCTAGCTTTTTTACAGTAGCGATTTCAAGCATGCTGCGTGCTTCAAAGACCTCTTTTGTTTCATGAGCGCTATGTTTTGCGATGAGTGCTCCACGATTGGGCTGAATTTCGATGACCTTATCATGGGCAAGTTTGACAAAAACACGTCTTAACACTCCTCGCGTTACACCAAATGCTTCACACAAAGGTGCTTCAACTAAACGTGCGCCAGGGGCAAGTTGTCGATTTAAAATAGCATCTACAATAGCGTTATATATATGGTCATCAATTTCATCATTGCTCATTTCTACGGCTTTTTTTGGTGCATTCGATGGCATTGATTTTTCCATTTTTTATTGATGCTCCCTCTTTTTAAAACTTTATCTCATGACAGTAGTGTAAGTTTAACTTAAGCGTTTTGGAATATTGCTCTCATTCCCACGACAAATATACTTAACCAAATAATTCAATATTAAATCTCTAAATATCCACTTATACACCTCAATTTACTTACTTTTTATAAAAAATTAAGCACTTCTCATTTTATAAATCTGTCCCTGCATATCCAAAATCTATACCAGTTTAAATGACTCATAAGCGCTACTTCTTAAATTTGGCATAACTTTTGCTCAATCTAAATTGTGCACAATTTAAATACCACATTGTACACAATTTTAATTTCATTCTTTTAGACAGAAAAACAATGCTGCTGAAAGTGCCTCCATCTTAAGGAAGTGAGTGTTCAAGATGAATAATACCGAAGCAATAATTAAACCTTCTTATGATGCAAAACTGACAAATCAAGATTTAGCTCCTTTAAAAAAGCAAACATGGGGCGCTTATAATATTTTTGCTTTCTGGATGTCTGATGTTCATAGTGTCGGCGGTTATGTTATGGCTGGGAGCCTTTTTGCACTCGGGCTCAATAGCTGGCAGGTACTTTTATCTTTACTGATCGGCATTGCCATAGTTCAGTTTTTTACAAATCTGATTGCCAAGTCTAGCCAACAAACTGGTACGCCCTATCCTGTTATTTGCCGCGCAACCTTCGGTGTGCTTGGTGCTAATATTCCTGCTGTTATTCGTGGTCTTATTGCTGTCGCATGGTATGGCATTCAAACCTATTTGGCATCAAGTGCTTTCTTATTGGTCATTTTAAAGTTCTTTCCAGAATGGTCAGTCTATGCCGATGTTTCAAATTACGGCTTTCTTGGGCTTTCCTATTTAGGATGGGTTGGCTTCATGCTGCTTTGGCTACTGCAAGCGATTGTTTTTTGGTCTGGCATGGACAGTATTCGTAAATTCATTGACTGGGCAGGTCCAGCTGTCTACATCGTAATGTTTGCGATGGCAGTATGGCTGATCTGGAAAGCTGGATGGCAGAATATTGATTTAAACTTGAGCGGTGTTCAATACGACGGTTTTGCGGTTGTACCAGTCATGATTGGTGCTATTGCGCTTGTTGTTTCATATTTTTCAGGGCCTATGCTGAACTTTGGTGACTTCTCTCGTTATGGCAAAAGTTTTAATGCCATTAAAATGGGGAACTTTCTTGGGCTACCGATTAACTTCTTAGGCTTTTCTTTACTTACTGTGGTGTGTATTGCAGCAACGCTTCCAGTCTACGGCAAGCTCATTACAGACCCTGTCGAGATGGTTGGAAAACTAGATAACACATTTGTGGTGATTTTAGGCAGTTTAACCTTAATGATTGCCACCATTGGAATTAATATTGTCGCTAACTTTGTTTCACCTGCCTTTGATTTTTCTAATGTTTCACCGAGCAAAATTAGCTGGCGCATGGGTGGAATGATTGCAGCAGTTGGTTCAATTTTCATTACCCCATGGAATTTATTTAATAATCCTCAAGTAATCCACTACACCATTGATATTTTAGGTGCATTTATTGGCCCACTTTTTGGTGTATTGCTAGCCGATTTTTACCTCGTTAAAAAACAGAAAATCGAAGTAGATGATTTATATACCTTAGATACCAAAGGTTTGTATTGGTACAAAAATGGTTATAACCACTCTGCCTTTTATGCCTTAATTCCAGCTTCATTAATTCCTATTCTATGTGTGCTTTTACCACAACTCTCTGCACTTGCTAATTTCACATGGTTTATTGGGATGGGATTCGGTTTTGTCATTTACCGATTTCTTAACCAACCGCTTGTCCATGCTAAATCGGCAATGACTAAGGTAAAAGTACAATGAAAATTAAAATTATTAATCCTAATACCACCCAAAGTATGACTGACAAAATTGCTGCATCAGCAAAGATAGTCACAAGTTCTGGTACTCAAATTATTGCAGTGAGTCCCCAAATGGGCCCTGCAACAATTGAAAGTTATTATGATGAAGCTCTAAGTGCAGTAGGTGTGTTAGAAGAAATACGCCAAGGTGAATTTGTAGGTGTAGATGCCTATATCATTGCCTGTTTTGGTGATCCTGCGCTTTATGCCGCCCGTGAAATCACTTCGGCACCTGTGATTGGGATTGCCGAAGCAGCTATGCGAACTGCAAGTTATGTCAGTACTGGGTTTAGTGTAGTCACAACCTTACAACGCACAGTGAATATGAGTTGGCATCTGGCTCATCGCTATGGCTCTACGCCATTTTGCAAAAATATTCGAGCTTGTGACATTGCAGTTGAAGAGTTGGAGCTTCCTGACTCAGATGCTTATCGAACCATACGAGATGAGTGCAAAAAAGCGCTCGCAGAAGATAAAAGCGATGCGATTGTTTTGGGGTGTGCAGGTATGAGTGATTTATGTCTAAAGCTACAAAACGAGTTGGGAGTAATCGTTATTGATGGCGTTGCAGCAGCAGTTAAACAAGCTGAAATGTTAGTCCAGTTAAATTTAAAAACCAGCAAAGTTGGTGATTGGGCCTCACCTCCTGTAAAGAGTTACACAGGTATATTGTCAGGATTTGGAATACGCTAAAGAGTTATTGTTTCAATTCCAACTCAAAACACTGCGTTGGAATTGAAACAAAGAATAGTCAAAAGAATTAAGCCTCTGCTAACTCTGGCTTTTGTTCTTCTGTATAAAATGGTACATCGCCATTAATGGTTGCGCGGTGCATGATGCGATGGGCATCGCCATAATCAAATAATGCTTTATGTTGCGTACAACGGTTATCCCAAATCGCGACATCACCATCTTGCCATTTCCAGCGTAAATGAAATTGCTCTTGGGTCGCATGTTCAAACAAGAAATTAAGTAATTGCTCACTTTCTTGTTCAGGTAACTCATTAATTCGAATTGTAAAACCCTCACTTACAAACAACAAAGGCTCACCTGTAACCGGATGGGTACGCACCACTGGGTGAACCACTGGTGGGTTACGCTTAAATGTTTGCAAAAGCTTTTCACGTTCTTCTTCGTTATGAGCAAAACGCTCAAGTGGAAAAGACTTCCGAATATCGTGGGTTGCAGTTAAGCCACGCAATTTTTGCTGTAACTCAAGCGGGAGTCCTTTAAAAGCTGCTGTGTTGCTCGACCACAACGTATCACCACCTACAGGTGGAATTTTAATGGCTTGCAACACACAACCTAAAGGTGGAGTTTTACTAAAAGTCACATCTGTGTGCCAAAGTTCATTGTCACGCAAATCTTGTTTCCAGCTATCGAGCACCATCACTTCAGGTACATCTTCAATTGAAGGATAAATCGGGTGCACGTGTAAGGTGCCAAAACTACGTGCCAAGTCTGCTTGTGCTTGTGGTGCTAATTGTTGCTTTCGAAAAAAAATGACCTGATGATCAAGCAAAGCCTGCTGGATTTGTTGCGTTGTCAGTTCATTTAACGCATTCAAATCGATATCGTGAATAATTGCGCCAATGGTAGGCTTGATCACTTCAATATTTAAGTTTGCTAATTCTGTATTCATCTTCTTTACTACAACTGCTGACCATACCAAGGAGAAAACTGTTTTTGTAACCAACGTAAAAACAGCTCAAAACTAACTGCGACAATCGCAATCACAATAATGCCCAGAATCACCGTATCGGTAATTAAGAACTGCGCTGCCGATTGCACCATAAAACCAATACCGCGGTCAGCTGCAACCAACTCTGCTGCAACTAATGTTGACCAACCCACCCCAAGACCAATACGAATACCGGTAATAATTTGAGGCAAAGCCGTTGGTAAAATGACATGCCAAAAGACTTGTGACTGACTTGCCCCTAACGACAATGCCGCACGTTCACGATTAAGCTGATGGCTTAACACACCATGCGCACTACTAATAATGACAGGCGCCAAAATCGAGAAGAAAATCAAAAGTACTTTTGTGGTTTCGCCAATACCGAACCAAATTACGAGTAAGGGTAAATAAGCTAACGGCGGAATTGGACGTAATAATTCAACCAAAGGATCTAGAACTGCGCGAACCCATTTGTTCAGGCCCATCCATAAACCCAGTGGTACACCAATCACCACGGCAGCAATCAAAGCTAAAAACACACGAGAGATACTGGCTGCCAAGTGTTGCCACAAAGTAGCCTTCATAAAGCCTTCTTGGCTGACAGATATAAACTTTTGCCAGACTGCCTGTGGACTCGGTAAAAACAGTTCAGGTACGACATGCAAAGCAGTAATGAGGAACCAGAGTGCAACCACACTTCCTACACTAATTATGCTGACTGCCAAAGTGCGATGCTTCTCAAAAAATGACGATAGAAATGAAGCATTTTCTGTTTGCACATCTGGCTTAAGTTTTAGCCCTGCTTTGTCATATTCATAGACGTTATCTTTAGTACTCATGTGGTTAACGCCTCCTTACTGCTTTGTTTTTGTGCTCTTAAACTTTCAAACAGCTGCTCTCTGAGCTGAATAAATTGTGGGTCCGATTTAATTGAGCGAATAGACTCGCCCTGACGATATCGATTAGCAAAATCGAGATGTAGAGTTTCTACAATTTTGCCTGGATGCGCTGTCATCAAAACTAACTGATTGCTGAGCAATAATGCTTCTTCAATGTCATGAGTAATTAAAAAGAAGCTTTTATTTTGTTGAATCCATAAATCGAGCACTAACTGCTGCATGTTTTCACGCGTAAAAGCATCTAATGCCGCAAAAGGTTCATCTAATAAAATAAACGGCGCGTGGCTGATCAAAGCTCTGGCAATACCAACACGTTGTTTCATACCACCGGAAAGTTCCCAAATATTGGCTTTTTCAACGTGACTTAAACCTACAATTTTTAAAATTGCGTTCACTTGTGCTTCGATATCTGCGCGCTTTAAACCTTTTAACTGCAAAGCGAAGCCAACATTATCTGCAACATTCAACCAAGGAAGGAGTGCATGATCCTGAAACACGACAGCGCGGGTTACATCTGGTCCATTTACCACTTCATGATTTACAAGCACATCACCTGAACTCGGCTTTTGAAACCCTGCCAAGATATTAAGCAAAGTTGTTTTGCCACAACCTGACTCGCCCAAAATCACGGTTAAAGAACCTTCTTCAATGGTTAGGTTAATGTCTTGTAAAACTGGCTTTTGCTGTTTAGGAAAAGTCAGATGAATATGTTTGGCTTCTAGTACACTCATGACAACTCCTTAAGGCTGCAAAAATGAAGAATTCACGTTGCCTTTATAATCGGCTTTAAGTTGATCGACCTTGCCCTGACCTTTTAAGAACTTCGCTGTATCAAAAATATTTTGCGCGAATTCACCATCTAACGTTTGTTTTTGCTGAGCGTGGTCAAGGTAAATATTTCCACTTAATAAAAGCGGGATATCTTTTGGATCAGAACCAGTAAGCTGCGCAATTTTTTGCACGTTATCGGCATCTTTAACGTAAGCGGCTGGATCTTGATTATATTTTTCAAGCTGCTCAAGCGTAGTTTTAACAAAAGCTTTTAAGAAATCAGGATTTTTCTCTGCAAAATCTTTACGTACAACCCATAAGTCATAAGTTGGAGCACCCCACTCACCCACTTGTTTTGAGTCGGTTAAAACCGTACCAGATGCTTTGGCTTTACTTAAAGCAGGTTCCCATACATATGCTGCATCAATATCACCACGTTCCCAAGCAGCTGAAATTTCAGGTGGACGCAAGTTAATAATTTTTACTTTATCTTCTGGAATGTTCCAATGTTTAAGTGCAGACAAAAGGCTGTAATGCGTAGTTGAAACAAACGGTACAGCAATGGTTTTGCCAATTAAATCTTGAGGAGTTTTAATGCCTGATTTATTACTTACTACTAATGCTTCAGACCCACCAAGTTTTGATGTAATTAAGAATACTTCAATCGGTAAATCACGGCTTGCCGCAGCAGCAAGTGGACTTGAGCCAATATTGCCAAGTACGACATCACCTGAAGCAAGTGCGTTTACAACATCTGAACCCGCATCAAATTTTTTCCATTGAATATTACGTTGGCTATGTTTTTCATATTCCCCATTGGCCTGGGCAACTTTGCTTGGGTCCACCCCTGTTTGGTAGGCAATTACGACAGGTTTACTGTCGCTAACTGAAGCACTTGTATTATTGTCTTTCTTATTTTGCCATACGATAAATGCAACAATTGCTACAACCACAATTGCCGTGATAATCAACGGTTTGGTCTTTGTGCTCATAATTTCATGATCTTTCAATAATATAAGCTCATGGTATGCAGCTGGCTTTATAATGAAAAATAAAAAAATATGAGTTGCTTATCTATTTTTGATAAATAACTTTTTCATATAAGTTTTTATCTTTTGGTAAAAAGCAAATATCAACCAAACTTACAGATTAGCCATAAAATTAAAATACTTATATATCAATAATTAAAAAGGATATTCAAAAAACACATGATGAGAAAAACCTGACATACCTACTCTAATTATTTTATCCTACTCATTTCGTCATTTTTATTTTTTGCTTATTGCATCCAGAGTTTTGCATCTAATTAATTTTCATTCTTTTATATAAAGTTCAGATTTTATTATCTTTTTATCTTAAAACTTCTGCAAATATTAAGATTTGAACAAATCTTTTTCTGGTTTATACATGACGCAAATTTAATTTTTATTTTTAAGAGGAGAAAAATTCTTTTGTTTAAACATTCTCAATTTTTGAAAAAAACATTAATTACAACGTCTTTGATTACATTCAGCCTTTCAAGTCATGCGGCTCTTACCTTTGGTAATGCTGAAGAAGGTCAACTTAAAGTGAGTGGTACTGTTCGAGCTAAATATGTTTATGATTTTGACTCTGACCCCACTACCAGTAAATTTTCTTTTAATGACGCGGTATTATGGCTAGATTACAACTCCCCGAAATGGATTGGCCACCTAGATTATCGGGTTTATGAATATTACGGGCGTTTAGGCGATGCCAATTGGCTTACCGATGCGTGGTTGGGTTATAAAATTAATGACAACAGTAAAATTATTGCTGGCTTAAACCCAGTTCCTTTTGGCTTGGGTCGCTTTTGGGGAAATACTTATTATTTAGGCATTGCCAATAGTGCAGGTTGGGAAGATGTACATAACCTTGGGGTGAAATATGATTTCAATGATGGCATCAATGAAGCACAACTCGCCTTTTATCCTACCGATGGTGGCACCTATAGAGGTAAAAGCAAAGACTCGAGTCGATTTAGTATCAACCCTGTCAATGCGGATGACTCTGTACCACAAGGCACCAACACTCAAGAAAAGAACTCCATTGTTGTTCGCGGTGCTCATACCTTTAAGAACGTATTAGGCCAAGAAAATTTCTCTACCCAACTGGGCGCCTCTGCATGGTATTCCACCATTGAAAATAAACGTTCAGGGCAAGATGGCGATCGCCAAGTCTATTCAGTTTTTAGCAATACCAATTACAATCAATGGAATTTACAGCTTTTAGCTGGTTATCAAGACATTGATAATGCCGACGCTCAATATAAAGACCACCTAACTTTGGGCGGTTTCGATTATTCATTCAACTCTGCAACCAAAGGTCAGATTTACTCAGCCGAACTCAGCTATTTATTTCCTCAGCAGTTTGGCCCAATTACCTCTATTCGCCCGTACTTAAACTATAGTTCTTATCGAAAAGAGCAAGATGGCTTTAAAGACTCCACCCGTTTTATTCCCGGCATTGCCTTTAACTATCAAAAATTGACAGTACAAGCCGAGTTGCTGGTGGGTAAACACGATCCATATCTAGGAGAGAGTGAAGGTCTTGCGGCTGGCGGAAGCAATGATAAATGGAACAAAAAAGCATTTGTGATTTTTGCTTATTACTTCTAACTCAAAAAAACAAAGGCCAACAGATGTTGGCCTTTGTTTTCATTTAGATATCTATTTTTACTCTAGTCGATTACTGGTGAATTATTGAGAGGAAGTTCTGCTTTATCTTCATCAATCACATCGACATCTTGAGCAGTAGGCTCAAACTTAATCAGTAGCCCAATCACAATTAAAGGAATAAATGCAAAGATAGAAATAATCAGGTAAACATCGGTTTTATATCCCGCCATCCAGATCGGTAAAACAAACAAAGCAATTGCTTGAGCAACACCCGTTACTGCACGGTTAAAGCCGACCCCAACGCCACGAATCGAAGCTGGATAAGCCATAGTTGGATACACCATCATTTGTGCACCTGGCCCAAAACCTTCAGCAAAAAGCCATAAACCTAGCATGCCAATTGCGGTGTAGAGTAAAAAACTATTACCGGGTTCACCAATTAATGCTAAGGCAATGAGGGCTATAAACTGGAGTAAAAAGCCTGTAAGCAACACATGACGAGATTTAAATCTGCTAGCAACAAATACGCCTAACAGCCCGCCCGTAAATGCAAATAATAAATTAAGTCCAAGTGTGGTGGTAATGGTCGTCAAGACATCTGTATGGAAGAAACGCGTTAAAATAGAAGGTAAAAAGAAGGCAATGGTCGTGTACTGAAATGCCACCGAAATGTGAATCACAATTGCCACAATCGTTCTTGGCAAATAGGTTTTATTAAATAAAACTGCAAACCCCTCGCGCTTTTTCTTTTCAGCAGTTCTTTCTACTTTTTCAACTGTAGCGACTGCATTAATTGCATAGGACTCTTGTAGAACTTTAGCTGCCCCTTTTAAATCACCTTGGTTGGCAAGCCAGATTGGTGATTCAGTTAAATATTTACCGCGAATAAAAATAATGAGTAACGCTGGCACTGCTCCAAAAATTAAAGATGCTCGCCATAACCAGTTGCTATGCTCAGGAGGTAAAAGAAAGTAAAGGGCTAAAACCAGACCAAAACAGACCGAAGAAGCGGCATACCACATTGGGCACCATGCGGCTAACCGCGCTGCTTTGTTGCTACTCCCGTTAAATTTAGAAAACTCAGATAAGTATGACATTGCCACAGGCAAATCAATACCAACACTAATTCCCATAATAAATCGGGCTAAAATCAAAACCCAGACATTCGGTGCAAAGCCTGCGACAATTGCCGCAATGACAAACAGCACCATGTCCGCCATAAATACTCGATAACGGCCGATTTTATCTGTCAGCCAACCCCCAATCAGGTTACCCACAATGGTTCCGCAGACAATTGCTGAAGCCACCACACCAGTCATCACAGGGCTTAAAGAAAACTCTGAGATGACTTGCTCAATACCAAAGGACAGCGTTGTTAAATCATAGGCATCAATAAACACCCCAATTAGTGCCAACCAAATAACTTTATTAGACTTACCCTTCCCTGCAAACTTGGAAATTAATTGTGAAACATCATCGGGAGATTTAATTTCATAACGATGGTTATGATCGAGTTCTTGTGTGCTCACTTAATAATTCCTGAATTTTAATAACAGAAACAAAATAATGATTATTCACATAATACAAAAACAAATTAATCTGATGTTTTAATCTAAATTATAGAATTATCTTTTCATTATTAACTCAGCAATAAAACCGATATAAAAATACAAAATAAAAGCTGGTATTTAACCAGCTATTTATTTAAAGGTTTTCCAAAATACTAACTCGCCTCAGCAAGTTTTAATTCCTTTAGATTACGATATTTTGCACCGCGGTGATTTTCAGGCAAATATGGCCCAGCACCAAATAATTTTTCTCTTAATGTTCCTTGTGCATATGAGGTTTGATATACACCTCGTTTTTGCAACTCTGGAACAATAAATTCGACCACATCGGCAAAGGTTTGATGTGCCAAAATATAGGCAAGGTTAAAGCCATCAATATCGGTATCTTCAACCCATTGCTGTAGAGCATCTGAAACTGTTTCTGCCGAACCCACTAACACAGGCCCATTACCACCTAAGCTGTTCCAGTTTGCAATTTCCTCAATGGTCCAAACACGTTCTGGATCTGCATTTACATAAGAATCTAATAAAGATTGAATCGCGTTGGTTTGAATATATTCAACTTTATCGGTCGGTTGATATTGTGAAAAATCGACACCAGACCAGCCAGACAGCAATGTTAAAGCGCCATCGTAGCTTCCATAGCTTTGATATTCTTTAAACTTAGCCTGTGCTTTTGCATCAGTTTCATCAGTGACTATCGAAAAGAGTGCATAAATTTTAACTGAGTACGGGTCGCGGCCTTCCTGAGCCAATTTCTGGCGAATGCCTTGTACCACTTTTTTAGTGGCAATTTTAGACGGCGCTGCTATGAATACACACTCGGCATTTTGACTAGCAAACTTCTGCCCGCGTGATGACGCACCTGCTTGGTAAAGTACAGGCGTCCGCTGTGGTGATGGTTCACAAATATGGATGCCCGGTACAGTAAAGTATTTACCTTCGTGCTGAATTGGATGCACTTTTTTATGGTCAGCAAAGATACCGCTTTCACGGTCACGAAGTACCGAACCTTCTTCCCAAGACCCTTCCCAAAGTTTGTAAAGGACTTCTAAGTATTCATCAGCAATATCATAACGATTGTCATGATTAACCTGAGTTTTTAGGCCCAAGTTTTTCGAACCACTTTCTAAATAAGACGTCACGATATTCCAACCAACTCGCCCTTTGGTTAAATGGTCTAGCGTGCTAATACGCCTAGCAAAAGGATAAGGATGTTCAAAAGAAATAGAGGTCGTGACACCAAAACCCAAGTGCTTTGTGACTGCTGCCATCGCAGGCACGATCTGTAGCGGATCATTGACTGGAACTTGTACTGCACCTGTTAAGGCATGTTCAGCACTTTGATGATAAACGTCATAAATACCAAGCACATCTGCAATAAAAATACCGTCAAAAAAACCACGCTCAAGAATTTGTGCTAAATCTGTCCAATATTCTAAATCTTTATATTCAACAGATCGATCTTGAGGATGTCGCCATAATCCAGGAGATTGGTGGGCAATACAATTCATTTCAAAAGCATTAAAACTAATTTTCTTAGTCATAAAATATCAGCCAGCATTTTATTTATTTTTATACTAAAGCAATTTTTATGTTTTCTTTATAATATATACCCCAAACAAAATATGATTTTATTCTAATAGTTTTTTATAATTTATTTTAAAAAATATAAATAACATTAAGCCACTAAAAATAGCAGCTTAATATCTAAAACTATAATTTATTGTTTAGCAACATTCCCAATTCGCCATTGATACGGTGGTAATGTGCCGTTTACACTAAAATCACCGATAATACGATTTTTAAATACTCTCGGGTTATGTGAAGATAAAGTTCGTACATTACGCCAGTATCGATCTAGGCCTAAATCTTTGTCTGTTGCGGAAGCACCTAAAGCGTCAAATAAAATCGTAGAAGCATTTAAAATCAAATCGGTAATAACCGTTTGAGATTGTGCACTTTCAAGCTCAGCAAGTGCATTTTGCTCTTCTTCGAGCTGCTCATTGTTTTGAAATGCAGCCAAGTAAGCACGCTGTAAGCTTTGCGCGACTTTTTCAACAATCGCCCCTGCACTGTAAGCCGCACCACGAATTTGTCCTACGACTTGTAAAATTTGTGGATCCTGTTTTACAAATTGGGCATTTGCATGCGTATAGTTTCGGGTACGTTTCGCCACAGCTTGAGAAACATCATAGGTTGCAGCACGCCCTAGACCTGTAATGATTGCCAGCTGGACCAGTTGATAGTAAGCCGCTGAATATTTAAAACGATCATCATCAGGTAAAATTTCAGTTTCATCGACCAATACATCATGGAAATATGCTGTACCACTTGCAGTGAGTTGCTGTCCAAAGCCATTCCAGTCATCAACAATTTCGACACCTTCATCTTCACGGCGAACAACGACCGAGCCAGACTCACCCTTTAAATCTGTTACACCAACGTCAACCCAGTCTGCATATAGACTCCCTGTGGTGTAATATTTTTTACCCTTAACGCGAATTTTACCGTCAATATCTCGATACAAATGTGTTTCAAACTGATCAATTGACTCTTTCCCGCCTTCAGACCATGCACTACCGACTGTTTCCCCATTTGCAATTCGGCTCAGCCAACGCTGTTGAAACGCTTTGTCTTTACTTACCAAGACATCTTCAGTGAAACCAAAATGCACACGCAAAGCTTGCGGTAAGTTTGAGTCGGCTTCTGCAAGTTCAATGAGCAATGCAAATAATTCAGGAATAGTTGCATCAAAGCCACCATGAGCTTTGGGAAGTCTTAAGCGCGTAAAACCAATATCTTTAAGCCACTGGAGTTGTTCATAGGGCAAAATATGCTGCTGCTCACGGATTAAAGCCCCTTCTTTAATACGGGCAAAAGTCGGTCTAAAATTTTTTGCCAATTCATCATAACGTTCTGAAGGCCCTTCACCCCACACGCGAGAAATAATTGAGGCCTGACTAAGTGCAGCATGTGTTAATGAACCGAGATGATGCTCAAAATTTAAATTTGTCATGTAAGTAAAACCAATATTGCTTTGCTTTTACCATAAAATATTTATTTCACATGAAAACGATTATTTTTTTATAACTGTATTCATTCTTTATATAAGAACCCAAGCACAAACATAAAAAGCTCATCTACCAAGCCCTAAGATAGTTCTTTTTGTCTAATGCTCTGCTGGCTTTGTAGAAGTGTTTGTATATATTCTGAATAGACAGATAATTTTTCGAAAATATGCTCTGAATAAAACATATCATCAATTAAATGTGTCATTTGACCAGCAGTAAAGGTGTCGCATAAACCAACCAGCGCTGCGTTCATTTGAGCGAATTTTGCGCATAATTTTACATAAGTTTCATCTTTATTTTTGAATAATAATTTCCGCATTTCTAAGCCATTTAGGTTTTTTAAGTCATCATCTTTTGTGGTTTTAATCCAATAAATTTTGATCCTTAAAAATTGCTCGAGTGCTTTTAAATGCTCGACATCTACGTCTAAACTCGTAATTAAAAAAACGGTAGAGAGATCACTTCGGCACAGTGCCTTGATTAAGCTTAGATAAATAAACTCAACTTCACTCAACTCTGCAAATTCCAAATCTATATAAATTTTTAGACTTTCTAAAACGTCATCTACTTTAAAGAGTACTTTCTTTTCAGCTTGGTAATATTTATTAAGAATAGAAAGCACAGGCGCAGTTGCAGGCGTTGTATAAATAGCAGCCTTGTTTAAGTTAGCAAAAATAAATGGTGAAAATAGATAAGCCACACTACTTTGATGTGCCTCAATATGAGATTGAATTAAATATACTGTTTCAGATTTAGAAAAGTCTCTGAGTACTTTCGCTCTTAATAAAGTAGCTTCAAAATTAACGTAGGTTTGCTCTAATTGAGCCAATATAGATACAGGAATAGGCTGATTTTTAATAATTTTATGCAGGACATTGAGTTGAGAAGTAATAAACATTTTTTAACATCCAAGCTATTTTAGAAGAGCTACACTTAAATCAGGTCTTTAATAACCTACGTAACAACCAGACCTCACGCAAAACAACAAAGGAATAAAAGAGAAGAAACTATTCTGCGCTTATTACCCAAAGTCACATTTACTCTGTTTTGGAAAGTGATTTTGGCCATTCGTAAATCTTGTTCATTTATTTTGGACTTTTGAAGAATGGATACATAGCTACAGATATTTGAAAAAAAACTATAGCACACCTCATGAATGCTTCAGACTGTTATAGTTTTATAAAAAATTTCTGTATCTACATATACAAAAATAGTAAGTGCATGATTAAGGAAACTTCTTAAGGTAGGTAGTTTTCATGAGACGATCTATTGCATATCGCCAGATATTTCATCAATGTTTCAATGCAACATGCATTTTTACAAATGCAACATCAAGCATAAACTTTGTTAACAGACTGAGAACAATCAATCAGTCTATTCTCTTGAAATATCAAGCAATTATATTGCTTAACCCTGTTGGCATTTTACTTGCTAAGAACATTTATCACAGAAGCAAGTTTAATCGTCAGAATACTTTGTTGCCTGAAAATAAGTATTTAACTCATTTAACCATCATCAGCTAGTTCACAGGGGGAAAGTTTATGAGCCTCGGTCTAACCGCTCTAGAATTAGCGCGAATACAATTTGCTTTTACAGTATCCTTTCATATTATTTTTCCGGCCACTTCCATCGGTCTTGCCTGCTTTTTAGCAGTGCTAGAGTGGAAGTGGTTAAGAACCCAAAACCCGATTTATAAAGATCTATTTAAGTACTGGATTAAGATCTTTGCCGTTGCATTTGGTATGGGTGTGGTCTCGGGCGTGGTCATGAGTTACCAGTTCGGTACTAACTGGAGTGAATTTTCACGCGTCGCCGGAAGTATTACTGGTCCTTTACTTACCTATGAAGTGTTAAGTGCCTTCTTCTTAGAAGCAGGTTTCTTAGGCATTATGTTGTTTGGCTGGGGACGTGTTGGCCCTCGAGCCCATTTCTTTGCGACGCTTATGGTTGCTATCGGAACATGTATTTCCATGTTCTGGATTTTATCTTCCAATAGCTGGATGCAAACCCCGCAAGGTTTTGCCATCGAAAATGGCATTATTGTGCCTAAAGACTGGTTAGCTATTGTCTTTAACCCATCGTTCCCTTACCGCTTTGCCCATATGGGTGCTGCTGCCTTCTTGGTTTCATCTTTATTGGTCGTAGGAACATCTGCATGGCATTTAGTAAAAGGCCGTCGTGATGAACTGGTAAAAAAATCATTCTCGATGGGTCTTTGGATGGTACTTGTGACTTCATGTTTACAAGTGGTGATTGGTGATAACCATGGTTTAAACACTCGTGAACATCAACCTGCCAAACTTGCCGCAATGGAAGGTCACTGGGAAACCAATCATAACGAACCAATGCCATTACTGTTATTTGCTATTCCAGATATGAAAGAAGAACGTAACCACTTTGAAGTGGGGGTTCCATATTTGGGTAGCTTAATTTTGACTCACAGTTTAGATGGTCAAGTCACTGGTTTAAAAGATTTCGCACCTGAAGATCGTCCAAACTCAACCATTATTTTCTGGAGCTTCCGTGTGATGGTTGGCCTTGGTGTCCTTATGGTTACCTTATCACTGATTGCCCTTTGGCTGCGTAAAAGCGGAAAACTTTATGAAACATCATGGTTCCACAAATTTGCTTTACTAATGGGCCCAGCAGGTTATGTTGCATTACTTGCAGGCTGGGTCACCACTGAAGTAGGCCGTCAACCTTGGGTAGTGTACGGCATTATGCGAACCAAAGATGGCTTATCTCATACGGTGTCGGCAGATCAAGTCGGCCTCAGTCTCTTTATTTTTGTAGTGGTGTATACCATCGTTTTTGGTAGCGGTATTTACTACACCTTAAAACTCATTAATAAAGGCCCATCATTTATCGATACACCAAATATCGAGTCTGGTGGAGTTGGACACTTTAAAACACCAATGCGCCCACTCAGTGCAGTTGATGAAAATATTGACAGCAACCAAAAATCTGGGGAGAACCGTCATGATTGATCTTTCTTTAATATGGGTCGGTATTATCGGTTTAGGTGTCATGATTTATGTGGTCATGGATGGCTTTGACTTAGGAATCGGGATCATGTTCCCCTTCATTAAGAACAGCCAAGAACGTGATGTGATGATGAATACCGTCGCCCCTGTCTGGGATGGTAACGAAACGTGGATGGTCCTTGGAGGTGCTGGTCTATATGCAGCATTTCCACTGGTTTATTCAACAGTTTTATCAGCACTCTATCTACCTATTATTTTCATGGTGATTGCCCTTATTTTCCGTGGCGTTGCTTTTGAATTCCGTTTTAAAGCTCATCGCACCAAACACCTTTGGGACTTGGCTTTTATTTGGGGTTCAGTGTTAACCAGCTTCCTCCAAGGAATTATTCTGGGTGCTTATATTCAAGGGATCAAAACCGAAAATGGTATTTATGCTGGTGGGTCTCTTGATTGGTTATCTCCATTTACGATCTTTACAGGTATTGGCGTAGTTGCCATGTATGCCACTTTGGGTTGTGGCTGGCTGATCTTAAAAACCGAAAAAGGCTTACAACAACGTATGTATGAGCTTATGCCTAAGCTAATTATTGCACTACTCATTATTTTTGGCGCTGTAAGTTTATATACGCCTTTGACTCATCCTGAAATTGCAGATCGATGGTTCTCTTTACCAAATCTGTTCTATTTTAGCCCTGTACCTATTTTGGTCTTATTGTTTGTTGGCCTAATTTTATCGGCATGTAAAAAGCAGAATCACGACCTCAAACCATTTGCATATACATTGGCTCTCGTTTTCCTTGCATTTACTGGTTTTGTGATTAGTTTATGGCCTTATATTATTCCACCATCAGTCACCATCTGGCAGGCCGCAGCACCACATTCAAGCCAAATGTTTGCTTTGGTCGGTGCACTTATTTTGATTCCAATCATTATTGCTTACACCATTGTGTCTTACTGGGTATTTAGAGACAAAGTCCGTGTAGGTGATGAAGGCTATCATTAAGTATGGAGGGTTTTATGAAAAAGTCATCCGTTAAACTCAATCAAACCCAATGGTTTATTCTGCTATGGCTTGGTGGTTTTTTAGCCTTAGCTGTGATTGCGGGATTGTTTAAAGTTATCTTGATTTATGCAGCCCCTTACTTAAAGTAATTCCATCCTTATAGACAAATGCCGTTTGTAGATTCTGCAAACGGTATTTATTATTGATTCAGTGCATCTTTTTTTATTTCGTGCAGCTCATACATGTATAAATCAGAACAACTCGCCCATAGCATTCGCCAGCTCATTGGGAGCGGCACTTTAAATGCACATGAAAAATTACCTTCGTTAAGAGATCAGGTACAACGCTCTGGTTTTAGTTTAATGACCGTAATGAATGCTTATCAGGAGCTTGAATCACAAGGTTTGATTTATTCAAAAGAAAAATCGGGATACTTCGTTGCCGAGCAAATTGCACTTAAGCCACTCGAGCAATATTCTGTTGTTTCATTAAATTCTAAAATCGAAATTAACTCATTAGTTTTTAAATATCTTAAATCGATTCAACATGAATCTGTTGTACCTTTTGGTTCAGCTTTTCCAGATAGTCAGCTTTTAGCTGCCCCCAAACTCATTCAAATTATGGGGCAACTTGCGCGTCAAAGACAAAGCTATGACCAAACAGCAAGTCTACCTCCCGGTAATTTAGCTTTAAGGAAACTGATTGCTCAGCGCTACTGTATGCAAGGCATACAGACTGACCCAGATAACATTGTCATTACATCGGGAGGTTTAGATGCACTGAACCTTTCCCTACAAGCAGTCGCTAAACCGGGTGACTATATTCTATTGCAACAAACCGTGTTTTACGGCGCTTGGCAAGCTGCCGAGCGTTTAGGGCTTAAAGTCATTACCATTCCTGAACATCCTCAATATGGTTTTGACCTAGAAGCTTTTGAACAGGTTATTCAAACCTATCCTATCAAAGTGTGTTGGCTCATGCTTAATGCCCATAACCCGATTGGTTTTACCGTCAGCGATGAAATTAAATATAAAATTGCCAAATTACTTCATGAGTATCAAATTTATTTAATTGAAGATGATGTCTATGAAGAGCTTTTTTATGGCGGTCAAAAACCACTTTCAATGAAGTATTTTGACCAACAAAATCTGGTGCTTCACTGCTCTTCTTTTTCTAAAACATTAGGTGCAGGTTTTCGGGTTGGTTGGGTCTATGCAGGTAAATTTTCAGACCATATTCAACACTTGCAGCTTATGAGTACCATTTCAGTAAATGCACTTATTCAAAATGCATTAGTCGAGTTTTTGTCACATCATCATTATGAAAAGCACTTGCGTACACTTAGACTTTCACTTGAGCGTTATAAAAAGCAGTTTTATCACTATTTAAAGCAGGATTTACCGAGCTCTTGCGAAGTGTATTACTACCCAAGTGGCTATTTTCTATGGGTCAAACTTCCCAGCACACTAGACAGTATGCAAGTTTATGAAGAGTTGATTCAGCAAGACATTGGCGTTGCGCCAAGCCCTTTGTTTAGTGTTTTACCCGCACAGCAGCATTATTTGCGAATCAACTGTTCGTTTGAATGGAACACTAAAATTCAAAGCGCATTAGATCAAGTGATTAAAACCATTCAACAAAGAGTTGAGAACAATTCATAAGAAGGTATGGCCTCTTAAAATCAAGGCCCAAGCCATATCTTTTCTATCGCGGTTTATTCAACATCCATTCCAGATTTTGGTGAACCGCTGGCCATTCATGTTTTAAAATGCTGTAAACATGAGTATCCCGCAAAATATCACCTTTCACAATTTGATGGCTCCTCAGCACACCATCAAGCTTTGCACCCAAGCGTACAATCGCGGCTTGGCTTTGAACATTTAAAGAAGATGTCCTTAACTCAACCGCAATGCAGTTTAAAGTCTCAAATGCGTGGGCCAGCAATAGCTTTTTACATTCAGTATTTACAGGTGAACGCTGTGCAGATTTTCTGTACCACGTCGAACCAATTTCTACACGGCGATGTGCTTCTTCAATATGCATTAAAGTTGTCATACCCAACGCCCGACCTGTTTTTCGATCTTCAATATAAAATGGCAACATAGAACCAGAACTTTGTAAACCGAGACGTCTTTCAATTTCAGCAGCCATTTGTTCAGGTCTTGACACACGGGTATACCAAAGATTATAGAGTTCCCCATCGCAAACAGCCTCCGCCAGTGATTCAGCTTGAGTTAAGTCTAAGGGCTTTAAAATAACGTGCTCACCTACCAACTCAACAGGTGTAATAAAAGACATCTTTGTCTCCTCAATTGATATTAAAGTTTTATATTTTCAAAATTATTTATTTAACTCAGCCACACTATACATAGCGTCTGCTATGGTTTGATGACCAGATTTCGATAGGCCATCTGCCGCGCCCAAAATGTCTCGACGTTCTTTGTTTTGCCCAAGTTTTGATTTGCCTCGCAGCTTGGTAATTTCAATCTCAATACCTACAATGGCTTTTAACATCGGTTCAAGATAGTCCTTTGGTGCATCGGACATTTTCCATGGTTCAGGTTGAGATGCTTCGTGGGTACGGGTTAAACGAGCCACAACACCACGGACGTAACGTTCATCATCTCGAATGGTTACTTTGCCATAAGCATGCACAACCCTATAGTTCCATGTAGGTACTTGTCTGTGCTGTTCATGTTTGGATGGGTACCAGTTTGGTGAAATATAAGCATCACTCGCTTGAAACACGACCAACACCTCATCTCCACTTTTAATGTCCTGCCAGACAGGATTAACTCTAGACACATGCGCACGTAGTACACCCAATTCCCCTTCATTTGCCTGTAATTCGAATGGAAGATGGTTTGCATCTAAGCCATTACTTCCATGCGTAAAAAGCACACCAAACGGATATTCGGTAATAAGAGAATGCAATACATCCAAACGGTTTTCTGCATAATCATCGGGGATATACATGGCTCAAAACCTCGCTGTAAATATCAGGGTTATTTATATTTTGTGTTGTAAATTTTCTGGTTTATGTGGTTTATTAAAAAGAACCACTTTGTATTTTTTTAAGTAGACCAGAATTATGGCAAGAATGGCAAAAGTTGTTGAACTTCCGTCGATTGCAAAGATTAATAAAAGCCAAGGAAAGATAAGTGCTCAACTGACCCAAGCTTTGCGTGAAGCTGTACAAAGTGGTGATTTACAGCCCGGCGATCCGTTGCCTTCTTCACGTGAATTGGCTCTAACACTTGGGGTCGCTCGCGGAACGATTATTGAAGCTTATGATCAGCTTTTAGCTGAAGGTGTTTTTGACTCTCAAGCACGAACGGGCACCTATGTGTCTCATGCTTTAACTAAAAAAACTACGCCGCAACATTCTCAAAAAGAGACCACACCTAACTCAATCCCTTTGACGAAATCGGCACGTTCTTATGCCCAAGTGCTTAAAGAGTTTAAACCACTTCCTCATGCCCCTTTTGCAGTGTCTGTCCCGATTGCCCGTACCCAACCGAGTGATATTTGGCGTAAGTTTGGTAATAAATTTAGATCTCGAGGTGCTGGTGCTCCTTCGGGTTATGGCGAGCCTCAAGGCGTGCTATCACTAAGAATTGCTATAGCAGACTATGTACGCCGGTCACGTTCTGTCCACTGCGAACCTGAACAAATTGTGATTACTCCCGGTATTCAGCAATCACTTTATATTTGTAGCCAGATTTTATTTGAAGCAAAAGATGAAGTTTGGATTGAAGATCCAGCTTATCGCGGTACAACAGCCATTTTTGAACATGCTGTACAAAACATTCGTATGGTACGTGTTCCTGTTGATGAAGAAGGTATTCAGGTTGAAACCGGAATTAAGCTTTCTAAACAAGCGCGTGCTGCGTTTGTAACCCCATCTCACCAATATCCGCTTGGCATGCCGATGAGTCTAGCAAGACGTACGGCTTTATTGGCTTGGGCAAAACAGCAAAATGCATGGATCATTGAAGATGACTATGACAGTGAACTCCGTTATAACGGTCAACCCTTCCCATCGTTACAAGGTATGGCGCCCGACCAAGTGATTTATCTTGGGACTTTCAGTAAAGTCCTATTTCCATCACTTAGACTTGGCTATGCAGTATTGCCTAAAGAATTGGTGGCACCTTTTTGTGGGCTAAGAGTATTAATTGATCGACACCCACCTGCTGCCGACCAGCACGTTTTGGCTGCTTTTATTCAAGAGGGCTATTTAGAGCGGCATATTCGACGGACTCGGAATGTCTATGCAGAAGTTCGAGAATACATTATTGGTTTGATTGACAAATACATACCTCAAGAACTGGCTTGGTTACAGCCAGGCGATCAAGGCATGCATATGGTGTTATGGCTTGCTCAACATATTAATGACATTGAAGTTGCAAGCTCGGCAGTCGATGCAGGCATTGCCATTAAAGCAATTTCACCCACATTTTCAAAAGAGCAACAACGTCCGGGGTTAATTGTTGGCTTAGGTGATTTTGAACCCGAACTGATGCAACAAGCTATCAAAAAACTATCAAGAATTATTCAACAATATGACAGGCCTTTTTAGATAAGACCTACAACAGCAACCATAGATGAATGGCAAATGGCCCAATCAGCACCATTAAAATACCTGCAATGACCATGGTCAAACTGGCAATTACACCTTCTTCACTATTGCGCTGCTGTGCTCTGACTGTACCAAAACCATGCGCTGCATTGCCGAAAGCTGCACCATTTGCCACGTTAGAACGGATTTTAGTAATCGCTAAAATTGCATCGCCGCAAATCATACCGACCAAACCAGTAATGACCGTAAATAGTGAAACCAATGCTGCCGAACCGTGAATATCTTCCGCTAAAATCATGGCAAATGGTGTGGAAATAGAACGTGCCATCAAACTATTGGTGACTTCAGGGCTAAAGTGGAACCACTGTGCCATTTCATAGGCAGACATCACACCTACACTCATCCCCACAATAATCGCAATTGAAAGGACCCCAAGGTTTTTACGAATCGTTTCCCGATAACGATAAATCGGTACAGCAAACGCAACCGTTGCAGGTCCTAATAAATTAACAATCCACTGCGTATCTTCTGCGTAAGTTTGATATGAAATTCCAAAAATCGTCATCAAAATGATGGTGAGTACAGGCACGCTAATCGCAGGCGACAACCAAAGTTTCGGATTTTTCTGATAGATTCGCTTTGCCACAACATAGGCTGCCAAAGTCCAGATCAGACAAAGAATTGACCAGATATTCATGTCGTTTGCTCTTTAGATATGCTTATGTTGAAGACGTTTTCGAGCCTGTAAATAAGCTTTCAAACGATTGTAATAGTGAATCGTCAAGCAGGTACTGAGCATGACCGAAATGGTCCCAACTGCAATACTCAAGACAATTTGCCATCCTTCGGTCATAAACAAGGTTTTATACTGCACTACAGCGACCACAACGGGCACGAAAAACAGCAACAGTTCACCTAAAACAACGGTTGCTCCCATTGCCACCTGATCCATTTTGATAATTTTAAAGAACAGGCATAAAAGCAATAAAAACATACCTAAAATGCCTGCCGAGACAGGTACGCCAAGTTTTTGATGTAAGAGATATCCAACCCACCAAAATCCAGCCAAAATCAAAATTTGTTTAACTAAAACTAAAAGTGAAGGTTGTGTGGGTGTGCCAGAAGCAGATTCAGTACTCATTTTGCGAAATTAAATGGTTAACTACACTATTATGCTAGCTTGGTTAAATCTGCTAAATATGAATTATTCATGTTAATATTATTCTAAAATGGAATAATCTATTCTCTATTATGCTTTCTCTAAAATCATTACAATGCTTCGTTACATTGGTAAAAACTAAAAGTTTTACCCGTACTGCTGAAGAGTTGTATCTGACTCAACCCACTATTAGTAAAATATTACAGCAGCTTGAAGAGCAACTTCAGGTACAGCTTTTGGTTAAACCTGATCATGGCCGTAAAAGACAAATTGAATTAACTGAAATTGGAGAGCGCATTTATCAACATGCGATTGAGCTTCTTCAGGCAGAACAGAACATTTTTCTTGAAATTGAAAACTATCAACAATTAAAAACAGGAACTTTAAAACTCGGCGTTCCGCCTTTAGGTTCGCAGCTCCTAACCACAGCCCTATTTGATTATCATCAGCAATTGCCAGATATTGAATTGGCTTTTATGGAGGTTGGTTCACGCGGTATTGAGCAAGCTTTGCTTAACAATGAGTTGGACGTTGGCGTTTTATTGCAGCCCTTTGATGAGCAAATCTTTAATAGCATCGAGTTATGTAACTACCCTTTAATGGTACTTTTACGTCGTGATGCGACTTGGGCAACCCGTAAAAAAATAAATCTAGAAGAGCTACAACACCAATCATTTTTAATGTTTCCTGAAAATTTCTCTTTAAACAGTATTATTCTCGATGCCTGTAAGCAGCATGGTTTTTACCCAACTATTGCTTGCCGGACCAGCCAATGGCACCTGTTGGCAGACATGGTGCTACAACGTATGGGGATTGCGCTTCTCCCGCAATATTATACCGACATGCTTGACCCTAATTTATTTGCAGCAGTACCACTCGAAAAACCAAATATTCAGTGGCACTTAGTGATGGCTTGGAAAAAGAATCTTCCTGTCTCACCAGCTGTACAGGCGTGGCTTAGTATTGTTCGTCAGCATTTTCAGCACATTAAGCCCTAACGTTGAACACTGAAATGGCTTAATTCAAAAACCGATAAAGCTTTTCCACAAAAAAGCTACCCAATCTTGGATCAGCTCACTTAGACTAGATTCGATTGTTTTATGACATGGACAATAACAATGAATAATGAACATTTTAAGCTGTACACAGATTCACAATTTCTAAGCCCCTATGCGTTTACAGTTTTTGTAGGGCTACATGAAAAACAAATTCCATTTGAAATTGCGACCATCAACTTAGGCCAACAAGGCCAGTTTGAAAAATCTTATGTAGCAAAGTCATTAACTGCCAAAGTGCCTGTACTCGAGCATAATGATTTTGCCTTATCAGAATCTTCTGCCATTTTGGAATATCTTGAAGAACTTTATCCAAACACATCTATTTATCCAAAAGATATTCAAGCACGCGCAAGAGCAAGACAAATTCAGGCATGGCTCCGATCGGACTTAGTTGCGCTAAGAACTGAGCGTCCAACCGATGTTATTTTTATTCAGCCCACCTCCACTCCACTTTCAGAAGAAGGCAAAAAAGCAGCCGAGAAACTTTTCTTTGTGGCTGAAAAACTTCTTGCGTCTGATGCCGAATTTCTTTTTGGTTCATGGAGCATTGTGGATGCTGAACTTGCATTAATGTTGCAACGCCTTATTCAAAATGGTGATGCTGTACCAGAACGTTTAAAAAACTATGCATTACAGCAATGGCAAAGACCGACCGTACAAAAATGGCTTGCCTTGCGACATAAATAAATCCTTATATTTACACCAAACATGAGATAAAAAATGAGTGATTCAAGCTATATTCCTCCACAAGTTTGGCAATGGACTGGAGAAAAAACCGATTTAAACCAACCTACCTCAGGTGCACGTTACGAGCATACACTTCCAGTAGGGAAACATCCGCTCCAGCTCTATTCTTTAGCAACGCCTAATGGTCAAAAAGTCACTATTTTATTAGAAGAGCTTTTAGCTCTAGGACACCAAGATGCTGAATATGATGCATGGCTGATTAAAATCGGTGAAGGACAGCAATTTGGTAGTGGCTTTGTAGAAATTAATCCAAACTCTAAAATTCCAGCATTGGTTGACCATAGCCAAAACCCGCCATTAAGAGTATTTGAGTCTGGCTCAATTTTGCTTTATTTAGCTGAAAAATTTAAGGCTTTCATTCCAACTGATATTGCTGCACGTACTGAATGCCTCAATTGGTTATTCTGGCAAATGGGCAGCGCGCCTTACCTAGGTGGTGGTTTTGGGCATTTTTATGCCTACGCCCCTGTCAAAATTGAATATGCAATTAACCGCTTTGCCTTGGAAACAAAACGCTTACTTGATGTATTAGATCAGCATCTAGCAAAGCATGAATATTTGGCTGGTTCTGAATATAGCATCGCTGATATTGCGGCATTCCCTTGGTATGGCGGTCTTGTTAAAAACTGGGTGTATAACGGCGCGGAGTTTTTAGGGGCTGACCAATATAAAAATGTTCAACGTTGGGCAGATGCGATTTTAGCGCGCCCTGCGGTTCAACGCGGTCGTATGGTCAATCGTACTTTTGGTGATTTAGCAACCCAGTTGCATGAACGCCATGATGCCAGCGATTTTGAGACCAAGACTCAAGATAAATTGCAGAATCAATCTTAAAAATATCATTCAGTTTTTTGACTTACCCGCAAGATATTTCATTTTTGCGGGTATTCAAAGTTGGCAAAATAGCCCGTGTATAACTCACTCAGCCAAGCAACAAAAACTCGTACGCGTGGCGAGAGCTGCCGATGCTGCGGATATAAAGCAGAAACTGACATCTTCGGGATTTCCCACTCAGATAAAACGTCAACCAGTCGCCCGTCTTTTAACTCATTTGCCACATGGTAGCGCGGGACCTGAATTAAACCTGCCCCACGTAAAGCAGATAATACATAGTTTTCAGCGTCATTTACCGCTATCCAGCTTTTTAAAAAATAATCTTGTTTTTTGCCATTCACCATCAATTCAAATGGATAATTTCGCCCGCCTGATGTCGAAAAGAAATTAACACAATAATGTACTAACAAATCTTCTGGTTGCTTTGGCGCTCCATGTTTATTTAGATAGTCAGGACTTGCACAAATCACTTGTGGCATATCCACCAAATGTCTAGCAATTAAAGTGGAATCATCCAAACGCCCCGCTCTCACCACACAGTCTATCCCTTCCCTAATCAGATCAACCAAGCGATCCCCCGTACTAATTACGAGTTCAATGTCGGGGTACAACTCGTGAAATTGGTCGATATTGGGTAAAACAATTTTAGTTGCATGTGCGCCTGATAAATCGACTCGTAATAAACCACGGGGCTGAGCAATTACATTACGTAAAGACGATTCTGCATCATCAAGTTCCGATAATATTTGTGTACAACGCTCATAAAATGCTTGTCCATCTAGTGATGGTCTTACATGCCGAGTCGTCCGCTCTAGCAAACGACACTGCAAATTATTCTCTAACTCTTTAATGGCATTACTTGCTGTAGCGCGTGGGATATTCAGCTGATCGGCTGCCTGACTAAAACTACCCAGCTCTACGATGCGGGTAAAAAGTTGCAAGGTATCAAATTTGTCCATGGTGCGCGCTTTTAACCCTATCTATTATTAATAAATATGGAATTATCTTATCCAATTCTAATGATTTATCCCATATTTCTATATTATTAAAATAAGCCATACCTACTCAAACAGGCAATCTAAAAATGAATATTTCAAGAAAAACAGCTCTGGTTACTGGCGCATCACGTGGTATTGGCCGTGCTATTGCAGAACGTTTAGCTCAAGATGGTTTTTATGTGATTGTTAACTATGCTGGCAATAAAATGCATGCCCAAGCCACTGTAGAACATATTATTGAGCGAGGTGGTCAAGCCTCAGCTATTCAAGCGGACGTCGCAAATGAACATGAGGTGAGTCGTTTGTTTCAAGAAGCAAAGGCCATTAACGGTCAGTTAGATGTGGTAGTTCATAGTGCCGGTATTATGCCTATGGCAAAAATTACACCTGAAAGCCTGCCAGATTTCGATAAAGTAATTCATACCAATTTACGTGGCGCGTTTTTAATATTGGCGCATGCGGCCGAAACAGTGCCAGATGGTGGTCGGATTATTGCGCTTTCAACCAGTGTAATTGCCAAATCTTTTCCGGCATATGGTCCCTATATTGCTTCAAAAGCAGGTGTCGAAGGTTTGGTACATGTGTTAGCAAATGAGTTACGTGGGCGCAATATTACCGTAAACGCCGTTGCACCCGGCCCGACAGGCACTGACCTTTTTTACAATGGAAAAACTGAAGAGCAAGTAGCGGCTATTGCAAAACTTGCTCCATTGGAACGAATCGGGACACCTGACGAAATTGCTGGCGTAGTTGCCATGCTGGCTGGTCCAGATGGACGTTGGGTAAATTCTCAAGTCATTCGAGTAAATGGTGGATTTGCTTAATTTTTAAAACCGTGTGGATTATTTTAATTCAAACGGTTTTTACTAAATAATAAAATTTCTTAAATCTATTTTATTTTAATAACTTTATAAGATTAACTAATACTATTTTATATAAAATATTCACCGCTCTTATTTATCAAAATAATATATATAAATAGCTATTCCTTATTTTTGCTTATATTTAAAATCGCGTAAATTGAACCTTAACAATCTAAATCAAAGATAAGGATATATTCAATGAACGCTAAATTAAATACTGAAACTCCGCAAAGTTTTATCTCAAATGGTTCAAATACATCCTTTTCAGCCGAAGAAATTCTTTATAAAGCACAGCAATATGCACAAGAACACGAACTAAATTTTAGTGGCAGTTTATCACCTGTTGATGCATGGCAACTCGTACAACAAGGAGAAGCCGTTTTAGTTGATGTACGTACTAATGAAGAACGTAAATTTGTAGGTTATGTCCCTGAAAGTGTTCATGTCGCTTGGGCAACAGGCACATCGTTTAACCGTAATCCACGCTTTTTAAAAGAACTCGAATCAAAAGTTGGCAAAGACAAAACTATTCTTTTGTTATGCCGTAGTGGCAACCGTTCAGCACAAGCTGCCGAGGCCGCATTTAATGCTGGTTTTGAGCATATTTATAACGTTCTTGAAGGCTTCGAAGGCGATCTAAATGATCAGCAACAGCGTAACCAAAAAAATGGCTGGCGCATCCATCAACTTCCTTGGCAACAAGACTAATACTTCAATCAATTTTCAGTGAATCAAGGAAAGCTTGTGACTCAATGGAACATTAATGCTGTTGTACAAGGTTTACAACAAGCAAGGCATGACTGGCGTCAGCAGCAACACAGGACCAAAGAATTTGGGGGCCGTGAACTTCCATCTAAAGAAGCTTTAAAAGCTATTTTAGATGACCTGTGCGGAATTTTATTTCCAATGCGTTTAGGCCCTGCCGACTTACGTCAAGAAACTGAAGATTCTTATATCGCCTATACTTTGAATCGGGTACTCACAGCGTTACATGCTCAAGTACAACTGGCTTTAAATTATGAAGCAAAACGTCATTTGAGTCATTCGAACACAGTCCAACAGCCAGACGAACTTGCTCAAAATATTGTGCAGGATTTTGCCAACACCTTGCCCTCTATACGACGTCTTTTAGACGGCGATGTGCGTGCTGCTTATGAAGGCGATCCGGCGGCGCACAGTGTGGATGAGGTATTACTTTGCTATCCGGGCATATTTGCGATTATTCATCATCGAATAGCGCATCAACTCTATGTCCAAGTGCCTTTATTGTCTCGCATTATTTCCGAGTTGGCGCATTCTGCAACTGGTATTGATATTCATCCAGGTGCAAAAATCGGTAAAGGATTCTTCATCGATCATGGTACGGGTGTGGTGATTGGTGAAACTAGCGTTATTGGGGAACGCGTTCGTATTTATCAGGCAGTGACCCTTGGAGCAAAACGCTTTGAAACCAATGATGATGGTGCTTTGAAAAAAGACTATATACGCCATCCGATTGTTGAAGATGATGTCGTGATTTATGCAGGCGCCACTATTTTAGGCCGTATTACAATTGGCCGAGGGTCAATTATTGGGGGAAATGTTTGGCTTACGCATAGTGTTGCTGCAGGTAGTCAGATTTTACAGTCACCGAATGAGTCTTATCAAAAAAATCATATAGCCGGTTAAAAACTATAGATGTGAAATAAATAGATAAGGAGATAAATAAACAAAGAACGTGCAGATTAATAAAATGCTTATTTCTAGTTTAAATATATTTTTATTTAGAAAATAGATAACTCATTAATAAGCTCAGTATTTAAAAAATTTATAACGCGATTTTAATTTTAAAACCAGAACTAATTCTAGTTTATATGCATCCTAGAATTTTTATTTTCAAAAAGCCAATGTAATAAGGAAAAATGATTCATGGCGAAAAATACAGACAAAGCCCAACTTGCACTTGGGGACCATGCGGCCCGTCAACTGGCTAATGCAACCAAGACAGCTCCCCAACTTTCTACAATTACTCCCCGCTGGCTGACTCACTTACTTCAGTGGATTCCTGTTGAAGCAGGTATTTATCGCCTAAACCGTGTCAATAATACCGATGATATTCAAGTAGCTTGCACACAACGTGATGAAGCAACTTTACCTCAAACTTTCGTCGATTATGATCCAGAACCACGTGAATACTTTTTAAATGGTGTATCTACTGTTTTAGATGTACATACACGTGTTGCTGACCTTTACAGCAGCCCACACGACCAAATTAAAGAACAGCTTCGTTTAACCATTGAAACCATTAAAGAACGTCAAGAAAGCGAGCTTATCAATAACCCTGAATACGGTTTACTGGCAAGTGTGACAGATGATCAACGTATTTCGACCTTAAATGGCCCACCTACTCCAGATGATCTTGATGATTTGCTGCGTAAAGTTTGGAAAGAACCAGGATTTTTCCTAGCACACCCTGATGCGATTGCAGCATTTGGACGTGAATGTACACGCCGTGGTGTGCCACCTCCAACGGTTAGCTTATTTGGTTCGCAATTCATTACATGGCGCGGTATTCCACTCATTCCATCAAATAAAATTCCTGTAGAAGATGGCAAAACTAAAATCTTGCTGCTTCGTGTAGGTGAAAAGCGTCAAGGGATTGTTGGTTTGTTCCAACCAGGTCTTGCTGGTGAACAGTCACCAGGGCTTTCAGTACGCTTTATGGGAATCAACCGTAACGCGATTGCGTCGTATCTAATCTCGTTATATTGCTCACTTGCAGTACTCACTGATGATGCGTTGGCAGTATTAGATGATGTGGAGGTGGACAAATATCATGACTACCCAGTTAACTACAAGTAATCTGCAAGGTAGTCCAACGGGGCCTGAAGTGACTGGTGTTAACCCACCAGCCAACTTCCCTGATGAGTCCACCATTGCTCGACTTGCTAATGAGTTTTTTTCAGCATTACCAAGCTCAAGCAGTTCAGCTTCTCCATCGGGCCTTAACTTGGATTTACCTGTCGGAGCGCCACCGCACCCACCACAACCGGGTGAACCATTTTCTGCACTCAGTGGTCGTGCGCCCAATATCGCCTTTCAGAAAAGTCTCAATCCGGAATATCCTGAGCATATTCCAAATTTGCCAGACTACCCTGAACGCCGAATTGTAGCGTCTGCGCCTGTGGTTGGTGGAGCTAATTTGCCACGGCCACCATTTGAACCACATTTGCCACAAGCTGCTCATAGTGAACCCAACGTGCCACGCATTGAACCAAGCTTACCAACGGGTGCAGGTGAATCACCTTATTATTTTTTAAATGATTTTTCTGCTCCAAATGCAGTAGAACCATCTGTTAAAGGTGTTGAAGATAATTATTCGATTGCGCAGTCTTTTCAGTTACCACATGGTGATCAGCTGAAATCATTGCTGACGGAAGATCGTTTTGCAACGAACAAGCCTCCTCAAAGTTCGGCAAGCTCTGCATTTTATTTTTTAGACTTGCCTCAAACTGGACAAAGTTATAGTCACTATCAACCATCACAACCCACTTTTGTAGCAAGCGGTGCTCAACCACTCGATGTGCATGCCATACGTCGTGATTTCCCAATTTTACAGGAACGCGTCAATGGTCGACCTCTAGTCTGGTTGGATAATGCTGCGACCACACAAAAACCGCAGCGTGTGATTGACCGGATTGCTTATTTTTATCAGCATGAAAACTCAAATATTCACCGTGCTGCACATGAGTTAGCGGCTCGTGCAACTGATGCCTATGAGCATGCAAGAAATGTAGTTGCCCGATTTATTGGTGCACCCTCTTCTAAAGAAATTATCTTTGTTCGAGGAACAACCGAAGGGATTAACCTGATTGCAAAAACATGGGGCGAGCAAAATATTGGTGAAGGTGATGAAATTATCGTTTCTCACTTAGAACACCATGCCAATATTGTGCCTTGGTATCAACTCAGTAAAAAAACTGGAGCAAAATTACGAGTCATTCCTGTTGATGACACGGGCCAGATTATTTTAGAAGAGTTACCAAAACTGATTAATGAACGTACTAAACTGCTGTCGATTACTCAAGTTTCGAATGCTTTAGGCACAGTCACACCTGTTGCTGAAGTCATTAAAATTGCCCATGCCAAAGGTGTTCGCGTTTTAGTTGACGGTGCTCAATCTGTTTCGCACATCCCTACCGATGTACAAGCTCTTGATGCAGACTTTTTTGTGTTTTCTGGACATAAAGTGTTTGGGCCGACAGGCATTGGCGCGGTCTATGCAAAACCCGAGTTGCTAGAAAGCATGCCTGTTTGGGAAGGTGGCGGTAACATGATTCAGGATGTGACCTTCGAACAAGTAGTTTACCAACCTGCACCAAACAAGTTTGAAGCTGGAACTGGGAACATTGCCGATGCTGTCGGCTTAGGTGCTGCACTTGAATATGTTGAAAGTCTAGGTATTCATAACATTGCTCGCTATGAACATGATCTACTCGAATATGGTCAAAATGCGCTGAGCAGTGTGTCTGGTTTACGTCTGATCGGAACGGCACATCACAAAGCCAGTGTGATGTCCTTTACCTTACAAGGCTATTCAACTGAACAAGTGGGCAAAGCTTTAAATCAACATGGTATTGCCGTACGTTCAGGTCATCACTGTGCTCAGCCGATTTTACGTCGCTTTGGCGTCGAACAGACCGTGCGTCCGTCTTTGGCTTTTTATAACACGACTGAAGAAATTGATTTATTGGTTTCGGTGTTACATCAACTGACACGTAATAGGCGTAGCAACTAAATCTATTTTTAGACTAGAAAAGACTGCTTTTGAGCGGTCTTTTTTATGGATTATTTATTAAAACTACTTGAGCTCAAAAGTTATATATGAAGTAACAAGTCAAAGTAGCTATTACAGTGGAGTCTTATTATTTTAAATTCGATTTCTGAATTAGCCTTCGGCTAGACTTACTTTGGTTTCGCCCAAAGTAAGCAAAAGCATTTTCATCTGCAAAACCTGTCCTCTTCTTATATCTAATCGATATATCGCAGAAACATAAACTATTTAATACCACGCAGGTTGCAGATGATTTTAGCTCGAATTAAGAGTCATCAATAGTTCGGACAACTCAAAGTAGTTATCACGGCGGAATCTTATTATTTTAAATTCGATTTCTAAGTTAGCCTTCGGCTCGAGCCAAGAGTCATCTACAGCCTGCCCATAATTTATAAAAATAATGTTTTTGCAACATTTCCTGATAGATGGAAACAGTTAACAGGTTCTGTAGATGACAAAGTTTTTTGGTTACTTTTTCCAAAAAAAGTAACAGAATTAGCTACGTTCTTCTGATGTATAAACGGTAAGACTCCGTCGTGCTACCCCATCCACTTATAAATACAACCAACTTAAACAAACAAACTCCAAATCAATCTCAACGCAATCCCAATCAACAACAATCCCATCATCCTCTCAAAATAAACCCCAAACTCCAAAAATCTTTTACGTACGATAGGCTGTGCAAACAGTACACTCACCACCATAAACCAAATGGCATTGACCATACACATCCACACACCATAAAAAACCTGAACTTTCATCGGTGTGGTCGTACTTACAATTGTCGTAAACATTGCTAGAAAAAAGATAGTGGCTTTTGGGTTTAACGCATTGGTAAGAAAACCCATAGTAAAAGCTTTAAATAAACTCGGCGTATCACTGCCTGCTTGGCCATTAATTTCAATATTGGTATTCGGCTGGCTACGTAAACACTGCCATCCCAAATACACTAAGTAAGCTGCCCCTGCTGTTCTGATCAGTGACATGAGCCATTCGCTTTGCTGAATCAAAAAGCCAATACCAACAAGTGTATAAAACACATGGACTGAAATTCCGACACCAATACCAATTGCGGTCAAACATCCAATTAAGTAGCCATAACGTACACTTTGTCTTACCGTAACTACAAAATCTGGTCCCGGTAAAATCACCGCCATAAAGTGAATAAGAGCTAGCGTTAAAAACTCATGTCCATACAACTGCCACATAACAATTTAGTTTCCTGAAAATCACCTAAAAGATTGTATTGCGATTTTTTAGACGCGATAATCCAATTAAAATCCAAATAACTTTTGCCCCATGAGCACAAATCAAAGTCTGGTTCTGTTAAATGAAATGGCGACTTTCGTTAAGGTGGTCGAGTCGGAAAGCTTTTCTGAAACTGCCCGCCAGCTTGGTACAACACCTTCTGCTGTTAGTCGTGCGATTGCTCGTTTAGAACGTGCTTTAGGCACCCGCTTACTCTATCGGACCACACGGAAACTTCGTTTAAGTGAAAGCGGACAACAGGTTTATCAACGTTGTTTAGATATGGTAAATGCGGCACAAGCAGTCATGGAAAGTTCAGGTCAATTTCATGTCGAGCCAGAAGGTATTATTCGCATGAGTGTTCCGAAAGCTGTGGGACATTTTATGATTCACCCACATTTGCCCGAATTTTTAGAACGCTACCCGAAAATTGATATACAAATGCTTTTAGAAGATCGCTATGTAGACCTGATTGATGATGGAGTAGATTTAGCACTTCGAATTACAGAGCAACCACCGGGTGGCCTTATGGGTCGAAAGCTGATTGATATTGATCACTTGGTTTGTGCTACACCTGAATATTTGTCCAAGCACGGTACACCGAACCACCCTCATGATTTAAAGCAGCATGAATGTATTTACTTGGGCGAACAAGCCAGTGACTCAAAATGGAAATTTCAGCAAGGAAACAAATCGATCAGTGTGGCTGTGCGTGGGCGTTATGCAGCAAACCATACAGGTGTGCGTTTGAGTGCGGCATTACAGCATTTAGGTATTGCGAGCTTACCTTACTTCGTTGCACGCCATGCTCTACAACAAGGTACCTTAGTTCAGGTTTTACCCGACTGGTATTTTAAAACCTATTACAGTGGTGGGCTGTGGTTACTTTACCCACCGACACGGCATGTCCCGCCTAAATTAAGTGTATTGATTCAATATTTGGCAGATAAATTAGCAGCAGAGCCGACTTTAAAAATTTAGACGGCTCCTAACTCGAGAAAATCCTATCTAGAGTCCTCTTTATTAGAATTACTCAACCAATAGATCTTTTGGATTAATCGTATCGCCATAAACTGGTTTTAACGTTTTTTCATAAGCCTGATGAATCACACCTTCTTTAGCCAGTTTCTCTAAATCTTGGTTCAACCAATCCAATAACTCTTTATCGCCTTTTTTCACTGCTGGTGCAATTAAGTCCTGCTCACCTAAATTGGTAATGCCAACGGTGTAATTTGGATTTTCTTTAGCCCAAGCTAAAACCAGCAAGTTATCATGTGCAAGCGCAGCACCACGACCATCTTTTAAAGCATCAAAAGTTTCAGTGTTTTGCTCATACTTTTGTAGTTTAATTTCAGGATGAGTCTTGGTGAAGAATGAATCAGCCGTCGTCCCTTTGTTTACCAATAAAGTTTTATCTTTAAGTTGAGCCACATCGGTAATCGGATGACTTTTAGGAGAAACCACGCCTAGCGCCACTTTTAGGTAAGGCTTAGCAAAATCGACCACTTCTTTGCGTTCTGGTGTAACGGTAAAGTTGGCAAAAATAATATCCACTTTATTGGCTTTTAAGTATTCGACACGGTTAGCCGCTTCAGTTAAAACAAACTCAACTTTGTTTTCATCACCCAGCAGATCTTTCGCAACATGCTTAGCAATTTCTACATCAAAACCTTGATTTTTACCTTGAGCATCTAAATATCCAAACGGCGGTTTATCACTAAATACGCCAATTCTTACCACGCCATTCTTTTTGATCTGTTCAATACTCGACACAGTTTGTGTGGTATCGGCCGTTTTTTCAGTAGACTGAGTTCCTTTGTCACATGCAACTAAACCCAAACTCAGTAAAGACGCAGCTAAAATATGCTTCACGTTTTGAAATGTTAATGTTGTCATTATTTCACCCTATCGTTCTTGTAAAAGTCTTATTTAAAATCGCAGCGCCTACTTTCAGACACTGCTCTAGCGATATCGAAAATTATTGGCCTACATCTAAAAACACATTCGGATTGACCGAGTCACCGTAAATTGGTTTCAAGGTTTCATCATAAATTTTATTAATTTCACCACTTGTTCTGAGCTGCTTAATTTCAGTATTAAGCCAATTCAATAATTGGGTATTGCCCTTTTTAACTGCTGGTGCAATAAACTCTTGATCACCAATAGACTGAATACCTGCTACATAACTTGGGTTCTTCGCGGCCCACGCTAATGCATAAGTACTATCTTGTGAAATTGCGTCACCACGACCATCGGTTAAGGCTTTAAAGGCATCCGAATTTCTTTCAAACTTCAGTAAATTCACTTTTGGATAATGCTTGGTAAAGTAGGTATCTGAACTTGTGCCTTTATTTACGATTAATGTCTTACCTTCTAATTGGGCAATATCTGTAATCGGTTTGGCTTTAGGTGAGACTATACCAAAAGCACCTTTTAAATAAGGCTCGGCAAAATCGACAACTTCCTTGCGTTCAGGCGTTACTGTAAACGTCGCGAACACCACATCGGCACGATTTGATTTTAAAAACTCCACCCGATTTGAAGCTTCAGTCACAATAAACTCAACTTTCTTTTCATCACCAAGCAAATCTTTAGTTACCCGTTTTGCTAAAGCCACATCAAAGCCCTGATTATTCCCCGCACTGTCTACATAACCAAACGGCGGGTCATCGGCAAAAACGGCAACGCGTAGAACCCCATTTTTTTTGACTTGTTCTAAAGAATGGTCTTCTTGAGCATTACTTGCCTGTTCAGTTGATGGCGTTTTACTACATGCAGTTAATAAAACCCCAGCAACAGCAAGACTGCTTAATATTTTTATTGAATTACGTTTAAACATTCACTTCCTCATGATTCAAATAATAAAAATTTAGTACGACAAAATATTTAAGAAGGCTTTCGCTCGTTCTGTTTTTGGCTGTTCAAAAAATTCTTCTGGTGAAGCCTGTTCAATAATTTTGCCCTTATCCATAAAAATAATGCGATCAGCAACCTTGCGTGCAAAGGACATCTCATGTGTCACAATCAACATGGTCATTCCTTCATTCGCTAATTTGAGTACGACATCGAGTACTTCCCTAACCATTTCCGGATCAAGCGCAGCAGTAATTTCATCAAGCAAAATGACTTTAGGTTGCAT
This sequence comes from Acinetobacter sp. 70_2, assembly GCF_056736115.1. NCBI lineage: Bacteria > Pseudomonadati > Pseudomonadota > Gammaproteobacteria > Moraxellales > Moraxellaceae > Acinetobacter > Acinetobacter sp. 70_2. The sequence continues at coordinate 1,530,672 of NZ_JBWZIP010000015.1, forward strand.
GACCAGTGAACGCACAATAGCGATACGCTGTTTTTGTCCACCAGAAAGTTGTCGTGGATAATCAAGTTTTCGCTCATATAGCCCCACTCGCTTTAACAACTCATCTGCTACTTGTTCAGCTTCATCACGGTGACGTTTTTGTACTTTAAGTGGCCCAAGCAAAATGTTGTCAATGACGTTCATATGCCCAAACAGCTCGTAGTTCTGAAAAACCATGCCAATTTTTTGACGAGCATTAGTCCAGTCCACATCTTTACCGAGTACACCTGAACCGGTTAAACGAATTTCGCCACCCTGAATCGGTTCTAAGCCGTTAATACAGCGCAATAAGGTACTTTTACCGCAGCCCGATGGACCTAAAATAACAACCACCTCTCCTTGTTCTACATCCAGATCAATGCCCTGTAAAATATGACTTTGTGCAAATGATTTCTGTAATTGTTGTATCGATAACAAAGGCATAATTACTCCCAGACCTTTTCTAAATGTGCCGCCAAACGAGATAAGGGATAGCAAATCAGAAAATACAAAATAAAAATAAAGCCATAAATCCAAAGAGAAGCGCTCGGCACGGTCAACAGCGAATTTTCAATAATTTGCTGGCCAACTTTAATGACTTCAACCACACCAATCAGGACTGCCAAAGAGCTGGTTTTCACCATTCGGGTAAATAAATTAATCGCGCCTGGTGTTACTCGTTTTAGACTTTGCGGAAAAATGACATACACCAAAGCTTGAACATGAGTTAGTCCAAGCGCATAGGCCGAATCACGTTGATGTTGATCAATTGAAGTAATGGCAGCACGAACCAAATCGCCCATTTCTGCCGTACCCCATAAAACAAACACAACAATACACACCCACATTGCAGAAAACTGCCAGTTAAACCATGTCGCAAAGCCGAAATAAAACACAAACAGCAAAACTAAAATTGGAATGATTCGGATGGCTTCTAAATACAGACGGCACAGCGATTTAACGACTATATTTTTAGAAGTCATAATGACACCGAAAACTGTGCCGAAAATTGCAGAAAAAAACACTGAAATAAAAGCGATTTTTGCAGTCGCCCAAAGTCCCCACATTAAACGTTCGAGATGACTCGCTTGAAATAGATAATCAAGTTCCATGGCTCACCTTCCGACTTCTGTGCTCCAGATAACTGGTTAAAATAGACACAGGCAATAAAATAATCAGATAAGCCATGATGAGTAAAAACAAAGCTTCGGTAGTTTTATAGTCCATACCAATTAAGTCTTTGGTGACAAAAAGCAGCTCAACAACAGCAATGGCACTAACCACAGAACTTTCTTTAATTAGAAATAGGCAATTTGCCCCTATTGCCGGAATTGAAATGGCAAGCGCTTGAGGGAAAATGACATATCTAAAAATTTGAGTCGGTTTTAGACCAATACTTTTTGCTGAGTCAATCTGCCCTTTGGCCACCGACTGCAAACCTGCTCGGAAAGCTTCGGCCATATAGCTTCCACCTAAGAAGGTCAGTCCGATCACACCACAAGCAAAACCATCAATTTTGATACCGAGTTTTGGCAAACCGTAATACAAAAAGAACAGTTGAATTAATAAAGGGGTATTTCGAGATAACTCAATATAGAACTGGGCAATTCTATTTAGCACCCGCACGCGATATGTGATTAAAATGCTGCAAATCAGCCCTACAATAATTGCCAAAATAATGCTGATAATTGAAATTTTCAGCGTGGTCAAAGTTGCAGAGAAAAATTGCGGCAACACACTATGGATATACTGCCAGTTCAAGGAAAATTCCAAAAAATAATATTAAAACGTTATAAATATTTAGCTTTCATCAGCCATTAAATATTTGTGTAACGAGTTTATTTTTTTCCCAATTGGTCTAAAACTATTTTTATTAGATAAGCTTTTCTATAAGTTTGATAAATTCGATCTGCCAATCGAAAACCTTAAAATCAGTTGAAGACAACCGCTTAAAACATATTCACTAAAACAAAGATGAATAAAAAAATCGGACACTAACGCCCGATTCCTATTAAATGATTTTTAATCTATTGCTTACTTTCTAAGTACATCACCAATGCTTGGGTCTTTATCAAAAACCGATTTAGCATATGGGCAAAGCGGAATTACTTTTACGTCTTTTTCACGAACAAAAGCCACCAAAGCATCAAGTAATTGGCGACCTACGCCTTGTCCCCGATAACTTTCATTTACATCTGTAGCATCAATAATCAGCATGCCTTCGCCTGCCCATGTATAAGTCATTTCGCCTGCAACAGTTTCATCATCAAGTAAGCTAAAGCTGCCGTGTTTTGCATCATCTTTTTGTTGAATATTCACAATGAATTCCTCATATTACAAATCGTATTTATTTAAAAATGACTTTATATATCTTTATCTATAAGAACAAATTTAAGTGTAAAAAAATAGACTATTTTTAGCAGTGAGTCTGTATGCTTTTTAAATACAATCGTCAATTAAATTAGTGAAACTCTTGCACCAAACTATTAATGTGCGCCACGGCAGCAGTTCGATTTTCAACGCAAAGTTTTTCAAAAACATGTTCTAAATGCTTGTTCACGGTCCGTGGGCTAAGCTCCAATATTTCTGCAATATCTTTATTGGTTTTCCCTAACAATAACCAGTGCATGACTTCTGCCTCACGTTGAGTCAACTGTGGGCAATATTTCAAAATATCAGCCATTTCCAAAGCCGGCGTAGAAGTCTTAATCTGTATCAGATAATTTTTTGCCACACTTGGTTCAGTTTGCCACGGCGTAAGCAATAAAAGCTGTAATTGCTGGGATGGCGTTGAATAAGAACAGCTGGTTAATTTTTTAGGGTCTTTTTCATTTTCTAAGTCTGAAAACCAAGCTTTTAAGCCTGCTTCAAAGCCCTCTAATTCAGGTAAATATTGATTCAGTAAATCACTGGCTTTTTGGGTTTTCCAAACAATTTTACCGTGAACATCTAGCGCAAGAATGGCTGTTTCCGTTGCATCAATTACCTGTTTCTGTTGTTGCAATAGTTTGGCATGTGCCAAATGTGTTTTTACCCTTGCTAATACTTCTTCAATATTCAAAGGCTTGGTTACATAGTCCACCCCGCCGACCTGAAAACCACGCACAATATGTTCTGTCTCAGACAAACCTGTCATAAAAATGACGGGAATAAACTGCGTAATTGGACTCGCTTTAAGCTGTATGCAACTTTCAAAACCGTCCATATGCGGCATATTGCCATCAAGCAAAATCATATCCGGTAAGCATCGGTGTGCAATTTCAATTGCACTCAATCCATCGGTTGTGACAAGCACGCGATAACCGGCCTGATCCAGACTTTCATGTAGCAAACCTAAATTTTCCGGCACATCATCCACAATCAGAATAACAGCCTGCTCGTTTGGCGAAGCTTGCTGAAAAGAAACATGTTGCGTACTCATTGCTTATCCTGAATTAATCGTTGGGCGTGTTTTAAATCAAATTTTTGAATCGCCTGTTCAAGCTGTTCCCATAACTCGTTATGCGTTGGAAAATTTTGACGACATTGCGTTAAAGTCTGTTGAATTCCACGAATGTACCCCTGTCCAATCAAGTCATTTAACTGTTGTAAGCTTTGCGGCAAATCGAGCAGCTCATTATTTTCCGGTTGTTGGATTGGTGTATGAACAGTAGCTTGCTCTTGCTTAAACATGTTTATATCCAATGCTTGAACTTCATTATTTTCAAGGTGTGCTTCCAATTTAAAATCAATCCACACCAAGCCCAACTTATCTCCAATTTTACTCAGCAACAAATTGAGGTCGATTGGTTTTAATATAAAGTCCTCACTTAAGACGGCATCTTGTGGATTGACTTCGCGCTCTCCTGCATTGGCCGAAATAATTAAGATCGGCACATTGGTAATATTATTTTGACGTAATAACCGAGCTGTTTCCCACCCGCCCATCAAAGGCATATTTAAATCCATCAAAATCAGATTAGGCTGAAAAATAGGTACACGTCTTAGACAATCAATACCCGACTCGGCTTCTTCAATCATAAATCCTATAGGTTTGAGAAAATTAGCAACTAAACCTCGGTCCACAGCTTCATTATCGACAACCAAAATTCGTTTACGCTCGCCTTGATAACCCGTAATTTGGTTGGAGTAGACATTAGAAATTGGATGAACTACTTCTTTTGAAGGTAAGTAAAACTTAATCTTAAATTGTGAACCCTGATTGAGCTGACTAGTCACAGATAGCTGTCCACCGAGTAAATCGACCAACAATTTTACAATGGGTAGGCCTAGCCCTGTTCCGGTAAATCCACCTTGCACTACATTGCTGCCCCGTTCAAACGGGTTAAAGATACGCTCTAAATCGGCCTCGGCAATACCACAGCCCGTATCTCTAATTTCAAAATATGCTGTTTGAAATCGGTACTCGACTTTCAAAGTAATTGTGCCACTCGTCGTAAATTTTAAAGCATTACCCAGCAAATTGATGAGCACTTGCTCTAAGCGTTTTTTGTCGGTACGGACATAGTGCGGCAGGTTATCTCCAATTTCATAAACAAACTGTAAATTCTTCTGTTCAAACTGCGGCTGGAACATTTGAATAATCTGTTCAATGAAATTTGGGAAATGAACGTCCACTACATTTAAAGAAATTTTACCTGTTTCAATTCGTGCTAAATCTAGTAATCCGTCAATGAGTGAAGTCAAATGCTGCCCACTACGGCTAATCACCCCGAGCGCCATTTTGCCTTGTTCTGAAAGCTGCTCTTGTTTTTGAAGTAATTGGCTATAGCCTAAAATACTATTTAGAGGCGTTCTTAGTTCGTGACTAATGCCAATGACATAACGGCTTTTTGCATCATTTGCCCGTTCTGCTGAAATTCTGGCATCTTGTAAGTCTTTTGAAGTGACTTCATGGGCAGCAATTTCATCAATCAATAATGCTGTTTGCTGATGTGTTTCGATTTCGGCATTACGTCGGCTTTCATCGTTTAACACTAACCACCATGCAGCAACACTCATCAATAAAAATAAAATGGTGTAAATTTTCACAAACAGTGTAAAGAGCTGTGGAACGGCTGCCGCATTGATTGTTTCTAAATAGGTTTTTTCTTGGATATAAACCAGACTTAAACTCACTGCCAAAACGATCGACAGCCCTAAAGTCAGTAATAAATATAAACTGACCCTGCTATTTAAACGGCTCGCCCAACGTTCTGGTAAATAGTGCCAAATAGCTTTTTTAAGTTGTACTGACCAACGTGCATCGGGTTTACATAAATCGTGGCAGCGTGCTTCAAGTGAACAGCATAGAGAGCAAATCGTACCGTTATAGGCTGGGCAACCCGCCATATCAGCGATTTCATAGTCCCTTTCACATACCACACAGGTAGCAACCGAAGTCGCCTGAATTTTTTCAGGCTGACGTGCAATGTAATATTTGCCTTTGGTTAGGTAAGCAATAACAGGAACGCATAACACAGCACTCCCCAGAGCAATAAAACTCGCCAAACCTTTTGCCATGAGTCCAAAAAAGCCCAAATAACTAAGCATCGATAACACTGAAGCAATCAGTAAGGCACCCACACCTACGGGGTTAATGTCATATAAATAAGCACGGCGAAATTCAATTCCTTTCGGGCTTAGACCTAAAGGCTTACAGATAATTAAATCGGCAACAACGGCGCCAATCCATGCCAAAGCGATATTGCTATATAGTCCCAAAATGCGTTCAACCGCATGGCTAATGCCCATTTCCATCAAAACAATGGCAATAAAAACGTTAAAAAGAAGCCAGACAATTCGCCCCGGATGACTGTGAGTTAAACGGGCAAAAAAGTTTGACCATGCCAATGAGCCAGCGTAAGCATTGGTCATATTAATTTTAATTTGCGCCAAGCAAACCAGTGCTAAAGTCAATATTAACGCTAGCTGAGGGTTTGGAATAAATTGTTGATAGGCAACCCAATATAAATAAGTCGGATTATCTAGTTCAGAGACAGGAATAAACAACTGAAAAGCCAACACCATCAGCAGCATGCCCATCAAAACTTTTAGAAATCCGAAAATAATCCAAGATGGCCCACCTAGAAAAACGGCAAAACACCATGCAGTTCTATTCTTTTCTTTTTGCGGTAAGAAACGTAAATAGTCGGCTTGCTCACCAATTTGGATCACAAATGAAAAAATAAGAGTGCACGCCGCACCAAAGTAATACAGATTAAAATCGGTTGAGTTTGAAACCGCCCCAACAAAATGCAAGCTACTACTTAAAATTTGTGGTTGTTTCCAAAGTACAAAAAACCACGGTAATAACAGCAGTAAAAGCCAGATTGGCTGAGTGATTGCCTGAACTTTATTAATAAAACCAATGCCTTTGACCACTAAAGGCAAAATCACTAAGGCAGAAATTAAGTAACCAATAACTTGCGGAATGCCTAATGCAAGCTCAAGTGCCATCGCCATAATTGCAGCTTCAAAGGCAAGCAGAATAAAGGTAAAGCTGGCATAAATTAGAGATGTAATGGTCGAGCCAATGTAGCCAAAACCTGCACCACGAGTAAGCAGATCAACATCTACATTATATTTTGCGGCGTAGTAACTAATCGGCCAACTGGTTAAAAATATAATGGTACATACGACAATTGCTGCCCAGACTGCATTGCTAAAGCCATACTGCCAAAGCATGGTCGCCCCAATGGCTTCCATCGCCAAAAAGCTGACTGTTGAAATTGCGGTATTGGTAACAGTCCAAGGTGACCATTTTCTTACTGAGGTAGGTGCATAGCGGAGCGCATAATCTTCGATACTTTCATCTGCCACCCAAATATTATATTCACGGCGTGTTTTGATCACACGTTGTGGCGCTTGTTGGGGGCGTGAAGAATCTGGCATAACACTCATGTTTCGGATGTGGCTGCATTAAACCCAGCAATCCTTATGCCAAAAGTCATTTATCATGGCGATTTTCTCAAATACGCATATATACGCAAAATAACGTATTTTCAATTTTTCCCAAAAATCACACACTCAAAAACATCAAAAAACAATGATCAATATTTGTGTTGATTGACCGAAAATGATTGGGAGATTGATGTTATGAGTGTATCTGAACATCCAAATCTGGACACTGTGCAAGGTACAGATTCACAAAAAGCAGTGAATGAAACCTTGGAAGATTATACTTTACGTTATGCTCCACACAGCTTTCGGCGCTGGAGTCCCAAAGTTGTCGCTATTACTGCTCTTGGTGGTATTGCCTATCTTGCTGACTTTTCTATTGGTGCCAGTATTGGTATGTCTTACGGAACAACCAATGCTGTTTTCTCCATTCTATTTGCAGCGATTATTATCTTCTTAACCGGCATTCCTTTAGCCTACTACGCAGCGCGCTATAACATCGATCTTGACTTGATTACCCGCGGTGCAGGTTTTGGTTATATCGGTTCGGTCCTGACCAGTATCATTTTCGCCAGTTTCACATTTATTTTCTTTGCCCTTGAAGGTTCAATCATGGCGCAAGGCTTATTACTCGGTTTAGGCATTCCGCTTTGGGCTGGTTACCTCATCTCAACCGTTATGGTCATTCCGCTGGTGATTTACGGCATGAAAGCCTTAAGTAAATTACAAGTCTGGACTACCCCGCTTTGGCTCGTTCTGATGATTGGTCCTGTGGCCTATCTGATTTATCAAGAACCTACCTTAGTCAGCCAGTTTGCAACTTTCACAGGTAACGAAGGTTTTGCAACCGTAGACATGGCAGCAATCATGCTGGGGGCTGGTATATGTTTATCGCTCATCATGCAAATTGGTGAGCAAATTGACTATTTACGCTTCATGCCTGCTAAAACAAAAGAAAATAGCAAAGCATGGTGGGCAGCGGTTATTTCAGCAGGTCCGGGCTGGGTGATTTTAGGCGCAATTAAACAAATTATTGGGGCATTTTTAGGGTTCTATTTACTTACTAAAATACCGGGCGTAAACAGCACTGAACCTGTTCAACAGTTTAATGCAGCGTTTCATGACATGCTTCCGGGCTGGGCTGCTTTAACACTTGCAGTGATTTTGGTGGTTATTTCTCAAATTAAAATTAATGTGACCAATGCGTACTCTGGTTCCCTTGCATGGACAAGTGCCTACACTCGTATTAGCAAACATTATCCGGGTCGTATTGTCTTTGTGATGGTGAACTTGGCAATTGCGCTTGCTTTAATGGAAGGCAACATGTTTGCGGTATTGGGTAAAATCTTAGGGTTCTATTCAAACTTTGCGATTGCTTGGGTTGTAGTTGTTGCAACAGATATTTCAATTAACAAATATGTTTTAAAACTTTCACCGAAAGAACCAGAATATCGCCGTGACATGCTCTACAACGTAAACCCTGTCGGTATGGTTGCGTTCCTTGTATCAGCAGGCCTATCAATTGCAGCATTCTTCGGCTTACTTGGTAGTTTCTTGGCGCCTTACTCACCGCTTATCGCACTTGTACTTGCCTTTGTATTAACACCAATCATGGGCTTATTAACCAAAGGAAAATACTACATCAAGTCACACGATGACGGCATTAAAGAACCACGTTACGATGCTGAAGGTACTCCTGTAGCAACTGTTTACCACTGCCGCGTATGTGAGCAAGGCTACGAGCGTCCAGATATTATGTTCTCTCACAAACATAACGGCACGATCTGTTCTTTATGTAAAACACTCGACGCTTAAATACTCTCGAAACTAAAAAAGAAGCTTTAAAGCTTCTTTTTTTATATCTGATGATTCTTAGCCAATCGGAAATAAACGTTCAGGCACTACATCTTTCATCACAATGGTTGAGATGAGTCGTTGCACACTTGGAATAGCTGATAATTTTTCATCGTACAAACGCTGAAAAGCCGGTAAATCTTTAGCCACCACATGCAACAAGTAATCTGGCTCACCAAACAAACGCTGAGCCTGAATAATTTGCGGGATGTCTATCACTGCATTTTCAAACTTCTCGACGGCCTGTTTATCACCTTCTTTAAGCGTAATAAAAACAATCGCTGAAAATTCAAAACCGACTAAATTCGGATCAAGTTCTGCCCGATAGCCTTTGATAGCTCCCGACTCTTCTAAAGCCTTCACTCGTCTGTGACAAGGTGAAATGCTCAAACCGACTTTTTCTGCCAATTCAGTGATAGATAATCGGCCATTTAATTGCAATTCAGCAAGAATCTTTTTATCTGTGCGATCCATTTAGAAAAATTTACCCCAAATGAGTGTGATATGAGCAAACATTTAAAAGCACATTCTAAATATATGAGCATATTATTTTCAACAAGCTCGAATAAATAGGGATTTTTTCTAAACCACGAGCGAAACCTTTGGAAAATAGTTTGCCGAGATAAGCATATGGCTTTTAACATTTTTATTGCATTTTGGAGTGTCTCCATTCTTTTTATTATTACGCCAGGGGCAGACTGGGCCTATGCCATTTCGGCAGGCATTAAAGGCAAAGTCGTTGTACCAGCTGTTGCAGGTATGCTATTTGGGCACTTTATTACGATTTTATTGGTAGCGGCTGGTGTTGGGCTGCTTGTAGCAAATAATCCAACTGCACTCATGATCCTAACAATTGCAGGTTCTGCTTATTTGCTATGGATGGGAATAAACTTATTACTTGTCCCTCCAACTCCGAACGAGTCTGGTTCTGAAAAAGCTCAGTCATGGTTAAGCTGGGCAACTAAAGGCGTTTATGTAAGTGGATTAAACCCGAAGGTTTTCTTACTCTTTTTAGCGTTGCTTCCTCAATTTATTGACACTACTGCTTCATGGTCAGTGACAACACAAATTCTTGCCTTTGGTATTGTTCACATGATTAGCTGCGCAATTATTTACCTAATGGTGGGTTATGGTTCAGAAGCTATTTTGAAAACCAGACCTCAAGCAGCTCAATTAGTTGGCCGTTTTTCGGGTGGCTTGATGGTTGTTATCGCAACATGTTTATTGATTGGGCAAATTTAAAAGTCATTCAACAAAAGTTACTGGCCTCCATTTCAGGTCAGTAACTTAAATAGTAAAATATAAGAAAAATTTATCTCATTCGTTTGAGGTTATAAGTCACCACTCCCCAAATCACCAGTTCTTGCCCCTCTTCAATATAAATATTTTGATAATCAGGATTTTCCGCTTTTAGCCAAACTTTAGGCGGCTTAAATTGACTATCAATCATTAAGCGCTTAACAGTGAAATCATTATCGATGAGTGCAATTACAATATCACCCGATTTAGCGGGAATACTACGGTCCACAATAAGCGGATCATTAATATCAATTCCAGCGTCTAGCATGGACAATGAATTGGCTTTGACAATAAACGTGGCATTTTCATTTCTAATTAAATATTCATTTAAATCGAGTGCTTGCTCAATATCATCTTGTGCAGGCGAAGGAAAACCTGCCGCAACACGTTCTGTTGCTAAAGGAATGTGGTAAATTTTATCGTTATTCGGGTGAACCTGTTGAACATTAAGTTTTGAGTTAAAGTCGGTTAAATTATTGGTTTTGACATTATTCAGTAACCAATTTTTGATAAAGTTAACTTGAGACTCGGGAACACGAATCACTTTGGTAGGTTCATTGAACTGTGCTTTACGGCCGGCATTTTCCCGTGCACCGCCATGCTCGAATTCTTTTTTCTTTGGCATACCGCCTCCATCTCACCGTTCAAATCCTACACAAACAATGTAACTTGAAAAAGTTACATTTTCAAGTTGACGAAATATTTTTTTTGCATAACAATAAATTTCATGATCAGATTTTAATCCATTTTGCTTTTAACAGGGATGCTAAAACGAAATGGCAATTTGAAGAGAATCAAAACCTATTGTGAAATAGTCCTTATTACTGACTGTTTTGATTTTTATCAAATGAAACTCTGAACACTTAAATATGAGTTAGATTCAGTTTTTTGGTATGGAGACATGCGAAATGAAAAATCAACGTGATGCAGTTTTAGGTTATGCAAATGAACAACATGCTTACTTTATCCGTCTTATTGAAAATGATGCGGTATTAGGCGAAAGCTATGGAATTTTCTGTGAAAATCCGGAAAGTGAAGCAGCCGAAAGTATTATGACGACACTATTTTTAAAGAAATCTTTTTGGATAAATGGCTCAGAATTTACAGATATTGTAAAAGGTTTACAGCCTCTTACTCATTCGTAAGTTTATAAAAATTATAAAAATAAAGGAGGCATAATGCCTCCTTTATTCTCAAAAACTGTCTGCTTAAGACGTAAAGCGTCCATACGCATCGCGTTTTTGATTACGAGAGTTTTGTCCACGACCATCTGAACGGCCACGGCGATCATCGTCGTCATCGTCATCATAACGGCTACGACCACGACCTCGGCTACTTGAACGGCCACGATCATCATCTTCATCGTCGTCATCACGGCTGCGACCACGGCCTCGGCCACTTGAACGGCCACGATCATCATCTTCGTCATCGTCATAACGGCTACGGCCACGGCCTCGGCCACTTGAACGACCGCGATCATCATCCTCATCGTCGTCATCACGACGGCTGCGGCCACGACCTCGGCCACCAGAACGACCACGATCATCATCTTCGTCTTCGTCGTCGTCATAACGGCTACGGCCACGACCTCGGCTACTTGAACGGCCACGATCATCATCTTCATCGTCGTCATCACGACTGCGACCACGACCTCGGCCACTTGAACGGCCACGATCATCATCTTCGTCGTCATCATAACGGTTACGGCCACGGCCTCGACCACCTGAACGGCCGCGATCATCATCTTCATCGTCGTCATCGCGGCTGCGACCACGACCTCGGCCACCTGAACGGCCACGATCATCATCTTCGTCGTCATCATAACGGCTACGGCCACGGCCTCGACCACCTGAACGGCCGCCGCGATCATCATCTTCATCGTCGTCATAACGGCTGCGACCACGTCCTCGGCCACTTGAACGGCCGCCACGATCATCATCTTCATCGTCATCATAACGGCTACGGCCACGGCCTCGACCACCTGAACGACCGCGATCATCATCTTCATCGTCATCATCGCGGCTGCGACCACGTCCTCGGCCACTTGAACGGCCGCCACGATCATCATCTTCGTCGTCATCATAACGGCTGCGGCTGCGGCCTCGACCACCTGAACGACCGCGGTCATCATCTTCGTCGTCGTCATAACGGCTGCGACCACGACCATTACGATCATCATTCTTATGACTTAAAGCACCAGCTTCACGAGCCTCTTCTGAGGTAAATTCATGTGCGTTACCACTGGCATGTGCAGCTCGTCCAGCTTCACGAGCTTCTTCTGAAGTAAATTCATGTGCATTGCCACTTGCATGCGCAGCACGCCCACCTTTACTGGCTATTTCTCTGACTCTTTCAGGATCCATACTTGCAAATCCACGATTTGAAGTACCTGAACTATTGTTATCTTGATCTTCATATCTAGTATTAGCCATAGTTATATCTTCCTATATTAAAATTATAGTCGCTACCGCTTTTACTTAACGGATAAATTTAAGATAAGAGATTTAGAATATTTTTATACCGATGCTATGTTTCAATCTTTTTAAATGTATATAAATTAAAATAGAGATAAATACACTAAGATGATTATTTAAATAAAGATTTTATCAATTAAAATATTTATAAATTATTATGCACTTTTACCTTTTAAATACTCATCATACTTATTATTACTCAAACCTACATAACAATATATTTTTACAAATACATTTAAAAATCCATTTTAAATAACATAAACTTTCAGAATGTACAAATCAATAAAAAACAAAAACATCTTCTATCTTGAAGAAACAAATCAAAAATACAATTAAAATTATTTAAAAACAATAACATAAATGATTACTTTTCTAAAAACAATTCACTTGAGCGAACAAAATCAAGATTTAAAATTAACATATAATATTTATGAGAAATGAATCATGCAATTAACTCAAACACAGCCAACGCTACAATATATTCATATTTCTGTACCTGAAATTTTACTTGGTAATATACGGATTAAAAACTCTTGGCAGAATTATAACCAAGAATGGAGCTACAGATTAGACCCGCCTCATGCAAGTCACCCTTTCCAAAGAGACTTATATATTATTAAATCAAAAGATATTGAAAAAGAGGATATAAAAGAGCTAGTAGATAAAGTAGCTTCCAAAAACAATAAAAATAAATACAACTTAAAAAAAATAGTAGAAGCAGAAACTTTAATAAAAGAAATTTTAGATTTATCTAATTATATACCTATAGAGAATTGGTTAAATGACACAGGCAACCGATCTATTATTGAAAGTATGATTGATAAAAATAAGGTTAAATTATTAGATATTACTTAATAAACTCTCAATGTTATATTTTTTTACATCCTTATATATAAAATAACAAAGTCAACTTTTTAAAAAAGACTATTTACTCATATTCACGTGCAAATTAATCACTATAGAGGGACTAAAATTTAAATAGAGGTAGTCTAGACATGGAAAATACAACAAATGAGTATCCATCTGCAGTTCCTGCACAAGTTCAACCTCATCAACCAGGTGATCAGGAGAAGATGCATCCTGAACCAGAAATTATTAAAGCATCGCATAAAGGTAGTGAGAAACTAAAAGGTAAAGTTGCTGTGATTAGTGGTGGTGATAGTGGTATAGGCCGTTCCGTTGCCGTGTTGTTTGCTCGCGAAGGTGCCGATGTTGCTGTACTGTATCTCGAAGAAGATCAAGATGCCGAAATCACCAAACAGCTCGTTGAAAAGGAAGGACAACATTGTCTTTTATTAAAAGGTGATATTTCCGATGCAGACCTTGCCAAACAGAATATTGATAAAGTTTTACAGCACTTCGGTAAAATTAATATCTTAGTAAATAATGCTGGTGTTCAATATCAGCAAAAAGAAATTGAAAGTATTAGTAATGAGCAATTAGAAAAGACATTTAAAACAAATATTTTTGCCATGTTTTATTTAACCAAAGAAGCGATTCCTTATATGGAAGAAGGCGATACTATTATTAACACCACCAGTATTACCAGCTATCAAGGTCATGATGAGCTCATTGATTATGCAAGTACTAAAGGTGCGATCACCTCTTTTACTCGTAGCTTATCGAACAATTTAATGAAACAGAAAAAAGGGATTCGTGTAAATGGGGTTGCGCCAGGGCCAATTTGGACTCCTCTCATTCCAAGTAGTTTCGATGCGGAAACCGTCGAAAAATTTGGTAAAGATACCCCAATGGGTCGAATGGGTCAGCCAAGTGAAGTCGCCCCTGCTTACCTTTTCCTTGCCTCAGACGATGCAAGTTATATTACAGGTCAGGTTATTCATGTAAACGGTGGACAAATCGTTAATGGCTAAGCACTAACATGATTTGAAAAAGCCCTGAAAGTTGAAGCTTTCAGGGCTTTTTTATTTAAGCCGGTACGTGTGCGGCTATTTGTTCTCGTGACCAAACACGATGAGCTTTTATCAGATTTTTAAATTTTTCCGCAATATGCTGGAACTCATCTTCTATTAAAGTTCCTTCATCGGCAACCAAACCAAGTGGCTCAAGCAAATCAGATTTATTACCTAAAAATGCAATGGGTTTTAAATGCTTATAAGCTTCGAGTACATAATGGCGTGCTACCCCATCTTGCATTACTGCATTTAAATTATCGCCATCTGGAACAATTACAGCATCATAAGCAATTGAAGGTTCAGCCATTTGCATACCATCAGCTACAATAATGTTGTCTTTATGGTCTTTTACTGGAGCCAAGCTCGGCGCTAGTAAATGAACAACCACACCTTCTTTAATCGCCCAATTTTTAATAGCTTCAAGTGTATCTGACTTCACAAGATTATGAATAAGTACAGCAACTTTTCTACCTTGAATATCATCAGGTGGGAAAGCTAAAAGAGATAACTTGGCAGATTTTTCAACTGCTGTTTTCTTATAGTTTAGGGTTAAGTCAGGCACTTCAATACCTAGGTTCGCACCGACTTGACGTGCCAAATCAAGGTCAATATTTGCCAAAATTTGTTGAACTTGGCGTTCACGAATATGTTTTCTTTGAACTTTACTTAACTCAAAAGTATAGGCATCGACCACGTGCTTTTGCTCATGCGGTGCAAGGCTTTTGTAATAAAGTCGAGGCTGTGAAAAATAGTCAGAGAATGTCTCACTTCTTTGACGGAGTTTATGTCCGCTGATTTTTTCAGGATAACTTTCAAAACCACCATTTGAAGCCGCTGGTGGAGTTTCGACTGGCCAATTTCCATCAATTGAGTTTGGTTGATATGAGGCTTGGCCTTTATGAATAGTATGTTGATGAATGCCATCACGTTGATTGTTATGGAATGGACACACTGGTTTGTTAATCGGAATTTGGTGGAAGTTTGGTCCACCTAAACGGCTTAATTGGGTATCTGTGTATGAAAATAGACGGGCTTGTAAAAGTGGGTCATCTGTAAAATCGATACCAGGTACTACATGACCTGGACAGAAAGCCACCTGCTCTGTTTCAGCAAAGAAGTTATCGACATTTCTATTTAAAACAAATCGGCCAATTGGCGTAACAGGAACTAATTCTTCAGGAATAATTTTGGTTGGGTCCAATAAATCGAAGTCAAAGTTCATTTCATCTTCTTCTTCAACAATCTGCACGCCGAGTTCCCATTCTGGATAAAAACCTTGCTCAATTGCTTCATAAAGATCACGACGGTGGAAATCAGGGTCTTTACCTGCAAGTTTTTGAGCTTCATCCCATACCAGCGCACTCAAACCTTGTTTTGGTGTCCAGTGAAATTTCACAAAATGTGATTTACCGTCAGCATTAATTAAACGGAACGTATGCACACCAAACCCTTGGATTGAACGTAAGTTACGTGGAATCGCACGATCTGACATTGCCCAAATTACTGCATGTGCAGACTCAGGAACTAAAGACACAAAATCCCAGAAAGTGTCATGCGCAGTTGCACCCGTCGGGATTTCTGTATCGGGTTCAGGTTTTACTGCATGCACAAAGTCCGGAAACTTAATCCCGTCTTGCACAAAAAAGACAGGTGCGTTATTTCCCACTAAGTCAAAGTTACCTTCTTGGGTATAAAACTTAATTGCAAAACCACGAATATCACGGACAGTGTCGGCTGAACCACGTGGTCCTTGCACTGTTGAAAAACGTACAAAAATAGGCGTCTGAATAGTTGGGTCTGTTAAAAAACCAGCTTTGGTTAAACGTTCATTTCCTTCATATGCCTGAAAATAACCATGTGCCCCTACACCACGTGCATGCACAATACGCTCAGGTATACGCTCATGGTCAAAGTGGGTGATTTTTTCTCTTAAAATGAAATCTTCCAATAAAGTTGAGCCACGAATACCCGCTCTTAAGCTATTTTGGTTATCCGCTATTTTAACTCCCTGATTGGTGGTTAATGCCTCATTGGTTGCATCATCTCTTACGGTGTCTAACTGTTCAGTTTTCTGGGTAGTATTGGCTTTATTTGCTGCATCGGCGCCAGCCATTTCACTTGTTTTATTAGTTAATTTAGTTTTGTCGTTCATGTCCATTACCTATGTTTTGAAAGTTAAACTTGGGGTTGAAGTTGAAAACGTTTATCAAACTAGTTTTTAAACGTACCTAAATAAGGAAAAAGAAGTTCTACGTATTTACGAGTACTCCAAAGACCAATACTTTTATGATGAGAATCGGGGGCTAGAAATGGGGTAAGTTTGCATATTTTTATTGCAAGATCGCTTGATTGCAGCACGCGCTCTTGCAGTGCATCAAGCTCGCCATCAGAGATATAGCTAAATAAATAGTCCTGAATACGCTGGCTATTTTTTAGTTCTCTGCTGTATGCCAAGAAGTTAGAAGAATGATCACTACTAGCAATCCAGTCATGAATAATTTGGCGCTCTACAGGGTTAAACACCCCAAACATTTTTCCATTTTCTTCATTAATCATCCGCCAGAACACGCTCTGTTCAGGGTCGGTATTAAACTTAATCCATTTCTGTTCAGTTAAATGAGTGATCAAACCTGCAATATCATCAGGGTTTGATAGCCACTGATTAATGGTTTTGCAGCCAAACTGTCTGGTTTCGTTATGAATTAACTGCCCAACAAGTGCTTTTCTTTTCAAAATTTTATGAACAAAGTCTTCAAGACTTAAATTCTTGATAATATTTGAGGAAGATTCACCACGGCTATTCAAGGCAAAACCCTGTTTTAACTTGGTAAAGAAAAGCTCTTTATCTCTGTATTTGTTGTAAATATCTTCAATAACTTTAATGGCTTTATGGGCATGGCCATTGTCAATGTTATCAATGGTGATATGTAGATTAAAATATTTAGAATCAATGCCTAATTCGGCAAGCTCATAATTTGAAATTAAAAGATGCAGTGGAAGCTGTTCATATCCTAAATTAAAACCAACCATCTCAGGAATAAACTCAGGTGGTGCATACCCTAGTGCTAGCTGAACGACTGCTTGATGATAGTATTCGTCTTCTAAAAGCAAATCGAAACTGTCGAGTCCAAGACTACGTAAAAGATCATCATAAATACAGACATGGTTCGCTTTCGGTTCACCTAAACCAAGTTCTTCCAAATAAGTAATAATGAGCTCATGAAAGACTGGATCATTCCAATAATGCACTGAGCTATATAACCATGCACCATCGACCTTTTTAGTCGGCGATACTTTTATGAGAAATTCAAACGCCTGAGCAACATTCTGAAAATACTCTCTATCTTGACCAGCTTGCCTACGGTTTAAATATGCCTGAAATTCCTGACAATTTTTTTTATTATCGTTCTCACACCATGTTTTAATCGAATTGATATCTGAAGGAAAATCTATTTCCTTCATCTCTAATTTTTCAATCTCTTTAATCAGAAAATCTCTTGCCTTTTTCTCTTTCTCAAAACTCGAAACATCAGGATCAAGGAAAAAAACGAATAATTCATAATAATTATGTTGATTATCTTGTAATAAGTCTAATAATCTTTTTTTCACTACAACAGGCATTTTCATTCTCCGTTTGTGAGATATCAATTACCATACGTCACCCGAACTATAATCAAGTTTTAAGTTTGTTATTTTGCGTTATTAAAAATTAAGACAAACCACATAAATCAAAAAAATTCAAAGATATACAAATTAACGCAAAATTACATTTAAACTTTTAGAATTATTTAAGCTGCTGTTTTTATATAAAATTTGCAAAACTTAATCTAAATTTACATTAATTTCACCATCAAAATTATAAACATTAAAAAAATAACAAAGCAAACAGTTAAATAGTTTTATAACATTTTAAAAACAATTAAATGGAGAATTAAAATGTTTAATTCATGTTGCAAATTATTAGCAGATGAAAAAATTAAAATTGCTTTTTTTGAAAGCGCTTCTGCTGGCTATCTTGCTTATCGTTTCTCTTTGAGTCCTTATTCCGGAGATATTCTTATAGGTAGTCTGGTAAGTTATGACCTTCGTGTAAAGGAAAACACCCTACACATTTCAGAGCAACTTATTGAAAAATATACAGCTGAATCGATGCAAGTGACTGTTGAAATGATTAATAAAGGAAAAGAACTTTTGCATGCTGATCTGTATGTTGCCTGCACAGGTCTCTTAAAAAAAGGAGGATCTGAAACAGAGGAAAAACCTGTAGGAACGTTCTTTTATTCAATATATTATAAAAACAATTTTTATAATTTTAGACGTGTTTTAAAAGGACCAGCCTTTTTAAAACTTAGAAAGTTGACGTACTATATTACTCAAGATATAAAACTTATTATACTAGATGAAAAAGCCTCTTAAATTATATAAAAAGTTAACAAATATACATTTGGAAATATTTATTATCTTTCTTAAATATTATGTTCTGAAATGTAATTTTTTAAACATTCATATTAATAATGTTTATGACTAAAAATCACATTCACTAAAAATCAGCAAGTTATTTAAAATTAATAGTTTTTAAATTTACATTTAAATATAGGGTAACACCCCTACCCTACACATTTAAAAGCTACATGTTTTAATAACCCTATCTGAAGCTATCAGATAAAACACATCGTCATAATTGATATGAGGTAATTAAAAATGAGCACTACTAATAATCAAGCAAATCAACGCAATAATCAGCAACAGCAACAACAGCAAAATGACTCTCGTAACAACCAACAGCAACAAGACAATCAACAACGCAATAATCAGCAGCAACAGCAAAATGATAACCGCGGCCAACAACAAGGATCTAACCAAAAAGATTCTGGCCAACAAAATTCAAATAACAACCAACAACGTTAATTGTTTGTAGTTGTTCTTTGATGCGGTCGATCATTTAGGAAGGTGAATTCACCTTCCTAAATCTAATATAAGCATAAAATTCAATAAAATATGAGGGAATTCTGATGACAGATCAAAATACAGATCATGCTCAATTAGTAGCTGGCGATCATAACTATTCTGACTCTCGCTGGCGTGAAAGCTATCTTACCCGTCCTTATTACCAAGAAGCACAATTAACAACACCAGATTTAGATTATGATCGTGATTTTTCTGCTGCTTATGAACTTGGTCATCGGGCTCGTTCTGAATCTAAGGAAGGAACTCAGTTTGAAGACATGGAAGGTAGTTTGCAGCAAAAATGGGAAGAACTCAAAGCTGAGTCTCGCTTAAAATGGGAACACGCGAAACAAGCCATTAAAGATGCATGGGATGATATTTAACGTCCTCAAACGGTCCAAAGCTATAAGCTTATTTCCTATTGGCCCTGGGAAATAGGCTTTTTTTATTGTTTTTGTTTTGCTCGCGTTTTGCTTTTACGCTATAAATCTCAGAATCGTTAATGTAAGTACCATCTGTAAAACACACAAACATACATGTCTCCTTGAATATCCATAATTACTGGCTTATCAAAATAAAAACCTGACTTAAATCATCAAGTCAGGTTTTCGTTAAAATCAATTTTGATTTTTCTTAAAATATTCAATTATTTCTTCGCCATTATTTACCGGCTTTTTCTGTAAAGGATAAGTTTCCTCATAAGCATATGCTGGTAAAGTAATTTTGGCCTGAATTGGAGGTAATTTCTCTTGCCCACCCGTTGTAATCCGCTCAATAAAACCAGCAAGCCAAAGTACAAACTCCTGTGTATTCTTACTTTTAGGAATAAGACTTAAATCCAATTTAATTTTTGACTCTTGTAAAGGTTTAATTAACAGCTCAGCGAAATCAATATAATTATATAAAAGCTTAAGCTGTGTCCCCTTAATTTCATGTCTGAGCTCAATCATCAAATTGTTAAGATCTTCCATCGGTTCATCCGTAAACCCTTTTTTTTCTTTAACATTTTGATATATTTTCTCAGCTATTTTTAAATATTGGGGCGTATCCTTACCTTTATAGTTCATTATTACTAAAATGAATTTTGGATGAATATAAGTAAACTATTGTGTTTTTTTATTAACTTTTTGAAAAGATACATTTAGTTTACAACAATTCAGAAACACTAGCACCCCAGACCACAAATTTAATATAATTAATTGATTAATATTATATTTTCATGTATTTGATTTTTAATATGCTTTCTTTCCTAGATAAAATACCTATAGAAAAAGCCCACTTAACAAGTGGGCTTTTTAAGAAAAACTAATTATTGTGAGTTTCTATTCATATCATGAGGTGCTGCCGGATCACTTGCTTCATGCATTCCATCATTTCTTGAATTGCGGTCTTGGCAAGCACTCATACCCATAGCAATTGCAAGCACCATACTCACTGCACAAAAGATTCTTACCATTTAGATCACCTTTATAAATATTAAAATGTAGGTTTATGAATAACATTATCTTATGTTGGCCTACCGCAGTGGTTCTCTTAACTTTTGTAGATTATGCAAGCTTATGTAAAAACCCTAAAATATGATTAATAAAATTATATTTCTTGCAATTGAAATTTTGGTTATTTTTTGGCACGCGGTGGATATACTCCATAGCCCAAATTATAAAAATCGAATTATTAAATAGTTTAGCCAAACAACACATCTAATTAACGGCATTGATATACTATATAAATAAACAATTAATAAATATTTGATATATATGATTAAAAAACGACACCACCAGTAAAATAAAAATTAGTTATAGTCATATAATATTTTTTAATTTTTCTATTTTCTAAATAAAAACAGGTAAATATTTATATCAAGTTATATAAATCAATCTTTTATTTTTGCAATTGACCCACTCTAATGCTCAGCTTATGATGCTCGCGCTGACAAATTTTGTCAGTCGGTTTTAGCAGACCGTCTACCTAAGTGCACTAAAAACATGTTTTTTGGTGTGAAGCCCCTCGTGCCTTTGATGGAGGAACGAGAGTGGGACACCTTCGGGTGTGCTGGTTTCTTAGGTATCAGTCTGCTAACCCCCTTTCGTTTCACCACCATAATGATTAGCAATGAGTGGGCGTAACTTCTTTTAATCAAGGAGTCACTCATGACTATTTTTCTATATTTTTTACATTCTCTTATTGATCTTACTTATATTCGACGTCTTTTATTTATTCAGGCATTTTTTAGAGATCACTCTACTCACCCCTCTAAAATAAAAAACCTTATATAGAGTTCAAAAGTTGTTTACTTAATACTTTTGCCTACCCATCTATATAAGTTGGGATCAAAAGTTTTATGTATTCAAAATACCACATCATAAAGATTAGAACTTCTATCAACATCACTTAACGATAACAACAACCTATGCAGAGTAACAATAATGTTTTTTCTCTATCGTTTTGTTTTGGTGAGCCTTCTTACAATCAGTGTTTTAAATCTAATGGGCTGTAGACCGATGAGTAAAAATGAATTTAATACGCGTTGTGTGTGGGCGGGACATGACCTTTCACAGTGCAATTGTATTTATAACTCGTTAGAGCAGCACTATTCACCGCAGTTTGTAGAAAGCTTACCTAAAGTGAGTTTACAGAATATTGATACCAAAATGAATTTTGTAGAAACCATGAATAAAACAATGCAACAGTGCCAATTTAGCGCAAGAAAATAGTGAACTAACGTATAGGAGCATGTTCTACCAAAAAATCTAAAAATACACGTACACGATTAGGGACATATTTATCATGACCAATCCAAACAGCATGAAACTCTTCAGAAGCATGAGTATTCCAGTCTTCAAGAATTTTAACGAGTTGTTTCTGCTGTAATGCATTTTGAACTTGAAATTCATTAAGTTGAGCAATACCAACACCGGCCAGTGCCAACTGTAAAATTGCTTCACCGTGGTTTACTTTTAAAACTCTAGAGGGTGTTAGGTTAATTTCCTGATCTGCTTTTTTATATAGCCAAGTTTTGTTCTGGCGCTGATAACTTACATCTAAAAGCTGATGTTCATGCAGTTCATCTGGATGTTCGGGGCAACCATGCTGTTCAATGTATGCGGGTGAACATACATAAACTTTATTCGTACTACCGAGTGAGCGAGCCACCAAATTGGAACTTTTTAATGGTCCTGTCCGAATTGCAACATCAATTCTTTGCTCAACCAAATTAATGACTTCGTCACTCAAATGAGCCTCTAACTCAATTTGTGGGTAGCGTTGATTAAATAAAGAAATACACGGTAATAAAAAGTGAGTCCAATATGAAAGACTGGTATGGATTCTAATTCGCCCTTGCGGTATATGATTTGCGGTAACGGATTGTTCAAGTTCATCTAAATTATTGAGTATTTGAAGACCTTGCTCATAAAACTGGCATCCTTCACTCGTAAGCTGGAACTGACGTGTTGAACGGTTCAATAACCTGACACCAAGTCTTTTTTCTAAACGAGAAATTAACTTACTTACCGCAGACGGCGTCATATCACATGCCCTTGCTACGGCTGAAAAACTTCCAAGCTCGACCACACGTATAAAAATTGCCAACTCGCCAGATCGATTTATATCAAAATAAGCCATAACAAAATCTATTTATGAATTGTATTCACAAATCTTATTCCGCTTAGCCCGCTATAACAAGGCATCCATTTATTTCAAGATATCTTTAATTTATTTTAAAGAGTTCACGAGATGAAACTTTATCAAGCCACCCTATTTTCTTTGGCTTTATTTACAAGCGTTACACAAGCTGAAGTACCAAAGCACCAGTGGATTACCACTTGGTCTGCGAGTCCTCAAAAAGTCTGGAATAAAGACTTCGTTTTTCCAACACTCATTCCAGAGCAAGTATCTAATCAGACTATTAGACAAATGAGCAAAATTAGTTTGGGCGGTGAGGCTGTTCGGCTCGTTTTTACCAATCAATATGGTAAACAGCCACTTTATATTGATCAAACAACGATTGGTTTAGCGAACGCAGCAACTCTAAAATCTAAGAGCACCTATCCCGTTTATTTTTCTGGTCAACTTAAAGCAAGAATTTTACCCGGCAAACAACTCATAAGTGATCCAATTCAGGTGCCTGTACCCGATCATGCTCAATTGGTGGTAAATAGCTTTATTCAAAAACCAACAACGTTTAAAACTTTCCATTGGGATGCGAAACAAACCAGTTGGATCATTGCTGGAAATCAGACAACAAATTTAACTACGCCAACCGATGCCAAAACAACGACGGCACGGTTATTACTGTCTGCAATAGAGGTAAAACCCAAAGAGAAAGCTCAGGTGGTTGCTGTTATTGGAGACTCAATTACCGATGGGGCGACTGCAACCTTAGATGCAAATACGAGATGGACCGATTTTTTAGCGAAACGTTTATCTGTACATCGTGTGGCCGTAGTTAATAATGGTATTTCAGGAAATCGATTACTTACCGATGGTATGGGTGATAGCGTTTTAAAACGTTTAAACAGTGAGATATTTCAATATTCAGGCGTTAAAACTTTAATTGTTTTAGTTGGTATTAATGATATTTCATGGCCCGGTACAGCTTTTGCACCTAAACAACAAATACCGTCTTTTGAAGCATTAACCGAGGGTTATAAACGTGTTGTAAAGGAAGCTCATGAGCAAGGCATTCAAGTGATTGGGGCGACGTTACTTCCCTTTGCAGGCGCTTTACCCAATACACCTTTAGATAATTATTACCAACCTAATAAAGATGAATTACGTCAGCGCATTAACCACTGGATGAGAACCAGTAAAACATTTGATGATGTACTTGATCTTGATGAAGGTTTAAAAGATCCAATACATCCCAACCGGTTAAATCCAATTTATGATTCAGGAGATCATTTACATCCTAATGATCGCGGCAATCAGCATATGGCTGAATTGGTACAGTTAGACCAGATTATTAAAAATTAATAATTGCTCCATCAGGTGAACCTATTCACCTGATGGGAATAACTATTTAGAAATCGTAACTCGCTATCATGTTAAAGCGGTTATCAATCCCGTTACGACCATCGAATGTTTCTCGTTCGCCATATACATACTCAACACCTAAGGTAATTGGTTTGTATGGGTTATACATCGTATTTACCCAGCCTTGCCAAAGCTCTTTGTTTTGAGTCGTACTATTATGCTGTAATTCGGCAAAACGGTTATCATCTTTGGCCTTCATATAGCCATAAGCTAAAGTCGAGCGAATTTTTGGCGTAAATTGATGAGTTACGCCCAAAGACACCGTATCAAATTCATTGCTATGCATGTTGTTTTGATCATCTATTGCATAACCACTATTGCTCCACAATAAGAAACGCCCATCGCCTTTGACATGGTAATAATCGGCTTTAAGTAAAGTATCTGGTGTCATTTGGTATTTACCACCGAAACCTACGCCCCAAGCCCACTCACTATCATTATTAGTTCTTTTTTCTGCAACAAAACTACGGCCTGAAAGCATCGAACCATTGGCAAATTTATGATTTAAGCGCCCCACTAAAGCAGGTAAACGCATTTTGTTATCTGGGTCTGTTGCCGCTGTATATTTCGGGTCTTCAACTGATACTGCAAAACTTGTATTTGCCGTTAAGTTATCGCTATAGCGTACAAGTGGTGATCTTAATAATGCGCTGCCTACAAATGTGCCCGCATCAATCGTTTCTGGATAATATTCAGGTGCGATAAATGTTGACCACGTTTGACCGATGAGCCATTTATCAAACGTTAAATAAGCATGGCGTATCCGAAACTGATCACGAGTTGCAGCTCCAAAGAAGTCCATTTCCAATTTCCCGCCTACATCACCCACAGCAGTCGGGGTTTTAAAATTCAACCCGAAACGTGTCACATTAACCGTACTGTGCAACTGGTCTTTTTGTGCAGATTCTTCCAGCGTGTTTTCAAGTGGAACACCGCTAATATTGTTATACATGGTAGATGCGCCCTTCATTTGATAAGAAGCATCTGCCCGTATATAACCATATAAGTTAAATTCTGCACCAGACTTGGTTAAACCTTGCTGTATTGGTGATACGGCTTGAGGAGTCGCTGAATTTGCTAGTTCCACTCTTTGTTGCGATAAAGATTTTTGCGCCTGCATATTGGCTTGTAACATAGCCCGAAGTTCTTTCACTTCTTGGCGAAGTTGTGCTATTTCAGGATCTGTTTGACCTGCCAAAGCGGAAGACATAAACAGGGTCACAGAAACAGCCAACAGGCTTTTTTGAACCGTTGTATTTAAAACTTTCATCATGAAATTTTCCTTTTGATCTTTAAATAGACTTAAAGATCTCGACATCCTTTTTGTTATGTACCTATCTAAAATAGGCGCTTAAAATTTGCCTTTCTTTCACAAGAAAGACTTTCAATCATATTTTTTAGACAAAACCTCCCTAAAGCGGCCTGAAAACCACTTTTAATTTGTTTTAAGTAAAGCTAAATCTTCTAATTTTTTTCAGTTTTTATATTCTCTTCCTCATTGAGAATATGCAGGTTTTATATCCGTATTAACGCTTTCCCAAATCTATTATTTTTTCGCAATAAACCCCTGATACGTCAAAATTTGCGTATAAGACTGCACACTTTCAAAACCAGTTTTTTCTAAAAGTTTTATATATCCTTCAGTGGTTAGGCTAAAAAAGTCTTGCGCCATCCGCTCTAACATTTTTTGACATTGTTCTTCTGTTAAGCCTTGTGCCAAACATAAATAACGTAAAGCGTGAAGATGCTGTGGATTTACACACGTCATTAAATCGTAGGTAAGCAAAACGGCCTTTTCTTTTAAGCGATCATAAATATCTTTAAAGAATGTCGGCTTGACATCATCAGCAACGAAATGCGCCACAAGAATAGAAAGTGCAGCATCAAAGCAATTCTTAAGAGGTAAAACTGACGTTTCACCGTGAACAAAGGTGACTTGAGAAGATTTATCTAAAAGTTCAATCTGTTCCTGAGCTTTTTGCAGCATAGTCAAAGATGGATCAACTGCTGTAAATTTCCAGTTTGGATGACGTTTAAGTAAATATTCGAGTTCATACCCCGTGCCACAACCCACAATTAAGATATGAGCATTTGGTGGCAACACTGATTGCAAAATGGCATCCACCTGTTGATGGATCACTTCATAACCCGGAATTAATTTACGAATATGTTTGTCATATCCTTCGACTACCTTTGGGCTATTAAAGTCTTTTGCCATTTTGCTTATCCTCTATTTAAGCTGCCTTTCAACTTATAGTTTGCTGCACTTTGACCAAACTTTTAACCTCTTTA
Source organism: Acinetobacter sp. 70_2 (assembly GCF_056736115.1). Classification (NCBI taxonomy): domain Bacteria; kingdom Pseudomonadati; phylum Pseudomonadota; class Gammaproteobacteria; order Moraxellales; family Moraxellaceae; genus Acinetobacter; species Acinetobacter sp. 70_2. Next base: position 1,557,385 of record NZ_JBWZIP010000015.1, read on the forward strand.
GTCAAAGACATTTCCAGTTAAGTTAAGTTCAGCTCGCATAATTTCCTGCAATTTAAACTTCTGCGCTTTGCCTGAAGCTGTCATTGGAAACTCATTAAAGAATCGGACATAGCGCGGCACTTTATTATGAGAAATATGCTCTTTGCAGAATTGGCGAATGCTGTCTTCATCAATTTGATGATGCTCATGCAAAATAATACAAGCACAGAGTTCTTCACCATATCTCGCATCTGGCAAGCCAATGACTTGAACATCGCTTACATCTGGATGGGTATATAAAAAGTCTTCAATTTCTTTTGGAAAGAGATTTTCCCCACCACGAATCACGACATCTTTAATACGGCCTTTGATTTTAATAAAACCGTCTTGGTCCATTTCGGCAATATCACCCGTATGCATCCAGCCAGCTGAATCAATGACCTCTTTGGTCTTTTCTTCTTCACCCCAATAACCAGCCATCACGGAATAACCTCGGACGCATAGCTCACCCAAAGTCCCTTGCGGAACAATCTGCCCTTCTAAATCGACAATTTTAATTTCAACATGCGGATGAACATGCCCAACTGTGCTTACTCGTTTATCAATTGAATCATTTACCGAACTTTGTACACTTACTGGCGAGGTTTCAGTCATCCCATAACAAATGGTGATTTCAGACATATGCATCCGGTCTATGACACGCTGCATAATTTCACGTGGACAAGGACTACCTGCCATAATGCCCGTTCTTAAACTCGACAGATCAAACTCATTAAACTGTTCATGCTCTAAGGTAGCAATAAACATGGTTGGTACACCATAAGCTGCCGTACAACGTTCTTGATGAATCGCTTTTAAAGTCTCTAAAGGATTAAATACCGCCGATGGATAGACCATGGTTGAACCATGCGTCACACACGCTAAATTCCCCATAACCATACCGAAACAATGAAACAACGGCACAGAAATACAGACTTTATCTTGAGGTGTTAGGCGAATGCCTTCACCCACAAAATAGCCATTATTTAAAATATTGTGGTGGGTCAACATGGTCCCTTTAGGGTTACCTGTTGTACCTGAGGTAAATTGGATATTAATGGTTTCATCAAACTGGAGCTGCCTGGCTAATTGTTTTAATTGTTCCAGCTGTTCAGAAGTTGGTGTAGTTAGTAAATCACTAAAACGATAAATACCCGTATGCTGTTGGTCATCAATTTTAATGACAAATTTTAAATGTGGCAGGCGCTCTGAATTGAGCACTTTATCTGAACTGTTGGTTAACTCAGGGGCAATTTTTGTGAGTAATTCTTGGTAATCCGTCGTTTTAAATTGAGAAGCAATAATCAATCCTTTGCATGAGACTTTATTCAACACATATTCAAGTTCATGGCTTTTATAAGCTGTATTCAGGTTAACTAAGATAATCCCTGCTTTAAAAGCTGCAAATTGGGTTACCGTCCATTCCACACAGTTAGGTGACCAGATCGCTAATCGATCTCCTTTTTTTAATCCCAATTTTAAAAGGCTACACGCAAAAGCGTTTACTTCATCCTGCAAAGCTTTATAAGTTAATCGTCTGTTTTGGTGGAAACTGACGATTGCTTCCTTTTCAGCATATTGCCGACATGCTTGATCGAATTGTTCACCAATGGTCATACCCAATAAGGGCTGTGTGCTTGGTCCCGAGGCGTAGCTTAACCGTTCTTGTTGCATTGAATCATTCTCCTTGATTCTTTTAATTCTCTTCTTACCTGATCTAATTGTTGTTACTGCAACTACTTTTCCAAACTACTTATTTTGTGTTGTTTTAACCTTTATATGCCCTATTTCTTCTGCACAGCGTCTACACAAAAGTCAGCAATCTGTTTTGAAAAATAGTCTTTATGCGCATGATCAAACTTTGTATTTTGAGCTGGGTCTAGGGGTTCAACCACCACATAGGTCATAGCACCGACTACACAAAGTGCTGCTGTGTTTAAATCATCCAAGACAAACTCACCACTTGCATTTCCATCCGCAAGTATTTTTTTAATACTTTGTTTAATCAATTGCTTCACACGAAAACGCTCATGTTCAACCGTTGAATCGACGGGTTCAAACATGAGTGAATATGCAAGCTGAGGACTATTGAGTGCCCGTTTTACAAAGGTTGCCACCGCCTTGTGTAATTTCTGCTTTGCCGATAAATCACTTTCGGTAATCGAATCAATCACCAATAGCTCTGTATTAATGGCATCAGACAAAACTTCAATTAGCACTTGGCTTTTATTATCAAAGTAGCGATAAACCAGTCCACTAGATACACCCGCTTGCTCTGCAATTGTTTGTATTTGCGCGTCTTTAAATCCTCCCTCTGAAATTATTTTTCTGGCTGAATTCAAAATCGATTTACGATTTTGCTCCATCCGCTCTTGCATTAAAGATGATCGTTTATAGCTCATAATTTATTCTCTAATAAATAAAATGAATTGTAAATCATTTTATGAATCTGTATTCACTTTTTCAAAAAATCATTGTATGTTACTTATCAAATACCCACAAAATATTTTATGGACAACAAATATAACCAATAGGATGAAAATATCATGAACCTACGCAGCTTGAATTTCGGTCTAGATGAAACTTTAATTGCGCTTCAAGATTCGGTAGCCGCTTTTTGTGCAAAGGAAATTGCACCAATTGCCCAACAAGTTGATCAAGACAACAAATTCCCTGCACATCTCTGGAAAAAATTCGGAGATATGGGCCTTTTAGGCATGACGGTTTCTGAAGAATATGGCGGTGCCAATATGGGTTATTTAGCTCATATTATTGCCATGCAAGAAATTTCTCGTGCTTCGGCAGCCATTGGTCTTTCTTATGGTGCTCATTCTAATTTATGCGTAAACCAAATTAACCGTAACGGTAACGAGCAGCAAAAACAAAAGTATTTACCAAAATTAATTTCCGGTGAATATGTGGGTGCCCTTGCGATGTCTGAACCGAATGCGGGTTCTGATGTCGTCAGCATGAAATTACGTGCTGAGCAAAAAAGTGATCACTACGTTTTAAACGGTTCAAAAATGTGGATCACCAACGGTGGTGATGCAGATGTACTTGTGGTTTACGCTAAAACTGATCCGCAAGCTGGTGCGAAAGGCATGACCGCTTTCTTAATTGAAAAAGGCATGAAAGGCTTTAGTCACGGTAACCATTTAGACAAACTCGGTATGCGTGGCTCTAACACTTACCCACTGTTCTTTGACAATGTAGAAGTACCTGCTGAAAACGTACTCGGCGGTGTTGGTAACGGCACAAAAGTACTCATGAGCGGTCTAGACTATGAACGAGCAGTTTTAAGTGCTGGACCTTTAGGCATTATGGATGCCTGTTTAGATGTGGTGATTCCCTATTTACATCAACGTGAACAGTTTGGTCAGGCTTTAGGTGAATTCCAGCTCATGCAAGGCAAGCTTGCCGATATGTATTCAACTTGGTTGGCATGTAAAGCTCTCGTTTATGCTGTTGGTGCTGCCTGTGACAAAGCTGACCATGACCGCAGCCTACGTAAAGATGCTGCAAGTGCCATTTTATATGCTGCTGAAAAAGCAACATGGATGGCGGGTGAAGCAATCCAGACTTTAGGCGGCAACGGTTATATCAATGAATTCCCTGCTGGTCGTTTATGGCGCGATGCAAAACTTTATGAAATTGGTGCCGGAACTTCTGAAATTCGCCGCATGCTGATTGGCCGCGAACTCTTCAATGAAACCAAATAATAATTATAAATAAGGATGCATCTTATGAACCAATTACAAAGCAAGATTAATGTTCGAAGCGAAGACTTCAAAACAAACCAGCAAGCCATGCAAACATTGGTCACAGATCTAAAACAAGTTGCCCAGCGTATTGCGTTAGGCGGCGGTGAAAATGCCCGTCAAAAACATTTGGCTCGAGGCAAACTTTTACCTCGTGAACGTATTGATCAACTGATTGATGTCGGCACGGCATTTTTAGAAATTGGTCAGTTGGCAGCGTACAACGTTTATGAAGATGATGTTCCTGCTGCGGGTGTGATTGTGGGTATTGGTCAGGTCAACGGCATCACTTGCATGATCGTTGCCAACGATGCAACGGTTAAAGGCGGAACGTATTATCCCCTAACGGTTAAAAAGCATTTACGTGCCCAAGAAATTGCCGAACAAAATCATTTGCCTTGTATTTATTTGGTGGACTCAGGCGGTGCCTATTTACCAATGCAAGATGAGGTTTTCCCAGACCGCGATCACTTCGGACGTATTTTCTATAATCAGGCACGTATGTCGAGCCTAGGGATTGCCCAAATTGCTGTGGTGATGGGTAGTTGTACTGCAGGTGGTGCTTATGTACCAGCCATGTCCGATGAAACCATTATTGTACGTAATCAAGGTACGATTTTCTTAGGCGGCCCTCCTCTGGTAAAAGCTGCGACAGGCGAAGTGGTGAGCAGTGAAGACTTAGGCGGTGGTGATGTCCACACACGTCTTTCGGGTGTGGCTGACCATTTAGCCGAAAATGATGAACATGCAATTGCGATTGCACGAAACATTGTTGCTAACTTAAATAAAAAGCCAAACGACTTAAATAAACAAGTTGATGAACCATTGTTTGATGCATCGGAACTCTATGGTGTGGTTCCAAGTGATGCGCGTAAACCTTTCGATGTACGTGAAGTGATTGCCCGTATTGTAGACGGCTCTCGTTTTGATGAGTTTAAAGCACGTTTTGGTTCAACACTCATTACTGGTTTTGCTTCACTCTATGGTATGCCAGTCGGCATTATTGCCAATAACGGGATTTTATTCTCTGAGTCTGCACAAAAAGGTGCGCATTTTATTGAGCTATGTACTCAGCGCAATATTCCATTGTTATTCCTACAAAACATTACGGGCTTTATGGTTGGCCGCCAGTATGAAAATGAAGGAATTGCTAAAAACGGCGCCAAATTGGTTATGGCAGTTGCCACCGCAAATGTACCAAAACTCACCCTGATTATTGGTGGTTCGTTTGGTGCGGGTAACTACGGTATGTGTGGCCGCGCTTATTCACCACGCTTTTTATGGACATGGCCAAACTCTCGTATTTCAGTGATGGGCGGCGAACAAGCAGCGAGCGTACTTTCGACTTTAAAACGAGATCAAATTGAGCAAAAAGGTGCCGAGTGGTCAGCGCAAGAAGAAGACGAATTTAAACAACCAATTCGTGAACAATACGAGCGCCAAGGCCATCCATACTATGCTTCTGCCCGCCTTTGGGACGACGGTGTCATTGACCCAGCGCAAACTCGTCAGGTACTTGGTTTAAGCCTTGCTGCGGCCATGAACGCTCCAATCCAGCCAACCAAATTTGGCGTGTTCCGCATGTAAGAGGTGTATATGAGCTATCAATTTTTACAACTCGAACAACAAGGTCAGGTTGCCTATGTTTGGCTGAACCGCCCTGAATTGCACAATGCTTTTAATACGACAGTCATTGAAGAACTACATGCTTGCTTTAAGCAAATTAATACACGTGATGACATTCGTGTTGTGGTTTTAGCTGGTCGCGGTAAAAGCTTTTCGGCAGGTGCCGACCTCAATTGGATGAAACAGGCAGGTCAGGCATCTTCAGCAGAAAATGAAGCAGATGCATTAAAACTTGCGCAAATGTTAGATGCACTTGCAACGCTTAAACAACCGACTATTGCCCGTGTGCATGGCATTGCCTTTGGTGGCGGCATGGGTTTGGCATCGGCATGTGATATTTGCATTGCCAGCACGGATGCCAAGTTTGCAACATCTGAGGTGCGCTTAGGCCTTGCGCCATCTACCATTAGTCCCTATGTAATTCGTGCAATTGGCGCAAGACAAGCCTCTCGTTACTTCTTAACTGCCGAGCGAATTTCAGCACGTGAAGCCAAGCAAATTGGTTTGGCACACGAAGTGGCAGATGCAGAAGATTTAGATAAAAAAGTTCAAGACATTATTGATGCGCTCTTACTCGGTGGCCCGCATGCTCAAGCGGCATCAAAACAACTCATTCAAATGGTGAGCAACCAGACCATGAGCAATGATTTACTGCAACAGACAGCACATCATATTGCTCAAGTTCGTCAAGGCAGTGAGGCAAAAGAAGGTCTGAGTGCCTTTTTAAATAAGCAACAGCCTGCTTGGGTTTCTAATTCGAATAACAACAATTAAGGACGATCATCATGTTTGAAAAGATTTTAATTGCGAACCGTGGCGAAATTGCCTGCCGCGTAATTCGTACAGCTAAAAAATTAGGGATTGCAACCGTTGCCGTTTACTCAGATGCAGACGCAAATGCACAACACGTCAAACTTGCAGATGAAGCGGTTTATATTGGTCATTCCCCTGCAACACAAAGTTATTTACAAGTTGACCGTATTATACAAGCGGCGATTGACACAGGCAGTCAAGCAGTTCATCCGGGCTACGGCTTCCTTTCTGAAAATGACCAGTTTGCACTCGCTTGCCAACAACACAACATTTGCTTTATTGGCCCACCAGTGGATGCCATTTTAGCGATGGGCTTAAAAGCAACCTCGAAAGCTTTAATGGAAAAAGCAGGCGTTCCTTTAACACCGGGCTATCACGGAACCAACCAAGATGCCGACTTTTTAAAACAACAGGCAGACCGAATTGGCTATCCTGTTTTAATTAAAGCCAGTGCGGGCGGCGGTGGTAAAGGCATGAGTCTGGTGGAACGCAGTGAAGACTTTTTGCATGCCTTAGCTTCGTGTAAACGTGAAGCTAAATCGAGCTTTGGTAATGATGATGTCTTGATTGAGCGTTATGTAATTCAACCTCGCCATATTGAAGTTCAAGTATTTGGTGATACACATGGCAACTATGTGCATTTGTTTGAACGCGACTGTTCTGTACAACGCCGTCACCAAAAAGTGCTAGAAGAAGCCCCTGCTCCACAAATGCCAAGCGAAAAGCTCGATGCAATGCGCCAAGCTGCAATTGATGCTGCACGTGCCGTAAATTATGTCGGTGCCGGTACGGTTGAGTTTATTGTCGAACAAGACGGTACGGCGTATTTCATGGAAATGAATACTCGCTTACAAGTCGAACACCCTGTCACTGAAATGATTACAGGGGAAGACTTGGTTGAATGGCAACTTCGTGTGGCTTATGGAGAACCTTTACCTAAACTACAAAACGAATTAAAAATTCACGGACATGCGCTCGAAGCACGTATTTACGCCGAAGAACCAGAAAAAGGCTTTTTACCTGCCATTGGTAAAATTGACTATCTACACTACCCAACTCAAAACCAATATGTGCGTGTAGACAGCGGTATTGTTGAAGGCGATGAAATCACGACCTATTACGACCCAATGATTGCCAAACTCATCGTATGGGGTAAAAACCGTGAAGCTGCACTCATTCAAATGCAACACGCTTTAAGTCAATTCCATGTCGATGGCTTAGGCAACAACATTGCTTTTCTTGAAAAAATTGTACGCAGTGAGTCTTTTAAACAAGCTAAGCTTGATACCAATTTGATTCAGCGTGAACAAAACTTCTTGTTTAGCCCTGAAGAAATCAAACCAGAACTTGTGGTAGCAGCGGCATTTATTGAGTTCCTAAGTAAACTTAATAACAACAGTTCAAGCCAAAAACAGCTTTGGCAGGCTCAACCACTTTGGCGTTTAAATATTGCTTATCAGCACAGTATTAAACTGAACTATTTAAACCAAAATATCCAAATCAAATTCGCCTCAAATGAAGATGGCTTCACCGCAGAATATAACGGTCAAAGCTACCCAATTTCTGGACAATTTATTGATGCGCATACGGCCTCTGTTCAAATTGCTGGGACTAAGCAAAAGCTGTCTTTTAATCAAAGTCAGCAAGGTATTACCTTGTTCCAAAATGGACAAAGCTATAAGTTTGCTTATATTCGCCAAGACTTTAATCAAGCAGATAGCCAAGCCGATGAAGGCCACCTAAAAGCACCAATGCCAGGTGTGGTCACACAAGTGCTAGTAAGTGCAAATCATAGCGTGAAGAAAGACGATATTTTAATGACGCTTGAAGCGATGAAAATGGAATATACCATTCGTGCCCCTAAAGACGGCTTAATTGTAGACTCCTATTTCCAAGTCGGCGATCAGGTCAAAGCTGGCGACGAGCTTGTGGAATTTCAGCCTGCTCAGGAGGAAGTTGCATGAGTGAGTTTGTCAAAATCGTGGAGGTCGGTCCCAGAGATGGCCTCCAAAACGAAAAACAGGCTTTAACCGTTGAACAGCGTTTAAACTTTATTAATGACCTGATTAATGCAGGTCTGAAATCGATTGAAGTCGGTTCATGCGTTTCGGCAAAATGGGTACCTCAAATGGCTCAAAGTGATGAGCTATTTAAGCAACTCCCCCAAACAACCGATGTGCAATTTAGCCTGCTCACCCCCAATATCAAAGGTTTTGAAACTGCTCAAGCAGTAGGATGCAAAGAGGTTGCGGTGTTTACCGCAGCTTCTGAAAGCTTTACCCGTAAAAACATTAACTGCTCAATCGATGAGAGCTTTGAAAAATTTAGCGATGTCATGGCTGCGGCAAAAGCCCATAACATCCGTGTGCGTGGTTATGTCTCTTGTATAGTCGATTGTCCATATGAAGGTGCAATTGCCCCTGAGCAAGTGATAAAAGTTGTTAAACGACTCTATGACATGGGCTGCTATGAAGTATCTTTAGGTGAAACCATTGGTACGGCTACACCAGATCGCGTTCAAAAGGTTTGGCAAGCATGCCTCGCTGAACTCGACAGCAAGGTTTTGGCTGGACATTTCCACAATACCTATGGCATGGCGATTGCCAATATTTATCAGTCTTTACAACAAGGCATTCGTGTTTTTGATTCGTCTCTTGCAGGACTTGGCGGTTGCCCTTATGCCAAAGGTGCTTCTGGAAATGTATCGACCGAAGATCTGTTTTATTTGCTGTCACACATGGGCTTTGAAACTGGCATTGACTTAGAAAAACTGATGCAAGCCAGCCAAAATATTAGCAATGTATTAAACCGAAAAAGCTTGTCGAATTATGCAAATGCGTATTGGCAAACCAAATGTGCATAGTCATAAATTAAAATAACTTAGCATCTGGTATAAAGCTTAATATTAGGCGAAGTACCAGATCATCCTATCTCATCTTTATCTCATTTCGTTTAGGAATTGGGACTAAATCCCTCATGCAATTTTTTTAAAATTTATCATTTATCTGTGTATTAAATGCCTCTCTCAACAGAAGCATTTTCTACCCTATTTTTATTCTAAATCCGTATTATTCTTTATCCTTTTTCAATTATTGTCCTTAAAAAATTTATCTGATTATTTATAAAAATAAGAAGCATCCATTTCAATTCTTGGCGAAATATATTCTTCCACCCAATCTAACCATGCACGCGTTTTGGCATCAATAAAATGGCGTGAAGGCAATAAGGTATAAACTCCGATGTCGGGTGAACGCCACTCTGGCAAGATATGACATAATCTTCCATTTTGAACCGCATCTAAAGCCGAAAACATCGGCAATAACGCCACGCCCATATCTTGTTGCACCACATCTAACAATAATTCAGGGTTATCTGCAATGAGTTGCCCGCCAGTATCAATTTGGTAAGACTCACCCTTTGCATTTAATAAGTGCCAATCTGGTGTAATAGACGGGTTTACTAAGCGTAAACAGGCATGATTTTTTAAGTCTTCTGGGGACTCAGGCACACCATGTTTTTCGAGGTAAGCAGGTGAAGCACATAAAACAGAAAAAATAGTGCCAATTCTGCGCGCAACAAAACGAGAGTCTGTTAATGATTCAGTCAGATAAAGACTGACATCGACCCCTTTTGCCAACAAGTCTGGAACATATTGTGAGGTCGTATATTCCACAGTTAATTCGGGATAATGCTTACAAAACTCGGCCATCACTGGAAAAACATAATGATGCCCAAAGCTTCCCATGCTTAACACACGTAAACGGCCTTTGGGTTTAGATGCCGTTCCTGTTACTTCCGACTCCGCTTCATCCACCATTGAAATGACTTGGCGACAGCGCTCTGCATAAGTCGCACCAATATCGGTCAGTGCCTGCTGGCGGGTTGAGCGTTGTATTAATTTTGTACCTAAGCGTGTTTCTAGCTCGCTGATAAGACGTGAAACCTGTGCTGTGGTCAGATCCATCTGCTCAGCTGCTGCTGTGAAACTCCCGCTATCAATCACTTTCAGGAATGCATGCATTGCATGCAATAGTCCACCATCGAGATTTTTGCGCATAACGTAAATATGTTTTCCTAAATTACGGATTGTTGCACCAGTTTAGTTCAACCACAATGACTAAATGTACATACATTGGCACTAATTCTTTTTAAGAAGAGGAACCGATCTTTTTTTATTTCGTATGTCACTTGCTCCAAATATTCAACTGGATGTTGAAAAAAGAAAGTAGTCCGAGCTACTAAAAATTCTAAGGAGATATAAATGAATATAGCTACAAAAGTCACTCCAAATATTATTGCAACAAAGGATGTGTCACTTGAAGATAAATATGTAAGTGATAACGGTACAGCATATATGACCGGCATTCAGGCACTTGTTCGGTTGCCTCTTGCCCAAACTCGACGTGACGCGATGAATGGTTATCATACTGCTGGTTTTATTTCTGGTTATCGCGGTTCTCCTGTTGGTAACTATGATAGTTTCCTTTGGCAAGTTCAAGGATTACTTAAATCCCATAATGTTGTATTTCAACCTGGTGTAAACGAAGACTTAGCTGCTACCGCAATTTGGGGTACTCAACAAGTTAATCTTTCAGGCCAAGGCAAATATGATGGAGTGTCTTCATGGTGGTATGGTAAAGGCCCGGGTGTTGACCGTTCAGGCGACGTACTCCGCCATGCGAATTTAGCTGGTACCTCTGAACGTGGTGGTGTCGTTGCTTTATTTGGTGATGACCACTCATGTAAATCTTCTACAATCCCTCACCAATCTGAACATGTCATGATTGGTTGCGGTATTCCAATTTTCTACCCAACATCCGTTCAACAAATTTTAGACTTTGGTGTTCACGCGATTGCTGTTTCACGTTTTTCTGGCCTGTGGTCTTCAATGAAGCTGGTGAGTGAAATTGTAGAAACTTCTGCTTCTGTTCATGTCGACTTAGACCGTGTCACTCCAGTTATACCGGAAAATGTGAATTTCCCAGAGGGCGGCGTCAATATTCGTTGGCCAGATCACGGCATTCAGCAAGAAGAACGTCTTTATAAATATCGCTTACCTGCGGTTTTGGCCTATGCCCGCGCGAACAAAATCAATACTGTTACATGGCCTTGTGAAAATGCCCGTATTGGTATTGCCGCAAGTGGTAAAGGTTATTTAGATACGATTGAAGCTTTACGTATTTTAGGTATTGAAGATGAAACTGCTCAGCAGCTTGGGCTACGTGTTTATCAAGTTGGTCTGATTTGGCCTTTAGAACCTCAAGGTGTTCGTGACTTTGCCGAAGGTTTACAAGAACTGATCGTTATTGAAGAAAAACGTCCAATTATTGAAACACAAATTAAGGATGAGCTGTACTCACTGCCTGATGGCAAACGCCCACATGTGATTGGTAAAGCAACTGACGGCAAAGGCGAATGGAGTACTTCTATTGAAGAAGCGCCGCTCATTGGTCACTATGAGTACCAGCCTGAACCTATTGCAAAAATGCTGGCTGCTCGCTTCTTAAAACTCGATATTCCAGAAAGCTTAAAAACACAAATCCAAAACAGAATCGACTTACTACTAAAAGCAGAGCAAGAATCAAAACGTGTTATTGATCTTGCTGAACGTAAACCGTATTTCTGTAGTGGTTGCCCACATAACTCTTCAACAGTCGTCCCTGAAGGTAGCCGTGCACTTGGTGGTATTGGTTGTCACTATATTGCCGTTTCACTTGACCGTGGTACCGAAACATTCTCTCAAATGGGCGGTGAAGGTGTAAGTTGGGTAGGTGCATCACCATTTACCAATGAAAAACACATTTTTGCTAACCTTGGTGATGGAACCTATTTCCACTCAGGTTACTTAGCAATCCGTCAGTCTATTGCTGCAAAAACTAATATTACCTATAAAATCCTCTACAACGATGCAGTCGCTATGACAGGTGGTCAGCATGTAGATGGGCATTTGAGCGTTGCACAATTAACTCGTCAACTTGCTGCTGAAGGTATTAAAAAACAAGTTATTGTGACGGATGAAGTTAAACTATTAAACGAAGAAGACGGTATTGCACCGGGTGTCGAAATTCGCCACCGTAATGAGCTCGACGCAGTTCAACGTGAGCTTCGTGAAGTTACAGGTGTAACCGCTTTAATTTATGTACAAACCTGTGCCAGTGAAAAACGCCGTCGCCGTAAACGTGATGCCTACCCTGACCCGGCTGAGCGTTTATACATTAATAGTGATATTTGCGAAGGCTGTGGCGACTGTTCGAAAAAATCAAACTGCTTATCTATTGAGCCAGTAGAGACTGCTTTAGGGACTAAACGTCAAATTAACCAAAGTAGCTGTAACAAAGACTTCACTTGTGCTGAAGGTTTCTGCCCAAGTTTTGTGACTGTTCACACACGTGATATGAAACGTCCAGCTAAATTTGAAGGTATTGGTGCAGGCTGGCCGACATCACCAGTTATTCCTCAGCTATACGATGTTCCAAGTCGTATTATGGTCGGTGGTATTGGTGGTACAGGTGTTGTGACTATTGGTGCATTGCTTGGTATGGCCGCTCATCTCGAAGGTAAAGCAACACGTGTTATGGACATGGCTGGACTTGCGCAAAAAGGTGGTACGGTTTATTCATACGTTCAACTTGCAGCAACTGATGAACAAATTTCTTCTACCAAAATTCCAGCGGGCCAATGTGAATTACTGATTGGTGCCGATGCGGTAGTTGCTGGTGGTAGTGCTGCTCTATCTCGCTTAAAAGATGATGCTTTGGTTATTGTGAATGAAGACAGTACGCCTACTTCTGAGTTTATTAAATCTCGTGACTGGTATGCACCTATTAGCGATTTAATTGATCGCCTCCGTGGTCGTGTTCGTCAAGGTCAACTGGTTTCTTTGCCAGCAGCTCGCATTGCAACGCAACTGCTAGGTGATTCAATTTATACCAACCAGTTATTACTCGGTATGGCATGGCAATCTGGTCGTATTCCGTTATTACGTGAAAGCATTGAAAAAGCAATTCGCTTAAATGGTACTGCTGTTGAAAAGAACATCGAAGCTTTCCGCGTGGGTTGTCATCTTGCAAGTGACCCAACTTTAGCTGCACGCTTAGTTGCGGCAATGCCAAAAACCAAAACTCCGCAAACTTTAGCTGAACTTGTTGAAGACCGTTCTGCTCGTCTAACAGACTATTGGAATGAAGCTTATGCAGCTAAATACCGCACACTTGTCGAACTAGCAGCTAAAAAGTTACCTGAAGAATTAACAGGTACGATTGCAACTCAGCTATACAGAGTTATGGCTTATAAAGATGAATATGAAGTTGCACGTCTACTAACAGGTAAAAGCTTCAAAGAATCAATTGAAACCCAATTCGGTAAAGGCTTACGTTTAACCTATCATCTTGCTCCACCAGCGTTACTTGGTGGTCTGAAAAATGTCCGTAAACGTGCGTTTGGTTACTGGATGCGTTTCCCAATGATGATGCTCGCTCGCTTACAATGGCTTCGTGAAACTTTCCTTGACCCATTTGCACGTCAAGAAGAACGTCAACACGAACAAGCATGGCGTGACCGTTACATCGCCTTTGTTGAAGCACTTGTTGAGGCACCAGACAATCATAACTTGGCAGTTGCTGAACAAATTGCAAAATTACCGGCAGAAGTCCGCGGTTATGGTCATATCAAAATGAAAGCAATGGACGCTGCAAAACAACGTTGGGATGAACTTACCCCAACACTGCTAAAAGTCCGTAACTAATAATTAAATCTCAATAAAAAAGTCGTCCTTAGGGATGACTTTTTTATTGGCTCAAATATTTATTTAGCCATTTTACGTAACGTCAAAATCTGCTCGCTTCGTCCAAATGGACCATACACGTCATGTAAAACCGCACTGGTTAAACCAATACCATCTGAGCCATATTGCTGAACGGTTTCCAGACCTAACCATTTACCTTTCGGATAACGGTGCATGTGAATCTGTAAATCAAGATTTGGGAAGCCCCAAGTAAATTCGCCTTCTTGTCTAGGCACAATCCCGTTTGCTGTATCTATCATGCCAATCAAATGGGCAAAATCTGTGGTCGGCTGCCCTTCAACCATTTCTTTATCATTATTGAGCCAAACAATACCTTTACCTGCGCGATGCTGATCATCAGTTTTAGTGACGAGTGTCTGGATAAAACCACCCGGCCATCTTTTCATACCTGTCCATTCTGTAAAGGTATCTGGATGATGAACTGGTTGATCTTCAAGTCCAGCAATATCGGAACTGTCTTGAGTGCACATTCGCCACGCTCTAGCCACAATGCAGGTTTTACCTTGTGCTTGCATTTCAGCTTCAATCAATTCAATGGTTTTACCGGCACGAATCACATGTGTCTTAATCGTAAATTCACCAAATGCAATCAATCCAAAAATATCAAAACTAATTCGACCAATTCGCATATCTTGTCGTGGTGAAAATTGCTCTAACTCTGCTGCGATTACGCCACTTGCAGGTGCCATGTGCTGTTCATGAGGGTTCCAAGCCCCTTGTGCATGGACAGTTGAGCAATAATGAGCAATAACTTCACCTTGAGGACCAATTGTTCTATTCAGTAATTGATAATAAGCATTCATGATTTTCTTTCCGTAGTCCTTATCCAACATCAATATTTGATGAAAATTCACATTTTAATGCTTATGTTAACCCTCTATTTCTTTGGCTCAACTGGTTTTTCCTACCAAAAACTGATGAGTCTAAAATTACAAATTTAATCACTAGGTAAAATTTCGCATGTCAATTTCACCCAGTGATTCTAGATATTACGATTCATTAAAATGCAAAAGCATCTTGATCAAGTTCCATGATCGATTCAGCGCCAGACTCAATTGAAGCAGCATGGCTCTGTGTACGATGTAAAAGTTTTTGGTAGAAAAACTTAGCTGTTGTTAACTTTGCTTTATAAAAAGCTTCCTCTTGTGTACCTGCCTCTAATTTTTCATGGGCAACTTGTGCCATTCGAGCCCACAAATAAGCGAACACGACGTAACTGGAAAAATAAAGATAATCCACCGAAGCTGCCCCTATTTCTTCTCGGTTGTGCTTCGCTTTCTCTGCAATAGTTTTGGTCAGTGACAACCATTGTTGCTTAAGCTCAGCTAATTTTTGTAAATAAGGTTTCAAGACTTCATTGGATTGCTGTTGACCAATAAATTGATCAATTAAGTCCGTCATATTTTTTAGAAGTTTGCCTTCTGACTTAAGGACTTTACGTGCAAGTAGATCTAAAGACTGGATTTCAGTTGTTCCCTCATACAATGTTGAGATACGCGCATCACGTACAATTTGCTCCATACCATGCTCAACAATGAAGCCATGCCCGCCAAATACTTGAACACCATGCTTTGCAGATTCATTGCCTGATTCTGTTAAAAAAGCTTTGGCAATTGGCGTTAAAAAAGCCAGTAATTCATCAGAGTGTTTTTGCTGTTCCTGATCGTTTGAACTTTCAACAATATCGACATGCTGAGCTAAAAAGTAAGCCAATGCACGACCACCTTCAGAAAAAGCTTTTTGTGTCATTAACATCGAGCGTACAGCGGGATGCACAATAATTGGGTCGGCATTTTTCTCAGGATATTGAGGACCTGATAACGATCGCATAGCAAGACGCTCTTTGGCATAACTTAATGCGCCTTGAAATGAAATTTCAGAAGCAGCGAGTCCTTGTACCGCGGTTCCAATACGTGCAGTATTCATAAAGGTAAACATACAATTGAGCCCGCGATTTTCAGGTCCAATCAGGTAACCTTGAGCGCCATCAAAATTCAGTACACACGTGGCATTGCCATGAATCCCCATTTTATGTTCAATCGCGCTACAAACGATTTTATTACGGTCCAGCACCTGACCGTCGTCACTCACATTAAATTTAGGCACAATAAATAAAGAAATACCTTTGGTCCCTGCTGGTGCCTGAGGCAAACGGGCTAAAACAATGTGAACAATATTTTCAGAAAGATCATGCTCACCTGCCGAGATAAAAATCTTTTCACCCGTAATTGAGTAACTACCGTCCGGATTAGGTTCCGCTTTCGTTCTAATTAATCCAAGGTCCGAGCCCGCATGTGATTCGGTTAAACACATCGTTCCGGTCCAGACGCCACTAATAAGTTTAGTCAAAAACTTTTGTTTTTGGTGCTCGGTCCCATGATGCTCAATGGTTCTCATTGCCCCATGAGACAAGCCTGGATACATCGCCCAAGCCCAATTAGAACCACATAACATTTCAGAAATGGCAATCCGTAATAAGGTCGGCAAGCCTTGCCCACCATATTCTGGGTCAGCAGTTAAAGAGGTAAACCCAAGCTCAGCATATTTTTGGTAGGCTTCTTTAAAACCTTTCGGCGTTGTGACTACACCTTGATTTAAATGACAGCCTTCCTGATCGCCATTTTGATTTATGGGCGCCAACTCATTTTCACAAAAACTTGCGGCCGCCTCTAAGTATTGATCAATTAATTCTCGATTTACGCTTTCCTGATATTTGCTTAAACCTTGATAGTTCTGTTCTGTTTGAAGCATTTCATGCAGCACAAATTGCATATCGCGTAATGGAGCTTTGTATAAAGGCATAGTTTTTTTCCTTTCACCTCTCTGCCTGTGTCATGGGCAGATATCGTTTTTCCTTAAAATAGACTTTTATTGTTTCAATCTCACCAAAATATCAAAAAATTTCTTATAGCAAAATATATTTTCACTAATTTAATAAAATTATCGTAACTCACAAATCGAGATAAGACATAAATTCATGTTTTAAAATAAAAATATAGTATTAAAAGCAATTAACATTGCTTAATCAGAATAATTTTAAATTTTGTATTGCAAAATTTTATTCCGTAAAAATTCAATTTATAGTATTGTGATTAGATTGCTTAATTATCCAAGGACGATTCATGGAAAGCCCGAAATACACAGGTCTTGAGTTTTTAACCGCTTTAAAAAATGGTGAAGTTTCTCCATCACCTATGGCTCACACCATACCAATGGAACTTATTGAAGTATCCGAAGGTAAAGCAACTTATAAAGTTACCCCTCGCAAAGAACATAGAAATATACAAGGCGGTGTACACGGCGGCTTTTGCGCCACAGCTTTAGATACAGCAACAGGCAGTGCCGCCCACACGTTACTTGAACATGGCGTTGGCTATGGAACCATTGATTTAAATGTAAAAATGATCCGCCCTATGCAGGTTGATACGTCTTACTATGCGACAGCCGAGTTGATTAATGCGGGCCGTAATATTATTAGTACCGAAGGAAAAATCGTAGATGAGGACGGCAAAATATATGCCTTTGCCTCGGCAACCTTAATGATTATTCGCAAATAATAAAATATTGAAGCTCCTGTTTAGGGAGCTTTTTCTTGTTTTGCAATCTTGCCCATTTCATAAAAATCTAAGCGATCAATCATAAAACTTAATATTGCCATCGCTAAACCTAAAGCAGCACATGCTTCCCATCCCCAGTGTTTCCATGCATACACCGCAATAAAAGAACCCAAGGCGGCTCCTCCAAAATATAAGGTCATATAAATTGAATTAATACGAGAACGAGCCTCGGCCGAAATTCGGTAGACCAGATTTTGGTTGAGTACATGAAATGCCGATAAACCAAAATACGCCATAACAACCCCTACAGCGTAGGCAACCAGAGACTGCTGCGCAAAAAATAGCGGTATCCATGCACTTATTAATAGGCCCATGCAAATCACTGCAATTTCATTCTCAAGCCCTGCCGCAATTTTCTTACCTGCCCAAGGGGTCGCAAACACACCTGCCAGTCCAACAATCCCAAATAAACCAATCTGGAAATCGTTAAAGTGATAAGGCTCATTCGCCAAAATAAAAGTCATGGTGGTAAAAATAAGAGCCAAAATTCCAAAGCCAATTCCCCCTGCCAAACCACGTCGTAATAAATGCGGCTGGTGAACAGCTAATGAAAATAATGAACCATAAATCTGTAGAATATTGAGTTGGTGAGACTTACGCGCAACTGGCAACTTCACCCACATTAGCCAAGCAAACACCAAAATGACAATTCCACTAATTAAATAAACCGCATGCCAAGACCAAACTGTAGAAAGTAATCCTGCAATAGAACGCGCCAATAATATTCCCAAAAACAAACCACTCATGAGAGTGCCTACAACTTGAGGGCTTTTTTTCGGGCTAGCTAGACCTGCGGCGAAAGGAACTAAAACTTGAGTTGCAATCGAAAAGAATGTGGCTAAAAAGGTAAAGCCATATAAAGCTGGCAAGGTTTGACTTAAGGATAATCCTACTTGAGCAAGGCCGGTACAACACATGAGCAAGCAAATATAACTACGTTTTTCAAAGAAGTCGCCTAAAGGAACTAATATAAAAAGGCCAACTGCATATGACAGTTGGCTAATCACAATAGTTAAAGCAACTTGATCAGCATTAACTTTTAATGCTTCAGCAATCGAATAGATTAAGGGCTGGTTATAATAGTTTGAACCCGCACAAATTCCACATGTCATTGCCATGATAAAAATAAAGCTTTTTGACAGTATATTTTCTGCATTGGGCTCAACTATTTTTTCCATTTTTAATTACGCCCTATTTTAAAATTTATACATCGATACAAAATTTACACGTGATACATCAGCGGTTCTGCCGTCAAACACTTCTCGTTTGCCTTGGTGATATTCCATCCCAATATCCATTTGCTCAATCGGTGAATAAAAGACGTTAGCTGCGTAGTCCGTTAAGCGTTTGTTGGCATCTGGGTTGAGTTTGGCATAAGCAGTGTCGTCATCATAATCAAACATTGAAGCCGATAAGTTTGCACGCCATTGCTCATTGAATTTATATGAATAACCAATATTGATGCTATTCAACTTATTCATAACCAAATCTGTTTTTTCTTCGTTTAAAGAGAAATCACCCGCGGCATTTAAATTTGTTGAATTTGCCAAACCACTTTGGGTGGTGTACGGCATAAATTTTTGATCACCAACAATATATTGATAATTTGCTTGTACCGATTGTTGTGGTGTGAGTTGATATTTTAAGCCGCCTCCAGCGCCCCAGCTTACTTTCTTCACCGTGGCAGTTGCGACATCTGTAGACTTTTCATTAATAAAGCCTTGAACAAGTGCCGTTAAAGGGCCTTGTTTAAAGCTATAGCGCCCCGTTAAAGTTGGAAATGCCGAGACTCTCGAACCTGTATATTCCAAGGCTACTTTTAAATCATTATTGGCATCAATTTTCCAGTCATAGCGAATTTGAGGAGTACGCGTATAAGAGGTTCCCACAAATTGCGTGTAATCGACAGCTTCTGTACGAGTTTCCATGTTAGACATGAGTGACCATGTTTGACCAAAGGTCCAATCTTTATAGGTAAAAAATGCATGACGGATACGGAATTTACCATCTCCCGTTCCCATGTTAGAGCTATCAAAGAAATCGGCTTCAATATTTCCCGTCAAAGCTTTATTTGGGCTATTAAAATAAACACCGAGTCGACTGGCATTAATCATGGCATCAGAGCGCGCATGATTTGAACGCTTTTCACTTTCAAAAGGTGTTCGGTACAGACTGCTGGTTGTTCTACCGCCCGAGTCAGGTGATGATTTAAAATCAACCGCTGCATCAACACGGGCAATACCGTAAACCTTCACATTATCTGTCCAAGTGACCCATGAAGGAGCAACAGGCTTTTCTGTTACCGTTGCTTTAGTTTTTTCAATGTTCTCTTCAATTTTTACCTGTTTGACCTGTAAATTATTTTGAGTTTGTTTCTGAGCAGCAAGTTCTGCTTTTAATTTTTGCAGCTCGGTTTCTAGCAAATTAATTCTTTGTTCTGTCGTATCTGAAGAATTTGCAAAAATAGTCCCTGAAGCCGCAGCGCAAGCTGCAGCTAAAATTAATTTTTTCATCTTTTAATCCTTAAAGAAGCATTTTTTCCGTGTGTAATTTAGGCTACACGTGCATCGATTAGTTCACAGTCTGTGACTGCCTGTAATTCTTCGAAACTTAAGCCTTCGACTATTTCCGTGACATAAGCTTTTTGGTCTTTGAGTTCAATAATGCATAAATCGGTATAAATACGATTAACACACTGCTCACCCGTCATTGGATAGCTCAGTTCTTCTACAATTTTGGACTCACCTTTTTTAGTGACATGTTCCATATAGACATAAATCGTTTTCGCGCCGACTGCCAAATCCATAGCACCGCCGACCGCGGGTACATCATCTGCTTTACCTGTATGCCAATTTGCCAAGTCCCCATTTACCGCAACTTGGAATGCGCCAATTACACAAATGTCCAGATGACCGCCACGCATAATGTCAAACGAGTCACCATGATGCATAAAACAACCACCATCTAATAAAGTGACAAGTTCTTTTCCAGCATTAACCAAATCTTGATCT
The DNA here is from genome assembly GCF_056736115.1 of Acinetobacter sp. 70_2. Classification (NCBI taxonomy): domain Bacteria; kingdom Pseudomonadati; phylum Pseudomonadota; class Gammaproteobacteria; order Moraxellales; family Moraxellaceae; genus Acinetobacter; species Acinetobacter sp. 70_2. The sequence continues at coordinate 1,578,032 of NZ_JBWZIP010000015.1, forward strand.
TCTTCACCCGGTTGTGGCGGCGGCCCAAAAGCCAAAACCCCATTTTCCGAATGTAAAAAGATTTCTTTGTCTTTTGGCAAAAATTTAGCAACGTTGGTCGGTAAGCCAATACCTAAATTGACATAAGAACCTTCAGGAATATCATTGGCAATGAGTTTGGCAATATCTTCACGAGAACGCTTTTGAACTGACATTAGATATCTCCTACTTTTACAACGTGCTGAACAAAAATTCCCGGTGTAATAATGCACTCTGGGTCAAGCGTTCCTAGCTCTACGGTATCATTCACTTGAACAATCGTGGTCTTGGCGGCTTTTGCCATAATTGGGCCGAAATTGCGGGCCGCTTTGCGGTAAGTTAAATTGCCCCAGCGATCAGCTTTATCGGCATAAATCAGTGCAAAGTCAGCTTCAAGTGGATATTCAAGCACATAGTTCTTACCGTTGATGGTTCGGGTCTCTTTACCCTCGGCAACTTTGGTGCCATAACCAGTCGGCGTAAAAATAGCGCCTAAGCCTGCGCCAGCTGCCTGAATACGACATGCCAAATTACCTTGCGGAACCAGTTCCAACTCAATTTTTCCTGCTCTATATAAGTCTTGAAAAACGGTTGATCCCGCAGATTTTGGAAATGAACAAATCATTTTTTTAACGCAACCGGCAATAATCAGATTTGTTAAACCACGATCACCCGAAGCCGCATTGTTATTTACAATCGTCAGTTCTTTTTTCCCTAAATCGATTAAGGCTTCAATTAATTCAGCAGGTTGCCCTGTCACACCGAACCCGCCTGTCATGATGGTTGCACCATCAGGAATAGCTTTTAAAATCGGTTCAATGTCACTGGTGATTTTATTTATCATCTCACTTGTCCCTTTTCATCCTTAATTTAAGGTGACAGATTGATCTGTCACTCTGCCTTTTGCGGGTTAAATAGTCGGTCTTTAATAAATAACAATGGGATTACACCGCAGATAAAATAAGCCGCAGCCATCACCAAGAGCCCTAAGCCAATAGAACCGTTTTGCGATAGAAAACCAATTGTTAATGGAGAGAAAATAGAAAGTACTTTGCCAATATTATAAGCACCACCCACTGCCGAGCCTCGAATAGAAGTCGGGAAACTTTCTGTCATATAGGTGGCATTAATTGCGTATGGAATACCGTAAAGGAAACCGAAGAACAGCATCATCCATAAAATGTTGGTTGGTGTATTTAAATAAACAATGACCGGAATAAATAAGGCTGTGCCAATGGTTCCGAAAGCGAATACAGCGCGGCGCCCTAATTTGTCGGCAACGATCCCTGCAATCACTTTGGCAAACATCATAATCAGGAAAGTACCGACCATATACATGGCCATTTCTTTAAACTTGATGCCTAGATCAGACTCTAAATAAGCCGGTAACCAGTTACTTACGCCGTAATAACCAAACTGCAATGCACCCGTACTAATAATCCAAAGCACAAACATGGTGCCATGTTTTTTATCTCTTAAAATCTCAAGATATGGATTTTGGCGTTTTTTAGGTTGGTTGCTTTGAGCGACTTCTAGCGCTTTTAATTGACGCGCTTTTTTCCAAGACTCAGGTTCAGGTACGCAAAAGTGCATCAAAACTGACAACACCACAGGCGCAATTGCAATCCAGTAAAGGAAACGCCAGCCATGTTCAGGAATAATATGTCCAGCTAATAAAGTCGCGAGTAAAGAACCTAAGGTGTACCCCGTCATGAGAGTAGCTAAAACAGTCGAGCGATGTTTGGTTGGCACCATCTCAGACATTAAGATATTACAAGCAATATAAAGTGCGCCTAAGCCCATCGCTCCAAATGTTCTTAAAACTGCAAATTGCATATAAGAATCAGTAAAACCCAGCGCACTGGTTAAAACTGAAGAATAAGCAATAAAGAACACAATAATGCGAACCCGCCCAAAACGGTCACATGCCCAGCCACCAATCAAACCACCCACAGCGGAACCAAAAAGTGTCAAACTGCCTAGCGTTCCAGCTTGTACACCCGTTAAATGAAATTCTGTTTTAAGACTGGTTAGGCTCAATGCCAAAAAACCCAAGTCTGCCCCATCACACAACAATGTTAAAAAAGCGAATATAAATGCGGTAATCCAAATCTTTTTTGGTGTCTGGATAGCTTCACTGCTAGCCGTATTTTGTGCAACTGTTTCTGTTGTCATGTCCATATCCTCAGAAGGAACATGAGGCATCCAATGCCTCATGGCATTTGTTTTTTATTAGGTAGTAGCTTCCCTAATCATGTTTTTGGCAATAATAATTTGTTGAACTTGCGTGGTTCCTTCATATAAACGGAACAAACGCACATCACGATAAAAACGCTCAATGGCATATTCACTGATATAGCCTGCACCACCATGAATCTGTACACAGCGGTCAGCAACGCGTCCGCACATTTCGGTTGCAAACATTTTTGCGCATGATGCTTCTGTGCTAATGTTTTCGCCATTGTCACGGCGGCGAGCTGCATCTAGCACCATACATTTAGCGGCATAAATCTCGGCTTTTGAGTCGGCAAGCATGGCTTGAATAAGCTGGAAGTTTGCAATAGGTTGACCAAACTGCTTACGCTCAATCGCATAGTGCAATGCGTCGTTTAACATACGTTCGGCAACACCCACGCTATAGGCACCAATGTGCAAACGCCCTTTATCCAGCACTTTCATGGCCGTTTTAAAACCAACACCTTCTACGCCACCAATCAATGCAGAAGCAGGCACACGGCAATTTTCAAAAATCACATCACAAGTGTGCGAGCCTTTTTGCCCCATTTTTTGGTCAATTTTGCCCAACGTAATGCCAGGTGTATTCGCTTCGACTAAAAAAGCTGAAATGCCACCCGACCCTTTAATTTCAGGATTCGTTCGAGCCATTACGGTAAAAGTTGCCGCATGGGGTGCATTGGTAATAAAACGTTTGGTGCCGTTTAACACATAAAAGTCACCATCTTTTACTGCACTGGTTTTTAAAGAGGCAGCATCAGAACCAGATTCAGGCTCGGTTAAACAAAATGAACCAATAATTTCGCCACTTGCGTAACGTGGTAAATATTTCTGCTTTTGCTCTTCTGTACCATCAATCAAAATTGCACTTGAGCCAATCCCGTTATTGGTGCCAATTAAAGAACGAAAAGCCGGTGAAGTTTGTCCAAGTTCAAATGCAACTCTGACTTCCTCTTCCATAGTGATGCCTAAGCCACCATATTCTTCGGGAATTGTAAGACCGAACAAACCAAGCTCACGCATTTGCTGCACAATGTCATCCGGAATTTTGTCTTTCTCTACCACTTCGTTTTCACGAGGGATCAATTCATTTTTTACAAAATCTCGAATTGTTGAAAGTAACTGCTCCAACATCCCTTCATCACGGATCATCTGTGATCTCCCTTTTTATGTATTTCCATCGTACCCACCAGCCATCTCCAGCTAATCTGGATACCATGTTTTAAATCTTGTTTACTGCGGATGTGTTTCATAGTACGAGAACAAAAATACAAATTTCAAGCTTTTTTGAAAATTAATTTCGTTAAACGAAATTTAAAATTAGACCAATACGTAATATCAATAACTTATCTATTTTAAAAGATAACAACAACGCTCTTAAAAGAAATAAGACTTGAAATAAATTCCAAAATAAGCATCATAAAAGGAATATAGTTTTGATATGCGAAACAAGGAATTCAAAAATGAGTGCGTCAACAGGGAATAATTTCGTAGAAGTCGACTTTTCTATTCAAAAAATAGCGGTTGTTAAAATTAACCGCTCAGAAGCAAAAAATGCTTTAAACGGTGAAGTTCGCAAACAACTAGCACAAGCTTTTACCGAGTTAAGTTTTAACGATGAGATCAATGCAGTTGTGCTCACAGGCGGTGAAGAAGTCTTTGCCGCAGGTGCAGATCTAAAAGAAATGGCAACCGCAACTTCAACAGATATGCTATTGCGTCATACCGAACGTTATTGGAATGCGATTGCTCAGTGCCCTAAACCTGTGATTGCTGCTGTAAATGGTTATGCATTAGGTGGTGGCTGTGAACTTGCAATGCACGCTGACATTATTATTGCAGGTAAAGGCGCAACCTTTGGCCAGCCGGAAATTAAAGTTGGTTTAATGCCGGGTGCTGGCGGTACACAACGTTTATTCCGTGCGGTTGGTAAATTTCATGCCATGCGCATGATTATGACGGGTGCCATGGTGAAAGCCGAAGAAGCTTATATCATTGGTCTTGTTTCACAAGTCACAGAAGACGACCAGACGATTCCAACTGCGATTCAAATGGCGCAAAGTCTAGCAAAAATGCCACCTATTGCCCTGCAACAAATTAAAGAAGTTGCCCTAATGAGCGAAGATGTTCCATTAACTGCAGGCTTAACCCTAGAACGAAAAGCATTCCAGTTACTGTTTTCGACCGAAGATAAAAATGAAGGCGTTCAAGCTTTTATCGAAAAACGTAAACCATCTTATCAAGGTAAATAATTTAAAAAGATAATAACAAAGGAATGAAAATGGCCAGAAAAGTATTAATTAGTGCAGGTGGTTCAGGAATTGGACGATGCATTGCCGAGGTATTTTTAAACAATCAGGATGAAGTTTTTGTTTGCGATATTAATGCTAAAAGCCTAGAACAATTTCAACAAGATTATCCAAAGCTACATATATATACCTGTGATTTGGCTGATCATGAGCAAATTAAACTCATGTTTAGTCATGCAGTTCAGAAACTTGGCAGTATTGATATTTTAGTCAATAACACAGGCATTTCAGGTCCGACCGTTGCCGCAGATGAGTTAAGTTTTGAAGATTGGAACACGGTGATTAATTTAAACCTGAATAGCACTTTTTTAATTACCCAGTTAGCCATTCCCTATTTAAAGCAAGCACAGTCAGGCGTAATCATTAATATGTCGTCTATTGCCGGACGCTTAGGCTATCCATATCGATTGGCCTATTCCACCTCAAAATGGGGACTGATCGGTTTTACCAAAACGCTTTCTATGGAACTTGGTGCAGACAATATTCGAGTTAACGCTATTCTTCCTGGTGCAGTCGATGGTGATCGGGTTCAACGCGTATTACAGGCCCGTGCCGATGTAGCGCATACCTCACTTGAAGAAGTGACTCAAAATGCACTGAAAAATCAGTCGCTCAAATATTTTGTCAATCCAAAGCATATTGCAGATTTATGCCTGTTTTTAGCATCAGACAGTGGTCGCTCAATTTCAGGTCAAATCTTACCGATTGATGGTGATAAACAATGCTTAAGCTAAATCACCAAACCCTATTTTTCCGTTTAATTTCAAATATAGATTAATCATCAGGATGATCGACATGACTTATGATATTAAAAGCATGGCTGTGATTGGTGTCGGTATTATGGGCAGCGGTATTGCTCAAATTGCTGCGCAGTCAGGTCATACCACTTATTTATATGATGCCAAAGCGGGTGCAGCAGAACAGGCCAAAGAAAAACTAGCTGCCACATTTCAAAAGTTAGTCGACAAAAATAAGATTACGTCGGAGCAAGCAGCTCTGGCAAATAGCCATTTAATTGTTGCTCATCAAATTGAAGATTTAAAAAATTGTGATCTCATTGTAGAAGCAATTGTTGAACGTCTCGATATCAAACAAAGCTTGATGCAGCAGCTTGAAGACGTCGTTTCAGAAAATGCCATTTTAGCCTCGAACACCTCTTCTCTTTCTATTACAGCCATTGCGGCAAATTGCAAAAAGCCTGAGCGTGTTGTGGGTTATCACTTTTTTAACCCAGTTCCACTCATGAAAGTAGTCGAAGTCATTCGTGGTTTAAAAACTGACCCACTTATTATTGATGCCTTAAATGATCTGTCTAGCGCATTTGGTCATCGCCCTGTTGTAGCGAAGGACACCCCTGGATTTATTATTAATCACGCGGGTCGGGCTTATGGCACTGAAGCACTCAAAATTTTAAATGAAAACGTTTGTGACATTAGTGAAATTGATCGAATTTTACGTGACGGCGTTGGTTTTAGAATGGGTCCTTTTGAATTACTCGATTTAACTGGTCTTGATGTTTCTCATCCAGTGATGGAGTCGATTTATCACCAGTACTATGAAGAAGCTCGCTACAAACCGAACCCGCTGACCAAGCAAATGCTAGATGCCAAGCAACTTGGACGTAAGGTTAATCAAGGTTTTTATAACTATGAAACTGGTTCAAAAACAGGTGAACAACCTGCTCAGTTTGTAGAGCGTTTAGCACAATATCCAAAAGTTTGGATTGCGGCAGATTTCTTAGATGATAAAAAACTGCTTGAAGATTATTTAACTCAGCAAAATATTGCTTTAGACACCAATCCGGAACCACAAACAGATAGCTTATGTTTACTCGCTTGTTATGGTGAAGATACAACTCAAGCGGCTACTCGCCTTGGGGTTAATCCAGAACAAGCTGTTGCGATAGACATGCTTTATGGTATTGCAAAGCATCGAACCTTAATGCCATCACTCATTACTAAATCTGAATACCGACAAGCCGCTCACTCTATTTTCAATCTAGATGGAAATGTGGTCAGCATGATTGCTGAAAGTATTGGCTTTGTTGCGCAGCGCGTTTTAGCAATGGTCATTAATTTAGGCTGTGATATTGCCCAGCAAAATGTTGCCACGGTAGATGATATTAATGCGGCGGTACGTCTTGGCTTAGGCTATCCATTTGGCCCAATTGAATGGGGTGATCAAGTCGGCAGCCAAAAAATCTTACTCATTCTGAACCGTATAACAGCACTTACGCATGACCCACGTTACCGCCCTAGCCCGTGGTTACAGCGTCGTGTCGCACTTCATTTACCTCTTACTTTTACTCACGAGTCTTGAAAAGGAATTTCTCAATGTTAAATGCATATATCTATGATGGTTTGCGTAGCCCATTTGGCCGCCATGCAGGTGAACTTGCCTCAATTCGCCCTGATGATTTAGCCGCAACTGTCATTCAAAAACTATTAGAAAAAACTGGTGTTCCGGGTGCTGATATTGAAGATGTGATTTTAGGCGACACCAACCAAGCGGGTGAAGATAGCCGTAATGTGGCACGTAATGCACTATTACTTGCGGGTTTACCAGTCACTGTACCGGGCCAAACAGTAAACCGCCTATGTGCTAGTGGTCTAGGTGCTGTCATTGACTCAGCACGTGCTATTACTTGTGGTGAAGGCGAACTGTATATTGCAGGAGGTGTAGAAAGTATGTCACGCGCACCCTTTGTGATGGGTAAAGCAGAAAGTGCTTATAGCCGTGATGCAAAAATTTATGACACCACAATTGGCTCTCGTTTTCCAAATAAAAAAATTATTGCTCAGTACGGCGGACATTCAATGCCTGAAACAGGCGATAACGTTGCAGTCGAGTTTGGGATTAGCCGTGAACAAGCAGACTTATTTGCAGCCCAATCACAAGCCAAATATCAAAAAGCTAAAGAAGAAGGTTTCTTTGCCGATGAAATTACACCAATTGAGGTTTTCCAAGGCAAAAAATTACCGCCTAAACTCGTTTCAGAAGATGAACACCCTCGCCCAAGCTCAACTGTTGAAGCACTCACAAAGTTAAAACCTCTATTTGAAGGCGGCGTGGTTACAGCTGGTAATGCCTCAGGTATTAATGATGGTGCAGCAGCACTTTTGATTGGTTCAGAAGCAGCAGGTCAAAAATATGGCTTAAAACCAATGGCAAAAATCTTATCCGCTGCAGCAGCTGGTATCGAGCCACGCATTATGGGTGCAGGTCCGATCGAAGCCATTAAAAAAGCGGTTGCACGTGCTGGCCTTACTTTAGATGATATGGATATTATTGAAATTAATGAAGCCTTTGCTTCACAGGTTTTATCTTGTTTAAAAGGCTTAAATGTTGATTTTAATGATCCACGTGTGAACCCGAACGGTGGCGCAATTGCAGTTGGTCATCCACTTGGTGCCTCTGGCGCCCGTCTTGCGTTAACAGTAGCGCGCGAGTTAATTCGCCGTAAGAAGAAATATGCCGTGGTGAGCCTATGTATTGGTGTAGGTCAAGGTCTTGCAATGGTGATTGAAAACGTTTCATAAGCATTGAACCAGATATCCATTCATCACAACAGCGCAGTGATGAATGGATTTATTTTGCAGAGCGAAATATAATGGCAAAACTATTGCTTTAATTATATTTGAGGATCGAATGTCTCAAAACACGGAAACTGAAAAACCAATAAATTTTGATGAGATACGTTTAGATCCTATTTCGCATATACATCGGGAAAACAACCCGCAATTTATTGCTTCTTTAGCACGCGGTTTAGAACTTTTAAGATGCTTTTCTGCAAATAATCAGGTACTTGGTAACCAAGAATTAGCAAAAATGACAGGTTTACCTAAACCGACCATTGCACGTATTACCAATACCCTTGTGTCATTAGGTTATTTAAAACAATTACCTAACTCGACCAAATATACATTAGATATTGGCGTTTTATCTTTAGGATATGCAGCATTATCTAACATCTCGATTCGTAATATTGCTCATCAATATATGGAAGAGATGAGCCAGTATGTTCAAGCGCCTGTAGCGATGGCAACGCGTGATCGCTTAAATATGGTGTATATCGATGTTGTGCAAATTGAAACTGCATTAAACATGCGCCGTCCAATTGGTTCAACTTTACCACTGCATAGCAGTTCAATGGGCCGAGCATGCTTAGCTGCGACCCCTGAACGTGAACGCAACTTTCTACTTGATGCACTAAAACAAAAGAACCCCGAAAACTGGCCAGCCATAAAACGCTCTTTAGAACGAGCTTTCCGTGATTATCAAGATTATGGATATTGTTTGTCGTTAGGTGAGTGGCATAAAGAAGTGAACTCGGTGGCTGTACCTTTGGTTAGTTCTAAACACGGTCTTTATGTTTTTAACTGTGGTGCGCCAAGTTTTCATTTAAATCCGGAAAAACTTGAAAGTGAAATTGGACCACGTTTAATCCACATGGTGCACAATATTCAAGATGCTTTGAATGAAACACATTAATGATGTATAAATTTATTTTATCGTCTTTATTGTATAAACTTCTATAGTTTACTTTCTATTAGCTATCTAAAGTTATAGTTATATGATGAAGCATAACCCAACTCAATTTATTAATTTTAGTTGGGTTTTTTATAAAACCAAATAAAACTACGCTCTTTCCAAAAGTAAAGCAGATTGAGTAATTATAAGAATTAATAAAATCTTATTTAAACAATTTACCCCCTATAGAAAAATTTTTTAAGTTTTTTCAAAAATACAACAGCACAAAATACTACTTAATTGTTTAATTTTATTAATAACCCCTATAAAGAAAATTAATATATTAGAGCTTTTATTATTAAAAACAATCTACCCACAAGGTATAATTAATAAAATTTAAAAAAATCACACAATGAAAAATATATTTAAATTCAACTTAATATTTAATATAAATTAAAAATTAATTTCAATATTTTAATTTTATATAAAATATAAATATTTTATATAAAAAACTTGAAAAATTAAAAAAAACACAGTATTTTCAGTAATCAAAAATTAACCTATATCATTACTAAAAAATTCATTCCCTAAGGAGGCAGAATAAATCCTTTTACATTACAAAGCGAAACTTTTAATAATCATTTCTTCATGTATTGGTTTAAAACATGGGGATTCTTAACAAATAAAGCTACTACATTGAGTATCTATAATGGTTAAACTTTATCAGGAAAAAATTAATAATACAGAACCTACATTTCTTCCTATTCCGAATACTATATTAAAAGATATACATCTTAAGGATCGTCAATGGTTCACTAAGTTAGTTCATCTTGAGGAAGTTTATCCATATCTAGAAATTATTTGGAAAAATCTAGATTTTTTATTTTCAAAAGAGATTAGAACTACGCATAACAATCTATTATGTGCTATTTCTGAAAATCAGTTTACTAATAATAAAGATTTACTAAGAAAACCAAGTGAATATATAAATTTATTAAAAAATAAAGCTTATTATCAATTTTTTTATACTCAATTTAGCCCTTTATTTAAGACAATTGGTAGTTGGCTTACAGGTATCTCCTCCATCAATTATGCATGGAAAGAAGAAGGTGGTGTATTGCTTAAAATTCATGCAGATATGGTTGGGAGTGGAAATATTTCTCATAGTTTGTCTCATCAATTTGAGTTAGATGCCAGTACGGTAGACTTAATTTTCCCTGATGTATTTAATAATACTTTTACACAAAATCTTAACATTCAGGAGTATGCATTTAATCTACCAGTATTCCTACTCAGTATTGCTCAATTTCCTGAAAAATTATATCCAGAGTCTTTAGGCGTTAATTTAGCAATGGCCCAATATTTAGATAAATTAAGCTTAATTAACCAATATGAAAAAAGTATTTTTAGCAATTTAAAACATAGAAATTTTACTAAAATTTCCATTTTAGCAATTAATCAATATATTAAATATAATAACACATTAGATAAGATTAATAATGGATACAATACAACCATTAATATTATTAGAAAATTTGAAGATTCTCTATTTTCAGATTTAGTAGATTCTAAAAAATTTAGCAATAATACAGCTATGTTATCTTTAATACAGAAGCTAGGAAAATATGGTCATGGATACCATAAGCGTGGCAAGATATCTGATAAACCAATTGACGATTGGCTTATTTCAGATAATTTTTCTCCAAACCATCTTCTTAATGCTTTAGCTTCTTCCAGATATATATCACCTGGACAACCTGATAAAAGTACTTTTATAAAACTTATCAAAAATCCTAAAGGTGCAATGTTTGGTGTATTTTCAGAACAAGATATTGAGATAGTAGAAACATGGATTAAAGATTTAGCTAGTCAAGATATTACACAAACTAATTTTCTTGTTAGTAATAGTAATAAAAAGATTAATTCAGTACCTATTAAAGATTTGGATGAAAAAATAATAGCTCAAGCTAATCTTAAAGCTTTAGATAAATACAGTAATTTTACTCTCCAAGAATTGTATCCACTATTTTTACATGCTGGATGTTATCCCGATATATTACCTACAGCAAAAAATTTTGCTCAAAATTGGCTTGCAGCACATAAACAAGCTTTAAAACAAGAAGGACTACCATTTTATCCATATAGTCATGAACGACTAGATAAATGGCTAGATGTTCAACATCTACATCAAGTGAATAGTTATATTCCCTTAGAAGGAATACCAAAAGAAAGCCGAGAGGATATTATTAATGATGCTATAGCCTTAGCACCATTAACCCTAATTGATGGGGCATGGCTGCGTAATGCCTCAACTCCTGCAAGGGTCAGTACATATATTGGAGGATTACAATATCGGACACTTCTTGATGAACTCGGAGGTGGAGATATAAATCTCCACCATGGAAATATCTATAAACAACTATTAGAAAGTATGGGAATAGATATTGGGAAATTTACTGATAAAAAATTTGCCACTTCTATCTTATTTGATGAAGACGATTTCAAAGTTCCAACTTTCTGGCTAGCCATATCTTTATTTCCACATTCCTTTTTACCTGAGACTCTTGGATTGAATCTGGCAATGGAGCTTTCTGGTGTAGGTGGAGAATATCGTCGATCTGGAGACATTTTAAGTTATTACGGTTTTAGCTCACTTTTCACCAGTCTTCACAATACTATCGATAATGTAGCCACAGGACATTCAGCTTGGGCTATAGATGCTATTAAGCATCACCTCGACAATATTTTTCAACAAGGTGGTGAACAAGCGAGAGAACAACACTGGGAACGTATATGGACAGGTTATCGTTCGCTTAATCATCCACCGAAAGAAAATTGGTTCCGAAGCGGTATGAACCATCTTCTACATCGTACTTTCAAAAAAGCATTTAATGGAAAAGCACTTAATGAAAAGGTTAAGTAATGAATTATAATTTTTTATCTTTTGTTCTCACAGCATTAGTAATTAATTTAGCGCCCGGCCCTGCTATGTTTTATGTAATGAATCAATCATTAAAATATGGAGTAAAAGCTGGGTTAAAAGCAGCGGCAGGAGTTGAATTTGGCGTATTCTTCTATGTTTTGTTATCAGCATTTGGATTAATGTTTATCTTTCAACAAATTCCGTTGCTATACAAAATTATTCAATTCATTGGCGCTTTATATCTACTGTACTTAGCTTATATATCTTGGCCCAAACGTAAATCAGTAGAAAGCTCCAATGTTCTTTCACAGAACTCTACGGAAGCAGACCGTTATTCATTTAGCAAAGGAATGTTGATTAATCTATCTAATCCTAAGATTGGTCTATTCTTTGTGAGCTTATTACCACAATTTATACCTGCAAGTTCTCAACCTGCTTGGCTATATTTTCTCTTATATGGACTAATTTTCAACTTCGGAGGTATCTGTGTAAATATGACCGTTGGTGTGATGGCTCGCAAATTAAAATCGATTATACAAAGAGCATCTTGGTTTGATTATATTCCGCCCCTTCTATTCTTATCTATTGGCATTTTAACTATCACACGGGAAGGATTATGAGTTACATTCTAGGCATTTCCGCTTTTTATCATGATAGCGCTATTACCTTACTTAAAAATGGCGAGATTATATGTGCATTACAAGAAGAACGTTTTTCTCGCATTAAGCAAGACAATCGCTTTCCCCGTCAAGCATTACTTGCTTGTTTTAAGCAAGCTGGAATTACTCTTAAAGATATTTCTTATATTGCCTATTATGAAGATCCAGAAATTAAATTTGAACGTATATACACGACTTATAAAAAGAACTTTCCAAAAGGTGCATTAAATTTTGCAAAACAATATAAGCGTTTTGTTGCTAGAAAAAATATTATTTCTCTTATAAAAAAAGAACTTACAGACATTTTTCAAGAACAAGTTTTACCTCCGTTCTATATATGTCAACACCATCAGAGTCATGCTGCATCGGCATTTTATCCCTCCCCTTATACTAATGCTGCTGTGCTGTGTGTCGATGGGGTTGGAGAATGGTCAACAACTACAGCTTGGCATGGTTGTGGTACAGAGTTACGCTCTTTATTTGATATTCGTTTCCCACATTCTTTAGGACTACTATATTCTGCGTTTACCTATTACTGCGGTTTCAAAGTAGATTCAGGTGAATATAAATTGATGGGACTCGCCCCTTATGGCACCCCACGCTATGTCGATATTATTTTAAAAAATCTAATAACAATCAATCAGGATGGCAGTTTTTACCTAAATCGTGAGTATTTTGACTATGAAGTCGGGAATCGGATGATCACCGATAAATTCGAAGTATTGTTTGGAGGAGCTGCCCGAGAGCCTGAAAGTATTATTACAAATAAGGAGATGGATCTCGCTGCGTCAATACAAGTTGTTACTGAAGAAATTATGTTGATGCTGGCAAAGAAAATTAAGTCTCTTACTCAAGCTGAAAATCTTTGTCTGGCTGGCGGTGTTGCGCTTAACTGTGTAGCGAATGGCAAGTTGCTACGTTCTGGTTTATTTAAGAATATTTTTGTTCAACCTGCATCTGGAGACTCGGGTGGATCACTTGGAGCAGCATATCTATGCTACTACAAGCAAATGCAAGGAACTAGGAAAGTTGATGAGTTCAGTGACCAAATGCAGGGCGCCTATCTTGGTAATGCATATAAAAATTCTGAGATTCAAGAAGCCCTAAATCAATGGGGCGCCAACTATCAATATTTTGAAGAGAATACATTACTACAAAAAACGGCAGAACTATTGGCAAATAATAAAGTAATTGGTTGGTTTCAAGGGAGAATGGAGTTTGGTCCTCGTGCATTAGGAGGACGTTCAATATTAGGAAATCCTCAATCTGAAACAATGCAAAGTGTTATGAACTTAAAAATTAAGAATCGTGAATCATTCCGTCCATTTGCTCCTGCTGTACTAGCAGAGGATGCAGCCCAATGGTTTGATCTCAATAGTTCTTCACCTTATATGTTAATAGTTGCTCCAATACATGCTAATAGGCGTAAGACAGTTAACAATGAACATAATTACTCAGGTATAGAAAAATTAAAACTCACCCGTTCTGAGATCCCTGCTGTAACTCATGTTGATTTTTCAGCAAGAATTCAAACAGTAGATGGAAAACATAATATGCGCTTTAAAAAATTGATAAGTAAGTTTTCTACGATTACAGGTTGCCCAATATTAATCAATACTTCTTTTAATGTCCGCGGGGAGCCTATTGTCGAAAGCCCAACGGATGCATATCGTTGCTTTATGAGAACAGAAATGGATGGCTTGGTTATTGGCGACTTTCTTTTAATAAAATCTGAACAACCTGAATGGCAAGAAAAAACCGATTGGAGAAAAGAATATGCGCTTGACTAATAAACCTATACTTGACCACAAGCAAGCCATTCAAGAAGTCTATCGTTGGACTCCACAAATTCGTGATTATGATAATTTTATGCACGTAGGAGCCAGATGGGTACCTTATACAATGTATTTCCATGAAAAAAATTTTCGTTCTGAGACAGTTAATACTGATTCATTAGGATTTCGCTATAGCCTTCTAAATGGAAAGCGTTTTTCTGTTGGTGAGCGTCCCTCAAATGGCCGAGTAAATTTATTAGTCGGTGGGTCTACCGCTTTAGGAGTTGGCGCTACTTGTGATGAAAATACCGTTGCCTCACGTTTAAGTGAAATTACTGGCGAACGATGGTTAACTTTTGCAGGACGCGGCTACAATGCAACCCAAGAACTACTCTTATACTTAATGAATCAAGAGCGAGTTGGAGAGATTGGTCATGTCGTAGTCTTCAGTGGTATGAATACACTAGCTCTAGAAGGTATCCCAGATGAATTTGCAAGTGAATACGGACGTTATTATTATTCTTTTGAATTCCAACATTATATGAACAAATTTAATGAGGATATGAAACGTAAAAAAGATTCTTTTGATACAGCAAATAGAGATTCATTTTTTCAACGTTTCAAAAAAGTATTTTCAAGAAATAATCCAGCGGATGAGATTATCACAGACGCAGGCATTTCATTAGATGAAAGATTAATCCGCGCGGCAGATGCAATAACAGTTGCCCTACAACAATGGAAACTATTATTAGCTGCTCATGGAGCATCTCTAACATTTATTCTCCAGCCCTTATCACATTGGTGTAGAGAGTTTCTTACCCAAGAAGAAGATGCTGTATTCCATGCTATAGAAAGTTGTCCAAATAATTTCTATCGATTATTCAGTGGAGTATTAGGGAAAGAAGTTCATATCCCATTCTTTAATCATATCCAAAATAGAGCTAATGGCATCCCTTGTTTTGACATGAATGAACTTTTAAAAGATTCTCCAGCATTTAAAGACACAATTTTTGTTGACCGAGTACATTTTAATGACCTCGGTAATGACCAATTAGCACAAATTATTTCAACAAAAATATATAAATGACTTACAAAGGAGTTAAAGATGAGAATCATCAAAAATATTTTGAGTCTATTTAAACGCAAGAAAAAGAAAAAAGGAGGTTCTATCTATCCATTACGTTAAAATAAATTCTATAAAATGAAAAAATTCTTTAATAGAATTCGTAAAATAATGCCCATTTAATTTATAAGATGGGCATTTTAACAATCATATGTAAAATAAATAAAAATCCTATAAAAGCCCTAATAAGCGTCCACGAATAATATCTTCTGCTTCTTTGACAATTCTGTTAACCAGTTCATCGCATGTCGGAATATCATGAATCAAACTTGCGACTAAACCACATGACCATGCACCTGCATTGACATCACCATCAATCATGACTTTTGGATAAACCCCAGCAACTTCTTCAATAATATCTTCAAATTTAATGTTATCGCCGAGTGCTTTTTCTTTTGCCACGATTTTTTCTACGGCCGCATTATTCATGACACGTTCTGTATTACGCAAAGCACGCATAATTAAACGCGTATCTCTTTCGGTTGCATTCAAAATCGCCTGTTTCACATTTGCATGTACGGGTGCTTCCTGAGTCGCAATAAAACGGGTTCCCATATTAATTCCATCTGCTCCCATCGCTAAAGCAGCAGCGAGTGAGCGTCCATCTGCCATTCCACCTGAGGCAACAAACGGAATTTCTAATGCATCAGCAGCTAAAGGCAATAAAATCATATTGGGCACGTCATCCTCACCAGGATGCCCACCGCACTCGAAACCATCTACAGAAACCGCATCGCACCCAATTTGCTGAGCTTTTAAGCTATGTCGAACCGAAGTACATTTGTGAATTACTTTAATACCAGCAGCCTTTAAATACGGCATGACTTGTTCAGGATTACGCCCCGCTGTTTCTACAACCTTTACGCCACCTTTAATGATTGCCTCTACGAAACCCGGATAATCAGGAGTATTCACCGTAGGCAAAAAGGTTAAATTTACCCCAAAAGGCTTATCGGTCATTTCTCGGCAACGTGCAATTTCTTTTGCCAGATTTTCAGGTGTACGCTGAGTTAAGCCAGTAATAATGCCTAACCCACCCGCGTTAGAAACCGCAGCAGCCAGCTCTGCAAAACCAACATAATGCATACCACCTTGAATAATTGGATGCTCGATTTCAAATAGTTCTGTAATTTTGGTCTTCATATTATTTCCACTCACTGTTCTATAACTAGCTTCTCATTTCCATAGCAGAGCTAGATGCTTATTTACTCATAAATCCTGTCTACATTTAAAGCAAATTAAGTTAAAATTTCACAATACAAAATTTTATACCACAATATAAAACAAAATAATTGATAACGGAATTATTTTTCGATAGCATTATTTAATGAGTTTAATTTTTAGACAGAAAGTTATTAAAGGAATGAATAATGCAACAGGACAATAAAACTCAAAGCGAGCTTAAAACAGGCACAATTCATGAATCTTTTGATAGAAATATACTAACGCTCACCATGAGTAATCCCACTAAAAAGAATGCAATTAATTACGAAATGTATGCGGCCCTAAGTCAGGCATTAGATGAGGCTGCAACTAATCAAGACATTCATGTCGTTGTGCTGACTGGTGAAGACTCCGCATTTACGAGTGGTAATGATGTCAATGCATTTGAAAAACGCGACGCATCAAGTTCAGAACCACCCGCTTCGATTGTTTTCTTAAAAAGCTTAGCAACGTTTCCAAAACCGATTATCGCTAAAGTAAATGGTGTGGCAATTGGTATTGGCAGTACTATGCTTCTACATTGTGACCTTGTATATGCAAGCCAAAACTCTATTTTCCAATTTCCCTTTGTGAATTTGGGACTTGTACCTGAAGCGGGTTCAAGTTACATCCTGCCAAGACTATTGGGCTTTGCTCGCGCTTCTGAAATTATTTTATTGGGTGAAAAGTTTTCGGCAGACCAAGCAAAAAATTATGGTCTGGTAAATGAAATATTTGAGGCAACTGAACTGGATCAAGCGGTTGAAGATGTGGCTATTAAACTTGCTCACAAACCAAGCCAAGCCTTACAACTGAGTAAAAAGTTACTAAGAGATATGCCAATCGATGATCTACTTAATCGTATTGATCATGAGTCGACTATTTTCTCGCGTTGTTTACAGGGTTCCGAGTTTAAAGAAGCATTAAGTGCTTTCAAAGAAAAAAGAAAACCGAACTTTCACAACCAAACATCCTAAAGCTCACCCATTAAAAAGCCAGCATTGAAGATCAAAGCTGGCTTTTATAAATAAATCAAATAGGTTTAGCTAATCTCGGTACGAATATTATTCACCATGTGTAAAAGACGCGGTGCAATATCTTCTTCGAGTTTTTCACGGTTCATAATGAAGCTTGGGCCACCACAATTGAACACCAGCAAACCATGTTGTTCATGAATCAGTGGGACTGCAACCGAATTTACATCTTTATGCCATTCGCCGATTGAAAAACAGTATCCAAAATCTTGGTAGTCTTTAAAAGCTTTGTCTAGATCACGGTTAATTTTGATCCAGTCTTCTTTGTGTTTGCTACGGATGGCATCAAGTAAAAATTCTCTTTCGTCTTCAGGCATTGCAGCTAAACATGCACGCCCCATAGAACTTAAATGAATCGGTAAATAGGTTCCAACTTGACGGCGCATGGTCATATTGCCTTTGCCTTGCACCACATCAAGGTAAATCATGTTCAATCGATCGCGTGTTGCCATGGCAACAGCAGCGCCAGCATAGTCTGCCAAATTTTTCATATATGGATGAGCAATAGAACGAATCGATACGTTAGACAGCATCGAATAACCAAATGCAAGAACCCCTACTGAAAGCTGGAATTTGCTTGAGTTAGGCACTTGTTTGATATAACCCAAACGCGACAAGGTATGTGTAAGGCGAGTAATGGTTGGTTTTGGCAAACCTGTCATTTGAGCAAGCTCTTGGTTACCCAAATGCTGATGCTTCGGTGTAAAACAACGTAATAGCTCTAAACCACGTGCTAATGCAGTAATAAATTGGCGATCATTTTCATCTTGCATATCTTCAATCGGATGTAATAATTCATGCCTTAAAGGCGCTAATAATTTTTCCGTCTGTTCTGCATCAACTGCATCGTTCATTGTCATACCAATCCATATTTTGTTTCGCACTGCGAAAATTATAATCTATTTTTTCTATAAATAGCAAAAGAGCAAACATCCGAGTCTGCATCTAAAAGATAACTTCATTTAACTCATTAAAGCGAAAGATTAAATATTTTATTTTCTGATTTTAAATATAATTTTAACCTTCCGCTTTTAAACCACCTACCCAATTACGCCCTTTTCTTTGAGCTCAGCTAGTTTTTCAGGAGAAACTATTCGCCCCAAAACGGCCTGCGTATGTTCACCCAACAATGGAGGAGCTGTTTTGTATTCAACAGGCGTTCTAGAAAGTTTGATTGGCGAGCCAATTACTTTCAATTTCTCACGCTGAGGATGATTCATCTCGACTAACATTTCTCGGGCAATGACTTGCGGCTCTTGAAAAGCTTGTTCCAAGTTATTAATCACACCGACAGGAACTTTAGCGGCATAAATTGCATCTACCCATTCATCTGCTGTTTTTGTTAAAAAGTGTGTTTGTAAAATCCCGATAATTTCATCACGATGCTTGATTCGATCTGCATTTCGGGCAAAACGCGGATCATTTGGTAAATCGGGTAAACCAATACTACGACAGAGTTGAATAAACTGAGTGTCATTTCCGCATGCAATAATGAAATCACGGTCAGAAGCTTTGAATACTTGATAAGGCACAATATTGGCGTGTGCATTGCCATAACGTTTAGGGATATTACCCGATGAAAGATAGTTCATTCCCTGATTTGCCATTGTGGCAATTTGAACATCAAGCAAAGCCATATCAATGTATTGGCCTAAACCCGTCACATGACGGTTGAGTAAAGCAGCCTGTATGGCAATCGTAGAATAAAGTCCCGTAGCTAAATCAGAAAATGCGACGCCTACTTTTTGTGGACCACCACCCGGCAAATCATCACGCTCACCCGTGACTGACATAAGCCCGCCCATGCCCTGAATAATAAAGTCATAACCCGGCTCTTCTGCTCTTGGACCATTTTGACCAAAACCTGTAATTGAGCAATACACCAGTTTAGGGTTAATGGCAGATAAAGACTCATAGTCCAAACCGTACTTTTTCAAAGAACCCGCTTTGTAGTTTTCGATCACGACATCGGTGTCTTGAATAAGGGCTTTAATCAATTCTTGGCCATCAGCACTCGCAATGTCGATAGCAACAGATAGTTTATTGCGGTTGGTAGACTGATAATATGCAGCTTCTTGAGTGTCTTGGCCTAAGTCATCTTTCATCCAAGGCGGCCCCCAAGAACGGGTATCGTCACCGACTTTTGGTCGTTCAATCTTGATTAGTTCTGCACCTAAATCTGCAAGAATCTGTCCACACCAAGGTCCAGCCAATACTCGACTTAAGTCAAGTACCCGAATTCCATTTAAAGCACCCATCTTCATCCCACTATATTTTGTGACTCATTTCCTATAGGAAAACTTATCCATTTAAAATTTCGCATAGCGATATATATTTTTAATATACACAGCTCTTTTGAAAAATCAAACTTTAATTTTCCACTAAAAATAATGATTTTTTATAAGAAAATATAGCTTAAATAAATCAATAAATTAGCCAAACATAAATCAACAACAAAGTATCGCATTGCGAAATTAATTTTCAAAATATATTGTTTTGCGTTCATCCTTTGATTACTATCGCTTCAAATATTGGTGATTTTACGAACATCACATTGATGTTTTCTGCATGTAGTAAAAGGACGAGACTATGATTCGAGATCAGGAAACCTTAAATCAACTTGTTGATATGATTCGACAATTTGTTGAAGGTGTATTAATTCCTCATGAGAATGAAGTCGCTGAAACGGATGAAATTCCTCAAGATATCGTTGAGCAAATGAAAGCGCTGGGCTTATTTGGTTTAACCATTCCAGAAGAGTACGAAGGTCTTGGCCTGACGATGGAAGAAGAAGTCTATGTGGCTTTTGAATTAGGCCGTACCTCTCCTGCTTTTCGCTCTCTCATTGGAACCAATAATGGCATTGGCTCAAGTGGCCTGATTATTGATGGGACCGAAGTACAAAAATCATTTTTCTTGCCACGTTTAGCACGTGGTGAAGTGATCAGTTCTTTTTGCTTAACCGAACCGGATGCAGGTTCTGATGCTGCCTCTTTAAAAACCAGCGCTGTAAAAGACGGTGACTTTTACATTTTAAATGGTACTAAACGCTTTATTACCAATGCTCCTCACGCTGGTGTATTTACAGTCATGGCACGTACAAACCCTGATATTAAAGGCGCTGGTGGCATTTCTGCTTTTATTATCGATAGCCAAACTCCGGGCATTTTTCTTGGCAAACGCGATAAAAAAATGGGACAAAAAGGTGCCCATACCTGTGATGTGATTTTTGAAAATTGTCGTATTCCTGCTTCGGCACTCATTGGTGGTGTAGAAGGTGTTGGTTTTAAAACTGCGATGAAAGTGCTGGATAAAGGCCGTTTGCATATTGCGGCTTTAAGCGTTGGAGCAGCAACCCGAATGCTAGATGATTCTTTAAATTACGCCATCGAACGCAAGCAATTTGGACAACCGATTGCCGAATTCCAACTCATTCAAGCCATGCTTGCTGACTCAAAAGCTGAAATTTATGCAGCTAAATGTATGGTCTTAGACGCTGCACGTCTACGCGATGCAGGACAAAACGTTAGTACTGAAGCCTCATGCGCAAAAATGTTTGCAACCGAAATGTGTGGCCACGTTGCTGATCGCTGCGTACAAATTCACGGCGGTGCGGGTTATATCAGTGAATATGCCATTGAACGTTTTTATCGAGATGTTCGTTTGTTCCGCCTCTATGAAGGCACGACTCAAATTCAACAAATGATTATTGCCCGAAACATGATTCGCGCTGCGTCTTAATCAAATTTTAAGCGCTTTAAAACGACTTGAAGTGCTTTTTATCAAATGTAGGTAATGGATTATGGCTACAAATTACAAAGAAGGTCTTTCTCGTATACAGCCTCATACGTGGAAAATAGCTTTTATTTTTGCTTTTCTAGCACTGTTGGTAGATGGTGCAGATTTGATGCTACTGTCTTATAGCTTAAATAGTATTAAGGCAGATTTTGGATTAAGTTCAGTACAAGCAGGTATGCTTGGCAGTTTTACATTGGCAGGCATGGCTGTTGGTGGAATTTTTGGGGGATGGGCGTGCGATAAATTTGGTCGTGTGCGCATTGTGGTTATTTCTATTTTAACTTTCTCGCTCCTCACCTGTGGCTTAGGTTTTACTCAAAGCTTTCTTCAGTTTGGTATTTTAAGATTTTTTGCATCACTGGGTTTAGGTTCACTTTATATCGCCTGTAATACCCTCATGGCCGAATATGTCCCAACCCGTTACCGCACCACAGTACTGGGTACCCTACAAGCTGGCTGGACGGTTGGCTATATTGTTGCGACCTTACTTGCAGGCTGGATTATTCCTGATCATGGCTGGCGCATGTTGTTTTATGTTGCGATTATTCCTGTCATTATTGCTGTTCTCATGCATATTCTGGTACCAGAACCTGAAGCATGGCAAAAGTCTCGACTACAACAACCAGTTGTGACTCAGAATGCTCAAAAAACTTCGGCATTTAAGCTTATTTTCCAAGATAAACGAAACCGTAATATGTTTATCCTATGGGCGTTAACGGCAGGCTTTTTACAGTTTGGCTACTATGGTGTAAATAACTGGATGCCGTCATACCTTGAAAGTGAACTGGGTATGAAATTTAAGGAAATGACCGCTTATATGGTAGGTACATATACCGCGATGATTTTGGGTAAAGTTCTTGCGGGCATGATGGCCGATAAATTAGGACGTCGTTTTACCTATGCCTTTGGTGCAATCGGCACTGCTATTTTCCTACCGCTCATCGTTTTTTATAACTCGCCAAGCAACATTCTATATTTACTGGTGACCTTTGGTTTCCTCTACGGCATCCCGTATGGCGTAAATGCAACCTACATGACCGAAAGCTTTGCGACTGCTATTCGCGGTACAGCCATTGGCGGTGCTTATAATGTCGGACGTTTAGGTGCTGCTTTAGCCCCTGCAACGATTGGTTTCTTAGCCTCTGGCGGCTCAATTGGTTTAGGTTTTGTCGTCATGGGTGCAGCTTATCTGATTTGTGGTGTGATACCGGCCCTATTCATTAAAGAAAAATTATATGACCCTCAAAAGTCATAAAAAGATCTATCAGATAGGTCATATGCCTATCTGGTTGATGGTGCTAACGATCGAAACATGTGTTTTAAATCGTTAGCCAAAAATAAGGAATTGACGTTTCAAAGTTAATCCTTATTTTCATATATGTAGAGTTTATTACTCTTCATTTTAATTTTTTAGGTAAGCTTAGCTCCCAAGGGAGCTAAGCTTAAAAATATATAGACCTAAACTCTGTTTAAGGTCGTTCACCCTGCTCCAAACGGCGTTCAATATCATCTAGTACGTTTGGTAAGTCAGCGACACTATCAATCACATAGTGAGCACCCGACGCATTCATTTTTTGGTATGCCTTATCTTTTAGAACAATCTGTTCATCAGCCGATAATGCACTCCACTCTTCATAGCTTAAACCGACTTCATTACCACTAATCGCAAGTCCTACTGTCCAGCACCCTGCATTTAAACCTTCGTCAATCCCCACCACGGTATCATCTACTTTTACAACAGTTTTGATATCAGAAACATCGAGTTGAATTAAGTTCTTCCATAACATTTCAGGATATGGCCGGCCAAATTTCACATCACTGGCAGTGACGATACAGTCTGGACAGTAGCCCTGATCGGCAGCATCTTTAACCAAACGACCAATCATCATGGATGCATAACCCGTGTTACTGCCAATTTTTGCACCACGCTTTTTAATATTTTCAAACGTTTCTAATGCTCCCGGAATTAAAGCAGAACATGTTGGAATCGATTTTAATTGATAAGGAATAAAATCTTTATATAAACGATCAATATCTGCTTCAGTTGCCGCCTGACCATATACTTCCTGCCATGCAGTCGCTACACGCGGCATTTTTAAAACTGCTGCAATATGGTCACGTTTTTCTAAACCCATTGGCGCTCGAGCTTCTTCAACCGTAATTTCAATTTTATTGTCTTTAAATAAAGCCATAAAAGCCAAAATCGGTGCGCGTGAACCAAAATCTACAGTTGTGCCAGCCCAGTCAAAAACCACAGCCTGAATTTGTGTATTGTTGGTCGTCATGGTGTATTCCCTTTAATTCAAATGTTTTAATAAAAGTTATGCTGTTACAGCTTGATTGAGATGGCTTTCGCAGTAGCTGGCAATCGCAGCAAGAAGCCCTTCAATGTCTTGAATATAAACTTCGCCAATATTGCCAATACGGAAGCAGTTGAGATCGGTGACTTTGCCCGGATAGATCACATAGCCTGATTTTTTCAGGGTTTCATAAAATGACTGGAAGCTAAATGACTTGGCTGTTGGGTAAAGAAAAGTGGTAATGAAGGGTGATTGTGGGCACTCTTCATCGAGTACCAATTCAAAGCCCAGTTGTTGCATACCTTGCGATAAGATTTGCTGGTTTTGTAAATAACGTTGAAAACGTGCAGCTACTCCGCCCTCTGTCTCAAGCTCAAGCAATGCTTGATAAAATGCACGTACCACATGGGTTGGCGAGGTAAAACGCCATTTACCGTTATGCTGCTCCATTGTGTTCCACTGGTCATATAAATCGAGGCTAACCGAACGTGCCAAACCTTTACACGCTTCTAGGCAATCCCGTTTCGCCAAAATGAAACCAAAGCCCGGAACACCTTGAATACATTTATTCGCACTTGAAATTAGAAAATCAATTTCAAGCTCAGCCATATCCATTGGCACTCCACCAAATGAACTCATGGCATCCACAATCCAGATTTTTCCTGCTGCTTTCACCAAACGGCCAATGTCTTGAATCGGGTTTAAAATTCCTGTGGTGGTTTCGCAGTGCACACAGGCAACGTGACTAATGGTTTTATCTTGTAAAACACGCTCAATCTCTTGTAAATCTGGTGTCTGGGTTTCTAAATAATTCAGCTCTACAACTTCAATATTTAGGCAGCGTGCCATTTGCACCATACGTGCACCGTATGCGCCATTATTAATAATCAAGATTTTGCCATCACGCGGAATAGCTGAACCAAGCACAGACTCCACAGCAAAACTACCACTGCCTTGCATTAGCACAGCCGTATATTTTTCAGGTTGGCTGGTTGCCAAGTTGACCAATCGATTACGAATATCTTGTACAAGCGAATTATATTCTTGGTCCCAAGTACACCAGTCTTTTTGCATGGCGCGGCGGACTGTCGCAGAAGTTGATAACGGACCTGGCGTTAGAAGCAAATATTTATTCTCTAAGTCCATATCGAGTTGTGGTTGCATGTTCATAATGTTGCTCATCTTGTTCGCGTTAATTTCAATATACATCAATCTGGTTTAAACCAGATGACAAACTAGTAAATATTTTGTTCTAATATTTCTTTCATAAATCCAGCCCCTGTGGTCATGCCTTTGCCAGCAATCGCACTCACCAAAAAGATATTTTTTTCAGCTTCAGTGATACAGGCCAACTCATGTTCATGGGTCAGGTAATAACCATTCCAACGTTTTTGAATTGGAGGTAAAGTCATACCCAATTTTTCATGGCAATAAGTTTGAATAAACTCATTAATGTCTTCACGCTGCTCGAACTGAGGCGCTTCATTAATCGAATGATATTCGTGGCTATCACCGACGATGAGTTCACCAAATTCGTTTTGTTTAATCAGAATATGAATGCCGAACTCTTTAATAAATCCCTGTTGCGATGCTTTAGTCAGCTCAGCATGACTCGGGCAAATTTCAAAAGCTGGATACCGTGAAATGGATAAACCTGAATACATAGACGCATTTAAGTTTTGATGGAACCGATGAGTCAGAGCCATTTGTAGGCCACAACGTTTCAGGTTCAAACTTTGTAAAAGATCTGGATATAAAACATCAATCACCTCACCGTGACAGATCAAAACTTTATTTGCCCGATAAGTCACTCCATTTGCCAAACTAACCCGACAACTTTCACGCTGATATTGAGTTTGAACAACACAAGCATTGGTATAAATTTCTACACCTTTACTTTCGGCATATGCCAACAGTCGCGGCCCAACCACATGCGGTTCTACCGAATAATCTTCTTCAAAAACCAAGCCGCCTTGAAACTGCTGCGAAGGATTTAAATAGGAAAATTGGGTGACCAGCTCATCATGACTTCGTAAATGAACTGGAATTTGGTAGTTATTTGCACGCTCGGCAAACTCATTTAAAACCTGCCATTCAAGTGCCGTATTTGCCAGATAGACACCTTGGCGTTGAGCAAAGGAAATATCAGTTTCAGCTTGAATGCGTTGATAAAAAGAACGCGTTTCAAGAGCGTACTTTCGCCACTGTTGCTCTGGATGGGTTAATGTCGATGTCCCGACCATGCCAAAATTACGGCGAGTCGCCCCCACTGGCTTAGAATTTTTCTCGAAGATACAGACTTTTAAGCCTTGCTCTTGTGCCTGTATGGCAGCAGACAAACCTAAAATACCGGCACCGACAACAATTAAATCAAACTGTGTGTTATTCATAAGACTTCCAATTTGCGAAATTTAGGATGAACAAACCCTTGCCTTGTTGAACAAAGCATTTCGTTTCAGTCGGTTAAATAAAAATTGTGTTTAGCTAAAACTTAATGAGAACTTTCACGCCATTGCTGACTTCTTGCCATAATTTTTCGGGTAAATAACCAATGAATGAGTTTTACAACACATGAAGTGGTCAAAATCAAAATACTCATGGCAACAGCAGCAACCGTGTCTCCTGCATCATCCATATTTAAAACTGCCACCGCCGCTAAACTGGTGTCTGGTGAATAGAGGAAAATCGCAGCCGACACAGTGGTCATGGCATTCACAAAAATATAGACCGATACATCGCACAGCGCTGGAAAACACATGGGCAAATATACTTTCCAAAAAGTTTTCCACTTCGATGTGCCTAGAGTTTGGGCTGCCTGATCGAGCTGTAACGGAATCTGTTTAATGGCATTGGTTAAAGTAAGATGTGGCACAGTGTAATAATGCATAATGGTTGAAATCACCAAAATGGTCATGGTTCCATACAGCACATTTAACGGATTACTTTGATGGTTAAAAAACAAAATATAAGCAATACCCAAGACCAGCCCTGGCACTGCAAGAGGTAATAAAACCAAAGCTTGCACATAATTTTTAATGAGAGGATGTGCTTTAAAACGTTCGGTTAACAGTGCCACCATAAAAATAAGTGCCGTGCCCACAACCGTACTAAAAAGGGCCATACGAATCGAATTGAAATACGCAGCCCAACCACCGCCATCGACATATTCAAAACTGTAATGTGCTAAGGTCAAAGACAAATCATAAGGCCAAGACTGGATAAATGAAGCCAACACAGCCGTAAAAATAATCAGTAAAATCGAGCCCGAAACTAAGCCACAAAATAAGCTCAGAACGACTTCAAGTTTTTTATTCGGTGCAGAGACATAAGGTTTAGCCTGAAAGGCTTGAAAACGTGCATGACGCTTACTTTGTATTCGATCAAAAATGAACACAAAAAGTGCTGGTAGCAATAGTAAGATGGAAATTACCGCACCCATGCTCATGTTTTGCTGCCCAATAATCTGTTTATAGACATCAAGCGCCATCATGTTAAATGAACCGCCAATGACTTTTGGAATCCCAAAATCGGTCAGTACATAAATAAAAGCCACTAAACTTGCGCTGATGAGTCCATAACGGATTGCAGGTAGCGTGACATGGTAATGGGTCTTCCAGATATTTTTACCCAGCGACAAAGATGCCTCAATTAAACGCTGATCGACACTGCGAAAAGACACCATCATCAACATTAAAATTGCAGGAAATAGCCAAAAGCAATAACTGATTACAATACCGATTGGGCCATAAATTTGTATATCGCTCAGTAAAGGTTTAAACACACCTTGCTTACCAAACAAATAAACCAATGCTAAAGACGGTAAAAGTGACGGCGCTAAAATGGGTAAAAAAGCGACCACTTTAAAGAAGCCTTTGCCTTTTATATTCACATTGGTGAGTGCAAAAGCATAAATACTGGCAAGCAATACTGTAATGACAGTAGCAGTACAAGCAACCCACACTGAGTTAAATACAGAGCTGAGTAAAGCTGGACTGCCAAAATAATGATAAAAATTTTCAAGACCAACAAAATTTTGATTTTCATCAAAAAATGCAGTTTCAAACAGCATGATTAATGGAGCAATAATCACTAAAGTCAAAGCAATTGCAACGCTTGCTAAAGCAATATTTGATCTTAATGAATATTCAGTTTTTCGACGCGGCTGTGTTTTTAAAACCGCTGAAGCAGTTTCATTTAACATAGTGCGTACCCTTGTTCGTCAAAGACATGAATGAGCTGATTAGGCACTTTTATAAACATGAGTTCTTGCAAAGATTTGAACTTGGTATTTTCAATTTCAATTTGCAAAAGATGTTTTGCTTGCTCAATTCCATCGATATGAATAGTGCAAAACAAACGACGTTTGGCACCTAAAAATTCTGTGCTTAATACTTTAACTGGCAAATACAACGACTCTTTATCACTGCCGAAATTATCAACCAATTCGACAGCTTCCGGTCTAAAACCAATGTTGTAGCTTTGCCCTGCTTTAAGTTTTTGCTGCTCCAAATTTAAAGGAATAAAACCTAAAACCTCGAGTTGATTGACTACTGAACAAGTGGCTGCCAAAAAGTTCATGGTGCCAATAAACTTTGCAACGAATTGGGTTTGCGGCTTGTAATAAATATTGTGCGGCGTATCAATTTGTTCAATAACGCCATGATTCATCACTACCACACGGTCAGAAATGCTTAAAGCTTCTTCTTGGTCGTGTGTGACCATAATGGTTGGTAAATTAAGCTGTGATTGAATTGAGCGGATCTTTTGTCTTAGGTTTAGACGTACCTGAGCATCAAGTGCGGACAATGGTTCATCTAACAGTAAAATATCAGGCTTCGGTGCAATTGCCCGAGCAAGCGCAACACGTTGCTGCTGCCCGCCTGATAATTGGTTGGGATACTTTTTTGCAATATCAGGTAATTCAATCAGTTCCAATAACTGCTGAACCCGTTGACTACGCTGTGCTTTATCCCACTTTTTTTTGTCTAAGCCGAAAGCAATATTTTCTTCGACGTTTAAGTTTGGAAATAACGCATAGTTCTGAAACACAATACCACAGTGACGCTTTTCAGCACTGAGCAACGTAATGTCTGCGCCCTTTTTTATAACTTTTCCATAATCAGGTTTTTCTAGACCCGCAATTATGCGTAGCAAAGTGGTTTTACCGCATCCAGAAGGTCCCAAAAAGCTCACGAACTCGCCAGCTTTCAGGTCTAAATTAATATGTGTTAGAGCGTGAAAATGTTGGAACTTTTTTTGTATATCCACCACTTCTAAAACCGATGGGCCGTGTTCAGGATATTTATAGGTCGTTAATGACGACAGTAAATGCCCTGCTAACTCACCCTTTTGGTTTTGACCTAGCAGCGATGACTGCAATAACGAAGGTATTTGCATAATGAGGCCCTTATCCAAAAGATCACTTTTCAAAACGCTTTGACCATTCAGCCAAAATACGTTCACGCTGCTCGGCCGCCCAATAAAAATCATTTTTTACGAGCATTTGAGGAAGATTTTTCGGGAAGTCCATGGTGGTATTTTCAATGCCTTTATAAGCCACCATTGAAAAGTTATGTGCATAAGCTTCGTTTGCCGCTTTGCTTACCGACCAATTTATAAATTTTTGTGCGCTACTTAATTTCTTGGTTCCTTTCACAATTGCTGAGGCTTCCATTTCCCAGCCTAAACCTTCTGTTGGATAAACCACTTCTAAAGGTGCACCCTCTGCTTTTAATTTAAATGCTGGATAACCGAAAGAAACTCCTATTGGGATTTCACCTTGTGCTGCCATCTTGCAAGGTTTTGAACCCGAATGAGGATATTGTGAAATGTTTTTATCCAAAGCCTGCATATAGTCCCATGCCTGCTTTTCACCCCAAATTTGCATCCAAGCTGTGACATCCAAATAGCCTGTTCCACTTGAGGCTGGGTTTGGCATTACAATCAGGTTTTTATAAATCGGGTTGGTTAAATCTTTCCAAGTTTTTGGAATAGGTAACTTACGTTTTTCTAATTCGACTTTATTGACACAAATTGCAGATTCCCATGCATCCATACCCGTCCAAGTCGGTACAGGTTTTTGGCTTACAAATTCTGGTTTTAAATTTTGGATACCTTCTGGTTTAAAAGGCTCAAGCATGTCTTTCTTTTCCATGACCAGCAAACTGGTTAAAGCCACACCAAAAACCACATCCGCTTGTGGGTTTTTCTGCTCTGCCAAAAGTTTAGCGGTGATTACACCTGTTGAATCACGTACCCATTTTACTTTGAGTTCAGGATAGGCTTTATGTAATTCCTCTTGGTATTGCTTAAGCTGGTCGGCTTCCACTGCCGTATAGACTGTAATTTCTTCTGATTGTTTTGATGTTGCTGATGAACATCCCATTTGAATAGCGACCACTACACCTAAAACTGATGCAGTACCGAGTTTAATTGTCTGTTGAACGTACTGTTTCATCTGCAAACCATCGAATGCAATTATTTGATGATCGTATTTCAACAGCTTTATATGACAGTTTAATTAATCTGGTTTAAACCAGATTGCATTTTTATGCTCGCGCTTCGAAGTGCAAATCTAAAACATCATGTAGCCAATATTCTTGGTCAACATCTGTAATTACGCCTTCTTCATTTCTGTTGCTACGGCAAATATATAAACCCAGTGCGCCAACATTCACATGCAGTGCTTTAGCCTGTTGTTCCGATAAAGCGGTTGGATACAGGTTAATGTCAGCTCTGGTGATATGGCAGTTATATTGATTTGCCATCAGTAAAGTAATGGATTGCTTGAGATCATGAGTTAAAAACTCAGGGAAAAGTTCGGCATTAACCCGTAAATGCTCAACCAAAACAGGTCGTCCATTAATACAACGACGTCGCCAAACTGAATAAATCGGATGCCCTTTTTCAACTTTTAAATGCTTGGCATCCCAAGAAGTAGCTTGCGTAAGTTCACTCGAAATTACTTCTGTAGAAGGTTCATAGCCTTGTTCAATCACAAACTGGTTAAAGTTTTTTGTCGATTGCGGGTGATAAATAATGCGAGGAGAACGAACATACCAACCACGGCGGTCTAAGCGATAAATCAAGCCATCAGTTTCCAAAGCCAGTAAAGCTTCACGTGCAGCCACACGAGTGGTTTGGAACTGTTCAGACAGCACTCTTTCTGATGGGAGTTTTGCGTGGGCTTCTAATACACCCGATTCAATATCATGGGCAATCGCATCGCGAATAGGAATATATTTAGGTATGCGAGCTTGGTCCTGTTCCATACAAACTTAGAATTTATAAATAAAGAAATTAATAGCAATATACTGAAAAAATGTGACAAAAGCTTTTATTAATGCTGATCTTTTAAGCAAAACGCGTCCTATTCCCCGCTTTTTTCAATTCAACTTTTCCATAAAAAATCGTGTGTGCACGCATACTCTGGCTTCGGAAAACTTTCCTTAGCTCATCTGTTTATCAAGGAAAACGGCATAGCTTAATCATTACATCATATTTATTGAGACACTTATTTAAGATAAAAATTCATATTTTGTACTGACTCTTACACAGGAATTGAGGATTTGCCCTAACACTCAATATCCACTCTCCTATATTACTGCCTTGTAGAATTAGAATAGTATGGTCTATAAAACCCCAAAACTTCTTGAGTAATTTAAAAAATAAACCCACCATCTTATATTTAAAAACTCTCAATATAAAATCACCCATTTAATAAAAACTAAAATATTAATGAAATTTGCTAATTTAAAAATAAACATAAAATTTTAATTTAATCAAAATTTCAAACAACAAATTTAATTAAAAAAAACAAGATAAGGCCAATTCGTCGATTTATTACACAAAACCATAACTACACCTCCAAGGTTAAATAATACTCAACTATTTATTCAATCTAATTAATATTTCATTTATAAAATTTAAATTAATTAATTAAAAACTATTAAATATGACATTTGATGCATAAAAATTTGTCACGGTATAACCAAAAATTTCTAAATAATTTTAATAAAAAAATATAAACATATGATAAGTATAATAATTTTAATATTTCATATGCCATAAAACAAAGTTTCGGATGTTTACCTCCATATATTTTTTATATTTTACCGAATGATAAAAAAATCACAATTAATAAATAATAAAAATAAAAAACCTCTTTTAATAATAAAGTTAATTATTTACCAAATGTTATATTTTAAAAATTGTTATTAAAAATATCACCAATAATTAGATTAAAAAAATAACATTTAAAAAAATATAATGATTTTTCTTCTTGTTTTTTCACAAATGTATATTTAGATTTAATTAAGATTATTTAAAATCACATTTGTATTTTATGAATATAGTTTAAGCAAAATTAAATTTTACTTAACACTGACTATAATATTTCAAGGAGAAAGTATTATTACGACCAAATCGTGTGACATTTTAGATTAATTATATCTCTGTACTTAACCATAAAAATCCACCCAGCGTTAAATCATATTCAGCCAGGAAAGATTAAAAAACTCATGAAACTTAAAACAAATTTTTCGCATCTCGCTTATAGCTGTGCATTGGTATTATTCGGTTCCATACAATTTGCCCATGCTGCACCTTTACTCACGTCTCATATCACAAATGAAGTCAGCCCTGCACCTACAGCAAATGCATGGATTGAAGTTGACACTCAAGCTTTTGAAGATAATATTAAAAAGACAAATCAATTACTTAATGGCAAAACACAGCTTTGTGTAGTCATGAAAGCAAATGCATATGGGCATAGTATTGACCTACTTATGCCGAGTGTTATGAAGTTAAACGTATCGTGTATTGGCATCACCAGTAATGCAGAAGCGGCGATGGTGCGTAAGCATGGCTATAAAGGCAAAATTACACGTTTACGTACAGCCACAGATAGTGAAATTATCAATGCACATGCGTTAAATATTGAAGAGCTTTTGGGTAATTATGATCAGGCTGCCCGTATCTCTAAATGGGCAGAAGCGAACAATACAACTGTTCATTATAGCTTGGCTTTAAATTCGGGTGGTATGGATCGTAATGGTCTTGAAATGTCTACAGCTCAAGGTAAAGAACAAGCTGTTGCAATCACTAAGCTTCCAAATCTTAGAATTGACGGCATTATGACCCATTATGCTGTAGAAGATGAAAAATATGTTCGTGAGCGTCTAGCGCAATTTAATGAACAAACAGCATGGTTGATTAAAAAAGCCAAACTGAATCGTAAAGAATTAACATTACACACGGCAAATTCATTTGCTACCGTAAATGTTCCTGAATCACATTTAGATATGGTCCGTGCAGGCGCAATTATTTATGGAGATTTTCCTAATCACCCTGAATTTAAACGCATGATGGCATTTAAAACACAAATTGCTGCAGTTAATAATTACCTTAAAGGTTCAACTGTAGGTTATGACCAAACTTATACGTTGACACGTGACTCCAAACTTGCAAACTTGCCTGTAGGTTATTCGGATGGCTACCGTCGTAGTTTTAGTAATAAAGCTTTTGTCTTAGTCAATGGACAAAAAGCGCCAGTGGTTGGTCGAGTATCAATGAATACTGTTATGGTTGATGTAACAGATATTCCAGAAGCCAAAGCGGGTGATGAAGTTGTATTATATGGTCGTCAAGGCAATGCTGAGGTTCAATCTAGTGATTTAACAAGTCTTACAGGCCATATTTTGACAGAGGCCTACATCCCGTGGAGTAACTCTAACCCACAAGTGATTAAACCTATTCAATCTCAGCAACAAGCAATGTTAAGCAATAGTAAAGTTACCGCAACCGCTGAGTAAACGTTAAGTTAATTGATAAGTAGCCCTATATTTCAAAAAATATCAGGGCTACTTTTTGTATGACGACATTTCTTAAACTATTTGTTCCCATCTAATTTTTATATAAAAAAAAGAGCATTTTCATGCCCTTTTTACTTTTTATTTAGCCTTTAGCTTGCTTGCTTAAAACTATCAATTTGCTTGATCTCATAAGGCAAACCAACATAGTTTTCGGCTAATGTGGTTTTACCTGCAATTGAGCCAAGTACATAACTTAGCTCTGCTTGTTTAATCTTATGATCAAACTCACTTTCAGTTTCAAAGCGATGTAATAAATGAGTCATCCACCAAGAAAAACGCTCTGCTTTCCATACGCGTTGTAGGCATTTTTCAGAGTATTCATTTATACCTTGTTCAGAACCTTCGGCATAATATTCAATAAGTGCACTTGATAAATAAGCAATATCAGACGCAGCGAGATTGAGACCTTTTGCTCCTGTTGGTGGAACAATATGCGCAGCATCACCTGCTAAAAATAGTTTTCCGAAACGCATTGGTTCAGTCACAAAGCTACGTAACGGCGCGATACTTTTTTCAATAGAAGGTCCCGTCACTAACTTTTCACGGCTTTCAGGGTCTAGGCGGTTTTTTAACTCATCCCAGAACTTTTCATCTGACCAGTCTTCGACGTGATCTGTTAAAGGGACTTGTAAATAATAACGGCTACGTGTCTCTGAACGCATACTGCATAAAGCAAATCCACGTTCAGACTGTACATAAATGAGTTCATCGGCTACAGGTGGAACATCGGCCAACACCCCTAACCAGCCAAACGGATAAACTTTTTCAAAGGTTTTAATTTTGTCTTCGGGCACGCTGGCACGGCAGACACCGTGGTAGCCATCACACCCTGCTATAAAGTCACACTGAATTTGAAAGGCTTTACCTTGGTACTCAAACTCAACTTTTGGTGCAGTATAGAAATCTTTCACTTGTACATTTTGAGCTTCATAAAATGAAGTGAGCTGCTCTGCTTCACGCGCAGTCATTAAATCTTTGGTGACTTCGGTCTGACCATATACGGTCACTTGTTTACCACCTGTGAGTGCAGCCAGATCAACTCGGTGTAACTCACCGTTGGTTAAGATTTCAATGCCCGAATGCGGTAATCCTTTTTCTTTTAAGTTTTGGTCAACACCTGCTTGTTTCAGTAAGTCGACCGAAACTTGCTCTAAAATTCCTGCACGAATCCGTGAAGCCACATATTCAGCACTACGTTGCTCAACAATAATATGATCGATACCAGCTTTATATAGAAGCTGCCCAAGCAATAATCCTGCTGGTCCAGAACCAATAATTGCAACCTGTGTCTTTAAAATATCCATAACTTCATCCTTGTTTCATCCTGACTTTTAAATTACTGGCTTTAAGTTTTGTTCACTATGTATCCAAGACGAAAATAACCGTTTATCATTTAGTTTGTCCGAATAGCGGACAGAAACAATAAAATCACAGGAATGAAAGGATGCCTTCTCTCGATGCTTTTCTAGAGCACCCGAACTCGCATGAGAAAATACGTCAAGATGATTACATTGCAGGGTTAGCAAAAGGCTTGGCTTTACTAGAAGCTTTTGGAACAGATCGGCAACGGCTCAATGTGACTCAAGTGGCCGAGCGAACCGGTATTAGTCGTACCGCGGCAAGGCGTTATCTGAAGACTTTAAAATACTTAGGCTATTTAGAAACCGATGAACATTACTTTTGGCTCACTCATCGCGTGCTGCGCTTTTCGAGTTCTTATTTAAGCTCTGCCCACCTGCCTAAAGTTGCTCAATCCTTTTTAAATCTTTTGTGCGCGCAGACATCCCTGACTTTTTCAATTGTGGTGTTAGACGATAACGAAGTCGTGCCGATTGCCCGTAGTTATTTACCACAACAAGATAATTTACGCGTTAGCCCTTATGGCATGCATTTAGGAAACCGACTCCCTGCCCATGCCACGTCCACAGGTAAAGTATTGTTAGCAGCACTGTCTGAAGAAGCTCAGCACGCATGGGTCAAAACTTATGGTTTAAAACGCTTAACGCCTTTTACCATTGTAGATGAGTCAAAGTTTTCTGAAGTGCTTAAGGGCATTTCGTTATCGGATTATTGTCTTTCTAAAGAAGAACATGAGCTTGGTGTGATTGCGATTGCCGTGCCCGTTTTTAATGCACAAGGTCAAGCCATTGCAGCACTTAACTGCATGTCTCAGACCAACCGTGTACAAGAAGATTATTTGGTTCAGCAAATATTGCCATTACTGCGCAACACGGCAAATGAACTTAGAAATGTGATTTAAATAGACTTAGAAACTCTTGTTATCAATTAGAGGTACAAGAGTTTCTGCTCATGATTTTTAAATAGCGAATTCTTTAACTCGCTGGTTTGCGAGGTCTATTGCATTGCTGCGATAAGCTTGCATATCTAGACCTTCTGCATAGATAAATTCAACCTCATGAATGCCCATTAGCCCTAACACTGCTTTGAGATAAGGCGTGACTGCCTCAGTTTCTTGGCCGACATGAATACCGCCCCGACTACTTACCACCACGGCTTTTACGCCATCAACCAAACCTTGAGGGTAAGTTTCGGTATAGCGGAATGTTTGTCTTGCTCGTGCCACTAAGTCAAACCAGTTTTTGAGCTGAGTCGGTACATTTAAATTGTACATGGGCGCGCCAATCACGAGTAAATCAGCACTTTTTAATTCAGCAATTAATTCATCAGATAAAGCAACGATTCGTTGAATGTCTTGATTGTTATTTTCAGCCCCACGAAGCGCCTGAAAAATTTCCAGATCTAATACAGGCAGGTTCATTTCAGCTAAATTGCGTATGGTAATGTCATCTTGCAAACCTTGGTCTTTACGGTGTTCAAGCATTACATCAATTAAGCGATTGGTTTGTGAACCCTCACCCATAATGCTGGATTTTAATACCAATATTTTAGCCATGACCATCTCCACGTTTTCAATGAAGCCATATTAACTCCACAATAAATTCAACAGTGGTGATATTATTTCTTATCATTGGTTCCTTTTAGGCAACAATCATGCAACATGAGCTAAGTGCAATTTCTATATTTGTGACTGTGGTTGAAGCTGGAAGTTTTGTAAAAGCTGCCGAACAATTGCATTTAACTCGCTCAGCCATAAGTAAAAATATTGCTCGGCTTGAAGAACAACTTGGTGTGGCTCTATTTAAAAGAACAACACGTTCGCTTAGCATGACTGATGAAGGTGCTTTGTTTTATGAACATAGCCGCAGAGCATTGAGTGAAATACAAAATGCGGCAGCTTTGTTAGACCAAGGGAAAATTAACGCAACAGGCCGTTTGCGAATGTCTGTGCCAGTGCTATTCGGACAAGTCTTTGCTGCCCCGCTCATAGTTAAATTTGCTCAGCAGCATACGGACTTACAGCTAGAAATTTCATTTAATGATCGAACTGTAGACTTGGTCGAAGAAGGTTTTGATTTATGTATAAGAATCGGAACATTGCCTGATACAACTCAGCTCGTTGCCAAACCGATTGGTGAGCATCGAATGCTACTTTGTGCCTCGCCTAACTATTTAAATGAAAATGAAGCAGTTCCCCTAGAACATATTGAAGACTTAGACATCCACACCACAATTGCCGATCCGCATTTTGGTCAAATAAAAAAGTGGCAACTTCAAAAGGAAAATAGCGAGCCTTTATTTATTAAGCCCAAAGCAAAACTTCTTTTAAATGACTTACAAGCCATTAAAAATGCAGCGCTTGCTGGAGCAGGTATCGCTTGGCTACCCGATTGGCTCATTCAAAATGAATTACAGGACGGTACGCTCGTACAAGTATTAGAAACCATGTCGAGCATTGCTTTTCCGATTCATTTGGTATGGCCTGCGTTACCGTTTATGCCACTAAAAACCCGTCTTGCAATTGATTATTTAGCACAGCATTTACCGTCTGAACTGAACAAACAAGCTTAAAATAAATAAGGCCTTAACATGAGGAATTAAGCTTTAATAAGGCTAGTCTTTTCAATCAAATTTTCAACCGTACCTCTTCACTATGCAGCGCACTTAAGATAACTTTTAAGTTATTCTTTTATTAGAAGAAAATCAATAAAGTGAAGTTCAACTTTCTTGACTATAAAAAGCGTTTATGTGAGTATTCGCTCGACTCACTTTACAAGAATTACTTATATGAAATATAACGTTATCGCATTGCTTACAGGTTTGTTATTGGTCTCTGCTGCTCACGCCGAGGAAGCCCCTATGGATGCAACTCACTTGGGCTTAAGAGCTTTTGTATACAATGCATTTGTAGGTATAAAAAAAGCAGCGGATATGCCTCAATTTCCTAAAGGACATCCGTTGACGAAAGCTGAACTTTATAATGGTGTGGCGGCTGGTGTTCGAGTTCGTGGTAAAAACTGCAATAGTGTGGTTGACGCTCGTGCGCTAGATGCCAATGGTTCAAAAATATCTGTGAAGTGTGCTGGCGGGGAAAGCTATCAAGTGTTGCCTCTAACAGGTGAGGTTAAAGGTAAATGAAATCACGCATTTGCCTATTTGGGTTTGTTTCAGCAATGCTGATGAGCAATGTTAATGCGCAGCCCCAACAAGAATTGTCTCAAGCCTTACTTGGCCAATTACTCGGTTTTACGCAAAATGTTTATTTTAATGCCAATCAAATAGCTGAAATGCCAAAGATGCCCACCGAGCGTGCTGCAACTCAGACCGAAATATTAGAGGTTGTGGCTAGTGCGCTGAGACTACAACAACATCCATGTAGTTCAGTTTTGAATGCTGACTATGTAGATGAGAGTGATAATCTGATATCAATTAATTGTGTGGATGGCAATTATGTCGTCGATGCACGACGTGGCAAGATCAACCCTTAAGCACTCTATCATCTTCCCAGCCCTCTCCTCACGATCTGTCGGATTGGTAAAAGTAAACGCTAAGAATGCTGTGATGTCATGATGAATTTTTTTGAAGGTATCTAAATAGCTGAATTGATTTCTAAACTTGAGAAATCAATTCTATTTTAAGTTGTTATATCGGGCAGCTTATTTATATGTTTTAAATAAACTCTATAAAAACCTCAGTATTAACTCATCCTTCAATCGAAAAACTTCAAGCAAACTAGTCAGCGTCCTCTTTTTTAGAAGACGGCCCCAAAGCCATACTCGAAAATACACCATCGCGATAAATCCATGCATGTAATAACGCAGCAGAAAGATGACCAATAACGACAGCAAATAATAGCCAAGCCAAAATTCCATGTAATGTACGGAACCAAGCGTAAAGTGTCGAGTTGGAGGGTGCTATAGGCGGAAGGTCCCAACCCGGAAATAAAGTGACAGGCCAATTACCTGCCGATAGCGTTGCCCATCCGAGCAATGGCAAACTAAACATCAAAATATAAAGCAGCCAATGTGATGCATGAGCAATAAACGCCTGCCAGCGCGGTACAGTCGGCGGCAATGGTGGAATTGGGTAATAAAGTCGATTTATTAATCTGATGATCACCAATAGTAAGATTGCGATTCCTAAAGGACGGTGAATATCGATTAACCACGGACGCCAAGTCATTGAGGTGGTCATTCCTACCCCAATAAATAGCATAGCTAAAATTGCTACTGCCATAAGCCAATGCAGTATTCGAGCAGTTAAATTAAAATGACGTGGAGCATTATCGTTAGATTTATTTTGCATTGTTCAGCTCTCCTATTTGCCCACGGCATCGGTTGCTTTGCCAAATCCAATTTCACGTAATCGAGCATTGTAAGACTGTGAATAGATCGCCGCTCGTGCTGCGAGTAC
The DNA here is from genome assembly GCF_056736115.1 of Acinetobacter sp. 70_2. Classification (NCBI taxonomy): domain Bacteria; kingdom Pseudomonadati; phylum Pseudomonadota; class Gammaproteobacteria; order Moraxellales; family Moraxellaceae; genus Acinetobacter; species Acinetobacter sp. 70_2. The sequence continues at coordinate 1,617,523 of NZ_JBWZIP010000015.1, forward strand.
GGGATCATCTGATAACTCAATTCCGAGTGGCACCAAAGTTGGGTCAAAGTTAATATCGCGACATGCGCCATTTACCTGATCAGTCACATTTTTGACTTCTAATGTTCCGGCTATAACTTCTTTACGGTCTTTTGGCCAAGGCTGAGATGGGTCATTCACCGGGTCTCCTGGCTCGGCAAGTTGCAAAACTAAGTCCCAATAGAGCGGCCCTTCAGCCAAACGTTTTTTGATGTCTTTAAATAAGAAATCATGATCAGCTTGATCACGTTGTTCTTTGGTCAGACTAATAAATTTTGAATGAGGACGCATAGACCAACGGACTGGCTGTTCTTGTCCATTGGCCGCTCGCAATATAAAGGCATTTACAACATAAAATTCTGCACCGCTAAAACTACCGGTTAATGGCATCTTGGCCTTTTGCTCAATAGACTTACGCGCTTCGGGATATTCTTTTAAGAAAGCCTCAACAAGGGCTGGATCAGGTTTACCAGTAGACGGGACCGGTTTAAATGCTTTTTGCTGCGCCAAAAAACCTTCGGCATTTCGCGTAGGGAAATAGGGAAAGTTGTTTAATTTCATGCGCCACTGCGAATGATCGGCTGGAGAAAGTAATAAAGCCATACTCACTGTTGCGGTAGAATTATCTGCAGCATGCGGATTACCGCTTCCAATAGAAAATCGGCCAATTGCTGGTATATCAGACTTGGCAAACACAGTGGCTTTAGAGAGTGCTTCTGCTGCACCATTACTATGGTAAGTGCCATCAAAACAAATACCTTTACCGTGTGCACGTCGATATCCGGGATCAAAGTTGTTTATTGTGTCACCCAAAAAAGTTTTGGATGTTGTTCGATGTCCAAATAGACCAGCGGTCCAAGCAAATGCCAATACTAAAGCGCCTGCGATTACAACAATACCCACGAATCGCAGCCAGTACTTCTTTAGAGTTTTAAAATTCAAATTATTCATTCTTCATCCTGTGTAAATTATATAGCTGCATTTATAAAAAAGTTTGATCCTATAAAAAAGAGTATTACTTAATTTGATGAAATTATGTTCAAAATTAGCTGAGTAAATAAAATCCCAGAATTTCTGGATCTAATAGTGATAAGCCTTAATATAATATTTATTTCTGGGCCATATAAGTTACGTACCGTGAGGTTATTATTAAGTCTATTAACATTTGAATAGAGATAAATAAAGCATGGGAACGAAAAATGTAAAAGTTCCCACATTGACAGAGAGTCCGAAGAGGTGATCTTTTTACTGGCGAAAATAATTGATTCCATGAGTCAGATATAACTTATAAAAATTTAAAAGAGGCCGAAGCCTCTTTATTTTTAACCCACTTAAAATTAGTCATCAATCATGGCGAACTCTTGCTCAGGCGTGCCTTTCACCAAATGGTGACGGCTATATAACAAGTAATAGAGTATAAATCCGACATAAATCAGCGCGGCCAATAACCAAACTTTTGGATTCACCATTAAACCTGCAACTACAGCAACAGCAGCAAGAATCAAAGCGATACAAGACGTCCATATTCCTCCAGGGGTTTTATACGGACGTGGTAATTCAGGACGAGATAAACGCAACTTGATATGTGAGAGCATCATTAACACATAAGAGATTGTTGCACCGAATACAGCCATTAAAATGAGTAAGTCACCCTCACCTGTTAAAGAAAGTAAGAAGCCGATAATGCCCGGAATGATAATGGCCCAATATGGCGCTTTATTTTCATTGGTAAGCGATAAGTTTTTTGGTAAATATCCCGCACGTGACAATGCAAAAATCTGGCGTGAATAGGCATAAATAATTGAGAAGAAACTGGCGACAAGTCCAGCAAGACCCACAAAGTTAACAAAACTTGCCAACCATGTGTGCTGACCATATACCGCAATGAGTGCATCAACTAAAGGTGCCCCTGAATTTTTTAAAGCATTTGAACCCGCAGCGCCTGCTCCCAAAAATAAGATTAAAAGTGCAAACGATGCCAATATCAACATTGAACCAATCAAGCCGCGTGGCAACGAACGTACTGGATCTTTTGCTTCTTCGGCAGCCAATGGTACCCCTTCAACTGCAAGAAAAAACCAGATGGCATAAGGTACTGCGGCCCATATTCCCATATAGCCAAATGGTAAAAATTGACTTGCACCTGCATGAGAACTGACTGGAATATCAAACAAACGTGCGCTGTCAAAATGTGGAAGCATCGCAACAATAAATACAACCAGTGCAATACAAGCAACGGCGGTAATTCCAAACATGATTTTAAGCGCTTCACCTGCACCTTTGAGATGAATGCCCATAAAAACCAAATAGCAAATTAAATAAACGGCCCAGCCGCCAATGCCAAAGAGTGATTGGCAATATGAACCGATAAATACAGCAATGGCGGCAGGTGCAATTGCATATTCAATTAAAATCGCAGTCCCTGTGAGGTATCCACCAAAAGGACCAAATGCAACACGGGCAAAACTATAGCCTCCGCCAGCGGTAGGTAACATTGTCGACATCTCGGACATCACAAAGCTCATGCAGAGATACATAAACGCGACAATGACCGTTGCAATAAAGAGTCCACCCCAGCCGCCTTGTGCCAGTCCAAAATTCCAACCTGCAAAGTCACCCGAAATGACGTAAGAGACACCTAGCCCCACTAAAAGTAACCAACCTACTGCCCCCTTTTTTAACTGACGTTTTGCAAAATACTCTGCGTCCTGTTGTAAAGCACCAACATCTACGCTTAATTCAGATTCTTTCATTGTCGTATGCCTTATCGACTAAATTTACACCACCAATAGTTGCGCAAAAGATATTCATAAAACTTGACAGCAAAACATCTCCCCGACCACTTGAAGTCAAGTTGATTCATTTTTTCTTTTATAAGATCGACGGCATCTCAACACGAAACGTGTTTAAAAATTAAATTGAGGAGATGGGTTATGTCTGTAGAACAAAATGAATTTTTAAGCCAAGTTCAATTACAAATACTGGCAGAACAAGCAATTAAGCAATATCCATCAGACTATCAAGGACAGGTCAAACTACTGTGTCAGTCTGAAAATGCAACCTATCAAGTTTCGACTGGATCTGCCCGATATGCACTTCGAATTCACCGTCCGAACTATCACAGCAAACTGGATATACAAAGTGAGCTTGAATGGTTAGATGCTTTAAATGCGAGTGGTATTCAAGTTCCTGTTGCGATTGCAGATCAATCGGGTGAACGCGTAATTACTTTAAAACTATCGAATGATATTTATCGTTATGCAGTACTTTTTAACTGGGTTGAGGGCGACATGCCAACTGTTGAAGTTGACCCCACTGCATTTGAACAATTAGGACAAATTACCGCAAAGCTGCACGTACATAGTAAGACATGGCAAGCGCCTGAAAACTTTCAACGTATTGTGTGGAATCATGAAACTATGGTCGGTGCAGATGGTCACTGGGGAAACTGGAAAAATGCACCTCATTTAAGACCACAAGATCACGGCGTAATTGAAGAAGCGATTGCACAGATTTCGAAAGATTTAAATTTCTTTGGCAAAACTCAGGAACGCTATGGCCTGATTCATGCCGATTTGCGTTTAACCAATTTATTACTACAACAAGAACGTATCGGTGTGATCGACTTTGATGACTGCGGAATGAGCTGGTTTATGCATGATCTCGCCGCTGCAATTAGCTTCAATGAACATTATGCAAATGCACCTCATTGGGTTGATTACTGGTTAAAGGGCTACGAGCGCGTAGGTCATATTCAGTCTGAAGAATATGAAATGATCCCGACTTTTATCATGCAACGCCGCATTCAAATGATGGCTTGGAATGGTTCTCACGCACAAACAGAAATGGCTCAAAGTCTTGGCGATCAATGGTCCAATGAAACTGTGCGTCTCTGCAAAAAATATCTAAACGGACAAATGCCTGTCGGACTTTGAAAAGTGATTTAGATCGCTTTTCTTCATTTTCAATTTTTAGTTTTTAAATTTTATAGAATTTAAAGGAAGGGTTTATGCAAGCTACCCATCAACTGAGCAAAGTTGCCAAAGCACTATTACTCACCAGTAGTCTGGCAAGCATGATTGCCCTAAGCGCATGTAACTACAACCCTGTACAAAACACATCTCCCGCAGTCACTATTACCAAAAAGGAATATATACAAAAAGGTCAATGGGATGCTTTTAACTTTGACCAACTTAATCAATTGATTGCTACTTATGGAAAAGATAGCCCAAACTACAATCCTGACAAACGCCCGTATATTGTCACTGACTTTGACAATACCTCGGTATTTTTAGACATCGAAGAAGCAACGTTAATTTATCAGCTTGAACACTTAGCGTTTAATGTCACGCCAGAGCAGCTTAATCAGATTATTCGTAAAGGAATTAGCTCGCAAAACTTTGAAGCGGTCTACAATAACCAGCAAGGTCAAGCCGTCAATATTGATAAAATCGCCCCAGATATTATTGCCAGCTATACATGGCTTTATCACCACTATAGCGGTCTAAAAGGTAAGCAAAGTCTGGATCAAATTAAACAAGATCCGCATTATCTCGATTTCATTACTAAAATGAGATATCTATATGCGGCAATTGGAGACACCTTTGATCATGAAGTTGCATATCCGTGGGTCACTTATTTGTTTACTGGGCTTACTGAACAACAAGTCCGTAATTTGGTAAAAGCAACGGTGGCTTGGCAAATGCAGCAACCGATTGGACCTGTGACATGGACTTCCCCCGCAGCACTTTCGGGCCAAGCAGGTGTTGTGAAAACCACTTGGGAAAATGGTTTAAGACCATACCGTGAAATGCAAAATCTATTTAAGGCCTTTCAGGACAATGGCATTGATGTCTATGTCTGCTCGGCATCTTTTATTGATGTGATTAAGGAAATTATTTCTAATCCAGAGATCGGTTATAACATTAATGAAAAAAATGCCTACGCCATGGAGCTAGAACGAGATGCACAAAATCGAATTTTACCTGAATTTCGTCATGGTTATGCGCAAACTCAAGGTAAAGGCAAAACCGCAACCATCCAGCGTTTTTTAGTCTCTAAATATGGTTACGGGCCAATTTTTATCGCAGGTGACAGTGAAGGCGATCAAAATATGATGCAAGATTTTGCGGCGACTCAGAAGGTACTAATTATCAATCGATTGCGCAGTCCGAGCTCTGATATTGGAAAGTTTTCTCAGCAGGCTGTGCAGGGCTATGGGCAAACCAATCCTAAATTTTTACTACAGGGCCGCGATGCCAATACAGGTCAATTTAGACCTTCAATGGCCAGTTTAAGTTATGGTGCGCAAACGGCAAAAACTACAAAAAATTAATATTTCACTTATTTTCTCATGCCTACAATACATGTTGTATGCATGAGAAGCCGCTTAATTTCTTGTTTTAGTTCCGCCCTTTTTGCCTATCTCTAATGCATTTTCTGCCTTCTTTTAGTTCGCTAACCAACCTTAAATACAATGATTGATCTTTTCTTAAAGAATCAAACCTGAAACTTAAAATAGCAACACATAAACCATTATTTTATAAATACTTTTAATCACACAAAATCATGGATGTAAGCAAAAACTGGTATGGCTTTTGCTTAATATAATAATAGTTAGGAATAAATATTATGAGACTTGACATGTTACATCTCAATCCTGCTCATCACGTCGATTCAAATATGTGTAATCAGGGTGTATTGTCTGCGGCTGCCTCTGGATTAAGCGAGTTTATTTGTCAAAAAGGTGCCGATGTTGATCGTGTTTTAGGAATTAGTGGTATTAATCCTGAACTTTTAATCAGCCCAACTTTGAGCTTACAACTCCCCAATTATTGCAAGGTGCTAGAACAGGCAGCGCTGGTTTCTGGTTGTGATAATTTTGGTCTGCATTATGGTCAACAATTTCAACCGAAATCATTAGGGCTTATTGGGTACATTGGTCTTTGCTCAAATACATTAGAGTCTGCACTCATGAACATGACCAATAATTTTTATTTGCATCAGAAAGATACGCTTAATCGGATGGTAGATTTAGGAGATAGCTGGCGCATAGATTATCAAGTTCAACACGGCGCGATTTTAACTCGACGCCAAGATGCCGAACTGACCATGGGCATGTTTATGAATGTGATCCGTGAAGTAATGGGTCCTCATTATTCACCACGCGCAATTCACTTTGAGCATACTCGACCTGAATTCTGGCAAGAACACAGCAAATTATTTAACGCGCCTGTTTATTTTGATCAACCTTTTAACTCCATCATCATTTCAAAAAAAGACGTCCAGCATACTATGCCGGGCCGCGATTCTATTTTGTTAACAGTGATTTTAGATACACTGCACCTACTCAATCGCGCGTCACCAAGTCAAAGTCTTGCAGATCAGGTTCGCTCTCACATTCAACTTGAACTGAGTGAAGGTGAACCCAACCTTGAAAAAATTGCTCATGATATTGGTTTAACCAGTTGCACCCTTACCCGCCGTTTAAAAAATGAAGGACTCACCTTTACCCATTTAGTTGATCAGGTCCGTTGTGAGTTAGCCGAGCATTATATTAAGCAGAAAAATATTCCAATTTCAGAAATGGCATTCCTGCTAGGTTACTCAGAAGTAAGTGCTTTATCTCGTGCATTTAAGCGCTGGTTTGGTGTGACTCCACGTCAATTAAGACACTAAAACCTTGCAAATACAGGCCTTGAATAAAGGCCTTTTTATTATTTAACTAATTCGAGATAACGTCTAAAGACACATAAGATAATTGAACAACAAAATACCCTTCAAATTAGATTTAACATCCAACTTGAAGGGTATGTTTTATATTTAAGCAACTTACTTTAATTTTGTTAAGGCTTGATCCAAAGCTCCAACTAACCAATCGATATCTTTTATTTGGAAAGCCAAAGGTGGGCGCAGTTTTAATACATTGCCATAAGGACCTGCAACCGAGGTTAAAACTCGATGAGTATTTCTGAGCTCTTCAATAAGGTTCAAAGCCAATGCTTTATTCGGCTCTTTTGTCGCTCTATCTTTAACCAGTTCAAACCCTATAAACAGACCAGCGCCACGGACATCACCGACCATCTCATGTTTATCCATAAGTTTAGTGAGTTCTTTGAGAAGTAGCCCTCCCACATATTTGCTATGGGTTTGCAACTCTTCTTCCTGAATGACTTTAAGTACAGCCTGTGCCGCTGCCATAGAAACAGGATTACCGCCAAAGGTATTAAAATATGGAATTTTATCGCTAAAAGCAGCGAGGACTTCACTCTTGGCTAAAAGCCCTGACACTGGAACTCCGTTACCCATTGGCTTACCTGTGGTAATGATATCAGGCACAACATTGTGACGGCCAAAGCCCCAGAAAGAATCGCCAGTGCGCGCAAAACCCGGTTGTACTTCATCAGCAATAAAGATACCGCCATTGGCATGCACGACATCAACCGCTTTTTGTAAGAACCCAACAGGATTAGGCATTACACCGTCAGAAGAGAATATTGAGTCCGCTAAAAAACCTGCAAACTTAATACCTTTTGCATTCATATCATCAATTTGTTGCTGGATTTGCTGTGCGAACCAAGTGCCCAAATCATCAGTTTGAATTCGATAATAATCAGGTGCCGGAACTAGACGAGTTGTCGCATCTAAAGGCTGCTCAGTTCCAAGTGCTGGAGAGCATCCTGAGGTTAAGCTACTGGTTCCATGATACGACTCTTGAGACACAATGATTCCTGTACCGCCGCTATATTCACGGGCAATACGAATCGCTAAATCATTCGCTTCGGAGCCCGTACACATATACATGGCACGGTCAATTTCATCGGGAGTGGTTTGTAGAAGTTCTTCGGTATAATCCAAAATATTTTCATGTAAATAACGCGTATGCGTATTGAGCATTTTCATTTGCTCATTTACCGCTTCAATCACCGCAGGATGACAATGACCAATGCTGGCAACATTGTTGTAAACATCCAGATATTGATGACCTGCTGCATCCCATAAATATTGTCCCTGTCCTTTCACCAGATGCACGGGATTACGATAAAACAAGCGATAGGATTCACCTAAAATTTTATTTCTTTTATCGGTCAGTTTGCGGGTAGCATGATCCAGCTCAGCAGCATGTTCTGGACGAAAGCTATTGGTATCCATAATGGTTGAACGCGTACCCATGAATGACTCCTCTATTTATATTCAGCATACTTTTGCACGAGACGATGACTGACGTAGGCAACTCATATGCTGATTCGAAATATTTCAGTATTTGATTGAAGTTACGCAAACCATATTGCTTAAGTCTCTTTAAAAAAACTTGACCTCAGACCACTTAAGCCACAATTTGAAGTCAACTTATTGGTCTGATATTGCAATGCTCAAAGCTCATCTAATCGCTATTTATCATTAGGGCTTATGCTTCCCTCAATCATGGACTAAAGTTTCTAACAAAAGAGTTTAAAAAATAATCCAACACTACATTTCTTTCCTCCAAACCTTGCGAGCCTAAAACCTGTAGCAGTAAACCATCGATCAGGTTTATCACCATGTTGGCATCGAATTGTGGCTCTTGAATTTCTCCGCAAAAAATCAGATCGAAAATTTCATGGCACAGCCACTTTCGATATTCAACCGCCATACGGTAAGCCTGCGGGTGAAGTAGTTTTATTTCAAAAATGGCTTTAAGTAAAAGGTTATAGAGGCTGTTTAAATTGGTATGTAAAACAATAATTTCTTTGAGTTTATCTTTTGAAGTGCGATAAAGGCTTGAGTAAATAATAGCGAGCACTTTCTCTCTGAGCAGGCTTTTTTGAAAGGCGATGCACATTTCGACTAAGCGTTCTTTTGAGCCAAAATATTTATAAAACGTAGATTTGGTGATTTGGGATTGTTTAGCAATCAGGTCTACACCTACGGTGTGAAAGCCACGGGTGGTAAAGAGTTGAATTGCGGTTTGAATAACCTGTAGTTTTTTGGAAGAGATTTCTAAATTTCGCATAATTTTTCCGTTATAAATTCTTGTTGTTTCTAAATGAGATAAAAAGCCTGTGCCCTTTTGGGAGAAAAAAAGGCACAGCAAAGCCGTAAAGACTGTGCTTGGCACATCTCAAGTTTGTTGTTGCTAAGTTTTAAGTAAAAATGACTCTAAGCCTGAAAACCTTAGGGCAATCAAGCTGCTTTAATTTTTAAGCTGTGTCGTTATAGCTTTTGGCATTGATAGCCAAGAAATAATGGATGTGCAAAGCCAACTCCTTTTTATTGGGAGTTCTGCCAGACATTAAAATTAGGGTGGCAGAACGAGAAAGGGTTCGCGGACTGGTGAAAGATATAACCAGCACACCCGAAGGTGTCCCTCTCCCGTCCTACCGCAACGGGAGGAGACGAGGAGTTCACGCATAAGACTATCCCTCAGAAGGAATAACTCTGATGCGATCTTTCATCACGGTCCGCGACGACCGTCTGGCAATGTAGGCCAGCAGGCAAAGAATAGTTCCCAACCCTTTTGCAGTCAAGCACGCAAAATGCCATTTGTTTTAAATTAAATCATTAGAAAAGTAAGGCTAAATAATGAGGGAGTTATTGTTAAGTGGGGCGTTATAGAGGGTTGGAAGAAAAGAATTGATAAATAGGTATCATAGAATTTAATAAACAAGAGTTATGTTGTACTATTAATAATTATAAGAATACACAAGAATTCAAATTTAAATAAAACATTTATTTGAAATTAGTCAAATAATAAAATACTTAGATCTTGCGTAAGCTCGTATAAATTTGATAAAGATATAATTTCTTAAAATATTTAATAGGTTATAAAAAATGATAAAACCAGATTGGGAAACTTTTAATGCGAATTTTACTAATAAAGAAGAAATGTTCGAATGGTTTTCTTATTTACTATTTTGCAGAGAATTCAACCTCCCCAAAGGATGGTTGGGCTTTAACAATCAATCTGCGATTGAAAAAAATCCAATTCAAATTAATGAGGAAGTTATTGGTTTTCAGGCAAAGTTCTATTTATCCTCTCTTTCAGATCATAAAAAAGATTTTTTAGAAATGCTTAAAAATGCAAAAAGAGACTATCCAGAAATAACTAAAATTTTAATTTATACCAATAAATCTTGGGCTCAAGCATATAAACAAAAAGAAAAAAAGATGACGGAACCCCAAGCCTTAAAAGACATCGTTTCTAAGGCTAAAGAATTAAATATTGAATTAGTTTGGAGAGAAGCATCTTTTTTTGATTCAGAATTTGTTTGTGTTGAAAATGATGATATTGCAAAATATTTCTTTTCAAAAGAGTCAATAAAAGGTTGGCAACGTTTTAGTGATTGGTCAAATAAGAAAGCCGAAATCGAAGCAGAATACTTTATTGATGATAATGTGAAAGTAATTTCACCAAACCACCAAGAGAATAATGAATTAAGTGTTGTCGATGGTATTAATGAAATTCGTAAAAAGCTTAGTAGCTCTAATTCTTCAGTCCGATTAGTTGGTTTATCAGGTGTAGGCAAAACTCGTTTTGCACAGGCATTATTTGATGAGCGTATCGGTGAAAATAGTTTAGATCATCGGCAAGTTTGGTACTGTGATTTAGGTGACTCACCAAACCCTATGCCTGAACACTTTATTGAAGAACTAATACAGAAAAATAAACCTTATATTTTAATTGTAGATAATTGTGGACAAGATACTCATGCCAACCTAACAAGAAAAGTTCAAAACTCACAAATTGCTTTAATGACGATTGAATATGATGTAAAAGATGACTTACCAGAAAGAACAGATGTTTATAAATTAAAACCGATTAGTGTAGAAATTGTTCAAAAAGTTATTGAGCGTCATTATCCTCATATTAATAACCTAAACAGCCGTAAAATTGCAGAGTTTGCTGGTGGGAACTATCGTTTGGCTTTAGCCATAGCATCGAATATTGAAAGAACAGATAACTTAGCCCTACTAACAGACAAGGAACTTTTTGAAAGATTGTTCTGGCAGCAAGGTCATGTAAATACAGAATTATTAAAAGTTGCAGAAAATTTTGCTTTAGTTTATTCGTTTAATATCGAGGATAGCGAAGAAGAAAACTCTGAATTAGATTTCTTAGCAGGATTAGCAAGAGTAAATGCAGAGTTTGCTATCGAGGCTATAGAAACTCTTAAGAAGAAAGATATTGTGCAACAGCGTGGAAAATGGAGAGCAATATTGCCTCATGCTTTAGCAAACCATTTAGCTAAAGAACTCATTTCGACAAAATTAGTAAAGCAAATTGATCAATTTGCAAAAAAAATGCCTGCTCGGCTTCAGACTTCTTTTATTAAACGTTTAAGCTATTTACATGATGTACCTAAAGTAAAAGAACTAGCTAATTTATGGCTTAGCAATGATGGCTGGTTAGGTGAAAAAATTTTAAATGGCACCTATGATAGTCACGATTTAGTGAAAGTCCGACTATTATCTTTAATTTCAGAAGATCAATTACTAGCTTTAATTGAGCAGAAACACGCATTAGATAAAGAATTCTTAACAAGAGAAAACCCTCACTTTGTTGAGTTATCTCGATTGATTCGATCTTTAGCCTATCAAAAAAATAATTTTAAAACTGCTTTTAAATTATTAATTTATTTTGCTAAAGATGAAAAAGAAAATGAAAAAAACAATTCAATTCGCGATTTAGTTACTTCTTTATTTAGATTATATACATCTGAAACTCTAGCTGACTTAGAACAGAAAAAAGAAATATTAAATGAACTAAAATCACAAGAAGAATATCAATCTATTTTACTAGATTGTATCTCCACAGCTTTAAATTTTCATGAATATGGATATTTCATAAGAGAATCTAATGAAAGTGGAAAGTCTTCTGATTATGGGTATCATCCTAAAAACTCTGAGGAAATTCTATCTTGGGTTGATTTTTTGTTAGAACTTCTGAACGAATTAGATATTCGGGGGATAGCTAAAGTAAGAACAATTTTTGCAAATCATCTTAAGGAAATAATTTGGACATGTAAAGAAACTGGAATAGTAAAAAAGCATCTAGAAATTTTTAATAAAAGAAGTTTTTTTGTTGAAGCTCATAATAATATATTGAATATTATCAAATGGAATTCCGAAGAGTTAAAAAGTAAAGCTCCAAAGATTTTAGAAGAGTTAGGTAAAATAGAATTTAATTTAAGACCAAATAAATCCAATATAAGCGAACTAATAAAGTCTTATATTTTAGTTTCAGATTATGATTTATATAGAATGACAAAAAATTCTGATGAAGAAGATTCAATAAAAATCCCAGAATTCGATAACTATGATCATCTTATTGATTATATTTCTAATCATCTTCAAAATATTGATTTATTAAAAGAGAATCTAGAACTTTTAATAAATGCAAGTAGTGGCTGGGTAGAAAGCAACCACCTAATAACATTAGGTGAAAATTCAGCACAAGTATTTACTGATAGTAATCAATTCATAGAATCTATTAAATCTTTAAATATTGAAAACAAACTACGTTCTTCTGATTTCTTAGTAGGAATTTTAAAAGGTTATAAAAAGCAATCAATAAATGATTTTAAATATATAATTGAATTTATGATAAATCATGAAAACTATAAATATATGGTATGTTTATTACTAATACAAACTTGTGAGAATGACGATGATTTTTTATACTTTTCAAGTTTAATTACAAGCAAAAAAATGGAAGTTTTAAATTTCCCTAGATTATCTGCATGTAAATTTCATAATAGAATAACGAATACTCAGTATGAAATTTTACTTGATGCATTAGTTAATATTGGAGATATTAATCAGGTTAAATATGAAATTTTAGAAGAAAGTTTTTTTCAAAAAAAATTAGCTGACAAATATCAACACATCCTAATTAATCACGCTCAGGAAATATTTAAAGACAACAATAACTATGACCATAGTGAAGATGCTCTAGAATATTTATTGTCGCTAGAACAAACTACCCAAAACAAAACCCTAAATGACATTAAAAGTATTTTTAATACTGATGAATATATTTCCTTACATAGAACTTCCAAAATGTTCAAACTATTAAAGCTATGTGTGGAAAAGTGTACAACAGAATTTATTTCTATATTTTTAGAAGATAAAAAATTTATGGATGAAATATGGAAACCTGATTTCTTAAAGATTCTTGTTTATGCAAATGAAGATGAAGTGTTACGTTGGATTAACAATGATCAAGACAAACTAGATCTATGGGTTGAAAACTCTAGATTATTTATCATCGAAAATAATGGTGATATTAAATGGTTAGATATAACAACTAGATTACTAGATATTAGTACTACAAAGGAAAACACACTAAATAAAATTATTGAAACAAATATTTTTACCATACGTTCAGCTTCAGGGAGCTGGTCAGAGGAAATGAAAAGAAGGCTTCCTTCTATCACTGCTCTAAAAGCAAAACTAGAGTTATCACATCCTGAACTTATATCCTTGATTAATCATAAGGAGAATGAATGGTTAAAACGTATCGACGTTCAAGCTAAAGCAGATGAGCAATCTGAAAAATCAAGATATGAACGCTTTGATTGGTAATTTACATAAGGTACAGAAAAATAAGGCTCAATCTATTGGGTTGAGCCTATTTCATTTAGTGGCATTAATAAAAAAAACCCTGTTTTAGCAGAGGCTTTTTCAATTAAACAATTAATTGTTCATAAGCATAAGGCATAGCTAGTGAACCAACCCAAGCTGATTTAGCCAATATACTTTCACCTTTCATCACTAATGTTAATGGGCCAAATACAGGTGAAATATTTTTCTATCTTAGTCATAAAGCACAAAAAACGACTAAAAAAACTATGTGGAACAAAAAAAATTTGGGTTCTAATGCTCACCTATAATGATGATTCAAAAATTTTTTAGGTTTAAAAAACATGTTTGAAATCGATAAAATGCAAGAAGAAATGAATACTTTTTTGGTTCAAAACGGCTATCCACCTTGCTCCCATATAAATCAATTCACATCTGAGCAATGGTTTGATTTTTCACAAATTTCCTCAAACCAGTATCGCAACTTAGCACTAGGGGATCTTTTCAGGAAGTTTGCTATAGACACAGCTACCAAAACTCCTATTATGTGGTAACAACACAATCACCAAAAAGGAGCCTCTAGCTCCTTTTTGATTTTATATAGGTATATCCAGTTTCTGTAAACTTTGATAACTGCTAATTACTATTGACCCTCATCTTACGGCGCGAGTCTGTAACACGTAGATGTAAACAAAGCGACTCTATTATTCAGTCCGTCTGTTATCACCACCTCATAATGCGCAAAGTTTTAAAACGTAAGTCAGGAATTAGTTTTTGCGAAAAATAGGAAATGCTAAAAACTTAAAAATAAGAGTTCATCCCCTTTTGCAGTCGAGTTAGAACTCTGATCTAAGTTTAATACCTTCTAATTTATTAATAATAGGCTTGCTCATATCACAACTTACAGTTGCAAGCTGTTCATCCTCTTGCATTACATTGATGCCAGCCGAGTTTTTACCTGTACTTCTATCAAAGCTATGAAAAACGTCATAGACGATCTTGCCATTTGGGACTTGAATTGAGTAATTTTCATCACGACCTATGCCAGCCCATTGATAGGTCGTTACTTTATTGCGAGGAATAGACAATGCTATTTCAGGTGTTTTCAGCGATTTACCAAAAGAATATTGAATAGTCTTATCCGCATCAACGACCTTTATTACTTTATTATTTTTTGTAGTACATTGAAATATAGTTTCTGCATAAACTGGTGCTACAGTAAAGAAGCTATATGAAACTACAATTAAACGAAGTAATGTTTTTTTCATAAGAATCAACTACAAATATTCGTATCTTCACAGCGAATCCAACCAGTTATGGTTTTATGATTCTTATTAACATAAGAAATATTTAACCATCTAGAGTAAACACCTGAAATACTAAATTTATCACCAGAAATAAGATAACCAGCTTTTTCAGAATTTAACCCAGCCTCTTTATAAATTTCAGTTTTATTTTTCACAACACCGGACTTTAACTGATTACTCCACCAGTTTTTAAAAAAATTGGAATTTAATTCTTTTTTTACATCATTAGCTACAGAATAAGGATATTTCCACATTTTTTTATAGCTTTTAACTTCGATTAAATTAGCACCATCACCAAAAAAATCAGTCATCTTTTTATTAGCTTTACAAGTAAAGTCATAACAATCAAATACTTTCAGGAAATTATACTTACCATCTTCATATACATATTTGGGATTTTCTTCATACTGATCTGTTAAAACATAAGTAGAAATAAATAAACGATTAACACCGTCTATTTTTTGAAAAAAGTAATAATTTACTTTAGGGCTATCTCCAAAATATCCAAAAGTTTCTATTTTTTTAGATTTTTGATGACAATCAGTGAGGTAGGCATCCAAATCATACATATTTTCATTATTATAATGACTATAATCCTTTTTAAAATTAATGCACTTATTTGTATCGGCATATACATTAAAGGATAAAAATACAAATAGAATCCATATATATTTTTTCACTTACACTCTCCATACTTAGCTATAAATTCTGTTGCTATTTTTAATTTTTCGTCTCGTCTTTCTTTCGCCTTTTTCATTCCAGGATTGACCACTACAGTTACTTTATTTGTAAGTTTGTCATCATTAATTTTACTATTATCTTTCTTTGTAATGTTATTGATATTATTGTCTTTCCAAAACCATGTAGCACTTTCAATAGCAGCATTATAATCAGTTTGTAATAATTCAGGATTTTTTTCTATATCTAAACCGGTCTCTTTAGCACAACGAACATACGTTGCAAAGTGTGTTAAATGAATTAGACCTCGTCCTCTATAGTTTTTGTTTGGATATTCAGGAACTGAATAAAGGAATTGAGCAATCGCTGGATCATTTGACATGAAGTGCTTCTCTACATATTTGTACCTCTGATCTAAAGTAAGCTTTTCCATACCATGTCTTTTAAAAGCATTCGTAAAATTTGTTTTCATCATATTATACAAAGATTTACCTGTGTATGATCGAGTGGTATAAATCATACTTTCAATTAAAGCTTTAAATTCTTCTGTCTCAATTTTCCCTTGAGCCAAAATATGTACTAAATCTTTACAAGTATTACTAGAATATTTCTTAAGGAATTTGGGTAAGTTCAGTAAAGCCTGTTGAAAATCTTTCTTAGCTTTCGGAGCCACCTTTTTAATAAAATCAAGATCAATTTTCAATGATTTACCACAAGTTAGGCATTTTATATCACCAACCTCCGGAACTTTTACAGATAAATCTGGCTCATCAGGTTCAGTAGTCGAGTTATTACTTTTAATATCAAAGTAAACAGATAAAGTTATTGGTGTAGTTGATCGAGGTGTATACCCTTGAGGTGTTTTAAATGGAGTATTATCAGGTTTAAATGGGTGAACTTGTATTCGGCTATGTAAAATAGACGTAATATTTAATTCACCATTTTTTACTTCTCGAGTAACCTCAATGAACTGTGGAGAATTTTTAGCTTCACCAACTAAATAAGAAACTTTCACTGTAAGAGGTAATGAATAAACTTTCTTGTCTTGTTCATTTTCATAAAATATGAATTTTGTCTTTGCTATACCATAGTCAGTCAAAAAATAAGGTGACTTAATGGTAGACGGTAATTCTCTCAACACATTGAGCGTTGTAATTTGATAATAGGCATTATCATTGTCGCTATCTTCTTTAAATTTGGTCATATCTGGTTGACCATTTTTATCAATAGGAGCTAGCACAAATACTTCTACGGCTCGACCATCAGATTGAAAAGTTAAAATACCTTCAGTATCACTTGTTAATTTATTATTTTTTTTATCCCCACCAACATAGCGTGTTGCCATAGGAAAGTTCAGCAAAGGCTTGTTGCTAGCATCAACAACTTTGATTTTATATTCAGTTAGTGCCATTGTGTTTATTCATCACTATCAGTTACAGAAATACCATCAAATGATGATGTATCATCGACTTCATCCTCATTAAAAAATATGTCATCAGGTTTATCCATTCTTATATTTTCACTATTGAATAATAATGCTTTAAATGGTTTCGCCTCCGCTGTATAAAATCGTAGTGTTGTGTCCTCATTAGAATTATTAAGATTTCTTTGCACAAGTAACTTCTTACTATCTGTATCTATAACGAACACTTGTTTGTGAAAGTCTTCAGGTGGATCAATTTTCTCACCATTTTCATCTGTATATTCAAACTTATAATTTACTCTATGGCTATAATTATTGGGTGCAGTAGGCAATATATTCACAGGTGAAACAATTTTCTCACCACTTTCAAACTTGTGTTGCCCTGCTCTAACTACAAATTTTCCGCCCATTTTAAATTCTCTATTTATCAACTGCTTAATTTTTTGCTAAATTATATTATATATTAAAAAAATATTTGTAATTATTATGTCTTTAGTTATAGCTTTTAATCTGAATGATTTTGCCATTCTGGCAACGGACAGAAGAGGTGTATTACATTATGGCAATGAAAAAGAAAATATTATCTTAAAAATAGATGACAATTATCAAAAATTGAGAAAAATTCCTTTTGGCTTCTTTGCCTCAGCAGGCGACTACTTAATAGCTGAATGTTTTTATATTGAATGTATGACAGAGACAACACATAAAAGAAATTTAGATAAGATATTAGAAAATACCTACTATAGATATTGTAATTTAAAAGACGTTTGCCATTTTTCAGAAATGACAACCATCTTATTAATTGCAAAAGAGTTTAATCAAAATGGCAAAACTACCAAAGATGCGATTTTAGAAATCAATATCGAGTTTCAACATATAAAGATCCAAGAAGTTGATTCAATGAACCTTGTCGCATTGATGGCAAACATGAATCCTGATCAAAATTTTTGGAATAAAATGGGAAGCTATTTACGTTCTTCAAATGATTTTAATAAATTTGAAGATTTTTTTAGCTATCATGTCTGCCTCATAAAGTATATTTGGCAAAAACAACTTAAATTTGATGACCTTATTTCTCATCATACCGACTTTTATTTTCATGATAGAAGAACAAGTAAAGGCATATTACTTCCAGCAGAAAGATTTGAAAAACTTCCCTTGGAAGGATCATGGATTCAATAACACACCATAGTTCATCAGAGATTTGGCAAGTTCCAAAATCTGGGACAACCTCCCCTACATCAGGAGAAAATAGATTTGATGAAATATGCTAAAGGTAATTTAACAGCAATTCCAAATTGGGATAAAAATATGGTTGCAAATAAAAAAGATGTAACTGGGCTTTTATTTATTTCAGGAATCTCAAAACAATGAAAAAAATAATAACACTGCTACTCTTTTTTTGTATGACAGTAACTCTTACAGCTTGCTCACAGAAAGAAATTTATCTTACTCCGGAAGTGACAGGCTATATTTATAATAACGCGACGAAAGAACCTCTAAGACAACAAAAGGGCTTTATTGGATTTAATGGTTTAACTCCAAATGACGTTCCCGAGCTTGTTTCAAATAAAGATGGTAGCTTTACATTAAAGCCTATTGCAAAAAAATATTACTTTTTAAAACCAGACATGCAGGAATACTCTAATATGGCTGCTTTAATTTATATTAGTTTTGAGGGGTTTAAGGTAAAAGATATAGACTATTCTGAGGAGAAATATAAAAGAATAAAAGCTGATGAAGGTGAATTCAGACCTTATAAAAAAGTTAATTTAGGTGTTGTTTATCTAGACCCTGAAAAATAAGGCCCCTTCACAACTCATTATTTATAAAAGTGAGTAGCTTTTAAATGTAGTCTAACTCAATATACCCTTCTCAAAAAACCAAAGCTAAGTACAATAACCATGACTTAGCTTTGGAACATAATCAACTCGCGACAAACTGTTCAATTTGGTTCTTCTAATTTCAGAAATATTTAAAAATCATCTTCTTTCAACAATGCTATAAAAGAATTAAAGCTATCTGCTATTTTTATAGTTCTCAACTTATCTTGAGTAGGTGATATTGCAATAAGATCATCATGATAAATTAGAGTAATAACAGGCTCATCCGTATTCAGATTATCTCTATAATCAAAAGCTATAAGGTCACCACCAGCACAATCACCTATAATTACCATATTTTTATACATATATTCATCATACATATATTCTTCAGGCTGATTTAACTCAATTGCTTCATACTCTTTGATAGATTCATTATATTTTTTACGGTCATCTTCATCCCAAATCTCTATCTTTTCATAACCATAGCTATAAAAACTAATAACTCTATCTGTGATTTCATCATTGTGATCTAAAAATTGAAAACAGTTCTTTTCAGGTATTAAGCCATTGTGTTTACTTAATAATTGAACGTAAGATTTTGGAAATTTAAAGCCTAATGTTTCAGCATAATTTTCAATAATTTTTGCATCTATTTCGCCATAATCACTAAAAGCAGCAATATCCATGTTAGCTATCCAATTTAATTTATATCTCTATAAATTACAGATTAATACATTTTGATTTTTATATAAAATATATAAAAGCCTCTTAATTTTTTAGAGACTTTTAATTTGGCAAATATGTCAAAATTAAACTAGCCTGAGCACTCTGCTCAAAACTAGCCACATATCACGGCGCAAGCCTATAACACGTAGATGTAAATAAAGCGATTCTATTATTCAAACCGTCTGTTATTAACACTTCATAATGCGCGAATTTTTTACTGCTTCCAACCTTGGTTGCCGTTGCAAATAACACCCTATCTTTTGCACCGCTCATATAGCGAATATCCGCTTGTAGTCCTGTATATGGTGCATCCCCTGCATTACAAGCCATCGCAAAAGCGATATCAGCTAAAGAAAATATAACACCACCATGCACGCCGCCCAAGGCATTCATGTGTTCGTCTTTCACATTAAGCTGACAACGTGCTTCATCAAAACTGCGATGCAGCACTTGAACACCCAATAGCTCTGCGAATTGATCAACTGCGGTAGTTTCCATATTTTGCACAAACGTCTCCCTACTCGTGCGAGTATTCCTTAAGTTTTATGAACTCATGTGTATTGAAATCGACTGATTAAAAGCCGTTAAACGCTATCTTGTTTAATCTGATAGTTTGAAGAATTAAAGTCTTTATAGGTCAGGCGCTCATTCAACTCTGAGCTTAAAGGCTGAACTTCTTGCATTGAGTTTAAGCAGCGCTGTGCAAGTTCAATGTACTCTTGCGTACCTCTGGTTTTCCACTTTTTTTCTTGTTCTGATAAATCACGTGCAACCTTGGCAGGACTACCCATTGCCAATACATTTGCCGGAATAATATCTTTGGTTTTAACCAAACTATTTGCGCCAATAATGGTGTTTTCACCAATTTCAGCATAGTCCAAAATTACACTGTTCATGCCCACCAAAACATTTTTACCAATGCGGCAACCATGTAAAGTTGTGCCATGCCCTATGTGCCCCATTTCCTCAACTAACGTCACGCTTTGCGGAAAGCCATGTACGGTGCAGCTATCTTGTATATTGGCATTTTGCTTAATATGAATACGACCAAAATCGGCACGCAATGAAGCAAATGGCCCTACATATACGCCCGCTTCAATAATCACATCACCAATTAACACAGCGGTTGGGTGTACAAAAGCGTCTGGGCTAACGACTGGAATAACACCGTCAATACTATAACAAGGCATGATTTAACCTCTCATTTGTCGCCACCAAACCTCCGAAACGGCGCCAATAATGTGCTGTGGCATTTGGCATGGGTCCTTCTGCTGTTGCGGCAACAGACAAGAAGTATTCATCGGCAGGTTCAAATACTTTTTTATAAATATTCATTGATAACGTTCTTGCACTAATCGCGGGCCAGTCAGTTGGCAACAACTCAAGTGGCAATGCAGGGTCTTTCAATAAAATCCGTCGATAATAATGAATCAGCAAAGTTCGAATTTGAAAGGCCTGAACAGGTTCGAGTTGTTCGTTTTCCTGCATCAGCAACACGCCAATTTCTCTAAAAATATCGAGAAACTGTAAATATCTTTGGCGTAATTCATCGATGGGCCAGTTGGTTCTGAGCATACGACCAATGGTATCGACCGAATTATTAAAGAGCTGCAAGGTTTCGGCTTTAAACACCACCACTTGCTCACTCATATTTAAGTCAACCAACAAGCGTTGCAGTTCAATACGGTTACAACCCGGATAAGCCATTAAGTTTGTCGAAATATTGGCAAATCCTAACCATTCGAGTTCTTTCTTTAACAGCGCTTTATTTTCAGTGTCGAGGCTAGACATCAGAATAAGATCCCAATAATGGTCCCACTCTTTCATCTGGTCGTTATAAATGCGTTGCTCGGCTTGCAAATAGGTCGAACGGCTCGAATCAGTAATTCGATAAAAACTGGTTCTGCCGATTTTGTCCGAACATAACCAATCATTTTTAACTAAACGAAAAACAGAGGTTCTTACAGCGCGGTCATTAAAACCAAATAGCTCTAATAACTGAATCAGGCTCGCAAGACTAATGTTTCCACCCCGATGAAGTACTGAATCTCCAAAAATTGTCGAAATAAGCGAAGTTCCACTTAAGGTTTCATTCTTTACAACAGAATCAATTATTTGCTGTATTTTTGCACTCATACTCATGTCTTGGCGTTTAGTCTCAGGGTATAGATTCTATACCCTGAATGATCTTGATGTTAAGCAATCTGACGCATATCGATTACCCGCTTTGCCTTTCCTTCCGAACGAGGTAAGGTCGCTTCTGTCACAACTTCTACAGTAACGCTAATCCCAATCATGGTTTTAATACGTTTCATCAACTCTTGAGCAAGTTGATTGGCCTGTATATTACAGTTATGACACATCTCTGTACGAATATGCAAAGTATCCATATATCCTTTTTTAGTCACCAAAATTTCATAATTCGGTACTAAATGTGGAACTTGCAAAATTTGCTCTTCAATCTGGGTCGGGAAAACATTCACGCCGCGAATAATCAGCATGTCGTCACTACGGCCCACAATTTTATCCATTTTACGCATTGCCAGATTTTCTCCAGCGAGTAAACGGGTCAAATCACGAGTGCGGTAACGAATAATCGGTAAACCTTCTTTGGTAATGGTGGTAAAGACTAACTCGCCAAGTTCGCCATCTTTACAAACTTCACCTGTTTCAGGGTTAATAATTTCTGGGTAGAAATGATCTTCCCAAATCGTTAATCCCTCGCCCTCACCTAAGCACTGCATCGCAACGCCCGGACCCATCACCTCAGACAAGCCATAAATATCGAGTGCTTTAATATTTAAGCGTTCTTCAATTTCACGGCGCAGTTCGTTAGTCCAAGGCTCGGCACCAAAAATACCGACTTTTAAAGACGTATTACGTGCAGTACCAAATTGTTGTTCGAGCTTTTCAATAATGCTCACGCAATATGATGGTGTAACCATAATTGCAGTCGGCTTAAAGTCTTGAATAAGCTGAACTTGCTTTTCAGTTTGCCCGCCAGACATTGGAATAACCGTTGCACCTAAGCGCTCGGCACCATAATGTGCGCCTAGTCCACCTGTAAATAGTCCATAGCCATAAGCCACCTGAACCATATCTTTCGCGGTTAATCCTGCCATGCGTAAGCAACGCGCAACAATGTCTGACCAAGTATTAATATCTTTTTGGGTATAACCCACTACTGTCGGTTTACCCGTTGTACCCGATGATGCATGTAAACGCACAATCTGTTCTTGCGGTACGGCAAACATCCCAAACGGATAGTTGTCTCTTAAATCCTGTTTAGTGGTAAATGGAAACTTTGCCAGATCGTCTAAAGTCACGAAGTCATCAGGATGCACACCTGCATCGTCGAACTTTTTCTTATAGACCGGACTATTTTCATATACAAAAGTCAGGGTTTGCTTTAACCGTTTAGTTTGCAGCTCTCTAAGCTCTGCAAGTGTTAATTGCTCAACATTATCCATTGTAAGGCTGTCCATCGCCTCTCTCCTCATTATGTAATTTTAAAAACCGTCTGGATTAATTTAAGTTTTCCAAAATCAGTGCGACACCTTGTCCAACACCTACACACATCGTGCAAAGTGCATAGCGTCCACCGCGTTTTTTTAGCTCACGTGTTGCGGTAATGACTAAACGTGTACCACTCATACCGAGCGGATGTCCTAACGCAATCGCACCACCATTTGGGTTAACGCGTTCATCGTCATCTTTTAAACCAAGTTCACGCATACAAGCCAAAGATTGGGCTGCGAATGCTTCATTCAGCTCAATCACATCCATCTGATCTAGCGTTAAACCTGTTTGCTTTAAAATTTTCTGTACAGCCGGAACAGGACCTATACCCATATATTTGGGTTCAACCCCTGCACTTGCAATGCCAATCACGCGTGCTAAAGGTTTTAAACCATGTGTATCTGCAAATTCACGGTTGGTAATTAACACACACGCAGCACCGTCATTTACACCAGAGGCATTTCCGGCAGTCACCGAACCGCCTTCTTTTTTAAATGGTGCTTTTAGTTTAGTGAGTGCTTCAAGTGTTGTTTCACGCGGATGTTCATCACGGTTCACCACAACTACGTTTTTCTTACGGTCTACAATCTCGACAGGCAAAATCTCATCGTTAAAGAAACCGTTTTGTTGTGCCGCAGCCGTTTTTTGTTGACTACGCAATGCAAACGCATCTTGGTCTTCACGACTAATCTGATATTTTTCAGCTACATTTTCGGCAGTTTCAGGCATGCTGTCGGTGCCGTATTGCGCTTTAAGTTGCTTATTTACAAAGCGCCAGCCAATGGTGGTGTCATAAATTTCAGGGGTTCGGCTAAACGCTTCAGTCGGTTTAGCTTGTACAAATGGCGCACGGCTCATTGACTCTACGCCACCTGCCAACACGAACTGTGCTTCACCTGCTTTAATTGAGCGTGCTGCAAGTCCCACCGCATCTAAACCCGATGCACACAAACGATTGACGGTCATGGCAGGAACTGTATCAGGTAAGCCTGCTAACAGTGTTGCCATACGTGCAACGTTACGGTTGTCTTCACCTGCTTGATTGGCACATCCCAAAAACACTTCGTCTACCGTATTCCACGGTAAGTTCGGGTGTTTATCTTTTAAATATTTGATGGGCAATGCAGCTAAATCATCTGCACGTACAGCACTTAGGGCACCTGCATATCGTCCAATTGGGGTACGAATAAAATCGCAAATTAAAACGTCTTCCATGTTGACTCCTGATTATGCAAATTCGGTCATATCGCGTGAATATTGAGTAGCAATATTTTGAGTTTTTGCTACATATTGCTTGAGGTAGATACTCGCGCGATATTTTTCCTCTCCATACAGTGCATATAAGTTATTTAAGGTTTGGAGCACATACGCACCGCCCATTTGTGTCAACCACTGGTAAGGACCTTTAGGATAATTCACTCCATATTTCATGGCATTATCAATATCTTCCAGACTCGCAACACCATGTAAACTTGCTTCGCAGGCTTCATTAATGAGTAAAGCGATGGTGCGTAAGGTTAACAGTGCCGGATGGTCTTTAATCCACATCACGCTGATACCAAACTGTGCAAAATAAGCTTCAACTTTAGCCAGATCACTTGCTTCACAAAGTTCGTTATGACTCAGTACTAAAGCCTCCGCCTGCTCAAAATCATGATGCCAATCCATTAAAACCACTTTACGGCTTAAGTAATGAATATTGGCAGACTCACCTTGGCTTAAACGTAAGTCGATATCATCAATTTGAAGGATATTGTCGTCGCTCCTAGATCCGCTTTTTAAACCTAAACGCGTTAAAAAAGCAGGTATTTGCGACCAAGTCCCTTTTAGCTGAATATGAGCATCGATTGGCTTGGCAACCACAGCTTGAGGCTGAAATGTCTCGTACTGATTTTTTTCGTTATAGCGATAAAAGCCTTGTTTTGACTTACGGCCCCAAGCACCCGCATCGACCAATTCTTTTTGAATGAGGCTTGGGCGGTAACGTGGTTCGTAAAAAAACTCTTGATAAACGCTTTGCGTCACCGAAAAGTTAACATCTTGTCCAATTAGGTCGGTGAGTTCACATGGCCCCATCGCAAAACCGCCACATTGCTTTAAGGCATAGTCTAGCTGGTCGTAGCTGGTAACTTGTTCTTGCAGTGCTCTAAAGCCTTCTGCATAAAATGGACGTGCAATTCGGTTAACAATAAACCCGGGAGTCGACTTGGTGAGTACCGGAATTTTTTTCCAGCTGAGCATCAAGTTTTTTAAAGCCAAACATAAGCTGTTTGGTGTTTTTAAGCCTTGTACAATTTCAACCAATTTCATGACTGGCGCAGGGTTAAAAAAGTGTAAACCCACTACACGCTCAGGGTGAGTAATGCCTGCCGAAATTGCAGTCACTGAAATTGAAGATGTGTTACTTGCAAAAATGGTTTGCGCACTACAAATTTCAGCGAGTTGCTTAAATAAAGACTGTTTAACTTCTTTTTTCTCAACGACCGCTTCAATGACCAAGTCGGCATCACGCAGCGCTTCAATTTGATTCACTACCGTTAAACGCGCTAAAGCCTCATCAGCTTGCTGCTCTGTGAGCTTGCTCTTTTCAACTAGCTTTTTAAACGTCTGCCCCAAGCCGTGAGCGGCTTGTTGCGCTTTTTGAGCATCCAGATCATATAAAATGGTCGAGTGCCCATTAACGATGGCTAACTGGGCAATGCCGATGCCCATAGTGCCAGAACCAATAACGGCAATTCGGGCACGAGATAAGTCTAAATCTGTCATGCTTAGCGCCCTTTAAAATTTGGTTCACGTTTATTCATAAAGGCTTGTACCCCTTCACGATAATCTTCGGAGCGACCCGCAATACGTTGTAAATCTCGCTCTAAAAGCATTTGCTCATCAAAGGTGTTATTGCTTGATTGATGAATGGCTTTTTTAATGAGAGATAGACCAAATGTAGGTTGTTTCGCTAAACGTTCAGCGAGTTCAGTGACTTTTGTTTTAAGCTCAGCGTCCTCAACTACATCCCAAATCATGCCCCATTCTTTTGCGGTTTCTGCTGGGAGCTTGTCACCTAACAAAGCCAATCCCATCGCACGTGCATGACCTACAGCACGTGGTAAAAACCATGTACCCGCAGAGTCTGGAACCAAACCTAAACGGCAAAAGGCTTGTACGAAGTTTGCCGATTTAGCTGCAATCACCAAATCACACGCTAGTGCAATATTTGCCCCTGCACCTGCTGCCACGCCATTTACCGCGCAAATCACAGGCTTTGGCATATTTACAATCATTTTAATGAGCGGGTTATAGTAAGTTTCAATGGAATATCCTAAATCTGGAGCTTCAGCGTTTGGGTCTACTACACGATCACCTAAATCTTGCCCTGCACAAAAGCCGCGACCTTCGCCACTAATCACCACACAGCGAACATCCGGATTTTTGGTCCACAGGTTTAAAACCTCAGCCACTTCACGGTGCATATCAACGTTAAAGCTATTCAGTGCTTTTGGGCGGTTAAATGTCAGGTAGCCAACACCATTTTTTTCTTCAGCAATAATATTTTGATAGTCCATCACTCACCTCTAAACACTGGCTTTCTTTTCTCAAAGAAAGCATTAATCCCTTCGTTTCGATCTTTTGTAGCCGCCAGCCAGACAAAGTTTTGACGTTCAAACTTGAGTCCCTGACTTAAAGTCGTTTCATGAATACTTTTAATTGATTGTTTAATCACACGAATCGCTAAAGGCGCTTGTTTGGCAATTTTGGCTGCAAGTTGAACCGCATATTCAACGGTTAATTCTGTCGGAACCACTTGACTGCAAATGCCATGTTGCTCTGCCTGCTTTGCCGAAATCATTTCACCTGTCATGGCCCAGCGCATGGTAAGCTGTTGTCCAACCAAGCGCGCTAAACGCTGTGTTCCACCTGCACCCGGCAACATACCCAAAGTAATTTCAGGCAAAGCAAAACGGGCATTTTCACCGCAAATCACCATATCTGAATGTAAAACCAACTCAAACCCAGCGCCTAAGGCATAACCATTCACTGCACTAATCAGTGGCTTACTAAATGCATCAATTTTTTGCCAAAGCTTCGGGCGAATATCGAGTTGCAAAGACACGGCATCCATTGCAGCCAACTCGCTAAGATCTGCTCCAGCCGCAAAACATTGTGAGTTACCCGTTAAAACCACCGCTTTGACTTGAGCATTATGTTCAGCTTCTTCGAGCAACTCGCACAAACACTGCAATGTTGCATTGTTTAAAGCATTTCTTTTTTCTGGACGGTTTAAGGTTAATAACAAAACACCGTCAGTTGCTGTGCTGGCTTTGATCAACTCTTGCATGACAGCCTCTATTCATCAAAACTCAAGCGAACATTTGGGCCTTTTGGTAAGGTCTGACAGCTCAGCACATAGCCCTTTTCAACTTCATCTTCTTCAAGACTATAGTTAAGGAACATGTCGACTTCCCCAGAAAGCACTTTACAGCGACAGGTCGCACACACCCCACCTTTACAGGCATACGGTAAGTCAGCACCTGCACGTAAAGCCGCATCAAGAATACTTTCATCGTCCTGAGCCACAGAAACAATCAGTTCACGGCCATCTAAAATAATGTTTACTTTTTCTTCTTTACGGTTCGCATCCGCTTCAGCGCTACGTTTACGCGCTTGGCCTGTATGGAAACGTTCGGTGTGAATGCGCTCTTTGGCAATACCAAAGTTCGGCAAGGTGCTTTCTACAGCATTCATCATTTCGTCTGGACCACAGGCAAATACATGGTCAAAACTCGTTTCAAGCACATCAAAATCAAAAAGTTGTTTTAGCTTTTCTTCATCAATACGACCATTCATTAGCTCGCTATCGTTGAACTCACGAGAAAAAATATTGATGAGTTGAAAGCGTTCTTTAAACTGATCTTTCAAATCCATAATTTGCTCGGCAAACATGGTTTGTTTCCATGAGCGATTGCCATAGAGCAAGGTAAATTTAGCTTCAGGTTGTTCAAACAAAACTTGCTTAATAATTGATAGAATTGGCGTGATACCACTGCCCGCAGCAACGCCTAAATAGTTTTGTCCGCCCATCTTGGCTGCTTTTTGAAAAAACACGCCTTGTGGTGGCATCACTTCAAGCACATCACCCACTTTCAAATGGTCATTTGCCCAGTTTGAAAATTGACCCTGATCAATTTTTTTAACCGCAATACTGATGTCTTCTTTGCCCGCATAGCTACAAATTGAATAACAACGGCGGATTTCACCAGCTTCTGTTAAATGGCGAATGGTTAAGTGTTGCCCCGGTTGAAATTGAAATTGTTCTTGTTGTTCAGGTACAACGTCAAATGCAATACAAATTGCCTGATCGGTTTGAGGCGTAATACTTTTTACTTTTAATGGTACAAATTGGCTCATGGCTGATTTCCTTATCTAAAGACTTAAATACATTTGAAGTAATCAAAAGGCTCAAGACAGTCCTGACATTTATAAAGTGCTTTACAGGCGGTAGAACTAAACTCTGTTAACAGTCGGGTATGTCGGCTTTTACAACGTGGACACTCGACACCATCTTTTAAGTGAACGTGAGTTCCACACTGATGCGCCAACCCTTCTGGTGGTGCAATGCCATAAACTTGAAGTTTCTTTTTACCCGCTTCAGACATCCAGTCCGTGGTCCATGCTTCTGACAAATCGACCATGACTTTGACTGGTGTCAAAGCTTCTGCGGTAAATGCCTCAACAATCTGTGCTTTGAGCATATCTGTTGCTGGGCAACCGCTATATGTCGGAGTTAAACGAACAATAATTTCTTGTTGATCGTTAATCTCTACACCGCGAATCATGCCCAAATCCACAACAGATAAAACCGGAATTTCAGGGTCACTTACCGTTTGTAGAACATCCCAACATTGGTCGATGCAATGACGAATCATTTGCATGGCTCACCTCCTTGTCTTACCAGGTCATGCCCGGATAAGTTCTTTGAATACTTTGCATTTCAGCCAACAAATAACCTAAATGCTCGGTATGCAATCCTTGTTTCGCACCACGGCGATAAGCACCGTTCACAGCAATATTTAATTCAAAGCGCTTAAGCTCATCTGCAATGGTTTGGTTCCATTGTTCTTTTTCATTTGAAAAATCTGGAATCACACCTTCTGCAACTAGTGCTTGCTCGTCTGCACTCAGTTCAAATAACTCAGCAGTAAAGCGCCATAAATTATTTAAACCGTCTTGCACACGTTGATGCGCTTCATCTGTGCTTAAACTTAAACGTTCCATCCAGCTCGTCGAAAAGCGGATGTGATACTTCACTTCTTTTAAAGATTTCACAGCAAGCGCACTTAATTCAGGAAGTGAGCTCTGTGTTAAAGCCGTAAATAAATGAAGATGGTAATGGTCCATCAACCACTGGCGTACAATCGTTTGTGCAAAATCGCCATTCGGTTGTTCACACAACAATAGGTTTAAAAACTCACGCTCAGTACGGAAATACGCAAGCTGATCTTCATCACGTTGAGCTTCATCGTATTGACCAGCCAACGTCAGAAAGTTTCTTGCCTGACCTAACAAGTCCAAACCGATATTTGCTAAAGCAATATCAACTTCAAGCTCAGGTGCATGCCCGCACCACTCAGCTAAACGCTGAGATAAAACCAATTGACTGTCGCCAATATGTAATAAGAATTTAGATAAAACTGAATGATTCATGTGTCATCTCCCTTACATGTGCTCAATGCCATCTGGGATATGGTAAAAAGTCGGATGACGATAAACCTTGTCTAAAGAAGGATCGAAAAATTCAGCTTTGTCATCTGGCTGTGATGACTTAATCAGTTCTGAACGAACCACCCAAATGCTAATTCCTTCATTACGACGCGTGTAAACATCACGAGCATGTTGCAGTGCGATTTCATCATCAGGTGCTCTTAAGGTGCCTACATGACGGTGGCTTAAGCCTTGTTTACTACGTACAAATACTTCGTAGAGCGACCAGTTGTTTTTATCTTCCATTTTGATTTCCTCAAATTTTTCCATAAATCTTGTTAAGCCACTTTGTTCGCTTCAAGCTGCTGTTTTTTCGCATAGACCACTGCTGCATCACGAACCCATTTGCCGTTTTCCCATGCTTTACGGCGTGCTTCGATACGCTCGTGATTACATGGTCCACGTCCGGCAATCACTTCATTAAATTCGTGCCAGTCAATCTCGCCAAACTCGTAGTGACCAGTTTCTTCATTGAACTTTAAATCTGGGTCTGGTACTTCCAAGCCAAGTTGCAACACTTGTGGTACGGTGTTATCGACAAACTTTTGACGTAACTCATCGTTACTAAAACGTTTGATTTTCCACGCCATGCTTTGTGCGCTGTTTGGAGAGTGTTCATCACTTGGACCAAACATCATGAGTGCTGGCCACCAATAACGATTTACCGCATCTTGCGCCATCTGTTTTTGTTCTGGTGTACCGCCTGCCAAAGCCATCATGGCTTCAAAACCTTGGCGCTGGTGGAAACTTTCTTCTTTACAAATACGTACCATCGCACGTGCATAGGGTCCGTAAGAGGTACGGCAAAGCGCAACTTGGTTCACAATGGCTGCCCCATCGACAAGCCAACCAATTGCAGCGACATCTGCCCAAGTCAAAGTTGGATAGTTAAAGATGGATGAGTATTTCATTTTTCCATCAATTAATTTTTCCATCATGTCATCACGGTCAGCACCTAAAGTTTCTGCCGCGCTGTACAAATACAAACCATGACCCGCTTCATCTTGTACCTTCGCGAGCAAAACCGCTTTACGTTTTAAAGTCGGCGCACGAGTAATCCAGTTTCCTTCAGGCAACATACCTACAATTTCAGAATGCCCATGTTGCCCAATTTGACGAATTAATGTTTTGCGGTAGGCATCGGGCATTTGATCCTTAGCCTCGATCGTAATTTCATTGGCAATATTTTGTTCAAATTTCTGGTAATTGTTTTCCATTCTTTCATTCCCTGTAGGCATCACCCTTAAATCTATTTTTCGATACACTAAAAACAAAGTCAATCACTTTTTTAGTATCAAATTAAATTACCAATAACAAAACACATCAAATTATTGAAATTATTAAACTTAAATCAATTGCAAAAAACCTTTTTACTTTTATAAATCAAAATAAAGTTGACTTTTAGACAAATTAATCTGAAATTATGAATCATATTTTTGCAATTTTTATAATTGATGTATCACATAAAAAAGGAGTTTGGTCATGCTTGAACAAGCACACCTAGAAGGAACCTCAACTGACACAGATTTTCAGCAGCCTGAACATCAACTGTCTCATCTTGCTTCTTATGTCTATGGAACATGGCATTCGTCTGACGAAGAGCTACGCCCTGTTTATCATGCCATTACAGGTGAATCGATTTATGCCGTAAGTAGTCATGGCATTGATATGAAACGTGTTGTTCAATATGCCAAACAAAATGGTTCAGAACTGGCTAACTGGACATTCCACCAACGTGCCAATGCCTTAAAACAAATTGCCCAACATTTACTTGAGCGTAAGGAAGACTTCTACAAACTTGCTTATGCAACAGGTGCAACTCGTAAAGATGCGTGGATTGATATTGAAGGTGGGATCCAGACATTATTTGCTTATTCAAGTCTGGTTCGCCGTGAACTCAATGACGAAAAAATTATTACTGAAGATAGCTGGATTCAACTCTCTAAAAATGGAACTTTTGGTGCTAAACACATTTTAAGTCCTAAAGCAGGTGTTGCCGTTCACATTAATGCTTTTAACTTCCCAATTTGGGGAATGCTTGAAAAGATTGCACCAACTCTTCTTGCAGGCGTGCCATGTATTGTGAAACCTGCAACCGATGGCTCTCAACTAACTCAAGCGGTTGTACAAGCCATTGAAGAAGCTCATGTATTACCAAAAGGCTCTCTACAACTCATTTGCGGTCAGACCTATGACCTGTTAGAGCACCTAGGCCCACAAGACTGTGTGACATTTACAGGTTCTGCTTACACAGGCCAAAAACTACGTAATCACCCTCACCTCAATAAATATTCGATTCCATTTAGCATGGAAGCTGACTCGGTAAACAGTGCAATTTTAAGCCCTGAGGCAAATGAAGAAACTGTCGATTTATTTGTGCGTGAAGTCTTCCGTGAAATGACCACCAAAGCAGGCCAAAAATGTACTGCAATTCGTCGTGCATTTGTTCCTGAAAATTTATTAGCGACAGTACAAGAAAAGCTAACTGCTAAACTTGCTAAAGTTGTGGTGGGTGATCCTCAAAAAGAAGAAACCAACATGGGTGCTTTAGCGAGCATTAAACAAAAACATGACGTTGCAGAAAAAGTTGCCGAACTCAGTAAAGACGCAAAAATTGTTTTTGGTGGCAATGATAGCTTTACATTTAATGCCGACCATCCTGAAAAAGGTGCTTTTTTCGCTCCAACTTTATTGCTGTGCGAACAGCCTTTACAAGCGACGAATGTTCACACCACAGAAGCGTTCGGTCCGGTATGTACACTCATGCCATACAGCAACATTGAAGAACTAGCTGATCTTGTTTCACGTGGTGAAGGTAGCTTAGTGGCTTCAGTCGTTAAAAATAACGATGAGAATATTGAGCAGATTATTCAAAAAATTGCGCCTTGGCATGGCCGTGTGCATGTACTTGATGCAGAGTCAGCAAAAGAAAGTACAGGTCATGGTTCACCACTTCCACATTTAGTACACGGCGGCCCTGGCCGTGCCGGTGGCGGTGAAGAGTTAGGTGGTATTCGCGCGGTTAAACATTATATGCAGCGCACTGCAATTCAAGGCTCTCCAAATAGCCTGACGCAAATTACTCACTCATGGACTGCTGGCTCGAAAGTTAATGAGGACCGTGTACATCCATTTAAAAAGTCTTTTGACGAGTTAGTGATTGGTGAACGTTTATTAACGGCGCGTCGTACAGTCACCGAAGCAGATATTGTCAATTTCGCGTGTTTAAGCGGTGACTACTTCTATGCACATACTGACAAAATCGCAGCGGCCGAGTCTTTCTTTGGAGAGCGTGTGGCACACGGTTACTTCATTGTGTCTGCTGCAGCAGGTCTATTTGTAGATGCAGCACAAGGCCCTGTGATTGCCAATTATGGTATGGACAACTTACGTTTTGTTGAACCGGTTAAAATTGGTGACTCAATCCAAGTTGAACTCACCTGTAAACAAAAAACACCTAAACCACAAAAAGACCCATCTCAACCTGCGCATGGCGTTGTGGTATGGGATATCAAAGTCAAAAACCAACGTGGTGAACTTGTCGCAACCTACGACATTTTAACCTTAGTTGCTCGCGAGGCTTAATGTTTAAAATGAGATGGGGTCTCCTCGTCCCCATCTCATTTTTTTAACACTCAATCGCGTTAACAGCGAGGCCACCTTTTGAAGTTTCTTTATATTTCTCAGACATATCTTTGCCTGTTTCCTTCATGGTCTGAATAACTTTATCTAAAGTCACAAAATGCTCACCTTCATCATGAAGTGCCATTTGTGCTGCATTAATCGCTTTTACAGCCGCAATCGCATTTCGTTCAATACAAGGTACCTGAACCAAACCACCAATCGGGTCACACGTTAAACCCAAGTTATGTTCAAGCCCAATTTCAGCTGCATGCTCCACTTGCTCAGGAGATGCTCCTAAAATTTCGGCTAAACCTGCCGAAGCCATCGCACACGCCGAGCCGAC
Organism: Acinetobacter sp. 70_2; assembly: GCF_056736115.1. Taxonomy (NCBI): domain Bacteria; kingdom Pseudomonadati; phylum Pseudomonadota; class Gammaproteobacteria; order Moraxellales; family Moraxellaceae; genus Acinetobacter; species Acinetobacter sp. 70_2. The sequence goes on from NZ_JBWZIP010000015.1 coordinate 1,651,303, forward strand.
TTCACCCTGACACCCTACTTCTGCACCAGAAATAGAAGCATTGAGTTTACATAAAATACCGACGGCTGCCGCACTTAGAAAAAAGCGAACCACTTTATCTTCAGAAAAGTCTTTAGAAAAAGTCACGTAGTAATATAAAACTGCCGGAATAATCCCTGCTGCACCATTTGTAGGTGCCGTCACCACTCGACCGCCAGCAGCATTTTCTTCATTTACCGCTAAGGCAAATAAATTGACCCATTCCATCGCATGGAAAGTCGTCACAATCAGGTTTGAGTTTTTCTTATTTAATAACTTATCGTGAATTTTTTTAGCCCGACGTTTTACGTTTAATCCGCCCGGTAATATGCCTTCATTAATTAATCCGTTGTGAATGCACTGCTGCATCACTTTCCAGATTTCCATAATCTTGCTACGAATTTCAGCTTCACTACGCCAGCTTTTTTCATTTTCAAGCATTAACTCACTCACTGATAAATGATGAGTTTTACATAAGCTTAAAAGTTCAGCCGCACTGTGAAATGGATATGGAACCTTAACGTCGTTGGTTTCAGTCTGGGTTTGTGTTAATTGCCTTTGACTAACAATAAAACCACCACCAACCGAATAATAAGTTTCTGCGTACAAAGTTTCTTCGGCTTCATTATAGGCAATCAGTTCCATTGCATTGGGGTGATAAGGCAAAGATTCATCTAAAAAAAGTACATCATGCTTATAGTCAAAAGAAATCGTCTTTTGCTGATTAAGCAGAATTGCTTTATTTTCAAGAACATCTTCAATCAAGCTTGTGCTTAGTTGAGTATCAATATGTTCAGGGTCAAAGCCCATTAAACCTAACAGAACCGCCTTGTCTGTCGCATGACCGACACCAGTTGCCGACAGCGAACCATATAAATTCACCTGAACTTTAACCGTTGCTTGTAAATCGTTTTGCTTCAATAAATCATCCACAAAACTGTATGCCGCTCGCATGGGTCCAACTGTATGGGAGCTAGATGGACCAATGCCAATTTTAAAAAGATCAAATACACTAATAAACACTGGGTCCTACCTTAGATTCATTATTATTCGTATGTTCGTCATTATTGTGTCCTTTCGGATAGCTCTAAAATTATCATTAAGCCAAGCACAAATCACGAATAACTCTTGGGTAGTCGCACAAAAAGACAACGGTTGAACATTGGCCCGAAATGAATGAGTCCATAGTCATAAATTTTAAGACTTCTATTTTTTAGTAGATGTTTAAAATGATTCTTAAATTAATTTAATGCATCAATTTGTATAAATAACAAACAGCATATATTAGCCATTAGTCGCACGCCCCTATTTTTACTCATTTTTACTGGTAAAGTGCTTTACATGGTTTGATACAACCTACTTAACTCAGATGCATAATTCACCTGTTCTTGCATCTGAAGTTTTTCTGCCTCTAGTCCGCTAGGGGCTTTTTTTTGAGTAAGTGAAATAAAATAATAAAAGCCCATCTTTTGACAGGCTTTCTTGTTCGGTCTTAAATCAATTTTTAATTAAAAAATTAACCACAGTTCGCGTTGGTAATTTTTTTAGTTGCTGGATCAATGGTAACAGTGACACGGTTTGTACGATAATCCATTGTCATTGGCTGACCTGGAGCGACTCTACGTACAATTTCTGAATTGGTTTTTTGTTTGATTTGGTCATCAGTTAAGCCAGACTGACCAACTAATTTTTGAGCTTCTTCAGCTACACAGTTAGCTTGGTTATCGCGGAATAATTTCCACTCTTCGACCACTTGACCATTTGGCAAATGACAATACCCAACCTGACCATTTGCTTCATTTCTAATTTCTAATTTTCCACCTTGCTCAACACAATATTTACTTGCTGGATTTGGTGAACCAATTTTTGGTGGAGTTGAGTCTTTATGTTGTACTGCTGAGCAAGCCGTTAACGAAACAAGCGCTAATCCAAGAAAGATAGTTTTTTTCATAAATTTTACTTCTTACTAAAAAAGCTAAAGATATCAAAAAAACTCATGTTTTATATGCGTTGTTTACAATAAAAAACCTTCATAGAGAGTAACTTACAAAATAATGAATTATTCCAAGCGGTAAATTATGATGAACAAGATCAAGCAACAGATGTATGAGCTACGATCTTTCTAAAATACGTGCTCCAACGCCTTCTTGCCCCAATACATCATCTGGGTTTCTTAAAGGACATTGTTCTAATGACAAGCATCCACAGCCAATACACCAATCCATCTCATCTCGCAGCCGCGTAAGCTTTTGAATACGATCATCCAAATTTTTCCGCCAGTCGAGAGATAACTCTTTCCATTGCTGTGCAGTTAATTTAGATCCCATTGGATACTTGCTTAAAGCTTGTTTAATTTCCTCTAATGGAATACCAACCTTTTGTGCAATTTTAATGATCGCAATATAACGCAGCACAACTAAAGTAAAACGACGTTGGTTACCATTGGTTCTTATACTTTTAATCAAACCTTTAGATTCATAAAAATGAAGCGTTGAAACTGCAACACCACTACGTTTTGCAACCTCACCTACAGTCAACAAACGGCTTTGATTCGTTTCAGTCATTTCTATTAACCATAACTTTAGTTGAGGTTTTATAAAAGGATGCTGAAACTTTGTCAAATGAAGAGCTAAATTTAACAATTCAACAGCTCAGACTATTTATAGAAATTTTAAACAATGAGAAGAATTAAAAATATGATCCGACAAAATGTATAAAAAATAATCAAATTACTTAAATTAATACTGCATTTCAGATTTCATAAACAAAATACTAGGGTCTAGTTTCACAGCCACAAATCCAAAACATATTGTAAACAAACGGCATGGGCGCACCGAGTGGATAGACTTTAGCCTCTTCTATTTTATATGTCTTCTTTCTTGATTCGATATGTAAAATATTATCGCAGCGCGCGATCACTGTTCCTTTTTTATATAGTTTTTTTCTTTCATTTTTTGCGTCGAATTTATACACCAAAAAGTAAACTTTTTCCCCTACCTCTATCTTTGAATGATTAACCATAATGTAACCATTACAATACTTACATTGCCAATCGTCCATATCTTAAAATATCACATACTCAAATTAAAAAAGTAGAATAACTGTTTTAGTATAAATTTAATAAAAATATAAATCTAAAAAAATATTTAAATTTAAAAAATAATACTTATTTGTGACATCTATCACACTAATCCTAGATCAAAATATAAAAAATAAATATATAAAAGACAAATAGTTACAAAACTATAAAACCATCACCCTTTTCCATCTAATTGAGCTTTTAGACACATCAAATTAACTTTTATAATATTGCATAAATATAATGTGTTTATTATTTCACAGAATAAAAATATAGATTAATTTATGCCTGAGTTAATATAATAAAATTAATAATTAAATATTTTCATCTTAAATTGAAAAAAATTCATTCCAATATTGATTTAAACAACTTAAAATATATAAAAATATATCTTAATTTTCAATGATGACTACTCAAAGACAAAAACTTGAACTGCCATTAGGACATAATAAATTATTACTCCATTCATGTTGCGCTCCCTGCTCTGGAGAAGTAATGGAAGCATTAATTGAGTCCAATATAAACTTTTCTATATTCTTTTATAATCCCAATATCCATCCAGTGAAAGAATACCTCATTCGCAAAGAGGAAAATATCCGCTTTGCTGAAAAACATAATATTCCATTTATTGATGCAGATTACGATACAGACAATTGGTTTGCCCGTGCGAAAGGTATGGAAAATGAACCTGAACGTGGTATTCGCTGTACCATGTGTTTTGATATGCGTTTTGAACGTACTGCTTTATATGCTTATGAACATGGGTTTAGTTTAATCAGTAGTTCTTTAGGAATTTCACGATGGAAAAATATGGCTCAAATCAACGATTGCGGGATTCGTGCCGCTGCACACTATCCTGAAATCCAGTACTGGGACTATAACTGGCGTAAAAATGGTGGCTCTAGCCGTATGATCGAAATTAGTAAACGTGAAGAATTTTATCAGCAAGAATATTGTGGTTGTGTATATTCTTTACGTGATACAAATCGCTGGCGCATGAGTAATGGCCGAGATCGTATTAAACTTGGTGTTAAATTTTATAGTAATGCTATGGAAGAAGATTAAAAAAATCTCTATAGCGATTTAAAAATAAATATTTAATTATATTTATTTCGTTTTCTAAATTTTTTAACCTTAAATAAAAAGAGCCACATCTGGAGAATGTGGCTAAAAGGTGTACTTAGATGAGCTTTGATGTTTTTAGAATAATTAAGCTAGCTTAAAATAATATTAATAAATTTTTAAATTTAAAATATTTTTTAACTTTAATTAATTTTCATAAAACTATTAAATTTCACTAAATATTTTACACGATACATTAAAAATAAAATTAGCCTATATTGCATATATAAGACTGAAAAATTTAACTATTTACTTTTTGAGGCTAAAAGCGAGTTTCTTAATATTTTCTATAATTTCCTCAGATTGATGGGCAGCATAGCCTAACAAAACAGCAGCTTTTTTCGGCGCAATTTCACAATATCGAGACAGAGGCTGAATCGCTAAATCCAAAGCCGAACAATGAGCAATAAACTCTTGCTCAGTCCATGCATCTTTTAACCAGCATATAAGATGAATGCCTGAGTCTGTGGGCTGAACATCAAGTATGTCTGAAAGGTGCTCATTAATCGCTTTAATTAATACCTGCTGACGCTCATAGCATGCTTTTCGAACTTTACGCACATGCCTAGCATAGTGACCTTGTTGTATAAATAGAGCTAAAGCAACCTGTTCTAAGTATGAACTTCGCACGTCTGTATAGTATTTAGCAGCACTAAAGGTTTCGATTAATGCTTCAGGTACTACCATGAACCCTAAACGGAATTCAGGAAACATCATCTTGGTAAAAGTACCAGAGTAAATAACACGTTGCTGTTGATCTAAGCCTTGTAGCGCTTGGATGGGGTGAGTACCATAGCGAAATTCACTATTATAATCGTCTTCAAAAATCCATTTTTCTGCTTTGTTCGCCCAATCTAATAAAGCAAAACGGCGAGCCAAACTCAAAGTTCCTCCCAAAGGAAACTGATGCGAAGGTGCGGTATAAACAAGTTTGCTTTTTAAATAATGGTTGGTAATGTCTGCGACTTGCATGCCCTCTTCATCACTCTCGATTAAGTTGACCTGAGCTCCAAAACTTCGAAAAATATTAAAAGCTGCATCATAACCCGGCTCATCTAGGCACACCTCATCATTTGTTTGAAGTAACGCATAGGCAGTCAAATGAATGGCCTGCTGGGTCCCGTTTACAATAATGATTTGCTGTTCATTACAATTCAGCCCACGAGTTGAACGAACATATTCGCAAATTGCCTGACGCAGTGGTAAATAGCCACGCGGGTCGTGAAATTGACCCAGTTGATAATAAGATTGTCGCCAAGCTTGAGTTAATAGCTTTCCCCAAAGCTGATGAGGGAATAAATCTACGCAGCCTACCCCTACATGGAACATTTTTTTCTTTTGGCTTGACCATGACTGCTCTCGCCATGAAGCCAATAATGCTTCTATATTCGGATTTATATTTAAGGCATGAGGTTTACTTGTAGTCGTTTTTTTGGGACTTTCTTGGATATGTATGAGTTGATCTGGTACAACTTCAGCAACGTAAGTTCCTGAACTCGGTTTAGTAAATAAATATCCTTCATCAAGCAAACGTTCAAGAGCCGCCAATACGGAATTTCGTGAAATTGACATCATGTCTGCTAAAGCACGGCTTGAGGGTAATTTTGTTCCGGCAGTGAGTCTTCCATCTAAAATAGCATCACGTAGAGCTGAATATAGCCCATCTTTAATCTGGCCCTTTGGCAAAATCAAATGAGGAAAAGGCGCAGAAATTGGAGCGGCCATAACAAAACTGGTACTGTAAAAAATATCAAAAGTGTACCTTATAAAAATACCACTTTCAAAACTACACTTTAGCTGTCAATTTTCCATTACTTTAAAAATAGAGTGTACTTTTTATGCAAAATCAAGATATTCAAATTGCCCCTGTTCAGCCACAAGACTATGCACAATGGGAAAAATATTGGCTTGCCTATCAAAATTTTTACCAAGTTAGTTTGCCTCCTCATGTTACAAAAATAACTTGGGATCGTTTTTTCGATGCAAAAGAACCTATGTATTGTGCTGTTGCCAAACAAGGTGAACATATTTTAGGAATTGTGCATTATGTTATTCATCGTTCAACATGGGCAGAGAATAATTACTGCTATTTAGAAGACCTTTATGTTTCACCTGAAGCCCGTGGGCAACACATTGGTAAGCAACTTATCGAATATGTTCAGAAGCAAGCCATTGAACAAAACTGCAATCGTTTATACTGGCATACACAAGAAACCAATCATACAGCTCAAAAACTCTATGACTGGATTGCACAAAAACCAGGTGTTATTGAATACCGTATGTCTTTAACCTAACAAGTAAAAACACCAAAAGCCTTAATTCTTTTGGTGTTTTATTTTTAAACCCAAAATAGTGTTTATTTACTTCTTACTGCGAAGAAGCTTACTTACCTTGTCATTCACAGTTAAACATTGGTTAAATGCTGCGAAACGTTTGAGCTCTTGATCTAACTCGAAAAAGAAATGCTCTTTATCTTTCACTGTTTTTTCTAGATGCAGGCTAATTACCTCCAACTCTTTCACACTCCGATGTGCTTTACAATCAATTCGGCCGACCAACTCATCTTGATAAAGAATAGGTAAACAGAAATATCCAAATACGCGTTTGGCTGCTGGTACATAACATTCGATCCGATAATCAAACTCGAATAAAGAAGTTAAGCGGTCACGATGAATGAGAGAATTATCAAAAGGCGAAAGTATTTTTAAACCAAAGTCAGTCTCCACTTTTTGTTCTATTGCAGCTACATCCACATATAAAGTTTGACCGTCGGCAAGTTTCACCACTGATACAACACCAGCATCAACCTGCTCTTTTAGCACAACTCGCATAGCCTCTTTTAAATCATTTTTCTTCAAATGAACTAATTGCTTCCATGTGAAAGCCCCATGTGCTCGAAGCGTATTATTAAATAAATACTGCGCATATTCGTAAAGCGTGGGCATCCTTAAATCAATATTTTCAGGCAAGCAACGCTCAGTCAAATCATAGACTTTTTCCATGCCGTTACGCTCACAAATCATCAGATCACCCTGCATATATAACTGCTCAAAAGCACGGCGACCCGGACCTGTATTCCACCAATTCCCTAAACTTTTTTTATTTTTCTTGTCGATATCACGTAGTCGAATTTTACCTTCGGCACGAACACGCGCTAATATTTCATTCATCAGGTGTTGATCACCTCTATTAAAATATCGGCTTTCCCCATTCTTAACCGACATCATGGCAGGTAAAGCATAGCGATAATCTTTCATAGGAAGATAAGACGCCGCATGGTACCAATATTCAAAAATCTGACGTTCACGAACCAAACTGTTTAAATGACTTAAATCGTACTCAGGCACTCGGCTCCACAATATATGGTGATGAGCACGTTCAACGACAGAGATGGTATCAATCTGCACATATCCTAAATGTTCAATCGCTTGTAAAGTTCCATCTACCCCTGTCGCAAATGGACTATTTTTTCCTAAGCCTTGTTTAAGTAAGGCAATTTTTTTCAAAGAAGATGTCATAAAAATCAAATATTGTTGTATTCATTTAAAATCTAAAAATTTCAGTATCATCCTATCATTATTCTTTGATGCTCTTTGCATGCAAATCGTATTTCTTTAGATAGGTCATATTCTCTAATCACACCATATTTTATAGGCGAATTTTGCGATAACTTTTAGGTGTCAGCCTTACCACTAAAGCCATCACGAGCATCACACAACATAAATGAAAAATCCATCCCGCTTTATAAGCACCTGTAAAATCATGTAATGCCGCTACGAACCAAGGTGGTATTGCTGCAAGTAAAAAACCACCACCTTGCATAAGTGCAGATAAAGCTCCTGCATTGCTAGGTTCTTTAAAATGGTCAAGTGCAACAATAAGTGTTAGAGCAAAACAGCCTCCCAAGCCAACGCCTAAACAAATTGCCCATAAAATAGAGGCAAGTTCAGGCACAAATGCAAGTCCAGAAAACCCAGCAAATTGCATGAATAGAGTAAACCATAGCCATGGACGGCGATCTTTATATTGTCTAGCTAAAATAGGCAAAATTAATGCCGATGCTGCTTGACTTAAAGCAAGTAAAGCGAGCAATTTTCCACTTTGTTCACTACTCCAACCATGATCTTGAAATGAAGGTGCTAACCAAGCAACCACCGAAGAATAACCACCATTAACGAGCCCAAAACACAGCATTAATAACCATGTTCTAGGTTTCTTAAGCAACATCTTTACCGGTGCTTGAGGTGCATTCGAACTTACGATAGAGGGTAAAAAAATAAATGTTGAGATTAATGCCAATACAGCTGGTATAGCAAAGAAAGCCAGTCCAACAGACCATACCCCCGTTATATTGGAGACCACAGGCGCTAACCATGCGCCTAGTGCACCACCGCCCATAAGCATGGCTGAATAAAGGCCCATCATCGGTCCAATATGTTGGCTGAACTCTCTTTTGATAATGCCAGGAAAAGCTGCTTGTATCAGCGCGACGCCTAAACCAATCACGACTGCACTGATAATTAAACCTTCAGCTGTAGGAAATAAAAATCTAAGTACGCATCCAATACAAATAGTCAGTAAGGAGCCTAAAACAACGCTACGTTCCCCAACCACGCTCTGGACGATTGGACCAACAAAGGCAATAACTCCCATCAGCATCATGGGTAATAAAGTGAGTAAAGCTATTCCTTGTAGACTTAATCCAGTTCCTGCCCGAATACTGGAGACTAATGGACCAATACTCGTCATAAAAGGTCTTAAATTAAGTCCAACCAAAGCGACTGTTACGATGAGCATGGGCCTAGCCAAGAAAGCTCCAGACTGCTTCATTACTCTGAGCCTGACTTATTGGTTTGATAATTTTGCCAAAGTACATAAAGATCGGTACGGTCTTCAAACCGAACGGGTACATATTCAATTTTCATAGTCTGCTCAGCAAATGGTTTTGCAAGATCAGCATATATTTCAGCTGTAGATAAACCAAAGGGTGTTCCGTCTTCATTAGAATACGCATAGTGAACTGCTTTGATACCTGCTAAACGCATTGCAGCCATACACATTGGGCATGGATGTCCACTTGCATACACAGAGCAGCCTTCTAAGTTTGCAGATCCTAAAACTTGACTAGCTGCACGAATTGCAAGTAATTCAGCATGAGCCGTTGGATCATTGGTTGTCAAAATTTGATTTACACCCGAAGCAATTACTTGGCCATCTTTTACAATCACTGCGCCAAATGGCCTGCCACCCATTTCAATATTGTGATAAGCAAGTTCAATGGCTTGGCGTAAAAACATTTGATTTTCTTTCATCCGTTATCCTCAACTACTTTGCACCTGCTAAAAGAAGTAACTTTTCAATTTCACGGTATTCGCTTGAACATGCATGCTGTAGCAACGATCAATTTGATCCATATAAGAAACTTAGGTATGAAAAAATCTAAGTAAACTTTAAGAGCAGAACAATTTGGAACTAGAATAAGCGTGCTTAAAAGTATTTGGAAATTAAATTATTTAATCGATTGTATTAAGATTATAAATACTTAAGCATTCCATTCTTTGCCTAGTTGGTGATAATTCTTATGTTTGATCCTCGTCTTCTTCGTGCATTCGTGACTATTTTCGAAAGTGGCAGTTTTACCGCCGCTGCTGATAAGTTGCACCTGACACAATCAACGATTAGTCAGCAGTTGGCACGTCTTGAAGAATCTGTTGGTCATTCACTTATTGATCGCACATCACGACCTTTACAATTGACTGCCTCAGGTGAATATTTAATTGGTTATGCTCAAAGGATTTTGACACTTCAACAAGAAGCAGAGGCCGTTCTAAAAGATCCAGCAGGTAGTATTCCTATTCGGATTGGCTTACCAGAAGATATGATGAGTACCGCTATGGCAGAAATTTTCGGCATGTTCGCACAAGCCCATCGGTCTATTCGTTTAGATGTTACTTCTGGCCTAAGCCGTAACCTAACAGAGCGTTATCGAAATGGTGAGCTGGATATTATTATTGTAAAAGAACCAGCCGCTAGTGCTGATTGTTATGCATCTTTTCCAGAAGAAATGGCGTGGTTTGAAAGTGAAAATACAACTACACCAATGTCCGATCCAATTCGTTTAGTGACTTTCCCCCAAGGAGGACTTTATCGAGATGAAATGTTTGAGACCTTAGAACGCGAACGGAGACGTTGGTATATTGCTTTTACAGGCAGTAGTTTAGAAAGTGTTTTAGTGAGTGTTGAAACAGGTTTGGGAATATCTTTACTTCCCGTAAGTACCACTAAAGGTCGTCGTGTACGTAAATATAGGTCGTTAGGTGAAGCTTCACCTATGGTAGTTTCAATTTACACATGGGAAAAAGCTGGGTTGATTTCCCAGCTTGCTGATAAGATGACTACTGTATTGCATGATCGTTTTCGATCACTCTCTTAAGCTTTTAACTTATTTCATTTAAGCTTTCAGCAATTAATTTTTCCGCCATTTCCTGAGTTTTCTTCAGACCTGGCATTCTATACTCTGTATGACCATAGTCTTGTATAGATTTCCAGCGACCACCCCATGTCAGTCCAACTGACTCTGCAACTTGCCCATACAGTCGATAACCCTGCATAGCCCATGGATCACGTTCAGAAATAACAACTTTACCATTTCGTTTAAATGCTACATCCGCCGCTAAACCAAATTGATGGTAACTTTGATACCCTTTTGCCTTGGTTGTATTCGGGTTGCCTGCCAACATATTCTGGCGTCCTGGACTGCGATAACCTTCAAGCAAAACAAGCTCATAACCATATTGCTCTTTCATAATTTTAAAGACCATAAGCAAACGCTGCTTATAACGAGGATTCATTTTGTCCCACTTACGATTGACCATATTGGTATCTAAAATTGAACGGCCATCGAAACTTGCTTTATCAATAGGTGAAGAATTAATCGCACCACTGTCTTGAGAAGCATACTGCTGCTCTAATTGCGTCGCTTCAACAATTGCCGCTTCAATCAGACCTTCATCAACTTCAGGCGGTGGTGATAAGATTTCTCCATTTAATAACGCGTAAATTTGCGGGTCAGTTTTTTTCAAATATTCGGCTTCAATCCGAGTTGAGCTAATCGGGCGAGTAAAGGCAAAAACTAAGATACTGGCAAATAAGAAAAATCCTGCAATTACAATCCACCATTGCTGCAAATGCCAATGAGATTGTAATTTTTCAGGTGCGGCTGCCTGATTCATGGTTTGGGCAAATTGCCTGACCTGATTCAGTTGCCGACGCCCCTGAGGTAATAACGATAGAACAAATGTTCTACCCTTACTTCTGAGTTCATAAGACATTAAAAAAGCCAGCCCTATAGCAAGGCAGGCAAAACAAAAGAAAATTAGAAAAATCATCATGAATTTACTAATTCACCGCAAACGGACTGCGAGTCACTTTGATATCAACCGATGCTTTTGGTGTTTCCGCCTCAGCTTCTGGCTCAGCTGGAGCTTTCTTAGCTTCCGCAGGTTTAGCTTGAACTACCTTAGGTTGAGCGATAGGTTTTTGCTGAGCTGGCTGTATGGGGTGAGTGGGTTTAGCCACAACTTGTTGCTTAGGTGGTACCCGTTCCCCCGTGAGCTGGGCATCAAAAGGTGAAACACGTTGCTGAGTTGTTGGAGCTGCATTTTTATGAGGAGCAGGTTTAAAAATACCACTCAGTTCATTTTCTTTAGGTTGCTCAAAACCATCATGGCTCATTGGATCTGCTTGCTCTTGCTGATCAGCTGCAACTTGCCCATGTGCAGAGGAGTTCGTCATCAATACTTGATCATGTTCCTGATCTTGATTTGACTTATTCTCAACAGTTGTAGGATCTGACGAATACGGTTGAGACAAGAACAGGAACAGTGAGATGCTTACAAACACCCCGGCAATAATACCAATGATGATATAGATTACTGGTGATCTCGACTTTTTTTTATTCGATTGCAAAACTCGAATAGAAGTTGGTTTTTCCTGAGCCATTTCGTTCCATCATCAAGGTAAATAAATTGTAATATGTGCTTGCTCTTGTGGGGCAGAAATCACATTTTGATAAGTAGATAATGCTTTATCATTTTGATTATTGAGCATAAATCTTAGACCCGCGAAGGTAAGCAATGCAAAAATCAACAAGAAAATCAAAATCCAGAAAAAAGGTAATTCGCGATGAATAATATTTCGTATCTGATCGGGAATTGCCGAGAACGGCGAGAAAGCAACTTTTTTACCTTTTAAATAATCAATTTCGTCACCTACTCGCGCAACCAAATGATTCAGGCTTTCAATAGACTCAATCCGATATTTACCCTGAAAACCCAATAATAGGCAGTAATGAAATACTTCAAGAGCAGCTAAACGGTCTTTTCCACGGCTTCTCAACTGTTCTAATATTTCAAAGAACTGATAACCCGCCAATTGAGAACCAAATAAGCTCAATTGCAATGGACTAATCAACCAAGCATTTTGCAAATTAAAATAGCTTGGGTCTTGTTGGGTCACGATTGTTTCATCAAGCAGCGCACAAAATGCATATTTAGCATCATGAATATCATCTGCTGAAAACTGCAACTTTTTAGCCTGTTGCTCAAACCGATTAAGCAAATCTAAAATTTTTTCACGAAACCGCTGTGGGTCAGCTGGTACATACTGATTTCGAATCAAAAAGATTAAATAAAAACCATCGTGCAATAAGTCGATCAGATTAATCGCCTGAAGTTTTGCTTGGGACTGACTATTATTGTTTCCTCCAGTCCCGATTTGCCCGTCATCAAATAAAGAAGGAGCACCTGTAGATTGTGACATTTTTCTCTCCTTTATCTTTAAGCGTTCATAACCGCAATCAGCTCAATACTGATATCTTGGAAGCCAGCTGGGACGTAAATACAAATCGTCTCCGAATCCAACATGCGCTGATAGAGTTCATGATGCGGTTCGATTTCGAAATAACTCACGCCAGAACGTACCGGAATAGCCGTTGGAACTTGAATTAAGTGGTGTAATGGAATGGCCGGCAATGCTGCAACAACACGCTGCTCAACATCCAGCGTACTACCGATTTTAAATCGTAGAGGTACAATCTGAATCAACTCGTGAGTCTGCATTGCACTACTTGATACAGCTATATAAAGTCTAGTGTCACGAGTAATCTTATCTGTCTCAAGACTTCCCACCCAATATGAAGGTCGAATTTCTTTAAGTGCAATACTGATATAACGACTAGAAATAATGGTATCTAATAAATCACGCAAAATGGTGTCGAGCTGAGTAAAGCTTTCTTGCAAATTGTGATGTTTATATGCAGGTAACTGATCGACTTCATAAGCTGTCGAAAAAGTTAATAATGAGCCTGCTAAACGCAATAATTCAAAAAACAATCGTTCTGGATGAATTTGCGGATATTGTAAGAAATGGTTCAGACCAGCATGTGCAGTATTTAAAGCATTGACCAACCAAAACGAAACGATATCACCTGAACGGAATTCAATTAATTTCTGTTCATTTTCACGGTTGTTGGTTTGAATGGTTTTAATTTTTGCCTTAATAACATTCAATGTTCTTTTTAAATTCGAAACCAATGTCTCAGATGCATCGACATGCAAAATAGGTGGAATAAATTTGCGATCAATTTCAAAAGCGCCTGAACTCTGACGTTTAATTTTACCTATTGGCAAATAGAGGAAACCATCCAAATTATGATCAGGATTGCTGTTTGCATCTAATAATTTAAACACAGCTCGACGGCGTAACAAGCTGATATCTGCTTCTGTCGCATTTGTGAAAAGATCGTGAGTCTCCACAAGATGCGATTGGTAACGTCCCTTCTGTGACTGGTTTTGATCGATTAAATTCTGTTTATTGGCTTGGAGTAGTGGTAATGCCAAATAAATGACCATCTCACCACGTAAATTAAGCTCATCAAGCAAAATTGGTTCAGGTAGTAAGTCATAAGCCGGTGCTTGGTATATTTCACCGTCTTGCCAAATCATTTCTACCGACTCAAGCGCAAGTATATGTGTACTAAGCTGTGCTTCATCAAAACTAAGTTTTTGAACACCATATGAAAATGGCACAACAGCACGAACAGTGTGATTTAAGCGTTGTTCATGATAAGTATCTTGAATTTGGAAATGTTGAGGTCTTAAAAATAAACCTTCGCCCCACAGGACTTTTTCAGCTTTAAACATATGTCTTTACCAATCTTTATTCGTATTCATTTTTAGGCTGTACACCTAACATTTCCTGAACCATTTGTAATGGATTTTCATCTTTAATGACTTGTGCCAACCATTCATGTAATGGCATTTGACTCCATTTAATGGTCTTTTGAAGCATATAACTCACAGGACTATGTGGCTCATTGGCCTGAAAATAATCGGCTATTTCTTGTAGCACTTTCATTGCTTGCTCACGGTTAGCCAAGTGAGTTTGTGCTTGAGGCTGAAACATAGGCTGTTCTGATACGATTTGTTGTACAGGCACTTGATTTTCCATAGATGGAGTCGTGATCACAGCGGCCTGTTCTTGGGTTTGGGCAAGCCCAGTACCAAAAGCCTCTGCTTTATAAATCTTGCGTAAAGTGCTGTGAATTGTTTCAAATGCAGAATCAATTGCAGCAAAACTTGGTGCATCTAATCCCATTAAGTGATCAAGCGTCTGTTTTAAGACATTCCACTCAGTTAAAACTGAAGTAAACTCTTGATAATTTGAATATTGAAAGGTTTTAGACGTATTAAAGATCGCTTGATCAAATTGTTCCAATTCAGATGGGCCTGATTGGCTGTCGTACTCTTCAGTTTGCTTACGACGAATGTTCTCGTGATATAGAAAATTATCGTAATCAAGCAAATTGTAATAAGGCACTGCGCTAGTTAAAGAGACTTTCTTCAACAAACCAGGCAACTGATTAATTAAACCTTGTAATAAACCAATGCGTTGGTCCAAATCATCATCTTCAATAATCGGATGAATATCCTGCCAGTATTGGTTCAGCATGGTATGGGTTAACGTTAAACCCTTTACCATACCTTCAAAACCATTTAGATGAGTCCAGGCTTCTATTAACCATGTTAATAGACGGATATCTTTGGTTTTTTCTGTGAGCAAAGTACTTACACTCTTTGCAACAAAATCCCAATCTGCCTGTTTCCGCTCAGCAACCCAATCCCCCTGATCTAATAGTAGATCATCCTCTGTTCTCGCTTTCTTTATTTCGTGAAATTCATTAGAAAATGAATAATCCTCTCCACAAAGTAAGCTGTCATTAATGGGTTTAAGTAGTTCAGAAATATCAATACTCATCTAATTTTGGCTCTATTAATTTTAAACTTCTGATTTCAACTTTTTACTAGTCCGTTTTTTAGGAGGCTTTGCAACTGGATCTAATAAATATTGGATTTCATCATCTTTCGCATCAATCATGATCACTTTCGGCAATTTTTGATCTGCTAACGCCACTAAAATCTCAGTTGCCAAAGCAGGTAAAACTGTCGAATTTAAGATGTTATCGACATTACGGGCGCCACTATCCACTTCAGTACAACGGCTGAGTAGCAACTCGACCAAGTCATCTGAATATTGGACTTCTGTTCCATATTGTTTTTCAATTCGAGCGGTAATTTTGCCCAATTTATGTTTAATAATTCGAACCAATAAATCGTCATGCAACGGGAAATATGGCACAACTCTCATACGCCCTAAAAAGGCTGGTTTAAATTGTTTATATAAACTTGGTTTTAAATGTTCGATTAATTCTTCTGCTGTAGGCCACTCTTCAACAGGCTGATTTAAACAGGCCTGCATAATTGCACTAGAACCTGCATTTGAAGTTAATAAAATTGTCGTGTTTTTAAAATCAATAACGCGACCTTCACCATCTTCTAAAGTACCTTTATCAAATACTTGGTAGAACAGCTCTTGTACATCACTATGTGCTTTTTCAATTTCGTCGAGTAGTACAACACTATAAGGATTACGGCGCACTGCTTCGGTTAACACACCGCCTTGACCATAGCCCACATATCCTGGAGGTGCACCTTTAAGTGAAGATACCGTATGTGCTTCTTGATATTCAGACATATTAATCGTGATTAAATGCTGCTCACCGCCATACAGCTCATTTGCTAAGGTGATTGCAGTTTCAGTTTTACCCACCCCGCTAGGTCCAACTAAAAGGAATACACCTTGAGGTTTATTTGGATCTTCTAATTTAGCTTTTGATGTTTTAATGCCCTGAACCAATTGTGTAAGTGCATAATCTTGGCCCATTACACGCTCGCCCAATTTGTCTTCAAGCGTTAAGATTTGCTTAATTTCATCATTTACCATTTTCCCAACAGGAATACCGGTCCAATCAGAAATAATTTCATTAATAATTTGAGAATTTACACGCTCAAAAACTAATGGCTGTTGGCCTTGAAGATCAGCAAGGTCTTTGCGCATTAAATTAATCTGATCATAGGCTTCAGACTCATTAGAATGACTCTGCGCTTCTAATTCCTGGATTTTACGAACTAGCTCTAATTCTTTTTGCCATTGTTCCTGAGTCTCTTGAATCTCATTTTGCAAAGACTCTAAATGATTTTTCAGTTTCTCTAATCGTTCATGATGTATTGGAATCTGACGATGTTCATTTTCCAAAATCTGTTGCTCAAGCTTTAAGTTATGTTCTTGTGCCTTCAATTGATCAAGTTTGACTGGCTGTGCATTTTGGGTCAACGCTACACGTGCTGCCGCAGTGTCTAGAACACTCACTGCTTTATCCGGGAGTTGACGACCACTGATATAGCGATGAGAAGCATGTACAGCTGTGATAATTGCTTCATCGTCAATTTGTAAATTAAAGTGCTTTTGCATCACTGGAATCATTGCACGCAGCATATCAACAGCAACTTCTTCGGTCGGCTCTTCAACCTTTACGACCTGAAAACGGCGGCTTAAGGCAGCATCTTTTTCAAAATACTGTTTATATTCAGCCCATGTTGTTGCAGCAATCGTTCGTAGCTCACCACGTGCAAGAGCAGGTTTTAAAAGGTTAGCAGCATCATTTTGCCCTGCTTGGCCACCTGCACCAATAAGTGTGTGTGCTTCATCAATAAATAAAATAATAGGATGAGCCGAAGCCTGAACTTCTTGAATCACTTGTTTTAAACGATTTTCAAACTCACCTTTAACACTTGCACCTGCTTGTAAAAGGCCCATATCTAAAACATGCAAATGTACATTTTTTAAAGCTTCAGGCACTAAACCTTGAGCAATTTTTAAAGCTAGCCCTTCAACTACAGCTGTTTTACCTACACCTGGTTCGCCAGTTAAGATCGGGTTGTTTTGACGTCTACGCATTAAAATATCGAGCATTAAACGAATTTCAAATTCGCGCCCAATAACAGGATCAATTCCACCATTCTTCGCTTTTTCAGTTAAATTAATCGTATATTGATCTAAAGCTGGTGTTTTTTGAGTTTTTACAGTTGGAGTAGCGACTTGTTCTAGCTCATCTTCTTCTTGTGAAGAGGTTTTAGTTTCTTCTTGTTGTTCTACGCTCTTTTCACAAATCTCAAGAAACTTATGTTTCATTGAATCTATAGGTAAAAGATCAAATAAACTCGAAGCTCTTGTTGCGATTTGATATAAATCTGGTGCAGTTAATAATGCAACCAATAAGTGACCACTACGAATGACAGGGTTTTGTTCCGCTGAAGCCAGTAACCAAGCTTGCTCAAATAAACGCACAATTGATTTGGCAAAAATTGGAGTCCGTGTATTCCCTTTTGGTAATTGAAAGATTGTCTCTTTTAAATCATCTGCCAAAGCGTCAGCTGAGATTTTATATTTTTTTAATAAAATTTTTAAATCATTTTCTAAAGGCTGATTAAGTAGCTCTAAAAATAAATGTTCAATTTCAATTTCGTAGTTTTGCTGAAGAACACAAGCATTAGCTGATTTTTCTAAAGCAGTGCGCGCAACTGTAGAAAGTTTTGTAATTAAAATTTTTAAACTACTCATCATTACTCTCAATATTTTTAAATAATTTAATACTTAAAATCATAATGCCCGTATATTACCAAAATTTAGCTTTATCCGACAAATAACCTAGCATCATAATCATTAATATGATTTGGTCGATTTCTTATCTCTATATAAAAAATCTAATATCATTAAGAACATTTAATTAGTACATATATCTTTTCAAGTTAATAGTTTAAGTGAAAAGATATATCCTCTGCTATCCTTGATTAACCAAACTTTGTTTCGGTAATAATTTACAACCACAAGATAATGAATCATTTACTCTTGCTGCTGATTTTCCCATGACCTGCATATTTGGATCTCCAGAAACAATCGTAGAAACCGTTTTATGCGCCGGACAAGTTGCTTTATCACCTACGCACGCAATTGCAATTCCATCTATTAAAAATGCACTATTACCAGAAATGACTTGCCCTCCACCTGTCGTTGGGCAACCAATCGTAATATAAGGGCTAGCCATATTCTTCTCCTTATGTTTATAAAACGG
This sequence comes from Acinetobacter sp. 70_2, assembly GCF_056736115.1. Classification (NCBI taxonomy): domain Bacteria; kingdom Pseudomonadati; phylum Pseudomonadota; class Gammaproteobacteria; order Moraxellales; family Moraxellaceae; genus Acinetobacter; species Acinetobacter sp. 70_2. The sequence continues at coordinate 1,670,052 of NZ_JBWZIP010000015.1, forward strand.
TGAACTCAATTCGACGGTTTTTCTTTCTTCCTTCTGGAGAGGTATTATCCGCTACAGGTTTAGTCGAACCTAATCCTTCTGCAGATAAATGATCAGCAGGAATGTTTTTACTCACCAAATAATTTTTAACTGCTAATGCACGGTCTTGACTGAGTTTTAAGTTTTTAGTCGCATCTCCAGAACTATCGGTATGTCCTACAATTTTGACTTTTTTACCGCCAACTTTATTTAAAGCAACCGCCATTTCATCTAGAATTTTTTGGCCAGCATCTGTGAGCACGGCACTACCAGATTCAAATTCAATAATTCGATTTTTTAAAGCATCATCAATGACTTTCTGCTCTGCCTGATTTACAGAAAGCTGTGAAAATAATTGATATGGTGGCTGTACTAAACCTTGAAATATCTGAATAGTTGGCTGTATTTCTGTAGGGTTTAGCATTTTTCCAGTCAGTTCAAATCGCGTGCCGTTAACACTTAACTTGCCCTGAGAAACTTTTTTAAGGTCTGGTGTAATCACTCTTGTTACAGAGTCACTCCAGCCATTTGGAGCTGCTACTGGTCGAACTTGTATTTTATCTACCACTTGGTCTGCACCATAAACAGACTGCATTTTCATTAAAATGGCCTGTTTACTCGCTTCATTTGGCACGACACCTTCAACAACAATTGGCTGTGCTAAAGCATAATTTGCAATCGCATAAATAAAACAGCCTTTTATTAATTGTGAAAGTTTAATTTGATATTTTTGATTCATTGTTATTCACCCAAAAAAGTCTGTCTAAATAGTTTTAAACCTTGATTTAAACTTAATTGGCGTTGACATAAAGATTGTTCTAGCGTAGCTAAACCAGCATTTTGTTCCAAATAAGTATCAATCCATTGAGCTTCTATTAAAGAAACCCAATGTTTACTATCCATATTCTGAGTAAAAATATCGCTAAGAGCTAAAATATCCGCACCCTGAAAACCAAAGAATAATACTGGCTGCTCTCGATGTAACAATCCAATCAAGACTTCAGTATTATGTTGTTTTAAAAAACGACAAATGATACTGACCCAGAATGCTGCTATTTCATAACAATAAGCAGGATTATTAATCGGCAAAATCAGCACTTTATTTAAGCGACTGGTTCCATTTTGTAAAATTGGCTGCAGTAATAATCCCAGCCCAATCATACTTTGAGCTAATTCATAAATACTCAGCTTCATTAACTGAGCAAACGAATGCATTGTATGGTTTTCATAAAAACCGACACATTCACGTTCAGATAAAACTTGAATTTGATTTGGTAAATGATTGAGCTTACCAAATAATAAATCAGAATCTTTAATACCTCTTAAAGCACGATTATTTTGAAATAAATCGACTAAAACATGCTTATAACTATAAGGTGCATATAATAAATTTTCGTATGGTAAATCAATCTCAAGTAAATGACTGAGTACCATTGGAAAAGCTCGACCTGAACTGTCTTCGCTCGCCAGTAAATTTGCAGCTAAAAACATATTCTCTTGTGGATTTGCAATAAAGAAGTCCAATGGAGGCAACGTACCATATGCCTCTTTGAACGTAGTCGATTGCATTGCATATTCCAGCGCTTCTGTAATCCACTGGTCAAGGACCTGTATTAAGGCATATTGACCCTTTGTTTTTAAGAAATCACCACGTGCCGGACTTTTCCCATAATACAGAGGAGTTGTTTTTAATGTATGCATTAGACCTCCTCCTTTAATGTTGAGGTTATTTTCCCTGTCATGGCTTAACTCCCGCAGCTGGTTGAGTTGCAGCAGGTTGTGTTAATGCAGCAACTGGATTTGCAGGTTTCGCAGGAGCAGCTGCCTGAGCTGGTGCTTGCTGCGCCGATACAACCCGGGCAGCTTTATCAGCAGTAACTTTGTCAACCAATTGCATACCAGAGTAACCGCGACTTGAACCAATACTGCCTGAGTTACTACTAATAAGACGGAAGTTCATTTTCACAAACAATGATGGATCCGTCTTACTGCGCCAAAGCATTTCGAAACCACCGTTCTGCTCTTTACGCTGTGCACTATCAATTAAGCGGTTAATACCATATTCACCTGGTTCATCAAAAATCGTATGTGTTTGACCTTGTAAATCTACAGCCGTAATACGCGCACCAGGAATGCTGCCTTGATTTGGCCAAATAAAGTTAACCCATTGCTGTACACCATTTTCATAAGTCATACGCTGACCATCAATATCAACGGTATATGAAAGCAATTGCGGGTTTGGAATTGGGTAGAACTGGAAGTTAGACTGATTTGTTGCCGGAGCCGCTGGTGCTTGACTATTTAATTCACCAGTTGCCATACCATTTGTAGGTGCAACATAACGTTGGAAATTCATCACAAATTGCGGGTTTAAACTAATACCCAAATCTTTCCATGTTTTTGAAGTTAAGGTATAGCCACGACGAATAACAAATGGGTCTAAGCTCTCTTTAACAAAACGGGAAATACTACCGTTTTCACCAAGAATTTGACCAATTTCACTACTTGTTGCTTGTAAAGAAGCGGATGAGTTAAATGGATATTTCTTAGCAAGATTTGTAGTAAATGGCTGGTACGCTTGCATAACCCAAAGTTTATTAATTTCATCTTGGGTAGGCGTAATTAAACTTTCAAAGGCTTGTGTAAGAGGACTCACCACTAATTTTTGTAAAAGTTGCTGATCAATTTCACTGAAACCAACCGCCATTTTTTCATCTACAATTTTTTGAGTCTGATTAAATACCGATGTCTGCTCATTTAGGGTTTGCTTAACCAATGTCATTGCACTTGGTCCAACCTCACCCGCATTTTTAAGTTCATTAAACTTACTACGTACCAAAGCAAGATTCGTCATATATTCATCAAGTAAAGATTTACCTTGTTGATCATCACGCTTACGAACCAACTGATAGAACATTTGATATTCTTGAGAAATCGCACCTTGAGCATTAGCAACTGCTTGATTTGCTAATTGTTTATCATCACGGTTTAGGACTTTACGTTTAAACCAAGCAACAAATCCTTTTTGAGGAGCAGCTAACTCCGCTTGAACAACTGGATTGTCCCAATTTGTTTCAATAGCTACACGTTCAATAAGAGTACGAATTGGCGAATTTTGTGGCTCACCTAATACATCAATATTTTTGACTTGCTGAGCAAACTGAGTTGCTTTTGCATAGTGAATACCACTTAAGAATTTTCTCCATTCCGCAATATATTCTTGCTTATAAAGTGCTGTGAGCTGCTTTCTAATTTGCTCTGGGCTACCCGAGAAAGTTAAGTCATCAGATTGACGACTATTAAGCACCCAGTCTTTACTATCTGTAGGCTTATCTGCTGCTTCCTCAATGGCTTTTTCTACATAGTCATTCCAAGCTTTTTGAGTAAATACCCCTGGTAATGCATAACTGCCCAATACAACATTTTTATTTGCCTCACCAACAATTTGACTTACTGTCAAAGCTGGGAAGCGAACAGCTGCACGCATTTTAATTTCGTTATAAACGCGGTCACGTGCTGGCATACCTCTAATCACAGAGAGCAATACTTGACGTGTCTGATCAACTAATTGAGAGTCAGCATCCAAAATCGGGAATTGCTTGTCATTTGCTAATGTCATTGCATACGATAAAATCTGTTCAGCTTCCTGAATCATATCTGCACGTGGCATTTGCCCTTTATTGGCATCAAGCCAAGAACGCCAGAAACGCGTTACCTGATCGCTTAAGTGACTTGCATCCATGTACTGTGGATTACTCATCATCAAATATGCTTTTAATGCATTATAAGCATCTTGAGGATTGGTATCTGACGGCTCTAAATATTGCTGAGTTTGAGCAGTTTGCTTAATCTCAACGTTGGTATGATTTGCTTTTAAAGTCGCTTCGTTATTTTTCACACGTTGCAAATACTGAGCAATATTTTGCTGAGTAGGTGTTAAAACAATTTGTTTAACGCCTTTTAAATATTCAGCTTTTAATTTTTCACGTAACTCATTGCCTTGATATAAACCAAAACTAAATTTTAGAGGTCTATTTTCATCAAACTCGTCTAATTGTTGTAGACGTCTTTGTAAAATCAGTAGGGCTTCCAATTGAGTTGATAATTGTTGGCTTGAACCCTTCTCTAACTGAACAACTTTATTTAAATCAGCTTGAACTTCAGAAATAAGCTGTTGGTTATTGCGATACGACCAAACCCATACCCCCAGAATAATTGAAACACCCGCTAAAGCACCAATAAATGCAATGTAGCGTTGACGTTTTCTGCTTGTATTAACATGCTGTTTAACTAAATCTTTATCTTTTAAAATGACTTCTGAAAATAAGCCTTTTAAGAAATAACCATGGTTAGGCGTTGTTTTTAATTGATCTCTTACTTCATTTTGAGCAATTTGAGAAAGCTGAAATTCTTGTGCAATTTGCTCAGTCATTGGACTTTCTATTACACCTTCTTGCAAGGCACTTGTGAAATAGAAACCACGGAAAACTGGCTGGAACTGGTAAGGATTGTCTTCAAACAATGTAGCAATAAAACTTTTGAGTGCAGGTTTTAATGTTTTAAATTCTAATGGGAAAGTCATCACGCTCGGTGAGATATTTTGAGAATGTCGACGGCTAAGGTGGGTCGAACTTACCCCTTTTAAGCCGTCATAAAGAATAGTGTAATGTTTCTCAAAAAGATCTACCGCATTATGAGAAGAGTTTTGCTCATATGGTAATGTTGCACCCCATGCCTGATTATATTCTTGTACTTCATAGAATTCGAAAAATTCGGTAAAACCCGCAATCAAATCCATTTTTGAAAAGACTAAATAAACAGGCACTACAACTTCTAAACGTTCAGTTAAATCTTGAATACGAGCACGTAAATTTTTAGCGAGCTTCAATGAGTGTTCAGGACTTTGACTCACTAGCTCAGCAATACTTACAATAAGAATTAAGCCATTTACCGGAGCTTTAGAACGGTTCTTCTTTAATATATTTAAAAAACCTAACCACTCTGAATGATCTTCGCTATATACCGAATAACGACCAGCCGTATCTAATAAAATACCCTCTGTAGAAAAGAACCAGTCACAATTACGGGTACCACTTAAACCGGCCGAAACCATTTTTTGATGGGTTTCTTCAAAAGGAAACTTTAAACCAGAATTATAAATCGCAGAACTTTTACCAGCGGCTGGGTTACCAATAACCATATACCACGGCAATTCATATAGTGCCGCATTGCCCTTCTTATCGCCTAACTTTGACTTACGAATCAATTGAATAGATTCTTTCATTTGTTGGCTGATAAGTTGCAGTTCTTCTTTATCTTTATTTTTGCCGTATTCTGCTTGAGTATCTTTTTCAATCGCTTCAGCAAGCTCTTCACCTTGAACCGCATGCTTCTTGCGCTGAACTAGCCAATAAATTCCATAAACAATGAGCCCTAAAGCATATGCAGATGCTAAAGCCCAAAATATATGGCGAGGAATTGAAGTATAGGAAGACATCAATGCCACGAACAATGACAAGGCGATAATTGCTTTAGGATTCGTGATGTACTGCCACAAGTAGCCTAAAATTGTATGCATTCTATTCTCGTTCTAAGTTCAAAGTTTAAATTAGCTATTCAACACCATCGCATCATCTTCTGAATTTTCAGTGACACTCTGCACAAAGGTATGTGCTGACACCGTATTTTCACCAAAGACAAAAGGAACGATATGTTCAGGAAAATGCATACTGAGCATAAAGCCATAAATATCAACTAAATGCTGGGTATGCCCCAATGAAGATTTCACATAAATAAAGTGATGTGGTTCAACAGAAGTTTGTGTAAATTGCTGCTGCAAATGCTTCGCTGCTTTTATATCTGTCTGGTCTGAAAGAATAAGTACATATGGCTCTTCCCCTGCGTACTGCGGTAATTCATTTAAGTTCAGCGTATTAAGAACTTTTGCTGTTTTTTCTTGACCAATCACAATTTTTAAATTTTTAGCGGGTTCAAGTTCTTCAATTTTTAAAGAGGGATCTGCAATAAGGCAGCTTGCCGCGAACTCCGCCGGAATATAGTCCTTAACCATCCAAGACTTTTCATCAATCAGGTCTTGATCTATTTCTGAATCAACAGCAAGCACGAGAAAAACTTCATGCTCTTTCTTTTGAATACGTTTTAATAAATGAATAAATTCTTGATAAGCTACACGCTCTCCCAAAAAGTGATATTCGATATGAACTTTTTGGGAAATAATGCCAACTTCAGTAAAGAATTCTAAAATCAAATCATTACTTTGCTCATCATTCCATATATGCAATAAATCCTCTGGAAGAAGAATGTGTAAATTCAGTCGATTTAAACGATGTACTTCAACTACAGGTGTTTCTGTATCTTCATATTCAGAATTTGGGTCAACCCATGCAGGATGCATGTGATATTCACGGATCTGATGAGATTCATAAAATAAAATTGAACGCTTTAAATGTTCAGCCAAGTGATACAAATTCTCTATATTTTGTTCTAATTGCTGTCTTATTAAAGACATGATCCGAACTTGTCTTGGTGAAGCTGCGTATTGAAAATCCTCTTCACTCGACTCAGTTAAATCTTTAATTCGATAAGATAGAAGAGGCAATCCATAAGAATTTAACAACTGATCATCAAGTTCTGGGCTTTTGAAATCTTGTATTTCTTCAATAATCGTTTCATTCTCACCTAACGCATGTATAGCGAAAGCAGAGTAAATATGAAAATCTAGCTGTTCTAAAGGCTGATCAGGTGTAGTCTGCTGTTTTTGACTATCATCATCTTGACTTTGATTTGCAGCTTTCTCTTTCTTTTCTTTATAACTTTTATAAGCGCTATAAATCAGCCAAGGCGATAAAATCGCCAGTGTAATGATTGCCGGTAACAAAAGAAAATAAAGGAAAAAATCCCCTTTATCAGGGTTATATTGAACATCACGCCAGTAGAAAATAATCAATCCACTAACAATTGTAAAAATAGCGATGAATGAGAGTAATATTTTTTTAATCATATTTGCTCTCCAATAAGGCTATAACATGTTTCATAGCTATGTGTGCTAGGCTTGCGAGATATTAAAAAAGCACCTTGCCCTAAGCCACTTTCTTGGCTTTGAGTTAGGCGAACAGGTTGTATTTCCGACTCATCCAGTATCAATCTTAAATCGATTGATAGAGTCGGACTGCACCATGTTTCTACGATTTTTTTGAGCTTTAAACTAAGCTCTTGATGAGGTAAAAACTTTAAATATTGCTGACGCTTAAGCGGACCAATCTGAATCTCAATTTTTCCATCAATTTGTTGAATCGTTTCTCCACAAAACGTATTTATACCAAGTAAGCTAGGCTGGCTTCCGCCCAAAGTTGTTAACTGATCACTTGCCAACTTAAATGATTCTTGTATGAACTCTTTAATTGTAATGTCATGCTTAAATATACAACTCAACATTGTTTTCAAAGCATGAACGGTATTATTTTGCCCCTGCATTAAGCCTGAAAATTCGGCAAAATATTCATCTAAATCTTGTTGTTGATGTTGTGATCGAACATAACCATTTAAAGCGTGCAGAATATCCAGATAATCATTTTTATTCTCTATTTCATATCGCACAGGCAAGTGATAAGTAATACTTGACTCGACATACTGACTCGTTAATTTATGATTAAATAAACTCAAAAACTCTTTAGTTTCGGCTCGTTGCTGCCGTGGAGCCTGCTTAATTTTATTTGTATAGGTATACGGTAATGCACCTTGTATACCGGTAAGACCAACAATCAAGTTTGTTAAATGAACACGCTCATCTACTAATTCTAAACTTTCAATTTCAGTAGCCGGAAAGTTTAAGTTAAATGAGGTCTCAAACTTAAAATGGTCAGTCCACGACGAAGAAGCATCTGTAGCTGGGCTATGACGCAATAACCGTGTTGCTTGAATAAATTCAAAAGATTTAGGGCGTTGAAATAACTCAGCCGTTATAGAAGAGTCTTGCCACCAACGTTCTGACTGCATTGGTATAACTCCTGCTGAGATGAATAATCCTTAACCACCAAATCAACAAAACTATTAATTTGAACCTTTAAATTAAAAACACGACTTAATAGTTGACTAAAAATATATAAGCTATGCCCTCTAAACACTGATGAATCAATTTGTAATTCAGCTTTTACCCCTCTCACAAACATCGGAAATGGTTTGCCATCTACAAGTTTATGGGTAAGTGAAAATTCTAATTTTTTAATTGATTCAATAATTAAATAATTTTCTTTTGACTGCGGTAAGTTATATAAAGCCAGCAGCTCCTTAACATGAGAAACAGCATCCCCTTTCATAAGTGCTAAGCTATTTAATGAAAGATGCGAAATCACACGCCATTGCTCACTTTGGCCTTGTTCAAACTTATAAGGCTTTGTTGGTCGCTTTAAAACAATGGCACGTCTCGCCAAGCTACTGTCATTTAAATTTAATACGTTATTAGACTGACCCAACGCTTCATGAGGTAAGTCACGGTTTGAACATAATAATTTGGTGCTAATAAAATCTGAACGTGTTGAAAATGGATTTAGATTTTTAGAAATAATGGAATAGCCCATTTCAACGAAATTAGACTGTAACTTTTGATAATTCACTGAGTAAAAAAAGCGAGCTGTATCATTGTGATAATGACTCATCGCAAAAAACGGTAAAACAGGAACATAGCTTTCTTCCTGATTTGTTTTTTCACGCACCATATTCATCTCAAGTATTGAATATACTTGATAAAATTCAGGATGGTGAGCGTCTGTAACCAGTGGATATTCGAGTTGCTTATGAACTATTTTTTGAGGTTCCGCATATTTTTCAAACAAGTTGATTACTGGGGTAGTAAACAATTTAAAGTTTGCAATATTTAGCTCAGAATAGTTTCTAACAACGGCTTGATCGTTTAAATTTAATTTAAAATGAATTAAAAGCTCAAATTCGGATACTTGCTGAGGTACAGCCTTTAAGAAATCTAAATCGAGTTTCAGATAGCTAAACTTTTCTGGGAAACAAAAATATTCCATCAACAAACGATAAGCATGATGCGTATGTTGATCGAGAGGTAATAAACTTTCTTGTTCAGAAAAACCTATTAACTCGAATGGATTCTTACCCAACTCGACAATCATTTGACCATGTTTAACCGCAAAACTGGTCCCTTTTTTGAAAATACTATCAAGTACTTGTAAAGGAAAATTAGAGATAGCATCTAAATAAATAGGAAGCTTCTCATGAATTAAGCATGCATGAGCACTATTAAAAATTTCAAATTTAAGGCTCAACGTCGCATTTTGGTTTAAGTGCATATGTGCACTGGGTGTAGTTTTAAAATCTAAACCACTTAAATGAATAGGTAGTAATTTAACATCTTGAGTTGTATTAAACTCACACTGTACCCCTTTGAAACTACGAGATTTCAAAACTGTATGATCAGGTACAAGATGAGGTTCTCTAAGCTGTTTAATTTTATTAATATCTTCAAAGCTAACAACTGAACAAGCAGGAAAATGACGCAAGTATTGAGGAAACATCACCTCAAATAAAGAACGAGTAAAAACATCATAACTGTCTGTAAGTTTTTTATCGATTCGAGCGGCAATCAGCGAAAAAGCCTGAATCAGACGTTCAATATGTGGGTCATCAATTTGCTCTTGATTTAAAGATAAGCGCTGAGCAATTTTTGGATATTTTTGGGCAAATTCTCGAGATTGCTGACCAAATTCTTGTAATTGTTTTTCATAAAACGGTAAAAGCTCTTCTATCACAACACACCCACTACGCTTAAGTTCTCGCTGAAATTACATACTGCTGCGTTGTTGGTTTTAACAATGCATCAAATACAACAGGTTCATATAGAGGGTGAATATTTAGATAAGCCTGAATACTTAAACATAACGCGCCCATATTATGTCCATCTAACAACATCTCTACCCGTATTTGTCTTAGCCGAGGTTCATGAGCTGCTATTGATTGCTCAATGGATTGACAGATTTTATCCCGATCCAGAGGATTGGCTGTAGAAAGCCCAACAAAATCAATAATCCCGAACTGAAGTATCGATTTTTTTACAAGCGGATAGTCATCAACCACATGATCTAACTTTGCTACCCGACTATTGAGCAAGTCTTCTAAATCGTTTGCGACTGATTCTCTTAATTGCTGAATAGAAAGACCTTTTGCATAATCTTCACTTTCTGGAATTAAGCGATCAAATAAAGTTGAACGAAATCCGTATGGATAAAGCCGATCTAAGTTCATTCGAGTTCACAACAAAGCATATTTAGAGACAGCAGAGGCTAACTTTATGTCAGCCTCCACCAAATATTCACTTAAATAATTAAGCTGCGTAAGAAGCTGTATTATTAGAAAGTGACCATTTCTTAGTAACAGCACCTTTAGCAGTACCGTTAATATCTTGTTGGTTATAAGTCCACTCAACAGCAGCATATTTCAAGCCAAATGCTTCTGTAGGAACGCCTTCTTCGTTAACAGTTGGAGTCACGCTAGAAACTAGAACGTGTTTCAATTTGATTTGTAAGTACTTGATACGTTTATCGCCATTTGCACGATAAAAGTCGATTTGTACTTCATCAAATGTATAACCAGCTGAACATGCTTCCCATAATTTCGGGCTAGTAGCATCTAAGTCTTTCACGAAAACCATGTCAGAATGTTCAACACGTTCAGCAGTGTGGCCACCTACGCTACTTGAAGTAGCAGATTTAGGTTGACGAATGTTATGAGACCAAGAGTTAACTTCTAACCAACCTTTGTGCTCAGAATCACGAGATTCTCCATCAACTTTGTATTTACCGCGAAACTCAACGTATATATCTTTCATTTAGAACTTTCCTATTTTTAATTTAAAGTTATTCTTTAGCTGACCTTGATTAATTTGAGGACTGAGGTAACTCAGTGACAAGTCGTAAAGAAACCGACAACTCATCCAGCTGGAAATGTGGTCGCAAGAAAACCACAGATTTGTAGTGACCTGGTTGAGCAGGATCTTCTACAACTTTTACAGACGCTTCACGTAATGGGTATTGAGCTTTTGCTTCTTGAGAAGCACCGTCATCAAGTAATACATACTGTGACAACCACTCATTTAAAAATGCTTCAACATTGCCAGCAGAAGCAAAACTACCCACTTTATCTCGCATCATTGCTTTTAAGTAATGTGCAATACGTGAAACAGCCATGATGTACTGAATTTGACTTGATAAAGCCGAGTTTGCATTGGCAGTATCATTGTCATATTTTTTAGGTTTTTGAGTTGATTGCGCGCCAAAGAAAGCTGCGTAATCTGTATTTTTACAATGTACTAACGGAATAAAGCCTAGATCGCTTAGCTCTTTCTCACGGCGATCTGTAATTGCGATTTCAGTTGGACACTTAAATACGACTTCACCATCTTGTGTTTTAAATGTATGGACTGGTAAACCTTCGACCAAACCACCACCTTCAACACCACGAATAGCAGCACACCAACCATGCATATCAAATGCATTTGTTAAACGAGTACCAAAAGCATAAGCTGCGTTCATCCACAAATATTCATTGTGGTTTTCACCAGAAACATCTTCAATAAAGTTAAAGCCTTCTGTCGCAGTACCTTCTTTTGGATGATATGGGAGACGACCTAGAACATGCGGCAACGTCAATGCAACATAACGTGAATCTTCACTGTCACGGAATGAACGCCATTGTACATATTCAGCCGTTTCAAAGATTTTTGAAACATCTCTAGGACGATCAATATCTGTAAATGACTCAAGGCCTAAAATGCTTGGGCTAGCTGCTGAAACAAATGGCGCATGCGCTGCTGCTGCAACATGAGAAATTTGTTCAAGCAAATACATGTCAGATGGTGTGCGGTCAAACTCAAAATCACCAATTAATGCTGAATATGGTGCACCACCAAAAGAGCCGTACTCTTCTTCATAAATTTTCTTAAATAAAGTGCTTTGATCAAAGTCTGTAGCACCCTGAAAATCTTTTACCAACTCTTTCTTTGTCGTATTTAACATACGAATTTTAATGAGCGGATTTGAAGGAGTTTCTTGGCAGAAGTAATAAAGACCACGCCACGTTGATTCAATTTTTTGAAATTGCTCATTGTGCATAATCTGACTTAACTGACTTGAAATCAGTGCATCAATTTCTGCAATACGCTTATCAATTGATAAAGTCATATTTTCAGAAACAGTAATGGTTCCAGCCATGACTTCTTTAGCAAGTTCACCAATTAGACTTTTAGCACGCGTATGCTCTTCGTCATTTCGTGCAATACGACTTTGCTCAACAATCGAATCTAAAAGATTAACTTCTTCATTTTCAACAAGTGGCATCGCTGCTGATTGAGTATTATTCATGATCAGCCTCCGCACTTAATTTACGAATTTGATCAGTATTTTTAAGGACTTCATCAAGCAAATCTTCTAAACGTTCACTGTTAGAAATTTTATTTCTTAAATCAGTTAAACGTTCACGCGCTTCAACGAGTTTCTTTAATGGATCAACTTGTTGAACAACGTTTTCTGGACGAAAATCTTCCATTGACTTAAATGTTAAATCAACGGCCATTCGTCCACCCTCTTCAGTTAGCGTATTATCTACCTGAAAAGCCGCTCGTGGAGACAACGACTCCATTACTTCATCGATATTATCTAAATCTACATTAATAAATTTTTTATCTTTTAACTTTGTACGTTCAAGCTCAGATGCTGCAGAAAAGTCACCCATTACACCAACAACAAACGGGAGTTCTTTTGCTTCTTTTGCATCACCAATTTCAACATCGTAAGTAAGCTGAACACGAGGAGGTCGAATTCGTTGAAGCTTCTTTTGTACGCTTTCTCTTTTAGCCATAAGGTTCTATCCCAGATTATTTAGTTAAAGGGTCAAAAGGCGAACTTTTTGATTTACTAACACTCGCAACAGGCGCTGCTTTTGGTTTAACCGCAGGTGTTTTTACTGGAGTTACTGTATGTTTAGTTGTCGTTCGAGGAGTAGAGACTCGATTACGTACTACATTTTGTTTTCTATAACTTCTTTTTTCATTATCAGCCGAACCACCTTCCGAGCTCGCTTTGAAATTCGATGGATCAGGTGCAGGCATTGCTGTATGAATATTTTCAATTAATTGCTTTGCAGGAGGATATGTTACGTCATTCGTTAAATATCGCATTTCCTGACCACGCATTTGTTGCAAAGAGCTATTTGCAATGCTTACGCCAGATAAAAACAATACATCTGTTAATAATGAACCACGAACGTTTTGGCTCTGTAATTGACTAGCTAAATTTAATGCTTTAACTGGTTGGTTAGTCTGATAAAACCGCATCGCTGCTTTAGCTAATAAATCATTCTTTTGAGTAGAATTATCTGTATCGCATACTTGTTTAAAAAGACTTAATAACTCAGGATCAGTTTGACCTTCAATTATAGGGTTTTTCTTAATACAGCTTTTCTTTAGTTTTATAGGTTCTAATTCTGCAGCTTGTGCACAAGATAAACCAACACAGTTACCAATTAAAAAAAGTATCAAAACACTTTGCTTTAACACAACTTTCATTCCTCTATCTTCTTATTTAATCAAGGTTTTACTGAAAAATTAACATTTTATAAATATCAAAAAATCAGGCTTAAACCTTATATTCAAAAAATTTGAACGCAGTTTATCATATAATTAAACATATTTTATATAAAATTCATATCAAACTAAACTAAAAGTAAATAGTTTAGATGCTTATAAAATATAGCTTAATAAAGTTTTTCTAACAAAAAAATAATAATGTTATTTTTTGTAATTAAAAATAAGTTATTAATAAATATCATTTTTTAACTTATTTAAAATTATTAAAATTTTATTTCAAATATAAGAATTTTTAGTTTTTGAAACAATTTCTTAAGAATATTTAATCATATATTAATTAAAATTTACTTCTATCTGGTTAGTAACAATCCAGCTAATTTTACGAAATTTAACTCATTACATAAAACAAATAAACTTGTCAAGACTAATCTGTCTATTTATTTTATTTTGATAAAAAAATTGAGCACGTCTAAAATTAATATTTATAAAAGAAGATACTTATGTATCTTCTCTAATCTTAGTATCAAAATGTGATAACGAACTGCCTTCTAGGTAACTTCTTATACTTTCGTATGTTTTTTCATAGATTAGAGTTTCTATTAAAAATTATCCAGTTATCTTTAATTTTTTTAAACGATATTGACAAATTAGAATCATTGGTAAGCAACGAACTACTCTCTGCAAGTACACCTGTAAAAGCAGTTCCAGCCGCAATTCCATCAATACTCTGATTTACGGGAATTTTAGACTTAGCTTTTTCTAAAGAATGTATTGGACCTTTAACTAACTTAAGGTTTAATTTATGTTCCACTACTTATTCGCTTGTTGTATTCTTACTAAAATAATCTTGAGGGTAAGGATCATTACCTTTTAAATTTTTTCGATACTTCATTACACTAATCTGGACACCATCATCCGTTAAAAAATCATTATAGAAATCCTGTTCTTTTGGATATTCAAATCCTAGCTTTTCAAATATTTGCTCCGATAATGCTCCAAAATTTTCATACGATTTTTTATAACCAAAATAATTAACAAAACCAGAAATTGCTACACTAACAAATAAAGTAATGCCAACAATCTCTAGAAAATATAAAATGGTATTCACAGAATAAGAAAAATTAAAAATAAAATAAAATAAAAATTAAGAGAAAACCCCATGACAACAATGTAAAATAATAAGTCTGCTTAAAAATGGCTTTATAACCCATTTTTACTGAACGCCCCATTTCATAAATCATATATAATAAGCCAGACTTAGGGTCGAGGATTGCATAAACTTGATAGCGACCATCTACAGGGCTGTCACTAATTACAGCTATCAGTTCATCATTTTCTTTAAAACGAACCGTCGTAAATTGCCCTAGTAAAGAATGTTTCTCTATTTCCCCCGTAAAGGTGATGCCATCTTTAGCTTTACCTGCCATTACTAGTATAGGAGCGCTGGTAAGCAACGAACTACTCTCTGCAAGTACACCTGTAAAAGCAGTTCCAGCCGCAATTCCATCAATACTCTGATTTACGGGAATTTTAGACTTAGCTTTTTCTAAAGAATGTATTGGACCTTTAACTAACTTAAGGTTTAATTTATGTTCCACTACTTATTCGCTTGTTGTATTCTTACTAAAATAATCCTGAGGATAAGGGTCTTTCCCTTTCAGATTTTTTCTATAATCCATAACACTGATGTTGATTCCATCATTAATTAAATAATCATTATAAAAATCCTGCTCTTTAGGATCTTCAAAACCTAATTTTTCAAATATTTGTTCAGATAATGTACCAAAATTCTCATATGATTTTCTATAACCAAAATAATTTACAAAAGCCATCAATGGAATACAGATAAAAATACTTATAAGTATCCACATCATTAAATATAGAAAAGAGTCCCAAGAGTAATTGAAATCAAAAATGTAAAAAAGTAAAAGCATTATTGACATCCCTCCCCAACAAATTAGGGTGAAATAATACGTTTGCATAATAATCGCTTTATAACCCTTTTTTACTGAACGACCCATTTCATAGATCATATAAAGCAAACCAGATTTTGGATCGACAATTGCATAAACTTGATGACGTCCATCCACAGGTTTTTCGCTAATTACAGCAATTAATTCGTCATTTTCTTCAAAACGTGCTGTGGTAAATTGTCCTACTAATGGATACCCCTCTATTTCACCTATAAAAGTTATACCATCCTTAGCCTTAGCAGCCATTACCAATATAGGTGCACTGGTCAGCAACGAACTACTCTCAGCGAGCACACCTGCAAAAGCAGCCCCAGCCGCAATTCCACCAATATTCTGATTCACTGGAATTTTAGACTTAGCCTTCTCTAGAGAATGAATCGGACCTTCTACCAGTTTTAGATTTAACTTTAAATCTTTCATCTAAACACTCACCACAGCACTATTAAACTCTTTTTCCTCTTCCTTAACGTCTTTAAAAGCATCTTCACCATTTTCCTTTTTTAGTTTGAATGCACATTTTTGACACCAGTCTTGCATTGCGTTGTCTAAGACATAATTCTTTAAATAAATTTCCAAGGCAACAAGTGCAATGCCAGCGATACTTAACATCGCACCTGCCTGTAACGCTCGTATACCCAAAATTGCTCTTCCAAGTGCGTAACGCTCAATCGTATAGTGCAAGGCTGTATTTCTCATAACTGGCAAATTCAAAAATGCACTGAAACCAACAACCAATGTCGCAAAGGAAGTGAAAGCTTTTGTAACGTTAAGTGCTATTGCATATGGATTTCTCTCCATTGCAGCCTTAAATGTACTTTTACCATCAATTATTAAAGAAACCGTTGCACCTGCAATCGCAAAATATGCACCATACTTAGCAATATACGCGGCGCGCTCTGCAAATGAGAACTTCTCCATTGAGCTACTACCTACTTCTAAAATAGCAGCAGTTGTTGCCATCATACCTGACATATATGAAAGAGCATTATCTACTGATGGATCGATATTAAATTTAGAAATCTGTGTTCCTAAGTTAATCAGCTCAAATATTGCAACCACACCAGATACACGCAGACCTGCACTTGGTGAACTATTTGCAATTATCCGATCAATTTGTTTGGCTGCTTTACTTGGGTTGGTTGCGGATGAAGAATACTTTTTCCAGTTGTTCTGCACCATTTCAGGTGTCAGCTTAACCCTACCCGTTAAAGTTTGAACTGGGATAAGATAATACAGAGAGTTCTTTGCAACATGCTCAACCAATGCCCCACTATGAGCAAAAGTATAAAACGTTAATCGCCCAAGTTTTTTTGCAAATTCTGAACTTGGCGTATATTTCATACTCCATTTCACTGCACTTTGGGTCAGTTCAGACATCCAGTAAAACGTTTTTAATAGGCTAAATTTTTGCCCATGTAACATATAACCGTTATTGGTTTTATCTGCTGCCCATTCTTGCCAAGCTTTATCTGCCGCAACAAATGCTGCAATCGCAGTTTTAGCTGCATTTTGTCCATCATCCCAAGAAATATCGATAATACTTGGTGCCGCTGCATTATATTTATTTTTTAAACTTTCTTGGTTATAACAAATTGCCCTCATATAAATATTTTCTTTGGCAATTTTTTCTACACCTAACCAAGTTTCAAGTAATGCTTGTCCACTCTGCACCCCACTCATCCCATTAATCATATCCATCGCATGAACATAAAAAATATTTCCATATGGAACTTGCACTTGATCATCATAAGCATGAAGGGCATTTATTACAGCCTTAGACAATAACCATTTAATATGGTCATCTCCTATAGCTCTTGCTCCAGCTAAACACTCTTGAATTAATGCGTTAATTTTTTTATCAAAATTTGTTTTAGCCACCATATCTAAATTTGGCTTATATTTTTTAACCCAAATCTGCTCTCCGTCCCTCCTACTTAATTTACCCATATCTTCAGTATAGAGACCTTTATTTGCTCTTTGTTTCTCTTGAGCCTCCTTTAATAGCCTCTCTTGTTCTTCTTTTGATTTTCTTTTATATATTTTTTCTAACTCATAATTAATATCATCAGCATCTGTTAAGTTCTTTGGTAGTTCATCCCACAAACCCATTAATACTTGACTTTTGGTTACCTGACTACTCAATTGGCTACGTTCATTTAACAATTTATTTTCTAAACAGATTTTAATACTATCAATACATTGAGAACTATGTAAACGGTGCTCGTTTGTAAAATCTCCTTCTTTTTTTGCTAAAAAATCCATTACTTTTTTAAATTCTGAATTGCGCAATGTATTTAATTTTCTTGTAATTCCTACAGGATCATATAAAGCCATACAGGCAAGCGATTTAGGCTCATCTTTAAACTTATTTAATGTCGCATCGATACGGTTTTTACCAAAACTGTTTAGATTATAAACCGTAGTTTTAAATTGGCTTGCAGCAATACAATGTTCTTGTGCACTTCCACCATTAATTAAAATTTTCTGCCATTTTCCTTCTGTTACAAACTTATCAGCATTTTTTTCATATTCGGATATTTTGGCTTTACTCATAGGCACATGCGTATGAATAATATATGCAATCTTCGCCTCATCTTTAGGATTACTTTCTACAGCTATCACAGATGAATTAAAACTATGACCTGCTCCTTTACATGCGAACTCTGGAACACTTTTAGGAGCTTCTTTACCTACAGGAAAATAAGACAAATGTCCATTTGGAGTAACTTTATACCCAGCCCACTCCAAAGCTCCAGATGTTCTTTTTACTAAGCGATAGATATAACCAGTATCAATCATCTCAACCGCATATTTGAGATGGCTTAACTGAATATCTTTGACATTTTTCCCTAATGTTGCAGGTAAAGCAGGTGGATTATCTTTAACAACAGTGTATCGTAAAGGTAAAATATTAAAGCCTTTTTTACGGCAAAAGTTTGAACACTCTTTCTGTGTTTGTCCCGCACTACTATTTTGCATATTTGCAGCAGTTGACTGTTTTGCCGACTTTGCAATTTCACTTTCTTCAATCTTCTTATTAATATTTTTAGCAACTGCTGGGTTACGCATATCACCCACTGTTGCTGTTTTTCCCATAACAGGAATTTGACCCTGCTTCTGTTTTTGCTGAGCAATAATTTCATTAAATGAATTATTCGTTTTTGACTTACCCAATATCATTTTTTGATTTGCTGTCATCTTTTTATCCATTCAACTCTTTAGCTATCTGTTCATATAAGTCTTTCGATACATAATCCATAGCGTCTGTAAAAGACATTTTATTCATTACACAATGGTCGTAGAGCACATTGGTTACCACAGGATGCTTTATAAAATTTTTATGTATAATTTGGCTATAAAGGCCGTATGTGACTAAATCTAAATAATTTTGAAGACCATAATCATAGTAAGCCTCTTTAAGATTTTGATGGATTTCAACTGGATGAATTTTTATTAGATCAACTTGTTCAAATTCATTTAATTGTTGAAATACATTATTAGCAATTTCAATTAAATCTAAATCTATAGATTGCTCAAGGTTCACTTTTGTTAGATTCAAGATTGATCGCGATTCATCATAAGTCTTAAAACTAAATAGACCTTTTGGGTGTAAAAAATGCCATTCTTTAAAGCCATCCAATAAGCCATCTATATATTCTGTTTTAAAAATCTCATCCAAGTAGATCATGACTCTAGGATCATACCAACGGAAAAGAATTTTTTTACCTTGATCAGAAATCACTAATTTAGTTTTTATCTGATCTCGCAATTCCTCAAGTGAGCGTGTCTTCGCCACGCCAAACCCATGAACAAAATAGCAATCATTCGTAATATTTTTATTTCTCGATAGATTTTGCAATAAGTCCTCTTTGACCTGCTCAAATACTTTTTTATCATCAATACAAATAAAAAAGAGATTTGACTTTGCAATTTCTTTTTTATGCGCTAAAGGAATATATGCAATATTTTTGTTTGATAGATTATCTATTACACCGTTAAAAATAGAATCATTCAGTGTAGTATCTAATAAAAAAATAATCTGACCATATTTGTTCAGAATTTGGATGCACTGTTCTTCAATTTTAGAAGTAATATCTTTCGAATAATCATCGTATTGGATTGTATTGAAAACAGGTAAGCTCATGATAAATCTACCTTAGCTGAACCATTTTGAGCAGCTTGAGTCTGTTTAGCCGAACAGTCTGGTAAATCTAATGCAGGTGGATTTATTGATGAGCCTCCCATAAACAAGTGCTGCCCAGCCTTCACCTCAAGCTTACCACCTGTGACAGGGAAAATACCCGAGCTATTCAGTTTTACTTGAGATCCATTTGCTGTCAGATTAATCTCAGTTGGGCTAGTAATAAAAACTGTGTCTTCGGTTGAAGTAATTTGCACGCCCTTTCGAGCAATCACATCCAAAGCATCACCTTGCGCCTGAATTTCAACTTTACCTTGACCAGCAAAAAGCCGAGCACCTTCTTGGGCGGCAAATAGACTTATTTTTTGACTCGCATGACTTACTATATTCTTTTGCGTAGTCATATTAATGCTATCTCCAGCACTTTGAGTGAGCTGTCCATTTGCACTAAGGTGTATATCTTCATTACTACTTACAACAATACTTTTTGGAGATGCCAGCAGCATCACTGCTGATTGAAACTCAGCAGCCTTTTTAGGATCTTCTTGTTTGAGAACTTCTAAGAAAATCTGAATATTCTCAAGCATATCTAACGGGTCAGTTTGCTGATTTTTAGCAACTTCACTGAGTGCTTTGGCGTTATTGAGGCTGCCTTCTATTTGTTGTTTGGCCTCATTTGCATCAAGGTGTACACCTTGAGCTTGGTCTTGTTTATGGGTACTAATAAGTAAGCCACTACCAGCTCGTACCGCGCCCCACTGGTCAGTTCTGAGTTCAAAGCCTTCACCACGACCATCGCTTTCTGCCTTGTCTTTTGGATGGCTTAAGTTACCGAGGTTGAGTTGGCTGGCCGCATGGCTACTTTGTAACTGAGCACTGATTTGACCTGTGGTGTCATCAAAACGGAGTTGGTTAAAGCCTTTGCGGTCGACTTCTTCGGAACGAATGCCACTGAGTTTTTTAGTATCAGGTAGTTGGCCTTTCTGGTCGAACTGGGTTGGATGGCGTTCAGCTTCGTGAATACGCCCCACTACAAATGGGCGGTCAATGTTGCCGTCAAAGAAGTCAATCACCACGATCTCGCCGACACGTGGTAAGAAGCGTGTTCCATAACCCGTACCTGCCCATGGGGTCAGCACATCCACCCAAGCGGAGTCGGTGTCATTGTCGTTACTTCCCGCTCCACCGTCATGACTATGGTCATCAGTTCGAGTAAACAGGAAACGGACTTTAATGCGTCCCCACTGGTCGACATGAATGCTTTCGCCCTCTAACCCAACCACTTTAGCACGCTGTGGATAAGCTGCTGGTCGGTGCTCTAGCGGGTTATATTCTGGGACAGCTTTAATGTTGCGTCGAACGACATTGAGTTCAGCAAAGTGGCGCTGCTCAGGGTTTTGACTGTCGAGTTGAGCTGCCTTGAGTTTGTCTTTTGGCAACAGACGCTCAAGTTGCTGTTGTAATTCTTTCGGTAAATTATTCTGGTTATAGTAGTGCTTGCTTAAGATTAAAAATTCTTTGTCCGCACTATCATGTTGGTCGAGTTCAGGATGGTCATTCAGTTCAAACCAGTAACCCACTTGTGCATCACGGACGTTACCTGAAACGGTAAATTGTTTAGAACTCAAGTGATGGTAAGCATTAATGTGCTGGTTAAGCTGTTCAATCTGGCTATTACCTGAAGCTGTGGCTTGGTCTTCGCCTTTTAAGTCCTGCATCCAAGCTGGGCTAACGTGCCATGCATCTTCAAGATTCAAGCTTGCATTGTCATAGTGTTCACTGTGCTGCTGCTTAACTTGTACGCTGCCACTGCCTTCTTCTTGTTGTAGGGTATCGGCTTGCCAACGTTGCACATGTACCGAAGTCGGTTGTAAACGTCGTTCTGCCTTGACTTGGGTAATGGTATCGAACTGTTCTGTAGCACTGCTGCGTTGGTAGCGTAGGTTACGGCGTTCAAGGGCCTCATAATTTTGGTTATCGTCAATTAAGCGTAAGACTTGTGGCTGAATGGACGTATTCGGGTCAGCAACAAAAAGTTGCGACTCATCGACCAGCCAGTTGATGCCTTCGCTACGCCACAAACGGGTTAAGAATTCATAATCACTTTCGTTTGACTGCATCACAAATGGACGCACATCGTAGTCTTTCGTTAAGCCTGCTGTGTCGAGCGTTAGACTTGAGGCAAATAACGGGCTTTTCCCCTGCCATTCTTTAAATAAAATTTCGCTAATATCGCGCACGCTTTTGTTCATAAACACGCGGCTATTACGGCGTTTATGCCAGAGTGCAGTTGGGTCTTTTAAGGTTAAGTTATAAATGGTGAGTGAGCCGTCGCTTTGGCCTTGGCTCGCTTCGGTAATAATACCTGTTGTTCTAAAAAACTGGCCTGTGTCAGTGACCTGATCAACAGCAACCTGACAGCCAATAAATTGTTTTAATGCGATATGCGCGTTCGTCGACAGACACAGTAATTCAGCAACGCTACCTTGGTTGAGCGTATGCTCGCCTTCAATGCGCTGTAAGAAGACTTGATTGTTTAATGATGGGTTGGAAAATTGCACATGAAGTACACGATTCTGTGCGACCAAACCTAAACTATCTAAAATTTGAAATATTTTATAGGACATCATTATTATAAAACTGAGTCATAATCATCGATATTTTATAAAAAACAGACAGAATTGTCTATTTATATAAATTAGCTTATCTTCCATGACTTAGATATTTTTTAGTTTAACTGAAAGAAAGATTGGCTATTAAATAATCTATAAATGCTCTCGTTTTGGCCGGTAAATTAGAGGTATGAGGATAAAGTAATTGAATACTTTGTAGCGGTAACGAAAAATCAGGAAATAACCGAATTAGGCGATTTTGTTGAATATCTTCATCAACTAACCATGCAGGACAAATCGCTAAACCTAAAGATGAAAGAGCCATTTGATGAATTGCAGTCACCGAGTTTGATTCATACTGACTTCGAATAAAAGGTAATGAATATTGCTCCCCTAAACTGTTTTGCAAAATATATTGTGAATCTTGCCAATTTAATAAAGTGTGGCCAATCCAAGGAACATTCGCTAAATCAGATATATTTTCTATAGGATGGTCTTTTATAAACTGCGGAGTAGCCACAAGATAAATTGGATATTCTCCGATTTTTCGAGTTTTTAGAGATGAGTTTTTTAAATTCCCTAGCCGAATAACCAGATCTAATTTTTCAGTCACTAAATCATCAAGCGATGAATTAAACGAATACTGTAAACGTAAATCTGGGTAAAGCCGACAAAACTCAGGAAGTAAAGGCAAAATGAAACGTTGGCCAAATTCATTGGTAGACGAAAACCGTAAAGTGCCTGTAATGCTTGTACCTAAGTGTTGGCTTCGTTCAAATGCCTCATCAATCTGAAGTTGGATTTGTTTAAAATCCTCATAAAAATGCTGACCAATTTCAGTTAATGCAATATTACGGGTGTTGCGAATTAATAGGCTTGTATTGAGCTGCTTTTCTAATTGTTTTATATCAATACTCACCATTGATCGGCTTAAGCCTAAAATTTCAGCAGCCTTGGTGAAAGAGCCAGAATCAACGACTTGTAAAAAACTGGTAATTTGCTTGAGGTTTTTTTGCACAATTAGGCCAATTGTTTAAAATTATCAAACAATGATTTTACTTCGCTTGCATCGACAATAAAAGAGCTGGATCTTACCCTGCCTGCACGGAGGTAGGTATGTCTTATCGATATAAAATAGCAACAGTGTTTTTACTTGGGTTCTTTATTGATTGCATCAACATTTTTATGTCTGCAATTGCATTACCTAATATTGCATCGTCATTTTCAGTTAGCCAATCCATGGTCGCTTGGGTAACAAATGCTTATATTCTCGGTCTCATTTTAATTATGCCCATGAGTTTATGGTTAGCCAGCAAACTTGGGAACCAAAAATTATTGTGTTATTCGATGCTGTTATTTTCGATAAGCATCTGTTTTATTGGCTTTAGCGAATCGATTTATAGCTTAATTTTTTGGCGATTTATTCAAGGCGTAGCTGGAGGCTTATTAATTCCAGTAGGACAAGCACTCGTATATGCATTATTCCCGAACCAAGAACGCCAACGTATTTCTACATTAATTATGGCAATTGCTTTAATTGCACCAGCTTTTTCACCTGCGATTGGCGGCGTGATTATTGATTCATTAAATTGGCGATGGGTATTTTTATCAAACCTTCCTTTTTCTTTACTGGCAGCAGCTCTGGCATGGTTATGGATTAAAAAAACAGAGAATGTATCGAGTGAAAAACCAGACATAAAAGGCTTGGTTATTTTTAATATAAGCCTATTATCTTTATTACTCTCCTTTTCATTTTATAGTGATTACCATAACGCCTCATTCGCTCTAACTAGTTTTCTAATTTCAATTGGAATGCTTATTTTTTACATTCGACATGCGAAAAGAATTTCCCATCCTGTTCTTAATCTTGAGTTATTAAAAAATAAAAATTTACGTAATGCATTTATTGTCTATTACGCCGTTCCCGGTATTTTTACAGGCGTTAATTTACTCAATATTTTTAATTTACAGCTTAACTTTGGCTTTAATGCAAAACAAACCGGTTTATTCATGTTGCTCTATGCAACTGGGGCACTCACTGCCATGATTAGTGGCGGTCTGCTCTATCAACGGTTAGGAAAAAAGTATCTTCTTATTATTGGAATAACCCTACATAGCCTTGGCATATTTCTTTTATTTTGTATTTCAAACACTAGCCCTTTGAGCTTTTTAGTGATTGCTTATTTATTAATGGGTATGGGTGGCGGTCTAAGTGCCAACATTGCCCAAATTAGCTCACTGATTGATTTTTCAGGCCAAGATTTATTACAAGGAAGTGTGCTCTGGAATATTAATCGACAAGTTTCATTCAGTGTCGGTACTGTCGTTCTCATTTCGATATATAACTTGATGTCTGGCTCAAGCGATCTACTTCGCTATCAACATACTTTTTTAATTGCAGCTTTACTCTGCTTACTTTCACTCATTCCCGTTTTAAAGGAGAAAACCCATGTCTAAACAAATGGATCAAGCCATTCAAAGTGTCATTGACCTACATGTTTTGATCGAAAATGTATTTACAGGAAAAAATGCAGAGCAAAGTCTGAGCCCGCTTTTAGATAGCTTTGATCAAAATTTTAAGATGGTAACAGTTCAAGGTCACAGCATTGGTTTCGCAGAAGTGAATAGTTTATTTAGTCAGAATATCGGAAAAAAACCTTCTTTAAAAATCGACATTCTTAAGAGTACAGCTTTATACGAATTTGAAAATTATTGTTGGGTGCAATATCAGGAACATCAACAAACTGATGAAACCGAAACATTACGCACTTCGACAGCCTGCATTAAAGTAGAAGACGAAAAATGTTATTGGATTTATTTACATGAAACTTTAGTTCCCTTGTCTTCTTAACCCATCTGGAGCATCTTAAAGATGGCACCTATTTTGCTTAACAATATTACGTTTTATGAAAATCGTAATACTGATCAAAATGGGGAGCTCTCGATATGGGTTATGTTGCAAAGGAATTTACGCGAAAGAACAAGCTGATTCTCAGTATTTGTTCTTTCGTTATTCCAATATGTCTTTGGTGCGCAATCAGTTACTTACCTTTTGTTTGGCATCCTCAAGTACAAATCACGAGTTCGGGAAGTGTTTCTTACTTACAAGTAGGAAGTCGCATTGATAAAAATGTGTTCTATCTCGAAGCACAAAATGCAGTCAATCGAAATTCTGCACCACCACAAGGTCTTTTGGTCAATCCGATTTATTTATCCGCTCCCCATGAAGTCGCTAAGGCTTTGGTCACCGCCTTTACCACACCACCAGAACAACCTGATTCGCCGTGGTTTCATCAAAGTTTATGGCACAGTATTAAACTGGTTTTTTCAGCCTTTTTTATCTCTTCGCTGATTGGGATTCCACTGGGTATTTTGTGTGGTTTTTCTAAGCGTATATCCCTATTGACGGAACCTTTTGTCGAGTTTTTCCGTTACTTACCAGCTCCCGCCTTTGGCGCACTTGCTGTAGCAATTTTAGGGATTAA
This sequence comes from Acinetobacter sp. 70_2, assembly GCF_056736115.1. Lineage (NCBI taxonomy): Bacteria > Pseudomonadati > Pseudomonadota > Gammaproteobacteria > Moraxellales > Moraxellaceae > Acinetobacter > Acinetobacter sp. 70_2. Next base: position 1,695,902 of record NZ_JBWZIP010000015.1, read on the forward strand.
TGACGCACCTAAAATTGCCATTATTGTGATTGGTACTCTCTTTCAGCAAATTCTAATTATTGCCAATACCACCCGAATGGTTGATCGAAGCTTAATTGAAGCTGGCTATACGCTTGGCACCAATAAGCTCAAAAGTTTATTTCATGTGGTGATTCCTGCTGCCTTACCTGATATTTACCGTGACTTACGTGTGTTACTGGGCTGGGCTTGGACCTATTTAATTGTTTCAGAATTGATTGGTACGACCTCGGGTATTACATGGTTTATTACCCAACAGGCACGCTATCAAAACTTTGACAATGTCTATGCAGCTATTTTGATTATTGGGGTGATTGGTCTGGTCTGTGATTGGCTATTAATGAAGTTAGGTGAGCGGATGTTCACTTGGAAAGTAGGAGCAAAATAATGAACGATTCAACATTTAACGCACATGAATACTTTCAAAAAATTTATGAACGTCCTGTTATTTTAGAAGCTAAACAACTGAGCCAAGTCTTTAAGCATGGTCAAAGCGAACGCACTGTTTTAAATAAGCTCGATTTAAAAATTCATAAAAGAGAATTTATTTGTGTGATTGGCCCCTCTGGCTGCGGCAAATCGACATTAAGCCGTGTTATTGCAGGTTTAGACCCATACCATAGCGGAGAAGTTTTAGTAGACGGCGAATGCATTACAGGCCCATGTCCTGAACGCGGCATGGTGTTTCAGGGCTATACCCTTTTTCCATGGAAAACTGTAAAAGAAAACGTGATGTTTGGTCCGCAAATGCGCGGCGCTAGTCAAATGACAGCCGAAGCTCAAGCACGTGAATGGATCAATATTATTGGTTTAGAAAAATATGAAAATCAGTATCCACACCAACTTTCTGGTGGCATGAAACAGCGTGTTGCGATAGCTAGAGCTTTGGTTAATCAACCTAAAATTTTACTCATGGATGAACCTTTTGGTGCACTCGATCCACACACCCGTCAAAAAATGCAAAAGCACTTGATGGATTTATGGCAAAACATTGATATCACCATTATTTTTGTGACCCATGACATGGATGAAGCTATTTTACTGGCAGACCGAATTGTGGCACTTAAAGCCAATCCTGGTGAAATTAAAGAAATTATTGAGGTTAATTTGCCGCGTCCACGCTCACTCGATTTAATGAGTACTCCTGAGTTTAAACAGCTCCGTTCACGGGTAGATTATCTGGTACACGCCGAAGAAGATGAGCTTGACCCAGCTTTACAAGATTTACCAAAAATACCGCGTATGACTCAGGTCAGTACAGAAAAATAAGTCAGACATAAAAAAGCCCAAGTTCATCTTGGGCTTTTTTTATTTATGGGGTTTATTTAAGTTGTTCGATGAGTGTTGGATAAATCAGCCCATCTACATTTTGTTCAGTTTTATAAATACCGTTTTCGACGTTAAATTTATTGACGTGATAGCTAGAGCCATAAATCGAGTCAAAGCCTTGAGATTTAGTAAATACTTTTTTATTGGCATTGATATCTAATAAATGCGTACCGCTAACCATCAACTCATATTGTTTTGGGTCAACCCCTGAACGATTTGCCATAATTTTAACCGCATCGGCATGAGTTGCAGGGTCATTAATATATTTAACTGTTTTATCCCACACCTGAATGACTTTTTTCCATTCCTCTTGATGAGCTGTTAAATGGCCCATGTTGACTGTTAATGTGTCGTAAATTAAACCCGGCTTGTCTTTCGAAGTATAAATAATTTTAGAGCCTGCCACTGCTTTTAATGCCTGACCTGCAACAGGTTGCCAAACAGCAATCACGGAAATATCTGGGCTATTAAATACTTGAGGTAATTGGTTCGTCGCTGAATTTACCAACTTCACGTCATCAGCTTTAATGTTATGGTCGATTAAAGCTGTCGCTAGTAAAAGATGATCAACCAAACCTTTTTCGACGCCGATCGATTTTCCTTTTAAGTCTTGAATGGTGTTAATGCCCTCTTTTGCAATAATGACATCATTGCCCGCAGAATAATCTGTTGCCATGATCATCATGCCTTGCGTACCGCCAGAAGCAGTTACCAAGTTATCGCCATTGGTGACCAACACAGCATCGAGCTGATTTGCCGAAAAGGCCGAAAGAGAAGCCGAATAATCAAACCACTTAAACTCTACATTTAGCCCTGCTTCTTTTAACCAGCCTTTTTCAATAGCCACTTGCCAAGCCACCCAGCCCGGCCAATCACTATATCCAATGGTAATTGGTTTTGTATTTGTAGATGCCTGAGCGTCTTGTTTAGCCTCGGGCACTTTAGCGGTATTGTCACACCCACCCAATACAACTGCCGATAAAATAGATATGGATAACAACGCTTTTTTAATCATATAGAAACTTCCCCAACATTTTTACTAACAACACTTTGAGCGGTTTGATTGAGTGACTGTACGTAAGCTCGCCAGCCTCCAAAATGGCTAATATCGGTTGCATCTTGAATGGCATACGCTTCACAAATGAAGCCTTTGACCCATGTTCCATCTTTTAATTTCAAGTTCCCAATGCCAAGAGGTGCAGGTACTTCAGCCATAATGGCTCCAAAATTTGCTAATGGAACATCCCACACTTCAACTTCAATTGAAGTACCTGCTGCATCGCATTGCAGCCCCGGCTTTGGTGGCGTGGTATTTTTTAAGGCAAAGAGTTTATAAGTCTCTGCGGTCTGGGTTTTCTTAAGCAAAGTTGCATTGCGGCTAGTCAGCTGAAAATTAAGTGGCATGCCTGTTAAGTGTGCTCCCACAACAGCAAGCTGCACTGAATGATTCGACTGGATGTTTATACTTTTTTGATAATGTTGAGTTGATTTACCTAAACTCAGCGATGTTTCGGTTTGCCAAAGCTGCGCAAAATTAGCGAGTGCCTGATCGTGCCAAGCTGGTGCAATGAAGGTTACCCCACTTGGTAGACCATCTTCACGGAGCACATTAGGTAAAGCTAAAGCCGAAAGATCGGCAAAATTGACAAAGTTGGTATAGGCCCCCATGTGCGCATTTTTAGTCAATGGGTCGGCTTCAACTTCGGCAATGGTATAAATGGTTGGCGCTGTCGGAACCATCAAGGCATCAAAAGGCTGTAATGCCAAATTAATTTTTCGAGCCAGAACGGCGCGGCTATATTCAGCTTGAAGTGCATCTGTTGCCTTGAATTTATCTGCCTGCGCAATAATTTGAGCAATAACTGGATGAGCCTTTTCACGTGTTGTCATGCGTTCAACGGCGGCTGTTCTTTCCGCTACCCAAGCATCGTTATACAGTGCAGCAGCAAGCTCATTAAACGCACTGAAATCAATACTCTCAACGTCATAGCCTAGTTTTTTTACACGCTCGACTGCAACTAAAAAGGCTTTTTCAGATTCAAGATCACCATAAAATTTAAGCTGAGCTGGAATAGCAATTTTTTGTTTAGAAAATTGAGTCGGTACATTGGCTGGATGTGCTCGTGAATATTCATCTATTTCATCGTAACCCTGCATTAAACTGGCAACGGTCCAAGCATCATCAATATGTAGCGCAAAAATAGAAATGACATCAATGGTCCGACATGCAGGAATTAAACCTGTGGTAGAAAACCAGCCCTTTGTCGGCTTAAGGCCCACAATATTGTTATGGCCCGCAGGAACACGCCCTGACCCCGCCGTATCTGTACCCAAACTAAAAGGTACAATACCGTTGGCAACCACCACTGACGAACCCGAGCTTGAACCACCACTAATATATTCAGGGTTAAAGCTATTTTTTACTGCACCGTATGGAGATCGAACGCCAACCAGCCCAGTCGCAAACTGATCGAGGTTGGTTTTACCAACCACAATTGCCCCTGCTTTTTTCAGTTTGGCTACTACGGTAGCATCTTGAGTCGCTAAATATTGAATCTCTTTACAGGCAGCAGTGGTGTGAAAACCTGCAACATCAATGTTATCTTTAACTGCAAATGGCACACCGTATAGAGGTAAGTCAGCAACATTCTGGTCTTTTAAAACATTAATTTGTGCCTGAATCTGCTCGTTCGATGCAATTTCAATCCATGCATGGTCATCATTTTTAATTTCTGCAACGTAACTAATCAAATCTTCAAGATAGATTTGTCCATTTTGATATGCTGTTTTCCAGTCTTGGATGGTCCATAAATTTTTCAACACGCTACTCCTCATTTAGTCATTTTGCTGTATAGGCGGCATGACGGCATCCATCAATTCTAGATGTCCTTTGATTACCCCTTTCAGCACAATAAATTGCTGGCTAATTTGTCTAAGCTCAGAACTTGCGCCCTGCATTAACATGACTTGCAATATCTTTTGTTGGTCGAGCTGAATATGAAGTGAACTAATCACCTGCGCTAAAAACTGTTGTTGTAAATCGACCAATTGATTGCGTAAGGTCATTTGGCTAGCGTCATAAAGCAGCGTCAAGGTGCCAACCATGACTTCATTAGCCTGTGCTTGCTCTGCAATCAAGTGTTTATTAATCATGTCGACAATGGCTTGCGAGCGACTTTCATAGTTCTGCTCGACAATTTTTTGATCGAGTGCGTTGAGGGTTGTTTCAGGTACGGTAATACTGATTCGAGCCAACTTTTGTTTTGCCACAGTCTTATCCTTTTGTTTTAGGCGGCTGATTGTTTTGCTTGATATATACGCCTGCACGTACGCTGAGCAATTCGACTAAAAAGGCTTTTAAAGTTGGCTTTGGTTGAACCACAGGTTTTACATCGTTCATATCGCACCTCTAGTTTGGTATTACCAAATTCAGTTTTTGTATTACTGATAAGAGATGCAGAAAATGTGCCAGTTTTTAAGCGTCGTTTTGATGGGCTTGGTAGGAATTTATGAGTGATTTTTGGGCAAAAAAAAGCCCCATGCACAGGGATGGGGCTATCTCTTTTAATCCTTAGTTATGTTTCAATAAATCATTCTGATTAAAAAGGAATCCATCTTTAGGAGCCTCTATCTTTATATTATTTATTAAACTTTTAAAATCATTAATTGCTTTATTTGTATCGTTACCTTCGCCTTCATATGTTACTAAGACAACTCCAGCATTAGTACCTGATGAAGCACTGATAAGAAAACGTTTATCAAAGTTGGTTGTAAAAACATTCGCTTGATAATTCATACCACTACTCAATGGAATATTAATATCCTCATTAACCAATGTTACCCCTTTCATTGTTACTAATCCTTGTTTAGGAATTTGTAGAGAAGCAACCAGATATTGCATACCTTCTTCTATACCTTTGGGATAATATATTGAAATTATAATTGCCTGTTTACTCTCCTGTTTTATTGCAACAAGTTCTCCATTTTGACCTTTACTAATATCCCAGTGATCTTTTAAATTAACTACAATATTTTTATATTTTACTTCTTGAGCATATGTCGAAGTAAGTAAATTAAAAAAAATAAATGATAGTAATAATATTCTCTTCATAATAATTTCCTTTTTTTATTCATGAAGAATAATATTAAATATCACTAAAATAGTCTAATCTATTCAATAATTTAATATTTTTAGTCTTATGACTGATTAATCATCGTATGTGCCCATACCGATAAAGACTCTAGAACAGGTTTAAAAGATTGACCTAATTCAGTCATTTCATACACCACCTTAATCGGTGCTTTTTCACCATAAACGGTTCGAGATATTAAGCCACTTTGCTCTAATTGCTTGAGTTGAAGGCTTAAGGTCATTTCTGTGATCGTTGGCATTAATTGATTGATTTCATTAAAACGTTTTGGCCCATCTTTTAGATAATACAAAATAACGCCTTTCCATTTTCCACCCACCAAATCCATAGCCATACTGATATGACATGGATAAGTTTTTCCATTCATGGTGATTTCACATTTATTTTCAGTATTTGCCATTTTTAACGCCACCTATCAACTTTGATAGTTATTGTACACCCATACTATAAAAATTATAGTGACTATGATTTTTATAGCTACAAGGCATTATTATGGCTTTACTTATTTTGGCCCATCCCTACTACACTCAATCAATTGCAAATAAAACGATAGTGAATGAACTTATAAAAACCTATCCGGACCTTGAAGTCCGAGATATTTTCCAGCTTTATCCGGACTATAAAATTGATGTGAGTGCTGAACAAAAAGCGTTGCTACGCCATGACACCATCATCCTGCAATATCCAATGTTCTGGTTTAATATGCCGGCAATTTTGAAATTATGGTTTGATGAAGTTTTTACTTATCAGTTTGCTTATGGCTCTCAGGGCGATAAATTAAAAGACAAAAAAGTCATTATTAGTATGACGGTCGGCCAAACAGAAGCCAACATGGTGAACGACCAAGAAAACTTAATCGATAGCTTTTTAAAAGCGGTTCAATATTCAATTCAATATACGCAAATGCAGTTAAGCGCCACTTACTTGCTTTATGACGTTTCGCCTTTATCAGGTAACCCAGAGTCAAAAATTAAATTAGAAGCGGTTGAACATGGTCATAAAGTATTAAAGCATTTATCTGAAGCATAAGATTTAAAGAGAGCATCAATATCGATGCTCTCTTTTTAATTTAGGCCACAGGTGCCAATGTAAATAGCACTTGTCCTGTTTTTACGGTTTGCCCTTTTTCAATGGTAATGGTTTCAACCTTCATGCGTTCGGGCGCAATAATTGGAATTTCAATTTTCATTGCCTCAATCACCGCAAGGGTTGCACCTTCTTCAACAATATCTCCCGATGCACATTCGATTTTCCAGATTGACCCCGGCATGTGTGATTCGACTGCACAACCGCCTTCAGGGATAACCACGGTTTCACCTTCATCTACAGCATCTAGGCTTTCAGAGATATATTCTTGTAAACCTGCTTCGTGCCAACGGCGACGTTCAGCCTCGAAATTGGCTTGTTGCATGTCTTTAAAGGCTTGAATGCTGTCTTGATGTGTTTTTAAAAACTCGTTGTATTCTTTTAAATTGAGTACACCGTCTTCAATACGAAGTTGTAGGCGGCCCGCCTTAAAGTCTTCACGCATTTGCAAAAGTTCAGTCTCAGAAACTTCATAAAACTTAACTTGGTCAAAAAAACGTAATAACCACGGTTTGCCATCTTCGAAGTCGGCATTTTTACGGTAACGACTCCACATTTGAGTGGTACGGCCAACAAACTGATAGCCACCCGGTCCTTCCATACCGTACACACACATATACGCACCACCAATACCTACAGCATTTTCAGGTGTCCAAGTTCGCGCAGGGTTATATTTTGTAGTGACTAAACGTTGGCGTGGGTCGAGCGGTGTGGCAACGGGTGCACCTAAATACACATCGCCTAAACCCATCACCAAATAGTTTGCGCTATAGACCACATCTTTAACTGCTTGCTTGGAAGCCAATCCATTAATACGGCGGATAAACTCGACGTTATCTGGGCACCACGGCGCATCTGGACGAACAATTTGTGTGTAGCGCTCGGTGGCAAGTTGAGTCTGCGAATCTTCCCAAGCCAAAGGCAAATAGACAGTCCGTGAAGGCACCTGCATATTTTGAATGTCAGGTAACTCGGCTTCTGCTTGCTGAAGTTTCTGTAAAAGTTCACGTTGATCGAGCTGGATTGAATCAAAATGAATTTGTAGTGAACGGATGCCTGGTGTTAGGTCGATAATGCCCTGAATGTTTTGATCTTTGACCCATTGCATGAGTGCATGAATACGGAAGCGTAAATTTAGATCAAGTACTAACTCACCATATTCCACCAACAAATAGCTATTTCCTGCTGGTCGATAGGTCACGCTTGGTAAATCAGCTTTACCGTCTAAAGTTGCCAAAACGGCATCTTTTAAAGTGTCGGGTTCTGCTTGAATGATTGGGTTGAAATCGATCTGCGTTGTATCGGTCGCGGTTAAGGTTTGATGATATTTTTGATCGAGTGCTTTTGCTTGCGCATAACTCACGGGTACAAATTTGACCTTATCGCCTGCTTTTAGCTGCCCGATTTTCCAAAGCTCGGAATGAATGACTACCGCAGGACAGACAAAGCCGCCTAAGCTCGGACCATCCGGACCCAAAATAATTGGCATATCGCCCGTAAAATCAATTGCCCCAATCGCATAAGCATTGTCGTGAATATTGGATGGATGTAAGCCTGCCTCACCGCCATCTTCACGTGCCCACTGAGGTTTTGGACCAATTAAGCGAATGCCTGTACGGCTTGAGTTATAGTGAATCTCAAACTCATTGGCAAAGAAGGTATCAATATCTTGTTTGGTGAAAAAATCTGGTGCGCCATGTGGCCCATACATGACTGCAATTTCCCAGCTTTGGGTAAAGCTAGGAATTTGTGCTTGAGCTAGAGCTGTAGTCATTTGAGCGGAATATTCAGTAATCGGCAGCATATCACCAATTAATAAATTACGGCCTGCATGCCCACCAAACTGCCCTAAAGTGAAAGTTGCCTGTGACCCTAAATAGTCAGGAACATCGAAACCACCTTTCACGCCTATATAGCTACGGCAACCTGAACGGATAAGTCCGCATTTTAAAATTTGGCCTTTTTTCACATTGATGGTTTGCCACATCGGCACAAGTTCGCCATCAAGTTTTGAAGGCATGTCACCGCCCGTAATCACAATTTGGCTGTCGCAGTGAAACTTTAAAGTTGGCCCTTGCAAGGTACATTCAAGCCCTGCGGTATTTGGCTCATTAGCTAGAAGCTGGTTTGCAACAGTTAAACTGAGTGGGTCAATGGCACCTGATGGCGGCACACCAACATCCCAATAACCTAACCGACCTGTTACGTCTTGAATGGCAGTTTGAATACCAGCCTGCAACACCTCAATTTTTTGAGTTTTCCATTCAAAGGTATTTAAAAATCGAGTGGTTTGAGTACCTAAAGCAAACACATCGCAAGCAATAATATTTTGTAAATATTCCAGATTGGTTTCAATGCCTGCGACTTGCGTGTTGGCAAGACTAGCGCTCATTGCCTGTATGGCTTGGTCCCGTGTTGCAGCAGTCACAATGATTTTGGCAATCATTGGGTCATAAAAAGACGACACCGTTGACCCTGTTTCTACCCATGTTTCGACTCGTGCTTGCGGGTCAAATTTAACATGGGTGAGTAAGCCCGCACTTGGTTGGAACTGTTTAATTGGGTCTTCGGCATAAAGACGTACCTGAATGGAATGTCCAATTGGCTCTAACTTTTCAGTCGGTGCTGACCAGTCACCGCTTGCTAAGGTAACCATCCACTCGACCAAGTCGACACCAAACACTTGCTCGGTCACGCCGTGCTCGACTTGCAAACGGGTGTTCACCTCTAAGAAATAAAACTCTTGGGTTTCGGTGTCCATGACAAACTCAACCGTGCCTGCCGAGCGGTAGTTCACCGACTGCATGAGTTGAATCGCAACTTTTTGAAGGTAGTCGCGTTGTTGCTCATTTAAATGTGGCGCAGGTGTTTCTTCAATCACCTTTTGATTACGGCGTTGCACCGAACAATCACGCTCACCCAACGCTAAAACTTGCCCTTTCCCATCACCAAAAATTTGCACTTCGATATGGCGTGCGTGTTGTACAAATTTTTCTAAATATAAACCTGCATCTTTAAAATTGACCTGAGCTAAATAAGACACGGTTTGATAAGCATCTTTTAACTCGGTTTCATTCCATACCAGACGCATGCCAATACCACCACCGCCCGCGGTACTTTTCAGCATGACTGGATAGCCAATACGGGCTGCTTCAAATAACGCCTCAGCTTCATCGGCAAGTAATGAGCTACCCGGAAGTAAAGGCACATTGCTTTTAATAGCGAGTTCACGTGCGGTATGTTTTAAACCAAAGTCGAGCATTTGGCTTGAAGTAGGCCCAATAAACGCAATACCTTGGCTTTCGCACAAATCACAAAACTCGGCATTTTCAGACAAAAAACCATAACCGGGATGAATGGCTTCTGCTCCCGACTGTTTTGCTACCTCAAGGATTTTTTCAATATTTAAATAACTTTGGTGCGCAGGCGCAGGGCCAATTAGGAAAGCTTCATCGGCTAAAGTCACGTGTAATGAATCACGGTCGGCCTCAGAATAAACTGCAACCGAAGCGATCCCGAGTTTTTTAAGGGTGCGAATGACGCGACATGCGATAGCACCGCGATTAGCAATTAGAACTTTTTTAAACATGCTTATACCCCTTCCGCTTCACGGACAACCAGTTGAATTTTGGTTGGGTTATAGGCATTACATGGGTTATTGAGCTGCGGACAATTGGAAATTAAAACAATTAAATCCATTTCCGCCCGAACTTCGACATATTTACCCGGCGCTGAAATTCCGTCATCAAATTTAAGCTGACCATCTGGTGTTACTGGCACATTCATAAAGAAGTTAATGTTTGGGCCGATATGACGGACATTTAATCCATGCTTTTTTGCAATCGGGTGTTTTGCCAAGGCATACATAAAGTTGTTACGGCAACTATGCATTGGGTAGGTTTCATGTGCATAGCGAACCGTATTACTTTCACATGAACAGGCACCGCCAATAGTGTCATGGCGACCGCAGTTATCATCATGAATAACGGCAATTGGTCGGCCAAAGTTACTATAGAGCTTGGTGCCCTTTTCTAAATAGATTTGTTGGTTGATAGCCAAAGTATCCATTGCACTATAACGCTCAGTCGGGTTTTCGGCACTCATAAACAAAGTATCGACCGCTTGATTTCCCTCAAGGTCAATAATTCGAAAATATTGGCCTTTTTTAACCTCGCACATCCACGCTTCACCCGCAGGACAAACTTCATTTAAAACTGCTTTTTCAAATGATTGTAAAACTGTCATGATGCTTCTCCTGATTTAAATATTGCTAAGCGCGTAGTAGCGGGCTGTGTTTTGAAACGCACGCTGATTTTGCGAACATGCATCACGACAAATATCGCTGTCTGTTAAAGAATTGGCTTTAAATAAACTGAGTTGAATATCGGCTGGTTGATAGCTTTGGCTGGTGTCTAAACCGTGCGGCGTAGCAGATAAAAATAGCAGGCAGTCCATTTCAAAACGCAGTTCAATGCTTTGATTGGTGTTATCAGAACTGACATAAGACAAAGCGCCGTTTTCATCTGGTGCAACTTTTGAAAATAGGTTAACCGTGGCACTCAGGTCTTGGCTGGCAAGTCCGTATTTACACATTTCAATGAGTAAGCTGTCTAAGCCATTTTGGTACATATCATTGCGGGCATCTTGAAATGTGCGATTGCCAAATTGCTTTTCAATTTGTTCAGGTCGGCTTGGGCCACAAAGTGCATCGTTCCAACCATGATCATCATGAACAATGGAAGCCATGACACGGCCAAGGTCTGAGTACAGCACATTGGAAGCTTTTAAATAGGCGGTATGTTGCCCTTTTAAACTGTCGGGCATGTTAAAACGTTCAAGCACATCGGCAGCATTTACACAAAACAAAGAAACATTTGCCTGAGCGCCAAGCGATGTAAATCTAAGAATAGTTCCTTTTTGAATACGACCCGACCAGTGATGTCCTCCGGGTAAAAGTTCGGTCCAAATCGCCTGATTGTTATGATAACTTGCAGTGTTCATAGCTACTCCTGTCGGATAGTTTTAGACTTCCTCCCGGGCTTTTATCCCTCCGTGTAGTTCGCTAGGAACCGTGAACTCTCGGTCCAGTCATACGTAAAGTATCGGAACCCTAGATCACTTTTGATTGTTTATGACTATGCAAAGGACATGCCAGCTTAGTATTACGATTTTGATTAAAAGTAATACTAAACTTGAGCCGTTTAGGTGCGATTTGAGTTCAAAAATAAAAAACTGCACTCAAAATTGTGCATTTAAATGTAACTGAACAAAAATTCCACACTATTAAAAAGCGTGCTAATATCCAAATTCTGACAATTACTCATGTCAAATTTACTTTAGAGGGAACAAGATGTTAAAAACTCAAAAAATCAACATCGTACAAGAATTTGATGCACCTATAGACAAGGTTTTTGCAGCCTTGAGTGAACATGAAAACCTAAGCAAACTTTTTGCTCCTGCTAAAGTCACTCGTATTAGTAATGGCAAGGATGCACGTAACGGTGTTGGCTCTGCCCGCAAGATGTCTATTCCGTTTACACCTTCATTTGTTGAAACAAATTTAGTCTATAAAGAAAATGAACTGATCGAGTACGCGATTACAAGCGGCATTAGCCCAATTAAGGCGCATCGCGGTGTGATGCAATTTACTGACTTGGGAAATAACCGAACTCGTTTGAATTACACCATTAGCTTTAAAGGTCGCGTTCCTTTTATTGGCCCGATTATTAAAGCGGCCTTAGAAAATGGCGTGAGCCGTGGTCTTAAAAAACTTAAGTTTTAACCCATCCTAATAAATAAAAGCCCTATTATGGGCTTTTATTTTTTAAATATTTCTACGAAAGTATTGCTATAAAATATTCGAATTGCTTGTCTCTTTCATCTACATCGGTATGACTGAGCCTTTGAATAATGGTTCCTTCAATTATATGTAAAAGTAGTTTGGCATCGTGAAATGAAGCATCCGTTTTAAGCATTCTTAGCTGACTATAGATTTCATTAGTGAGCCACATTCTATATCTCACTGCAGTTTGATAAGCGTTTGGGTAATTATTTTTAGTTTCAAAAATGGCTTTAAATAACAGGTAATACGGCCCTTCTAAGTCTGTATGTAAGTCATATAGTGTTTTGAGTTTGTCTCTCACATTTGAGTCTTGGTCATATTCAACCGTTGCAATGACTTTGTCTTGAAGCCGTTGTTTTTGCAAAAGTAGACAGATTTCAATAAATCGCGCTTTGGACTGAAAGTAATGATAAAACGTCATTTTTGTAATTTCAGACTCTTTGATAATTCTGTCGACACCAACGAGATGAAAGCCGTGGTGATGAAATAAATCAATTGCTTTATTCACAACTTTTAAAGCACGTGTAGAAAGTACTAAAGGTGACATAGTTGTACCCTTTAAAATAATTTTTTGTTGTATGTAAAAGAGATAGAAATGCCGTCACTCTTAAAATGAGTGCTAAAAACAGGCATGCAAAAGCGGCACAATAAAGGTGTGCTCGCCTATCTCGGGGTTATTGTTGCTATGATTTTTGGGTCGAAACGATTCTTAAGGTGCAGAAAACCTAGAGTCGATTAAACCGATTTATAGACTGTTTAAACGGTATAAATAGAGAGATTTTGGCAAAGGCCAATAAATGAGAAGAAATAGTACGCATGAGCGAACTCCTTTGGCTATAAAAGAAGTTTCACCGCATTACTGCTAAATAATGGTGGCGAAACGAAAGAGGGTTAGCAGACTGGAGCCAAAGAATCCAGCACACCCGAAGGTGTCCCCCTCCCGTTCCGCCGCAGAGGGGGCACGCAGGGATTTCCACAAAAAAGTTAGACTTTTTCGTGTACTTTGGCTGATGGTCTGCTAAAACCAACTGGCAATGTAGGCCAGCCCGCAAAGGATAGTATTCGCTTTTGTTATCGTCAAGCGTAGGAAATGACAATTGTATTAAAGTAGAGCGGTTGGATGATGAGATTAAAATAAGGTTAAAAAAGTTATTCCTTATTAAAATTTATTTTCTAAAAGTTAAATACTTTAACTTTTATATTGATTTTAACTTTTCACCGTAATAATATTCTTCTTAGATAGTTTCGACAAATTACTTATATACAGAGGTGATTGTTTCAAGTTCTGCCCTAGTTTAAGGACATCCAAATGAATGTTGAACAAGAAACAATCCTTCTAGCTGTTAATGATTTGAAGAAAATAGCTGAGGTTTTACGGAAACATAAAGAGTTTCAACTTGCTGAAATAATTGATGAATATATAAAAAATTCATCAGTTTTAGAAAGTCCAAGTAATCAAGATTTTCCTGTTGACTTACATACAGTTGTTAATATGAGTTTTAATCTTTTGAAACTTATGGAAATTTTAGAGAAAATTTTTAATGATTTCTAACAGCGACCTCAGTTCTTCTTGCAATAGAACACGTTATTTTCTGCCCTATAAGTTTTTGGACTTCAAGATAATGGAGGTAAATATCTTGAAAAATAAAATTTTAGTAAAGAGGAGTTAGCGTATGAAGACGTTGAACCAGAACCCTGCAACAGAAATTTCTAACTAATACTCTGAATATAAACAAGAAAATGGAGCAATCATTTTCTTGTTTGAAATAAAAAAACTGACATTTTTTTATTTCAGTTAGTAATTCAGTCGAAAAAGATCGAAATAGAAGGTGATAAGATGGTAATAGTATCAACTGGATTGGAAATTCTTATTCCATACAGCTTAAGAGTAGAGAGAGCTATTAGAACTGCTTTGTCTTCTTTAACTAGATATCTATACATGCCTATAGAACTGAGCCTAGATTTTATACCTCTATTTTTATCCAACTATCCTCAACATACCCAATATTTGATTTGCATGTCAGAACCAAATCAAAGTAGTGCTCAGATGTGGGCTTCCCTAGTTCACTTTAAGTCTCGTTATTAAATATTAAGAATCAATTTTCTTTTTAAATTCTTCAGGTGACATTTATGACAACATATTTTTCAGGTTTCAAAATAAAAGGCTTACGGTTAAAACATAACCTACAAGCTTTAGAAGTAGCTACGGCTTTAGACATCACGCCTACTTACCTTTCTCTAATTGAATCAGGCAAAAAAAAACCATCTTCAAAAGTCTTAAAAAAAGCTGCTCAATTGTTTAATGTTACCTTAGATGACTTTACAGAATCAGAAGAGTTAATAAATGATTTTGAAGAGCTCTCAAAAAAAATTGATATTGCAAATATTATTGCCGTACTAGAAATGACCCAGAAAATGAAAGACCAGAAGTAGTCTTATTATTTTTTAATATACTGAGCTATAAAAATTCCTTCTATTTAAACTATATTCCGACCTTTTAATCAGATTAATTTAAAAGACATCATGCCGAATAGCCCACACAACCAAAACTAAAATAAACGTAATAAGTGAACTTAAAAATGAAGATATTAATAAAGAAAGAAGTGCTAAGTGATTAGGACCATCTATAGTAAAAAAGTGCGCATTGGTCCAATCTTTAGGAAATAAAATTGCTAAAACAAATAGAGTGATAATAAAAAACGATAAAAACCATATTGGCGCTAAATAGCGAAGCTTCCACCCTGCTTTAACTACAAAATAGCCAATGCCATATAAGAATATAAAAAAAATAGCGAAACCTAATATAGACATAACACCCTCTTTCATATTAATTTTTACATTAACTACTTACCCCTCATTTAAAATTATTATCTTCCGGATGAAATCCAAAAAATATTGCTCCGACTACCCATCCAGATAGATATACAAGCTTACCCAGTTCTGTTATTCCATCACTAAGAATGTGCCACAGCATCAATCCTCCTGTTAAATAGATAGAGAAAAAGAGAAAGCAAAAAACAATTGAAAGTAAAAGAACTAAATATTTATTTAAAAATTTATTAACAGCATATAAAAAAACAGACAAAGACTTTTCAATTAAAAATATAGTGTATCGCCCAACAAGTAAACCTACAAAAAACGTAAGTATTAGAATAAATATTGGCACAGTTTAAGTTATTCCTTTTTTAATATTAAAATAATTTTCTATTTCTCATTATAGTTCCCAACAAGAGATAGAACTTCATTTCTTTTCATTTGCTTATCAATTTTTATTAAGCATTTAATATGCCATTTTTTATCATTGTTATAAAAAAAAGAGAGTTAATAGGAGTTAAGCAATTTGAAACCACTCAACTCCTTACAAAGCCTTAATCAATCCATCAACTTTTTACGGCGATACAACCCACAATCCCCTGAAAATAACGCTGCCAATAAACAAGTAATAATGGCGTAAGTGGCAACATTCATTCCAAATAGTTCAATCGCTAAAATAATAGACGTTAACGGTGCCTTACTTGCCCCAGAAAACAAACTGACTAACCCTAAGCCTGCAAGCAATGAAAGTGGTAGGTTTAAAACCGCCCCTAAAGCATTACCTAATGTCGCACCCACATAGAACAACGGCGTAATTTCACCACCTTTAAAGCCCGAACCTAAAGTAATGGCGGTAAAAACAGTCTTGTTAAAAAAGTCATAAAATTCAATCGGTACATAAAAAGATGCAATGATCTTATCTGTACCTAAACCGTTATATTGCTGATGCGCAGTGAACAAAGTAAGTAACATAATCACAATACCACCGACCATGGTTCTTAATGGCAAATAGCGAATGTATTTATAAAAGAGATCACTTGCCAAGTGAATGGCTGCAATAAAGAAACGCGCAGCTAAACCAAAGACTAACCCTGCCGCGATTAAGCTCATGAGCACGCCAAAATGAATGGCTGGAAACTCGCTAATCACATAGTAGATATGCGGATGAACAATATCGAATAGCTCAGGGATAGTCGATGCAATAAGCGCCGACACAAAACATGGGAAAATGGCTGAGTATCTTAAGTTACCTAAAGCGGTAATTTCTAAACCATAAATT
Source organism: Acinetobacter sp. 70_2 (assembly GCF_056736115.1). Lineage (NCBI taxonomy): Bacteria > Pseudomonadati > Pseudomonadota > Gammaproteobacteria > Moraxellales > Moraxellaceae > Acinetobacter > Acinetobacter sp. 70_2. The sequence goes on from NZ_JBWZIP010000015.1 coordinate 1,712,421, forward strand.
GCACCTGCCAAAGGCAAGCCAAACACCCCTGCAAAGCCTGCACCAATACTGGCGATTAAACAAATTTTTCGGTTATCTTCCGAGATTTTTAATATATGGCTTAGGTGGTCAATTAAGGCACCTGAAAGCTGAACCGCTGGTGCCTCACGCCCTGCCGAACCACCAAACAGTTGCGTTAAAATTGAAGTGATAAAAATGATAGGGCTCATTCGTTTTGGAATAAACGACTTCGGCTGGTGAATTTCATCTAGGAGTAAATGTGTTCCCCGTTCAATCGGTGAACCATATTTTTTAATGAGGTAACCAATACCAAAACCCACGAAAGGCAAAAAGTAGATGAGCCAGTGATGTAAACTTCGGACTTTGTTTGAAATATCAAAAGCGACAAAAATTAAGGTCGATGCCAGTCCAGCTACGACTCCAATCACAATCGAGATGACGAGCCAATAGACACTGTATTTTAGAATTTGATCATATTCAGATGAAGGTAGAATTTTCATTCGCTTTCTTCAATTCGCCTTTGAGTGAGTGCCAAATTCTCAAATTATTTTTATGCCGCCAGCTCATTAAGTGAGAAATGCTTAAACTGGGCTAAAAATTAAAGCTCGCATAAGCGAGCTTTAAATACAGTGATCAATATTTATACCACTAATCTGTGACAAATATCTCATAACCCGTACAGGCTTTCAAGTTGTAAATGGTTAATGAAAACCTGAAAAATGCCTGATTGAGTTAATTAATAAACATTCGATTTGACTTGATCAAACTACAAGCATCATCAAGCCAAATGGCCTATTTAAATATTAATTAATAGTCGCAATCACAGTTTCTGCATGGCAGGTTGCACCCTTCTCTGCACCAATCTGAATCACACCAATACGGTGTGCCAGTACCTGCACTTCCATTTTCATAGCTTCCATAATGGCAACCACTTGCCCTTCGGTTACTTGCTCACCATTTTCAACTTTCCAAGCACTAATCACACCATTAATTGGGGCAAGTAAATGCTCGGCACTCACTTCTGGCTCGACAGTTTGTGCTTGAGCGGCAGTTGCTGGGCCTTGTGCAAACATACCCGCAGGTAAACCTAAACGGTGTAACTTGCCATCAATTTCAATGTAGCTGAGTAGCATTGGTTGTTGATGGTTTGGAATGCCTCGTTTCGTCGGCTTTAACTCTTGTTTAAAATCATTTTCGATCCAACGCGTATGTACATTAAATTCTTCGGTAAAGTCAGGCTCGTTGAGTACCGCGCGTTGAAAGTCTAAAACCGAAGCTACGCCTTCAATTTTAAATTGTTTTAAAGCACGTTTAGCGCGAGCAATTGCAACTTCACGAGTTGGGCCAGTCACAATCAGTTTTGCCATGAGTGAGTCAAAGTGACTAGACACTAGAGAACCAGTACGAACACCAGTGTCCACGCGTACACCGTTACCAAACGGCGCTTCAAATAAACTCAACACACCAAAGGCTGGAATAAACCCACGTGCTGGGTCTTCGGCATTTATACGAAACTCAATCGCATGACCTTGTGCTTTTGGTGTTTCTTTAATCGAAAGCTCATGGCCCTGTGCCACGCGAATTTGCTCAACCACCAAATCGACTTTTGAAGTTTCTTCAGTCACTGGGTGTTCAACTTGCAAACGCGTATTTACTTCTAAGAATGAAAGCTTGCCGTCACGACTTAGTAAGTATTCGACTGTACCTGCACCTACATAGTTTGCAGCCTGACAAATGTTTTTTGCCGAGGTTAAAATTTGCTGGTAAATCTCATCGCTAATAAATGGGGCTGGCGCTTCTTCGACTAACTTTTGGTTACGGCGTTGCAACGAGCAATCACGTGTGCCCAGTACCACAATGTTGCCATGTTGGTCGGCTATGACTTGTGCCTCTACATGGCGCGGTTTATCGAGATATTGCTCGACAAAACATTCACCACGACCAAAGGCAGCTTTTGCCTCGCGTACTGCAGACTCATAAAGCTCTTTCACTTCTTCGAGTTTCCACGCAACTTTTAAGCCGCGCCCACCACCACCAAACGCCGCTTTAATGGCAATCGGTAAACCAAACTGTTTAGCAAACTCTAAAGCTTCATCTGCATTATTGAGTGGATCTTGCGTACCTTGAACTAATGGCGCACCGACCGAAGCAGCAATTTTACGCGCTTCGATTTTATCACCCAGTTTTTCAATAGCACTTGGTGATGGCCCTACCCATTTTAAGCCTGCATCAATCACGGCTTGGGCAAACTCGGCACGTTCAGATAAAAAACCATAACCGGGATGTACCATCGTCGCTTTTGATTTCTTAGCAACTTCAATAATGGCAGGAATATTTAGGTAAGTCTCGCTAGCAGTTGCACCAGCCAAGCCCCATGCTTCATCTGCAAGTTCGACATGCATGCTGCCAATGTCATCATCTGCATATAACGCGATCGATGAAATGCCCATATCACGGCAAGCATGAATAATACGAACGGCAATTTCGCCACGGTTAGCAATCAATAATTTTTCTGTATTCATCATTCATTCTCAAAATCTGTAAATTCGGCAATTTTTTTAAATTTGATGCGGCAACCTGCCGGAATCTGTGCCACCAAGTCCCAATGGTGTTTAGCAACAGAGCCAATGACCGGATAGCCACCAGTTAAAGGGTGATCATTCATAAACAAAACGGGTTGACCACTCGGTGGAATCTGCAAAGCACCAATGCATGTACCTTCACTTTCCAACTCGTAGGTAATTTTGCGAGTTAAAGCCTGCTCACCTGAAAGTCTTAGCCCGACTCGGTTGCTTTCATTGGTTACCAGCCATTCTTGCTGACAGAGCAGTTCAATACTGTCTTGTTCGAACCAGTCAGTGCGTGGCCCCATCACAATGTCTAGCTCAACGACTTCGCCAGCTTTTGGTAAGTCGCTTTTGCCCACTTCATTTACATTAATGTTGGCTGTCTTCACTTTTCCTTGGTAAATGGTATCTCCAAGCTTTAAAGGCTCTGGCCCTAACACTGCCAAGCTGTCAAACGAAGCACTATTGAGTACTGGTTCAACGTCTATACCACCCCGAACTGCCAGATAGTTTCTTAAGCCTGCTGTTGGTGGCTGAATTTGAAATTCATCACCTTCATCCAGATCAATCGGTTGATAGCTTGCAAAGTCTGCGGTTTGACCATCGGTAAATTTCACACGAATGTTTGAAATAGCCCCAGCCACCGCAATAACGCCAGCATGCTGCATTTTGGCTTTTAAGCCACCATTTAAAACTTCAATGACAGGTGTATCAGTTGGATTACCGACAATACGGTTAGCACTATGCATCGCAGACAAATCCATTGCACCCGCCACACCAACACCAATATTGGTCTGGTTTAGGCGCCCTTCGTCTTGAATGAGCATCTGTAAACTTGGCGCAGTAATCGTAAATAGTGGCAGAGATTGTTTCGGCTCAACCTTACGTGTGATTTGCTGCGGTACATTTACAGTGGTTGGACTATGCGTAACATCTTCAAAATGTACATTCATGCCTGGTAAAAGTAGTGCAGGATTTTTACGCTCTAAATCCCACATTTTTTCTGATGTAGTCCCAATCAGCTGCCAGCCACCAGGACTGTCTTTTGGGTAAATACCAGAGTATTTTCCAGCCAAGCCCAAAGAACCTGACGGTATTTTTTTACGCGGAACCGTTAAGCGCGGAATATCGGTAAAAGGTTTATCGGGACTGCTCATATAAGCAAAGCCAGGCGCAAAACCAATAAAAGCCACATTCCACACACTTTGGTGATGTTTTCTAATCACATCAGCTACAGACAACCCTTGTAGCTCGGCAACCTGAGCAAGGTCTTCGCCATCGTAACGAATCGGAACAATCACTTCTTGGCTACTGCGCTCAAATCCAGAATCAACTTTGAGGCTCTGAATTGAAGCAACCAGCGTTTTAAAGTTGGTTTCAATCTCGTTGAAAAAAACCAAAATTGTTTTTGCAGCGGGGACTAAGTCTTTAATTCCATTCAATTGCGTATTTTGCAATTTATTGTATAACACCAAAGTTTCTTCTAGGCTCGCAAGCTCAATCAGGAAACAATCGGCGTTTACCGATAAAAAACGCATTTGCTTATCCTTTTAATTCTTCTTTAGTCCAATTAGCCAATCCAAGCACGGTCAGGAATATCAGTAATAAACATGTGACCAGGTGCATGACTAATCGCAAAAGGAATTTTCGAATTCATCACCGCAGCTTGCGGTGTTACGCCACATGCCCAAAACACTGGGATTTCACCTGCTTCAATACGGGAAGCATCGCCAAAGTCTGGCTTGTTTACATCCTTAATGCCTAAGCTTTCAGGGTGCCCAATATGTACAGGTGCTCCATGCACACTTGGCATACGTGCAGTGATTTTCACTGCTTCACTAATTTGATGAGATGGAATTGGTCGCATGGAAACCACCATATTTCCTGAGATTCGCCCTGCTGGTTCGCACTTGATATTGCTTAAATACATCGGCACATTAGTGTCGTCATGAATATGGCGCACTTCGATGCCCGCTTCTTGCAAAGCTGTTTCAAACGAGAAACTACAACCAATTAAGAAAGTCACCAAATTAGGATGCGCGTTATAAATCTCACTCGCATCGGTCACTTCATCGATCATTTCGCCATCTTTCCAAATGCGATAACGCGGAAAGTCGGTTCGGATGTCTGAATCTGCCGCAAGCTTAGTTGCATAGATGCCTTCTTCGAGCACATCAAGCACTGGACAGCTTTGCGGATTACGGTGTGCATAAAGCAAAAAGTCATATGCCCACTCTTTTGGCACCGAAATCATGTTGACCTGCGTCATGCCCGCAGCCATGCCTGCTGTCGGTTTATCAAAACCTGCACGAATTTTTAAACGCGCATTTAACGCGGCTTCAAGCTGAGCTGGGTCGACTTTAATATCCTTATACATGGTTGCTCATCCTTATGCTTTATTTACAAACGGGCGAATTTCAATATTGTTTTTTACAAGCTCGGCTTTAATGGCTGCCGACATCTCAAGCGCACCGTCAGTGTCGCCATGTAAGCAAATGGTGTCGGCTTGAATTGGGGTAAATACGCCATCAATTGACTCGACCCCACCATTTTTAAGCATAGACACCACACGGCTTGCTACAAATGCCGAGTCGTGCAAAACCGCACCTTCTAGACGACGAGATACCAATGAACCATCGCTGTTATAAGCACGGTCTGCAAATGCCTCAGATACAACTTTTAAACCAGCCGCACGTGCCTGCTCGACTAAGTTTGACCCAGCCAAAGCCACCAAAACCAGTTCAGGGTTATAAATTTTAATCGCATCAATTACTGCCGCTGCCTGTGCTTGGTCATGTGCAATAGTGTTATAAAGTGCGCCATGTGGTTTAACATATTGCACTTTTGAACCTGCCACTTTAGCCAAGCCATCGAGTGCAGAAATTTGATAAAGCACATCGGCAATCAGTTCATCACGTGACAAATCCATATTACGACGACCAAAACCTACAAGGTCTGGATAAGACACGTGAGCGCCAATGGTCACACCAAGCTCAACTGCTTTACGAACCGTTTTTAAAATGCCAAGCGGGTCGCCAGCATGGAAGCCACAAGCAATATTGGCACTGGTCACGACTGGTAAAATCTGGTCATCATTACCCATTTTCCATGAGCCAAAGCTTTCACCCAAATCACTATTTAAATCTACAAACATGACATTATTCCTTTATTACTTTACGCAGTCTGGCTTAAAGCTTGGTCAAATAGTTAAATACTGTCGTAAATGACATATAACCCATCCACCACGTCAGCAGACATGTTAAACCACCCAAAATAAGCAACCATTTGGGATAGTTATAATTACCCATTAAATCTTTACGGCAAGCAGCAACGTATACAAAAATTGTAAGACCAATTGGCAACACCAAACCGTTAAAACCACCGACAAAAATGAGTAGACCTGCCGGAGTTGCACCCAATAACACATACAGCAATAAAGCCAATGCGATAAAGGTAATGGTCGTATAGTTGGTTTGTTTTGGCGTTAAATTCTTTTTAAATGCAGTAAAGAATGAAACCGAAGTATATGCTGCGCCGATGGTGCTACTGATACCTGCTGCCCAGAAAATTAAACCAAATAATTTAAAACCAAATGTACCCGCTGCATATTGGAATGCTTGAGCTGCCGGATTGGCATCATGGCTGGCTAAATCAATAGTTGCACCGCTCACCACCACACCTAAGAATGCTAAGAACAGCACATAGCGCATGATACCGACAACAATAATGCCCTTGGTCGCAGCTTTAGCAACTTCATCAATATTCTCAGGGCCAACCGCGCCTTTATCGAGTAAACGATGTGCGCCTGCATAGCAGATATAGCCACCAACCGTACCGCCAACAATGGTGGTAATAATGGCAAAGTCGATATGATCTGGAGCAAAGGTTTGATGTACAGCTTGCCCAACTGGAGGCATTACAATGACAGCAACAATAATAATCAGCAGGATTTTAAGCAATCCCAACACGATCATGCTTTTATCCATGGCAAGCGTTGCTTTTCTTGATGCAAAAATCAAAATGGCTAAGGCACCACTTAAAATACCGCCCCACTTTGTGTCTAGGCCAAAAAGTGCATTTAAACCTAAAGCCGCACCTGCAATGTTACCGACACTAAAGAAAAAACCGCCCAAAATCACCAGAAACGCCAGTAAATAACCACTACCCGGTAATGCTTTATTGGCAATATCTGATGCACGCATTTGAGTGAGTGTTACTACTCGCCAAATGTTTTGTTGAACGACATAATCAATGAGAATGGAAACTAAAATTGCAAAGCCAAATGCAGCACCTAACTTCACTGTAAATACAGCAGTTTGGGTTAAAAATCCTGGCCCCATTGCAGAGGTCGCCATCATAAAGATTGAGGCAACAATGGCCCATTGGCGATCTGATAAAAAAGAAGATTTCAGTAAAGACATATTAATGCGTTCCTCATCCATTTGAGCTTAACAACGCTATTTCAAGTTGAACCAAGAACATCATTTTTGTCCCAAACGATATTCTTTAATCCTTTAAAATGACAAAGATTCCCTATTCCCCAATCAACTTAATCGGTGATCAAATCTTGTATCTCAAATAAAAACATAGCTCATCCCTACGGACAATAAGACTTTTTACATAAATTTAAATTTATAAGTATTTAATTTTTATTATTTTTTAATTTAATTAAAACTCAGGATAAATTTTACTTATCGAAGCACATAAGCTGCTTTTATGACTTTACATACAAGCAGCGATAATTTAGAGAAGAAAAATGAGATGAAAAGATTACCAACTCTGCTTATTTTTTAATTTGCTCATTCAACCTTTTCATGGCACTCGCCGAGACTTTAACAGCGACCTCAGTTAATTTTTCTTTCAAGGCAACGTCATTTCCGTGAATATAAATAGACGTGAAATGAAAGGTTTTTAAGCGAATAGGTGTATCTAATATCTCCAATCGTCCGTCGGTAATTTCCTTTAAAGCCGTTAAAGTCGGTACGACTGCAATACCTAAACCTTGCTCAGCAAGACGCAACAACGTCGCTAATGAATAACTGGTAATTGAAAGGGGCTCATCAATGCCCTGTTCTTTCATTTTGGCCTTTAATTCTTTATAGGGATAGGTAATTTTTGGATAAGTTAAAATGGTATGCGACATTAAGGCTTTAAAAGACATTTGTCCAATTCCACCTTTAAACGATGGTGCTGCCAAGAAACTCAGTTCAAAGTTACAAAGGGACTGCTCAATACATTCAAAAGCCAAGGTTGGGCCAAGTAAAAAGGCCATGTCCAAGTCACCTGTACGAACGCCTTCTTGTAAATTAGGTGTCAGGTCAACCACAATTTCGACCGAAACTTTTGGAAATTCTTGTTGAACTTTTTCGATATATTCAACCAGCCACGTATACACAATGGTTTCGGAAACGCCTAAACGTATGGTTCCCGTCAGATGCTGGTTTTCGGTAAGCTCTGCGACTAGATCGGTTTCTAAACGCATAAACTTTTCGGCATATTTAAATAAAGTCATACCTTTATGGGTCAGTTTAAACTGCCGCAAGCTTCGGTCTAAAACCTTAAAACCTAATTCATTTTCAAGAGATGTGATTTTTTGAGAGACAGCAGGCTGCGTCGTTTGTAATTTAATTGCCGCCTTATTGAAGCTATTTAACGTCACAACCCAATAAAATGCTTCAAGATTCTTTAAATTCACGTTTCATCCTGTCTTAAAAATTCCTTTACTTTTATAGTATGTAAGCTTTTAACATGTTAAGGCCAGCAATAAATAAATTTTTAACTAAAGTTAGTTATCCAAATTTTTAAATGCTTTGGAAAGCTGACTAATTGTTTTGATCTGTTTTGCATAACGGCGGCATGATCGGCATGCCAACAAATGCAGTTGTAAACTACTTTGCTCACGTAAAAAAAGCGGTCTATCTTGTTTTTCAGACAACAGTTGAGTGGCTTGTCGACATGTCAACATGAACAATCCTCCTTCAATAACCATTTATTTTCTAAGCATTCCCGTAAACGGGTACGACTTCGATACATCAACACATTAAAATTTGAAATAGATAACTCCAGCTTGCTACAAATTTCGTTAGTACTCAGTTCCACCACTTCTCTCATCATAAAAACCTGAGCATATTTGGCAGGCAAATGATCTAAACAGGCTTCAAAAATTATCCAAAAATCTGACTGCTCCATCATTTCTTCAGGGCTTTGCCATGCTTGAGGTGCTTCATATTTATGCCAGTGTCCTGAAGCATCAAACAATTCATCAACACTGAGTTCGCTTTCCTCGTCTTTAAATAATTCAGACATGGCGACCAAGCGTGACTTTTGCCGAACCACATCAATAATTTTATTTTTTAAAATCGCGAATACCCATGTTTTAAACGCAGCCCGCCCTTTAAATGAATCTAAATTTTGAAAAGCGCTCGTTAATGCCTCTTGCACTACATCCTCAGCTTGCGGAAACGAAGACAACTGTAAAAAAGCAAATTTAATCATTTGCTGTCTTAAGTCTTGTAAAAAGGCTGGATTATGCAGTTGATCCCCTAGGTCGTCATGACGTGATGCCGCGGCTGAAGTCATCCTTGTACCTCTTTTAAATCATTGGGAATTTGAATTAATTGTAGCCGAGTTAGTAGATTTTTTAGTTCTTGAATTTGCAGATAAATTTCAGGCTCGGTCAAGTCAACAAGTACAGATCGAATGAGTGCAAAAATATCATGGTCAGTTAACGTTATATTTTGAGTTAAATATTCAATTAGCATAGCAAACAATGGAGAGAGTTGTTCAATACATACTCTGTCCTGATCATCGCGCCAGACCATGACTGCACCCGGTGAAAGCTCAACTTGTTCTTGTGTCGTTAAAGTCGTCCACCTATAAACAGGATATTGATAAACCAATACCCATACTTTGGTGGTTAACTGCCAAGCATAATTTTCATGTAAAACAACATTTTCAATTTCAACAGTGTCTAAATATAATTCTAGCCATTCAAACTGTAATAACTCAGCCAACCAAGGATACTCTTGTAATACTGGATGCTGTTGCTCTGTTAAATACTCTCTAAACTCTAAAGAGATATCATTGTATAAAGGTGAACGACACTCAGCTTTTTGAAAAAACTCGGAGAGTATTTGTTGCCACTTTAACTCTGGCAACATCGCACGAGCGACAGGATAAACTAAGTTAATAAATGAACTGACATTATTAAAAAGTAAATCCCGATAAATTTGCATTCTTTGAGGAGGAAGTGCTTGAGGTATTTCCAAATCAGGATCTCTAATCCAGTCACAAAACTGACGTTGCATGGTTTGGAAGGATATTTGATTTTCCTTCATAGCCAGTCTCCTGTTGTTGAATGAGTTTGATTTTGGCGAGTTCCTCTTCTAATTCTTGCCATGATGGAATATTAAAATCGCGTTCCAATAATGTCGGTTTTATTCCGCATACTTGATAGGTATATCTCAACAACTCCCAAACACGGTCACAAACTTCCGCCCCATGGGTATCGATTAATAAGTTCTTCTGAACTTTTTCATGTCCAGCAATATGTAAGTAACGAATTCGTTCCTTTGGCATGTTCTGAATAAATCCGAATGCATCGCTACCATGATTGGTACTGTTGACATAGACATTATTTACATCAAGAAGCAAATCACAGTCAGCATGTTGAATCACTTCACGAATAAATTCGGCTTCACTCATTTCGGCATTCGGCATGACGTAAGTAGAAACATTCTCTATGACTAATCTTTTCCCTAAAATATCCTGTACACGCAAAATGCGTTCAGCCACATATTTAACAGCGGCTTCCGTCATGGGTATTGGCAACAAATCATATAAATAGCCGCCATCATTTGTATAACTTAAATGTTCAGAATAAATTGGTACTTCGTATTGTTCTAAAAAGCTTTTTACTCGACCTATAAATTCGAGATTAAGTGGATGCGGTCCTCCAATAGATAATGACAAGCCATGACAAATTAACGGTGCTTTTTCTGCACACTGTGCAAGTAATTTTGCATGTCGACCACCAAAACCTAGCCAATTTTCTGGGGCAACCTCAATAAAGTCGGGATATGTTTTTGCCGTTAGAAACGCATCAATAAAGTCACGTCTTAAACCAAGCCCTACACCATTCAACTGCATCATGGTGACTTCTCCTTTTGGAAATGATGCCGACACTTAATAGAAGGCCGACATCATCCATGATCAGATGGTTTACTTAGCGCCACACTTGCCATCAGCAACTTTTTTATCTGCACCGCACTTACCGTCCGCTGCTTTTTTAGTTGCACCACATTTACCATCTGCTGCTTTTTTAGCTGCTCCACATTTTGCTTCCGCAGATTTTTCATGTTTTTTCATTTTGTTAGCTCCGCATTTCGCTTCACCACATTTACCATCAGCTGCTTTAGTTGCATGTACTTCAGTTGTTGTATTGGTTGCTGCTACAGCCATTTGCGTAGCACCTGCAACTGAAAGTGCTAATAATGCTGCCACTGAAGTCATTGAGTTGAGTTTGTTCATTTTCGTATTCCTTTAATGCTAATTTCTCGGTTTGTACACATGTACATAAAGTTAGACGGACCAAATCCTTTTTTATTACACCGTAAATAAAAAAATTTTTTATGTAAGAAATACAGTTTCCATCCGACTAATTATTATTCAATCGCATTGGATGTGAAATTATCATGAAGAACTTTATTTATGGCTTATCTCAATATTATCAAAACCTCGGTAAGTCTTTACAACATATTGACGGCATTGCCGCATTGGCTATTCGATTGTATCTAGTTCCTATATTTTGGATGGCGGGTACAAATAAACTGATGCACTTCAACGACATTGTCGAATGGTTCGGCAGTTCAGATGGTGGATTGGGCCTTCCTTTTCCCTATTTAATGGCCGTGCTTGCAACGTCAACTGAACTAGCAGGTGCAATACTTTTAACATTAGGTTTATTTACCCGTTTAATTAGTATTCCACTCATTATTACCATGTTGGTTGCAATATTTACGGTACACCTCCCGAATGGATGGCAAGCAATTGCTGATCCGCATGCACCCTTTGCCAACATGCAAGTATTGGCTTCCGCTGAAAAGTTAGATAAAGCTCGTGAAATCCTACAGAACTATGGCAACTATGACTGGCTTACATCGAGCGGCTCGTTTGTTATTTTAAATAACGGAATTGAATTTGCCGCGACCTATATGGTGATGCTATTTGCTCTACTTGTACTTGGAGGCGGCCGTTATTTTAGTTTAGATTATTGGATTAAAAATAAACTGCACTAATCGATTATTGCACCAGCAGTCATGTTTACAACCGTTGCGGTCATTGAGTTCGCATGCTCTGATGCAAGGAAAGCAACGGTTTCTGCAACTTGTGAAAGTGTGGGTAATCGCTTTAGCATAGCACCCTGAGCAGCACCTTCAAGCCATTGTCCTATGCTGAGTCCCATGGCCTGTGCTTTAGACTCAAACAATTCACGTGTATAAGAACCCGCTTGAACAGCATCAATAATTGCATGTGAGCGCACACCGAGTACCCGTATATTATTAGGGCCTAGCTCACTGGCAAGAGCTTTAATAAAGGCCTCAATTCCAGCACAGCCCACAATATGTCCTAAATGCCCCGGTATTGCCATTCGTGCTGAAGGTGCCACAATTGAAATGATGGTTCCACCGCGCTTACCGCCCATATAAGGAACCACAGCTTTAGAGATATTAAACTGCGCCGTTAGAAATGGATTTATTCCCCCGACGAACTCATCAAGATTTAATTCAAAAATTTCTTTCCCTTGATTATGTATAAAACTCGTCGCATTAATGACGGTATCTAAGCCATTCGTCGCTTGGGCAATTTGAGCAACTGCCTCACTGGTTGCTTGGCTATCTAGCACATCAACACTAACGATATGTATCGCGCCTTCGTATTTTTGTAGTTGTGCCGCGATGTTTTGCAGTTTATTTAAATCTCTTGCGCATAAATAAACATGCGCTCCTTCACGAAGGAAAACCTGCGCAATCGCAGTGCCAATTGCACCGCTGCCTCCAAAAATTACTGCTACTTTTCCCTTGAGCAACATGCGGCATCCTCTTGTTATTGTGCGCCATGGTTAGGTTATGACACACAATCAAAAGTGATGCAATTTTATACAGTTTAGAGTTTGTATGAGCTTATGGCAGATGAACAAAAATAACGTCTAAGTCTTGTTTTGGTACAAACTTGGTTTTGGTCATTTGAAATTGAGTCGGACTAATTTTGTTGACTTTGCCATCCCAACAAAATGAAACCAGTTCACCTTTATCACGTTCAATTGTTAACTTAAATTTTTCAATAGGCTTTGCCCAGTTAGCACCTGTCGTCAAAATATAGCCTAAAGCACTAAACGGCGAATGTTCTGCCTGAGCTTTTTTAAGACCCTGCTTAAATTGTTTATCCATACAAAATTGCTTGCTATCTTCGTCTGGATATAGCGCAACAGAACCACCGACCAAAGGTTTATATTCATGATGAATTTTAGTCAAACTATTGGCTTTAAAGGTTTGCTTCCAGCTATAAATGACTTGAGATGACCACGGGATCACATCATCTTTTTCAAATTGGGCTAAAATTTTCTGCATTTGTGGTTTATTACATTTGTTTAGCTTATCTTGATAATTCAAATAATCATAGTTACTACGAATCCATGGATTCAGCATGTCTTTTTCAGTAAAGCCACATTGCTTAAACTCTTCGGTTACATCCATTAAAGGTGATTTTTCATCTTTTTGAATAAACGTTCTGACATGCATTTCGGGTTTTATATTTTGACCATCCACTACAATTTTAAAGCTTTTTAAAAGTGCGTCTGTGTCTGCAAAATCAGCTTCAAAAAAGTTATCTACATGTGGTAGCGGAAATAAAATCGTTTCAGTGACGTCTTTATTGCTTAGGTTTTTATATAGATAATCGACTTTAATTCGTTTTTTACTAATAAATAGATCTTCACTTTGCATCTCAATTTGTGAATTTTTAAGATATTGAATGCCCCCTGTACCGACATAACCCGTCGAATCATTGGCTAAGCTATAGCTTGAAAGTGGAATCAAAACAGCTAAGATTATTACAAGCTTTTTCATTTTAAAGTCTCTATATCGTTTTTTGATTATGAAATATCAACCTAAATGATAGCTGTTTTAAGATTAAGTGCTGTTAATATTTTTGATTCTTCTAAACCATACCAATATAAAATAGGGTAAATAGATTGCATCAACCACCCTTAAATGTGATTGATGCATTTTAAATTAAGAATAAATGAAGCGAATTTATTCTTTTATAGCTTTACACGTGATTACTTCGCTGCATTCACACCAACAATAAACTGGCTACAATTAGAACCTTCAGAAGCATTACTTAACTGCTTTTCAGAAAACTTAAATTTTGATGCCACAGAAGCATAATCTTTCTTAAGGGTTTGACCTGTAAGCTCACCTAACTCTTTTACTTGTTCAGGCTTTAAAATTCCGTGTTCAACTGCCTGATTGACCATTACACATGCGGTGGTCATCGCATCATAACGTGCGGCAGTTTTAGAATAACCTAGAGCACCGATCACACCACCAACAATTAAACCGACTACTACAGCCAAAGTTACATGCATTTTATTCATTTTAAATACCTAAAAATTTAACGAAAAGGTGAGCATCATAAGAGTTTGTGCTCAAGTAGAATTAAGATAACTGCTTTTATTTGATACTAAAAGTTAGATTCTGTCAGATTTATTGATAGTTGAGGTATCTGTTAAGTTCCAAAAAACTTGTTGTGATTGCCAACCTTTCTATTTTGAGTTCTTTCTTTTGCCAGCATTTACTTTGACTACTATCGTTACATTTTAATAACTAATAATCTCAGTCCTCATTTAATTCTCACCATCCCAGCACCAATGCACTTCACCCCAGTGCATTTCTGAAAGTATTGGCAATATGGCTCCTTGCGTAAAATACAGTCGTGTATCAGGTTTAGCTGGAGTAATCCAATAGCCTGTTTTAATATAAGCTTCGCCACCTTTTACTTTTATACGTTCTGGCTGTTCCTCATTTGGAACCACATTTGATTGTGTTCGCGCAAAATCTACTAAGTCTTTTGGATAGAACTCATGATCACGGTATAAAGCATCATCTATATCTAACAGCCATGTCACCGCGGCTACTTCCCATGACCAATAGCCATAATAGCTAACGCCCGACCTCAAATCAGTTTGTGGATGTTGATCATGATAAGGCTCTCTTCGACTCGCCTCATACCAGCTTTCTAAATATCGCAGCATTAACGCTGGGCGTTGCTCAGGTGCAGCATTAAACACCTTAATTAACTTTCGATAAGGCAAATGTCGTCTAGCTTCATCAGGTGGAGTTCCACGGTCTGCTACAAATGGGGCAACCAGTCGCTCGATTAAACCATCTTTTTCTTGCCCTTCTGGTGTGGCTTCAACATAATCAATAATCGGCATAATCCGGTACATTTGGTCTGCATAGCCAGTCAACAAACCAAAACAGATCAAACGTAAAGCAACATACCAATAATCTTCTGTACCTAAACTGATATGCCAGACATAGCGACCACCAGCATCAGGGCTTAAATTATATAAATGACTGGTTTCAGCATATTCTTCAGTCCAATGGAGTAAGTAAGGATAAAGCTCTTTAATAAAGCCAATATCCCCACCCGCTGAATATTGTAAAGACATCAAATCTAAAGCATCTCTTAAACGCTGATGACCCGCAGCAATGTATCCACCAAACTTCTTTTCATTCTTATAATTACTAAAGCCATCAGTAACCGAATACAATCCATTTACAAGCTCATCAAAGTTTTCATGATAATCCTGTTTTAATAAATGATTATCTCTAAAATTGTTCTCATCAGTAATTTCCAAGTCTAGCCATTTTTGCCAATCTATTTCTTGATCATTGACTGTTATTGACATTCTTAACGCTCCAGCATTGCATTGGGCAATACAAATTCTAAAGTAATCGCATGTCTAGTCACTGTACGGGTACATGTCTGTTGAAATTGTAAATATCTAAATAGAAATGCCCTTACAAGCATTTAATTAGTTCTCACCATCCCAGTACCAATACACTTCACCCCAGTCCGTTTCTGAAAGGATCGGCAAGATTGCACCTTGCGTAAAATAAAGTCGTGTATCGGGTTTAGCTGGAGTAATCCAATGACCTGTTTTAATACAAGCTTCGCCACCTTTTACTTTTATACGTTCTGGCTGTTCCTCATTTGGAACTACATTTGATTGTGTACGCGCAAAATCTACTAAGTCTTTTGGATAGAACTCATGATCACGGTATAAAGCATCATCTATATCTAACAGCCATGTCACCGCTGCCGCTTCCCATGACCAATAGCCGTAATAATTTCTTCCTGAACGGATATCTGTTTGTGGATGTTGATCATGATAAGGCTCTCTACGGCTCGCCTCATACCAACCTTCTAAATATTGCAGCATTAAAGCGGGGCGTTGCTCAGGTGCAGCATTAAACACCTTAATTAACTTTCGATAAGGCAAATGTCGTCTAGCTTCATCAGGTGGAGTTCCACGGTCTGCTACAAATGGGGCAACCAGTCGCTCGATTAAACCATCTTTTTCTTGCCCTTCTGGTGTGGCTTCAACATAATCAATAATCGGCATAATCCGATACATTTGATCAGCATAGCCAGTCAACAAACCAAAACAGACTAAACGTAAAGCAATATACCAGTAGTCTTCTGTACCTAAGCTAATATGCCAAACATAACGCCCATCGGCATCAGGGCTTAAATTATATAAATGACTGGTTTCAGCATATTCTTCAGTCCAATGCAGTAAGTAAGGATAAAGCTCTTTAATGAAACCAATGTCCCCACCCGCTGAATATTGCAAAGACATTAAGTTCAGAGCATCGTATAAACGTTGGTGACCCGCAGCAATATAACCACCAAACTTCTTTTCTTTTTTATAATTACTAAAGCCATCAGTAACTGAATACAAACCATTTATAAATGTATCAAACCTTTTGTGATACATTTTTTTTTCTAAAAGATTATCTCTAAATAAATTCTCATCGGTAACCTCTAATCCTAACCATTTCTGCCAATCTATTTCTTGATCATTGACTGTTATTGACATTCTTAACGCTCCAGCATTTCATTTGGCATTACAAATTCTAAAGTAATCGCATGTGCAGTCACGGTACGGGTACATTTTGGTTTATCCAGACCTTTACACTGACTATGATGATCAAATAGATTTCCCGTAATCGTCACTAAACTCCGATCATAAGGGCACTGTACCGCAACTGTTTTACCCATTCTTTTTTCAGTACTTGCTTTAAACTTAACTCTTCTCCAAGCCTCAATATCATCTTCCAACTCATCATGCGCAGGAATAATTTTAGCACTACCAATTTTTTTCGAAATCCAAAGATGTGACATTTGCACACCGTCACCAACTGTTGTACCTACTGACCGTTTTGCTTTACTTTCCTGATCAGATTTCATGTAAACATCTAAACCCATTCTTAAAGCAGCCATTGCAGCTTTAGGGGTCATCAGTTTTTTATGGCTAGCCAAATTCGTCGATTTACTATCTGTAACACGGTACTTATGCCCAATACTACTGCTATGCCAGACATGGTCAATACCATTGTGACCAGTATCATGATATTCATACAACACACCATTATTATTAATTTTGCTGCGATTCTTTTTCCGCTTCACAAAGTAATAATCCGTGATGTGTTCACCACCCGAACCTAGTTCCTGATTGCTACGCTTCTTTGATTCTCTTTTGGTTGATGTATTCTTGCTTCCTGTCTTGGCTGTATTACCACTGGTATTTTTAAGAACCTGACCATTCTGCTGTGTACGTGGCGCAGAAGTGGAGTTAGGCTTCTTTGAACCCGATGTATGAACGGGTGCCTTCGCTGTGGTATTCGGGTATGGTGTTGCCAAAGCTTTTTTATGGGCTAATTGCAAATCTTGCATCACCATTTCGATTTGCTTGTTCGCAACTTTTTTCATTTGTTTCAGTTGCAACACAAGTGTCTTTAATCGCGCTTGTCCCAAGACTGCTCTGGTCATCCAGCTATCAAAAACATCAATTAAGCCATCAATCATTTTATTACTAGTGGTCTGCAACTCTTTCGTATAAGCGCTCCAGTTTAAGTTACGAAACCATTTTTCAACATTGCCACGCATGGTTTTGCTAGGGATCGCATCTAATATCGCCCCCATGGCCTTACCTGAGCGCAATTGCTTAAATACAATTTTAAGTCCATCTCCAGCTACAGGAACAAACGCAATTAAATTAAAGACTAGGTCAAACCAGTTATCTTTATTGTTGGGGTTTTCTGCAATTTTGACAATTGAAACAATCACATTACCAACATCAACACCTTGACCAACAAAAGGGATGCAGCCAATCACAACAGCTACAATAATTTGTGCCGGGCTTGACCCACTCCCGTCTAATACACCTTTTATCCAGTCTGCTGCCGATTGTTCCCCTTTCTGGGTTACTCTAATCGTTTTAGTAGGTGATTTTGCAACGGCTGTACTCATAAATCTTCCCCAAGCCCCACATGTGGAGCTGCTTGTTCACTCAATGGGATTTCTTCTGCATGATCAGCAATAGCATCATCTGGGTTATTTTGTTGTTTTAAATCTTTTTCCACATAATCATTAATATGATCATCGTACTCAATACCCTGCCCATCTATCATCGCTTGTATTTCATCAGGGAAATATTCATCTAATAAGTGGTCAAGCTCTTGCTTGTTATATTGTTCGATCAATTGTTCTGCTGCCACAATACTCATCACTTTTTTATCTTTAAAGCTATTCTGCTGTTTGGGTTGATCTGGTTTAGCCTCCATATTGCTAAAACCGTAATAGACCTTAGGCTGGATTTTATCAGCAGGAATCTGAACTTTAGCAGAACCACTACTATCCAGAAGGCCTTCTTGTATCGTGCCATCCTGAAATATAAGCTTATACGGGGCTTGAGCAACTGGTTTTAAATCGTCATATACATATTTAAGTTCAAGTTCTTTAAGTGGCATATTCAACTGAGGTAAAGCAGGTAAATTAGCAGAAGCACCCCCTCCCCCCATAAACACATGCTGCCCAGCTTTCACCTCAAACTTACCGCCAGTGACAGGGAAAATGCCTGAGCCATTAATCTTGATTTGAGAACTACCGGCTGTAATCACAATTTCTTTAGAAGCATTAATAGCAATTTTGTCTTCTGTTGAAATAATCTGAATGCCTTTACGAGCAATTAAATCTGCTCCATCACCTTGGGCTTGTATTTCAACTTTTCCTTTGCCCGCATACAGCCGTGCTCCCTGTTGCGCTGCAAAAAAGCTAATCTTATTTTGAGCATGTGCAATCAGGTTCTTTTGAGTGCTTATATTAATGCTGTCGCCGGCACTTTGGCTTAACTGACCATCTGCGCTTAGGTGTATGTCTTCATTACTCGCTACCGCAATACTGTTAGGTGCAGTTAATACCATCAAGGCTTGCTTGAATGCGGCCGCTTTGTCTTTATCTTGCTGTTCAATCTGTTCTAAGAAAGTTTTTAGATTATCTAATACTTCCAATGGGTCAGTTTGCTGGTTTTTAGCCACTTCGCTAAGTGCCTTAGCATTATTAAGACCACCTTCTATTTGTTGTTTGGCATCGGCTGCGTCTAAATGTGTGCCTTGAGCTTGATCTTGTTTATGAGTGGTAATGAGTAAGCCTTTACCTGCTCTAACAGCACCCCACTGGTCAGTTCTCAGTTCAAAACCTTCGCCACGACCATCACTTTGCGCTTTGTCTTTTGGATGGCTTAAGTTACCTAAGTTTAACTGACTAGCCGCATGGCTACTTTGTAGCTGAGCACTAATTTGTCCAGTCGTATCATCAAGACGTAGTTGGTTAAAACCTTTGCCACCTACTTCTTCTGACCGAATACCACTCAGCTTTTTAGTGTCGGGTAGGTGTCCTTTCTGGTCAAACTGGGTCGGGTAGCGTTCAGCTTCGTGAATACGTCCTGCCACAAATGGTCGGTCAACATTACCGTCAAAGAAATCAATCACAACAATTTCACCGACACGTGGCAAGAACCGTACCCCATAACCTTTTCCAGCCCATGGGGTTAAAACATCAACCCAAGCCGAGTCTGTGTCATTGTCGTTACTTCCTGCTCCACTATCATGGCGGTGGTCATCAGCTCGGGTAAACAAGAAACGAACTTTAATACGTCCCCATTGATCAACATAAATTTGCTCACCTTCTGGTCCAACTACACGCGCACGTTGTACAGAGGCTTTAGGTCGATTTTCCAAAGGTTGATACTCTGGAACGACTTTAATATTACGGCGTTGTAAAATCAGTTCATTACCTTGGCGCTCGTCTGTCTGACTCGCTTGCCAATGGCTTTGTTGAACTAAAGCTTGAATTTGTTGGTTTAAGTCTTTCGGTAAGTTGTTTTGGTTATAGTAATGCTTACCAATGATTAGAAACTCTTTATCCGCACCGTCATGAAGATCAATTTCAGGATGTTCATTCAGCTCAAACCAGTAACCAACTTGGGTATCTCGTACAGTGGTTTGGGCAATAAACTGTTTAGACTGGGCATCATGGTAAGCGCTTAAGTTCTGATTGAACTTTTCTAATTGTTGATTACTTGCTGAGGTTGCATCATCTTCACCTTTTAAATCTTGCATCCATGCCGGACTAAAGTGCCATGCATCTTCAAGACTTAAACTTTGATTGTCATAGTTAGAACTATGCTCATGTTTGCTTTGTACACTACCCACCCCATCTTTTTGCTCTAATACATCTGACTGCCAACGCTGCACAAAAACAGAAGTCGGCTGTAAACTACGGTCAGCCATTAAGCTGGTCATGCTATCAAATTGTTCAGTTGCATGACTTCGATGGTAGCGAATTGTTCTTCTTGTTAAAGCTTGATATTGGTTATTGTCATCAATAAGACGTAACTTTTGTGGCTGAATATGATCTGTATTGCTTGGTACAGTAAGCTCAGTTTCATCAATAAGCCAGTTAATGCCTTCACTACGCCATAAACGAGTTAAAAAGTCATAGTCACTTTCATTGAGCTGCATTACAAAAGGACGGACATCGTAGGTCTGTTTCAACCCGCTCAAATCTAAAGTCAGACTAGATGCAAATAATGGACTTTTCCCCTGCCATTCCTGAAAAAGAATCTCACTAATTTCTTTCACACTCTTGTTCATAAACACACGACTGTTTCTGCGTTTATGCCAGAGATAAGTTGGATCACTTATGGTGAGTTTATATAAGGTTAGAGCACCATCACTTTGCCCCTGTGATGCTCCTGTAATAATACCTGTAGTACGGAAAAAACTTCCTCGATCTGTTACTTGGTCAACAGCAACCCGCACTCCAATAAATGTCTTGAGTGCAATATGGGCATTAGTTGATAAGCAAATCAGCTCGGCTGTCATGCCCTGATTAAGAGAATGTTGCCCATCTATACGTTGTAAGAAAACCTGACTATTCAGTGATGCATCTGAAAACTGGAGATACACCGAACGATGTTGTGAGAGAAAACCTATACTCTCTAAAACTTGGGAAATATTATTAAACATTACATTTTTATAAATTGGGGTCATAATCAACTATATTTTATAACAAAATATACAGAACTGTCTATTTTATGGTATTTAAAAATAGGTTTACATGCTGATGAATTACACTTAATTAATACTAAATTAATGGTGAGCGCTACTCACCTACAATGCTCGCACTTCAGTAATCCCAAGCTCTACCATTAATTTAAAAAATTCATTTATGTTAAACACATAGGCTTAAAGAAATACTCCACGGCTACATCCCTGTGTTTCAAACTGTTTGTACCTAGAAACTCAAACATTAAACCATCTATTAAGTTTAAAACCATCTCAGCATCTGGTTTTAACGCATGTATTTCTAAGCTAAAAATCAAATCAAAAATCTCATGAAGCAACCATTTCCTATACTCAACTGCCATACGGTAAGCCTGCGGGTAAGCTACTTTAATTTCAAAAAAGGCTTTAAGTAACAAGTGATACAGACTATTAGAGTTAACATGTAGTACCACTATTTCTTTGAGTTTATCGATAGGCGTGCGGTAATGGCTCGAATAAATAATCGCGAGCACTTCTTCTTTAAGTAAACTTTTTTGAAAGGCAATGCACATTTCAATCAGACCCTCTTTTGAACGAAAGTAGTTGTAAAGCGTAGCTTTTTGAACTTCGGACTCTTTGGCAATCAGATCTACGCCTGCTGTGTGGAATCCGTAAGTTGTAAATAGTCGAATAGACGTACGGATAATGTGTAATTTTTTGGAAGAGGTTTCTAAATTTCGCATAGTTTTTACCGTTATAAATTCTTGTTGTTTCTAAAAGAGAAAAAAGCCTGTGCCCTTTTTGGGAGAAAAAAAGGCACAGCAAAGCCGTAAAGACTGTGCTTGGCACATCTCAAGTTTTATTGTTGATACAAATTTTTGAGCCGTAATGACTTAAAGCCTGAAAACCTTAAAGGTCATCAAGCTGTTTAAAGATGATTTAAGTGGTGTCGTTATAGCTTTTGGCATCGAGAGCCAAGAAATAATGAATGTGCAAAGCCAACTCCTTCTATTGGGAGTTCTGCCAGACATTAAAATTATGGTGGCAGAACGGAAGAGGGTTGACAGACTGGTAGGACTCCAGCACACACGAATGTGTCCCTCTCCCGTCCTACCGCTACGGGAGGGAACGAGAAGTACACATAGAAGTATCCCTCAGAAAGGAATAAATCTGATGCGGTCCTAAGTGGTCTGTCAAAACCACCTGGCAATGTAGGCCAGTCCGGAAAGGATATTATCCAAGTTACGTGCAGTCAAGCACACAAAATGACATTTGCTTTAAAATAAATCATTAAAAAGTAAGGGTAAATAATTTAGTTTTATTATTAAATTAGGGTTTATAAAATCGAAGAAATTTATATAGATATATAAGTTTTGATGGGTCAAAATGAATGTTTATTTTAAAACCATTTATAAAAAACTGTAGATGAGTCTGAATATAAGAGGACATTTAATGAAGAACTTTCTCACCAAGAAAATGTACACAACTAGAGCTTTATTTTTTGCTGTAGGCGTTATGGCTTTGAATGTTTCCCCTATTGTTATTTCTATTACTCATGCAGCGACAGAACAAAAAATGGATAATTTATCGACTAAGCTTTCATCAATTTTTGCAGATAAACCCGTAGAACCTGCTTTATTTAGTCCTCAATTTTTAGGACAAGTTTCCATAACACAAATTCAAAAAATCGTTGATGATTTAAAAGCCTCTTTAGGCACGCTTAAAAGTATTAATGTTTCAAATGGCTCTGGGACGATTGATTTCGAGAAAGGAGAACTACCTGTTTCAATTAGCTTAGATGAGCAAGGGCAAATTAGCACCCTTTGGTTTAGCGCGCCTCATTTTAAGACCGTAAGCCTAGACGAAATGGTTAAAGGACTACATGAAAACGCAGTCGGTAAAACCTCTATTTTAGTTGTTGTAGATAACAAACCTGTGGTTGTTGAAAACGATAAAACCCCGATGGCTGTGGGTTCAACTTTTAAGTTACTTGTTTTAAAAGCATATGAAGATGCGATAAAAAAAGGCGAATTAAAAAGAGAAACTATTGTTTCTTTAAAAGAAAAGAATCGCTCATTGCCAACTGGAGTTTTACAAAACTTGCCTAATGGTACACCTGTAAATCTGGAACTTCTCGCGCAGTTAATGATACAAATTAGCGATAATACAGCAACCGATAGCCTGATAGAGGTATTAAAGAAACCTCGTATAGAAGCGTTGTCACCTAGAAACATCCCGATGCTGACAACACGAGAGCTATTTCAACTGATTGATCCAAGTAATGAAAAGCTAAAAAATAAGTTTAAAACAGGTACAAAGTCGGCTCGTCTAGAAGCGCTCTCTGAGCTAGGCAAACTCCCGCTACCGAGTGTGAGTAGCATTGGAAAATCGGCGACTTGGCAAGATGCTGAATGGTATATGTCAGCCAACGAGATTTGCCCTCTGCTTGAAAGTGTTCAAGATGCCCCTGCTCTGAACAGTTCTTTAAATCCATTGTTTAAAAATTTAAATTGGCAAAAAATTGGTTTTAAAGGTGGTTCCGAATACGGCGTGATTAACTTTTCCGTGATTGGTAAAACTCAAAAAGGTCATAAAGTTTGTGCAGTATTTACCGCAAATGGAAATGAGCCGCAGCCTGAGTCAAAACTGGCAATATTATTTACAGGCATACTTCAAGCCGTTGATTCTATGAATCCTTAACTATAAAGACCCATCATGACTAGAAGGCATTTAGCAACGCCTTATGATGGGTTGTTTTTGATTTGGAGTTATTCAGAAAAGAATCGTAAAAGTATTTTAATTAAACTGAACAATAAATAGAAATTCGCTATAAGTATTAATCTATTTCTTAAAGATTTTAAAATGAAAAAAGTACTTTTGTTTGACCTAGACCAAACCATTCTTAATCGCAATGAATCGCTTATAAAATTTCTAAATTGGCAAGTAAACTTCTTCAAATTAGTACCACAAGAATTAAAAGAGTCTTTTATTAAAAGCTTCATCAAGTTAGATAACAATGGAAGTGTTTGGAAAGATATTGTTTATGATCAATTAATTAAAGACTTTAATATTAAAGGATATGATACAAATGAATTGCTACAGTCTTATATTAATAATTTTAATAAATTCTCTACAGCTTTTGAAAATGCTCAAAAAACCATTCAAAACCTTCATGCTCAAGGATATACATTGGGCTTAGTATCAAACGGAAAAACACCGTTTCAAGAACATAATTTTTATGCTTTAGGAATAACAGATTATTTTTCAACTATCGTGATTTCTGAAGCCATAGGTTTAAGAAAACCTGACCCAGCAATTTATCTATATGCTTGCACTCAATTGGGCTGTAAACCATCCGATTGCATTTTTATTGGAGACAATCCCAAAGCAGATATAGAAGGTGCCAAAAAAGTGGGTATGCAAACAATATTTTTCCACCCAACTCTCACTCTTGAACACCCTCTTTCTGATGCAAGTATTAATCATTACGATGAACTTGAAGAAACAATTAAGAGATTAGTTACTAATCCCCTTTATTAAGCCAATCAATATTATAAAAAGCTTAATTTAAATGCTTTGATAAAGTATTTAGCCTATTTTGAGTTTTATAGCTATCATCGAAAAGCCAAACTTAAAAATTACAGATAGTACTTATAGGAAGAGTAATGGAAATTTCATTAAGACTTGCTAACGCTGCTGATATCAAAGCTATAAACAAACGTTATGCTGAGGTTGATTTTGTTCCATCACATGAAGATGAACTTATTGTACTCGCCTCTATTGGTGATAAAACTGTTGGACAAGGTAGAGTTGTGTCTATTGATTCGAATAGCGGCGAACTCGGTGGAATTTATGTTTTCCCTGACAATGAAGGGTTAGGCATCGCCCGTAAAGTGGTCGATTTCTTAATTAAAAACTCGGATTTTTCTGTGCTTTACTGTCTACCTTTTGCAGAACTAGAAAGTTTTTACGGTTCGATGGGTTTTGTTCCCGTGAAAGACATGGCTCAGGTTCCTCAAGCTGTAATCAAAAAACATGAGTGGTGTAATAGTAATTACGACAAACCTGTTTTACTTTTAGAAAGAAGTAAATGATGTAAAACTCATAAAAAACCGCCCCAGAAGGCGGTTGCTGAGTATAAACCAGTAGGCATTGCCCACCCTATTTATGACATTGAGCACGACTTAGAAATCAGAATGAAATCTCAACGTTTGAGGCGATCAATTTGTTCATTGATCAGACGTTGTGCAAGCCCAAGGTAGTTCCCTGACTCAACGTCCCAACTCTGTAACTGCCCATCAATGTTCATACGGGCAAGGCCATAAGCCAATGCACGAGTAGATAACAAGGCATCTTCAGCCGAAATACCGACGAGCTCTCCACTCGATACAGCATCATTCAACAGTTGTCGCATCTGACGACGAATCTTGTCGTTGGATGCCCGAAGCCCACTTCCCTCGAAATCGATGACGGCGCGTGTGGAAATCACTTGAAAGTGATGCGGATTTTCAAAGGCCCAAATCAGGAATGCCTGTCCCAATGCACGGTATTGCTCTAAGGGTGAGAGACTCGCTGCTTGTGTGAGTGCCTGATCGATTTGCATGGTGAGACGAACCATAGCCTCTTCTGCGACCGCATTCAGCAGTGCAGTTCTCGATGGAAAATGGAGATGCGGCGCTCGCGGTTAAACCAAAACTCGGCCACCTGCACGTTTCGCTTGATCACAATTCTTGGCATTGGGTACAAGCATCTGAAGAGCCAATCGTCCTTCAGGGACTAGCTCCCGGTGAACATACGGTTTCCATTGATTTAGCTGATGCAACACATCAAGTGTTAGATCATCAGACATTGACGTTTGTAACCACAAACATAGATTCTAGAAATACGCATCCCCATTGACCAGTAATGGTGCACCCATAAAAAAACCGCCCCAGAAGGCGGTCGCTGAGTATAAACCAGCAGGTATATAGAAGTATGGTGGACGAATACTTCTATATTCTTTTATGAAGGAGTTTTCTCGGTTTTCAGAAAATCTTTCGATTTAAAATAATTAATAATCATATCCGCATGCTCTTCTTTTTGAGGAGCAGCTGTCACAGGAAATGATTCTTTCGTCATTTTAAATCCGTACGGGATGAGCTGTGAAATTGGTGGAAATTTGGGTTTCCCTCCTTCTGTAATCCGCTCGATAAAACTTGCTAACCAGAGTAAATACTCTCCTTCATTTTCAAACTTAGGCATGACACTTAAATCGACTTTGACTTTACATTCACTAAGAGGCTTGGTGAGCTGTTCATCAAAATCAATATAATTAAACTTAAGTTTAAACTCAGTCCCTTTAATGGCCTTACGTATCTGACTGATTAAACAATTCAGATTTTGTGTAAGGTCATTGGTGAATAAGTCGTCTTTTTTAATATTCTTATAAACCTTTTCAGCCACGGCTAAATACTTTGGCATTTTTACCCTCCTCAATCTCAATTGTTATAAAGTTTTGATCTTAAAATGTTTTATGGTTCTGATTATGGTGAAACAAATGTAAAGGAGTGAAACATTATTATAGTCGAAAGTAAGTAGTTAAAGCCTTATGTAAACATCACTAAACAATCACATAAAAAAAGTATGGTTTTGATAACTCATCCGCAATTTTTCTAAATTATTAAGATGTTTTGAAATATTTATTTTCAATTAAAATTTACCATTTGGTAAAATTAATACGGTCGCATTTGCTGATCTCGTCTTACCAACCCCAAAACTGATCTACGAACTCTAATTTCTTCTTCAGAAAATGGTAAATGTTCTTTTAACTCATCTATAGAAAGAGAATTATTTTCTATTAAAAAACAGTCTTGTTCGGTCGTCCAATGTGAAGCCACCGATTCAGTTTGCTTGTAGTAACGTTTCATATACCTGAGTAAATTTATGACCATAAAAAGCTTAAGCATACAGCAAGCTCTTTATAAGTTTTGAGCAGAAAGAAGAATAGGAATACTACCGAAATACGCCACAATAAAAAAGCCAAACATTGCAGTAAAGCCCTGTTTGGCACTTCTAAAAATGAGTTTAATCTAACTCTAGCTGTTGTCTTAGTTTAAGAATATCGACTAGCCCTTTATCTCTTTTTTGATATAAATCGACATCTTTATAATGTGTTAAAAGCTCTTTGGTTTGTTCTTCTAACAACTCTGTCGTTTCTTCTGAGTGTTGGAAAGCCTGCATATCATTCCACCATTCGGTCATAGGTGGCCCAAGGTGATGAATTGCCTCTTTAAAGCCTTTCTGGTTCGCAAGCTCCATATTTATATAGGGGCCAAATAATGCCCATCTCAGCCCTGGCCCACTGGTAATTGCGATATCAACATCTTCGGCTGAACACACTCCTTCTTTAACCAAGGAAAAAGCTTCTCGCCATAAGGCCGCTTGCAAGCGGTTCGCGACATGCCCCTTTACTTCTTTATTTAAAATAATCGGGTGTTTGCCTAGTCCTTGATAAAACTCGGAAGCGTGCTTTAAAAACTGTGGATCTGTTAAATTTCCGCCTACTATTTCAACCAAAGGTAACAGATGAGGTGGGTTAAATGGATGGCCTAAAAGTATACGCTCGGGATGAGCTGCTTCTTTTTGAAAGTCTGAAACTTTTAGGCCTGAAGAACTTGAGGCAATCAGTGTCTTTTGTGGACAATATGACGTGATGTCTTGATATAACTTTTGCTTTACGTCCAAACGCTCCGGTGCATTTTCTTGAATAAAATCGACATCGGTTACGGCATCTTTTAAGTTGTTGTGAAGCTCTAGATTTGAAAGAACATCTTGTAAAGAATGGCTAGACTGCTTTTGCAAATCTAAATCTCGTAAATCTTTTAAATTTGCTTGTATTCTCTTTTTAAATAATTCTTCATCTATGGGGTATGGGTCATATACCTTTACCTTAAAGCCTTTATATAAAAATAATGCTGTCCAACTTGCGCCAATGACACCAACACCAACCACACCGATTGTTTTAATTTCTTCCATAGTTTCCTCGCGACCCTATTACTTTTAAAAACTGTCCTTATTTCCTTACACGACCATAAAAATAGTCGACTTATCATCTTATCTTGGTTACTTAAAGCCATTTTATAATAGGCAAGCTGAACCCAAAGTTCATATCATTATTGTACTTTTCTTGCATTATATTCATTTTTAACAGCTAAAATTGCGGCTAAAGATTGCAGCCCTAGAAGCGCTAAACGTGTATGATTGGCAGGGTTTTGAGCGATTTAAATTTCATATGACAAATACATTTTCTGACCACAAGCAAGTTGAAGTGGTGTCTACTTTTGCTGAACTTGTAAATACACATTTTCAGGGAGATAAGAATGCTATTTGTTGGCACAGAAATTTGCTTGGCGACTTTAAAGAAATTGTGGCTAAGCTTGAGTTAAAAGAAAATATTACCGAAATTTCTACTGAAGACCTGTTAGCACTTGAGCTTTCAGAACAAGGTAATTTGGCTCGAGACGTTATTTTAAAAGACATGCAGCTTTTAACTGATATGGGTGCATCACCTGTACTTAATTTACTTAAACATTATGAACGTGATGAAGAGCTAGATTTTATTTCAACAGATGTCTATTCATTTCATGTTGATCGTTCCCCTATAGAAACTGATACTTTTTTATGTACTTATCACGGTGCGGCTAGCGATATTGTGCTTAATGATCAGGTTGAGCAAAAAGTTTTAATTCCAGAAATTAGAGAAAAACTCAAAGCATTACACGACGGCCCAGAAGCGGAATTTGAAAGCTTTTTAGCAGAGTATTTTTTTGATTTACATTACCAGCCTAAACCGAATGCCCAACCTGTAAATTTAGGTACGGGACATATTTGGCGTTTAGCAGTAGATCATCCCACTCAAAAGGTTTTGCCTTGTGTTCATCGAGCTCCAATTGAAAAAGATGACGAGTATCGGTTGCTACTCATCTGTTAATTTCCGACATATTGCTAATTTTAAAGACTTAAATATTTGTTCTTTCATTATTGAATTGGCTTAAAGTCAATTTATATTAAAAAGCATTTCTAATTTCTCGTCGTTCACTCCAATAATGAATAAAATAAATTTGAATATTTACTAAAGCGAAAATAATGAAAAATTATGATTTAAAGTAGTTGACCCTCACGTAACGTAAGCCCCTAGCATAAAACATGCCTAAGGAAGAAGGAGCTAAAAAGATGCTGTTAAAAGTTGGTGAATTGGCTAAACAAACAGGACTTACTGTCCGTGCTCTTCATCACTATGACGATATCGGTTTACTTCAGCCTTCGGTCCGTTCCGATGCTGGTTATCGACTATATACCCGTAAAGACATTACTCGTTTGCATCAAATTCAAGCATTACGAGGAATGGGAATGTCGTTAGCCGAAATCCATACGGTTCTTGAAGACCCCAATCTTGCGCTTTTACCCATTATTGATCAGCAGATTCAAGCAATTGATCAGAGACTGAACGAGCAAAAGAAATTGCGAAATCAGCTCAGTAAATTGAAATCTCAGATTATGAGTGGTGAAGAACTTGGTTTGGAGGATTGGCTAAAAACAATGGAGCTTATAGCAATGTTTGAGAAATACTTTACGAAAGAAGAGCTTGAAAAACTTACTTTCTTACAAGCAGGTAGTAAAAGTCACCAAGAATGGCAAGAGTTAACTCAGGCAGCAAATGCACTATTTAATGCTGGCGAACCATCTAATAGTGAAGCCGCTCAAGATCTGGCACGAAAGTGGATGAAAACTCTTGAGCATAATACGCGAGCTAACCCCGAATGGCTTGTTAAATTAAATGCCATAAATTCAGCCGAGCCTGAATTTCAGGAAAAATTAGGAGTTACACCAGAAGTTGTTGAGTTTTTACTTCAAGCGTTTTCTGAAAGTAAGCTGAGTATTTTTGCCCGCTATTTATCTGACAATGAATTTGCTTTTCTAAAAGAAAACTACATTCGTGAGATGAAAAAATGGCCTCAATTGTTGGTCGATATTGAAAAATTGATTGATGCCGAAGTCCAACCAGATAGTGAAGGTGCACGGCGTTTGGCTCAACAATGGCTTTCTATGCTACAAGGCTATGCTGGTAATAACCCAAGTACTCAAGAAAAAATTCGTAAGGCAATGCAAAATGAACCGAGCCTTGCGGACGGCACTTGGCTCAAACCAGTTACCCTACAATTTCTGGAAAAAGCAGTAGCAGCTTTAATGCGCAGTGCTTAGTTCTATCAGGTTAAATCATTCTTTTTATACTAATAAGGGTGGTTTTCCCTAGGTTATTAAAGTAATTATTCAATATCGAATTTAAAATCGAGAAAGAAAAGCTAAACCTTATTGCCAAAAAAAAGCCCTCTAAAGAGGGCTTTTTTTATTTATTCTACAGAAATAATTACTGTGGAATAATGTTAGTAGCGCTAGGGCCTTTTTGACCTTGCACAACATTAAAAGTCACACGTTGACCTTCATGTAAAGTTTTGAAGCCAGAAGATGCGATTTCTTTGAAGTGAGCAAAAACGTCTGGACCAGAATCTTGTTGAATGAAACCAAAACCTTTAGTTTCGTTGAACCACTTAACTGTACCAGTAGCTGTGTTGTTAGACATGATATACATCCTATTGAATTTTAAGAACTTAATGTCATGAGACATGACGGGTTTAACTTGGAAAAAATAACGAATTGAGCTTAAGATCTTAAAAACGGAGGATTATGAATAAAGCTTCGATACTAAAAGAGGATTTACTAAACTAATAAGTCTTTTTTCTAGTTAAGCTAATTATACACCAAAAAATCACTTATACAAACTTTTTATATGAATTATTTATTACGACTATACTAAACATTTGTTTACATCTGTACAAATAATTACACTTTATGATCTAAACATATAACATTTTATTTGTTATAGCCCCTTCTTAAATCTTAGATTTATATTAATTTAAAACCTTTATCCGGCTTAACAGTATTGATTAATTACAATAACTTAGGCTATGTCTCTGTCCTACTCTATAATATTACTAAATATTATGATTACCCTATACTATTCAAAAACTATCACGGTTAAAAATATATAAGAATATAAATATTATTAAAAACACTATTAGAATAAATATAAATCAAATTAATTTTAAAATAAAAATTCAATCATTATTATATTTTAACCAGTATCGTTAAAATCATTATTAAATAAACAGTCTGTTGTAAGCGCCTTTTCATAGGCACATCACCCTTTCACTGGACCATATAACTTTAAAAAACTGGATGTATTCATTAGGCCATAGGCTCCGTAACCTATCTTTGGCTTATATCTAGCAATGAACCTATCTATACACTCTTTAAATTTTGAGGACTATCATGCGCCTACATTTTATTGTTCATGAAGATTTTGAAGCACCTGGTGCATATGAAATTTGGGGTCAAAATAATCACTTCAAAATGACATATTCAAGAGTGTATTTAAATGAAGAATTACCTTCTACGGTTGAAGAAATTGATTTTCTTATTGTGATGGGTGGGCCGCAAAGTCCAGATACGACCATTGAAGCATGTTCTCATTTTAATTCACTCGCTGAACAAGCTGTCATTAGGAAAGCCATCCAAGCAAACAAAGTTGTTTTAGGGATATGTTTAGGTTCACAGCTCATCGGTGAAGCTTTAGGTGCCAAGTTTGAACATAGCCCTGAAAGAGAGATTGGTAAGTTTCCTATTATGCTGACAGAGTACGGTTTTAAACATTCTCTATTCTCACATTTAGGAAAAATGACAGAGGTTGGCCACTGGCACAATGATATGCCCGGGTTAACGAGCGATGCAAAAATTATTGCTTTTAGTGCAGGTTGTCCGCGACAAATCGTTGAATATTCGAAATTAGTTTATGGTTTGCAGTGTCATATGGAGCTAACCCCTGAAGTCGTCGAATTACTCATTCAACATTCAGCAACTGAACTCGATCAAGCTCATGATTATAAATTTGTTAACACCCGTGAAGAATTAAGAAAACACGATTACCAAGAAATGAATCAAAATCTATTTATTTTTCTAGATAAATTAAAATATGAATATTTACAACTCAACTAAATCACAGTAAAGCCCTTTTATCAGGGCTTTCTTTCGTGAAGTGAGTTGAGCTGTCATGCAGTTAGCAATAGAGACCCAAGTAGTAGATGGTCGCTATACAACATCTAATAAAATAATAGCGCCTGTCACACATGAAGCGGCTGATATGCAAAGTTAGCTTTTAGGTTTTAAGACGGCTATATCACACTTTCAACACGCATTTGTTCTGCGCACTGTAGGGCATGTTGCAAATCTTTTTGTAAATCGACCACCGATTCTAGTCCAATATTTAAGCGCACCAAATAGCCATCTTTGGGTAGTTTGGTATGAGTTCGATAAGCTTGCCCAACAGGTAAAATCAAACTTTCAAACCCACCCCAAGACAAACCAATGTGAAATAATTGCAACGAATCAAAGAATTTTTGCACATAGGAAGGTTCAGATTCTTTTAAATAAAAAGCAAATACTCCAGATGAACCATGAAAATCTCTTAACCACAAATCATGATAAGGACTAGTTTCTAAGGCAGGATGAAGCACTTCCTTAATAGCCGGATGTGTTGCTAGAAATTGAGCAATAGTTAGAGCACTATCTTGATGCTGCTTTAACCTTACCGCTAAACTTCGCAAGCCCCGTGAAGCCAAATAAATGTCGTCTGGGCTTGTGGTCTCACCAAACAAATGTCCAGTTTTAGCGAGTTGTTCATATGTTTCGGCGTTTGCAGTAGCCACACCCATTAGAATGTCAGAATGACCGCCAATGTATTTGGTTACGGACTGAATAGAAATATCAGCACCATGCTTTAACGGTTGAAAAAGTAACGGCGTTGCCCAAGAGTTATCAACTAATACTTTTGCGCCGTATTGATGGCTAATTGCAGAAATTGCTGCTACATCACTCAATTCAAATGTCATTGAACCCGGAGACTCAATAAACACCACACTAGTACGATGATTAATTTTTTCGGTTAATGCCTCAAGACTGGTAGAGTCAAAATATTCAACACTTACCCCCATACGAACTAAGATATTGTCAGCAAAATTTCGTGTTGGGCCGTAGATATTATCGGCAATCAAGACATGACTATTTGTTTCTACACAAGCCATAAGTGTATGTGTACATGCCGATAAGCCAGATGGAAACACCATACTACCCGCACCACCCTCAAGCGCACTGATTGCACTTTCAAAAGATTTAGCTGTTGCGGCGCCGAAACGGCCATAATGTCGATATACTCCACCATTTCGTTTAAATTCTTCCCACTCACTAAAGCTATTTACAACAATAGTAGAACCACGAAAAACAGGTGTGTTGACTAGACCATCAAAGCGCTCGGGTGTTCGTCCTAAATTAATGACATCTGTACTGAATTGATTCACTTTTATATTCCGAGAAACATATCAACTTTATTACCAATTGATGATAGTGAGATTTCAATGGATATAAATTTTAATCTTTTCTATTTTTTATCCTGATATTAGATTTTTATTTCCTATTTTTATTTAAAATTAGAATTTTAATCTAATATTCATTTCTAAGAGCAAAATATGATTTTATAGCGTCCTTTGCATTGATCTGCCTGTTGTTCGAACTTGCTGTTCTGAAAGGTACTTTTCACACTATTCTTCATCCATGATTTGCTGGATACGTTTTTGGTAATTATTTAAAAAATCATGCATCACGCGGAAATGTTCCGTTTGCTCATACTGGATTTCACGGATTCCAGTGTCAGAAAAGTGATAGATTTTAGCGTTGGGATAAGCCAGTAAAATTGGGGAATGTGTTGCAATGATGAGTTGTGACTGTTTTTTGCATAATTCATGAATAGCCGACAAAGCGACAAATTGCATAGTAGGTGAAAGAGCTGCTTCAGGTTCATCTAATAAATAAAGCCCCTCACCTTGTAATTTATTGGTCAGCAACTTTAAAAAACTTTCCCCATGTGAACAAGCATGGATATTGCCACCATAACTTTTTACATAGTTCAGTTCATTCATATATGTGCCGACATTGTAATAACTTTCGGCTCTTAAAAAGTAATAGTCTTTAGGCTTTTTAAAGCTTTTAATCATTCTTAAATACTGAAATAACCCTGATGAACTACTCGCTGAATTAAGTCGCACGTTTAGAGTGCCGCCCTCTTCGGAAAAGCCAAGTGCCAAAGCGATGGCTTCCATAATCGTCGACTTACCAGAGCCATTTTCACCAACGAAAAAAGTAACGTCTGGATGGAAGCTTAATTGTTCAATATCATTAACGGCTGGTATCGCAAAAGGATAAATTGACCAGTCTGCCTGCATATTTGCTTTAATTTGTACCGAACGTAAATAAGGCTTAGCTTCTAGCATTTTTGCTGGTCCTTAATTTTTAATAGTATTCGCAGTTTTTATTAGAAAAAATTTAAAGGAAGTTCTGTCGTATATTTAATTTGCTCCATGGCAAAACTAGAACTCACATCGGCCAAACCATTAATTTCAATTAATTTTTTATAAACTTTATCGAACTCAGCAACATCCGATACGGCGACTTTAAGTAAATAATCTGTTTCACCTGCCATTCTATAAACTTCAATAACTTCATCTATGCTATAGATATGAGAATGAAATTTTTGAATCCACTCAATATTGTGTTGTGCAGTTTTAATAAACACCATCACAATCACATTAATATTGAGTTTTTTACGGTCTAGCAAAGCGACTTTTGCACGGATAATACCCTCTTCTTCCATTTTATGTATTCTGCGCCAGCAAGCCGTATTGCTTAATCCCACTTTTTCAGCAATATCACCTATTGCTAATGTGCAGTCCTTCTGTAGAAGATCTAATATTACACGGTCATATTTATCTAAATTTAACTTCATACCTTCAAGCTTCTCTGCACTATGTATTTGCAATAAATCAAATCAATGAACAATATATTAGATTGTTATTCTAATTTTAATAAAAAAGATATTTACCTATATTTTAAATGATCTTCGTGCATTCGAGACGCATTTATTTCTATTGTCTACCTAACAATCTATTTTTAAAGCTTGAAAGTTTAGATGAGCTTTTATTATTATCTTGTACATATTCGGTACAATAAAAGAGACAAGAAAAATGCCAAATCAATTTGATGCTGTTTCTATAACAAAAAAAGCGAATGTTCATTACGAAGGACACTCTATTAGCCATGTTATTGAACTTGAAGACGGTACAAAAAAGACTTTAGGTGTGATTCTTCCAACAGAGAAAGCTTTAACTTTTAAGACCCACGTTTCGGAACGCATTGAGATTATTTCAGGAAAATGTAGTGTTCAAATTGGCGATGATCCGGATACTAAAGTCTATTCAAGTGGTGAGTCTTTTAATGTTCCAGAAAATAGTAAATTTAAAATTATCACAGATGAAGTTATTGATTACGTCTGCCATTTAGAATGAATTAAAATTACAAAGTCATACCTTTCATAGGATGTGGTTTTCCTATGAATATGTTCATCTTTTCTTAAAACTAGACAAGATGAAGTTTAAATTTTTAGTACCTAAGCACTTTTACAATTATCTATAAGCTTCCACCACCATCAACATTGAGAACTTGGCCAGTAATAAAACCTGCATGATCTGATAATAAAAAAGCGACTGCATGTGCAACATCTTGTGGAGTACCAATCCTTCCCAAAGGAATACTTTCTAATATCGCTTTTTCAGCTTCACTTCCAACGGGTCGGGTTTTTCTAAAAAGTTCCGTTTCAATTGGCCCCGGCGCGATACAGTTTACCGTTATACCAAACTCAGCCAACTCAAGTGCCCAAGTTTTAGTACACCCGACCAATGCACTTTTTGCTGCCGAGTATGCTGTCCGTTGTTTTGCTCCGTAAATTGCCCTGCTGCCAATATTAATAATTCGCCCAAAGCGCTGTTCTTTTAGTTGCGCAACAAAATGCTGAGTCACTTGTATAGCAGCTCTTACATTTAAGTTCCAAACTTCCTCTAAGGCAAGGAAGGAAATCTGGCCCAAAGGTTGGGGCAAACTAATTCCTGAGTTATTTACGATTCCATGTATGACATGAGATTTAGCAATTAAAGCTAAGGTTTCTTCAGTCTGTTCAATATTGGATAAATCACAACTAAAAAGCTGTCCGGGAAAGTCTATATGGTCGATATTTCTGGCAATACCAATCACGTGATGCCCCTGCAAGGACAGTTCGTCGCTAATTGCTTTTCCAATACCTTTCGTAGCGCCTGTAACTAAATAAGTGTTTTTCATAGCGGATCCTTATTAGACATAAAATAGTTTCTGGTTGGTTCTCCCCTGTTAACTACAAAAATAATAAAACACTCACTATGATTTTTTATGACGATAAGCAGATTTATATAAACTCAAGAAAACTATAATCAATATCTCCAAAATGGACATGACTTTATTTTGATTTTCTTATTTGAAATTAAGAAGTGGTTGTATTTGTATACGTTAAAAAGTTGTTATAGTCATTCGACTTGAATTGATCTTTCAAGCTCTTAGTTTAAAGACAAAATTGAGTGGCTAAGTTTAAGTAAATACATTAAAAAGAGTAGGAAATAATGAAAAATTCAGTCGATGAGAAAAGAAGAATTTTCCGCGATCTCCATAAAGACGGATGCTTTATTTTACCCAACCCTTGGGATGCAGGCAGCGCAAAAATACTCGAACAACTGGGCTATAAAGCACTGGCAACAACAAGCTCAGGTTATGCATGGTCTTGCGGAAAGGCCGATGGTCAACTCGACCGAGATGAAACTTTGGCTCATCTACGTTATATGGTTCAGTCCACCAACCTACCTATAAATGCTGATTTTGAAAGTGGCTTTTCAGATACCACTCAAGGCGTCATTGAAAATGTTCTGATGGCAATTGATACAGGTATAGCGGGTATTTCTATTGAGGATTCGACTGGAAATAGTGAAAAGCCGCTTCGTGATATTCCTGACGCAGTTGAAAGAATACGAGCAGCACGCTTAGCAATCGACCAAAGTGGAACTAACGTCATGCTTATTGGTCGTGCTGAAAACTTCTTTGTGGGTGTACCCGATTTAGAAGATACCATTAACAGGTTAAAAGCATATTCAGAAGCTGGTGCTGACTGCCTGTATGCGCCTGGTATTAAAACTCGTGAACAAATCATCGCTGTGGTGAATGCCGTTTCACCAAAACCTGTAAACGTTTTAATTGGTTGGGATAGTGATTTAACAGCAGCAGAGCTTGCAGACTTAGGTGTAAGACGTATTAGTCTTGGTGGAGCATTAGCTCGTTCAGCTTGGGATGGTTTTATTAAAACAGCAAGTGCGATTGCCGAGTCAGGTAATTTCCATTCGCTCAATACTTCGGTTTCAAGTGGCGATCTTAATAGTCGATTTAAATAAGATTTGGATAAACCTCTTTATTTAGTACCTTTTAGCTAGGACCTCTGTTATGCCTTTAAACATAACGCTTTCAAGCCATTGTATACGACTACGCCTATTCACTACTGAAGATTCAAAAGACCTTATTACCGCTGCTTCAGATGGAGAACTATGGAACCTTCCTTTCACTGTAGTTCCTTCAGCAGAAACAGTAAATGACTATATTCACCATGCACTTGAAGGTTACCAAGCTGGTACGGTTCTGCCTTTTGTAGTCGAAGATATTGCTACAGGAAAAGTTATTGGGTCTACCAGATTTTGGAAAATAGATAGAAAAAATTTAAAATTAGAAATTGGAAGTACTTGGTACTCAAAATCGTGGCAGCGAACATACGCAAATACAGAAGCAAAATATTTGCTGCTTCAATATGCCTTTGAAGAGCTAAATTGCATTAGAGTTCAGTTCACAACACATGTACTTAATGAAAAATCCCAGAATGCGATTTTAAGACTCGGTGCCCAGAAAGAAGGTGTGGTTAGAAATGAGCGA
Source organism: Acinetobacter sp. 70_2 (assembly GCF_056736115.1). Taxonomy (NCBI): domain Bacteria; kingdom Pseudomonadati; phylum Pseudomonadota; class Gammaproteobacteria; order Moraxellales; family Moraxellaceae; genus Acinetobacter; species Acinetobacter sp. 70_2. The sequence goes on from NZ_JBWZIP010000015.1 coordinate 1,750,642, forward strand.
ATTATGCCTGATGGGAGAAAAAGGAATTCAGTCAGGTTCAGTATTATTGATGAAGAGTGGCCGAGCATAAAAGATAATCTAATTAAAAAGTTAAATTATTATTAATTTTTCCTGCGGCTTTATTGCCTGCAAAACATTGCAAATGAGTCTCATTTATATATACTTTACACACTTTTTTGAGTCTAGTCGGCACTCCTGTTTGTTCGCTTGAATAGTCGCTCTTTTTTAGCCTTTCACGATTTTTATATCACTTAGGTATACTTATGTTTACTTTCTCCCCGCGTAAAAATTTAATTACTGTTGAAATTTTAAAACATAGTAGCCCCTTACTTTTATCCCTCATCCCGATGATGTCTTGGGCAGAAGCAACTGCAATTCAACCAGCACAACTAGAAACGATTAAAGTTCAGGCTGAAGCAGACTCAAGTTATATCGCAACACAAACGGCGTCGACCCTCAGAGGCAAACAAAAAAATTTAGAAAGCCCGCAAACCGTAAACGTTGTATCTAAGCAATACATGAAAGATTATTTGCCTGCAAACTTGGACAATGCACTGACCCAAGTCAGCGGCATTACGCAGGGTAATACTTTAGGCGGTACACAAGACACCGTAATGAAACGCGGCTTTGGTGATAACCGTGACGGTTCAATTACCGTAAATGGTATGCCAATTGTGCAAGGCCGAACCATGAATGCGGCAGTTGAACAAGTCGAAGTTTTAAAAGGCCCATCTTCATTGCTCTATGGCATTATGGACCCGGGTGGTGTGGTCAATGTCATTACAAAAAAACCTGAGACTACCCAGAAAACTGAACTTTCCGTTTACGGCTCAAGCTTTGCAGCAGGTAAAAATGGTTTAGGTGCAAGCATAGATACCACAGGCGCAATTAGCGATAGTAACTTTGCCTATCGCTTTATTGCCGATCATTCTGATGCGGACTATTGGCGTAACTTTGGTAATCTCAAACAGACTTTAATTGCTCCGTCTGTAGCGTGGGATAATGGTCAAACTAAAGTGAACCTAAGCTATCAATACCGTCACTTTGATGTACCTTTTGACCGCTCTACCGTTTTTGACCCGAAAACCAATAAAGCCCTACCCATCTCTAAATACCAACGTCTAGATGAGGCGTTTAACCAAATGAAAGGCGAAGATCATTTGGCGCAATTGTTGGTAGATCACCAAATTAATGATAACTGGTCAGCTCACTTCGGCTATACCTACAACTACGAAACTTATGATGCCAACCAGTTACGTGTGACCAAGTTAGATACAGCTAAACACACCGTGACACGCCGTACCGATGCGACTTTAAATGCCCAAAGCGTAGACAGTAATGCTCAAGCATATATTAATGGTTCAACCAGTTTGTTTGGTTTAAAGCATGATATTCAATTCGGTTCAGACATCGAATACCGTAAGTATTTCCGTCCAGATATGGTTCGTGGCAACACCTCAACTTTAGATTATTTAAATCCAAGTTATGGAACTGTTGAGCCATCTCAAAATGTTGTCGCATCAGATAGTGACCAAACCGATAAACTGCACACTTACGGTTTTTATGTGCAAGATGCAATTCACTTAAATGAAAAATGGATTGCTGTACTTGGTGGTCGTTACCTGAACTATCAACAAACGGCTGGACGTGGCAGACCGTTTAAAGAAAATACCAACACTAACGATGATGCTTGGCTACCACATGCAGGTTTAGTTTATAAATGGAATGACCAGCTTTCATTCTATGGCAGCTATACCGAGTCACTTAAACCGTCTTCTTCTATTGCACCTTTGGGTGGCGATGCTGTTATTAACTCTGATGTTCAACCTGAACAAGCCAAGTCTTATGAAGTTGGCGCGAAATATGAGTTAAATGACCGTATCAAAGCTAACTTTGCACTCTACGATATTAAAAAACGTAACGTTTTAGCTAAAGTGACTAACTCATCAACTGGTGAAGTTGAACTGCATACGACAGGTGCGGTACGTTCTAAAGGTGCTGAACTTGACCTAACAGGACGTGTAACTGACCAGCTTGATGCAACCCTCACCTATGCTTATACAGATGCGAAAGTGACTGAAGATGAAAGTGGCCTTGAAGGCAATCGCTTAAATAATGTAGCGAAAAACACTGCTTCTTTAGCATTGGCCTATAACTATGGTGAACTTTACAACGGTAATTTACGTTTTGGCGTAAGCGGTAATTATGTGGGTAAACGTGCGGGCGATTCGGAAAATACCTTTGACCTGCCAGACTATACCCTTGCCAATGCCTTTGTGAGTTATGACACAACTATTGCCAAACAAGCGGTCACGTTCCAATTTAACTTAAATAATATCTTTGACAAAACCTACTACACAGCTAGCGTCAATAATTTAGCTGTGTCTCAAGGTGACTCTCGCCAAGCAGTATTACGCGCAACCTTTAAATTTTAAAACATGGGATCAGAGCAGTGCCTAAATCACTGCTCTTTTGAGAACATTATGAAAAAGCTTCTTTCTACCCTGATGATGGTCAGTGCACTCTGTGTATGGACATCTTCTATTTATGCTCAAACACGAATTGCCCTCATCTCTCAAGTTAAAGGCGCATCGGCGAGTACAGATATTGCCATTCAAAAATACTTGCAAAGCAAGGGCTACCAAGTTGAGGTGTTAGATCAATCTGTTTCACCAAATAGTTTAAAGAACACAGACTTAGTCATTATTTCTTCTACAGTTGCTTCTAAAAACCTTCAATCTGGTTGGCGTCAACTTCCCATTCCACTCATGACGTGGGAAAACGATTATCTTGATGATTTGGCTATGACAGGTAAACGTATTAATACCGATTTTGGTGAAGTCGAGAAAGAGCGTTATTTGTGGTTGGTCAATGCACCACATCCCCTCTCTGCACAGCTTCCTGCGGGGACTCGCAATGTATATAAAGCTCAAGCCCCTATGAGTTGGGGTAAGCCGGGTTTAGGTGCCACCATTATCGCAACGATTTATGGACAACCTGAAAAAGTAGCAATTTGGGGATATGAGAAAGGTGCAACCATGGATTATGAATCTTTAGCGCCTGCAAAACGTCTTATGTTTTTTCTTAACAATGACACATTTACCAATCTATCTGACGACGGCTTAAAACTGTTTGATGCCTCAATTGAATGGCTCACCAATAAATAAAACTATTTGTGCAGCTCTCAAGGTTTCTCATTATCCTTTGTAGAGCTGCAATTAATAAACAACATTTACGCGCACCCAATCTTCATACTTTGTAGCCTGAACATTGGTACTCGATGTAATTACTCCATGTATAGGAATATTTTCTTTCATACCTGTTGCTACACCTGAGTGTATGTTACTTCCTGCCCCGCCCCAAATTTGAGTATGACCAGCATCTTGATACAGCACATATGCCACAGATGCTGGACTGGTAGCTGACTTAAGTTCAAAGTTATTGTCTGAGGTGACCGCCACTTGATATGGCGTATTCTGGCTACATTGGACAGATACATCGGTTCTTGCAGCAGCGACTGGCTGAGCGCGTACAACTGAACCAAAGTCTAAATTTCCTTGGGTTGAAACTTCACAAGTGTCTACAATGGTTAAGCTCACCTTTAATGAAGTAGATGCATTTCCAGCCTCTGCGTTATTTATTATCAACACTCCCATAAGGGAAAATAAGGCGTATTTAATGACTTTCATTTCTTCTCCTTATCTTTTTTTGTTCTAATTTCTACTCATCTTTATAATGTCATTTTTCTGTTTTACTAAAGAAACAGTTTCAGGGTCATTAAGTTATAAAACTTAATATCACCTACTGTCAATCAATAATAATCACATGATTTTCATATTATTTTTATAATTTGTGATGAATTAAACGTAATTTATTTAGTTTAAAAAGTAGTTAATATTTTTTATTTCCATTCAATATAAATTAATTTTCTAAGGAAGAATAGGAAACGAAATCCAATACAAAGCAACAAATCCTAATAAAACTAAGCCTATTTTCTTTTTGAGGTTCAATTGAGGACGTGTCATAAACAGCTTTTAAACTTAAAAATTTATAAATCTCATTATTCACTTCTTTGTGTATACAGCATTGAAGAAGTGTGTAAAAAGCATGGATAAATAAAAATCTTTAAAAACCGAAGAATTCTGTCCATTCTCGCAATTGCATAAAAAAAGGCATCAAAATAATATAATCCCCGATAGAATATAACTTTACATATTGTTTAGCTTATAGATTGAATACTAAGAAAACTGTGAAGTTAAATTTAAAATGAATAATTCTAGCGGCTAAAATCATCCACCTTTAAATCGAGAATCCATTGATATGAAAAAATATTTATTATTACTTTTACTTAGCTTTTATTCGATTCATTCATTTGCTTCGGACAAACTACATGGCAGTGTTTGGAAAACGATTGATGATGCAACCAATCAACCTAGAGCACTAGTTAGATTTAGCGAAGACAAAAACGGTCTTCTCTTTGCGAATATTGAAAAAATCCTTGTTCCAAGCGAAGCCAACAAATGTACGATGTGTGAAGGTACTTATAAAAACAAATCTTTAATTGGTTTAACCATCGTCAAAAATTTAAAAAGTATAGGTAAAAATAAATATGACAAAGGATCTATTCTCGACCCTCAGTCAGACAAGACCTATCGCTTTAGCGTAACTGTATCGCCAGATGGTGAAAAACTCACCGCGCGTGGCTACATTGGTATTTCTGCAATTGGCCGAAACCAAACGTGGTATCGAGTTAAATAATTCATGAAGTAGCTTGTGACCCACTCTTTGTAGCTATTCACCGATCATAATTACAGTCTATATGTGCACTATGTAAATTCTGTATGTAGACAGTGTTATGATCGGTACTTAGCCTGAATAATCAGCATAATAATCACGAATAGCGAAGGTATGGCAGCAATCACAAATAAATGGGTAATGACCAAAAATTGAGAGAGGTACCCACCAAATAACGGCCCAATGACCGAACCCAAACGGGCAATACCGATACTCCAGCCCACCCCTGTAGTACGAAGTGAAACTGGATAATAACTGGCAGATAAGGCATTAATGGCAGGTTGTCCACCCACAATGGCAAAACCAGCAATAAAAATAATAATAAACAATAAAACGATATGGCTAACAGCATAGCCAATTAAAGCGACACTAATCACTGCAACCAAAAAAACAGGAATTAATACTTTATAAAATCCAGTCTTATCAATTTTAAGGCCCATCACCACACTACCAATCGTCCCGCCTAATTGTAGAGTGGAGCCGATCATTAATGCCTGATTTAATGAAAGTCCTGACTCTTTGGCCAAAGTCGGTAGCCAGTTCGACAGGAAATAAAGGCTGATCATATTTAAAATACTGATAATCCAGATGGAATAGGTAAAAAACGCACGCTTATTTTTAAACAACTCAAGCGGTGATTTTTTAGCTTGAACTTCAGTATTATTGATAATTTTTATTTCTGAATTAAACGTTAATGTGGGATAAAACTTCTTTAACCAAAACAAAATTTTAGGCGTGTTTTTGCTATTTTCACTCAAAAAATATAAAGACTCTGGCAACTTAAAGAATGTAATAAAGAAAATGATTAGAGGGATAATTCCGCCAAAATAAAAAATCGACTGCCATCCGCCCCAAGGAACTAATAAGGCGGATATACCGCCCCCTAACATTGCCCCTACCGTATAGCCACAAGAAATGACCATCATGGTAAAAATACGAGATTTGTATGGAACAATTTCGGAGCTATAAGCCATCACATTTGGCATGATACCGCCTAAAAAAATTCCTGTAACAAAGCGGATTGCGGTCAGTTGTTCAATATTGCCTACATGGGGTGTCAACAGCATTAATACCGAAAACATAAAGGTCGAGATGAGTAGTATCGGACGGCGACCAAACCGATCGGAAAGTGAACTTAATAAAAATGATCCGACAAATAAGCCAAATAAGCTTGCGCTAAACACAACGCCTAGCATGGTTTTTTGAACGCCCCAGTCTTCTATAATCATTGGGGCTGCGTAAGCCATGGACTGGATGTCATAACCATCCATAATCATGAGCAGTAAACAGGTAACCAGAATAAATTTTTGATAAGGTCCAACTTTCTGCTGATTGATCAAATCACTCAATGCAACTTCTTTCATGGTATTCCTTTCTCCATGAGGCGCTTTAAATTAATTTCATTTTAATTATGATATACGTAATCTATTTACGATTAGCGTAAAACAAAATAACACACCTCATCGCACGGCGTCTATGGTCTGCTCATCTCACAAAACCCCAAGCAAACCATATATCCTATTATTTAAATAATCCCCTTTACTTCAAACAAGTCGACTTAAAAAAGCACTCTACGGCTATATCCCTATGCTCAATGCTGTTCGAGCTTAAAACCTGTAGCAGCAAACCATCAATCAGGTTTACTACCATGTTGGCATCAAATTTTGGCTCATTAATTTCTCCGCTAAAAATCAGATCAAAAATTTCATGGCGCAGCCATTTTCGATATTCAATCGCCATACGGTAAGCCTGCGGATGAAGCAGTTTTATTTCAAAAATAGCTTTAAGCAAAAGGTTATACAGGCTGTTTAAATTGGTATGTAAAACAATAATTTCTTTGAGTTTGTCTTTTGAAGTGTAGTAACGGCTTGAGTAAATAATGGCGAGCACTTCTTCTCTGAGTAAGCTTTTTTGAAAGGCGATGCACATTTCGACTAAGCGTTCTTTCGAGCCAAAATATTTGTAAAACGTGGATTTGGTGATGTTGGCTTCTTTAGCAATCAGGTCTACGCCTGAGGTGTGAAAGCCACGAGTGGTAAAGAGTTGGATTGCGGTTTGAATAACCTGTAATTTCTTAGAAGATAGTTCTAAAGTTGACATAGTTTTACCGTTATAAAATTCTTGTTGTTTCTAAATGAGATAAAAAGCCTGTGTCCCTTTTGGGAGAAAAAAAGGCACAGCAAAGCCGTAAAGACTGTGCTTGGCACATCTCAAGTTTTGTTGTTGCTAAGTTTTAAGTAAAAATGACTTAAAGCCTGAAAACCTTATGGAGTTCAAGCTGCTGTAAATTTTTAAGCTGTATCGTTATAGCTTTTGGCAAAGGGTGCCAAGAAATGATGGATGTGCAAAGCCAACTCCTTTTTTATTGGGAGTTCTGCCGACATTAAAATTATGGTGGCAGAACGAGAAAGGGTTAGCAGACTGGTGAAAGATATAACCAGCACACCCGAAGGTGTCCCTCTCCCGTCCTACCGCTACGGGAGGAGACTAGGAGTTTACACATAAGAGTATTCCTCAGACGGAATAACTCTGATGCGATCTTTCATCACGGTCTGCTAAAACCGACTGGCAATGTGGCCAGCAGGCAAAGAATAGTGCCCAAGTTTATTGGCGTCAAGCACACAAAATGACATTTGTTTTAAATTAGATCAGTAAAAAAGTAAGGCTAAACAATGAGTAGGTTATTGTTAAATTGGGTTTATAAAGAGGTGAATTCAAAACATTATAATTAACTTTTCATTAACAATAATACACATTGCTAGCGATGACTCTTATGAGATGAACTTATATTTATACTGAAATAGAAGTTAAAAAAATTATTATTTTCTTAACTTCTTAATTTGATTATCTATTTAAATTAAATAACTTTATTAATTAAAAAAAGAAACAGCTTCATTTATTAAATCCGCAACTTCAACTGGCTTGGAAGCTAATGAAGCATGGCTCGCATCTAAAGAAATAACTTTTTTAGCATTTAACCTAGAAGACATAAACTCTTGATTTTCTGGACTAATCATTCGATCCTGAGTAGAAATTTGATACCAAGAAGGTTTAGTTTTCCAAGCAGGTGACGAAATCGTGTCGCCGAAGGTGCTTGCTAACGGAGCTTTTTGTGTTACTCCCATCACTAGACCTTCATCTTCTGTTAAGTCTTGACAGAAGCTTTCATGAAATTTGTCTACTTTAAGCCAGAGGTAACCATCACTATCTGGTGATAAATTAGGAGCAGCGACAGGTAGATGCTTTTGCGTAATCTCCCCTGGGCTCTCATTTGTATCAGGAGCAAACGCTGCTATATAGACTAGACCAACTACATTTGGAAGGTTACCAGCCTCAGTAATAACGGCACCTCCATAAGAGTGTCCAACTAATATTACGTCGCCATCAATCTGAGCTATCATTTTCTTTGTACGTTCAACATCATCAGCTAGTGAAGTTAAAGGCAATTCAACTGCATGTAATGAGGTAAAGCCTCTATGGGAAAGTTCAATAATAACTTTACTCCAGTGGGCTGCACCTCCCCAAAAGCCATGTACTAATATAATTGTTGGTTTATTACTCATCGTTTACTCCTAGATTTTTCTATGACATTGAATTTAATAAATTAAATTAAAAATATTTATCCATAAAGTTTCGATAATTTGATCAAATATCAAACTATAAAATCTCCGTAAAATGATTATTTGTTATAAAACTACTTTCCACAATTACCAAAACAGCATATTTTTTTGCAGAAACATTTTTTTCGATGAGATGTAGTGAGATGGAAAATGAGCAAGATGTAAATAAATTAACTGATATTTTTTTTGATATTTATAAGAATGCAAAAATATCAGGACAAATTTATCAAGTCGAAAATTATAAAAATAAAAATATTGTTTTTCTGGATAGTGATTATTCGTATATTCATATATTTCAAGGAAGTAGTTTTAAAATTAAAAGTGATGAACAAAAAATAAATGAGATCGTAAACGACGGAGATGTTATCGTTATTCCTTCGAGATTTAAGCATTCTATCGAAATTATAGAAGATAAAGCTGCAGAACCAATTGTTATTACATGTGTTTTTCAATTAAATGGTGTATATGGACAAACAATCGCTGAAGGATTGCCTAAATATATAGTCGTTCCCTCCGACCAAGATGGTAAAGTTGCTGAATGGATACCAATGACAGTAGCTGCAATAAAATTAGAACTTGATCAACCTTCTTTAGGTAGTCAGGTTATGCTTTCAAGTGTTATCGATTTGCTGTTAGTGTGGTCAATACGATTCTGGCTAAATAAAGAAACACTTAACCATAAAAGTTGGATTTCAGCTTTGCAGAATCCTTCTATTAGCAAAGCTTTATTCTTAATGCATTCTGATCCTACTGAAGAGTGGACCGTAGAAATTCTTGCCAGAGAAACGAATCAATCTAAATCAAAGTTTTCAAAAAATTTCATAGAATTGGTCGGTACTACCCCAATTAATTATCTCAAACATTGGCGAATGAAGTTAGCAAAACAATATTTAATTGAAACGAATAAAAGTGTTTCACAAATTGCTGATTTAGTTGGCTATTCTTCACCAGCTGCGTTTACCAGATCTTTTATTCAAACTTATGGTTATAGCCCAAGAAAATTTAGAGAAATTTCAGTAACTAAAGCTAAATAATAAAAGGTTAAAAAGCGATACTTCAACTTATTTTTTCATAGGTAGCAGTAAAACAGGGTCTTCAATATCGTAACCAGTTTCTTCTGGAACCCCCAAATATTTAACGACAACCAACCTCTTATTGTGTTTAGGCACACTATAATTTTGGGAAATTTTTATTGCTTTGGTGTAATGAACCGCAACATGGGTCTTACTTTGTAAAGACGGCGATTTTACAACATATTCTGTTTTATATTGCGTGATCTTTCCTGAAGGATCAAACCAAGACGATACTTGATTCTGATGAGTTTTTATTGTTTGAATTTTTACGGTCTTACTATTACTTACAATCAAAGGAGTTAAATTCCTTTTAATTTTTTTAAGCGCCTTATTAAACGCTGTACTATCTTGATCATAATCAATTTTATTTGTTTTTGGATTGATATAGAGAGATTTAACTTCGATAAGTTTATCAGGCGATTTACTATTTAATAGATAATAATAGAGTTGTGGTAGACGTCCTCGACCATCTTCATAATGTCTTAATACATAAAGCTTCTTCTCTTTTTGCTGATAGCCCAATACTTCAATTTTTTGTCCACCGCCCACTGTCGCATAACTATGTGCGGATAACGTAAGAATCGTGCTAAAAGTTAAAAACTTTAGAAATTTCATGAGTTCATATCCTTGTGATCTGGTAACTATATTGTATAAATATCAATCAGATTAAAATGATACTTGAGTAAGTGTTACTTGCTGTTTTTATATTCTTTTTGTACAGAGACAGCCTTTTTAAGGGGGCTCTATTTATTATTTCTCTCCCCCTCAAATGACTCATCCAGCTTTAGAAATAAGCCATCATAGAAGAACAGGTTTATGCAGCATTACGTTTATAAGAAAAATAAGAACATCCGGCACACGATGCCATAATAATTGCGATCCCAATGATTTGAAAATGATTTAATCGTTCATCTAAAATCAGCCACCCGGCTAAAGCACTCACCGCTGGTGATGCGCTCACTAATATTCCAAAAACTCGCGGATGCAGTTTTTTCATAGCAACCATATCTAATATAAATGGTATAGCACTCGCGAGCATCGACATGAGTAAACAGGTAAGAAGAATCTTATAACTATCAAAAATATGGATAAAGTGAGTTGCCCCTAAAGGCGTTGCAAACAAAGCCGCTAGAAACATTCCTGTTGCAACCGAGCTGCCACCACCTTGTGCAACTTTAGAGCCATAAATAATATACAGTCCCCAACCCACGGCAGCCACAAGCGCATACGTCATACCAATAAAACTAAAGTTATGGTTTGAATTGCCCATAGGTAAAAAAAGCAAACCAATAATAGATAATCCACCCCAAAAATAATCTAATTTATTTTTAGACATTAAAATAGCAACTGTAAGTGGTCCCAACACCTCAATGGAAATAGCAATGCCAACAGACATATAAGAAAATGCTTTATAAATTAAAGTATTCATTAAGGTTAGGATTAATCCATAAATAATGAGATTTTTCCAATTGGTCTGTTTGTTCCAGTCTCTCCAAGGTTTATAAACAATCCATAAGAAACATGCTGCCAAAGCAAGTCGAGTTAAGGTCACTCCTTCTGCACTAAGAATTGGAAAAAGGACTTTTCCTATTGATGCACCTATTTGCACAGAAACTAAAGATAAAAATGCGGCTGCAAATGCTATGCCTTGTCTGGAATTTGTCTCAATCATCATATTTACCGCTCTGGGAATGATTGAAATTTTAGTTCTATATAATCAATATATTTCTTCTATTTCTCTCAATATAACGATTAAATAACTCTATATTTAAAGCTTAATGAGAGATTTACTCATGTCAGAAATTTCTTTAGATAATTTTGACTACGCAATCTTAAGAATACTGCAAAAAGACAATAAAACTTCTCATCGAGAAATTTCTGAAAAAATTGGACTATCCGCTGCGTCTGTTCAACGGCGCATATCGCGTATGGAAGAAAAGGAAATTATTTTAAGAAATTGCGCTATCTTAAATCCGCTTAAATTTGGTGAAAAAATTACTTCTATTATTGAAGTCCGACTGAGCGAAGACCGTTCTGTTGTTATGGACAGAGCAAAACTGTACTTTGCTTCCGTTGAAGAAATTCAGCAGTGCTATTTTGTGAATGGCGGGGTCTCTTTTATCATTATCATGCTGAGCAACAACTTATCTCATTTTGAAAGTTTGGTTAGAAAACATTTCGCTGATAATGAAGACGTCAAAACCTATAGAACACTTATTGTTTTAGATCGCGTAAAGGTAAACTTTGAGTTAAATATTTAAACTTTTCAATCTAAGCTTTAAGACCTTACAGTAGTTAGAGTTTTACCCACCTAAACAAATCAAGAGAATAACTACGTAAGACGATGTCATAAAAAATCCCGCAGTGTATGGCGGGATTTTTTGTAGTGCGTTGAATTACATATGACCGCGTCCGTGGCTATGCATATCAGAACCATGATCGCCATGTGCTTTATTATGATAGTAACCCTTACCATGATGAGTGCCATGATAAGCATATGCTTTACCATGATGGCTGCCGTGATAAGCATGACCATAACCATGATGTGAGCCGTGATAACCATGGCCTTTTGCAAAAGTCGGAGCAGAAAGCGCGATGACTAATGCGGCAAAAATATACTTAATGTACTTCATACAAAATTCCTTTTTATTGTAGTACTGGAATTTAAAGTAATACATAAATGTACAGCTAGAAACAAGTGATAATCTGTACGGGAGTGTAAGGCTGGCTAAGCAAAGCTGATCTACTTCATACGCTGTTTAAGCAACATAAAATAGATCATTGAAAATAATAAAAATTTAAAACTTAAGTCACTAAAGATGATATTCAAATTAATCAGTAGAACTTTGCCTCACCGACAGGACGAGTTTTAAACCGTCTGTGAAACCACATGTACTGTGTTGGCGCGATTCGAATTTGATTTTCAATAATTTTATTGACGCGTTCAGCATCATTCACTTCACATTCACTTGGAAAATTTTCAAGTTTAGGCTCAATCAGTACATTGTATTGAGGGTCTCGAATATCCCCACTTCTATAAAAATATAATGGGATTGCGACAGCATTTGAAATGTCCATGAGTCTTCGGTGGGCCGTTACTGTTGCGGCTTGTATTCCAAAGAATGATGCCATGACACCTTGCTTTAAACCAAAGTCCTGATCAGGACTATACCAGATTGCATGACCATTTTTCAGTTTCGCAATTAAGCTACGCATATTGTCTTTCGCAATTTGGTTTTTATAAACCCGAGCACGACTACGATGAATGAGAAAATCCATAAAAGGATTATTTTGGGGTCTATACACCACATCCATATCGAAAAATAAGGTACAAGCAGCGCCTCCAGCATCTAATAAAGTGCTATGTGTGCCTAACAACAAAACACCCCTATCCCGATTCTGTTCCAGATGTTCTAAACCTTTTATATGAACCCTTTTTTTAAACCATGCAGGACAATACCAAGCATTTAAGGCTTCAAATATACCAATCATTGTATCTGTAAAAACTGACTTGGCTTTGGTTTCAATTTGCTCAGGTGTTTTTTCAGGAAAACAAGCTTCTAAATTTCTTAAAGTTGTTTTTCTTCTTGAAGCTAATAGAGTCCAAGCAATTTTTGAAAAAAGTTTTGCTAAACGCCACTGGATTGCCCAAGGCAAGTACGCAAGAAACATAAGAGTAAAAGCTGTAAACCAGATACCCCAATACTTTAATGATAGAAAGGAAAATTGAAACTGCCCAGATTGATACTGCGGTTCAGATTTCGTCATACTGTAAATATCTAGAGGTATAGGAAATCATGCTAACACACCCCGAATCTACACGCGTTTGCAAAGTGTGTCTTAATATTAGACTTATTTTCTTTAGAAGATTTAGATTTCCTGAACATTACCTCTTATATTTATTTCCTTATTATATTTTAAATAACAATTACTTATAAAAATTTAACTACTTTAATGATTATATAAATTATATACAAAAATTAAAATGCTAACCCTCTCATCACTTGCAGAAACTCTGAATACTCATCTTCACTTTCAAAAGTAAACTCTACTTCTGAGCCATCTGTAAACCGAACTAGAACAGATCTCAAATCGGCACTGGTTGTAAATTTAACAACTTGTTCAAGGTTGTAGTGAGTAGATCCTACTTGGTAATATTTATATTCTCTTGCCATAACAACGTTCTATTCAAAAGTTTAAGATTTCATCACTATAGAACAAATAAAGAAAATTTTTAAAGATTTTGTTCACTAGAAATCATTAAAAGCTAAAAGTCACTCATTATTCTTTAACTCAATAAAAAACCGCTATAAGGCGGCTTTTATTGATGAGTGCATTCAACAATTACTTTTTCAAAGTTTTGATAAATGTTTCCGAATTAAAATAGTTCTTAATTTCTTCGCCTTCATTTAAAACTTTTTCCTTTGGAATATTCAAAAAATCTAGTTCTGACTCGAGGCTAATAAATTCAGGAATATATTTCTTAATAGGTGGCGGTGGTCTAGGCCCACCTTCCGTAATTTTTTCAATAAATCCAGCTAGCCATAAAATATATTCGTCCTCCATACTATGGTGTGGAATAAGGCTAACATCTATTTTTACTTTGCATTCACTTAATGGTTTTGTTAAAGCTTCTTCAAAATCAATGTAGTTATACTTTAATTTGAATACACTCCCCGTTATCTCTTTGCGTATAAAAATCATTAAATTATTAAGATTTTCAATAGTGTCATCTGAAAAAAGCTCAACGTCTTTAACTTTCCTATACACACTTTCTGCAATAGCTAAGTATTGTGGCATTAAGGTTTTTCCCTTATCTTTGAAGCGGTATTAGGTGGTCTCTCAAAGTAAGTATGATTCAAGTTATATTTCAACTTGTAGGTTTGTGTAACATTGAGTAAGTATTGTTTATATTATGTTACTTTATGGCTATTAAACAGCTATTTTTAAGTTTTATTTAATTTCAATAGAGAAAGAGCGCTATATCAAACTTCATTGCGTTATCTTTCCAACAAATAAAATCAAATCTCTTTTATCAACTACGTTTCTTATCAAAAGCTATTTTGCTTATTTATTAAAATGCGGCAACTGTTTGATAAAGTCATTTAAAGGCATCGGACAGCCCCATAAAAAGCCCTGAAACTCGGTACAGCCATTACTTTTAAAAGCACTAAATTGTTCAGCCGTTTCTATACCTTCTACCAGCACGCGAAGGTTTAAATCTAGACCAATTTTAATAATACCCGTGACCAGTTTATTGCTGCGTTTATCATCCAAAGCTGCCTCTACAAAGCTACGATCAATTTTGATTTGGCTAATGGGCATTTTCTGTAAATAGCTTAAAGATGAATAACCTGTACCAAAGTCATCAAGTGAAAGCTGAATGCCATGTCTAGACAAGAAATTCATTTTTTCGATCATGCTTGCACAGTTATTTAAGGCTATATTTTCAGTAATTTCTAAAATGAGTCGAGATGGAGTAATGCCATATCTTTCAACCATAGCGATTATAGTTTGCTCAAAAAGTGGTTGCATGAAATGGTCAGCACTAATATTGACTGAAAGTGTAAGATCTTTAGTTTCCTCTTTTTTGCTCCAGTCTTGTAAAACTTTGCAGGCTTGAACTAACACCCACTCGCCTATCTCTGGCATTAATCCAAAACTTTCTGCTGCAGGAATAAAATCTTGCGTAGGAATATACCCTAAAGTTGGGTGATGCCATCTTAACAAGGCTTCTGCGCCAATTAATTGTTCAGAGGAATTGATTTGCGGTTGATAGAAAAGCTCAAATTGTTCTTTGCTGAGTGCTAAACGTAGGTCATGCACCATGCTATTTTCTATTTGTATCTCTAACTGCATGGTATAAATTGATATACAAATCATGAGAGTAGCCACACAAGTTGCAATCCACCCACCATGATTACGGATATCTTCCGACAAAGGTACTGCGCTATTAAGCGTAAAAGACGTACCACTAAAAAATATAAAACACCCAATCGATAATAAAATTAAAATGATTTGTAAAAAGCTTGGATCACGGCGGTAATTTAAATACCCCAGTATTGCGCCGGCAGGCAAAAATAAATGCGCCACTTGAGGCCGATGAGGTGTAGCAATATCGAAAAACAGGCAAAAAACGACTGGGAAAATCAGTAGAACCGCTTGTGATAAAAGTATGCCCGCCGAAATACGGTTTTTATAAATGAGAAAAAGGCTAAACATGGAAACTAGTGTGAAACCAATATCCATACAAACAATCAGCCACATGTGTGCAAATGCGAAATAAATAGTCCAAAACAAACAAAAAATAATACAAATAAAGATATTTGCTTTGGCTGCAATTGTAAGCTGCTGGTCTTTTACGTTACGGTAATTTTTCTTGCGTTTTTTAAAGTAAGACGAAGCTATCATAAATAAATCAACCGTAAAATATTTCTTCAAAGACCCCCAGCTTGGTCATTGATACTCCATCTCAATATTTACCAATAAAACGTAATATTTTATTCCTTTCTTATTTGTACTATTCATTTTGAGATTTGGTGTTCTTCAACAGCGTCGCTACAGTTCAGCGGTTTAACTGAACGATACTGCGTTTCGAACACTTTTTAATTTTAAAGTATCAAGACTTAACGATACATGCGTCTACGGCTCAGGTACAGCCCCTAACTAGTGAAAAATTAGGCGAATTCTAAAGAATTTTCTGTATCGTAATCTTATACACCCGTGAGTGTATAAGATTAGCCGTTCAATAGTCATGAAAATAGCTGAAACGCGCTGGTCACCTTGCAACGCATGAATGCGTATTAGAGATAAATCACAACCAAAACTGCGAAAACGCCATATAAAGCACTTACTGCAACTAATGATCGATCATCGACCGCACCACGGCGGAATAAATTCCATAAAAACACAATCGCCAGTGCAGTAATAATGCCAGATGCTAGTAGCAACGTATCAAAGCGCCACGGTGTGAAAAATATACCCAAAGCACTTGGTATGGTGGCCTGAATCATCATGGCACCAGAAATGTTCGCTAAAGCCAAACGCTCTTTACCTTGGCGTACCCAAATCAGCGCATTCATAATTTCAGGTAATTCGGTCGCAACTGGACTCAGTAATAAAGCAACCAAATGTGGTGGCCAACTTAGCGCTGTACCAATTGCTTCAAGCTGAGCCACAAAAGTATGCGACGCAATACTAATGACGACTAAAGCGACCAATACCTGTAGGCCAGCCCACCCCAGTGACGGTTCGGCTGCGTTTGGACGAAACTTGAGAGGTTCAAGTTCCTCTTCATCGGCAGATGTATCTGCTTCCTTAATCTCACGCCAAACATAAGCTGCATAGGCCGCTAAAAATAGAATACCTAACCAAGGCTTAATGGCAAACGCGACTAAACCAAGTGCTACTTTTAAAACAAAGATGGCAAGGAAAGAGACTTGATCTCGGCTTAAGCGACCGTAATCAACTTGTACTTTATGCGAAGTTCGAGCTAACTTTTTACGATGAAGAATTAATACCAGACCTACAACGGCGTAACCCAAGGTTGCTAAAACCAATGGACCACCCATTGCAGCTCCAACACCAAGGTCTTTTTGTTCTGGGGTATTACCAAACACAACGGCCATAAAGGTCACCGCACTTTCAGGTAACGCTGTACCAAAAGCTGCGAGTACTGAACCTACTGCGGTTGCACCAAGATTAAGACGTTTACCAAACCATTCAATTCCATTGACGAAATATTCACAGGCTAGGTAAATTGCCGCGGCGGACAAAAAGAATAAGATGAACGTGAGGAGCATAGGAATAGTTCCAGCCGGGCGAAATAAGAAACCATTGGCGCGACAACGCTCCTCGCCCGACTAGCAAAGTACGTTGCGGCCAAAGGTCTCGCCTAGCTCTTACTGTATATACAGTGGCTGAACACGCCATGAGATACTGATCTCAAGTTTGTTGACGTGGTCTTCCTAGCGGGTACTAGGAATGGCTACTCCCCAATGACAATGCTGAGGATTTTACCAGTGATTTCATCCTAACTCTACAGAGATGGTCAGACAAAATGTATTTCTACACTGGCATGTACAATTTCTTCATGGATAGACAAGGCTTTTTTAACTGAATCAGGTGTTAAATCTGTTCGGTCCGTTTCTAAAGCCAAAATACATGAAAATTTTCCTTTACCGACTTTCCATACATGTAAATCTGTAATTTTTACTTGGGATAATTGCTCAATCACTTCTTGTATTTCAGCTACAACTGGATGTGACATTTCAGCATCTAATAAAGTTTTTCCTGTGTCACGCAAAAGTCCCCACGACCACTGTGCAACAAGTATCGCCCCTACAATACCTAATAAAGCATCTAAAAAATTCCACCCAAAATATTTACCCGCTATAAGTGCGGCTATGGCTAATACAGACGTTACGGCATCGGCAACCACATGTAGAAACGCAGCTTTATGATTTAAATCGTGATGGTGATCATGATGATGGTGGTGACTATGCTCATGGTCATGATGGTGGTGGTGATGTTCATGATTATCATGTAATAACCACGCACAGATTAAGTTGACTGCCAAACCTACAACAGCAATAGAAATCGCTTCATTATAATGAATATCAACAGGATGGAGTAACCGTTCGATAGATTGAAACCCCATTAAAAGTGCAACGACCATTAATAATATTGCACTGCTATACCCACCCAAAATTTCGATTTTCCAAGTTCCGAAACTAAAGCGTTTGTCGTAGGCATAACGACGAGCCATTTTGTAAGCCACATAAGCCAGCCCTAGAGCAACCATATGTGAACTCATGTGCCAGCCATCAGCTAAAAGAGCCATGGAGTTAAAGACCCAGCCACCCACAATTTCAAAGACCATCATCACGGCAGTTAAAATCGTTGCAATCAAAATTTTCTTTTGAGCCAGCGGGTTTCCTTCATCGAACTGATGAGAGTGGTAGCGTTCTAAATTACTGTTAATTTCCATATTTATGGTCTTTTGATGATACTCCCCCATAGTATATATTTTTTGGGAAGGAAATATATTGTCTCTCTATTGAGGCAAGGAAAATTTTAATAAGTATTTGACCTTCAAGGCTCATGTACCAGAACGCCTAAATGTAATTTCAAGAAAATGGGTAATGAGCCAGAGGCCAATTTTTTTTAATCGTCACTATTTTAATGTACGGAAAAATAGTGGCTTTAGAATTAGCTCATGGGCACACGTTTAGCCAGCTTCTTTTGCAGAATAATAACGAGAATTGGGAAGCCTGCTGCTGAAATTGCGGATATCGCCAGTAACTTATTTACACTTTGTGGTGCCATGTCATGGTCTGGTAATAGAAAAACGGATAGGAAAAATGCGACGGTTGTCATCAGATACATGATTGATGTTTGTAATGAAGAGAATCCAGCTCGTTGCCGATCATTAGGAAACTGAATCGTAACCACTGAAGATGACACCAAACGACTGTAAGATGCACCGAGAAATAAACTAATAAATAACGCTGCATGCTCATAGCCTAGCACTGGTATAAGCAAACTTAGTATAAAGACAATAGTTGAACCTGTAGCCAGTACCAAAGCAGAAAAACGGGAGGTTAACGCCCCTGTTATTTTTGTAGATAAATAACCTATCATGCCCCCGCAAAAAAATAGCCAAGGCAGTAGGTCTTGCGAAGCGCCCAACTGTTGAATCATTAAGGGTGCCAAAATAGGAATAACCAGCATAGGGCTAAACTGTACGAGCGCATTAGCAGAGGCAAACAGTAGAGTATCTGCATCTAAAGGCGACGCACTAACCGTATCTAAAGAGACTTGGTCTTTGGGTATAAACGATACAATAAGTGGCAATGCCAACACACACAATGCACTTATGAGCCACAAAGCCACATGCCAACCATAGTGAGTGCATAGAAATAATATGGTGGGCATTCCAACAATACTTACTATTGAAAATGACGCGATCACCGTCGCTAACATTTTCCCCCGTAAATTAGGCGGTGCGTTGTTTATTAATATACTGATACCCACTCCCATGGTGGTACCGCCGACCAACCCTGCACAAAATCGAAGTGCAAGTAGAAGACTAAAACTAGATGTGCAGGTAGTTAAAAGTGTTAGTAGACCCAACAGCGCCATATTGATAATTAAAAACCGCTTTTTATTGAAATGATCAATCCAGTAAAAAGCAATAATTCCTGAAAGGACCGCGCCAAGCGTATACATCCCTGAAACATAACCTGAGAATGATACTGGCACTGCAAAATCTGTCGCCATAAAAACAAAAATAGGATTAAACACCATATATTCCAGTGCATTCGTGAACTGGACGAAAGCAATGACAGTGGCTATCCACATGAGGGCTTTATGATTAAACGTCTGTTTGGCTAGGGACATCGCAGTAACCTATAGATAAAAGATGTCCGAGTTTAACTGCTATCAATAGTATTGATTATATGGTAAAAATTGCATTTATTATTATCAAATATGGGACAATTGATGCGTCCGGCTCTGGATTTTAATACCCTGAAAGTGTTTGTTGCTGTGGTTGAAAGAGAAAGTTTTGTGGGTGCATCGAAACTCCTTGAAATGCCAACATCAAACGTGAGTCGCTGTATTTCTCAGTTAGAAGAAAAACTCGATCTTCAGCTCATTGAGCGCAGCACCCGACATATGAAAGTCACTCAGGCGGGGCAGCTACTCTATACCAGAGCAAAGCCATTACTCGAAGCGCTTGAGCAAACGGAGACAGAGTTAACATTGCGGCAAATGCAGCTCAAAGGTCCTTTACGAATCTGTATTCCCACTGAAATAGGCCCTGCATTGCTAGGTTCTGTGATTGCAGAATTCGCCTGTCAGTATCCAGAACTAGAAATAAGCTGTGTCACAAATTTGTCGGGTTTTGAGTCTCTGCGAGATGATCTGGATTTAGCTATTATTATTAGCCGCGGTCAAATGGATAACAGTGACTACATCGCTCGTCATCTGGTGACTATCCCTTGCACCATTGTGGCAGCTCCTTCTCTCATTCAGCGTTATGGCACGCCTACTCATATCCAGCAATTTGAAGAATTACCGTGTATTACAACAGTCAGTGCGCTCAAAGGTGCTCCTTGGCAATTTGTTAATAAAAAGGATGAGTTCGAGACCATCAAGGTTAAAGGACACTATCGGGTAAACAGCGGAGAAATGGCAGGCCAAGCTGCTGTAGCAGGTGTCGGTTTCGCAATTTTATCGAAACAAGCTTGCCAACCTTATCTTAGTGACGGACGGCTAGTCGAGATAGAGTTTGAACAATCGGCAGCCCCATTGCAATTGTTTGCACTTTATTCAAATCGTCGTTATTTACCCGCTAAAACAAGAGCACTGATTGATTTCATACAGCAGAAATTGAGTGATATATCCTTATAAGGATTATCTTTTCACACACAATCGTAAAACAGTATCTTTCCCCAAAGATCGCTTTCTTTTGCTGTTTATTTCCTCGCTCATTTTAGGAATCCTTTTTGCCAATCAGTCGCAATTTGTTAAGATGGCAACCGTGAGAAATTAAGTTAAGCTCACACACTGTTGACTCAATTTTGACATAAAAAAAGTACACGAAAAGGTATACTTTTTTCTTAGATTAAGTCCAATTCACACAGAAGTTGGTAGAATTGGCTAGATGACCAAACGTAAAATATTATTGATTTTTTAAGGGTTTATTACGCATGAATAGCGCTGAAATCATGGCTGATCTCTCTAACCACACTCCAATGATGCAGCAATATCTCAAGGTCAAAAAAGATTATCAACATGCGTTGCTGTTTTA
Organism: Acinetobacter sp. 70_2; assembly: GCF_056736115.1. Taxonomy (NCBI): domain Bacteria; kingdom Pseudomonadati; phylum Pseudomonadota; class Gammaproteobacteria; order Moraxellales; family Moraxellaceae; genus Acinetobacter; species Acinetobacter sp. 70_2. The sequence goes on from NZ_JBWZIP010000015.1 coordinate 1,771,944, forward strand.
TCGTATGGGCGACTTTTATGAACTTTTCTTTGAAGACGCGCATTTAGCAGCCAAACTTTTAGGAATTACCCTAACCCATCGTGGTAAAGCAAACGGTAACCCAATTCCAATGGCGGGTGTCCCTTACCATTCAGCCGAAGGTTATTTAGCACGTTTGGTAAAAGCAGGCCGCACTGTAGCCATTTGCGAACAAGTCGGTGAAGTCACTGGTAAAGGTCCTGTTGAGCGTAAAGTTGTTCGTATTCTTACACCTGGTACATTAACTGACGACGCACTACTCACAAGCTATCAGTCATCCAACCTTGTTGCGCTATGTATTCATCAAAATCAAATCGGTTTTGCGTTACTTGACTTAAGTGCGGGTATTTTTAAAGTTCAACAACAAGACTACAAACCTGAACAACTTCCAATTGAACTGGCACGCCTCATGCCAAGTGAAATTTTGATTGATGAAGATCTGGTTGATCCGAACATTATCGAACAAATTAAAAAGCATTTAGATTGCCCTGTAACTAAGCGCCCAAATGTAGACTTCAATTTAAATAATGCACAAAAAACCTTATGTGACCAGTTCTCTGTATCAACGCTTTCTGGTTTCGGACTCGATCCATTACCTTTAGCTAAAGCTGCTGCTGCGGCACTTATTCACTATGCCAAAGAAACTCAGAAAACGGCGTTACCGCATATTCGTTCAATTTTGTTGGAACAAAGCACAGACTTTATTGCGCTTGACCCAATCACGCGCCGTAATTTAGAGATTATTGAACCGTTGTTTGAACACGGAACATCATTATTCCAACTGGTGAATGACTGCCAAACTGCAATGGGTGGCCGTTTACTCAGCCGCACACTCATGCAGCCTGTTCGTGATACGGCATTACTCGATGCCCGTTTAGATGCGATTGAACAACTCATTCAAGGCTATCATGAAACTCCAGTTCGCTTAGTGCTAAAAGAAATTGGCGATATTGAACGTGTGCTTAGCCGTGTTGCACTGGGTAGTGCGCGACCACGTGATTTGGTTCAGCTTCGTCATGCTTGCGCGCAAATTCCCTTTTTAAGAAATGCTTTAGCGCCTGTTATTCAATCGAAAAAGTCTAAATTACTAGGACAACTTGATCAGGAATTAGGTGACTTTAAATCGTTGCATCAACATTTAATGGCAGCCATTGTCGAAAATCCGCCTGTATTACTTCGTGATGGCAATGTAATTGCAGAAGGTTATGATGCAGAACTCGATGAATTGCGCCAAATTCGTGATCATGCAGGCCAATTCCTCATTGATTTAGAAATAAAAGAGCGTGAACGCACGGGCATTAATACCTTAAAAATCGGCTATAACCGTGTGAGTGGCTACTACATTGAGCTTACACGTGCTCAAGCTGAGCAAGCCCCTGCCGACTATATTCGCCGTCAAACATTAAAAAATGCAGAGCGTTACATTACGCCTGAGCTAAAAAGCTTTGAAGATAAAGTTTTATCAAGTGAATCTCGTGCATTAGCGCGTGAAAAAGCATTATTTGAAGCTTTACTTGAAAACCTTCGCGAAAATATTGCTCATCTACAAATGATGAGTTCAGCAATTGCACACATTGATGTAATTGCAAACTTTGCTCATCAAGCACGTTTAAACAATTGGGCTCGTCCTGAATTTACCCCAGAAACTGGTATTAAAATTCAAGGTGGTCGTCACCCAGTGGTTGAAGCGTTAAGTAAAGCACCATTTACACCAAATGATACGTTCCTTGATGTTCAGCACCGTATGGCGATTATTACTGGTCCAAACATGGGCGGTAAATCTACTTTTATGCGTCAAACTGCATTAATCAGTTTACTGGCTTACTGTGGTAGTTATGTTCCTGCACGAGCTGCCAAACTTGGCCCTATTGACCGTATTTTTACGCGTATTGGTTCTGCCGATGATTTGTCGACTGGTAAATCGACATTTATGGTCGAGATGACTGAAACTTCACAAATCTTGCACCATGCAACCAATCAGTCTTTGGTGTTAATGGATGAAGTTGGTCGTGGTACTAGTACTTACGATGGACTTTCTTTAGCATGGGCTTGTGTAGTTGATTTAACCAAGCGCGTAAAATGTCTATGTCTATTTGCCACGCACTATTTCGAACTGACTGAGTTAGGTAGTGAAGCAGGAATTGATAACTATCATGTAACGGCACAAGAGTTAAATGGCAACCTGATTTTATTGCATAAAGTTCAACAAGGACCTGCAAGTCAAAGTCACGGTTTACAAGTTGCGAAATTAGCTGGTATTCCTGCTAATGTTATTAAAGAAGCTCAAAAACGTTTACGCATTTTAGAGAAGCAACAACAGCAACACTTACAAACCAGTGTTCAAGATGATTTGTTTGCAACTTTAGATTCGGACGCGAAATCAAATACTCAAGTCATAGAGAAAGTGATTGAAATCGAAGTACCGTCACCTGCTCTAGACTTACTTAAGCAAATTGAAGTCGATAACTTGACGCCTCGCCAAGCACTTGAACAACTTTATGAGCTAAAAGCTGCACTTAAATCATAATTATTGATTGAGCAAACATGTCTATGGGCATGTTTGCTCTTACTTGAAGGAGAATAAAATTTCTATTTTCTTAAGGCCACTACAATACACAGAGATCGATTTAATTTGGCAACAAATTAGTCGACGTGAACTGATTACCCAACTCTACATACAAAAACAAGATCAACTCGAATTAACAGATTGTTTTTATGATGTTAAGCATTGGGATGCATATCATTTAGAAAATGATCCACCAAAATTAAAAGAACTCTATCAACAAGGTGCTTTATTTGTAGGTGCTTTTAATACGGCTGAACAACTCGTGGGCATTAGTGTCGTATCAAATCAACGCATTGCTGATTATCCCGATGCAAAATTACTGCAATATTTTTATGTCGATGCCGATCAACAAGGTCAAGGCATTGGTGCAAAGCTCATGCAAGCGGCAAAAGAATCGGCCAAGCAACTAGGCGCTCTTCAACTTTATATTTCAGCTACGCCAAGTAAACGTACAGTCGACTTTTATATGAAGCATGGTGCGGCAGTATTAAAACATCCAGATCGGCAATTATGGGAGCTTGAACCAGAAGACATTCATTTGCTTTGTATGCTTTAAAGTTCATTATTTAACGATTTTTTGGCTATCAATATGTCATAAAAACAAATTTCAAAGGTGAAAGTTGTATTTAAGGTATCTAATCAAATAGATACCTTGACCCAAATGACATTTAAAGTCATTAGAAAAAATTTATTCAAGCTGTTGTTTTTAAAAACATATTATTATCTTAAATTTACAATTTGGCTGATCTTAAGCCTACAACATTGTTTTAAATATCAAAGTTTTAACTTATCTTCATATGTATAAATAAACAATATCAATAAAAGCAATTGTTTGTTTACCCCTTTTTTGCCTAAAATAAGCTATTCGAAATGAAACCATATTTTTTAGGTAGCTGTCGCCATGACCTTTGTTGTCACTGAAAATTGTATTAAATGTAAATACCAAGATTGCGTAGAAGTTTGTCCTGTAGACTGTTTTTACGAAGGTCCGAATTTCCTAGTGATTAATCCGGATGAATGTATTGACTGCGCATTGTGTGAACCAGAATGCCCTGCAAATGCAATTTTCTCTGAAGATGAGTTACCGGAAGGTCAAGAAGTATTTATTGAATTAAATGCTGAACTTTCTCAAAAATGGCCTAACATTACTCAAATTGGTGACCAACCTGCTGACCGTGAAGAATGGAACGGCAAACCAGATAAGTTACAGTATCTAGAAAAATAATTTCAAAAAAGATCAGCAACTGCTGATCTTTTTTATACCCTATTCAAACATTTCATTGCAAATTCCTCGTAATTTGTGCACTGTTTTGCATTAAAATAGGCGCAATATTTATTAAGCTTTTGATTTTTCTTATGCGGAAGTTTTTGCAGAGTCTGCTGCCCCTATGCATAATCCCTGCGATTATGGTCGGTTGTGCCAGCTCTCCCCAACACACAACAACAGGCAAAACCTCTCCAAGTGGTAAACGCATCTTCATTCCTCAAGAACGCGTTATTATCGAACATCCTATTCCGCCTAAAGTTGAGCCTGCTTCCTATCGCTCTTGGTTAAATGCTGGCGATCATTATGAACGCGTCCGCGAGTATGAAAAATTTCTAGCACGTCATGACGTAGCAGGCATCGTACCAAGTTTTGAATTATTAAGATCAGCTCGTGATTGGCAAAAATGTGGCAGTTCGGAATACGCTGTACCAAACCGCGAACTTTGGAATAATTCTTTATCAACCTTACGTGTCTTTAAATATTTAATTGCTGCCAAAGTTTTAACCGACTTTGAAGTGACTTCGGTTTATCGTGACTTACCTTTAAACCAATGTGCTGGTGGTGCAAGTTCTTCTAAACATTTGTTTAACTCTGCCATCGATTTCCGTATTGGACCAGAAGTTCCACAGCCACAAGACTATGCGTTTATTGAAAACACCAAGTTTAAATTGTGTCAGTTCTGGGCCCAACATGGTCAAAGTTTAAACTTAGGTATTGGTTTATATAGTTCAGGACAAATCCATATTGATACTCAAGGCTATCGTACTTGGGGACCTGACTTAACCCGCAATACTTCAATGTGTAATTTCTAAAATTAAAATCCCTTTATGCATTCAAGTATAAGGGGATTTTTTATTCCTCTCTTTTAAATGCTCTCATAAAGAAACACTCTTAAATTAACTGCTAATTTGTTCATTCCCTAATCAACCAAAATTTCTTAATCCGAAGATTTTTGCACTCTAGTCATAAACGTTTAAAATACGCCTATCAACATACAGGTAAATTTGACTATGCAGCAGTTGTGGACAGACATTGACGAATATATCGACTCACATTTAATTCCCGAAGATCCTCGACTCGACTTTGCATTAAAAAATACCGACGAACACGGCTTTTCAAATCATCTTGCAGTTGCTCCAAACCAAGGGATGTTCTTGCAAATGCTCATTCAGATGAATAAGTGCAAGCGTGTCTTAGAAATTGGAACCTTTGCTGCTTACAGTACGATTTGGTTAGGACGCGCACTCCCTGAAGATGGCTATTTACTTACCATTGAAGGCCGTGATACTCACGCAGAAATGGCTCAAAAAAATATCGACCATGCCAATCTTCCTGTAAAAGTTGAGCTAAAAGCAGGCCGCGCTGCAGATATACTTTCTGCAATTGACCCACAGTCAATTGAACCTTTTGATTTTATTTTCATTGATGCTGATAAACAGGGCTATCCAGAATATCTAGAACTCAGCCTTAAGTTCTCAAAATCAGGCACGATTATTGTGCTAGACAATGTCATTCGTGCTGGTGATATTTTGAATCCTGAAAACAAAAAACCAAGTATTGAAGGTATCCGTGAAACCTTTAAAGCTCTAGAAAACCACCCGCAAATTCTGTCTTGCACAGCTTTGCAAACGGTTGGCTCAAAAGGTCATGACGGCTTCGCGATTGCAATTGTGAAATAATGATCAAAAAATCATCTTTTTTATTTTATTATTTATAATCAATCAATTACTTTTATTACCCTTGCTTTTCCATATAGTTATCCACAAGATTTGCGGATAACTATATGCTGATCTCATCATTTAGCCACAAGTAAAGGCACAGTCGCGTTCCGGAAGATGGTCGTTGCAATACTTCCCAAGAAGAACTGATGAATTTTGCTATGGCTAAATGCACCGAGCACAATAATTTGAATGCCGTGCTCTTGTTGATATTCAAGAATATTTTGGGCTACATCACCATATCGGTAAACAGTCACTACATCTAGGCCTGCTTCTTTCAGGTAATGCTCTGGCTCATTCAATATTTCAGGATGGTCGCCCACATATACTAAATGGCACTGTAAAGTCCGTAATAGATCACTTTGTGCAATACGGCGCATCATTTTTTGACACGTAGGAGAATATTCATAGGCGAATATAAAACGAGTCGGTACTTTGAAGTTTTCGCCAATCGTCAAAACTGTGCAATTTGCGCCTCGAATAAAGTTCTCGACATTACTACCAATAGGTTTATGTTTTTCGGCAGCTCGTTCACCCACCCTACCCAAAATAACAATATCGTTTTCATGTAAGAGATTAAAACTTTGCTCTAGAAAATCCCCTTTTTCCTGAATTTTTGAGCAAGTGATACCGTGTTTTTCTTTAATTAAGTCAGAGATATGTCTAAGTAAATTATTGCTGTAATCTAAAGCGAGTTCACTTTGCTTTTGCTCTAATTCAGCCAACTCTTTAAGCAACATTGCATTGCTTTCAAAGCCGATTACACCGCTAATTTCACCTAAGTGATAACTTGCTGGGTAATAATCTAGAATTTGTAATAACACAAGCTCTCGTCCAGTCGCTTTCGCAACCCAAGCCGCTGCATCTGCAATAGCATTAATACAAGGTGATGAGTCAATACACGCAATCACACGGTTCATTTTTGCCTCTCTTCTTCAGGTCTATTTGCCTTGGAGATTTTTCTATAACTTAGCTTTAACTTAACATAGATAAAAATCCGTATGTTAAGGTTTATGTATTAAAATCCGCTTTTTTGTTTATAGATCAAACATTTTATTACACTCTTAAGACTGTATTATTCTCTTAAACGGATAAATTTTGCTGGGTTTCCCCCCACAATATGGTAGGGTTCGACATCCTTGGTGACCATACTATTCATACCAATAACGGCGTGTTTACCAATTTTAATACCGTCTTTAATTCCAACATGCGCCCCCAGCCAAACATCTTTTTCAATTTCGATTCCCTGAGATCGAACAGGTTGTTGGTAAAGCGGGCGGTCTAGTTGCATACCATGATCAAATGCATAGAGATGACAATAAGCAGCTATACGCACTTGATCATGTAGTTTGATACCAGCTCGACCACCATCTAATATACAATGATGGTTAATTGCGACTTCATTACCAATCTCAAGCGGTCCATGCAAACTACAGTCAGCCGCAATAAAACAATTATCACCAATCGTAATTTTGCGACCCGGCTCGGCAAAAATATGGGCTAACGGTGAAATAAAACAGTTCTCTCCTATCTCAACTGTTTCCATATCCATTAAATACGCCTGATATTCTTTTTGCCATTCTTCTGCCCAAGCGCGATGTTTAGGCTTTAGCGTCCAATATAGCCATGGCATATAATTTAAACGGTGCTTATGTTGCTCACGGTATTTGAGTAAGGAGTCAGTCATCAGTTAATTCCTCCTCAACTTTTAATTCTTCACGGCCACGAGTGACATCGCGGAGCTTCAAGGCAAGTGGTTCAATTTGGTGGACTTGCAGTCTCGCTTCAATATCTACACCTGTTGCGGTATAAGTTTCCTGATATTCTATTTGCTGCTGCGTAAGCTCATATTGAAAAATTGCCCATTCATTAAAATGACAAGAAAAGTGAATGGTTTTCTTTGCAATGAGTTCAATTCGCTCAGCTAATAATAATGATTGCCCAGCACAACCGCCATAAGCCCGTACTAAACCACCTGTTCCCAGTTTTATACCGCCATACCAGCGGTTCACCATAACGATGATATTCGTTAAGTCATTACCTTCAATCGTAGCCAAGATTGGACGTCCTGCTGTACCAGATGGCTCACCATCATCATTAAAGCGAACGTTATGTCCAATTTTCCACGCCCAACATTGATGGGTGGTCGATATATCTTTATTTAGTTCTAAAAATTCTTTCACTTGCTGTTCATTTTCTACTGGCGCAGCAATCGCCTGAAATCTACTTTTTTTAATTTCTTCTTCAAATGTAACCGGTGCTGCAATCGTAAAAGCCATAAATTAAATAAAGCATAATAAAAATCAAATTATAGCGTGAATTTAGTAGAAGCAAACCCATAAAAAAGCCCCGAATTTCGGGGCTTTTACTATTATCTTTCTCGTAATGCTTCTTTCGCTTTATTAAACGGTTTAAGCAAGTAGTCGAGTACAGTTTTCTCACCAGTACGAATATCTACCGTTGCCACCATACCCGGTGTAATACCAAAAGCTTTACCTTGTTTATTGTAGAGCTTATCTGTATCAGTTCGAATATAAACGCGATAGTAGAATTGATCTTGTTTAACTTCATCACGAATTGTGTCTGGAGAAATAACGGTAACTTTACCTTTTAAGCCACCATAAATTGAATAGTCATAAGCTGTAATCTTCACTAAAGCTTCTTGACCAGGACGAATGAACGCAATATCACGTGGCAAAATACGTGCTTCAATGAGCAACTGTTCATCAATTGGAACAATCGTCATTAACTTACCATTTTGCGGAACGACACCACCATGCGTTGTCACTGTAATTTCTTTTACAACGCCGCGCACAGGTGCTCTAAATACAGCACGCTCTAAACTGTCATTACGCCCCATCACGACTTGTTGTTGAGTTTGGCTATCAGTATTTGCTTTAGATAACTCTTCACGAGCTTTAACGTAATATTGGTTACGTGCATCATTCATTTTATTGCGTAAATCATTCGCTTCACGGCGTAAGCGTAAAACCTCGACTTCACTGGCAGCACCTTTAGCAACCAAAGGTTCAGTCATGGCGAGTTCTTGTTGAACCAACTCTAATGCTTGCTTTAAACCTGAAAGCGTTTGCTGTAAATCAGCTCTACGAGACTCATACAATGCTGTTTCTTCATGCACAAGCTTTGGATCTTTCGCTACAATTTCAGGAAAAACTAACGGTGTACCGTTTACTTCTGCACGTAAACGCGCTGCGGTTGCCTGAGCTGCAATCAATAAAGATCTCGACTCACCTACATTTGACGCAAAACGGGTTGGGTCCAATTGAGCAAGGATTTCGCCTTTTTGAACAATGTCACCTTCTTGTACATTCAGCTTAGTTAAAATACCACCCTCTAAAGACTGGATGACCTGTTCTTTAGACGATGGAATAACCTTACCTGTACCTGTAGATACTTCTTCTAACTGGAAAAACCATGCCCAAATAAACAAACTAACGAGCCCAATACCTACAATCCAAATCACTAAACTGGCACGCGGTAATGGTGGTTCACTATAAGATACATTCATTGAACGGGTGAGTTCTTGTTGTTGTTCGCTCATGAATTATCCCCCTTGGCTTACTTGTTTTTGTTGGGCTGTTGATTGATTAAGTACCTGATCTCTTGGCCCATCCATTACGATCTTGCCCTCATTCACGACAATAATACGATCAACCAGTTCTAAAACAGCGCGGCGGTGTGTTGCCACAATCAATGTACGATGCGCCAGCCAGCCTTTTAGATGATCAATCAGTTGCTTCTCGGCAACATCATCAATGGCTGCTGTTGGTTCATCGAGCAATAGAATATTCGGTTGACGAATTAATAAACGTGCAAGTAATAAAGCTTGTTTTTGACCACCAGAGAAACCGACACCACCTTCTAAAATTAAGTGATCTAGCCCTTCTTTCTTCTCTTGAATGAAAGGTAATGCACCTGTCACGACCAAAGCACGAAGAATATCTTCATCGGTTGCAAGCGGTGCACCCAAGGTCAAGTTTTCACGGATTGTTCCGTAGAATAAATGGGCATTTTGGTTTAGTAATCCCATATCACGGCGTACATCAGATGGGTCAATTAAAGAAAGATCTAAACCATCTAAATGCACAGCACCTTGAGTTGGAGATTGCATGCCAGATAAAAGCTGAAGCAAGGTTGACTTACCAGCACCATTACGGCCTAAAACTGCAATTTTTTCACCAGCACGAATTTGCAAATGACGAATTGCAAGACTTGGTTTTGGGTCGTCATCACCATATTGGAACATCACATTTTTTAATTCGTAATTACCGTTTAAAACAGCTTTATGAACTAAATGAGCACGATCAGCCTGATCAATTGGACGTTGCATGAGCTCATCGAGACTTTGTTTCGCAACTTTTGCTTGCTGTAAACGACCTAAAACCCCTGTAATTTGGGCAATTGGTGCCAACATACGTGAAGAAAGAATTGAACACGCAACGAGCGCACCCGTGGTCATTTCCCCTTCCATTACCGCAAAACAGCCAACTAACACCACAATAGCGTAAGTTAACCCCTGAACCATTTGGGTCCAAGCCATTAAGGTACCTACAATTTTACGCTGTTTCATACCAATGTCGGCTGAAACTTCGTTCATGTGGTTCCACTGATTTTGGAAACGTGATTCAGCGCGTAATAGCTTGATGTCTTCAATACCCTGCACCGCTTCTACAAGAATTGCGTTACGGATTGAAGATTCTCTCATCCCTTCTTGAGCAAGCTGGGCCAATTTCTTTTGCACCAGAATACCCGGCAAGATCATCAAAGGCACAACAAGCAACATGACCCAGAATATTTTCCCACCAATAATCGCAAAGATAATCAGGAATAAGAAAAAGAATGGAAAATCTGCAATTGCACTAATAGTGGTCGAAGTCACCAGTTCACGAACACCTTCGAGTTCACGAATCTGGGAAATAAAACTACCTGTAGATTTCGAGCGATCTTTATTTTTAATGCGTAAAGCATGGCCAAATACACGGTCTGAGACACGTAAGTCAGCACGTTTACCAATAATATCGGATAAATATACCCTCGAAACACGCAAGGTAAACTCAAACAGAGCCGCGATCAGTACACCACCTGCCAGTACCCATAAAGTCGGAATCGACTGAGATGGCACAACACGGTCATAGACTTGCATCGAGAAAATAATGGTTGCCAGTGCCAAAATATTGGCAATTAAAGAGGCAAACATAATATCGATATAACGCTTCCAGTCTCTTAAAACGATGGACCAGAACCAGTTTGCTTCGTACGGCTTGATATATTCATCAATACGCGCATCTGGAATAGACGTTTCTGGACGCAAAATATAGACATTTTTCAGTGTCGTTTTTAAAACGTCTAATGATAAATTTTGAGAAAGGCCCTGATCTCCACTGAACTGGATACTGACATTGCCTTGCGTATCTGCTTTATCGATTACACCAACTTGCCCATCATTAAACTCCACCATAACCGGCAAACGCCATGGATTTAACAAGTCTAAAGAAAAGGGTGCCTTACGAAGAATTAAACCGACCTGACGTGTCATTAACTGTAAGACATCGTCTAGATTCTGGTTTTGGTTCCAATCAAGTTGTAAACGAATTCTTTCTTCTGACGGTTCTATTCGATAGTGTTTGGCAATAGTTAAGACCGCCTGTAACCAAGGCTGGTAATTTATTTTTGTCATCATGGTTGTACTTCGAACCCCTGAATTGAAATATTATTTAAGCCATAGGCTTGGCGGGAACGTCCTGTTGCTGCAATGTACTGAACAATGCTGTTATAAATGTCATAACGTGCTGATTCGAGTTCTGAGTTTGCACTATGAATGGCTTGTTCAGCATTTAATAAATCGACCAGTGAGCGAGTACCGAGCTTATATTGTTCTTGGTACAGTTCACGTGTACGAACCGTCGTTGCTTGGCGGCTTACCAAAACCTGCATTTGACGTTGTTTATTTTCAATTTGTTCACGACTTGTTCTAATTTGGTCTAACACATCTAAATAAACAGAATTGACTTTAGATTTAGCTGCTTCTTCTGCATAACTTGCCATTTTTACTTGTGAAGCGGTTGCACCACCTTGGTAAAACTGACTTGTTGCTTCAAGCATAACCGAACTATATAAACCATCATCCTTGTCATTATTTGGGTTTTTACCGTTAAGCGCCTGACTGACTGAGCCTTTCACGGCTAAGGTCGGATAGCGTGTTAAACGGGTTTGTTCTTTTTGTGCTTTAGCGACCTCAACACTTGCCTGCGCGGCAATCATTTTAGGAATAGTATTAAATTCAGGCTCACCATAAAGATCAGATTGCTTAACTAGATCTTCGGAAATAATCCATCCAGTACGAGTAACATCTGCACCGAGTAGTGTTCTTAAATGCTGTTGATACTGGCGTAACAATGATTGCTGAGCAATCAGGGTAGACTGCGCTGCTTGTAAGTATGACTGCGCCTGAATTGGGTCTGCCTGACTCGCGACACCAGCGTTTGCACGTAGATTAGCAATGTCTTGAATACGTTGAATACCGGCAATTTGCTGTTCAGCAATTTTATTAAGCTGAAGATAACGCTGAATATTGACAATAGTTTGTGCAACATCCAAAGCTAGAGTATCAACACTGACCAAAACATTGGCTTGTTCAACTTGAACCTTAGCTTGCTCAACATCAACACCTGATTTGACTTTACCAAAGTCATAAAGCATTTGAGTGGCACTTAAAGTAAGTAGCTGCCTACCACGTTCTCCACTGCTTAAATCACCAGTTGAAATCCCGCCTGCTAGCTGGGGATAGTAACCGGCTTTAGCAACGTCAACTCCTGAATTTTGACCCGCTAAAGTTGCAATAGATTGTGAAATATCTGGACTACGCTGAATGGCAATTTTTACCGCATCTTGCAACGTCATCGTTCGAGATGGCAAGTTAGAAAAAGATGAAGCCGACTTATCATTAAGTTGAACAGTTGGAAATTCCTGCACAATAGAACGATCTAGCTTGAAATTACTCAGCTCGTGCATCTTGGCAACTTTGAAATCATCACTACTTTTAGGGACAAAAAGTTGTGACAAGTTTTCTTTCAGGGTGTGGTATTGCTCACTTGGTTTAGCAGCATATATCACAACAGGTACATGTAGTGTACTTAGAAGCATCAGCCCTTTCAGGAAAGCCTGCTTTCTACATTTCCCTTCTACTCTTCTTTGGTTATATCCAATCATGCTTATCTTGTTGATCTTGTTTGTTATCGTTTAAAAGCATCTCCATTCTACATAGTTTTTCAATGAAAACAGCATAATTGGTCGAATAAATCACACATTATTTTTTTATTAAATGATTGGTATATGTAATTGTTTTTATTTACAAAACCTCAAAAAACAAAAAAGAGGCCTTGACCTCTTTTTAACCAATTAGATTAATGACTTCAATTAAACTGTAAAATCATCACCCAAATAGACTTTACGTACTTGTTCGTTGTCTAAAATTTCTTGTGGTGTGCCTTCAGCAATCACTGAGCCTTCACTTACGATATAAGCACGCTCACAGATCGCTAAAGTTTCACGAACGTTGTGATCGGTAATGAGTACACCAATGCCACGGTCTTTTAGGGTCTGGATAATATCTTTAATATCACCCACTGAAATTGGGTCGACACCAGCAAACGGTTCATCCAAGAGCATAAATTTAGGGTCTGCTGCCAAAGCACGCGCAATTTCCGCACGGCGGCGCTCACCACCCGATACACTCATTCCTAATGAATCTTTAATATGGCTAATTTTAAAGTCATTTAGCAACTCATGAAGACGCTGTTGACGTTGCTGCTTATTCAAATCTTTACGCGTCTCTAAGATCGACATAATATTTTCAGCAATCGTCAATTTTCTAAAGATAGAAGCTTCTTGAGGCAAATAACCAATACCTTTACGTGCACGCTCATGCATCGCTAGGTCTGACATATCCAAGTCATCAAGATGAATCTCGCCCTTATCCATACGCACAAGTCCAACGACCATATAGAAACTGGTCGTTTTTCCGGCACCGTTAGGACCAAGCAAACCAACAATCTGTCCACTTTGCATACTAAAAGAGACGTCTTTGACAACCCAACGCTTACTATAGTTTTTGGCTAAGTGTTTAATACACAAAGTTTGCGGTTGTTGAAGAGCTTGCTGCATTAGTCACGCGCTCCTGGGAAACTTTTAGAACTTGAAGGTGGAATAATAATTTGTACGCGGTTTGAAGTAGAACCTTGAGCTTCAACATCGCCTTTATTCATACTATATTTCAGAGAGTTACCACGAATACTTGAACCATCTTGATATAAGTATGCGCCACCAGACAAAGTAATAATGCCTGTGTCTGCATTATAGACAATGGTTTGTCCTTCACCACGTGCAACACCTTTATTGGCACTGATTTGCTGCTGGAACTTAGCTGGACGACCTTTTGCGGTAATCACTTGAATTTCACGTTTCGAGTTTAGATTCGCAACAATTGAGTCAGCTTGAAGCTTCATCGTACCTTGCTCAATCACAACATTACCTGTGTAAGTCGTCAAACCAGTTTTGTCATTATAAGTTGCACGGTCTGCGACCAATGAAATTTGTTGATTACGGTCAGACGGCAAAGCAAAAGTCGAAGCAGATGATAAAGCAACGAATGTAATTACCGCAGCTTGTTTTAGGAAAGCTGAAGAACGTTTTAAATTAAGACTTTGGTGCATACTTTCCTCGAATATTAAAAAATTCGTACTGACCGTTATTCAAATTGCCTTTTAATCCTTTACTCACAAACTCGCCTTGCGGAGATTGAACAATCACTTGATGATTTGTTTCAATATCTCGAGTCTTTGGATAACCAGTTAATTCATCAGTTTGGAACTCAATTGTTCCTTGAGGTGCAATCTTGGTTGCGACCACATCACCCGATAAAACAACCTTTTGATTATCATCATAGCCATAAGCTTGTTTAGCAAAGAATGTTGCATCAACTTTACCTAATTTATACATAGAGGCATTAAGTTGATCCAACTTTGACGTTTTTTGTTGCATATCCTGCTCAAGCTGACGAACTTCAGCACGAATATACAAATTGCCTTTGTCATCAGTTTGAGTCAAATGGACGCCCTGCGCCGAATAAGTCATATTCTTCGCCGAACCAATGTCCAGTTTTTTTGCCTTGCCACTATAGTAGTAGTAACCACCACTCACAGCAGCAACGACTACAGCAACAATATATAAAACTCTGGTATCCATGAGCAGGAATAGCCTACCTTTTTAAGTAATCTTGTTATTAATGCGGTACTGCAAGATATTTTTCAAGAAGTTCTTGGTAAATGCCTTTTGCGATCAGCAACATATCACAGACTTCACGAACAGCTCCACGACCACCCATTGCTTGGGTCACCAAGTGCGCACGGCGGCGTACTTCTTCATGTCCATTTGGAACCGTAACACTCATTCCGGCAATCGCAAATGCTGAGAGATCTGGCCAATCATCGCCCATATATAAGCAATCTGAAGGCAAAATATTAAACTGTGCACAAGCTTCGCGAAGTGCTGAGCCTTTATCTTCACGACCTTGAAAAACTAAATCAACACCTAAGTCAGACATGCGTTTATCGACGATATTACTTTTTCGGCCTGTTATGATGATGACTTTCATACCCGCTTGCTGCGCAAGTTTCATACCCAAACCATCACGAATATCGAATGATTTAATTTCATCGCCCGTGTTGGTTAACGTAACAAAGCCATCACTCAAAATACCATCAACATCCAGAACCAATGCCTGCAAATGACGTGCTTGTTCTAACAATGCATACGATGCCATGGATTAATTCACCCCTGCCTGAATAAGATCATGCATACTAATTACACCAATCACTTTATTTTGGTCGTCGACCACCACAAACTGACTGATTTTTTTCTGGTTAAGTTGTTGTAATGCCTCTACAGCACGTGCTTCTTGAGAAATAGTTGACGGTTTTTTTGTCATTACTTCAGACACAGGTAAATTCACATCAAACCCTTGCTGTTTATCGATGAGACGACGTAAGTCCCCATCTGTAAAAATACCAAGCAAGTGGTCTTGTTCATCAACAATTGTTGTTAAACCTAAACGCTTATTTGAAATCTCATAAAGCACTTGATTCATTGGAGTCTCAGGTGAAACTTTTGGTAACTCTTCACCTGTATGCATTAAATGTTTTACATGTAAAAGCAAACGCTTACCTAATGCACCTGCCGGATGCGAACGTGCAAAGTCATCAGCAGTAAAACCCCGTGCTTCAAGCAAAGCAACCGCTAATGCATCGCCTAAAACCAAAGTCGCTGTCGTACTTGAAGTTGGTGCCAAGCCTAAAGGACAAGCTTCGTCGGACTCACCTAAGGTTAAAGCGATATCAGCATTTTGCGGCATTGGGCCTTTATCATCACGGCTAATGGTAATCATCGGTACGCCGAGATGTTTAATAAGAGGCATCAGCATCATGATTTCATCGCTTTTTCCTGAATTGGAAATTGCAATAAGTACATCACCGCGAACTAGCATGCCTAAATCGCCATGGCCTGCTTCACCAGGATGCATAAAGAAAGACGGCGTACCTGTAGAGGCAAATGTTGCCGCCATTTTTCGACCAATATGCCCAGATTTACCCATCCCTGTAATCACAACACGACCTTTACACTGCAACAGTACTTCGCAAGCACGGTTAAAACGGTCATCAATTTGTGTTGCTAATACATCTATGGCTTGTTGCTCAATACGCAATGTAGCTAATGCACTGCTTTGGAAATCTGTAGGATTAGGCATACGAGTTTGACTCAAAATAATTGATCTGATCTCTCAATTGAGATCGGTGATTTTAATCAAAAGATTTGGGGGCATTCTAGCATAACTCAATCAGTTACACGTTTTTAAATGTATAAGATTTCACAAGCTTATAAAATTAATGCATAAAACTTTTTTAAAAATGATGCTTAAGTTATGATGTAACACTATTTTTGTTGAGTGTTTGAAAACCCTTATGCAACCGTTTGTTTTATATAACTCTGAGCAACGAAAAAAAGTTGAATTTGTACCTCGCAAAGAAGGTCACATCGATATGTACGTCTGCGGTATGACCGTTTACGACTACTGTCATATCGGGCACGCTCGAGTTATGGTTGCATTTGACTACATTATTCGTTTCTTGCGTAGTCAAGGCTGGAAAGTTCGCTACATTCGCAACATTACCGACATTGACGACAAAATCATCAAACGTGCAAATGAGAATGGTGAAACAATTCAACAACTCACCACTCGTTTCATCGACGCTATGAATGAAGATGCAGCAAACTTAGGCTGTTTAGCTCCAGATGAAGCACCGAAAGCGACTGAATATATTGAGCAGATGCAAAATATGATTGGCAATCTAGTCAATAAAGGTTCTGCTTACCCTGCTTCAAACGGCGATGTTTATTTTGAAGTTACCAAATTTGAAAAGTATGGTCGCCTCTCTGGCCGTAAGCTTGATGATATGCAAGCTGGCGCAAGTGAGCGTGTTGATGTAGAAGTTGAAAAGAAACATCCTTTTGACTTTGTACTTTGGAAACATGCTAAAGAAAATGAACCATCTTGGGCATCTCCTTGGGGTAATGGTCGTCCGGGTTGGCACATCGAATGTTCCGCAATGTCGACTTGCTGCCTAGGCAATCACTTTGACATTCATGGTGGTGGTTCAGATTTAATGTTCCCGCACCATGAAAATGAAATTGCGCAAAGTGAAGCTTCGACTGGTGAACAGTATGTAAATTACTGGATGCATGTTGGCTTTATTAATGTTGATGGCGAAAAGATGTCTAAGTCTTTAGGCAACTTCTTTACGATTCGTGACGTGATGGAGAAGTTCCACCCTGAAGTGATCCGCTACTTTATTGTGTCTTCACACTACCGTAGTCCTGTGAATTTCTCAGATGTAGCGCTTAAAGAAGCAAAAACTTCTTTAACTCGTTTCTATCATTCATTTAAAGCTTATCAACAAGTGTATGGTCAAACGACAACTGAAACGCTTGATCAAAGCTTTATTGAACGTTTTAACAATGCGATGTGTGATGATTTCAATACTGCTGAAGCAATGGCGGTATTGTTTGAACTCAACAAAGAGTTAAACCGTGCTGTAAAAGAAGAGCAAGCTGACCAAGCGACTGTGCTTTATTCGACATTACGTCACCTCACCAACATTTTAGGTTTGGTACAACACAATGTAGATGATTTCTTAAAATCAGATATTGGACAAGAAGCGCTTGCTTTGTCTGATGCTGAAATTGAAGATTTCATTCAACAACGTGTTGATGCGAAAAAAGCTAAAGACTTTGCGAAAGCAGATGCTATTCGTCAGTCTTTGCTCGACCAAGGTGTTGTACTTGAAGACACTCGCCAAGGTACAGTTTGGCGTCGTGCTGATTAAACGTTCAATTAGATCACAAGAGTGTTGACACTTTAATGAAACACTCTATAATGTGCTCACATTGCGGGAATAGCTCAGTTGGTAGAGCATAACCTTGCCAAGGTTGGGGTCGCGAGTTCGAGTCTCGTTTCCCGCTCCAAAATTTGAAAACCACTTAATTCGAAAGAATTAGGTGGTTTTTTATTGGCTATTAATTAGCTTTGATTAATTAAAAAATATTTGCGACATTTCACTTAACTTGTGGATACATCAAATTCATAAAATTATAAGCATTTGTAAAACCATCAAGATAAATAGTCTCCTCATATGTATCACCAAATTCATGGAATCTAGTCCTCATTATTTCTCCTCTCTTCATCTGTTCTATGATATTGGCAGCTTGTGAACCGATAAAAATAGATGTAGTTTTTAAAGGAGTATTTTTATCAACTCTTACATAGTGATCGATTAAAGGATTAAGCTTATCTGGCTCATTACTTACTGAAAAAACTAAGCCATGTTTGGCAGATTTTAAGATCATAATTGCATATTTTGTTATCGAACAATTTCTGATAGTTGTTATTTGATCTATATAGCAAACAACTTTCCAGCCGTCGCCAAAAGGATCATCTTCACCAGCAACTGGAAATACAGCCACTATTTCTTTCTGACTTAAAGTTCTATACATGTAATTTCCATCAGGAAATTCTTTTATCTCAAAATACTCATTTTTCTCAGTATCTTTCTTAATAATTGAATCCCCATATGCTGGCAACATCCCCAGTTTTTTCAGTTCACTTCTTGACACATCTTCAAATTCAGTTTTTCTCTGCTTATCTTCTAGCTTCTCTCTTAAAGTTGTCGACTCTGAATTGGCTGGATGAGTATATGAACCTTCCGAAAGTGTTTTACTTAAATTACTCAGCCTATCCCAATCCTCAGCATAAGAGTTTGAAAAATAAAAAATGCATAATAGACCAAATATTAAATTTATTCTTTTCATGAAATTACCTATATTTCTTAATAATATTTAACAAGTGGTTAATAAAGGCACAATAAAAACTACCCAAGGGTAGTTTTTATTTTTTACTTTTGAACATATTCTGGAAATTCTTTTAGAATAGATTTACAGGTAAGTTCTTTTCCTTCTTCTCTAACATGGCGATCATATTCCATCAAACCAAATTTAAGTACTTCCATTCCATATTCCTCTCCAAGCTCATGCTTAAAACATTTTTTAGTCTCTGAAATCATTTCTTTATTATACTTGCTATATCCACATTCAACTTGTGCTCTCGTAAGCAATCCATGAACAGCAACTATCTGCTCGCAATAGGTAGGTTGTTCACCATTTTTAGGCGCTAAAGCATATACAGATGACGTATTTAAAATTACTAAACCCAATAAAATAATCTTATTCATAATAATCACCCCTTTAATAATGAGTAGAATTTAATAGTTCAGATAATAAAAAAATATCAATAGACGATTTCCCATTTTACTTTCTTTGTTCAAGTAATGTTTGATGAGTAACTCTCCATCTCGAATATCCTTCTCGCTCTACCGTATACTTAAATTTATTAGCAGGAAAATTACTACCTCCATCTACTCCACCGTACTTACTATCTGCATGGTCCCAACTTATAACTTCAAATTTATTAGCATTAATTTTTTTGATTGATTCAATGTATCCATAATTGATATCAACATTCTGACCAAAAGCAAAATCAGTTTGAATAGTATAAGGTTTCCAGTCTCCGCCATATCTAGCCACCTCAGTAACAAAACTAGACATGGTTCCCGAACCACCTAAGCATCCCATATCTCCGCCCCACAATACATAAAATACATATTCATTATTTTCTTTATCATATTTAACTGTTGTTACATCCTTAATAGTTGTTGGCCTGCCATTTTCAGGATCTTTTTCAAAAGAACTCATACATGAAACAAGTCCAGAATATTGTTTTACCATATTCAAAATTTTTTGTTTATCTTCGATTTCAGTTGAAGCATTAATGAAAGGCGATAAGACTAATACACCGCCTAATAAAATTATTTTTTTCATGAAATTACTCTTTATTACTAATGGTCAAAATCTAACATTTAAGATATTAAAAAACCACCTCGAAAGGTGGTTTCTTCTTTAATCACTTAGATTAAAAGTGGTTGCATCTTTTGCTTTAACTCTTCAACTTTATATTTTGCTCTCGGTTTAAGTTGCTTACCAACTAAACATAAAGTCCGACCAGCTTTAGAAGCAATATCCGTTAAATTCTCAAGGTCGAATGTAGCTCTATTAAACTGATCTATTAAATGGAAAGCTGATTGACGTAAGGCTTTCTCGCAGCTAATAAAGTAACGACGTGCAATTCGCCCCTGCTCGTTGTTTTCTACCATTGATAGTTCTTTGGCAACGTCCAGTGTTAATAAATACTCTTGAGAAGTCTGCCTACCATAGAGTTTTTCGAATTTTACCGAAAAAACAATGTAGTCTTCATTTTCAACAAATCGATAAGTTTTGATTCGCTTCTTTATCCAATCAGCAAAACGATCTTCACTTTTCAGCCATTGATGTAAAATGCGGGCATCAACACAAGGTTGAACCTCTCCACCAATTGTGGCGTCCACAACTGGAATTAAAGCATTGTTTAATGTTTGAGTTTTGTGCATATGCGAAACCTCTAAAAAGAGTTACGCCAAGCTACAAATTAAGAGAAATAGAAATAAAGATAAATTTTCTAATGCAGAATATTAAACCGTAATAATCTACTTCACCAAGACATTATGTTTAGTGAAATAAACTGTAGGTTTCCCGAAGTAAACAAAATGTTTACTTGTTTAAACCAGTGGTCTAATATTTACTAAGTTAAGTTAGTTTTTAATCTTTACATCTAAGTTCTCTTAGTTTGTGCCTTCGGACGGCGATTAAAAATTTCGGTATTCCGTAATTGCCGTTACGAGATACCACCTGAACCAGCAAAAGGATCAAGTATTAGCGTACTTGGTCCTTTTTCTCTTAAAACGAGCAAAAAAATGCCACGCTTAATCATTGAATTGGTTCTATCTTTTTACTTTATAAGAGTTTTGCTTAAATGACCACCTCTTTACCTAACAACTACGACAGATCACGTCATAAAATTTTTCACACTTGAATAATGCTTTTATCTACTAAATATAAATTTAGTCTCTTTACAAAGCTTAATTTTAATTTGTTTAGGCTTGCTTAGATTTGTCTGTTTTAATCTGTATTAGTCCGTATTAGTCTGCTCATTTGATGAATTTTCCAATAAATTAATTAGAACTAATAATCTTGTTATCACTCATAAATAAATAATTTAATGATCTTTTTTGAAATATTTAATTACAAAATTACCATTCTTTCGAGTGGTGAAAATTGAAGATCAGAATGAATTACCCCTGCTAGCGTAACCACAATTATTTAAATCTTTAAATCAAATTCCGTCTTTATGCCAACCGTGAGTTTTTATAAGCATTTAGTCTTCTCGATTTAACAATTGCTTTTATCTCCACAAGACCAAATTAGAACCTTATCCAAACGCTCTATATTTCTGTTATGTCACACCTACCTTCTTTATTGACTCAATTTCATATATACTGGCCTCAGTATGAGATGAGCCTTATATAGTTCATTGCTAGATCAATGAATGACTAAGCCCTTAGCTTTCGAGCAAGGGCTTTTTTACGCTCTAAAAAATATAAATGATACTTAATTGAATCTTTTGCACTCACATTAAAAAACCACATCACCCAACCGAATAATGTGGCTTTTTTTTAAAAGTTAAGTTAATGCACTGTCTCTGCTGCTTTAGGTTTAAAGACCATTAAACAAACTACAATAAAAACCAACAATACGAAAGATGCACTAAATCTGCTTAGATCTAATCCACCATGTGCAATAGGTTTATCGAGGAAATCACCTAAAACTGCCCCGAGTGGTCGAGTAAGAACAAAGGCCAACCAGAATAATAAGGTTCTTGAGATTTTGGTATAAAAATAGCAGATCGCTAATACCAGCAATAAAGTACCAAAAATTAAAGCAGCGCTCGTATACCCTAACCCTTGAGTATCCGCAGTCCAGTCACCTAATGCTGTCCCTAATGTTTGAGAGAACATAATAGTTAACCAATAGAAAACTTCACTTTTAGCAGATTGAATACTTTTTACCGAAATTGTGCCGCAGCTTAAATACCAGACAAACAGAGACAGGCCTAATAAAATAAGTAATATTAAACTCCCCCCTGCATAGCCCACGCATAAAGTCCGATCCACAAAATCGGCAATTGTAGTTCCTAACGTAGTCGTAGCAATAATGGTCGCCCAATAGAAAAATGAATTATATTGCTTGGCTTTAATTTGCAGACCAACAAAAACTGCAAATATCACTGCGAAAATTGCTGTACTAATTACATATCCTAAATTAAGGGACATAGATAGCGCATCACCTGCAGTCTCCCCTAAGGTTGTAGCTGCAATTTTAATGATCCAGAACAGTAATGTAACTTCTGGAGCTTTACTTAGACTTTTAGATAAACTTTCATGATTCATCATTGTATGTTCTCCAAACATACTTAACGATTAGCCGATATCTAAAAGCCCAAGCCTTAAGCTTAAATTAAGAGTAAAAATAAGCTACAAAGCTTCTCTATAATGCATACCTTTAATTGTTAAATGACAGGGTTAGTCTTTAATTTGTTATAGATATTTTTTATGTAGAATCTTTTCATCATGATGTCATAAACGTTAAATCCGTTTTGCAATGCTAAGCTTGGAATTTATTTTTTATAACAGCTAGCCCCATCTATGTTTTCACCTGCAGTACTTTTCTTTTTATTGTATTAACTAAACAAAAAAACCTACTCCATGAGTAGGTTCGATTTACATGTATAGCTCAGCCTATAGAACTTTTCGTTAAACATTTTTCATGCCATGTAGTTTGAAAGTCTTCAACAGCTTTTGTCTTAGTTAAAGGATCTTCAAACAACTTTGAAGAATATGCTGTATCAATGAGCTGTTGATAAAGTTGCTTTGCCTCTGCTTCTTCAAGATGGCTAGCAATCTCTTGTAGTTCAGTCACTGGCACATCATGTTGTCTTGCATCCATAACTCCTTTTGCCGCATTTTCCACAAGATGACAATAATGCATTTGCATAGTTTCAGATGCTGCATAGCATGGAAGAGTAATAGCGCTCATAAAGAGGAATATAAATTTCATAGTCTCACCTTAATTTCACGCGCAAGGGTAACAAGCTCTCCTTTAAAAATTAAGTTGCAAAAGGTTAATTTTGGTCTCTACCAAGCTACAGTCCAAGTACTTTAAACGTTCGCTCATCAAGTTCCCTCAACTCATCCAGAGTGTAAAGCCGCCCCTTTGGATCAAAGAATTTATCAAAATCAAATTGTCCTTCTTTATATAATTTATAGCGTTTAGGACCTAACCATTCTTTTTGGAAAAAATTATCGGTCAGTTTGAAAAACTCTTTGAAGGAAATATTTGCATCTATTTGGCCCATTAATTGAGCCCGTTCATCTTTAGGAATGTCTCGCACTCTCCTTTCATCCATAATAAAAGATCGGTTCCCAATAAGCCTGCCATCCTTACTTACTGGTACCAGAATACTCCGGCAATTGGGATGCAAAGGTGGAACCCTTTTCGCTGGGTCATTCAATTTCCAAATTGAACCATCAATTGCGGCACAAATTTTAGATGTCCTTCCGTCTAACACACTCACAAATCCGACATATTCAAAATTAAATTTTTTAAAGTTATATAAATAAACCTGATTTGAAATATGGCTCCGTAGGGTTCTGACAATACGTTCAATATCAATTTTGGTACTGTTGAGCAATCCATCCTCATATTTAAGACGTTTCGTACCAGTAATACGTCTAATAATTTGCTGAGGTGTCATGCCTGTATTCATTCCATCTCGAATAACATATTCAATTCTTTGACGGGCATTCTCACTAATTTGAGCCAAAGACTCATCAACTAAGGCACCCCCAGCTAGTGGAACTCGTTTTATTAATTTATAGAGGTACTCTCCCTCTAAATCTTTAATGACTTTACCAAATAGCTTAGCCATATAATTTGATTCATAAACAGCCAAACTAGTTGCCGAATGAGCAAACATTTCTGGTAGAACATCGCTCACTGAATTAAACCAATCAGAAATAACAAGTTGGATATTTTTAAGGTGACGAGTTGTGTATTCGCCACCCGCAAGAGCTGCCCTTTCAGTCTGGTTAAGCTCTTTTATTAAATCAGCCAAAAGATCAAGCATAACGAGTGTTTCATCGTTAAAAAATCTAAAAAGCTCATTTACCGATCTTGAGGATGCTCGATAAAGATAGGCTTGATGCTGTGTAAAGACATCAAAAAGCGATTTTTCCGTAATATTCTTCATGAAAGTTACCTCTAAAAGGTGCACTTTTTTGTTCTTTTTATATCGCTAATCTATAGAAACTTATTTAAGGCTTTAGGGAACTAAAAATTTATAGCGCTAATTAAACTGATAGTTTTGTTTTATAAATTTCTTCTGCACGCTAATATTTCCAATAAAATTAGCTAGCCATAAAATAAATTCATCTCGATACTCAAAGCGTGGCAGTAGACTTAAGTCAACTTTTATCTCTCTTTCAGAAAGAGGCTTACTTAAACATTCTTCGAAATCAATTTTACTATATTTTAACTTTAAATTGATTTGCTCAGCTTCTTTTCTAATTTCCGCCATAACCCTATTGAGATTTGTCACAGGGTTATCCGTAATCTGGTACTTTTCATAAATATTTGCATAAACATTTTCAGCAATATCTAAATATTTAATGAGTTCAGCATTCTCATTCATCTCGTCATCTTCCTATTTTTTTGAAAATTATGTACGAGTAAATGTTTCTATACGTAATTTAAGCGTATTTTTATGTGAAAAATATTTTAATAAAAATAACAATATAATCTTTAACTTACTATTTTTTAAATCATTATTATTTCTTTATAGAACATTTCCATATTTTCTGACATTTTTAATCTATATAATCAAGATTTCTAAAGCAAAAAAACCGCCCCAGAAGGCGGTAGCTGAATTTTATCAGCGAGATATAGAAGTATGGTGGATGAATACTTCTATATTTTATGAGGATATTTTATTGTTCTTAATATAGTCCTCAGATTTAAAGTAATTAATGATCATCTCTGCATTTTCTTCTTTAGCTGGTTCAGCAGCAACAGGAATCTCGGCTTTATCAATTCTAAAGCCTTTCGGAATATAGTTTGAAATTGGAGGCAACTTTTCTTTACCTCCAATTGTCATTCGCTCAATGAAACCAGCAAGCCATAAAATAAACTCACCTTCATTTTGAAACTTTGGCATCAGACTTAAATCAATATGAACTGACTTTTCTTTATTAAATTGATTTAAGCATTCTTCAAAATTTATAAAATTGTACTTCAGTTTGAACTCAGTACCTTTAATTGCTTTACGAATTAAGCTAATTAAACAGTTTAAATTTTGAATGGTGTCTTCTGTAAATAAATTGTCTTTTTTAATTTCCTTGTATACTTTATCTGCTATAGCTAAATACTTTGGCATTTCTTCCTCCTCAATATTCTTATAAACAATTGAAAATAAAAAAATTCATAGTTTGATTATGAAGAATTAATTGTAATGGAGTGAAAACAAATTTGATTTCAATGTAAAAACTATCTGTATTATGTAAAATGGCACCAAAATGAACCACAAAAAAATTAAAATTCCGTTAACTGATCCGCAATTTTATTTAATAATTCTAACCAATTAGAAATGTTTCCTTTCAATTGTAAATGATTGTTTTTCAACAGCTAGTTCAATATAATATTTTTATAAATCAATAGGAAACCCATTTTTATATTTTTTCTACTGAAAATTAGACTTAAGATCCCTAACGTCTTTCGATTTACAAATTTAAAGAAAAACTTAATTAAAGAGTAATTTATAACACTTCTTCATCTGTTATATTTTTTTGAAAAAATTCTGTATCTATGATTACACATTGTATTTCTTCATGATAGTAAACATCTAGACACGAGGTAGCTAACATGAATTTTTTAAGAAAGAAAAATAAAGCTAGTTTTGTATTATTTATTATCACACTCTATTCAATGCTAGGGTTTGGTTTGGGCTACATTATTTGGGAATATTTCTTGCAAATTCCATAATTTAAACTAGATACTCATATAAAAACAGCTTTGATTATGAACCAGTATAAGTAATTATATGCTTCATTCTTAGGGCATTAAATGACTTATTAAGTATAAAAAGTACCTTTCAAAATATAAGTTATCTCCAAATTGAAAGGTACTTGGTTATCAGTTAAAGCTATGCCTAGCAATCTCAGCATTAATCTCGAGACTTATTTCTTTACTACGATGATAAGCTGCTCTCAAAGCCAGTCGGATATCGTCGGAAAGGTTTCCTAGTTCAAACATTCGTAAAGCAGATTCGGTAATTCCATTAGCCAGTGTCACCTTCCCGCATAGTTCACTTGGCTGAACGTTACTTTTACGGACCATGTCTACGGCACCTGAGGCTGCTTGTAGTGCGAGATCTAAAGCGAACTGCTTATCTAGCCCCATTGAAACACCTGTTTTGACCATACTGTCGAGAATATAAAAGAAGTACGCTGGGCCTGAACCTGATAAAGCAATAATGGCATCACTTTCCGATTCTGAGTTTGCCCAATAGGTCTTCCCTGTTGCTGAGTAAATTGTCTCAACTACTTCTTTATCTAAAGGCTCTAGATATTCTGAACCAATCAGCACATGGGTACCCGTATAAGTTAATACTGGTGGGTTAGAAATGACTCTTATAATCTTTTTTGAACCCGTAATACTTACTAGTTGTTTAATATTAACCCCAGCCATCATCGATACTATTGTTTTATCAGCTAGCCATTTTTTTAATGGCGCCAGTATAGCTTTTAGGTTTTTTTGGTCTAGTAATAGAACAACGATATCAGCCTTTTTTACCTCATGCTGTTTTTGCTTTAGAATAATCTCATTATCAAACTTTACTTCCTCTATAAGATTAATTTTTTCTTTTTGGAATCCTTTTAAAACCAAACCTCCAATTAAAGCTAAAGACAAATTACTGCTGCCAATAAAGCAAATATTAGGTTGTACTATATTCAACATTTAGAATTATTTCCTTCCTTTAGATATACTACAAAAAGAAATATTATTTATGACTTAAGTCATGGACCGTTAATACAATAAAAATTTAATAAATTTTTATGAATGTTAAGTTTAATTTTACAACAAAATCATATTTTGAGCTAAGATTACCCTATTACTTATGACGTTATGAATAACAAATTAATCTAAATTGTTAAAAATATGTAATTAAAAATTATTTTTAGCTTATCTGATTTAAGCATTATAGTTGCCAAGCTTAAAGTGTTTTTATTTAACATTCACTTAACGATCTTTGCTCTTTTTTTAAGAAACTCTCGGCTATTCGTGATGCTTCTTGAAAATTGATTTCACTGCACACCCAAAATGACAAAAGCTTTCCATTTAAATGAAAGTATTGCTTATGGTACTCAGTGACATCATCTGAATGAGGGTTTCCAACACAGAAACAATTTTCATTATTTTTTCTTACTTTACCGTTTAAAATACCGCCAATACAAATATCCATTTTTATACCAGTTATAATGTTAACTTATAAAACATAAATTTAATTTTTATATTATATAAAACAAATAATCAACTTATTTAATATTTTATATAAAAAACCCACAAAGGAAGAAGTGGGTTTTTTAACTACGTAGATGATTTCATGTTATTTAATTGAGCAAATCGCCAAAAAATAAACCAAATAAAATCATCAAATTACGTTATTTAAGCATTCGTCACAATTGTGATGTTCGAAGCTTGTGGGCCTTTTTTACCCTGTGTCACAGTAAACTGAACACGCTGACCTTCTAAAAGAACTTTAAAGCCTTGTGTTTGAATCTCAGAAAAATGTGCAAAAACATCTTTACCTTCATCAGATTGAATAAAACCAAAACCTTTAGTTTCATTAAACCATTTTACTGTACCAGTAGTATTAGACATAAATTAATCCTAATTTTTTAAAAACATTATCATTTGTTATTGGGTGAACCAATTGAACTAAAAAATATACACTCTACTTAAATATCTAATAATATACGGAGGATTATAAATAAAACTGCGAAAAGAGAGATTTAGGGTTACATGAATATTTTTGTAGTTAAAGTCGACTATACACGCTTCTTAACGAATTGCAATCTCTATCTTGATTAATTGATTTTTTACTTAATTTAAGACCCTCCATTCTTATCTTATTCATTGATTTTAAAAAATTATTTACAAGTTATTTTATTGATTTAACATCAATATATTAATTAAATATATCTTATTTTTTACAAGATAAAATTTTGTCTTCTATAGATTTTTAAGCTTTGCTATAAGCTCAAACACTTACTTTTAGGAATAATTAAAATATTTTACTTTTTTATAAAATATACAGACTTGTCTATATACACTTCACCTATTCTACTTTAAAGTACGTGTGCAGCTTAACATGTTGATGATAAACAGGAAGTAACTCCGTGAATGGTCTCTTAGTTTTTATAACCATTGCTTTTCTTACATTATCAAGCCCAGGACCAGGCGTTTTATTTACAGTAACAAATTCAATTAACTATGGTGTCCGTACCGCTTTATTCGGTATTAGCGGTTTAATCATTGGTATGTTCATTATCGCTGTGATTTCTGCAAGTGAAGTCGGGCTTATCATTACCAGTAATCCTACGATCTTCACGGTCTTAAAGTTTATTGGGGCCTTTTACCTAATGTATTTAGGTTATAAAAATTTCATAAAAAAATCCCCAACACAAGATTTACTCGAAACTGAACATGATGAGAAAGGTATAAAGAAATCAAAACTTTTCTATCAAGGATTGTTTGCCTCACTACTTAATCCCAAAACAATTGTCTTTTTCATTGCCCTTTTTCCACAGTTTATTGATATTAAAAAAGAAATATTAAATCAGTTTCTGGTTTTATCTTTAACCTTCTGTTTCATTGGATTTTTAATTCATTTAGTTTATGCCAACTTTTCTTCTATTTTTAAAGAGAAAATGCTTGCCGGAAATAATTTTGCAAAACTGAATAAAGTCAGTGGTTGTATTTTCTTTCTTCTCGCTATTTTACTTATTACTCAATAAAAAGTTTGTACTCCTATAAAAAGCAGAATGGACCAGCTTGTTAAATGTTTTGTAGCCTATGCTTAAAACAGCTCTAACAAGTTGGTCTTTTTATAAGTTCACACGGTTAGCAAGCCATCCATAAAAGAACTGCTCATACTTTGGATTTTTCTCGGTAATTGCAATATAGCGTTGGCCTTGCATAATATTCAGAAGACGTACTAATACCCGTTCACCTTCATTACCGCGCTTCTTTATATAGATTGATAAAGCCTGTAATGTAGAGGGTCCATATTCCCCATCCAATTTAAGATCCGCCCAACCTTCTTTCCCTTGCCGGTTTAACAAGTTCAAAGCACGCTGTAGAAGTGGTTTTGTAAAACCAATACCGCAATTTACTCCTGTGTCGAGTAGCTCTTCAGCAATGATCGGACTAATCAAATTAACTTGATCATATCGCGGCTCCAGCCAATATTGGCTCTTATAAATATCTCTTGCGATTTCTAAAGGTAAATCCTTCATTTCACCTTGATATCCATAACTACGTGCAACAGCTTGTGTAATTCCATATTTAGTAGCATGGCCAGAGTCAAGGACGTCATTTACATAACCACCTTCACGTTTTATAAGTGCATCTAAATATTGTTCAATATTCATGGGATTGTCCTCATTTATAAAACTCACTGTTAGGTATTAACTTTGAATATCATCTTTTGCTTTTTTTAAGTCTTTCATTACTTCAACAATGGTTTTCCCTTCTTGTTTATTAATGAAGTTAAATATCCATCTCACAATTGCCCAGCCAGGTAGGCCACAAATAAAGAAGAATCCACCTAAAGTGATCATGCCCCATATATCTGTCACCCATTCATGCAAGTTCCATTTCATGATAATGAATGAGCCACCAGTCAAGCTTGAGACAATAGTACAAATTAAACCGACTACCCATTCTTGAGGTGAACGAGGAAAACGCATGATTAGAACCACTGCTACGACTAAGCTCACTGCTAAAGCAATCATCATGACCGTACCATAAAGCTTAAAAGCAGAAGCTAGTCCATTTAATGTTAAAAAATTTTCCATAACTCAATCCTCACACGCTCTAAAAGGATAAAATCTTATAAACCAATGTTATTTAATACCTTTTTAGAGAAACTATTTAAATAAAATCGCTCAATCTCATAAACCTTTTTACCAGCACTTAAGCATTGGCATAAGAACAAGAAAAAAGAGTAAAGTTGATGAATTGCTTCACTTTTTTGACCAAAAATTTGACATAACATGCTGCCGTATATCGGAAACTTTTGTGAGCCATTAAATTCTTTGTTAGATTCTTCATGTTCTTGATACCCTTTATCGACGAACATTAAGCCTGATCCACGGAATCGGGCTTTTTTTATTTCATTTTTTGTTTTTGATAGCCGATCTCTACCACTGATTCACTATCGCCATTTTTTATATTCTGTCATCCAGTGAGGCAGAATAAATATCACTACTTACTAAGCCATTGATAAAAATTAAAAATATACTTAAGTAAAATATTTGATTCGTTCTATCAATGAGTTCTTATAACTGATATTATAACTATAGTTATTATTAGTCAATAACTATAGTTGTTTTACTAGATATAACTTAAGTTATATATTTGTTATAAGTTAGCTGGTGCGATCATTATGGCTCTTAAAGACCGTTTAAAAGATTCAAGGATTAAAGCTAAGAAAACTCAGGCAGAAGTTGCTGAAGCAGTAAAAATGTCTCAGCCTGCTTATCAAGCTTTAGAATCGGGAAAGAACTTAAAATCTGCTTTTCTTCCACTCATTGCACAGTTTTTAGGTGTAGACGCTTATTGGCTCACTACTGGTAACACAGAAGATTCTTTTAGAGAAAGTGATGTATTTAGTCCTACCGTTGTCAGTAGTGATGTAGTAGATCAATATGTGTGGATTGAAGTCGTTGAAGCAAGTTTTTCTTGTGGTACAGGCGAATCAATCGAATTCCACTTTGATGCAATTAATGGAAAAATTCCTTTCCCTGCTTCTTTCTTTAAAGAAAAGCGTGTTCCTCAGGAATGCATGCGCATTATTAAAGCTAAGGGCGATAGTATGACCGATTACATCAAAGATGGAGATTTGGTCGGTATTGATATTTCCCAAACAGAAGTGATTGATGGAGAAATCTATGCAGTTTATTTCGCTGGCGAGGGAATGATTAAACAAATTTTTAAAGAAGCAGATGGCTCTTTAATTTTGCATAGCTTAAATGAAAAATTTAGAGATCGCCGTGTCACTGAAGAGAACGGGAAAAACTTTAAAGTGATGGGCCGTCAGTTCTGGCGGGCCGGTTAATTTAGTTATTAAATATAGTTAAAATAATAATTTCATCGTTTTCATATAGTTTACGTGTTTATAACTTTTATTATTTATTTTTCCATTAGATATAAAAAAACCTATCTCTTTTAAAAGGGATAGGTTTTTTTGCTTTATTACCATAGTTTTATCAACAATATGTATTTAAACGATAAAGTTGGTTAAATCCGGCATAGAAGCTTTTACCATCTTGGTTTAACTCAATTTCTTCACCAGTTTGAAGCTGAATTTTCTTTCCAACTTCTACCCAACGATAGCCATCAAGTGAGTTTTGCTTACGCACGTGAGGAATGATCCTCACATTAATTTCATTGCCATTTACGGCTGTGGCAATTTGCCATTCATTTACTATATTCACAATCGTATTCACTCATTACTGAGCTCATGTGATTTGACGGTATTTAATTAGAACGCTAGATTTAAGGTATGGACAATTCGTCTAGAATTTAATATTTAGCTTGATATAGGGTTATTTATAAGCTAATTGCTTTTCATGAGTTCGTATCACGAAAAGTAGTACATCACAGAGCATAATATTTTTGGATGCGGGAGTCGGATTTGAACCAACGACCTTCGGGTTATGAGCCCGACGAGCTACCAGACTGCTCCACCCCGCAATTGGAAGTAAGCTTTATACGCCTATATATTTTATAAAGCAAACTTTATTTTTTAATCGGTTGTAATTATTAACAATTATCTTTTTATTAATTTTTCATTTTAACCATTTAGTCTAAATTAGCATATCAATTTCTAACTTTTAGTTCTTTAAATTGTTGTATTTATTTTAAATAGAACCCGATATTCATAGACATCAATTGCCTTGCTTGGATAGCTTTTATACTATCTAGTTTCATCCAATTATTTATAGTTTATATGTCTGATCCCCAGTTCTCACTCAGCGAATATCTCGGCACTGTGCAGGAAGTGATACGCCTGACATTTGACGAACCGGTATGGGTTAGAGCAGAGATTCGGAATTTAAATATTAAAGGTGGACATTACTATTTAGAGCTTGCAGAGAAAGATGCAGATACGGATAAAGTCATCGCCAGTTGTAAAGCAACCATTTGGAAATTTTCAGCGAGTAAAATTGTTCTTAAGTTTGAACGAGAAACAGGAATTGAGTTAGCAAGCGACTTAAACGTTTTAATTAAAATTAGAGCGCGTTTTGATCCTCAATATGGATTTTCAGTCAATATCGAAGAGATTGACTCAAGTTTTACACTTGGGGAAATTGCAAAACGTTATCAACAAATTGTGGAGCGTTTAACTCAAGAAAGTTTAATTCATAAGAATAAACTTCTCCCTACTCCTTTTGATATTCAAAATGTTTTAGTGATTGCTCCTCAAAATGCTGCAGGATTGGGGGACTTTAAAAAAGATGCAGATGCTCTTGAGCGAAATGGGGTCTGCCATTTTGTTTATCAAAGTGCGACTTTTCAGGGAAATACGGCTGCCGTTAGCCTTATGGAGTCGTTGGCAACAGGGTTAAAGCAATGGGCAAATAGTTATAACTTTGCACCCGATCTGATTGTAATTATTCGTGGTGGTGGTGCTGTAAATGATTTAGCTTATTTAAATGATTATGAGCTTGCTGCCCTACTCTGTAAACGTAGCGTACCGATTTGGGTTGGTATCGGACATGAAAAAGACCGTACTATCCTTGATGAGATCGCACACCGTTCGTTTGATACTCCAAGTAAAGTAATTGCGGGTATTCGCAACCATATTGTTGAACGTGTACAAGAAGCTGTAGACAACCTACAAACAATTAAACTTTTGTCTCAACATCAAATTACGACTTATCAAAGTAAGAGTGATCAATATTTACAACATATTAAATCTTCTGCCCAAGGCCAACTTAATTCTGCTCACCAGTTCCTCGAACAAATGAAAGAACGCATTCAATTTGTTTCACAGCAACAGGTTAAATTTTCTTTAACGCAAACCGAAGCGCTTATGCGAGAAATTCTTCTGCAAAACCCGAAACAGATTCAAGCGAAAGGCTATGCAATTGTAAGATCTGAAGGCAAAGCAATTCGTTCTGTTCATCAAATCTCAAGCTCTGCCGTTACTATTGAAATGCAAGATGGCGCTATTGAGGCCAATATTACCGAGGTAATTCCTAATGAATGAAAAAGAACTGTCTTTCAAAGAAGGTCATGCCATCTTAAAACGAAATGCTGAATTACTTGATTCTCAGGAAAGCCCAGATATTGATAATTTAATGAAAATTGTTGAAGAATCGATTAGTGCTTATAAAGCGTGTAAATCTCGAATTGAAGCTGTTCAACAGGCTTTAGATGAAACATTTAAAGAATAATTTGCAATAAAAAAAGCCCATTTCTACTTCTCATTGAAGAAATGGGCTTAGTGAACACCACTTAGTCCTGAAATGCAAAAATGAGGATTAGGTCACATTTTTGCAAAAACATAGTCCCATAACGACCTTCGATGTTCAATATTTTAATTGTGTCTATACGTTAGTTTGGCTTAATTTTCACCATCTAAGACCCTAAAAACATAACATCTACTCATGGTTATTGTTAAATTTAATTTAAGAGTTATTCCTCACTGAATGGACCAACTAATTTATAAATTTTCCCATCTTTTGGATTTTCATAAAGTAAATCCATATTGGGTAGAATAATTTCATCATCAATTTCAATATGTTCTACACTTTTATGAAGCTCAAGCACATGATCATTCATGGGTCTAACTTTTGCCAAAGCAATTAATTCTTTATCAAATTGGTCCTTGATAATTACTTTTAATCTTTTCATAAAAATCTCCTGAAAATAAATTTTTTAATATAAATAATGGGTTAAGTTTAAAATGAGCTAATCGCAGAATAGCCGATTGGCATGGCAAAGAAAGTTAAAATAAATGCAGCTGTACGTTGTAAATTGCGTTGATTTAACCAAGTTACTTTATTTGAAATAAGGACTGTTCCAAACATAATCCATAAAAAAGCAATTGGAGTAATTAAAGATAAAAACACAACAATGTGAATAAAATACAAATGCGGATTTTCCCACGCTGCATGTGGAAAAATCGCCGAAGCAAAGAGTAAAGCTTTTGGGTTTAAAAGTGTTGCAAGAAATAAAGCTTTTGGCGTAATGAGTGGTCGGTCTAATTTAATATCTTCAGTCGATGTCATCCAGAGTTTAAAAGCAAGATAAAGGATGAAACCCGCACTGATCAGCTTTAATATGGCTGGAAGCCATGGAATGAAATGAGATACTGACTCAAGTAAAACACCCCAAGAGGTAATTGCGATTAGGTAACCTATTACCTCTGCCGGAATTAACTTAAGTGAATGCTTTACCCCTGCCTGTATGCCAGCCGAGGCTAATAATGTATTTGTTGGTCCTGGAGTCAGCAAAATAGTGACCACAAGTCCAATAAATAAAAATGACACCATAGGCCAAAAACTCGATTGATTACGCTAGGCGAAATATGTCAAAAACAGTCCTATATTGTCGACAAAATCGTTGTAACAAGAAATATTACAAATACTTTTTATTTTTTAAAATTAGTAGCTTATTAAAAAGTGAATCTTGGTTCATTATAATTTGTTCAATTTTAAATTTGCAAAATTCGTCACACATTTTTTAAAAATACTACTCTAATTTTAAAATGGCTTCAAACTACTTAATGATTTATCTTTTAAAATTAAGTCGTTATTTTTGAGTACTTTTCAATCAACTTCTCTTATTTTTCCTCCATCGAAAAGAAATATCATACGCCTTGAAATTGCTAAATTGATCAATATATATACAAGTGAAAATCGTGATTTTACTGAATAGATGTATTGTTCCCCATCAATTCATTAATCGCCGCTTTCATCGAATTAAATAGTTGATGGAGGATGCATGATGAATGCTTATGTTCGCCCACATCCGGATGGTTTTAAATCTTATTTAGGAAAGGATCAGAAAACCGGTCTTTATACAGTACGGGTTGGTTGGACAATATATGAAACGAATGCCAATGGTTCTGTTTTGTATATTGTTAAAGAGGAAAGTAAAATTCCATTGGATGTAGAAAAGTTTAAAACTGACCGTCCCAAAATCTATGATGCACTTTTAAATGAAGTGCAATTTCAACGTAAGAAACAACTGGCTATTGACCTTCAAAAGTCCAATATACCCTCTTATGATCGTAAGGCCTATAAAAAACGGCGCGGCTTTACAAGCTCTTAAAATTATCTAGCAAAGTCAGTAGATACAGAAAAAGCACCCTTGGGTGCTTTTTCGTTTAACGACCAGTCGCAATTAACACAAACAGACTCAGTATTAATGTACTTAATGATCGTTTGCAGTGTACGTGGACTTCATGCTCAGCTCCGTGAGCGTACTGTTCAATGTTTTCCATTACGTGTGCTCTTAAAGTTCACACTGATAATTTGCCTAATTTTCATTCATTAAAAAATTAGCCAAAAGTATTATATCGAAATAAATTTTATGTCTTGTTTGAAGAGTTTTTTCTTCGTACTTCATCATTTTTCAAAACTTTAATTAGAAAAGTACATGTAACATTCTTATACGAGGTTAATCACTTATTGAGCATTTGTAGACCTTTCATTTCAAAGTGCCCTATAGGAAAAATGATTTTATAAAATGAAAAAAGATAAAAATATTCGGTTTTTTAATAATAGCCTTTCAAAAGGAGAATATTAAAATGAATAGCTCACAAGAACCAACCCCTTCTCTGTTTAGTCAAGCATCTACCTCTATTCAAGCATGCATTGAATGTATGTTTGCTTGTAAACATTGTGCCTCAGCATGTTTACAAGAAGAACATGTGCATATGATGCGTGAATGTATTAAACACTGTTTAACGTGTGTAGAAACCTGTCAGCTATGCACATCTTTAGAGTTAAGACATTCGGAGCTTGCTGAACAAGCTATGCAATTATGTGCCAGTGCATGCCAACTTTGCGCAGCTGAATGTAGTAAACACGAACATGAGCATTGCCAGATTTGTGCAAAAGCATGTTTAGCATGCGCCCAAGCTTGTCAGGCATATCGTG
The DNA here is from genome assembly GCF_056736115.1 of Acinetobacter sp. 70_2. Classification (NCBI taxonomy): domain Bacteria; kingdom Pseudomonadati; phylum Pseudomonadota; class Gammaproteobacteria; order Moraxellales; family Moraxellaceae; genus Acinetobacter; species Acinetobacter sp. 70_2. Next base: position 1,808,580 of record NZ_JBWZIP010000015.1, read on the forward strand.
CTTAACTTCTAGTTAGCGTAAAAACCTACGACCTATTTGGCTCGTAGGTTTTAAAAATTTAAAAACAAAGAATTAGAAAATTAAAATTTTAGATGAGATGAATAACTACTTTTCTTTAGGCATAAAAAAAACCCGCATCTTGGGGAAAATGCAGGCTCTTAGATCTCCCACAACGACCATGAGTTCATTATTAAGCTTGAACTTTAAACCGTTGACTCAATGTACCTTTAATAAAAATAAATTTCAATACAGAATAGTCTGTATATTTAAAATATTTTGTTATTTTTACATTACTTTTTCATAAATAGTTTAAAAATCTATGATTTTCACAAATAAGAAATAGCTTTTACAGGCATTAAAAAAGCCCGTTTCACGGGCTTTTCTGCAACGGTGAGCAATCTAAGATTTGTGTCTATCCATCTCTTACATGCTCTTTGCTAGCTATATGTAAGGTCTTATCGTATCTTTTGCCCTGTCCCAAGTTTCCCTGTGGATCGAGGAGATATTACGATTACCTTAGGTACAGTTATAGCACATTATTTATTCATGGCTAGTGCTGTTCACGTTTTTTTACAAATGAATAAAATACGATCTAACCTTAATATTTAAAGGTTTTCTACTCCATTTGGATATTGGCGAGCGTCATCACAAATTGGATACCACTTCACTTGTGAATTGACAAAAGCATGAGAGACAACTCGCGTCGATATTTCTTCATTAATGAGTCCTACCCTTAAACGTACCACATCAGGTTTATCTAAACGTTCACTCCAAATCGGTGAACCACAGGTTTTACAGAACACTCTCTTTTTATTAGGCGATGCAAAATAAGCCTGTAACAGGTTTTCACCCTGCACAATATTTAAGTCACTTTTTTGTACTTGAGTAATGGCAGCGAAAGCAGCCCCTTGTGCTTTTTGGCATTGCTTACAATGACAAACCATAATTGGATTTAATTCAGCATTAATGTTGAGTTGAACACCATTACAAAGACAAGAAGCTGTATAAATCATGATTTTACCTTTTTATTTTTATGGGATTTAGCTTACACCCACACCTTTTTCAATATGATCTAAGATCGCACAAGAAGCTTGCTGGTTACCGCAGCAATCATCGGCTGAAGCCTGCAAAATATTAACCATTTCCTGTAAATGAGCAATTTTTTGCTTTAATTCGGCAATGTGTTTTACGGTTAAAGCTTTCACCTCTGCACTATGTCGATCGGTATTTTTCCAAAGCGAAATAAGCTCTTTCATCTGTTCGGATGAAAAACCTAACTCTCTGGCATGTTTTAAAAAGTTTAAAGTTTTAAGGTCTGTTTCTGAATAAATGCGATAGCCAGAAGCAGAACGCTGAGCTGCTTCAAGTAAACCGATTTCTTCATAGTAGCGAATCATTTTCGCCGAAATGCCTGAATGTTTGGATGCCTGACCGATATTCATCTCACACCTCAAATATTAAATTTGGTTTAAGACCTGCTGTCATGATCTTAAACTAAAAGTTGATTTTCAGCACCCTTACTGTACTGGCGCATGAAAACGTTTTAAGCGTAATGCATTGCCTAAAACAAAAACCGAAGAAAGTGCCATCGCGCCTGCTGCAAACATCGGTGAAAGTAACACACCAAATGCTGGATAAAGCGCACCTGCTGCAATTGGAATAAGTGCAACGTTATATACAAATGCCCAAAACAGGTTTTGACGTATGTTTCGCATGGTTGCTTTACTTAATGCAATTGCGTTCGGTACGCCTTTTAAACTACCTGACATCAACACAACATCGGCAGCTTCAATGGCAACATCTGTTCCTGTACCAATGGCTAAGCCAACATCTGCTTGCGCCAAGGCTGGTGCGTCGTTAATACCATCACCAACAAAAGCTAAGCGACCATATTGTTTTTGCAGTTGGCGAACTGTGTCCACTTTGCCTTCGGGTAAAATCTCTGCTACAACTTCATCAATATTCAGCTTTTTAGCAATCGCTTGCGCCGTATGACGGTTATCTCCTGTAATCATGGCAACTTTAAGACCTAATTGATGCAAGGCCTCAATCGCAGCATAGGTTGTTTCTTTAATTGGATCTGCCACGGCAATAATTGCTGCAAGTTTCTGATCGATAGCAACATAAAGCGGTGTTTTACCTTCTTCACCTAACTGAGCAGCAATCGCTTGGAATGAGCTGGTATCTAAACCAAGTTGGTGCATATAACGATCTGCACCAATTTGTACTTTTTGGCCTGAAACTTCCGCTTCAATACCTGAACCTGTAATCGAGTTAAATGCTGTTACTGGTAATAGGTTTAGGCCTTCATTTTCTGCTGCTTGAACAATCGCGAGAGCAATCGGGTGTTCAGACTTAGCTTCGACCGAAGCCACTAAAGTCAGCACTTGTTTACGTTCAAAGCCAGATTGCACATTAAAGTCAGTCAGTGTCGGTTTGCCTTCGGTGAGTGTGCCCGTTTTATCAACTGCAACTACTTGAGCTTCTTGTAAAAGCTGCAAAGCTTCACCTTTACGGAACAAGACACCTAACTCAGCACCACGTCCGGTACCGACCATAATAGAAGTTGGTGTTGCAAGTCCCATCGCACAAGGACATGCAATAATCAGTACTGCAACGGCATTCACCAATCCAAAAGTGAGCGCAGGTTCTGGCCCAAAAATAAACCAAACCAAGAAAGTAATTGCAGCAATTAACATCACTACAGGTACAAACCACATAGTGACTTTATCGACCAAACCCTGAATCGGAAGTTTAGAACCTTGGGCTTGTTCAACCATGCGAATAATTTGTGAAAGCACAGATGAGGCTCCCACTGCGGTTGCCCGAATGTTCAGTGTTCCGTTTTGATTGACCGTGCCTCCAACCACCTGCTGTCCCACTACTTTTTCGACTGGGACAGGTTCACCCGTAATCATAGATTCATCAATGTAGCTGTGTCCTTCAACCACTTCGCCATCAACAGGCACACGCTCACCCGGACGAATTTCTACAATAGTTCCACTGACTACTTCAGCAACAGCAACTTCAACCACTTGACCGTCACGTTGAATATGGGCTGTTTTAGGCTGCATTCCTACCAAATGTTGAATCGCTTGCGAGGTTCGTCCTTTGGCTTTGGCTTCAAAATATCGTCCGAGTAAAATTAAACTGACAATAACGGCAGCCGCTTCAAAGTAAACATTGACCGTGCCTTGAGGTAACACATGCGGCATAAAGGTTGCTACGACCGAGAAACTGTAGGCAGCCAAAGTTCCAACAGCCACTAGCGAGTTCATATCAGGTGCCAAACGCCATAGGGCTGGAATCCCTTTTTGGTAAAAACGGCGACCTGGAAAAACGAGCACTAGTGTGGTCAAAGCAAACTGTAAAAGCCAGCTATTGTATTGACCAATCTTGTCCATGACCCACATGTGAAAAGCTGGAATGAGATGTGAACCCATTTCCAAAATAAACACAGGTAAGGCCAACACAATCGAAATGATCAAATCTTTTTTAAGCTGATCTAACTCTGACGCTTTTTTATCGAGTTGCTCATCTTGATTTTTTTCAGATGCTTTCGCGTCGTAACCTGCTTTTTTAACAGCGCGAATTAAGTCTTCAACATTAACTGATGCATCTGCTTGTACCCAAGCCTGCTCTGTTGCTAAGTTGACCGTAGCTTCTTGAACGCCGTCTACTTTTTTGAGGGCTTTTTCAACACGTGCAACACAAGATGCACAGGTCATACCCTCAATAGATAACTCAAATGGCGCAGCTTTAGGAACATCATAACCTGCTCGTTTAACAGCTTTAACCAGTGCTTCACGCTGAATCGGTTGATTTGAATAAACAACCGCTTTTTCTGTTGCCAAATTAACGTTGGCAATCTCAATATTTTCAACTTTTTTAAGGGCTTTTTCGACACGTCCTACACAAGAGGCACAAGTCATGCCCTCAATTGAGAGTGTTTCACTATATGCTGGCAATTTTGTGGTTTTTGAGTCCATCAAACACCTCTACAAATCTGCAAAATTTAATATTCTGTATTGAGCATACAGATTCCCATCATGGGAAGGTCAAGCATATTTTTTTAAAAATTTGGTCTTGACCTTACAATCATGACAAGGTTTAGATTCAGTGTTATCCAAACAAATATCTCATTCTTGATGGAGTATGAACATGAAACTACTTATTGAAAATATGACTTGTGGTGGCTGCGCTCGTGGAGTGACTGCGACGATTCAGGACGTCGATCCAAATGCAAAAGTAGATGTAGACTTAGCGACCAAAATCGTGACTGTTGAAAGCAGTGAAAGCATCGACAAAATTACCGAAGCACTTGAAGAAGATGGTTTCCCAGCGAAAGTGCAATAAGATATAAAACTGCATAGCTTCAGCTTTTGAGGCTATGCTCTGCTTATTTAAAAGTCGATACCGTTTGAATCATCTATTGGATTTTGATCGAGTGTAAAAACCGTCCGTTGATAAGGTATCCCTTCTAAGTCATAAACCTGATAAATACAATCAAACAGTGACTGTAAATCTTCACTTCGGTCCATTGCACGAGCAGTAATAAAAATCGGACTGACTGCGCCGTTATCTAAAATCGGAATATAGTTTAAGTGTGGAAACCGAATGGTATCGGCACTTGCTGGAATAATACAGATCCCTTCTCCCGCTGCGACTAAGCCCAAAGCCAATTGAATTTCTCGTATCTCATGCATATTTTTGGGAACCAAACTATGTTCGGCAAAAATATTCAAAAGCTGGGTGGAAAAATTGGGTTTCGGCGAAGTGGGATACATAAACATCTTTTCATCAATCAAGTCAGCTAGATATACCCCTTCCGTGCGCTGTGCAATTGGATGGCTGGTATGTGCTGCCACTACCAAACGCTCTTTACGTAAAAGAATTCTTCTCACAGCAGGATCACTGATTCTTAAACGTCCGAAACCGACATCAATACGCCCTTCTTTTAATGCCTGTAACTGTTCGGTCGTACTTAACTCCATGAGCTGAATATTCAAATGAGGTTGCTGTTGGCGAAATAAATAAATGATTCGAGGCAGCAAACCATAGAGTAAAGACCCAACAAAACCAATGGTCATACTTCTTTCGATGAGACCAATACGTTTGGTCATACTTTTTATTTCTTCAGCATTCGACAAAAGTTTAACAGCGTGCTGATAAAAGAAATGTCCGGCTGGGGTTGTCTGTAAAGGACGGCTTCCTCGTTCAAACAGTTGAATTCCAAGCTCACTTTCCAGATTTTGGATTTGTCGACTCAAAGGTGGTTGAGCAATAAATAGTTTTTCGGCCGCCTTTGTAAAGCTCTGTTCTTCAACAACCGCTACAAAATACCGTAAATGTCTTAGTTCCATCAGGTTTCCATACCTTTAAGATATAAAAAAATGCAAATTCAGTCTTAGACACAGTTTAACCATTCTTTTAAGGTATATACAAGCAACAAACCGATGAAGTGATGAATTGCTTTGTGAAAAAGCCTTCTTGCCAATCTTCCAGTAATTCATCTTCATCAATTCACGGTTAAACACCCAGCGCGCTCATGCGCTTCATTGACATATTAGGATATCAAGACCTTTTAAATCGTAGCGAAGGTCTTGATGACTTCCACCCTTTGGAAAGTCGGAGAACGGACATGCCACGTATTCCTGTAATCAATACCAGCCATCTTGACCGTATTGATGAATTACTTGTAGACAATATCGATACAGGTGAATTTAAACTTCACCGCTCAGTTTTTACTGATGAAGCCTTATTTGACCTCGAAATGAAATATATCTTCGAAGGTAACTGGGTTTACTTGGCACACGAAAGCCAAATTCCAAATAATAATGACTACTACACGACTTATATTGGTCGTCAGCCGATTATCATTGCCCGTAACCGTAACGGTGAACTTAATGCCATGATCAATGCATGTTCACACCGCGGAGCACAACTTTGCCGTTACAAGCGTGGTAACAAAGCAACGTATACTTGCCCTTTCCACGGCTGGACTTTTAATAACTCAGGTAAATTGCTCAAAGTAAAAGACCCAACTGACGCAGGTTACTCTGACTGCTTTAACCAAGACGGCTCACACGACCTTAAAAAGGTAGCTCGTTTTGAGAGCTACAAAGGCTTCTTATTTGGTAGCTTAAATCCCGATGTTCCTTCGCTTGAAGAATTTTTGGGTGAAACCACCAAAATCATCGACATGATTGTTGACCAGTCTGAACATGGGCTGGAAGTTTTACGTGGTTCATCTACCTATACCTACGAAGGCAACTGGAAACTCACTGCTGAAAATGGTGCCGATGGTTACCATGTTTCTGCTGTTCACTGGAACTATGCAGCAACGACTCAACACCGTAAAGAAACTCAAGCTGCCGATAACATTCGTGCCATGAGTGCAGGTTCTTGGGGTAAACAAGGCGGTGGCTCGTATGGCTTTGAAAATGGCCACATGTTGCTGTGGACACAATGGGCAAACCCAGAAGACCGTCCTAACTTCCCAAAAGCAGACGAATACACCGAAAAATACGGTGAAGCGATGTCGAAATGGATGATTGAGCGTTCACGTAATCTTTGTCTCTATCCAAATGTTTATTTGATGGATCAGTTTGGTTCGCAAATTCGTGTACTTCGCCCACTTTCGGTTAATCGAACTGAAGTCACTATTTACTGTATCGCGCCTAAAGGTGAAGCACCTGAAGCTCGTGCACGTCGTATCCGTCAATATGAAGATTTCTTTAATGCCTCAGGCATGGCAACACCAGACGATTTAGAAGAATTCCGTGCTTGTCAGGCAGGCTATGCAGGGATTGCACTTGAATGGAATGACATGTGCCGTGGTTCAAAACATTGGATTTATGGACCAGACGATGCAGCAAATGAAATTGGTTTAAAACCCATGTTAAGTGGTATCAAAACTGAAGATGAAGGGCTTTATCTTGCCCAACATCAATATTGGTTACACACCATGAAACACGCGATTGCATCAGAGAAAGAAATTGCTGATCAGGGAGAAACAGCATGAGTGCTCAAGACAAAGCAACTTTAGAAAATATTGCTCAGTTTCTCTATCGTGAAGCTCGTTTCTTAGATGATGAACAATGGGATGACTGGCTTGAATGTTACGCACCGGAAGCTTCTTTCTGGATGCCAGCTTGGGACGACGACGATAGATTAACTGAAGATCCACAATCTGAAATTTCACTTATTTATTATCCAGATCGTCAAGGTTTAGAAGATCGTGTGTTCCGTATTAAAACCGAGCGCTCATCTGCAACCATGCCAGACACTCGCACAAGCCACAATATTGCCAACGTTGAAGTCGTAGAACGCGATGGCGACAAAGTTACTGTGCGCTTTAACTGGAATACCTTGAGTTTCCGTTACAAGACAAATTACAGCTATTTCGGTATGTCACGTTATGTGATCGATTTTTCAGGTGATCAACCAAAAATCTTGAGCAAGTATGTCGTTTTGAAAAATGACTACATCAATCAAGTCATTGATATCTACCACCTTTAAGACATATCCCCTCAGTTAAACGGACTGTTGACTGAGGGTAAAAGTTTCAAATATTTTGTAGGATACATGCCATGTCAAACCACAATATCGCACTTCAATTTGAAGATGGTGTTACACGTTTCATTAGCGTAGCTCAAGGCGAAACCCTATCTGACGCAGCCTATCGCCAAAAAATTAATATTCCTTTGGATTGCCGTGATGGTGCATGTGGAACTTGCCGCGCATTTTGCGAGTCCGGTAGTTATGACATGCCAGAAGAAACCTATATTGAAGATGCATTAACCCCAGAAGAAGCTGAGCAAGGCTATATTCTTGCTTGCCAATGTCGCCCAACTTCAGATGCCGTATTCCAAATTCAAGCCTCCTCAGATGTCTGCAAAACAGAAATTCATAGCTTCCAAGGTAAATTAGCCCGCGTTGAAAACTTATCAGATTCAACCATCACTTTTGACATTCAACTTGATGAAGGCCAACCGGATATTCATTTCCTTGCAGGTCAGTATGTAAATGTTGCAATTCCAGAAACTGGCGAAACCCGTTCATATTCATTTAGCTCAAAACCGGGTAATCGTTTAACTGGTTTTGTGGTACGTAATGTACCAAATGGCAAGATGAGTGAATTCTTAAGCAAAAATGCCCAAGCTGGCGACAAAATGACATTTACCGGCCCATTCGGTAGCTTCTATTTACGTAATGTAGCTCGTCCAGTGTTGATGCTCGCAGGCGGTACTGGGATTGCCCCATTTATGTCGATGTTACAAGTGCTTGAAGAAAAAGGTTCGGAACAGCCAGTTCGTTTAGTCTTTGGTGTAACCAATGACTTTGATTTGGTTGCTCTAGAAAAACTCAATGAGTTGCAGGCGAAATTCCCATGGTTTGAATATCGAACTGTGGTCGCAAGCCCTGAGAGCAACCATGAACGTAAAGGCTATGTCACTGGTCATATTGAAAGTGAATGGTTAAACGGTGGCGATGTCGATGTTTATCTATGTGGCCCAGTACCAATGGTAGAAGCTGTACGTGGCTGGTTAGAAACTGAAAATATCAAACCTGCTAACTTCTTGTTTGAAAAATTCTCTGCGAATTAATAGGTGGAGAAGTTATCTATGTCAAACCGTCAAAGATTTACCAATAAAGTCGTGATTGTTACGGGTAGCGCTCAAGGCATTGGTCGTGGCGTGGCACTACAAGTCGCGGCTGAGGGTGGACAAGTCGTCATGGCTGACCGCTCTGAATATGTTGAAGACGTTCTCAAAGAAATTCAGAGTGCAGGTGGCGATGCTGTCACGATTAATGCCGACCTTGAAACCTATGCAGGTGCACAAGCAGTTGTTGCAAAAGCCATCGAACACTATGGTCGGGTAGATATCCTGATTAATAATGTGGGTGGTGCGATCTGGATGAAACCTTTTGAAGAGTTTTCCGAAGAAGAGATCATTAAGGAAGTAAATCGCTCATTGTTTCCAACTTTATGGTGCTGCCGCGCTGTGTTACCCGCCATGATTAAGCAACAAGCGGGTGTGATTGTAAATGTATCTTCAATTGCAACCCGTGGTATTAATCGTATTCCCTACTCTGCATCTAAAGGTGGGGTAAATGCGCTAACAGCATCGCTTGCTTTTGAACATGCTAAAGACGGGATCCGAGTCAATGCCGTTGCGACGGGTGGAACCGAAGCACCGTCTCGCAAAGTACCGCGTAACGCCAACCCATTAAGTCAAAATGAAAAAAACTGGATGCAGCAAGTGGTTGATCAAACAATAGATCGAACATTTATGGGCCGTTATGGCACAATTCAAGAACAAGTGAATGCAATTTTATTTCTTGCATCAGACGAAGCATCGTATATGACCGGATCGGTTATTTCGGTCGGAGGTGGAGATCAGGGTTAACCCTGATCTTTTTATATGATTGGGTAAATAACATGATTTGCATGGAGGCAATCACACATGGCAACCCTGTTCAAGACATTAAAAAATGACTGGTCCATATCAGCAACAGTTGCTGGCTTTCTTGCGGTTTTAATTTCTTACTCAGGCCCACTGATTATTTTTTTCCAAGCTGCTCAGCGTGCCCATGTTTCCACCGACATGATGGTGTCATGGATTTGGGGAATCTCAATTGGTGCCGCCGTTTCAGGTATTTATCTTTCAATTAAATATAAAACGCCTGTCATAACTGCATGGTCTGCACCGGGTACTGCCCTGTTAGTTACCCTATTTCCCAATGTCTCGTTGAATGAAGCGGTAGCCGCCTATATTACTTCCGCTATCGTTATTTTTTTAATTGGTATTACAGGTTACTTCGACAAGTTACTGAAGTGGATTCCCCAAGATGTCGCTGCCGGCATGATGGCAGGTATTCTTTTTCAATTCGGTATTGGTCTATTTACCGCGTCTGATAGCATGCCTTTTATTGTTTTTAGCATGCTCATTGTCTTTTTAATTGCCAAACGTTTAATGCCGCGCTACACCATGATTTGGGTGTTAGCTGCCGGAGTTTTATTAAGCCTCTTTTTAGGCAAAATGAATCCGGTTGATGTGAGTTTTAGTTTAGCTATTCCACAGTGGATTAGCCCAGAATGGACATGGAACTCAACACTGAATCTCGCCGTTCCTCTCATTTTAGTCAGCCTAACCGGCCAATTTTTACCGGGTATGGCGATTATGAAACTTAGCGGTTACGACACGCCAGCCAAACCCATTATTACTGTCACTAGTATTGCCTCTTTAGCCGTTGCCTGTGTCGGTGGTATTACGATTGTGCTTGCCTCAATTACCGCAGCTTTATGTATGGGCAAAGATGCACATGAACTGAAAGAAAAACGATATATCGCAGGAATCGCCAACGGAATTTTTTATATTTTAGGAGGCTTATTTGCTGGCAGTATTGTCATGTTATTTAGTTTACTTCCTAAAGAACTGGTCGCAGCACTGGCCGGTTTAGCCTTACTTGGAGCAATTGCCACCAATATTTCTGTTGCCATGAAAAATGATAGTCAACGCGATGCTGCACTTATTACTTTTTTAGCTACGGCGTCAGGCATGCATTTTCTGGGATTAAGCTCAGTTTTTTGGGGTATTTGTATTGGTGTAATCGCCCATTTCATTCTCACACCACGCTCAACGCCAGCTACAAATTAAGTTTTTTCTCTAAAAACCCAAACTAAAATAAAGCCTCAATCGCTAAATCAGGATGCAAATAATTTGCTAATTCTGATTTGGCGATTTTTATTAAATATAAATTAAATTTCATTTTCAAGATGAATCTCTAAAATAATTAAATAATAGACTTTAGTATTTTGTTTTTATATTTTCACTTCAATTCATAATATAAATTTAACGATATTTTTAAGAGTGATTATTATCAATAAAATCTATAAAAAAACATCTATAAAATCCTTAAAATTCTCACAATACAATATTTAACCCTATTTTAAAGATACAACAAGGTTAGCTAAAACAATAAAAATAAATATATATTTTTCAAATGATTAAATAAATAAAAGCACAATACCTTAAAGACATAAAGATATATCAATTAGGTTTTTGACTCTAACCCAATAACAAAATAGTTTATTAAAAAATAACGCGATGCTTCACAAATTGGAGGTGAAGAAAATGGATACGAGCAAGGTTAATATTAATGAGTTAATTGATAAAGCCAGTTTTACATCTTTTCATTGGAAAGTTTTAATCTGGTGCTTACTTATTATTATTTTTGATGGATATGATTTAGTTATTTATGGGGTTGCTCTTCCTCTGTTAATGCAGCAATGGTCATTAACTGCGGTAGAAGCTGGTTTACTCGCCAGTGCTGCTCTATTCGGCATGATGTTCGGTGCCATGATTTTCGGCACACTTTCAGACAAACTTGGACGTAAAAAAACCATCCTGATTTGTGTCACCTTATTTAGCGGTTTTACCTTTATAGGTGCCTTTGCCAAAGGACCAACTGAGTTTGCTATTTTACGCTTTATTGCCGGCCTTGGGATTGGTGGCGTTATGCCAAACGTCGTTGCGCTTATGACCGAATACGCACCCAAAAAAACCCGCAGTACCTTAGTCGCAATCATGTTTAGTGGCTATGCAATTGGCGGCATGACATCTGCTCTACTCGGTGCATGGCTGGTTAAAGATATGGGCTGGCAAATCATGTTTTTAATTGCGGGTATTCCTCTTTTACTGCTCCCACTCATCTGGAAGTTTTTACCAGAGTCTCTCGCCTTTTTAGTGAAATCAAACCATAGCGAGCAGGCGAAAAGTATTGTGAGTAAAATTGCGCCTCAAACTCAGGTAAACGCCAATACACAACTGGTGTTAAATGAAAGCACCACAACCGATGCCCCGGTCCGTGCGCTTTTCCAGCAAGGTCGTACCTTCAGCACATTTATGTTCTGGATTGCTTTCTTTATGTGCCTACTCATGGTGTATGCCTTAGGCAGCTGGTTACCTAAACTCATGCTGCAAGCAGGCTACTCATTAGGTGCAAGCATGTTGTTCCTGTTTGCACTTAACATCGGTGGCATGGTCGGTGCTATTGGTGGCGGTGCTTTAGCAGACAGATTCCATTTAAAACCTGTCATTACCATTATGTTTATTGTGGGATCAGCAGCTTTAATTTTACTTGGCATCAATAGTCCACAATTTATTTTATATAGCCTGATTGCTATTGCTGGGGCTGCCACAATTGGTTCACAAATCTTACTCTACACGTTTGTTGCACAGTTCTACCCGACAGCACTTCGTTCAACTGGCATGGGCTGGGCATCTGGAATTGGTCGTATTGGTGCAATTATCGGTCCAGTTTTAACTGGAGCCCTACTCACATTTGAGCTTCCTCACCAAATGAATTTCTTAGCGATTGCGATTCCGGGTGTGATTGCTGCACTTGCAATATTTATGGTCAATCTAAAAGCCTCTGTTGCCGCACAAACGCCATCAACATTTAACACTCAAAACACGCTTACCCAGCAGTAAACATACATGCGCCTAGGACTGGCGCATTTATCACGGAAATGGATTATGGAATTATTACATCGCTTTAAACCGCAGACTTTAGCTATAGCAACTTTAGTATTGATGTGTGGCAATTCATGGGCTGCAAATCCAAATCAGCAGGCTGGAGATGAATGGAAATTCACTTTAAAGAATGCCTACATCAACCGTAATTTTGATAATGATGCACTCAAAGACACAGGCAGCTGGTCTCAGGCAGCATCTTTATTTTATAAATCGAAAATGCATGATACCCCACTGCAAATTGCAGACAAGCCCATCACGATTGGTGCAGATGCTTCTGTCCAATACGCCGTGCGCTTAAGTTCAGACAAACACGTTGCGGACACGGTTTTGCCTTTTAATAAAGAAACACAGTCACAAGCATCTGACTTCTTAAAATACGGCGCCACTTTAATACTGGGCTATGACAAAACCCTTTTAAGTGTCGGTGAACTCTGGCTCGATTTACCTGTAACCGCTGTCGATGCCAGCCGACAATTGCTCGCTTCTTATTGGGGAACCAATTTAAAGTCGCAACTTTCAGATCAGCTTTATGCTGAAATTGGTCGGGTTGAAAAAGTCTCGCCTCGAAATGAAGAAGACTTTAAAAAGTTTTCTTTTACGGCAAATGGAATTACCAAAGAATCTGATGGCTTAAATTATATTGACCTGCGCTACCAATTTACGCCGTCACTCAAGGGTGAATACTACTTTGGTAATTTAGAAGACCTCTATAACAAACACTATGTTGGGCTTGAACATAATTGGAAACAACCTAATTTCGCTCTTACTTCTAAGTTTAAGTACTTCAATGCAAAAGATGATGGCAATACTTTTGATATCGATGCACAAAACATTGGAGTACTAGAAACGCTTAAAGTGAAAAACCATACCTTTGGTTTAGGCTACCAACAAATTATTGGCGAATCGGCTTACCCACTACCGGATGGTTTCTTACCGGAAACCTATTTCATTAACTGGAATGCTACTGGTTTCTTTAAAGAAGATGAAAAGTCTTACCATGTCATGTATGGCTATGACTTTAAAAACTATGTACCTGGTTTAAACGCAATGGTGAAATATGTGTATGGCCATGACTTTAAAGCAGCCAATGGTGAGAAAAACCACGAAACTGAGTCGAACGTGATTTTAAACTATGCGTTTCAGCAGCCATTGTTAAAAGGCTTTGCCCTGCAATACATTCGGATTGATTACAACGTAAAACATGGCAATGACTTTGGTGAAGATCGTTTGTTTGTAAACTACACTAAAAAGTTTTAATTATTTTTGATTCAACTGAAGCGGGCTAATTTTGGCCTGCTTTATTATTTTTAACCCATAAAAAAACGCTCTTACGAGCGTTTTTAATTAAACCAATAACTTAAGCGACATGCTTTTGCACAACAATCGAGCCTACTGAATAGCCAGCACCGAAAGATGAAATCACGCCATATTCACCATCATTTACTTCATGGCCTGTACGGTGTAAAGCAATAATTACACCTGCTGAAGAGGTATTGGCAAACTCATCTAGAATAATTGGAGCACGGCTTAGATCTGCCTCTTTACCAGCCACATATTTCAAGATTAGTTCATTCATGTTGGCATTGGCTTGATGTAACCAGAAACGCTTAATATCGTTTGCAGTTAACTGCATTTTTTCCAACTGCGCATTAATGATTTTTGCCACTAACGGACAAACATCTTTAAAGACTTTGCGACCATCTTGACGGAATAACTTGTCGTCAACCACGGCATCTTCACTACGGTTTAAGAAACCGAAGTTATTGCGAATGTTGTTTGAAAATTGAGTAAATAAATGAATATCTAAAATTTCAAAACCAGTTTTAGTAGTCGTTTCTTCAATAATAGAAGCCGTCGCAACATCACCAAAAATGAAGTGACAATCACGGTTACGGTAGTCTAGGTGACCCGATGTAATCTCAACGTTCACCAATAAAACACGGCGAGCACCCGAACGAATTGCATCAGCCGCTTGTTTCAAACCAAAAGTAGCAGCTGAACATGCAACGTTCATGTCGTAGGCATAACCTTGAATACCAAGTGCTGACTGGATTTCAATTGCAACTGCTGGATAAGCACGCTGCATGTTTGAACATGCCAAAATCACAACATCGATATCTTCAGCAGTTACGCCTGCATTTTCCATTGCCTGTTTCGCAGCAATGACGCCCCACTCTGCTTGAAGTGAAAGTTCATCATTTGAACGTTCAGACAAACGAGGACGCAAACGATTTGGATCAAGGATACCTGATTTCTCAATCACGTAACGGCGCTTAATACCAGACGCTTTTTCAATAAATTCAGCACTAGAACCACGTAATTCTTCGAGTTCACCTGCTGCAATTTTCTCTGCATTCTCTTGGTTATATTGTTCCACATAAGCATTTAAACTGTCGGCCAGTTCTTCATTAGAAATGATTTCTGTTGGGTGAAATAACCCAGTACCTGTGATACGAATGCCCATGTAAAACTCCTAAAAAAATGAATAAGGTCTGTTAATCTTTCATTTATAAATTGCGTTGTAGGCTAAACAACAACATAAACAGACCCCGATCTATCTTAACTGATTCCCAAACGATCCCATAACTTTTGCAGTCGAGTTGGTGAAATAGGCATCTTGGTTTTCATCGGTTGAGAAAATAAAGAAATGCGGAATTCTTCCAACATCAAATACAATTCTTTGATTTTGGGATTGTTTTTGAATTTAAATACCTTGTCCATCCATGGATCGACGTCATCAATAGCGGCATGATCTCGCTGTAGATTATTTGGCAATCGATCTAAACGCAATAGCAGCGCTTTTAAATAACGCGGATATTCTTGCCAAAGATCGACGGGTTGGCAGTAAACAAAATTGCTAAGTGACATGAGATCTAACTGATCTTCAATATCATCAATACTGCGCCCAAACACTCCTGCATCAAGTACTAAAAGCTGACGACGGATTTGCTGCCACTGAATGTAAATATCACTTAACTGCTCAAGTGCTTGTTGACCATGACTCAAAAATTGCTTTTTGACCTGCTCGAGCAGTTTGTTAAATTCATCTGCATTAATTGGCAAAGTTGTAATTGCCATTTGTAACGTTGCATAGACCAACATCTGCTCAAGCTTAGCTTTATCACCCAAAGGTGAATATGCCAAAGCAAGCGGTTTTGAAATCTGCTTTTTCAACTGGCGAACCAAATCGCCAAGTTGCATATGGACCAGACGAATAATCCCTTCACGATGCTGCTTAATAGCTTCAGCCTGATCATTAAAAGTCTGAATAACAACACCTGAGTCATCTTTAGCTTCAATTTCAGCAAAAGTTTTGGTCGGTACCAAAGCTTGATATTGTTTAACAACAACACCTGTCACCTTTTGCGAAGCTTCAAAGGTAAAGTTTTCAGGGAAAGTTTTAAATTCGCCTTTTTGCTGTTTCACTGGACGATGTGTTTCCACTCGGCAACGTGCTTTTAACTCAGGTAAATCACGACCTTTCGCAATCAACTTACCTTTTTCATCAATCACCTTAATAAAAGGCACCAAATATGGATCAATACGTTCAAACGAAAAATCTTTTTCAGTAATTTGCTCACCACGTAAAGCAAAAGCTAAATAACTAAAAATATGCTGACGCAAATGTACAGCATCAATACCTTGCATGAGTTTACGAGCTGTGTCAGGAATTGGCACTACACTACGACGCTTATCTTTAGGTAAAGCTTTAAGTAATGCCTCGATTAAATCTTGTCGCCAACCCGGAATCCCCCATGACCAGATATTTTCATCAACTTGAGGCAACGCCTGCACAGGAATTTGAACCGTTGCACCATCTTCATCATGGCTTGGGTCAAAACGATAAGTCGTTGCTAAACGTAGCTGCCCATTATGCAAATGATCTGGGAATTGCTGTGTTGTTGGACGGTCATTGAGCCAAAGTGCATCATCTTCTACAAATAAATAACGTGGATTTTTTGCTTCAACCGTTGCACGCCAGTCTTCAAAACTACTTCGACTTGCAATTTCTTCAGGAATTTTAGAGGCATAGAACTGATAAATCGTTTCTTCATCCACCACCAAATCACGGCGACGCAATTTATCTTCAACTCGTTCAACTTCTTCAAGTTTAAGTAAATTGTGTTTTAAAAATGGCGGAACTGTACCTAAGTTACCTGTGGTTAATGCATCACGTAAGAAAATTTCATGAGCAGCAGGCTGGTCAACTTTCTCAAAATTAATTAAGCGCTTTGGTTCAATAATTAAACCAAACAGCGAAATTTGAGCATACGCATTTACAATCCCAGCTTTCTTAGACCAATGCGGCTCAAAATAGTGATATTTCAACAAGTCGCGTGCAGCAAGCAAAATCCATTCAGGATCAATTTTGGCTAAAGTACGTAAATAAACCTGAGAGGTTTCCACCATCTCAAAAGCCATCACCCAAGCAGTATTGGTTTTGTGCAAAGTACTGGCAGGAAAGACTTTCGCCTTTTGTTGACGCACTGCCATAAAGATATTACGTTCATCAGTTTTATTGGCAATAAAAGACAATAAACCTGTCAGCAACGCACGGTGCAGGTTTTCATAGTTCGCAGGTTTTTCATTAAAACTCAGTTTTAAACCTTCAGCTAACTCGACCAATTGTTTATGCGTCTGTTTCCATTCGCGTAAGCGTAACCAGCTTAAGAAGTGCTGCTTGGCAAACTGGCGACGTTTGTTTTCAGACATGCCTGCTTCACCTTTAGGATTTAAAGTCTCCCAAAGTTTTAAATAAAACAGAAAATCTGAATCAGCCTCGCGGAATAAGGCATGCTTTTGGTCAGCCTGCATTTGTTTGTCAGCAGGGCGCTCACGTGGGTCTTGCACTGCAAGCGCACTGACAACCACTAAAATTTCTTTAAGCACCCCGAAATGAGCACCGCCCACAATCATGCGCGCGAGTCGTGGGTCAATTGGCATACGTGCCATCATTTGCCCGACTTTAGTCAGCTCATTTTTCTTCTCGTTAAGTGCACCCAACTCAATGAGTAGTTTTCGACCATCATTGACTAGGCGGAAATCTGGTGGCTCAATAAAATCGAAGTTTTCTAGCTCACCTAACCCTAAGCTTTGCATTTGCAAAATAACCGAAGCCAAGTTGGTTCGTTTAATTTCAGGTTCGGTAAATTCAGGACGGCTTAAAAAGTCTTCTTCGCTATATAAACGAATACACACACCTGGAGCAATACGACCACAACGCCCTTTACGCTGATTGGCTGCTGCTTGAGAAATTGCTTCAATGGGTAAACGTTGTACGCGTGAACGATAGTTATAACGCGATATACGTGCAAAACCACTATCAATCACGTAGCGAATATTTGGAACAGTTAGCGCAGTTTCGGCCACGTTGGTCGCAATAATAATACGACGGCCTTTACCACCTGGACTAAAAATCTTTTGTTGTTCAGAAACAGCTAAGCGCGCATACAACGGTAAAATTTCGGTATGTCTCGGCCCATACTTTTGCAAGGTTTCCTGCAACTCACGAATTTCTTGTTCTGTACTTGAGAAAATTAAAATGTCGGCATGTTCGGGGTGACCTTTTGCTTCGGCATCAGCAAAACATTCTTCAACTGCCTGTACAACTGCTCGAGGTAGATTTTCTTCAAAATCATCAAACTCATCGTCGTCACTGCCGCCAATATTCATCTCTGAAATTGGGCGATAACGTACTTCAACCGGATAGCTACGACCTTCTACTTCAAAAACTGGTGCATTATTAAAGTAGTTACTAAAACGATTTACATCTAAAGTTGCCGAAGTCACAATCACTTTTAGATCTGGGCGTTTTGGCAATAACTGCTTTAAATAACCCATAATAAAATCGATATTGAGTGAGCGTTCATGCGCTTCATCAATAATGATCGTGTCATACTTAGACAAGAAACGGTCATTGCCTAACTCGGCAAGCAAAATACCGTCGGTCATTAACCGTACGATAGAGTCCTGCGAGCCTTGTTCATTAAAACGGATTTTAAAACCAATCGATTCGCCAAGCTTTTCGCCAACTTCTTCTGCAATACGCTGAGAAACACTACGTGCAGCTAAACGACGTGGCTGGGTATGACCAATCATACCTGTTAAGCCACGACCCGCTAACATGGCAATTTGAGGAAGCTGAGTAGTTTTACCCGAACCTGTTTCACCAGCCACAATAATAACTTGATGCTTTTGAATCGCTTCAATTAAACGGTCAGCATATTGCGAAACAGGTAAATCCTGATTCAGTTTAATTTTAGGTAGTCGTTCAAAACGCTGTCTAACTTTTGCATTAGACTGTTCAAATAATTTTTCAATCTCTGAAGTATCGGCTTTTTTATCTTTACGCAAACGATTTAAACGGTAACGATCTCTCGCCATCACCCATTGATCTATATTTAAACCATTCAGCACAGATAAATTTTCCTGAAAATTCAACAATCCGCTATTTTACGCTTTAATGCTCTTCAGGTAAAACAGTTGGTTTTTTATATATTTTTAATTTTTTAAAATTTTACCCTTGAATTTTGACTCGCTAGACTTCATGTTGTTATGCAAGTTTCTTTTACGATAACTGTCATTTGATTTACATGTTTTTGCAGTCAAATCGAATACAGTGTTTGGGGACTTAAAAATCGTAAATTTATCACTTATTCAATTTTCCGATTTTAGTCATGTAAAAATACTATTTCCCCAATAAAGAATTTTTATTTATTCTACATCTCGTAAACAAGTTTAAATATAAACCTCAATCATGGAGACAATGATGAGCTTGATTAATACTGAAGTTAAACCTTTCCAAGCAACTG
Organism: Acinetobacter sp. 70_2; assembly: GCF_056736115.1. NCBI lineage: Bacteria > Pseudomonadati > Pseudomonadota > Gammaproteobacteria > Moraxellales > Moraxellaceae > Acinetobacter > Acinetobacter sp. 70_2. The sequence continues at coordinate 1,827,937 of NZ_JBWZIP010000015.1, forward strand.
CTTACCACAACGGCCAATTTGTTGAAGTTAACGAAACTAACCTTAAAGGTAAATGGTCTGTTGTATTCTTCTATCCAGCTGATTTCACTTTCGTTTGTCCAACTGAACTTGGTGACTTAGCTGACAACTACGCTGAATTCCAAAAACTTGGTGTTGAAATTTACGCTGTATCTACTGATACACACTTCACTCACAAAGCTTGGCACGACACTTCTGAAGAAATCAAAAAAATCCAATACCCATTAGTTGGTGACCCAACTTGGACTCTTTCTAAAAACTTCGACGTTCTTATTGAATCTGAAGGTTTAGCTGACCGTGGTACTTTCGTTATCGATCCAGAAGGTAAAATCCAAATCGTTGAACTTAACGCTGGTGGTATCGGCCGTGACGCATCTGAACTTCTTCGTAAAGTAAAAGCTGCTCAATACGTACACGCTCACCCAGGTGAAGTTTGCCCAGCTAAATGGAAAGAAGGCGAAGCAACTCTTGCTCCATCTATCGACCTAGTTGGTAAAATCTAATCTCTCTTAGATTTTAAAAACTCAAAGAACCACCCTTTATCGGGTGGTTCTTTTGTTTTGAATAAGCACATAACATTTTCTACTGATACTTTTACAATTATGCCCTTCCCCGCGACCTCAACATTGAGTAATGTCAAATAAACAACTGGTTAATTTTTGAGTAAGTTTGATGTGAAATAAAGGGGTACATTTATGGTAAATACAGCGGTCGTCACTTCATGGAAATACAATGCGACATCGCGTCATTTAAAAATATTTTATAGCGATGGTTCGGGAGAACTATATCATCCTGTTCCGGAATTTGTTTATGACAATTTATTACGTTCAACGGATAAAGCCGCTTTTGTACATAAATATTTAGAATTTAATTTGCACTTTACACGACTCTCTTTGGTGATTGCCTCATAACAAATATAAAAAAGGCCTGTTCAAAACAGGCCCAACTGGAATATAAAACGATTTCAGTAAAATTATTTTGTGACTACTAAACATAAACCTGCGCCCACAGGCACAATACTGCTCATGAAATCTGCATCCTTTTTAATTAAAGATAAAAAAGAATTTACTTCTGCTGCATGAGAAATCACATTATCAACCACTAAAACTCCACCTTTAGGCTTAATTAAACGTTTTAAATCTGGCCAATAACTTTCATATACGTCACGTTCAGCATCTAACAAAATAAAATCATAAACTTCGTTTGCTTCTTTTAAATAATCGGCTGCATCTCCAACCCAAAATTGAACAATTTCACTGAGTTCTAATTCAGCAACATGGCGTTTCGCCTCAGCACTTCGCTTTGCATCAATTTCAAGCGTAGTCACCTGCCCACCAGTGGCCTGAGCGGCTTCAGCTAGCCATAAAGTTGAATACCCTGTCGAAGTACCAATTTCTAATATAGCCTTGGCTTGTTGCATGCGAATAAATTGCGAAATTAATTTTGCAGATTCTACTTCTATATTACGGTATCGTTGTAAACGATCAGATTGCTGTGAATCATGCTGTTTAAAGGTGTCATATAAATCGGCAACTCTTTGTAAGAAAAAAGTATTTGGCATATATTCACCCTTTTAAATCGTTATTTTATATGAAGGTCGTTTGAGTTAAGTGCTTTGAATTAACTTGAAACGCGGCACGATACTTCCGTCAGCCATTTGCACCGTTTCAGTAAACATATCTAGCGGACGTACCCAAGTTGAATAATCACCATAAAGACACTGATAAACGACTAACTCTTCTTCAGTCTCACTGTGTTTTGCCACAGAAAAAACTTGATAGAGATTACCTTTATAATGCTGATAAATGCCGCGTTGCAATGACATGAAAGTACCTTTTAATGTTATGACATAAAATCTTTACAGCCATATAACATATATAAATTTTTAAATACTTTCACTTTAAAAGATAAAAAAGAGTAATAAAGAGCATTTAGAGATAAATTATTGATCTTATTTATGAATAGATTTAACAATTCAAAAAAGCGATCAAATATATAAAAACATACTGTTTTACCTATTTATTGTTTTAACGTACTATGCATCTATTGAAAGAATTTGGATGCATTGGAGTAAAAACAGATGTTAGATCAAAACATTAAAACTCAATTAAAAGCTTACTTAGAACGTTTAGAAAGTCCAATCGAATTAGTTGCTGCTTTAGATGAATCAGATAAAGCGGCTCAAATTAAAGAACTAGTGACAGAAATCGCTGAGCTTTCTGACAAGGTGACTGCCCGTTTTGATGGTAACAATACACGTCGTCCAAGCTTTGGTGTGGCTAAGGCAGGTGAACAACCTCGTGTGTTCTTTGCTGGCTTACCTATGGGTCATGAGTTTACATCTTTGATCTTGGCACTGTTACAAGTGTCTGGCTATGCACCAAAAGTTTCTGATGAAGTGCTCAACCAGATTAAAGGCCTAAACCTCAAAGCCAACTTTGATGTGTTCGTCTCTTTAAGCTGTCATAACTGTCCGGATGTGGTACAGGCGCTTAACCTGATCGCGATTTATAACCCGAACACCACAGCAACCATGATTGATGGTTCTTTCTTCCAAGACGAAGTGGAACAACGCAAAATTATGGCTGTACCAATGGTGTTCCAAGACAATGAACACATTGGTCAAGGTCGTATGACGCTTGAAGAGATTGTGGCGAAACTCGACACTAACTCTGCTGAAAAAGATGCAGCAGCACTCAATGCCAAAGATGCTTTTGATGTATTGGTGATTGGTGGTGGACCTGCAGGTGCAACAGCTGCAATCTATGCAGCACGTAAAGGCATTAACACAGGTATCGTAGCTGAACGCTTCGGTGGTCAGGTGATGGACACCATGGACATTGAAAACTTCACATCTGTGCAAAAGACCCAAGGTCCTAAGTTTGCTGCCGAAATGGAAGCACACGTTCGTGAATATGATGTTGATATCATGAACTTGCAACGTGTTAGCAAAATCACAGGTGCAAACCAAACAGCAAATGGCTTGGTTGAAGTTGAACTTGAAAACGGTGCAAAACTTGAATCGAAAACTGTGATCCTTTCAACAGGTGCACGTTGGAGAGAAATGAATGTACCGGGTGAGCAAGAATACCGTACCCGTGGTGTCGCGTACTGCCCACACTGTGATGGTCCATTGTTCAAAGGCAAACGTGTTGCCGTGATTGGTGGCGGTAACTCAGGTGTTGAAGCTGCAATTGACCTTGCAGGGATTGTTGAGCATGTGACTTTGGTTGAGTTCGATACAAAACTTCGTGCTGACCAAGTTTTGCAAAACAAATTACATAGCTTGCCAAACACCACTGTAATTATGAATGCGTTAAGCACAGAAGTGTTAGGTGATGGCTCACAAGTGACTGGTCTTAAATATAAAGACCGTGCCACTGATGAAGAGCATGTGGTAGAGCTTGCAGGGATCTTTGTACAGATTGGTTTACTACCAAACACTGACTTCTTAAAAGACAGTGAAGTTGAGTTAACCAACCGTGGAGAGATCATTGTCAATGACCGCAACGAAACCAATGTTCAAGGTGTATTTGCTGCGGGTGACTGTACCACTGTGCCTTACAAGCAAATCATTATTGCTACTGGTGAAGGTGCTAAAGCATCACTCTCTGCGTTTGATTACATCATTCGTTCTGGGCAGTAAAACTGGTTAGCTCCTTCTTCTTGAACGAAAGCCTAGCATTGCAAAATGCTAGGCTTTTTTAATATTGAAGTTACAACTTTTTAACAATTTTTGATCTTTATTAATCAGTTACTTTATGTTTATATTTTAGACATCCATAATTTTGGATGCCATGAATTAGAAGGAAAAACACAATGAATAAATTACTTGTTGCTTTAGGTCTTGCTGCGACTGTTGCCCTTGTTGGTTGTAATAAAGATAAAGCTCCAGAAACTGGCGCGACTACAGGTGAACATTTAGAAAATGCTGCTAAACAAGCAACCGCTGATATTAAATCTGCGGGTGACAAAGCTGCGAGCGATATTGCAACTGCTACAGACAATGCTACAGCTAAAATTGATGCTGCTGCTGACCACGCTGCCGATAAAACTGCAAATGCTGCTGCACAAACTGAAGCGACTGCGCGTAAAGCAACTGCTGACACAGCTCAAGCTGTTGAACATGCAGCTGCTGATGTAAAAGAAAAAGCTCAACACTAAGTTATATTCAACATAAAAAAGGCCCTATTAATTAGGGCCTTTTTTAATAGGTTTAAAATCGTTTATGAAATTAAACCTTCATCACGCATCGCAATTTGTACAGATTGGCGCTCAGCAACTTTATTACGTAATGCAATAATATGTTTATACGGCGTTAAATCATGCTCAATTGAATTTGACCAATTTGTTAAAACAAATAAATATGCATCAGCTGGACCAAAATTATCATTTACTAAATAGTCATAATCCGACTCAGCCAAATAATTATCGATATATTTTAAAAGACGGTCGATTTCAGCATAAGCTTTGGTCTTTTCATCATTTGTTAACGGCGCCCCAAAAAATACCGCATAAGCATCATGTAGTTCAGAGTTCAAATAACCCAACCATTCCAACACTTTCGCACGGCCTAAGCCTGAAGGAGGAATCAAATCTTGTTTAGGATCATGCTGAGCAAGGAACGGTAAAATCGCCACGTTTTCAGTCAAAATCAAACCTGGGTTAATTTCTAAAGCTGGTACATAGCCCTTCGGGTTAATTTCGTAATAATCTGCACCTTTTTCTGTTTTATGTGTTTTTAAATTTACTCGTTCTAAATCAAAATCAACATTAATTTCATTTAAAATAATATGTGCAGCTAAAGAACATGCGCCTGGCGAATAATATAATTTCATATCTGATCCTTCTTATCTTACATTAACGTTTTAAATTGCTTCTAAAAAACCTGCAAGGTTTGTACAATTCCTTAATTGTAAAAAAGCGTAAATTTATAAATTACTTACACTATCTAATATTCTTGAAAAAGTTGGACCTTGCAAGTTGTCTTGCGTGACGATTGTTTAAAATATGATAAAACACATTCCCATCACGCATTTTTTACCGTTAATTACGTTTAAAAAGTTGGCTAAACCATTCCACTAATTGGTTTAAGAAATCCAAAATAGGATTTTTGTTGCCATTATCAGGATGACTTGAATCTTTACCATTTAAATCTAGATCGACAATGACAGGGTCGTGGTCCGAAGAACGATAGGCATCTTCACCATAAAACAGAGCCTTTTGCTCATCAGTTTTATATTCTTCGTTGTAATCTAGAACCGTTGGCTCATCTGCATTGATATGCCAAGCAAACGTACGAACTACTTTTGGATATAAATCTGCATCGGCAATTGCATGATCTAAGTTACCCGCGCCGCCATTACCGTTGGCATCACTCGCAACACCATACACATAGCTATATGCCTGAGCGCCTTGCCCAACCTTAGCGTCATTGAGTAAGACTTTATAATTGGCTTTTTCAAAGGCTAAAATAGGTTCTTCTTTTGCATAGCTATTCATATCCCCTACCAGCAAAGCATTTTGCTTAGGAACTTGTGTCGGATTTTTCGCGAGCCACTGCACGATTTGATCAACTGCTTTTACACGGGTTGGGTTCCAACAACCTTGACCATCTTTTTGGTCCGCATCCGTAGAGTTAACATCAACTCCAGTACAGCCTTTTGACTTCAAATGGTTTGGAATAACGGTAAACGTTTTATTGCCACGAACAGCTTGGAAAGTTTGTGCTAAGGTCGTTCGATTTTTATCGCCCAAATCAAGCACAACAGCTTTATTTAAAGGCTTCACACGCTTACTGTTATAAACAATCGCAACAGCAATAACATCACCACCTAAACGGTCTAAATTTTCAGGAACAACATATTTCCAGTCTGGACCTAATGCACTTGTTAAATGAGCAATTGCGCTGTTTGGACCATAACCATTGTTTGCAATTTCCATCAAACCGTATACGTCAGCATCAATCGCTTTTAATGCACTCACAATTTTACGGTGCTGTTTATCAAACTCTGCTTGTGTGTTTGCACCACGTTCTGTTGGGAAGCCTGTTGCACCATTGTCATAGTTCAAAACGTTAAATGAAGCTACACGAATATGATTGGCATTTTTTGTGATGACACCCTGACGTGGATTGGTTTGAGTAACTACTTCTGGTTGCGTACGTCCAAGTACTGGCTGTACGCGCCAGCCATTAAAACGATACTCTAAAATCCCTTCAACATTTTTAAGCTGATAACCTGAACGTAATGTATTGGCAGCACTAAAAGTTGTCGGTAACCACGGAGTACGGTTTTGGTTGTTATACCCATCATCAAAAATGATTTTTGATAATAAATTTTTCTGAGCTAAAGCTTTCGCTTCTGGCGACAAGGCAGGATATAAATTGGTTGGAATGTATAAGCGACCTAAGCTTAATGAGAGTTCACCATAGCGACCATAATTATAGTTCTCACTCACCGTTAAAGTCTGAGGTAGTTTAACCAACATACCTTGATAACGCTGCGGTGAATTAATTGAGCCGCCCGTTAAACTAGCAAACGGGAGTTCAAGGCTAATCGGCTGAACCTGATTTGCCATATTGCTATTACAGCTTTGAATATCCTGCTGTAATTGATCAATTTGTAGCTGGTTTTGATAGCTTGTTAAACGACCTCTTAAAATAACCTCATCACCAACTTGGCCACCTTTTACCGTGCTGCTATTTGGAATATAAACAAAAATGGCATTACTTACATTCGCACGTGCTTTGGTGTCAGGTGTTTGAATATAAAAGCCTGAGAAACCATTGGCATAACGGTAGTCAGCAGTAATCACGCCACGCACTGTATAAGTCTGGTTTTGTGTTGACGTTGCTAAATCGGCAATGGGTGTATCTGAGCTCGAACAACTCACCGTTTGCACCGGCGGCTGAGTAGTAGAACCCGATAGATTTGAAAAATCATTTCGGTTTGCCCATGCTGTCCATGAGTGGTCCAAATCAAATGCTGCGGTTGGGTCAATACTTAAAGCTGGATTTTCAGTTTCAATACGTTTAAAACTATTTCCCAAACTTGAAACAGCCGTTCCCCAACCTGCCTCAGGTCGCTCACCAATACGTCCAAAACGATCGACAGGTGTGCCTTTATAAACGAGTACAACTGCATCATCACCATTAAAAGACAAGGCAGCTACTTGATTTACTTTATTGCCAAGTTCAGTTTGCAGCTCTGAGCGGCCCACTAAAAACTTCTGCTTACTCGCAAGTGTACCCTGTAAACGGAAAGTCACCGTTTTTGCAGTACCACCATTATTAAACTGTTGAATTTCATAGTCTGCTAAGTTAACAGTAGTTCCATCTGGGTTATAAATCTCTAACCCTTTTTTATTACTGCTGCCATCAACATACTGGCTAAACATAAGCTGTGCTTGAGCAACTGAGCTATATGAAAATGCACCAAATGCACTTAAAAAAACCGAAAGTGTTCTTAACTGAAAAGTTTTCATGAGTAAAATTGTTCATGTGAGTTTTAATTAGCTTCTTAGATTAAATATTGATCATGACATCTACATGAAGAAAAACACCGAAATATTTGACTTGACCACCTGAAGACTTAAAATACCGCATTTGAATTTCAATATTGCCAAGGTTATGTCGATCGATCAGTTAGAAACGCAAATTGCAGACTTAGACAATTTGCCTGAACACCGTGAAATTGTGACGTTTATGCGTCGTTCAGCACCACTTAATACGTCTCAACGCACGGCATTAGAACAACATCGCGATTTAATTTTGGAATACCCCGTTGGTGACTTACGTCAGCACTTCGAACATCCAGAACGTCCTTTAACTGTTGAAATCGGTTTTGGTATGGGTCGTTCATTAGTGCTTATGGCAAAAGCCAACCCTGAACGCAACTATGTAGGTATTGAAGTACACGTACCTGGTATTGCTCAATGTTTATATGAAGCAGGTATAGCGGAACTTAAAAACTTACGTGTACTCGATGCAGACGCGATTCAAGTTTTACGTGAAATGCCTGACAACAGTATCAACTGTGTACAACTTTACTTCCCAGACCCTTGGCAAAAGAAACGTCATTTCAAACGCCGTTTTGTTATTCATGAGCGTATGCAACTGGTTGAACAGAAACTTGAGCTTGGTGGTACATTCCACGCAGCAACAGACTGGGAACCATATGCAGAATGGATGCTTGATGTACTAGACAATCGTCCAGATCTTGAAAATTTAGCTGGTAAAGGCAACAGTTACCCTCGACCAGAATGGCGCCCTGTGACTAAGTTTGAGCGCCGTGGTATTGAGTCAGGTCATAAGATTAATGACTTTATCTTTAAAAAGATTAAGTAAAATTTAACTACTAAAGACAAAAAAATAAAGGCATTAAATATTAGTATTTAATGCCTTTTTTAATCTTTTAAATAAATTAATAACTTAAGATAAAGACCAAAAATAATTTTGGTCTCATCGCCCTAATTTTTAAATAATAACTTGCTGGTTATTGATTAGATCATTTAAATTAACGTTTGTATTATTCAATGTTAACAACAATGAACTACTATACGTCGTTCCTGCACCATCCCTATCAATATATAACTGTGTATTTGAACCACTCACAACAGTTTTTATAAATGGTTCCAAACTAGTAAAGCTATAAGTACCAGAATAACCAATTAACAGATCACCAATATCAATTTTATCTGCATTTGTATTTGATGAGGTATTACCAATAGTGAAATCAGACCAGACATCTGTACCATTTCCACCCAGAGCATCAGATTGAACTAATAATTGATATAGTGCGGTATCAGCCCCAGTTCCACCGGTAAGTTGATCATTTCCACCTTGTCCATCCAGAATGTCATTACCAGCTCCACCATTTAAAGCATTTATTCCACTATTACCTGTAAGAGTATTATTTAATGTATTACCTGTTGCATTAATGGCTGTTGAACCACTTAAAGTTAAATTTTCTAAATTACTGCCTAATATATAAGTAATAGAGCTCAGAACCGTATCTATACCTTCACTAGCATTTTCTGTAACAGTATCGCCAGAGTTATCAATTACATAAGTATCATTACCTAAACCACCAAGTAACTTATCAGCTCCTGCTCCTCCATCCAGATAATCATCACCTGCACCACCAGTTAAAGTATTAATTGCACTATTACCAACAAGTACATTATTGAGCGCATTACCTGTACCATTAATTGCTGTTGATCCAGTCAATGTTAGATTTTCAAGATTATTACCGAGAGTATAAGTAATTGAACTAAGAACAGTATCTATCCCTTCACCGGTATTTTCCGTGACAATGTCACCTGTATTGTCAATAACGTAAGAGTCATTACCTGTTCCACCTAATAATTTATCTGCACCAACTCCTCCATCCAGATAATCATCACCTGCGCCACCAGTTAAAGTATTAATTGCACTATTACCAACAATCACATTATTGAGTGCATTACCTGTACCATTAATTGCTGTAGTGCCTGTTAAGGTTAAATTTTCCACATTATTTACTAATGTGTAAGTAACACTACTTTGGACAGTATCAGTTCCTTCATTCACACTTTCACTAATAACATCAGCAGTACTATCCACAATATAAGTGTCATCACCTTTTCCACCGTACATTGTGTCGTTACCAGTACCACCATTTAAAGTATCATTACCTGCCTGCCCATAGAGAATATCATTACCTGCTTGTCCTGTTAGGGTGTCATTTCCTGAAGCTCCATATAACGTATCAGCATTGCTTGTTCCATTTATTGTTTGATTTTGAACAACAAATGTTAGCTTAAACACATCAGAAACTGATTGGTTAGCAATATCTTTGACTGTAATTTTAATATTTAGCGGCATTGTGTTATCAGGTGAAGTGCCACTCAACACTCTTGTAGTTGGGTTGAAACTAAGCCAAGATGGTAATGGAGAGCCATCTTCTAAGGTAGCCGAATACGTTAATGTATCACCATCAGGGTCTTTGAATGTTGTTGCAGGAACGGTATAGCTAAATGCTTTAGCATCCGTCACGCTTTGATCTGCAATTGCATTTAACAATGTTGGAGCTTGGTTCGGTAGACTAACTTTTAAATTAAATGAGGTGGCGGTACTATAACCATACATATCTGTTCCCCAATAAAAGAACGATAAGTTGCCAGTCACATTAGTAGGAGGAGTACCAGATAAAGTTTGTGTTGCAGTATCAAAACTTAACCATGATGGAATAGATTGGTATTGTCCACTACTATCTTTAGTCGTTAAAGTAATTTTATAACTCAAAGAATCCCAGCTATCCTGATCAACAATAATATTATTAGCAAATTTATAGCTAAATTCAGTTCCCTGATTACTTGTAATTAATGGTATAGCTGCATTAACAGTTGGTGCATGGTTTGTTAAGGCTCTATTAACTAATGTGTTAATATCATCAACACCCCAAATCACTCCAGAATCAAAATTAATCTGATCCATCTTATAGGTGGTATTTTCGGTATCTGCAATATAATAATTAGAAAGCCAAATATGATCATTTGTACCTTTAAAACTAAGATATACGCTATCGCCATATTTTTGAGCAGATACATCATTAGCTGAATAACCTTGAATTTTTAATATATTTACAGCATCAACATTATCTTCAAAGCTGTAGGTATCCGTACCACCACCTCGGCTAAAAATATAAGTATCATTTCCGGCTAAACCATCAATATAATTATCTTGCTCATTTCCAACAATGATATTATCAAGATCATTACCAAATCCTGTTTTAGCATTACCTTTTAAAATAAGATTTTCGATGTTATTTTCTAATATTTTATAACTATCTGTTAAAACTGGATTTCCATTTTCATCTTGACTAATAAAGCGTGCATCTTCCCAACGTTCAAGAGTATCTATACCACCATCAATATCTTCAACAATCTGGTCTCCATCTATAATGTAAGTAACACCATTATCATCAGTTTCAATGGTTTCGGTTGTATCAACAACATAATAGTCATTACCTATACCTCCTTGCATATAGTCACTACCTGCACGACCGTCAATATAGTTATTGCCATTATTGCCAATTAATTTATTATCAAATTCATCTCCATAGGCATTAATATTCTGGTTACCTAATAATGTAACAGCCTCAAAATTATTTAATGCAAGATCAAAATTTTTAGCAATATAAATTGTATCGTAACCACCATTTTGATCATTTTCTTCATAAGTATCTTGTTCATCCACAATAAAGATATCATCACCTGACCCTCCTATCAGATGATCTGCTCCATCCCCACCATCTAAATAATTACCTAATTTTCCAGCAACAAGAGTATCATCACCATTACCGCCATAAACATCACCACTTTCTATAGATATATAATCATTGCCTTCACCCCCATATACTTCACCTTTTCCACCTAGAATAATATCATTTCCAGCGCCTGCTATTATATAATTCTTCCCTTGACCTATAGTTATTTGGTCATCACCATCACCACTTTCAACTTTATTATTTCCACTACCAACATCTATAGTGTCTGCTCCACTTCCTGAATAAATGGTATCATTCCCACTTTGAGTTAAAATAATATTTTTGCCATTTCCTGCATAAATTAAATTATTTAAATTTCCAAAACCATCAATTACATTATCGCTATCATCATAAATAGATTTCACATCGCCAATAGATGAAATAAAATCTGTTAGTTTAAATTCAGTAGCTAGATAATGACTATAAGTAGCATTAGTATGATAAACATCCTCACCATCGATTCTAATATTCATATTTTTATATAAACTTAAATCACTAGCTGCGTTTATATTTTTTAACCCAAAAACAAACAAATCATCCTTCATGAGAGTAAATGTTTTAGAATGATAATCATAAGTTGCTTGAAGTAACGGCCTATTATTCAATGTGTATTTATATTCTGTATGTCCATTATTTTGAGATATTAATTCAGCAGAACTGCTATTTGGTGAGCGAATAAAAACATTACCTACTAATGTAAAATAGATTTGTGAATCAACATTTACAACCCCAAGATAGTCTTCATCCTCAATCCAAGTTTTTGTACCTAAATTTAAATTGTATGAATCATAACCCAACCCACCAAATAAATTAAATTCTGATTGAGAGTATGAATAATTTACTTGGAATGAATCATTACCACTTCCACCATAAAGATAATTTAATAATTTTCCACCAGATAAATTATCATTACCATCACCACCATACATGATATTATTAAACTCAGCAGAGCCACCCAAGTAATTATCACCACCATCTCCTAGTTTTGTTATTGTTATTGACTCATTCAACTTATCTTTTGTTAGAGTCAAGTCATCAAACTGAATTTCCTTGATATTCCCTTTCAATATAAAATTAGAAATTGTAACTAATGAACTTTCATTATAATGAATATTTAAATCATCTTTCACCACTTCAATTATTACATCTTTTGAAGTTATTCCATTAAACTTTAATATACTATCATCCCCATCATAGATAGTATTCTGTTGACTAAATATATCAAACAAATAAATATCTTCCCCATTTCCTCCTTCTAAAATATTATTACCTTTTCCTCCACTTAAAATATCATTATCATCTCCACCGTATAATTTATCATCACCATCTCCACCGTAAAGCACGTCTCTACCAATATCTCCAAAAAGTTGATCATTGCCAGTGCCGCCCTCGATAATGTCATTTCCGTCGCCAGCTTCTAAATAGTCATCATCCTCCCCACCTTCTAAATGATCTTCACCAACACCACCGAAAAGTTGATCATTGCCAATGCCCCCTTTAATGATATCATTACCATTTCCACCTTTAATGATGTCATTTCCATCACCACCTTCAATAATGTCATTTCCATCACCACCTTCTAACTGATCATCACCTTCACCACCTTCTAACTGATCATCACCTTCACCACCAAAGAGTTGATCATTACCAGTGCCCCCACTAATAAAGTCATTGCCAGTATTCCCCTCTAACCTATCATCCCCTTCATCGCCAAAGAGCTGATCTGAACCACCAAGACCTTTGATAGTGTCATCGCCAATTCCACCATAAACAATATCTTCACTCTCAGAGCCTGTTGTTTGATCATTTCCTCCTAACAAGTGATATTCATTGGCCTGATATTGCCCATACGAAACAACATTATTTCTAATCTGTTGAATATCAACAATGTCACTTAAATCGGAATTTTCATAAATTAAATTATCATCTTTAATATAACTATTAGTGAAAATTAGATATAACCCTTGGATTCCATGCCAAGAGGTATTCAAAATTTTATAACTTAATCCTTCACGTTCTTTTAAATAGGTATCAAGATGAATAACATAATCATTCTGAATTGTATTATTTAAATTTGTATTTATATTATATTCATTACGATTAAAATGAAGATATTGATTATAACCACCCGTAACGTTGTTTCCATATTCATCTGTGACAATTCCCCCATCAATTGTTGGTTGAGTTTCACTATCATCAAAAAAAGTTAATTTAAACTGGGGTAAAACAGCATCAGGATCTTGACTTATTGTTGGACTAATAAGACTAACTGCATTATTATAATGATAGATATTTATATTTGAAAGATTAAAATTTCCTTCTAAATAAAAGTGGTTTTCTCCAGAACTATCTAAAATATTAATTTCCGAATCTCTTACTTGAATATGGTATGTATCATTTCCCTCGCCCCCAGCTAATTGATCATTCCCTTCATTACTTATAAAAGTATCATTGCCTTTTCCACCATAAATAATATCATCTCCCGCTCCTCCATCTAAAATATCATTACCATCAAAACCCAATAAAATATCTTTTCCACTTCCACCATAAAGTTGATCATTACCATCGGAAGTACGATCATCAGTTACATCACCTACAAGGTGATCATCTCCATCACCTCCATATAAAATATCCGAACCACCATCACCATGGATATTATCATTACCAGCATCTCCATAAAGCGTATCATCACCGTGATATTGTCCATCTAACTGAGTATTATCTCCTTCTATATAGTCGCTACCAACTCCCCCATAAATAATGTCAGAACCTCCATCCCCCCATAACAGATCATCTCCTAAACCACCGTAGATTTTATCATTACCATGATATTGAGAATCTAGAGCTGAATTATCCCCAGAAACCCTATCATTTCCCTTATCCCCATAGATTTCATCATCTCCACCATCTCCATTAATCTCATCATTACCATCATCCCCATGAATCTCATCATTTCCATGATATTGTCCATCTAAATCCGAATCATCTCCTGTAATTAAATCATCACCATCGCCTCCAAAAATGAAATCTGCGTTACCTTGCCCCAAAATCGTATCGTTACCATCTCCACCATATAAAGTATCTTCGCTATGGTATACACCATCTAATGAAACATAATCTCCTGAAATATGATCGTTTCCGCTTCCACCCTCAATTATATCTTTTCCACCATTCCCCCATATTTTGTCATCACCATTACCTCCAAATAATCTATCATCGCCATGATATTTCCCTTCTAATGTCAGGTGATCTCCCAAAATTTCATCATCGCCATCATCCCCATAAATTTCATCATTACCTAAGTTTCCTAAGATCTTATCGTTTCCTGCACCGCCATAAACTAAATCATCACCGAAACGATTATAATTTTCAGATTCAATTGGTGGAGCAAACTTACCTTCCAAATCTTTTAAATCGGCTTCGATAATATCGTCGCCTTCACCACCATATAGGGTATCTCGCTCAAGCCCACCAACAAGCTCATCATTTCCACTACCACCTATTAGTTCATCACTTCCATCCCCACTATATAGGGTATCGTTATTATCACCACCATATAGATAATCACTGCCATCCAATCCATAAATAGCATCATCTCCTTCTCCACCATATAGAAAGTCTTTATCAGATGAACCCAAAATAATGTCATTTCCTAGACCGCCATAAGCAATATCACTTCCTGCGTAACCATGACCATAATTTAAAGCTTCTATAAAGTTATAAAGATAGTATTTACCATATTGGCCTGTATAATAAATATCGAAAAAAGGAAGAATCTGCTCTGTAGATTTCCCTAAATTATTATATATATAATATGAAAATTTATTATTCTTATCTAAATCCAGTTCAAAATTAAAGTTTAAAATATTATATTCTTTATTTAACTCTGTGGCCCCACTATTTGCATTTCCAATTTGATTTAATAAGGGTTCTTTTACTGCATCCAATCTATTTGAGGTCATAATAATATCATTACCAGCACCTCCATAAACCTGATCTCTACCAATTCCAGAAAATATAATATTATTATCTTGTTCTGATGTAGTTACTCCAGCATAAATAACATCATCCCCTTGGCCTGTAGAAATTAAGTCATTACCATCACCGGCAATAATGACAGCATTTTCATTAGTAGAATGAATAAAGTCATTTCCTGCAAAACTTGCCACATAACGTTCACCAAAAATAATATTATTACCGTCTGTTCCAAAGGCATAAATCGAGGTATCAGATGGTGGAGTACTATTATTCTCTAAATCACCAAAATTGAGGCCTAACTCACCATTATTAAAGTATTTTACAGTAATACTTTTATTATCATTTTCTTTACTAATTACTATTTTTTGTGTTGTCGTTACACCATCGAAATCATCGACTAACGCTATCGTGTATTGTCCATCAGCACTTTTCCAAAGTTTATTATTAATTTTTTCACCAACAGATATAGCCACACCATCTATTTTTATTTGACCATTACCATCTAAATCATAGATGGTATCGTATCCATATTTTCCATCAAAAATATAAGTATCATCACCTTTCTCATCAACTAAAATATCATCTCCTTCTCCGCCATCTAAAATATCATCTCCTTCTCCGCCCTCTAAGTGATCATTATCCTTTCCACCGTATAAATGATCATTATCAAGTCCACCATAAAGTTGATCTCGATTACTACCACCATAAAGTTCATCATTTCCTGTCCCACCATAGAAACGATCTTTTGTACTATAAGATGAATGGTATAATCCAATGAAATTAGAATTTGTCTCTAAACCATATATTCTATCATTTCCCCCCAAGCCATAGACATAGGAGACATCTGTACCAGACTCAACTGATAATATATCGTTTTGATCAATCTTATCTTGATCACCAACAGCCCAATAGTTATCCTCACCAAAAAAATTATTTAAAAAATAATGCCCTACAGAACCAAAACCCCCTAAGGATAGTCTAGCCAGCCATTCTTCTGCATCATTCGAATAATCTGATACATCTTTAGTTTGCTCAATTTTTAATCGCGATTCTGGATGAATCAATAACTCAGAACGAGTAATTAAATTATCGTTTTTATCTAAATTAATTGTTCCATGGCTAGCCTCTGTAACCCAATCTACTAGTACCGAACTACTCAATAATCCAGCTGGAGCTTTGCCTTCAGTTTCTGTTATTTCCTTCCACTTTTGGTTAACAACATCAATACCAAAGTTTTCCATAATAATTTTCATGGGTGTTTCTAATGTCCAATAATTAATGTTTAAACCATTAGCATTAAAAACCTGCATATGAAATTCTCGTATTTTTGGAAAATCTATTTCTTCATTAACAAAACCTCCATTATTAATTGCCTTTTCCAGTAAAGCATTTAAATAACCATTAAGCATCCCAACTCGAATTTTTTCAACGGTTTCAGCGCTAATCGTTGTCCCCAAGCGATGAGCTGTCTCCTGCATAAAATCCAATGCTCCTGTACCTGTTATAGTATTCCCGGTTGATACACCAAATGCCCAACCAGCATAACCAAAGCCGATATTATTTAGTACATTATAAACACCAGGAACAGCATTAATACCTTGTGCTAGTATTAGGTCTTGATACTCTTTAATTTGCTTAGTTGTTAAATTTTGGATTGTACTCATATGATTTCCCCTGTTTAATCATTAATTCGATTTAAGATTTTTAATAAGGTTTCTGATTTTTGCTAATTAAATACTAAAACTTAAAATAGATATTAAAAGAAAATTAAAATTCATCTTATAATTAAAAGCTCTATTAATTAGCATAAAATCTATTTATTAAAAAATATCCCCAACTTTAGTTGGGATTTAATACATCAACAAAATATTATAAAAAAATTGATTTTACTTATAATTTTCCACTCTCGAGTAATTTATTTGGCCTTATTCTCTCTACTTCATTAAACAAACTAAATGTCTGATTCATATAATTTACAACACCAGATATTTGTTCAATATAATGCATAAGCTCAGGAGTTTTTTCTGCTTGAATTAACTTAACCGTTCGTGATGGATCAAAACCATCAAACTGGCAGTAAAATAAAGGGTCACCACGTTTTAATATTAAATCCTTTGATGTGTCGTGCCATTCAAACGCCCACATTAATGGTCTGGGCCAAATATGAATTGGGAAACGTCCACCAAAAATAGTTCCAGGTAAGGGATTTTTACGGTAATGTCCAAACGCATCGAGTTGCGTTAAATACACAACTTCATCAGCTATAAAACAGTAAGGTAATTTAAGTTGAAGAATCGGCACTTGGGGTGTACGCCATTCATTTTCATTTACCAACGTTAGCAACTCACGTAATTTATTGGCTCGAACAGGTGACTGGTCGCCTAATACATTAACTAAAGTCGGTTTTCCGTTTGCATCTCGGGTGAATCTTAAATGAAAATCAAAAGGACAATTCACCACGAAGTAGCGACTTTCAAGTTGTAATACTGCAGGACAACGACTCGCTGACTTCGCATGCTTGGTTTCAGATTTTGAACGCATTCGATAAGGTGGTTCATAAAGTAATGCAGACTTATCATCTACCAGAAACCAACCTACTTGGATTACGCCTTCCCCTATGATCTTGTATTGATCATCAATTGTAAAATTAAGAAACATTCAGAATTTATATTTTCATTTTCAATACATTATTTTAACACTTACTATACAAAACTGTCTGTATATTTTCACCACAAAAGAATAATAAATATCAAAAAAATTATGCTCTTATAGCTAGTATTTGTTCTGGTATCTTTTTTATTATTAAATCTTAAAAAACCAAAGAATCTGTATTACATTCAATTTACTGAAATTCACGAAAAGTCAGAAAACAATATGTTAAAAATTTTAGGACGCGATAACTCAATTAACGTTCGCAAAGTCTTATGGCTGTGTGAAGAATTAAATCTTGAATATGAAAGAGAAGATTGGGGTCGAGGCTTTCGTTCTGCTCAATCAGCTGAATATTTGCAATTAAACCCAAATGGTCAAATTCCTGTTGTTTTAGATGGCGATTTAGTCCTTTGGCAGTCCAACAGTATTATCCGTTATCTCGCCAATGCTTACGATAAAGAGCATAAACTTTACCCGACTCAAGCAAAAGAAAGATTCTTTGTTGACCAGTGGATTGATTGGCAAGCGATCGAGCTAAATAACAGCTGGACTTATACGATTATGTCTCTACTTAGACATTCTCCAGATCATCAAGATCCAAACTTATTACAACAAGGTATTGAGAACTGGAATCATCATATGCAGATTCTCGATCAACAACTTGCAAAAACTCAAGCCTATGTTGCAGGTACTGAGTTTACTCTAGCTGATATTCCAATTGGTCTGTCTGTACAACGTTGGAAGGCTACTCCTTTTGACCATCCAACGCTTAAACATGTCGATCAATATTTTGAACATTTAAATCAACGTGCGGGTTTCTTGAAATGGGGAAATAACGGCGAACCTTAATTTTAAATAAGCTTTAAACTGAGTGATGGCGCTTCACGATGCCATCACTTAAAAGTTGATAGACCTGTTTTAAATCATCCCGTTCTGCTTGGGCTAATAACCCCTGATGCATTGCCAAGATATTCTGGTCTCCCCTTACCGCAGGCCCAGTTTGCATTTGTTTCGGATCATTTTCAGTGGCTTTTTTTGCTGTTTCCACAATTAATGGATAAAGCAAGCTAAAGTCGACTTGTTCTGCATCCACAATCTGTTTAGCCATATCAAAACAGTAGTTACTAAAATTACAGGCAAACACAGCCGCTAAATGTAAAGTTAAACGTTGTTTTGAGGTGTATTGATATACCCTATTACTTAGGCTATTTGCTAAATCAGAGATTATTGCTAAATCATCTTTATTGGTCGCCTCTACAAATAATGGTGTGGCTTGCCAATCAACGTCTCTTTCAAGACTGAAAGTTTGCAAAGGGTAAAACACTCCAGCTTTTTTATGAATATTACTAATAACTTCAATATTGGTACTACCTGAAGTATGAACCATAAGCGTTTCGGGAAATAACTCGTGTGCCTGCGTTGCAAGTTCAGCAATAGCACTGTCTGAAACAGCTAGAATAATTAAATCACTTGGTTGAAACTCTTGAAGAGACTGACATGCTTTCGCTTGAATTTGCTCTGCAAACTTTTGGGTTTTCTCAAAATCACGTGCATAGACTTGTACGATGTTATGTCCCTTAGCCAAAAGTGCCTTTGCCAAATGAAAAGCAACACGGCCACTTCCTAACAAACTGATTTTCATGTCAACCCAACAATATTGATCTCTATAAAAAAAGCTTCTCAAAATGAGAAGCTTTTTTCAAATCAGAATTCAATAAAATCAGATTTTTTTATGAATCTATTGATTATTGAGCTACTGAAAACTCAATACGACGGTTTTTAAAGCGTCCTTCTTCAGTTGTGTTTTCTGCAACAGGGTTTTCTGAACCATGACCTTCAGCAACAAGTTTAGATGCATCTACTCCTTTAGAAACCAAGTAATCTACGACCGCTTGTGCACGGCGTTGAGAAAGGGCTTTATTGGCAGCAGCATTACCTGTTGAGTCAGTGTGGCCACCTACGTTTAATTTCACACTAGTCACTTTATTTAACAGTGTTGCAGCTTGGTCAAGAATGGCTTTGTTATCTGCAGGAATTTCACTTGAACCACTCGCAAAGTTAATAATTTGTAGGTTAAGCGCTTTAACCAAAGCATTTACATCTACATTGTTCGGGTCAATTGAGCCTAAAGCAGTTTGTGAAGCAGTTAAGCTATTACTTACAGATTGCTCAGCTGTTTGTGGTGCAGTTGAAACAACCTCAGTATGAGGAACGAGTGCTTTTACTTTTGCAGTTAAAGCTTCTAAAGCTGCAGCATCACCCGCTTTCAATGTGATTTTGTCGCCTACCCACTCTAAAGACGCATTTGGAACACCTTTTAATGCGCCGAGTACACCCGCTAATGCATCTTTATCGGTAAATGCAGCAGCATAAGTTTGGCTAGTATCGACGTTACAGTCTTTAGTCGCTGAAAGAACTTTTTTAACTTGGGTTTGCAAAGTTGCCAAGAAGCCCTGATCACCAATGCCTGCCTGACATTGACTCACAGCCCCTTTATCATCTGTATTTAAAGTTAAGGTAGCAGGTGCAGCAGCTGCGGCCGCTACACCACTTGCAGGAGCAGTTTCAGGTACAGGTGTCGCCTCTTTATGATGGCAAGAGCGCCATAACCACGCAATTAATAACCCAAGGATAATAAGCGCAATAATTGGTAAGAAACCACGAGATTTACCAGTCGTTTCCGTTGCTGCTGCAAGTGGAGGTGCTGTTGATGAAGTTACTGATGATAAACCAGCACCAATACCTAATGGTGCCAAAAGCCCAACTGCCCACCCCGGCAAATATGAGCGAATCGTTTCAGCATGCTGACGTAAATAGTTCACAATGCTTTGTTGATCACTTCCAGCGATATCAGAAATCGTATTAAGACTAGGTTTGATTGCACTATTAAGTGTACTTTCAATCTCAGCAGATGGCGCAGTACCACTTAAATGAGTCAGTACAGTATTTTTAATTTGGTCATTATGAGAAAAAAGATCTGATAATGATGGAACCACACTGTTTTTCAATTGTCCAATAAGATCAGGTTTAGCAGCTAATAATGAAAGTAAGATTGGATAAAATTTAGATAAAGCATTTGTTTTGTCGCCCAAGAATCCATCTTGGTTGTTTAATATTGTTGATGATACTTTTTCTTTAAGCAGTTCTATAGGGTTTATCGACATTGGTTATTCTCCCGAATCTTATAAGTCGTAACCAGCAACTTTTGATTATTCAAATACTTCTATTTGCTGATAGTTTTTTATTCTAATGCGCTCGAAATCTTTTGTTGTCTTTTAAATAATTTATATACAATTTTCCATCGAGTATTTACAAAATAGGCAGATCATTATGATCTGCCTGTTTATATTTTGAATAAGCTTTTAGCTGTTAGAAACTATATAGCAAAAGTCTGTAATACTTTACCAGTAAGGTTTTGACCTAGTAATGGCGTATTTTTCCCTTGCGATAAAATAGTGTCTTTGCTTAAGGTCCAGCTTAATTCAGGATCGACTAACACCCACCCTGCTTCAGCTTGCCAACGCGCAGTCATGTTTGCTACCTGTGCAGGAGCACTTGTTACTTTAGTAACCCACTCAAGCGGCTCAAACAAACCTTCGTTAATAAGCTGAATACCTAAAGCTACATAAGTATCAAATGCACTAATACCCGGTTGAGTTTCAGCAAATGGTGCCATTTTCGCTGAACTGCTTAAAGGTTCATGATGTGTACAAATTGCATCAATGACCCCTTGTTTTAAACCTTGGCGTAAAAGTTCTTTATCTTGCTCAGAACGTAATGGTGGACGAACATGTGCAAGTGAATTGAAGCCATCAGTTAATTGTTCTGTTAAATGCAACTGATGCATTGCTACATCGGCAGTGACAGGTAAACCTTTTGCTTTTGCTGCACGAATTAATTCAACCGACGCACCGCAAGACAACAAACCGAAGTGAGCTTTAACACCTGTTGCTTCAATCATAAGCAGGTATTTTGCAATCGCTACAGTTTCAGCAATTGCAGGAATCATCGGCAAACCTTGACGCGATGCGATAAAACCTTCATGAGCGCAGCCATCTTTAGCAAGTTGCGGTTCTTCAGCATAGAACACGACTGTTAAACCAAGACCAGCGGCATACTCTAATGTACGTACAACAACATCATCATTTTCAAAAGCAGCATTCGCATTTGATACAGCAGTACAACCACCCTTTTTAAGGCCTGCCATATTTGCTGGTTGCTTACCATTTAAGCCTTGAGTCTGAGCACCAATGATATGCATGTGAATACCACCATCAAGCCAAGCTTTTTCAACCAAGCCATGAATGAGGGCACCATTGTCTTGAACAATTGGCTTTGAGTCTGGTGGGGTAATGACATGCAAAATACCATTAGCACGTGCAGCCTTCCCTTCAGATTTAAGCGTACCATGCTGTTGCTGACCTGGTTCACGCAGACGTGCACACAAATCAACCATGGTTGGCATTAACCATTTGCCTTGACCATCAATGATTTGTTCAACCTGTTCAACTGGAGCGATCAACTTACCGTCTTGAATATATACAGTTTGTACGCTGTCTGTTTTTTGGATTGGGTCTAACACACGTACATTTTCAATTTTTACAATACTCATGTGATCCATCCTTACAACGCAATCGCTTCAATTAAACCTTGTTCTTGAAGTTGCCCTTGCATAGACAACGCCAGTACAGCCATACGAACTGCAATACCGTTAGTGACTTGTTTTAAAATCACAGACTGTTCACCATCGGCAATACTCGAATCAATTTCTACACCACGGTTCATTGGACCAGGATGCATAACAATACAGTCCGGTTTAGCTAAACTAAGGCGCTCTTTGTTTAAGCCATACATTCTGTAAAATTCAGATTGCGAAGATAACGCTGGTGAATCAATACGTTCATTTTGAATACGTAAAGCAATAATCACATCACAACCAGTAATGCCTTCGTCCATGTTATTAAACAAACGAACATGCTCACCATATTCTGAAAAACCAACAGGCAATAAAGTATTCGGAGCAATCACACGAATATCTTTACAGCCGAGAGTTTGAAGTGCAGCCACATCTGAACGCGCTACGCGAGAGTGTTTAATGTCACCAATAATGGCAACACTCAAGTCTTCAAATGGTTTTTTAGTTTCACGGCGAATCGTGAGCATATCAAGCATCGCTTGCGTTGGATGAGCATGACGCCCATCTCCAGCATTAATAATTGCGACTTTTGGACATACATCTTTAGCAATGAAATGTGCAGCACCCGAAGATGAATGGCGGACTACAAATATATCTGCAGCCATTGCTTCAAGGTTCCAAAGCGTATCTCGTAAAGTTTCACCTTTAGATGTGCTTGAACGTGCAATATCAATGTTCAATACATTGGCAGACAAACGCTTTGCTGCTGCTTCAAAAGTAGTACGGGTACGAGTCGAATTTTCAAAGAAGAGATTCATCACCGTCCGTCCTTCTAAAAGCGGGCGGTTGATTAAATTATTATTATCGTCTAAAAAGCTTTGCGCGGTATCTAAAATCTTAGTGAGGTTTTCTTTTGAAAGGCCCTCAATCGTTAAAAAATGTTTTAAATTTCCGTCTTGATTGAGCTGAACCTGGCTCGGTTGATGCAACGCTGCAATATGCATAATGGATTCCTATGGGTCGAATCGCGAAAACGTGCATAGTGTAGCTGAATTCCAGCTTTTTCGCAGAAGAACTTTACAGAATAAGACCCTAAATTGACCAGAAAATTTAGGGCCATGCCAAGATTACCTTAAAGCACCAATATAATGATGTGGAACTTGTGCCCGATAAATGTCTTCAGCCGTGATTTCTGTTTCTTCGCTCACTTGAATATTGGCGGTGATTTGTTTTTGAGGAAGCTCTGGTATTGAGTCAGTCAATGAATTTAATCGCTCAACATAGCGTTTTAGTTCATCATCATCTGTTTCCAAGGCTAGCGCCATTACATACTTTGCATAATCTTTATTTTGGACCACATACAATGCATCTATGACCCGCCCCGTGACCCTACGCATACGTACATATATTTGTGCGGACACTGAAAAAGCTTCTGCATTGGTTACAAAACCATTCCCCATCATATCTTTCATTTATATTCCCCTATGCTTTTTAAATCATAAAATTGGTTAAAAACCATTTATTAAATAAGTTTTACTCATAGAGATTTAGCAAAATACATACCAATTTTTGTTTTTTAAGCTTTAAATATCAGTTTATTGGTTGCCAAGTGATAGGTTGCAATAATTTAAAAACCTTTACACATCAAAATAAGTTAAACTTTGCATCGTTAATATTTATATGTTTTGGTCAATCGAGTTTATGAATACCTCTTTACGTTTAAACCACTATTGGATTACTTGTGCTGATGGTTTAGAAACCCTCTTACAAGAAGAAATAGAACAGCTTGGCACCAAAGTGACAGAACGTAAAGCTGGACGTTTAATCATTGAAGGGACGCTTGAGCATGCTTATCGCATTTGTATGTGGTCACGTCTCGCTTCTCGTGTTTTACTTCCAATTCATACTTATGAACTTGAACACACTCATGATGCACGTGATGTAGCAGAAGAGCTTTACGAAGGTGCAATGAGCTTTGACTGGTCACTTATTTTTGCACCACAAAGTACCTTCGCTATTCGCTTACATGCAGAGCGTGAAATTAAAGTTAATACCCAATTTGCAACGCTTAGAGCAAAAGATGGTGTGGTTGACTCCTTTATGGAAGCTGTAGGCCGTCGCCCAAGTATTGATACTAAACAGCCAGAAATTACGTTATATGTGCTTGCAGGTAAAACTGAACATACTTACTGCCTAGATTTATCTGGTGACTCATTACATAAACGCGGCTACCGTCGTTATATGACGGATGCACCGATTAAAGAAAACCTTGCTGCAGCAATTTTACAAAAAGCCAAGCTCAAAGAACGTAATCCAGAGCTTGTCTTCGACCCAATGTGTGGTTCAGGTACTTTTATCATTGAAGCATTAATGATTTTAACTGACCGCGCACCTGGTCTTGTTCGCCGTTTTGGCTTTAATGGTTGGCATGGTCATGACCGTGAACTTTGGCTTTCACTCAAAGCTGAAGCAGCAGAGCGTCATGAAAAAGCTCTTGAGCAGCCACTACCTAAGTTTTATGCGTTTGATGCAGACTGGGAAGCTGTAAAAGCAACACGCGAAAACATTATTGCGGCAGGCTTTGAAAAATTACTAGGCCAAATCCAAATTGAAGAACGTACTTTAGCTGACTGGCCAGATTTTGCCGCTGAAAAGAAAACAGCTTTTATTGTAACCAACCCTCCATATGGCGAACGTTTAGGTGATAAAGCATCAAACCGCTCTCTTTATTTAGGTCTATCTGCACTTTTACAAAAACATTTCCCAAATCAATATGCAGCTATTATTGCAGCTCAAATTGAACAAGCAGACGTTTTAGCTTTTGAAGCGCCTGAAACTTTACGTTTAATGAATGGTAAGTTACCAATTTACATTCGTTTCGGTGCAATTAAACCAGAAAAAGTAACACAGCCATTCTTAGCAACTTGGCAAGCTCAACCAGTTGAAATGGAAGAAGCTCAAGACTTTGCGAACCGTTTGCAAAAAAATATGACTGCCTTAAAAAAATGGGCTACCAAAGAAAATATCTATTGCTTACGTTTATATGATGCCGACTTACCTGACTTTAATGTCGCTGTAGATTTATATGGCGATCGCTTACATGTTCAGGAATATGCACCACCAAAAACAATCGATCCTGAGAAAGCAAAAAAACGTTTTAATTTAGCGCTTGCTGTAATTCGTGCTGTTACCGGTTTAAACCGCGATGCGATCTTTATTAAAACGCGTGCTCGTCAAACAGGTACCAATCAATATACGAAACAAAGTACAGCTTCAAAACGTTTTATCGTTCAAGAAGGTAAAGCTAAAATTTTAGTAAACCTGACTGACTATCTTGATACAGGTTTATTCCTTGACCACCGTCAAATGCGTTTACGTATTGCGCAAGAAGCTCGTGGTAAACACTTCCTGAACTTATATAGTTATACCTCTACAGCCAGCTTACATGCGGCTTTAGGCGGTGCTGCAAGTACTACAAGTGTCGACTTATCGAACACGTACTTGAGTTGGTCAAAAGAAAACTTCGTTTTAAATGGTTTAACTGTAGATCATGCAGATGAACAACACATGTTCTTTGCAAGTGACTGTTTTGAGTGGCTAAAAGAAGGTCACGAACAATACGACCTTATCTTTATTGACCCACCTACCTTCTCTAACTCTAAAAAGTTCTACGGTACTTTCGACGTACAACGCGATCATGTTTCTCTTATTAAACGTGCAATGAACCGTTTAACAAGTGAAGGTACGCTTTACTTCTCAAATAACTACCGTGGCTTTGAAATGGATGAAGAGATTGAAGCGCTATACGACGTTGAAGAAATTACGTCTGAAACGATCGGACTTGATTTTAAACGTAATCAAAAAATCCACCGTGCATGGAAAATTCAGCATTTAGGATTGAACTAATATAAATTTGGTAGAAAGTTATCATTACTTTACGGTAATGATAACTTCGCCATGTACATTTTTCGGTTCAAACTCATAACGTGTAAAACGGTCCGCTCTATCTGGTAGCGCAACCATTTCTAATTTTTTCTTTTCTTTAATATCTATCACCTGATTTTGTTTTTGTTCTTGATAAGGTGATAACACACTCGATCGTAATGAGTTCCAGCGAACTTCTTGTAAATAATTATCTCCTAATTCTTTACGAGCTTGATGCTGTTCTGTTTCAGGTTTCTTGGCATCATCTTGAGCTTTAGCAATAATGACGGGTAAAGATGTAGTGACCGCTCCTGTTTGAGTTGAAAGCGCACTTTCCGTCATTGGTTGTGCTGCCCATGTATTTGATAACGATACAAATACACCACTCAAAATTCCCAGCATATACCCTTGTTTATTATTCATTAGCTACTTCCTAAAATTGTTATTGTTCGTTATATCGAATCAAACTAGCAACTTTTTAACCTTGTCGCAATGTTATAAAGAAACTTCCCGATAATTAGCATTGATCATTTTAAAACCGGAAACTCTTCACAGGCTTTTTGTGAATATTCAAGTTGTTTTATAGATTGTTATCTCAGACTTGAACCATTCTCCTAAATCACTTACTGTGATTTTATAATTTATTTGTATTTGATTTTATTTATAAATACACACCATGTGAGGTGAAATAATGCTTCAGCAGTGCTGCCAATTACTAGAGGATCTCCAACTTAAAGTCGCATTTATTGAAAGTGCTAGCTCGGGCTACTTAACCAGCCAGTTTTCGATTCATAAAAATAGTGGTGCTGATATTTTACTGGGCGGTTTGGTCAGTTATGACCCCAGCATTAAAATTAGTATTTTAAAAGTCGATCCAAAGTTAATCGATATGTACACGGCAGAATCACCACAGGTTACAGAAGAAATGTGTAAGCTGGGTCAAACCCTATTTGACCAAGCTGATATTATTGTAAGTTGTACAGGTTTACTCAAACATGGTGGTAGTGAAACTACTGAAAAACCTGTAGGTACCTTTTTTATCTGCATTTCTTACCAAGGGCGTATTTATCATTATCCTTATTTTTTATCAGGTCATGCCGAACAAAAACTTAAAACACTCACGCAAAAAGTAGCCAACTCAATTATTACGCTTGTATCTTCAAATCAGCCTAAAATTTAAATATAAAAAAAAAGAGAATATGTTTCCATATTCTCTTTTCGGTTTTAGCAGAACAAGATTAGCTGAGTTTCATTTTATCGAAGACTAAATGACCATTTTCACCTTTCACTAAAATGGTATCACCTGCGACAAAATCACCCGACAAGATTTTTTGCGCTAATGTGTTTTCAATCTGTTGTTGAATTGCACGTTTTAATGGACGCGCACCATAAACAGGGTCGAAACCAGCATCAATCAATAAATCAAAAGCAGTGTCATCTACAGTTAAACTCATATCACGATCAACCAAACGTGAACGTAATCGATCCAACTGAATATCAGCAATGCCTCGAATCTGTGCTTTTTTGAGTGAATGGAAAATCACAAGTTCATCAATCCGGTTAATAAATTCCGGACGGAAATGCTGACTTACCGCATTCATTACAATGGTACGCACTTCATCGTCTGTTGCACCCTCACCTAGCTCACGTACATCTTGTGAACCTAAGTTCGAGGTCATCACAATCACAGTGTTCTTGAAGTCTACTACTCGACCTTGTGAGTCTGTTAAGCGACCGTCATCCAACACTTGTAGCAAGATATTGAATACATCTGGATGCGCTTTTTCAACCTCATCAAACAACACCACACTATATGGTTTACGGCGAACAGCTTCAGTTAAAACACCACCTTCTTCATAACCCACATATCCTGGAGGTGCACCAACCAAACGGCTAACCGAATGTTTTTCCATAAATTCACTCATGTCGATACGAATCATGGCATCATCACTGTCAAACAAGAAGTTCGCCAATGCTTTGGTCAACTCAGTTTTACCAACACCCGTTGGTCCCAAGAACAAGAATGATCCGCTAGGACGATTCGGGTCAGATAAACCTGCACGTGAACGACGAACTGCATTTGATACCGCAACAACTGCTTCATCTTGCCCTACAACACGGTCATGCAAGAACTCTTCCATATGAAGGAGTTTTTCACGCTCACCTTGCATCATTTTAGCGACTGGAATACCCGTTGCAGCACTAACGACTTCAGCAATTTCGTTTTCAGTCACTTTAGTACGAATAAGTTTTGGCTCTTCGTTTTCTTCAGCAACTTCGTCTTGCTCAAGTTGTTTTTGAAGCTCTGGAATTACACCATATTGCAAACGTGCTGCTTCAGCCAAATCACCTTCACGCTGAGCTTTTTCAAAAGCAATACGCGCTTTATCAAGTTCAACCTGAGCCTGTTTGGTACCTTCGACCAAAGTTTTTTCAGATTTCCATACTTCTTCGAGATCGTTATATTCTTTCTGAACTTCAGCGATCTGTTTTTCAAGATGAGTAACTTCGGCTTTACTGCCTACATCTTCATCTTTTTTCACCGCTTCCAATTGCATTTTTAACTGGATTAAACGGCGATCAAGTTTATCAAGTGCTTCAGGTTTAGAGTCAATCTCCATTTTGATACGAGAAGCTGCTTCATCGATCAAATCAATTGCCTTGTCTGGTAATTGACGGTCTGTAATATAACGATGAGACATTTTCGCCGCAGCAATAATCGCTGAGTCTAAAATTTGCACACCATGGTGAGTAGCATATTTCTCTTTTAGACCACGTAAAATCGCAATGGTATCTTCTACACTTGGCTCATCAACCAATACTTTTTGGAAACGACGCTCTAAAGCTGCATCTTTTTCAATGTATTGGCGGTATTCATCTAGGGTTGTTGCACCTACACAGCGCAATTCACCACGAGCCAATGCAGGTTTCAACATGTTTCCTGCATCCATCGCGCCATCGCCTTTACCTGCGCCTACAAGCGTATGTAGCTCATCAATAAACAGGATGATTTCGCCTTCGTGTTTTGCCAAATCTTTTAAAACTGCTTTTAAGCGTTCTTCAAACTCACCACGATACTTCGCACCAGCAAGTAATGAACCTAAGTCGAGGGATAAAACACGTTTATTCTTTAAACCCTCTGGCACTTCGCCATTCACAATACGCTGTGCTAAACCTTCAACAATAGCGGTTTTACCAACACCCGGCTCACCAATGAGTACAGGGTTGTTTTTTGTACGACGTGACAAGACTTGAATGGTACGGCGAATCTCATCATCACGCCCAATAACCGGATCAAGTTTTCCAGATAAAGCCCGCTCAGTTAAATCAATCGTATATTTATTAAGTGAGTCACGTTGGTCTTCGTGATTATTACTCATGACTTTGTCACTACCTCGAATATGTTCAATTACTTTGCGTAAGCTGTCGGGAGTGACACCTACGGCACTTAAAATATTTTTTGTTTCGCCAGTTTCTGCCAAGCCCAATAAAACCCAGTCAGTTGACAAAAATTCATCACCCGCTTTTTGCGCATATCGATCTGCCAAGTTAAGCGCTTTAACTGCTTCTGGGTTTAAATTGACATCGCCTGTCGGATTCGCAATGGTCGGAGCATCTTTTATAGCTTGCTCAAGCTTTTGTTTAAGTTCAGGTAACCGTGCACCTGCTTGTTGCAACAAGCTAATATTGGAAGGCTCTTCTAATAAGGTACTCAAAATATGAATACCTGCTATAGCAGTATGGTCTTTACCCATCGCTAAAGATTGAGCATCTGAAAGGGCTTGCTGCAAGCGGTTTGTAAATTTTTCAAAACGCATTCTTGTTATTCCTCACAACAAATTTGTACTTGTCTAATAGATGGGAACACTTTTTCGGATTTCAAATAAATTTTTATATATTTTTCATAATGTTATAAAAATAACAATAAGTAAAACTCCATTATAATATGGGTTTATGAGTGATCTATTTCAAGTATATTTTGTATAATTTTTAAGAGAAAACAAAAACCTGATATTTCATCTGAATTTTTATCATAAATGGCAATTTTAAAGCCGTAATATATTTAATAGTTAGCATAGCTAAATTTAAAAATATTGAAGGCAGTCCCTCACTTGAGAGACTGCCTTATAAAATGGCTAATCAATTATGCCATTGATGGAACGGACACTTAGCTTGCTCTGTTTTTTCTTTTGGAATATCTGGCGTCGAGATTGGACGACGCTGATGCTGTTCCTGAATGATAGGGAATACCGACGTAAAGAAGTTTGACCAACCACCGGTACGTACTCTTAATAAATTATATTGCTCAGGTGATGTTACCGCTTGAGTAAATGTTTCTGGGTTAGCGACCGTGATCGTTAAAATATTAGATGAACCACCTTGGCTGAATTGTCTCAATATCTTGATTAAATCTTTAACGCCAAAGTCTTCACGAATATTAAAGTCTGTAGGTGCACCATCGGCCATTAAATTTGTACCCGTACCGTCAAAACCTTTTAAAGCACGGCTAAATTCAGCCACTTGATGATCAACAACCAAATCTGCTGGACTTGGTGATGGACTTAAATCTGATGCTACTGTTGTACCTAAACGACGACCATCAGCGCTCGCCCCATTCCATGCCCCCATCTCCACATGATTTTCAAAAGTTCCCACACCGGGTTGAATCTGAATACCAAAAGGATGCTCTTCTGAACCATAACGTTCAGCTAAGCCTTTAAGACTTTGCGCAAATTGTGGCCATGGTTTTCTAAATGTTTCGACTGAAATTTCAGCAATCATTTGAACAATCTGATCGCCTAATTTATCGACTTCAGAATTTCCTCGTCCATAACGCGGTTGTGCCAAAGCAATCTCTCGTAAACGCTTATAGCGATCAGCTTGTGCAGCAATACGAGCATGCCCAGCTAAATTACTAATAAATGGCTCAGTCATTTTATAACCCCAGTCACAACACAAGCACTCTAAGAGTTCAGGTAATGTAGTTACTGCAGTTAATGGATCAAAAACCATTGCCTTAATCGCATATAGTGAATTAATGGTATTACTGAGCGAGATATAACACGGTCCATAAATATTATATTTAGCCCCACCACTATAAAAATCCTGACCTTTAGCCAAACAATCATCCATCAAAACATTTAGAATTGGAGATGGACAAATATCTGTATTGGCACCATAACCCAGAATTTGCCCATTAAATGCCTTGCGATTGAGCAATTCAAAATGTTGCTTATATAGATCTAATAGTTCTTCAAAACTATCTATCTGATCGGCAGGTTTCGTATTTAGTGAAACAGTTTGCCCAAACAGATAGCTTTGCCCAGCACTTGAAATTGTTCTACCCTGATTTAATGCACATTCCAAAGGCTGTAATGTCGAGAAACCACCTAATGAAAACCAGTTTTCACCAGGGAACTGAGGTTCATAACAACCATCACAAGCATAATTTTGAGCTGAACGAATATCGACTTTAGAATTCCAATTTGGCAAATTAGAGAACGCATCTCCCCCTACGCCATCTCCACTTTGATGAAGACTAGGAATGAGTTTTTCATCATTTAATAAAATTGGATGGGCACCGCCAGATAAAATTGCATGCGCAGCCACTTCTAAAATTTCTTCAGGAATATCTTTGCGAGTTCTTAAAGACAAACACGGTGCATTTAACGGTAAACGGCCTGACGCACGAATGAATAATTTTGTGACCTCATTATAAGCTGGTTTGGTTTTAGAAAAGTCTTCTTCACCATCAGCGACTGTACCACCAACTGTAATCTGTTGAATCCATTGGCCCAAAGATGCACCTTGAGGATAAGGTCCCGAACTACCACCCATTGCAAGATTACCAAAAGGTTGATGGTCTTCCATAAACATACGGTTCTGTTGTACTTTTTCGTCTAGCTTGATATAGAAGGCATCGATAATTTCCTGTGCTTCTTCAGGCGGAATCGCATCTTTGTCAAGGAAAGGTTGCAACAGCTGATCCATACGTCCAAATGCTGTTGGCTCACCATTTAAATGCAAACAACTATGCAATGTGAAAATAAATTGAACTGCTTCAAGAAATGTGTCCGGTTTATCTTTCGATAACTTTTCCATTCGATGACCAATCGCAATTAAATTATCTCTTTCGAACTCTTGTCCTTTTTGCATCTGGTCTGCGACTTTAAATGCGAGCTTTGAGTAATTTAAGAAATATTCAGAAATACCAACTAGTGCTAATCTCGAAGCTTCATAGAAGTCTTTTTTCTCTGGAGTCTGGGCATTGCTTGCATGTTTCGCAATTTCTTGTTGTAGACCAGCTAAACCTAAATCTAGTGCCTTTTTATAATTTGGAATAACATGCCCAACCCCCGATGCTTCACTTAAGTTACGCAAAAAGCCCTGAAGACGCTCTTCTTCAGACAAATACTTCATGACATAACGACCTTCACCCAAGGTCAGATTTGGCATAGCTCCCACAATAATTTCATCTGGCATAATGCGATAGGTATCTGATCCATAAATGACCTTACCTTCACATTCACGCCCAGTTGAATATGGAATCATTTCACCATTTTTTAATAAAATTTTCCGTCCGCGAAAACCATAGTTTTCTGATGAGAATAACTGCAAACTTAATCGGATAGCCCAACCTTTGCGCAGCATAATAGATAAACCCATAATATTTTCAGGCTTATCACTGATATCGAACTCATCAATATAATAATCTACCCCTTGTTCAATTTCTTCTTGTTTCCGGTTGAAATACCAGTTGTCTTGCCATAAAGAAAATGTATTTTCAAGTAAACTTAAAATACGATTAGAAGGTGGTTTAAAAAATTCACTATGGGGATTTAGCCCAGTTGCCATATTAAAAAGATAATTACTATGATTGTAGTACATCAAACCATTATCGGAACTATTCGTATAATGGCGATCAAATCGATTCCAATCCATACCTGGGAAAAAATTCCAGTTATCTTTATCTAGTCGACTAAAATCATTTAAATATTCTGGTGCATCAACTAATGCTAAATCCTTTAAACTTGGAATATAAAATATTCCTCCCAAATCTGAATGAAGGCTATTGAATAGACGGTCATTCATAAAGCCTTCTATTGCCCCAATCTGACTTGCCATAACTTCTTCTAAAATGGCAGCAGTTTTTGCAAATCCAGCAAAATAAATTCCTGCTTCATCGGCTTTAGTTACCGATTTTGGCACTCTAAAACTTGAATTTGATTCAGCACGGCCAAACGGTAAACCTAGACGCAGAATAGGCGTGGTATTTCCATTTTCATCTTGTACACGAGAAGCTTTAATGTGCGAACGGCTATCACGGTCTGGAATAATTGTGTCGTCAGTTTTACGCCCAATCAAATCTTCAATTTGATCTTCTGACATCATGTTGATTTGATCCCAATTAATTAAAAATCTTTGAGATAGAACGTATGAGCCACCAAAATGATCAATATCTTCTGCACCAATTAAAGTATGTTTTGCAAGTGAAATTGGATCAGATGGATTATTTAAATTTTCAGAAAAACGACACCCTAAAACCTTACCATTGCGACCTGTTTTAGATTGTGAAGCAGTAACTTGACTAAATATTTCTTTAATATCTGAAGCTAAAAAATGCTCAATATATGTCTGTAATACTGTACACGCATCGGCATCATCGCTTTTTACATGCAACCAAATGTCGCCATCCGAATTTTTAAAACTCCCATTAGAATCAGAGAAAACTTCTGAGACATTTGGATTTTTTTCTTCAGGATAATGTAATTGCATTCCCTTTGGTCGTGACAACTTATCTTTTTCACAAATCAGATCCCAATTATCAAAAGAAACACCAATTGCCAAAGTTGTATTTTTACTAGAAAGTGCTGGATTCTTATTGACCTCTTGACGCACAGCTATCATTAATTGTCGTATTCTTTCCCGCGTAATTTCTTTATTTAGCCAAACTGTACTAAAAATGGCATGGGGTGAAGGATAAACCAACCCACGTTGCATATATTTCCATATTTCAGTAAAACGATCTTCATAAGATATATTTAACATTATATTAGTTCCTTTAAAATTTTTATATAATAATTAAAATTATGATTATAAATTTAATTACAGAAGCATTATTCATAATAAAATTTAAAATAACAAGAAATTTAAAATCAAACAAAAACAGTAAGAATTAATAAAAAACCCAATATAAATTTAAGTTTAGATAATTTAAAATATAAAAAAGAAAAATACAAACAAAATAAATATAATCACATAAAATAAGCCATCAATTATTAATATAAAATAATAAATAAAATTAAATCATTAAAAAAAATTAAAACAACTTTTAAGTAAAGCTTACTGATATAATTTATAGTATTCTTTTAGAAAATTATTGTCGCTATGTTGATAAAAAAACTTATTTCTACTTTGCTTTTTACATCAATACCTTTTTACTGTTTTGCCGAGCTTCCCCAAGACTCAAGAAGACCCGGTGGGATTGCAGTCATTCCATTAACTGCCGATATTACTCAGGTTACTTTTCAACAGAAACCGGTTTTAATTAGTCAGGAAGGCCATCAACGTTATGCTGTAGTTGGTATTCCGTTATCTACTCCACTTGGCAGTGTTCAGCTCAATACCAATAAAGCTCCCATTCCAATAGAAGTTAAGTCTTATCCTTATGCTGAGCAACGAATTAAAGTCACTAACCAAGACTACGTAAACCCCAACCAAAGTCAGTTAGACCGTTATGCACAAGAAGCGAAAGAACAAAATGATATTTATAGTTCTTTTACATCAAGTTCATGGCAAAGCTTACCCAAATTTATACGCCCAACTACAGGAAAATTTACCAACTCGTTTGGAAGAAAACGTTTCTTTAATGGAGAAGAACGTGCGCCTCACTCAGGTCTCGATATCCCAGCACCTGTAGGTCAAAAAGTAATTGCTCCAGCAGATGGCGTAGTCATTCAAACAGGAAATTATTTCTTTAATGGACAAACTGTATTAATTGATCACGGCCAAGGCTTAATTAGCATGTTTTGCCATTTAAGCGCGATAAAAGTAGAAAAGGGACAACATATCCGCCAAGGAGAAACTTTAGGTTTAGTGGGCAAAACAGGCCGTGTAACGGGCCCTCATTTACATTGGGGTATGAGTCTTAACAATGCTCGGGTAGATCCTCAGCTCTTTTTAAACCGAGCTCAATAATTTAACGCTTTACGAAAGTACTTTGGTGCTTCTACATAGCCTTCTCTTAGGTAAAACTGATGCGCCAAAGGTCTTTGTATTCCTGAATGTAGTTCCATCCGATCACAGCCACGTTGCCTTGCTAACCGCTCTGCTTCTTGCACAAGCAAATGCCCCACACTTTTACTACGCATATTCTCATCCACACACAGATAACAGATTTTGGCAAAGTCTCCTTTTAAAGCAATTTGTGGAATAAAATAAAGCGATAAAACCCCATATACATGCGAATCATCGGCTGCGACCAAAGTAATTCCATTCGGGTCTTTACTTAATCTTTGAAATTGTTCCTGAACTACTTTTAAAGGCTGCGAATATCCCATTTGTTTCAGTAAGTGGCATATAGTCTCAGTATCTTCCCATTGAGCTAAACGGATATTCACCCAAATTCTCCTTTTATTTTTAATTATTCTTATCATAAAAAAAGCCAACATGACTGTTAGCTTTTCTTTTTTCAGGCATTCACATGAAATTATGCAGCTTCAATAATCTCAAAATCGTGAGTAATTTCTACGCCACCATCAGAAAGCATTTTACTCGCTGAACAATATTTTTCAGCTGATAGCTCTACTGCTTTTGCAACCTGTTTTTCTTTTACAGCTTTACCTGTTACCACAAAGTGCAAATGGATTTTGGTGAAAACGGCTGGAATCGCATCTGCTCGCTCAGCTTTAAGCTGACATACGACATTCGTCACATCTTGACGAGATTTCTTTAAAATAGTCACAATATCAAACGAAGCACACCCACCAAGTCCCATTAATATCAATTCCATAGGACGTGGTCCACGGTTTTCACCACCATACTCAGGTGAGCCATCCATCACTACACTATGACCGCTCTCTGATTTCGCTTCAAAAGCAACATTCTCTAGCCAATGTACACTTGTTTGCATTGCAACTACCCAAAAAAAATTATAAATTTAAGCAGGGTCTGTTGACATTTCATCTATGGATTGCGTAATAGCTAAAAATTAATCCAAATAAAAACGCAAAACACAGACAAGGGCAATCCTTTGTCCAGTTTTGTAATAAAGTTTGTTAAATTTCAGCCAAAATCTGAGGTGCGATTCAAGCATCTTAGGTGCAGCGCAAGACCAGATTTTTTGTGCGTTTCGTTGTTAAGCTCTATTTATTTAGTATGACTAAATTCCATAGTTCTTGCTTCGTAACGTCTAGAAAAATCGTCTTATGTCGCAACCATCTGTGAAATGTCAACAGGCCCTTGTTTTGTACACTAACATAAAATGAGTTGATAAGGAATTTCATCTCTTCTGTGTAATAGCTCATCTCGAGCTTGTGTGAATTGTTTACCCTATTCGGAACATATCAAGCATGACTTCAAATTTTTCACAACTCAGCACAGATGCTTTATCTCCGGGGCAACTACCTGAATCCGTTAAAGCATTGTTAAAGCGTGCTCACATCAACAGATATCCAAAACGAACCACAATTGTTGATGCCGGAACAGAGTCAAAATCTTTATACTTAATTTTAAAAGGCTCAGTTTCAATTATTTTACGTGAAGATGATGAGCGTGAAATTGTTGTGGCATATTTGAATCCTGGTGACTTCTTTGGGGAAATGGGGCTTTTCGAACCGAACCCTCAACGTACAGCTGAAGTTCGTACCCGTGATGTCTGTGAAATTGCAGAAATTTCATATGACAACTTCCATGAACTAAGCAAACAGTATCCAGATCTCAGCTATGCCGTTTTCGCGCAACTTGTTCGTCGTTTAAAAAATACAACTCGTAAAATGACTGACCTTGCATTCATTGATGTGTCTGGTCGTATTGCACGTTGCTTAATCGACTTATCTTCGCAACCAGAAGCAATGATCTTGCCGAATGGTCGTCAAATTCGTATTACCCGTCAAGAAATCGGACGTATTGTCGGGTGCTCACGAGAAATGGTTGGCCGTGTATTAAAGACCTTAGAAGATCAGGGTATGATCCAAACAGATGGTAAGGCTATTCTTATTTTTGATACTTCACTCGAAGAAACTCCAGTCACTGATGAAGACTATGATGACGAAGAATAATTACACGTAATTATTTAATAAAGAGCAAACTTCGGTTTGCTTTTTTTATATGCAACAATGAGTTAATACACAAAGCTTACAAACTATTCTGTTTTTATGATTTAAGTTGAATACATATTTTCCGTTAGGCTAACTTAAAATTTCTCAAGGATTTCGCAGTATGCAATTTAAACCACTTGGTCACACTGGCATTAACCTTCCAGGAATTTGCTTAGGTACCATGACATTTGGTGAGCAAAATACTCAACAAGAAGCATTCGAACAGCTCAATTACGCTTTAGAACACGGTTTATATTTTTGGGATACGGCAGAGATGTATTCCGTACCTCCTAAACCAGAAACATACGGGGCGACTGAAACCATTTTGGGCAATTGGTTTGCACAGCATGGTCAGCGCGACAAAGTATTCCTTGCTTCAAAAATTGCAGGTCCTGGCTTTGGTGGAACCCATATTCGAGAAGGTCATACCAAGTTCAATAGTGACCATATCTCACAAGCGATTGATGGTTCACTTAAACGTCTCCAAACAGACTATATCGATCTCTACCAATTACACTGGCCAGAACGTCACACCAACTTCTTTGGAACACTCGCTTATGGCAACCAGCAAGCACACAATGATTATGACACTACACCCTTAGAAGAAACTTTACTCGCTCTACAAAAAGAGATTAATCGAGGTCGTATTCGTTATATCGGTTTATCGAATGAGACCCCTTGGGGCACCATGAAGTTTCTACAGCTCGCTGAAAACTTAGGTGTGAGTAAGTTTGTAAGTGTGCAAAACCCATATAGCCTGCTTAATCGTACTTATGAAATAGGCATGTCTGAGATTGCCAAATACGAAGGAGTAGGTTTACTTGCGTACTCTCCTCTTGCTTTTGGTTATTTAACTGGCAAGTTCAGAAATGGAGCACGACCTGCGAATGCTCGCGTTACTCTATTTCCACGCTTTAGCCGCTACAGTAATCCACAAAGTGAATGGGCAACTGAACAATATGCGCAGCTCGCTGAAAAGCATGGTTTAAGTCTGACTCAATTGGCTCTGGCTTTTATTAAGCAGCAGTTCTTTGTAACAAGCACAATTATTGGTGCGACCAATTTAGATCAGCTCAAAGAAAATATTCAGGCTTTTGAAATCGAGCTTTCACCAGAAATTTTACAAGGTATTGAAGCCATTCATATACAACAGCCTAATCCTGCCCCTTAAAACAAAAAACGGATGCTTGAGCATCCGTTTTACATTCACTTTAAAGTTTTAAAACTTATCTACGACCATTATAAATAGCTAATGCTGCAGGTAAGTTTTTACGCATGTCATTAATACGTTGAGCGTTAGATGGGTGAGTAGACAAGAAAGATGAACCACCTGCACCTTCAAGTTTGTTCATTTTTTCCCAGAGAGTAATAGCAGCATTTGGATTATAACCCGCACGTGCCATTAGCATTAAGCCACCTTGGTCAGCACGGCTCTCTAAACTACGTGAATATGGTAAGCCCACCCCTACTTGCGAACCCAATTGTGCAGCAGCCGCTCCTAATTGGTTAACGTTACCGCCACCTGCATAGCTTAAGCCAATATTTAATGCTAAATCAGTTAAAGCCTGAGCACCAATTTTACTTTTAGCATGCTCTTCCAAGGCATGTGTCATCTCGTGGCCCATAACAGCTGCAATTTCAGCATCTGTTAAATTCAGCTTATTCACAATACCTGTGTAGAACACGACCTTACCACCTGGGGCAACGTACGCGTTAACAGTATCTGATTTCAGTACAGCTAACTGCCAGCTAAATGGCTGCCCTGTTTGATTTACTTGGTCAGCATAAGGTTTTAAACGGTTGAAAACAGAATTAATACGGCTATAGGTACTTGAACTTGTATCTAAAGTCCCTTTAGCACGTGCTTCCTGCACCATTTTAGTAAAACCTTGTGCAGATTGAGCATTTAAGGTTGCTGTATCTGCACCTGCCATGTCCGCCATTGTTGCGCAACCCGAAATTGTTACGACACCAGCAGCACATAAGCTTAAAAAAAGTTTTTTATTCATTAACATGGTTCACCTAAATCGTTAAAAAACTGTTTATTCTTTTGCACTTATTATAAGAAATAGCACACAAGCTTTGAATCTCTCATTTCTTCACGATCATAGTATTTATGTAACGATCAAGCCGATAAAGTCATCAAATAAATCCAGAACAGTAAACATATTATATTTAAGACAAAATAGACATGGCTTAAAGGCTTAACTTTCGCTTCAAGAGAGGGGCTTGTTCTTTTCCATAATAGATAACTGTTTTGTATAAGAACAACCGGAATCAAGATACAAGCTATCAGAACAGAAAGGCTCATGAATGCTGTCATAAAGAAGTCAGGATTATAGTTTTGACCATAAATAACTAACATAGCCAACGTTGGCGAACCACCGATCGCAAATAAAAAAGAATAAAAAATGGTTTTTGAAATTGTTGGTTGTAATTTCATTTTTAGTTCATCATCCATGACATAACTTTTATTTCTGTTTTAATCTGAATTAGACAAAACCGAAACTGCACTTTAGTCGGATATAAAAAAAGCCCCCTTCTCAGGAGGCTTTTATTATCTTTGCAAATTAAGCAGAGAATGGATGACGTAAAACAATTGTTTCTGCACGGTCTGGACCAGTTGAAACGATATCAATCGGACATTCGATTAATTGTTCAATACGTTTCACATAAGCCAAAGCATTTGCAGGTAATTGGTCAATGCTAGTCAAACCAACAGTTGACTCACTCCAACCTGGCATAGTTTCATAAATTGGTTTCAAGCATTCAAAAGAAACCGCATCAGAAGAACCTACGCAACCTGAATCAGTATTTTCATAACCTACACAGATTTTTACTTCTTCTAAACCATCTAGAACGTCAAGTTTAGTCAAGCAAATACCTGAAAGTGAGTTAACATCTACAGAACGACGTAAGATTTCGGCATCAAACCAACCACAACGACGTTGACGACCAGTAGAAGCACCAAATTCGTGACCTACAGTACCCAAGTGTTTACCAATTGGGTCACCAGAATCACTTGCTGCATCGTAAACTAATTCAGTTGGGAACGGACCAGCACCTACACGTGTTGTATAAGCTTTAGTAATACCTAATACATAGTCAAGATGTAAAGGACCCATACCAGAACCAGAGCTTACGCCACCAGCAGTTGTATTTGAGCTAGTTACATACGGATAAGTACCGTGGTCGATGTCTAAAAGTGAGCCTTGAGCGCCTTCAAACATTACAGGCTTACCTTCTTTGCGGTAGTCATGTAACACTTTAGTCACGTCAATCACTAATGGAGCAAGCACTTCGCGCCATTCGTTGCAAAGAGCCAATACGTCTTCAAATTTAACTGCTTCTACGCCGTAGAACTGAGTTAATTGGAAGTTATGTAACTCAAGCATTTCTTGGAGTTTTTCTTCTAACGCTGCACCACCACGAACAAGGTCAGCAACACGCACTGCACGGCGAGCTACTTTGTCTTCGTACGCAGGGCCAATACCACGACCTGTAGTACCGATTTTAGCGTTACCACGTTTCTTCTCACGAGCCTGATCAAGAGCAATGTGGTTAGGCAAAATAAGTGGACAGTTTGGAGAAATGCGTAGACGTTCTTTAACTGGAACACCTTCAGCTTCCAAAATTCCCATTTCTTCAATTAATGCTGCTGGTGAAAGCACCACGCCATTGCCAATTAAGCACAATACGTTTTCACGTAAAATGCCTGATGGAATGAGGTGCAATACAGTCTTTTTACCACCTACGACAAGAGTATGACCTGCGTTATGTCCGCCTTGATAACGTACTACCGCAGCCGCTTGATCTGTGAGCAGGTCGACGATTTTACCTTTACCTTCGTCGCCCCATTGGGTACCAAGTACCACAACATTTTTGCCCATAATAGCCTCATTACATCATGCTGTTAAAATTGGAAACCATCAGTAAAAAACTTACCGCTGGCGTTTAAATCTTTTCAATATTCCATTGACCATTTTGCGATACAAGCTGATGTGTCGCATAAGGAATAGAACCTAAATTATCATTACCTAACAATTGAACGACACGTAAGCCTTGTGAACGTGCATTTGCAATTGCTTTAAGCAAATCTGCATCAGTACCTTTTGGTGCCACCACAGTTTCAATTTCAGCAAACTGATTTGCCCCTAAGGCATATAAATCACAACTGAAACCAGTAGCAGGACGTGCACGACCAAAGTGTTCACCAATACCATCATAACGGCCACCTTGCGCTAAAGGTGCAGCACGGTTCGGTGCATAAACTGCATACATCAAACCAGTGTGATAGTGGTAACTGCGAAGTTCGACAACGTCAATTCCAACATTAAGTGCTGGCCAACGGTTTTTAATTTGTTCAAGTGTAGTTTTGAGTGCATTTAATGCAGCATCAAATTCAACATCTTTTAAAATATCTGTACTTAAATGAGTTTGTAATGCTTCTAAATCACTTGCATAGCGACCAAGTGCATAGAAATCTGAACCCATATTTAAATTTTGAGTAAATTCAGCCAACTCAGGTAATGCTTTTCTTTGATAAAGATCAGATAACTCATGCTCTTCATTTTTAGAAAGGCCAGCATATTTGACTAAGCTGCGAAATAGCCCTACATGTCCTAAGTCTAAATGTGCGCCTTGCAATGTATAAGCATTTTCAATGAGCCCAAGCATTACATCGACCATTTCAACATCAGCTTCAATACTATCGTGGCCATATAGCTCTGCACCTAATTGTAAAGGTGCGCGAGTCGCATTGAAATTTTGTGGTTTTGTATGTAATACAGTCCCTGCATAACAGTAACGTGCAACCCCTTCAACAGGTCTTACATGTGCATCAATACGTGCAACTTGAGGTGTCATATCAGCACGGATACCGAGTAAACGGCCTGAAAGCTGGTCAATCACCTTAAAAGTTACTAAATCCAGGTCTTGATTTGATTCTGATAATGAAGACAACGATTCGATGTATTCGATAAATGGTGTATATACCAGTTGATAACCTCTTACTGAGAGGAAATCTATAGCTTCACGGCGAAGTTTTTCAATGACTTGCGCCTGTTCCGGCAATACATCTGCTACCCCGTCAGGCAGCAACCATGTCTCTGAAATGGTCATATTTCAAGCCTAAAATCTGATCAACGTGGAACGACCCCACATAAAAAAATCGGGAACACACCCGATTTCTCTTAGTGTAGCATGATACTTTGTGCCATGCACCTGACAATTTGCATAAATCTTTCTTAATAAACTCTAAAGTCAAAAAGAAGATAATAAGAATAAATAAGAAGATTCAATATGTTACCCTTATTCAATTTAGTTACGCACTAAAGTTCTTCGACTAAAGAAAGGGCTAATATCTGAACTATCGCCTTGTTTCCAACTAACCAGCCTTAACGGTTGAATAGCTTTCTTAAGTTATTTTAAATTTAGAAAGAATTACACAAATCTAATAATCGATTTGCATAGCCCCATTCGTTATCGTACCAAGCAAATACTTTAGCTTGATGACCAACAACCATGGTTTGGGTTAAATCAACAATAAGTGAATAAGGTGAATGATTAAAATCACTTGAAACTAGTGGTTCATCAGTCACTGCCATAATTTCCGCATAATCTGTTTGAGAAGCTTTGATTAACAATTCATTAATATGATGCACAGTAATTGGAGATTGTGTGATAAACGTTAAATCAATTGCAGCCACATTAATGGTAGGAACTCGAATTGAGTAGCCATCAATACGGTCTTCCATTTTCGGCATCACACGTTTTAATGCGCCAAGTGCACTAGATGTAGTGGGAATAATATTTTGCCCAGAAGCTC
Source organism: Acinetobacter sp. 70_2 (assembly GCF_056736115.1). Classification (NCBI taxonomy): domain Bacteria; kingdom Pseudomonadati; phylum Pseudomonadota; class Gammaproteobacteria; order Moraxellales; family Moraxellaceae; genus Acinetobacter; species Acinetobacter sp. 70_2. The sequence goes on from NZ_JBWZIP010000015.1 coordinate 1,871,599, forward strand.
TAGCACGACGTAAATCACGATGTGCGTGATCAAGTACAGACTGGTCTGCTGTTACTGCATGAATTTCGGTCATGAGCGCAGTTTCAATACCAAATGCATCATCAATAATTTTTACTAATGGCACTAAAGCCTGCGTAGTACATGACACACTAGATATGATTTGATCAGTTGCTTTTACATCTGCATGGTTAACGCCATAGACAATTGCCGCATCGACATGATCAAAAGGTGCTGCCCCAATAATGACCCGTTTCGCCCCTGCTTCTAGGTGGCGTGTTGCATCAGCATGAGAACGGAACAAGCCTGTACATTCGAGTACAACATCAATTTGCAAGCTTGCCCACGGTAAAAGTTCTGGTTGTTTTTGCTGAAGAACTTCAACTTTCAGATTTCGCTGGTTTGATTGAATATTTAAATAAATCTTTTCATTTTCAATAGCTATGTCAACTTTGCCATTAAAACGGCCATGGGTTGTATCATATTTGAATAAATGCACTAGTGTTTGTACATCTGCTATATCGTTAATCGCCACGATTTCAAAATGAAATTGTTTCGGGCTTTCAAACCAAGCACGTAAAACATTACGTCCAATCCGGCCAAACCCATTAATGGCGATACGTTGCATGACCTATCCTTATCTACAAAACCAGAAACGAAAGAAGGCATATAGTAAAACACGTGAAGGCTAATTGAATATAGATTTTTAGCCAAATCACAGTTTTGTAAGATATTCCCTCTAAAATCGTTGGTTCGGTGGGGTTTTTCCGTTACAATTTAGCGTTTTTTAAAAATAAGCCCCGTATCACATGCAAGATTTGTGAACAAACAAACTTGTAGTGATGCTTTTAGCCAAATTCGAAAATATGGAGTGACTTGGTTGTGAGTACTCGTTTAATGACATCTGCTGAAATTCGTGAAGCATTTTTGCGCTACTTTGAAACGCAAGGGCATACACGTGTCGCGTCGAGTTCTCTTGTTCCTGCCAACGACCCAACTTTATTATTTACAAATGCTGGGATGAACCAGTTTAAAGACTGTTTTTTAGGTCTTGAGAAACGTGACTATGTACGTGCCACAACATCACAAAAATGTGTACGTGCAGGCGGTAAACATAACGATTTAGATAACGTCGGCTATACAGCTCGTCACCATACATTCTTTGAAATGTTAGGTAACTTCTCATTTGGTGACTATTTCAAACGTGATGCACTTAATTTTGCTTGGGAATTTTTAACCAGCGAACAATGGCTTGCTTTACCGAAAGACCGCCTATATGTAACGGTTTATCACACCGATGACGAAGCTTACGACATCTGGAATAAAGAAATTGGTTTAGCGCCAGAGCGTATTATCCGTATTGGTGATAACAAAGGCGAAAAATACGCTTCAGATAACTTCTGGGCAATGGGTGATACTGGTCCATGTGGTCCATGTTCTGAAATTTTCTTTGACCACGGTGACCACATTTGGGGTGGTTTACCTGGCTCTCCTGAAGAAGATGGTGACCGTTTCATTGAAATCTGGAACAACGTTTTCATGCAGTTCAATCGTACTGCTGATGGCGTGCTTCACCCTCTTCCAGCTCCATCTGTAGATACAGGTATGGGCTTAGAGCGTATTTCTGCTGTATTGCAACATGTTAATTCAAATTATGACATTGACCTGTTCCAACACTTATTAAAAGCTGCTGCAAATATTATTGGTATTGAAGACGAAGGTCAGCCTTCTTTACGTGTTGTTGCAGACCATGCGCGTTCTTGCTGTTTCTTGATTGCTGATGGTGTAAACCCAAGCAATGAAGGCCGTGGCTATGTACTTCGCCGTATTATCCGTCGTGCTGTTCGTCATGGTAACAAGCTTGGCGCAACTGGTACGTTCTTCTACAAAATGTTGCAACCTTTAATTGAAGTTATGGGTGATGCATACCCAGAACTTGCAGCGCGCAAAGATGTTATTGAAGCAACTTTAATTCGTGAAGAAGAACAGTTTGCTAAAACACTTGAGCAAGGGTTAAAACTACTTGAAGGTGAACTTGCTCAGTTAAAAGACAAAACTATTCCTGGTGCGACTGTATTTAAACTTTACGACACTTATGGCTTCCCGACAGACTTAACGGCTGATATTGCACGTGAACGTGGCTTTATTATTGATGAAGCTGGTTTTGAAGTTGAAATGTCTGCACAGCGTCAACGTGCACGTGATGCTGGTAAGTTTGCAGTTGACTATAACAACATTGTAAAAGTTGAAGGTGAAACTCAATTCGATGGTTACATTAACACCACTGGTCAAGGTGAAATTGTAGCGATCTATAAAGATGGCGTACAAGTTGATGAAGTTTCTGAAGGTGACGAAGCACTAATCGTTTTAAACCAAACTCCTTTCTATGCAGAAAGTGGTGGTCAGATTGGTGATACAGGTATCTTCAAAAACGAAACTGGTATTTTTGAAGTTCAAGACACCAAAAAGTCAGGTGGTGCTTTTGTTCATCAAGGTATTGTGACTGTTGGTAACCTCAAAGCAAATCAAAATGTAGAAGCGATTGTTAAAGCAGACATTCGTGAAGCTACTGCGCGCAACCACTCAGCAACTCACTTGTTACATGCTGCCCTTCGTCAAATCTTAGGTTCACATGTACAACAAAAAGGTTCTTTAGTTGCAAGCGATATCTTACGTTTTGACTTTGCAAATGACCAACCTGTTTCATTTGAACAATTACAACAAGTTGAACGTCTCGTAAATGCTGAAGTTATTGCCAACACTCCAGTAACGACTGAACTTCTCGACATTGAAGCTGCGAAAGCAAAAGGCGCAATGATGTTGTTCGGTGAAAAATATGGTGATGAAGTACGTGTACTTTCTATGGGTTCAGTCATTGATGAGAAAAACTTCTCAATCGAACTTTGTGGTGGTATTCACGTAAAACGTACAGGTGATATTGGTTTATTCAAAATCACTTCTGAAGGTGGTGTAGCTGCTGGTGTACGTCGTATTGAAGCAGTGACTGGTACTAAAGCGTTAGAAGTGGTACAAAAAGCTGACAACGATATTCAGCACATTAATAGCTTACTCAAAGCACAGAAAGACCAAACTGTTGAGCGTGTTCAAGCTAATGTGGAATTGGTTTCTGCATTACAAAAGCAGATTGAACAGCTCAACCAGAAATTGGCAAACTTCCAAGCGGCTGACTTGATTGATCAGGTACAAACGATTGCTGATCGTCAAACGCTTATCACTACTGTTCAAGGTGTTGATGCAAAAGCGCTTCGCAACTTGCATGACAGTGTGAAATCAAAATTAGAGAATGCAGTGATTGTGTTAGCAGGTGTAGAGGGTGACAAGGTCAGCCTGCTTGCATCAGTCGCGTCGCAATACACTGCAAATCTAAAAGCAGGTGACATCATCAAACATCTAGCAACTGAGTTAGGTGGTAAAGGTGGTGGTAAACCTGACTTAGCACAAGGTGGCGCGCCACTTAACGAGAAGTTTGGACAAGTTATTGCAGCATTGCCTGCTTGGCTTGAACAAAAATAAGACTTCACTTTTTGTGTAACTGACCCTGAAAAGCCTCTCAGGGTCATGGCTTATATGGAACAACTATGGCATTAATCGTTCAAAAATATGGCGGTACTTCTATGGGTACCCCCGAGCGCATTTTAAATGTTGCTCGTCGTGTGAAGCGTTGGCATGATCACGGTCACAAGGTTGTTGTGGTCGTATCTGCAATGAGTGGTGAAACAAACCGCTTACTTGCCCTCGCTAAAGCCATTACCGAAACACCTGACCCACGTGAGTTAGACCAAATGGTTTCAACCGGTGAACAGGTGACGATTTCCATGTTAGCTATGGCACTTAATTCGATTGGTGTGGAAGCTAAATCCTATACCGGACGTCAAGTCGGTATTAAAACTGACAGTGCATTTACCAAGGCGCGTATCGAGTCTATTGATACAGATGTCATGACCAATGACCTAGATGCAGGCCGTGTTATTGTGGTTGCTGGTTTCCAAGGCTTTGATGCAAATGGAAATACCACAACACTAGGCCGAGGTGGTTCAGATACTTCTGGTGTTGCTCTTGCTGCTGCTTTAAAAGCTGACGAATGTCAGATTTATACTGATGTAGATGGCGTTTACACCACTGACCCTCGTGTTGCTCCTAAAGCCAAAAAAATCGACCGTATTTCTTTTGAAGAAATGCTAGAAATGGCATCATTAGGTTCTAAAGTTTTACAAATTCGCTCAGTAGAGTTTGCCGGGAAATATCAAGTTCCTTTACGTGTATTATCAAGCTTTGATAATGACAACGATGGCGTTTTTGACGACGAATTTAAAGAAAATGTAGGTACACTCATTACGACTGAGGCGGAAGACAATATGGAACAGCCAATCATTGCAGGTATTGCTTTTAACCGTGACGAAGCAAAATTAACGATTTTAGGTGTGCCTGATGAACCAGGTATTGCTTCTAAAATCTTATCACCAGTAAGTGATGCCAATATCGAAGTCGATATGATAGTGCAAAATGTTGAAGAAGATGGCACAACAGATTTCACTTTCACTGTAAACCGTGTTGATTTAGCGAAAGCTGAAAAAATCTTAAACGAAACTGCTAAAAATATTGGCGCGCGTGAAGTTTCAACACGTGATGATATCGTTAAAGTATCTATCGTTGGTGTTGGTATGCGTTCACACGCAGGTGTAGCGAGCAAAATGTTCACTGCCCTTGCTGATGAAGGCATTAACATCCTTATGATTTCAACTTCTGAAATTAAAGTTTCTGTCATTATTGATGAGAAATACCTTGAGCTTGCAGTTCGTTGCCTACATACCGCATTTGGTTTAGATCGCGAACATGGTGAAAGCAGCGCCCGCGCTTAATTTTACCAAACGGTCAAGAATTCATTAAAAAATGTTTACTTGTCCGACAATAATCAAAGAAAACACAGAGCCGCTATAGTTTTTTTTATAGCGGCTCTGTTATATTAAACGGAAAGTTTTTTGGCAGTGATTATCAAAATATGACTTTGTTCTCATATTTCTGTTAGAATCTGACTGAAAACTGAGGTTGAGCTTTTATTTGGGTACCAATATTGCAGTTTTAAGCGTTTAGCAAGGAGATAAACATGCTGATTCTGACCCGCCGTGTCGGGGAAACATTAATGATTGGGGATCAAGTCAGTGTTACTGTGCTTGGCGTCAAAGGAAACCAGGTTCGAATTGGTGTGAATGCGCCAAAAGAGGTTTCTGTTCATCGCGAAGAAATTTATCAACGTATTCAACATGAACGTGCAATGCATGAACACCTTCAACATCTTGATCAAGATTATCAAGTTTCATATGAAGATGATAATTATGCACAGAAAAACTTCAATCGTTAGTATGAAGTTATTCTCTCCCTAATTAAAGCGACTTTCTAGTCGCTTTAAATTTTTTGGAAGTATATAAATTTATAGTCCTAATGCACGTTTAACGGGTGCATAACTACGACGGTGTTGATCGATCACTCCGTGAGCTGCAATCGCTTCAAAGTGTGCTTTTGTTGGATAGCCTTTATGTTTGGCAAATCCAAATAATGGATACTGTTGATCTAATTCTGCCATTTGGCGATCACGTGTGACTTTTGCCAAGATACTGGCAGCACTAATTTCGGCGTGGCTCGCATCTCCACCAACAATTGCTTCACAAGGAATAATGATTCCTTTGGGAATTTGGTTGCCATCTACAATGACTTTTTGAGGCTGTGTTTTTAGGCCGTCCACTGCTCGCTTCATTGCTAGAAATGTTGCTTGTAGGATATTTAGCTCATCAATTTCTGCATGCGTCGCTTCCGCAATTGACCATGCTAAAGCTTTTTCCTGAATTTCAATAAACAACTTTTCACGTTTTTTTTCAGTTAATTTTTTAGAATCGTTTAGTCCTAAAATCGGATTTTCCGGATCTAAAATAACAGCTGCGGCAACAACCGACCCCACTAATGGGCCTCGCCCCGCCTCATCTACGCCTGCAACGAACATGTATACTCCAATGAAAAAAAGAGGCTGATCAATATGAATCAGCCTTCTTTAAAACTTAAATTATTAATTACTTTTGTAAAGCTTCAGCCACGCAAGCATTTACAGTATTAGAAACGACTTGGGTTACTATTGTTGCACGTGCAGCTGGGTCAAGTGCAGCAGTAGCCAAATCAACTGCAGTAACACTGTTTGGTGCCTTTTCACTTACGCAGCCACAAACATTAGTTTGAATACTATCACGTTGTTCAGCCGTCATAAGCTTTGTTGCTGTTTTCCATGCAGGAACATTATTAATTTCTGTAATACATTTTGCATTTACAGCAACTTTTAATGCAGTCATGCCTAACTGTTGAGTTGTAGTTTCTGCAGAACCTGTACCAGGAGTTGTTGCACATGCAGTTAAAGCCAAAACAACTGGTGCCACAGCAAGCATCAATTTTTTCATCATTTTTTCCTTTGATCGAACGTAAGCAGCGCGTATTTTGCCTAAACTTGTGCTTAGAAGAAACAAATAAATTGATGCATTTATGCAATCTAATTTTCCTACACTCCAGTTTGATTTAATCATGTGCTTCAGCTAAAGCGTTCTGTTTATAGTACGCTCCGTTACGAGAACAACATTTCTCAAAAATACTGCTTTACCATAAAATCTAGCGCTAAAATGACAAAAAATTAGGGTCTTTTATGCCTGCCTCATCCTCTCAATACTACACCCGCACTGCACAGATTTTGCATTGGGTTATGGCAATCATTTTCATTACGGCTTGGGTGATTGGTTTCTACAGTGGAAATTTTTTAAGTTATGATACTGATGGCAGCTTTAAAGGTGATGTCATTACACTGCATAAAAACATCGCCACAACCATTATCTTTCTAGTGGTTATTCGCCTTTTCTGGCGTTACACCCATCCAGCCCCAAAGTTGCCTGACACCATGTCGGTAACAATGAAAACTTTGGCTCACATTGGACATTTATTACTCTATGTGATTTTAGTAGCGTTACCTATTACTGGTTGCTTATTTAGCTGGAGTGCTGGTCACCCTGCCCCAGTTTTATATTTATTTAATATTCCACGTTTAGTACAAGACAACCCTGAGTTATTAGCGATTGTTAAACCATTACATATTTATATTTCATGGTTTGCAGGTTTGCTTATTGTTGGACATGTTCTGGCAGCTTTAAAACATCACTTTGTGGATAAAGACAATGTTTTAAACAGCATGATCAAACAACCTAAATAAATTCAATGTTAAAAAAACCGCCTATCACAGGCGGTTTTTTTATTTAGATTTTTTGGATTTCTGAAATCCACTTTTGTTTTTCTTCATCTGAAATGAAAGAGGCTTCAAAAGAGTTAATTGCGAGTTGCTTCAACTCATCATTACTTAAATCTAAGGCTTGCTGAATAGCAATGAAGTTATCATTCATATATCCACCAAAATATGAAGGATCATCCGAGTTAACAGTCACGTGTACGCCTTTTTGCAAAAGACGACGGATATTGTGATCTTTCATATCCTTAACAACACATAGCTTTAAGTTACTTAAAGGGCAAACGGTTAATGGCATTTTTTCATTAATTAAACGAGCCATTAATTGTTCGTCTTCTTCAGAACGCACGCCGTGGTCAATACGGTTTACTTTAAGCAAGTCCAAAGCTTCCCACACATATTCAGGTGGGCCTTCTTCGCCTGCATGAGCCACGATTAAGAAACCTTCTTCACGCGCCTTAGCAAAAACACGTTCAAATTTAGCTGGTGGATGACCTACTTCACTTGAATCAAGCCCTACAGCAATAATGTCTTTTTTAAACGGTAAAGCTTGCTCAAGCGTTTCAAATGCAGCTTCTTCGCTTAAATGACGCAAGAAACACATAATGAGCTGAGAGCTAATACCAAATTTAGCTTTTGCATCAGCACATGCACGTTTAAGCCCATTGATTACTGTCGCAAAAGCAACACCACGGTCAGTATGGGTTTGCGGGTCAAAGAACATTTCTGTATGAACGACACGATCTTCTGCACATTTCTCAAAATATGCCCATGCTAAATCATAAAAATCTTGCTCATGAACAAGAACATTTGCACCAGCATAGTAAATATCTAGAAATGATTGAAGATTATGAAAGTTATAAGCTTGCTTTACTTCTTCAACAGATTTGTAAGGAATCTGAATCTGATTACGCTGTGCAATAGCAAACATTAATTCAGGTTCAAACGTCCCTTCAATATGCACATGCAACTCGGCTTTTGGTAAGGCCTGAATCAGCTCGACTTGATTCATATTAACTCCACATCTAAAGAAAAAAAGGGTGTGGTAACACACCCTTCAATAACTTCCTTCTTATATAACGATTACGAAATATAGTTCTAGAAGGAAATTATAAAAAATCGTATTAACCGCCAAAAGCGATAAATTTAAATACCCAAAGAGCAGCAATAATCCACACCATGTATGGAACAGTTTTTGCCTTACCTGTGAATAGTTTAACTAATGCATAGCTGATAAAGCCCATTGCAATACCATCTGCAATTGAATACGCGAATGGCATAAATACAATCGTTAAAAAGGCTGGAACAGCTTCTGTAATATCATCCCAATCAATGTGCGTGATCCCTTGGATCATAAGTACACCGATAAATAATAAAGCTGGGGCTGTTGCAAAACCTGGCACAGATTGAGCAAGAGGAGCTAAAAATAAACAGCAGATAAATAAAACAGCAACAACGACTGCAGTTAAACCAGTACGCCCACCTGCCGCTACACCTGAAGCTGATTCGATATATGGCGTAGTAGATGAAGTACCCAATGCAGCACCAGCAACAATAGCCGTAGAGTCAGCAAATAATGCTTTTTTCAAACGTGGTAATTTACCATCTTTTAAAAGGCCAGCACGGTGTGAAACGCCAACCAAAGTACCCGTACTGTCAAACAAGTCAACAATGAAGAATACGAAGATGACACCGACCATACTTGCAGTAAATAGGCCTTTAAAGTCCATTTGCATGAATGTTGGTGCAATTGAAGGGATTTGACCTACTACACCTTTAAATTGATTCAAGCCTAAAGCAGTCGCAATTGCTGTAACGACTAAAATACTAATAATGATGGCACCGCGAACTTTAAGCTGATGTAAAACTACAATCAATAAAAATCCAAATAAAGCCAACAACACTGTAGGTTGTTTAATATCACCCAAACCTACCAATGTCGCTTGATTGGCAACAATAATGCCGGCATTTTTTAGCGCAATAAGTGCAAGGAATAAACCAATACCCCCGCCTATCGCAAATTTAAGCGACATTGGAATTGCATTGACAATCGCTTCACGAACTTTAAAGAAGCTAATAGCAAGAAAGACAATTCCTGAAACAAAAACAGCTGCTAAAGCCGTCTGCCATGGCACTCCCATGCCCATACATACCGAATAGGTAAAATAAGCGTTAAGCCCCATGCCCGGTGCCAATGCAATTGGATAATTGGCAATAATACCCATCACTAAACAACCGATTGCTGCCGCCAAACAGGTTGCAACGAATACGGCGCCATGATCCATGCCGGTTTCAGATAAAATGAGTGGATTGACAATGATGATGTAACACATCGTTAAAAATGTAGTTACACCAGCAAGAACTTCTGTTCGAAACGTGGTTTTATTGTCGCTTAACTTAAATAAACGCTCTAACCAGCCTGCCGAAGAATTGGGCGCCGCCATAAGTAGCCTCTATGCAAAATCTGAGCTGTGGAATATGTACTTCTATGTAGGTATCTGAGCAATCTTGTTTTTCTGATCAGATCTCTAAACAAAAACCTCAAATAGATGAAGCAACAAATATGCCACTCATTTGAATTTTGATTTCATACATAGAAAATAGACACAGCCCCTCTTGAAACACAAAAAAGCTGCATAACCCCTATGCAGCTTTTTTACTATACGTTAAATAAGTTTAACAGATTCAATCGCAACATGATCAAAATTTATGAAAAGATATGACCAATGACAGTCTTTTTTAAAGCAAATTACAATAACAGTTTTGACTAGAAAAAAACTTTTTTATCACTGAGATAGTTTTGCAAAGTATAAGAAGCTAAATTGCTATGACTAACACGATTAGGATTTCGCTCAATCGTTTGCAAGTTTTTTTCTGCTTCTTGAATAATTCGCATAAGTTCTTGGTGTTTTTTATTTTGGCTATCTAAATACGCCCAATATCCTAATACAAACACGATACTCACACACAACACTATTAATACTTTATTGATCATTATTATTATCTCTATGTTTTTAATGTTAATGATCTTAACAAAAAATAACCAGTTTGTGAATACTTTCACATTTATTTACAATAATTACCAATCACTCAAGCTATTGATATAAAAAATGTTTTCTAATTTACAATTTTAAAAAAGCTTAAAAAGGAAACTTTTCACTTAAAAATTCATTTTTAAAAATCACTATATTTTTTTATTAAAAACTTATATACACTGCTTTCGCTCTTTTATTTTTAAGTATATTTAAATTTATTTTTCAATTTAACTTCACTATATTATTGATTGAATTTTAATTTATTTATTCAATTCCCAAATAATAAAAAGCCCATTTCAATCAATCAAAATGGGCTTTTATAAATTAATTAACCGACAATTTCTTCAACTTTAGGTTTTGCCTTTATCAAATCAGCCTCATACACCACTTCATATTCTTCTAACTTTAAATGTTTTAAACGCTGTCTAAGTTTTTTCAAAGACCATGGCCATGCGGCAAAATTACGGCCATTAGCATCGAGATAGTAACTTTTACATCCGCCACTATTAAATACAGTGGTTTGCAGATGTTTTTGTACAAGCTCATTATGCTTTTTAATCACTTCTGACTTAACGGAAAGTTTAGCAATCCCCTTTGCCTTCATTTGTAACAAACCATCAACAATATATTGCAGTTGTGCTTCAGCAAGACCAATAAAGGAGTCGTAAACCAACACATTAGGTCCTAGCATAAGAAATGCATTCGGCACATTTTCAATATTGGTACCTAAGTAAGCTTCTGGTGAAGAGTCTTTCCAAAGATCAGCCAAACATTGCCCTTGCTCATTGTGTACGCGTTTACCAATTGGAGGATGAGATACCTCGAAACCAGTGCCCCAAATAATCACATCAACTTCGTGGCGTTCACCATTGGCAGCAACCACCGTATTGCCTTCAACTTTTACTAAACCATGAGGAATCAGAGTCGTGTTTGGTGCTTGTAGTGCAGGGTAGTAATTGTTAGCAAATAAAATACGTTTACAGCCAATATCAAAATTAGGTGTTACGTTTTGACGTAGAACCGGATCTTTAATTTGCAACTTTAATAGTTGTTTCGCAGCAAAATTGACAGGCTTTAAAGCTTTTGGATTGCGTAAGCCAAAATTAATGACATTTAAAGTACTCGCCACAGTCTGTCGCCAAGTCGCTTGAATAGCTGGATATTTAGCAATGACGGATTTACTTAACTCACCCAAGTCGGTATCTGGTTTTGGCAGTACCCAAGGTGCTGTACGTTGGAACACGAATAGCTCTTTTGCTTTAGGTTGAATCTGTGGCACAAACTGGATGGCAGATGCACCAGTACCAATCACGGCAATGCGTTTACCAGTTAAGTCATAATCATGGTTCCATTTCGCTGAATGGAACATTTCACCAGTAAAAGTATCTAAACCCTCAAGGCGTGGTATCTGAGCCTCAGTAATTGGACCAGTAGCAAATAGGACTGTTTTAGCTATATACAAACCAGAGCTTGTCTCGAGTTTCCAGACATTTTCTAGACTGTCCCATTCTGCTTTTAATAGTTCAGTATTGAATTCAATTAAGGATTCAATATCAAACTCACGGCTTACATCTTCTAAGTAACTTAAGATTTCTGGTTGGCGTGCAAATAAGTGACTCCATTTTGCACTTGGCGCAAATGAGTAAGAATAAAGCGATGATGGAACATCACAACCACAACCCGGATAGGTATTTTCACGCCAAGTACCACCGACGCGGCTTGCTTTTTCAATAATTTTAAAATTGGTTAAGCCTGCTTCATTTAGCTTAATTGCAGCAGCTAAGCCAGAAATACCTGCACCGACAATAAAAGTGTCATAAATATGTGCAACTTCTTGGGTTTTACGTGTGCGTGTATTTGTTCTAGGTTTAGTGACCATAATTTTTCTGCCTATACAAAATTTTATTTAAATAGCTGATACGAAAGCCCAAGGAACTTTGCATATAGGGTTGGAGACGTTCTTTTCATAAGCCAGAATAATTTGGCATCGATCTGTGGCGTGGTATAGAGCTGCCCTCGATCTAATCGGTTCAATGTTAACGTTGCAACTGCATCACTAGTGGTCATGGCATAATTCATGAGTGCATGATCAGCTAGTTTTGAATAGCGCCCTGGAATACGACCATTTTTAATGATATTGGTCGGAACCAAAGTCGGGCACAGCACATTCACTTTAATATTGAATTTGCGAAGCTCAGCTGAAAGGGTTTCTGATAATGCCAATACACCCGCTTTCGTTACGTTATAGACACTCATTTCTGGTGCTGCAGTATAAGACGCGGCAGAAGCCACATTAATAATTGCACCGTAACCTAATTTTTTGAGCTTTGGCACAAATGCATGACAACCATGAATAACGCCCCATAGGTTTACGTGCATACACCACTTCCAGTCTTCCAAGCTCATTTCATCAAATTTGCCGCCTAGACCTACGCCAGCATTATTAATAATCAGTGTTACCGGATGCTTTAATAATTGCTCTGCTTGATCAGCCAAAACCTGTACTTGCTCTGCTTGTCCAACATCGCACTTGACTGCAAAAGCTTTTTGTCCAAGCTGTTCAACTAACTTTACGGTTTCTTCAGCAGCTTCTAAATTAATATCCGCACATACCACGTTGCCACCGCGTTTTGCCAATTCAAGTGCAAAGCTGCGGCCAATTCCACTACCTGCCCCTGTCACAACAGCATATGCATTTCGGCTAGGCTGGTCTTTCTTACCAAATAGAATCATAGTAAATCCTAAAAAATTTTAGGGAGACGACAGTAATTTGGGTATTACTGCCGTGACTAACAGCCTTATGAAACTGCACGAACTGGTGGAGTAAATTCCTTCACAAAGTAAGGTGCAATTGCACCACCTTCGTTAAGTAATTTCTTTTTGTAGTACTCAAGGTATTGAGTTGTGTCATGATCATTTGGATGAAAACTTGGACGTAAATAATCCAGAATCTGGCCAACGGTGCTACCGAATACGCCATCTTTTGGACTAAAAATTAAGTTGACGCCACGGCGTGCATCTTTCCAGAATTTTCTAGTCAGCATTTCTTGTGGCTTACGCAGTACAGGCACAAATAATGTTGCGGTTGGAATAAGCCCTAAAATGGTAATGAAAGCCATTAAAAAACCGGTTGCACGCAATGGATAGTTACCGTTCAAAACCTGATAAACATCATAAGCAATATCTTTGTGCTCAGACTCTTCAAGCATATGCCACATCCATAACGCACGGCTTTTCGCATCGTCGGTATAATAAAAGTTCTTTTCATGCTTCATCATGTATTCAGCGAGAACTGCCGTAAAGTGCTCAATGCCTGCCATAAGTGAAAGCTTTAATGGCTGTGGGAATTTTAAAAACACATATTTAAAGAAGTTTTCACCTAAGAAACGATACAAATCGACCGGATATTCCAGCTCTTTAATTGCATCATTGAATTCATTATGCAATTTTGAATGGATGGCCTCTTGACCAATAAGAGAAGTAACACGCTGTTTTAAAATCGGGTCTTGAATAAATTCGCGGTGATGACGAGCAGTTTCGATGACAAGATCTTCACCATAGGTCAAAAAAACCGAAAGCGTTGCAAAGAACAAAGTTGCAAACTGATTGTTGACGTAAAACTCGATATCAATTTCTTTGCCATCAAATCCGATATTTAGATGGCGGATTGGGATAGATCCTTTATTTGAAAAATCTATCTTTTGATACTGAGCCATAACTGATTTAGGAGAAATAATATTTCGGATAGCTTGAGCGACCATTTTTGACACCCTATAAAATTTGTTAAATACAAGGCAGCGTCGAATCAAACAGGTAAAGTTGTCTTTAAATTATTTCTTGCAATCTTTAACTGCTCTAGAACAAAAATTTGCTCGGTTACATCTGCCTTGCCATGTTTTATGAACTTAAACGAGGTTAAATTCACCAAATCAGGTTAAATAGTGCGCTTGATGCATTACTCGAACAAGGACAAAAAAAGCCAACCCACATTGAAACTTTTTGCCAATTTAAATATTTTTTGATTATTTCAAACGACTTATATAAGCTAATATTATTCATAACGATTTAAATAAAGGACACTTGTCCTAAAATGATAAAAAGATGGCTTAAAAAGATAATAAATGAAACATTATGCCTATTTTTTATAGTATATCATTTTAATACTTCAGCGTTCCAAAAATCACACCAAGCTTTCTGTTTTTAGAGCTTCATTGCATAAATGAAAACGATAAACTGCATTCAGAGAAAAAAATTGAATGAGGATAATAAATCATGTTTGATATGCGTTTATCTCATGAGCGTGGTGCAGCACATCATGGCTGGTTACAGTCAAAACACACGTTTTCATTTGCAAATTATTGGGACCCGAAACAAGTAGGTTTTTCAGATTTGCTTGTGATTAATGATGATACTGTTGCTCCATCGAAAGGTTTTGGTACTCACCCTCACCGCAATATGGAAATTATTTCTTATGTGCTTGAAGGTGCGTTAGAGCATAAAGATTCAATGGGTACAGGTTCGGTGATTGTGCCTGGTGATATTCAATTAATGAGCGCAGGACGTGGTGTTGCTCATAGTGAATTTAACCACTCTGCGCAAGAAAACGTGCACTTCTTGCAAATTTGGGTTGTTCCAAACGAAGTGAACACCACACCAGGCTATCAACAATTGCATATTTCCGAGCAAGACAAACGCGGTAAATTGCACTTGATGATTTCACCAAAAGGTGGCGAAAAAACTTTGTCGATCAAACAAGACATTAATATTTATTCTGGTCTTTTTGACGGCGAAGAAACAGCAGAGTTTGTAATTCCAGAAGGACGTTATGTTTACCTACATGTGGCAAAAGGCCGTATTGATGTAAACGGTAAAACCTTTAACACGGGTGATGCTGCGCGAATTCGTGATGGAGGCAAGTTATCATTTACTAATGGTGATAATGCTGAAATTCTGATTTTTGATATGCGTCCGGAAGAAGTTCCAACCATGCCATAATCAACAAAACACCTGCATAGATATATGCAGGTGTTTTTTTATATATTGAAAATTAAAAACTATGAATGTTCTTCCGAACGTGCCATTTCAGTATTGATATAACTCATGATCATCGTGGTTAACCCTTGCACCATTTCATCAAAACTAATAAATGGGTTAGGTAAAATAAGATGTCTTGCTACGTTAAAAATACCGCTATTTATACAAATGTAAGTAATGACAGGTAAGTTATTAATTTTTAAATATTTAGGATTATGCATCATATATTTCATGATGACTTCCATTAAAGCCTGTTCAATTTTTGGAATATATTTATCGTATTGCAACTCACCTGCATAACGTAAAACGGTTAAGTAACGGTCATTATTCTTCTTTAATAAATCACTAAATGTATAAAAGATCATTTCGATAACAGGCTCTAACTCCAACTCTAGAATTGTAGGAGTTAACTCTTTAATCATATCGAGAATTTCACTCACAAAGTAGTGATTCATCGCATCATAGATTTCTTCTTTATTTTTAAAATACTCATAAAGTGACCCAACACTCACCCCTGCAATTTCTGCAATATGACGTGTAGTGGTACCACTTGGTCCATGCAATGCTACGGCAATAAAACCTGCTTCAATAATAGTATCAACAGTGACTTTGGCTCGTGCCTGACGGGGTTTTCGCGTAGACATATTTTCTTATAAATAATCCGAACATAAGCTCAGGTTAGCATGTAATTTAGCCTTACCCTAATAAAAAAACAAAATCCGAATACTTGTCAAATTTCATGACACAATTTCTTTAGAGGTATGGCAAAACATAGTTATGAGTTCTTTTATTATTAGGAAATTACTTTTAAAAGAAATTAAAATATTCAAATAAAAATCAATGTATTAATAAAATTTTAAACTAACTTTTTATTTTATTTATACATTAGATTTGAGCTTAAATAAATTGAAAAGTTACCCGAATTGAATCCGAACATAAACTCAGATTAACATGAAAAAATCTAAAAAGAGGTTGATTCATTTTATCAAGTTCGCCTCTTTTTCCGTTATTCAGTCAAATAATCAAACAAATAACGGAGCAACATCACCGTACTCAGTAAGCAGAGAAAACTGCTTTTTGAAAATGGAATTTACAGTGCCCTGTTGGAAATCAAAGCTTTTTGGTTTTCAGCAATATCGCACTATCACTGATTGATCTGAAGGTGTCGCCATGATCTCGACCACAGTTAAAAAATCACTAAACAAAATTAAATTTTACCGTGAAATCGAGTTACCAGATTTTGCCAGTAAAAAATCTATCCCAATCCGTCATTTAAATATTGGTTTTGATGGAAAAGAAATTGATGTCAGATTCTATATGGACAATCAATTTGCGACGATTTTTTTTGCTACGCTTTCAGTATTTCTAACCTATGGTGAAGATTTGGTGATTGAAACTGCTCGTCACCACCGCGAATTTATTCAAGACCCAGTTTTAAAACAGCGTGTTACCTCTCTCATTGGTCAAGAAGCCATCCATTCAAAATTGCACAATGAATATAACGATGCACTTAAAGATGTTGAGTACCCTGTCGATTTATATCGTTTCTTGGGCGAGAACTTCTTCAAATATGTGTTTTTAAAATTTCCGCAACCACTGAAATTATCGATGATGGCTGGTATTGAGCATTTTACGGCTGTACTTGCTGAATACATGATGAAGCACGAGAAGAACTTTTACTATTCGGACGATGCGAAAAGTCGTGCGTTATGGATGTGGCATATGCTTGAAGAATCCGAGCATAAAGACATTGCCTATGATGTTTATCAATTACTCAATGGTAGCTACCCATTACGAGCTTCTGGCTTCTTCTTAGCTTTGTTCACTATTTTAGGTTTAATCCCAGCAACTACCTTGTTTATTCCGGTTTTAAGAAAACCACAGGAAATGTTAACTAGAAAATTCTGGAAAGACGCTCGCCGAGGTGTAGGACTTATTTTTGGTCCAAAAGATGGCGTATTTGGTAGCACCATTGGTCAAATTCTTGACTACTTACGCCCTGATTTCCACCCCAATGATCATGATACGACTGAATATCTAGAGTACTACAAAAACAAATTACTAAGCGAAGGCGGTGCAATTGCACCTTACTTTGTGAAGGAATTTACCCCTCCTGTACGCATGTCTTAATTGGCTTGTAACCAGTCACTACTCAATGGCTGGTTTTCCTTAAATCTATTTCGGGATGAATCATGATTTTATTTGGCAAAAAGAGAGTTAAACCAAGCCAAAAAGCTTATGCCGTCGTGACGGGTGCAGGTAGCGGAATTGGTCGGAGTTTTGCAATTGAACTGGCAAAACGTGGTGGCAGCGTAGTATGTGCAGATATTAATTTAGAAGCCGCAGAAGAAACCGTAAAGCTTCTTGAACAAGAAGGCGCAAAAGCTTTTGCTATGCGTTGTGATGTAGGTAATGCAGAACAAGTAAATCATTTAGCTGAAACTGCTGAAATTTTACTTGGGCACCCTGTAACTCTTGTCATTAATAATGCCGGAGTGGGTTTGGGTGGCAAGTTTGACGAACTCAGTCTAGAAGACTGGAACTGGGTCATGAATATTAACCTTTGGGGTGTTATTCATGGTTGTCATGCATTTGTTCCCAAGTTTAAAAAGTTAGGTTACGGCGCGATTATTAATGTGGCTTCGGCGGCATCTTACACTGCTGCTCCAGAAATGACCGCGTATAACGTAACAAAAGCGGGTGTGCGTGCGCTATCTGAAACACTTTCTGCCGAACTGCGTAAGTTTAATATTAAAGTCAATGTGCTGTGCCCGACTTTAGTTCCCACCAATATCATTAAAAATGGTCGTATTCCGGGTCGTTATTCGAAGCTTGCAGACCATGCACTTATGAACTATGCACTCACCACAAGTGATGACGTCGCCAAACTCACCCTTAACCGTCTTGATCAGGATGAACTTTATACCATTCCTCAAATTGATGCGAAGTTATTCTGGCTCATGAAACGTGCATCTCCAAGCTTGTATACCAAGTTCCTTGGTACGTCTTACAAATTATTTAAATAAGAAATTTATAGGTAGTACACATATGACTGCTCAAATGAAAACAAATGCATCAGCAAAAAAAGCTGTCAATTCACCTCAGCATATTTTCGATACTTTTATTGTGGGCGCTGGCATTTCAGGTATTGCAACAGCGATTCGTCTCGACCAAGTTGGCTATACCAACTACAAAATTATTGAAAAAGCAGGACGTGTAGGTGGTACTTGGCGTGAAAATACCTACCCAGGTTGTGGCTGTGATGTACCTTCTGCTCTTTACTCGTACTCATTTGCCCCAAGTGCAAAATGGAGCCATTTATTTGCACGCCAACCAGAAATCTTAAGTTACTTGGAAGATGTAAGTAACGAATTTAACATTATGTCTAAAATTGAGTTTAACAACGAGTTGTTTAACGCAGCGTGGGATGACTCACGCCATTTATGGGTACTTGATACAACTAGTGGTCAATATTTATCTAAAACCGTTATTTTTGCCACAGGTCCAATTACCGAGGCTCAAATTCCACGTCTTGAAGGCTTAGAAACATTTACAGGTGAAATGTTCCATTCAGCGAAATGGAATCATGATTATGACTTAACTGGTAAACGCATTGCCGTGATTGGTACAGGTGCATCTGCCATCCAATTTGTGCCACAAATTCAGCCTAAAGCAAAAGAGCTGTTTGTGTTCCAACGTACAGCTCCTTGGGTGCTGCCAAAACCAGATACCGACTTGGGCGAGTTGAGTAAATCCGTAATTGCTAAATATCCGTCTATTCAAGCGAACTGGCGTAAAAGTGTAGCGCTAACGTTGAATGCAATTAACTTTGGTTTACGTAACCCACTTGCGCTAAAACCAGTAAATGTACTCGGCAAGCAATTACTTAAACTTCAAATTGCAGACCCTGAATTACGTAAAAACGTAACACCTAATTTTGATATTGGTTGTAAACGTATTTTGTTTGCTAACAATTACTACCCTGCACTACAAGCACCAAATACGACTCTGATTCCTCATGGTTTAGTAAAAGTTGAAGGCAATACTGTTATTGCTGCCAATGGTGAACGCCACGAAGTTGATGTGATTATTTGGGGCACTGGTTTTGAAGTATCTCACCCACCAATCGGTAAACGTGTGTTTAATGAAAAAGGACAACGTTTAAATGATTTATGGAAAAACACTTCACCAGAAGCTTACTTAGGAACCAACATTGAAAATGTACCAAATGCATTTTTAATTTTAGGTCCTAACGTACTAGTTTATGACTCGTTTATTGGTTTGGCAGAAGCACAACTCGACTATATCGTAGATGGCTTATTGAAAATTAAAAATAAAGGAATTAGCAAGTTAAACGTTAAGTCAGATGTAATTAAAAAGCATAACGACTTGGTGCAAAAGCACTTACAAACAACGGTATTTAATAGCGGCGGATGTAAGAGTTATTACCTTGATGCCAACGGTCGCAACTTTGCAGCTTGGCCGTGGTCATTGAAAAAGCTGAAACAACGTTTGAAAAATCTAGATTTAAAAGATTATGAAGTCACATATCAAACGTCAAAAACACATTAACTTGTAATTTTGACCAAATCCGTTGTTAGGAATGAGCAGTGTATTTTTGTTTTTTATAAAATACACTGCTTTCTTCATTGAATCTTCAAGAAATAAAAGAACAGGTTAAAGATGAAAGAAGGTCAATCAAGCCGTACTGCCGAAGCTGCTGCTGCATTACGCGCAAATCACTTTAAAAATACGACGAACCCTGTATTTTCAGATCCCTATGCTTTTGAACTAACAAGTAAAGGCTGGAAAAAACTGCTCTCCAACCCACTGATTGTTAAAGTCATGAATTCTTCGGTTTTAAACCGCACTTTAGGTTTACTTACTGGGCAAGTGGTCGGACGTTCTCGTTATGCCGAAGACTTACTGGATCAGGCTGTTCAACACAATATTGAGCAATATGTTTTGGTTGGGGCGGGTTTAGATTCTTTTGTACTACGTGAGTCACAGCATTATCCTACTTTGAAAATTTTTGAAGTAGATCATCCAGATACTCAATCGACTAAACAAGCCAAGCTCAAAAAGCTAGGCGAACTCCCCTCCACGATTGAATTTGTTGCCATTAATTTTGAAAAAGAATCTATTTCAGAAGCTCTGACTAGAAGTGTCTATAATTCATCTGCTCCTGCATTTTTTTCATGGTTAGGCACAACTCATTATTTAAACCCGCAAACGACCATGCAAACTTTAAAAAGTATTGCTGAATTTGCTTCAAACGGTAGTGAACTAGTACTCGATTATTCAACTGATTTTCAGGAATTAAAGGGTATTGAGCGACTTGGAAGTATGGGCGTTGCACAGTTTACCCATTTACTGAAAGAACCTTTATTAGGCCAATTTAAACCCTCAGATTTACATCAGGCCGTTGAAAAAATGGGTTTTGAAGTGGTCGAAGATCTTTCTGGTGAGGCAATCACTGAACGTTATTTTTATAATCGCGCAGACAATATACGCCATACATCGGCAACACGCTTACTGCATCTGCGTTTGAAGAAATAAAGAATTTTTATGAGTTGTTTAACCGCATGGCATGAGGTGTTTTCCCATGCCATCTTTTATAGGCATGAATAAAACTGGCAGGCTCGGCATAACCTAACCACTCGGCAATCTGCTCAACCGAAGCTTTTGGTAATGCTAAATATTGCTCAGCTAAAACTTGTCTGACTTCTTCACGAATCTGAATAAAGGTCATTCCTTCAGATGCCAAGTGACGGCGTAAAGTACGGACATTTAAATGCAATCGGTCAGCGACTATTTCCATAGAAGGCATTTCCCCTCGCACATTCATAAGTTGCTGTTGCACCAAGGTTGTAAATTTATTTTGTGATTGACGTTTTTCTAATATTTGGCGGCACTGTTCTTCGGCTGTATATAGCACCAAATCATTTGCCATAAGTAGCTTTTGATCTACTTTTTGTGGATCCAGAATTACAAAGCTTTTAACTGAGCCAAATGCTGGTATTACACCAAATAAATCTTGATAAGGCTGAACATCACCTTTGGGTTGAAAAGAAAAAGCCAAATACTGGCAAAAGTTATCCTGCACCAAATCTCGTTGTACCGTAATGAGCGCAGCGGCATCTCGTTCAATAATAAATTGACGAACTGATAAGGGAATATCTTGCTCATCAATTTCAATGCGAACGCCCTGTGGTGTATCGGATACATCAAAGCGGGTAAAAGCAAAAGTTAAAGTAAAATAGGTTAAAGCCAAATCTAGTGCTTCACGAATGCTAGCACTACTCATCAGAGCCATACCTAATGGCCCAAATGTGGTGAAATGATAGCGTGTACCTACTTCTAAGCCTAGTGTCGGTCTGTCTCCTAGTTGCTCAACCAAGTTTTGAATGAGCTGTAATTCCTGATGGCCTGTCACCACCATATTTGGGTCGAGTAATTGTTGTTGACTAAGCCCAGTCCCTTTTAAAATCGTCTGATAAGAAATACCTGATTCCACCGCAAAATCAGCCATTAACCGAACACTATGTACACTGCGTTCAAAAGCCCATGCATACTTCACTGTATTGCTCAGAATGTCCTCGAATCACAATATTTTGTCCTCATCCATCCTCTAAATCAAGTTAATAAACGTCTATTCTGCATACAGGAAATTGCGATTTTTCGCTCACTGTTTTTAAGGATTTAGAGCAGCCATGTTTAATTCGTCTACTAATTCAAATAAAAATGTACGCATTGCCATTATTGGCACTGGCTTTGGTGGTCTAGGACTTGCCATTCGTCTCAAACAAGCAGGTTTTGAACAATTTACTCTCTTTGAAAAAGCTGCCGATGTTGGTGGTGTTTGGCGTGACAATACGTATCCGGGCGCTGCATGCGACGTGCCTTCTCATCTGTATTCTTTTTCTTTTGAACAGGAACTTGGTTGGAAAAATCGCTACGGTACATCTCAAGAGATTTATCAATATTTACGCCACTGTGCCGATAAATATGATATTCGTCCGCATGTTCAATTTAATACTGAAATAGCCAGTGCAGAATTTGATGCTCTGCAAGGTGTATGGCACATCCAAAGTACAACAGGTGAACAGTTTGAAGCTGAATTCTTAGTGGGCGCGGTAGGCCAACTCAACCGCCCTGCCTATCCAAAACTTAAAGGTATTGAAAACTTTAAAGGTAAAGCATTTCACTCCGCGCGTTGGGATCATGACTATGACTTAACTGGCAAACGTGTTGCAGTGATCGGTACAGGTGCAAGCGCAATTCAATTTGTACCTGAAATTGCAAAACAAGTAGCACATCTAGACGTTTATCAACGTTCAGCACCTTACGTGATTCCAAAACCAGATCGGGTTTACCAACCTTTAGAGAAAAAGGCTTTCCGTAAATTACCTATTTTGCAAAGTCTGGACCGTGCCTTGCAATATGGACACCATGAAATTCGCCTACTTGCTTTTACAACCTCACTCAATGAAATGCCTTTGGTGGAATATTTATTCCAACGCCATATTCGTAAAGTCGTTAAAGATGGGAAGTTACGCCACCGTTTAATGCCGGATTATCCAATTGGTTGTAAACGTATTTTAATCTCTAACCATTGGTATGAAACACTGACTCAATCTCATGTCGATGTGATTAATACTGGCATTCAAGAAATTACCGAAAACGGCATTTTAGATACGGAAGGAAATCTGCGCGAAGTCGATACCATTATTTATGGGACGGGCTTTGCCGCAACGGAATTTATGGCACCAATGCAGATTACAGGCCTTGATGGTCGTACCTTAAAAGACACATGGAAAGATGGTGCAGAAGCATACCTTGGCTTAACTGTGAGTGGCTTTCCAAACTTCTTTATGCTCTATGGTCCAAACACCAATCTTGGGCATAACTCAATTGTTTATATGATTGAAAGTCAAGTGAATTATATTTTAGATGCCATTCAAACAACCCTACAAAACAAACTTTTGTTCACCAATGTTCGTGCAGAAGTTCAACATGAGTTTAATCAAAGCATTCAAGAAAAAATGAAAAAAACTGTCTGGGCGCAAGGTTGTACCAGTTGGTATCAAACTGCGGATGGTAAAAATACCAATAACTGGCCAGGTTTTACCCTTGAATATCGACAACGTACTCGTCGCTTCGATGTTGAAAACTACACTCAGGTTTCGGCTATTTCTTAAACAAGCTTCACCATAGGAAATGAGAAAAATAAACGGAGAATTTTATGAAGTCTTTTAAAAATAAAGTCGCAGCTGTGACAGGTGCTGGCTCTGGTATTGGACAAGCACTTGCCATTGCTCTCGCAAAACAAGGTTGCCATCTGGCACTTTCCGATATTAGTGAAGCCGGATTAGCCAAAACAGTCGAGCTGTTAACGTCTTATTCAGTCAAAGTAACTACCCAAAAAGTCGATGTGGCTAAGCGTGATGAAGTTGCAACTTGGGCAAAGGCCGTTGTCGATGAACATGGCCAAGTTAACCTGATTTTTAATAATGCTGGTGTCGCAATAGGGAGTACGGCTGAAGGTGTGAGCTATGAAGATCTTGAATGGCTCATTGGTATTAATTTTTGGGGCGTGGTTTATGGCACCAAAGAGTTTTTGCCTTACTTAAAGCAAAGTGGTGATGGGCATATTATTAATATTTCTAGTATGTTTGGTTTAACAGCTCAACCAACACAAAGTGCTTATAACGCCAGTAAATTTGCCGTACGTGGCTTTACCGAGTCTCTACGCCAAGAACTTGATATGCAAAATGCTGGTGTGAGCGCGACTTGTGTGCATCCGGGTGGTATTCGCACCAATATTGCCAAAGCTGCCCGCATGAATAATAGCGTCCAGTCTTTAGGAATGGATCCTTTAAAAAGTCAGGATGCTTTCGATAAATTACTTCGTACTCCTGCTGATGATGCAGCTCAACAAATTTTAGAAGCTGTTCGTAAGGACCGCCGCCGCTTACTGATCGGAGCCGATGCGAAAGCCGTTGATGTGATTCAACGTATTCTTCCACAGGGTTACCAAAAGATTTTTGCAACTGCGACTGCCTTGCAAACTCACCTACTCAATAAATCAGCAAAATAAAAATAGTGGTCAGCATACTCTTTATTTTAAGAGATGCTGGTCGATAAATGACAAGCTCTAGTATGAGTTCTTATTATGAAGCAGCTTCTTGCATGGACTATCCGTACCACGCTACGTCCAGCTTTATCCTCTAAAACACCACTAAAACTACAACGTTTTTGTAGTGATGCAGCCAGTGCAATTGTGCTTGGGCCACGTGGCTATAAAACAAAAAAGCAAACAATTGCTCAAGTACCGACAGTTCATATTCAGCCCAAAACGACTCAATCAGGACTCGGCATTTTGTATTTACATGGCGGAGGCTATGTGGTGGGTAGCTCAAAAAGTCACACTAAGCTTGCTGCACAAATCGGACATGCAGCTCAAGCGCAAGTCTGGTTACCTGAATATCGCCTAGCCCCAGAGCACACAAGCCCAGCTGCTATTGAAGATGTGGTTGCAGTCTATAAAACTCTACTTGCTCAAGGGCAGGACCCGAAAAAACTCGTGATCGCTGGCGATTCTGCTGGCGGCGGACTGAGTTTAAGTACTGCAATTGCGATACAGGATGCGGGATTGCCATTACCAGCATCGTTAGTTTTACTTTCACCTTGGGTTGACTTAAGCCTCTCTGGAAGCACGATGAAAACTCATGCTGCTCAAGATGCGATGTTGTCAGAAAACTGGTTAGCGTGGTGTGCAAAAAACTATTGCGGACAAAAATCGGGAACCGATCCAATCTGTTCCCCACTCTATGCTGACTTAACTGGATTACCACCTGTTTTAATTCATGTCGGTACAGAAGAAGTCTTATTAGACGATGCAAAACGCCTTGCTGAACAAACTGAAAAATACGGTATTCCGACGAATTTGAAGGTTTATGACCGAGTCGGACATGTTTTTCAGTTCCACGCGGGTATACTAAATGAATCTAATGACTCGATTGAGCGCATTGGGCAATTCATTGATAAACATACACAGTCAATATAAAAATATCGCCAGAGAGGAGTCCTCGGCATGACAACAAACAATTATGACTATGATTACCTCATTATTGGTTCAGGCTTTGGTGGTAGTGTTTCTGCTTGCCGTCTAACCGAAAAAGGTTACTCTGTTGCTGTAATGGAAATGGGGCGACGCTGGGAAGCTAAAGATTTTGCTAAAAATAACTGGAATACCCGTCGCTGGATTTGGCGCCCGGGCATGAAACTTTTTGGTTATTTCAACATGCGTTTTTTTCGCCATGTCACCATTATTTGCGGTAATGCTGTAGGCGGTGGCTCAATCACCTATGCCAATACCCTACTTGTTCCACCTGAACATATTTGGGATGAAGGCACATGGGCAGATGCAGCGGACTGGAAAAATGAAATGCCGCAGCACTATGCTGAAGCAGAACGTATGCTTGGGGTGACTGATAATAAAATTTTCGGTCCTGCGGACCACATGCTGAAAAAAATGGGCGATGCAGTTGGTGTTGGGCATACGTTTAAACCGACTCGTGTTGCAACGTTTTTTCCACCCGAAGGTGAACAAGGCGGCAAGACCTACCCAGACCCGTATTTTAACGGCGAAGGTCCAGACCGCGGAACCTGTACGGCATGTGGCGGCTGTATGACGGGTTGTAAACACAACGCAAAAAATACCTTAGATAAAAACTATTTGTACTTTGCCGAAAAAAATGGCGCCAAGGTTTATGAAGAAACCAAAGTCGTTGATGTGAAACCACTCAATGGTAAAGCCGATGGCAGCGATGGCTATGAAGTTACAACTGAATGTTCGAGCTCATGGTTTAATAAACAACGCCGTACATGGCGTGTTCGTAACGTGATTTTCTCTGCATCTTCTTTGGGTACGCAAGAGATGTTATTCCGTTTAAAACAGTCTGGTTCACTGCCAAATATCTCTGATGATTTGGGTAATCGGGTTCGTACTAATGCCGAGTCGATTTTAGGCGTTCGCTTTTTTGGTAAAGATGTCGACATGAGTAAAGGTGTTGCCATTGGTTCAAGTATTTACCTTGACCATGACACTCACATTGAAGCGACGCGTTACCAAACTGGTTCAGATGCCATGGGTCTCATGTGTACTTATATGGCGAAAGGCAAACCGGGTTGGACACGTATATTCTTTTGGTTATGGGCACTTATTTGCCATCCATTTATTTTTCTTCGCATGAGTAATCCGGTCAGTTTTGCACGCCAAACCTTAATTTTCTTGGTGATGCAAACAGCAGATGCCTCCATCAACATGCGCTTGAAACGTAATTGGTTCTGGCCTTTTGGTAAGGTGTTATCGAGCGAAGGTAAAAAGCTACCTGTGTATATTCCGCAGGCCAATGCATTTACCGAAAAAGTTGCCAAAATGTTTAATGGTCATCCAATGACGACCATTACCGAAATTTTATTTAACGTGCCTTTTACAGCTCACTGTATGGGTGGTTGTGCGATTTCTTCAAGTCCAGAGCGTGGCGTAGTAGATGGACAAAACCGTGTCTTTAACTATAAAAACTTATATGTTGTAGATGGTTCAATGTTAGGTGCCAATTTGGGCGTTAACCCAAGTCTCACCATTACAGCTCTTGCAGAACGCGCAATGTCGTATATTCCAGCTAAACATACTTTGGATGAGCAACAAGGTTATAGAGCAGATGCAGAAACCATAGAGATTACTAAAGCTTCTGCTTAAACTAGCGAGTCGTTTTATAAAAAAAGCCTATTTAAAAATAGGCTTTTTTATTTCGCTTTTTAAATTACATCGCTACGGCTTTAGCGCGAGCTGCATGCAATTTTTTATAGCTCTCGATCAGACGTAAATGGCGATCAAGTCCTTCTAATTTCATACTTGTTGGTGTTAAGCCATAGAAACGAACACTACCATCGACAGAACCTAATACCGCATCCATTCGTGTATCACCAAACATACGGCGGAAATTAGTCAGGTAGTCTTCAAGCTCTAGTTCTTCATCTAACATCGCTTCAAGCACCACGTTCATGCACTGATAGAACAAGCCACGCTCAACGGTGTTGGTGTTATATTGCAAGTAAGTTTCGACAAGCTCTTTTGCTTCTTCAAACTGTTGTAAAGCAACATAAATCAGCAATTTCAGTTCTAAAATGGTGAGCTGTCCCCAAACTGTATTGTCATCAAACTCAATACCAATCAGCGTGGTGATTTCAGTGTAATCGTCCAACTCGCATTCTTCTAAGCGCTCAACCAATGCCTCAAGCTGTTCATCATCCAAACGATGTAGATTTAGAATGTCTTCACGGAATGAAAGTGCCTTATTGGTGTTGTCCCAAATCAAATCTTCAACGAGATAAATTTCCGAATAATCTGGTACTAAAATACGGCAAGCGGTCGCACCTAAATGCTCATAGACTGCCATATATACTTCTTTGCCCATCTCTTCGAGAATGCCGAACAATGTTGCAGCTTCTTCTACGTTCGACTCTTCGCCTTCGCCAGAAAAATCCCATTCAACAAAGTCATAGTCAGATTTAGAGCTAAAGAAGCGCCAAGATACCAAACCGCTTGAATCAATAAAGTGCTCAACAAAGTTATTCGGTTCGGTCACTGCATTACTTTGGAAAGTCGGTTGAGGTAAATCATTTAAGCCTTCGAAACTACGACCTTGAAGTAATTCAGTCAGACTACGTTCCAACGCAACTTCAAAACTTGGATGCGCACCGAAAGATGCAAACACCCCACCCGTACGCGGGTTCATCAAAGTCACACACATTACAGGGAACTGACCGCCTAACGATGCATCTTTAACTAATACTGGGAAACCTTGCTCTTCTAGACCTTTAATACCAGCAACAATACTTGGGTATTTTGCTAATACGTCTTCAGGAACATCTGGAAGTGCAATTTCACCTTCTAAAATTTCACGTTTTACAGCACGCTCAAAAATTTCTGACAAGCATTGAACTTGGGCTTCTGCCAAAGTGTTCCCAGCACTCATACCATTACTTAAGTACAAGTTTTCAATTAAATTTGATGGGAAATAGACAACTTCACCGTCAGACTGGCGCACAAAGGGTAACGAGCAAATGCCACGCTCTACGTTGCCTGAGTTGGTGTCATATAAATGTGTGCCAAGTAACTCATCATCTGGGTTGTAAATCTCAAGACAGTATTCATCTAAGATTTCTTTAGGTAATTCACCATTTGGGCCCGGTTTAAACCATTTTTCATCTGGATAATGCACAAATTCAGCATTCGCAATATCTTCACCCCAGAACTGGTCGTTATAGAAGAAGTTACAGTTTAAACGCTCAATAAACTCGCCCAATGCAGATGCCAAAGCACTTTCTTTAGTTGCACCTTTACCATTGGTAAAGCACATTGGAGACTGGGCATCACGAATGTGTAATGACCATACATTTGGCACGATATTACGCCAAGATGCGATTTCAATCTTCATGCCCAAATTTGCCAAAATAGCTGACATATTGGCAATGGTTTCTTCTAATGGCAGGTCTTTACCTTGAATATAGGTATGACTTTCTGAAGTTAAGCTTGGCAATAACAGTGCTTGCGCATCTGCGTCGATGCTTTCAACTTCTTCGATAATAAATTCGGGACCCGTTTGAATCACTTTTTTAACAGTACAACGGTCAATCGAACGTAAAATCCCTTGGCGATCTTTCTCTGAAATATCGGCTGGTAATTCAATTTGAATTTTAAAGGTTTGCTTATAGCGGTTTTCAGGATCAACAATATTATTTTGCGATAAACGAATATTATCGGTTGGGATATCTCGAGCGGCACAATACACTTTTACAAAGTACGCTGCACACAATGCCGACGATGCTAAAAAATAGTCAAATGGGCCCGGTGCCGAACCGTCACCCTTGTAGCGAATTGGTTGATCGGCAATTACCGTAAAGTCATCGAACTTAGCTTCCTGTCGAAGATTGTCGAGATAATTAACCTTGATTTCCATGCTGGCACCTAAATATTTTTATGTGTCAGCACAGACACATAAAATTCTAAATATTGAAAAATAAGCCGAATCACAGCGAAGAAATTGACTTAAAAAAATGAGAGATTAAAGCCATGTGTTTAATGAGAGACTCAAGTGGCTTTAATAAGATTGGCGGTATTATAGAGGGATTTTGTGCAGTTGATAACTAAAGTTAAAACATTGCTGATCACAATGTTTTAACTTGTCTTGAATTTAGTTAAATATTGAACGTTAAAATTTAAAGGTATAGTCAACATTCAAACGCGTTTCATTTGCCGAATGGAATGTCATATTCGTTGGCATATCGTTGCGGTAGTGAGAAAAACGAGCTCGCATACCTAAGCCTTTTAACTTACCTTCAGGAATTTTATAGCTCAAATCAAATTCCATCGACTCCTCTTTAAAACGTTGGTCGCCATATTGCAATAAATCAATGTCTTCACCTTTTGCATAGCGAGTCATAAAGCGTAATCCATTTAATGAAAAATCACCTACCCGCGCATTTTTAAAGTCATACTCATAACGAATTGAGTAGACTTTTTCGTCTTTATTTGAATAGTCCGAACTCATAAAATCAAGCACAACCGGACTTTCAGTTCCCGACAAAAATGGCAGACCAGTCGAGCCAAACGACTGCATGTAGCCCAAAGAAACTGTATGGTTTTGATAGTTCAAACCAAATAAGCCACTAATATGTCGGTTATCGACTTCTCCTATTTTTTTACTTCCAGTTTCTTCACTATTAAAAAAACGCACGTCACTTAAAAAATTAAGCTGATCATTTAAAGGCTGTTTGCCGTTAAATCCTAAAAATTGTTGCTGGTAAATGTCTTTGAGTTCGGCATGATAAGCACGCAAACGGTAATCCTTTAACTGATAGCTTCCACCTAATGTATAAAAAGAATCAGTAGCTGCCGCTTTGTCAAAACGATGGTTGATATTGTCTGTTCCCACATCGGTATAACGAATTGAGTCGCGCTGGCGCACTTCGTCGACATAAAAGCCTTCAAGTTGAAGATTTGGAATTTCATTTGAAACAAAGCGAATACCACGATAAGTCTGTGGAAACAAACGCGCTGGCGATGAAAATATGGTCGGTAATTGTGGAACCAGATCCCCCACAAAAAGCTCATTTTTTCTAAATTTAGCCTTACCTGTAATACCTATTTTTCCATAATAATCATCACGCGAATTATCGGTATTCACTGGTAATAAGCCACTCCGTGCATAGTCATCAGCACGGCTTCCCATCAGGTTAAAACCTGCCATTGCCAATACATCAACTCCGAAACCAACTGTCCCTTCGGTATAACCAGACTGTCCTTTAAAAATTAGACCCTGCGCCCAATCTCTGGCTGCTGTATAGGGATATGGATCTTTTTTATAGTCTCGGTCAAAGTAAAAATTACGTAGTGTCAGCTCAGCTTTACTGTCTGCAATAAACTCGGCATGCACAACTTGACTAAATAATGGGCACAAGCATACCCCCACCCACAATGGTGTCTTTTTCATTTTTTATCTCAACTATTTAATTTTTAATGGATTATGGTGCTGTTTTAAGAGAGTAGTTTTGCTCTTTCTTACTTCGGTAAAAAGCATTACCCAAACTTAAAATCAGGAAAATAGCCAAAATAAACACCACACCGTAATAGGCATACAGCGTTGCGGGTGCTACACCTTTATCTAAAAAAATGCCTGCGACCGTTGGCGATAAAATTGCCCCAATTCGTCCAAAACCAATCGCATAGCCCACGCCGCGACTACGGATTTCGGCATCATAAATTGTTGGAGAAATCGAATATAAACCTGCTACACAGCCATTAATAAGTGTGCCAAGTAACAACCCCACCATGAGTGCAATGCTGACTTGAGATGAGACAGCGACAAATAGGAAAACACATGCAGACGTTACACCTAAAAACAGGCTTAAGGCATAGAAGATTTTCATACGTGATGCCAATAAACCAATAATGGCTGCCCCGAAAATCCCACCAATACTAATTAAAATACCGGTACTTACACCTTGGTGTGGCGACATACCCATTGAAATAAGAATTTTTGGTGTCCAGCTCATCACAAAGTAAAAGCCAAACATCACTAAAAAGAATGCAAACCACAAACAAAGTGTTTGAAATCCAAGTTGTCCAGTAAATAATTTGCCCAGCTCACTGCCATTTTGCGTGCTGATTTTTTCATAACGCGGCATAACTGGTAATTCGTTAAGCCCCATACGATTTACAGTGGCATTAATACGTTCTAGTGCCTGTTTTGGTCGTTTCGCGAGTAAGTAATCTAAAGATTCTGGTAATAACCATGCGCTGATCAGCAGCATTGCAATGGTTGTAACCCCTCCTGCTAAAAAGATTGAGCGCCAACCTAAATGCTCAATCAATGCCAGTGATAGTATTCCGCCCAGTGTCGCACCAATTCCGTAACCAGTAGACATTAAGCTCACAGCGAGACTGCGCCAACGAGCATTGGCATACTCACTTGCCAGTACATTACTGCTGGCAAGAATGCCGCCCACCCCAATTCCGGTAATAAACCGAAGTGCTGCTAACATGCCATGGCTTTGTACAAAAGCACATCCCAACATGCTCAGACCCGCAATGACAAGACAAACTAAGATGAGTAAACGGCGACCGATTTTATCAGCTAAAGGTGCGAGAAAAATGGAACCGGCAGCCATTCCAAAAAGGCCTGAACTCAGCAATAAACCAATTTGTGCCCCTGAAAGTGACCATTCTGCTGACACGGATGGAGCGGTAAATGCCATCACCATCACGTCAAAGCCATCAATAATATTGAGACAAATACAGATCAAAATAACAAACCATTGATAACGGCTCATGTTGTTTTGATTGATCTCACTTAGAACGTCTCTTTCCATTTGTGTATCTCCCTTGGATAAGACATACACACGACATTGCTGATATGAGCGATTGGGTGGTTATGCACATCCGTATCCATAATGACCTAGAGGAATATTTGTTTTTTGAGCATCCTGCTCTTTTTCTATACTGAATATTTGGATCCAAAAAATCAACAATATTTTTAAATTTTAATTAACAACGGATTAAATAATTGAAAAATATATTTATAATTTATTCTAGATTTATAGAGTAAAAAATATGGATCCATAAATTATTTATCTATTTTTAAATTTGTAATTTCAAGAGTTATCCAAATATAGTATGGGATTGAAGAATTATGGATCCAAATAAAAGCTAACAAAAATCTCGATCATAAAATTTAAAAGAAACACAAAAAGCCTGTAGAGACATTAAAAAAACATACATAACAACCAAACCTAAAGATCAATATTTTTAAAAAATATACTGCTTATCAATTGACCAATATTTTTATTTATTATAAATTGGATCCAATAAGTGATAAGGAGTCGTCACAAATGTTTATTAAAAATGCTTGGTATGTTGCCTGCCGCCCAGAAGAAATCCAAGACAAACCATTAGGTCGCACTATCTGTGGTGAAAAAATTGTTTTTTATCGCGGCAAAGAAAACCAAGTTGCAGCCGTTGAAGACTTTTGTCCCCATCGCGGTGCCCCACTTTCACTTGGCTATGTCGAAGATGGCAACCTTGTATGTGGTTATCATGGTTTAGTCATGGGCTGTGACGGAAAGACCGTTTCAATGCCAGCTCAACGTGTAAATGGTTTCCCTTGCAACAAAGCATATGCAGTTATTGAAAAGTTTGGTTTTATTTGGGTATGGCCGGGCGAGAAAGCTTTAGCAGATGAAACAAAACTGCCAACTTTAGAATGGGCAGATCATCCTGAATGGAGCTATGGCGGAGGCCTGTTTCATATTCAGTGTGACTATCGCTTGATGGTCGATAACCTGATGGATTTAACCCACGAGACCTATGTTCACTCAAGCAGCATCGGACAAAAAGAAATTGATGAATCATTACCAGTCACTAAAGTTGACGGCGACCATGTCATTACCGAACGTTACATGGAAAATGTGATCGCACCTCCATTTTGGCAAATGGCTCTTCGTGGTAACCACTTAGCAGATGATGTACCCGTTGACCGTTGGCAACGTTGTCACTTCTTTGCTCCAAGTAATGTCCATATTGAAGTGGGTGTAGCGCATGCTGGACATGGTGGTTATCACGCACCAAATGACAAAAAAGTTTCTTCAATCGTGGTCGATTTTATTACGCCAGAAACTGAAACCTCACACTGGTATTTCTGGGGAATGGCACGCAACTTCCAGCCAGATAATGCAGAACTCACCGATCAAATTCGTGAAGGCCAAGGTAAAATCTTTACCGAAGATTTAGAAATGCTTGAGCAACAGCAGCAAAATATTTTAAACAATCCACATCGCAAGTTACTCATGCTCAACATCGACGCAGGCGGTGTACAGTCTCGTAAGGTGATTGAGCGATTGCTTGCCGAAGAAAATAAAACACCTCCTGAAACATCCGCACAGAAATTTCCAAACATTCGGATTATTTAAAGGAGTATGAACATGGACGTTATTATTCAAAAAATTCACCAACTTACCCCGACCATTCGTGCGTTTGAATTGATTGCGGCAAATGGCACAGCGCTACCGAATTTTGAGGCAGGTGCACATATTGATGTGCATTTAAAAAATGGCCTCACCCGTCAATATTCACTTTCAAATTGTTGCAGTGAAAAACATCGCTATGTCATTGGTGTTTTACATGATGCCAATTCACGCGGTGGCTCACGTTGCATCCACACTGAATATCGTGAAGGTGACCATTTAAAGATTGGTGAACCACGCAATTTATTTGAGATTCATCCTCAAACAAAACAGGCAGTTTTATTTGCTGGTGGTATTGGTATTACCCCTATTTTATCGATGGCATATCGACTTAAGTCGGCCAATATTCCTTTCGAATTGCACTACTTTGTTCGTAGCCATGAAATGATTGCCTTCTATGGCAACTTAACCGAGCACTTTGGTGACCAAGTCCATTTTCATATTCAAGATCAACCAGATACCGAATGTAATATGGCAGAGGTTTTGGGCCAAGCTTCGCCACATAGACACTCATATGTATGCGGTCCGACAGGATTTATGCAGTTTGTCATGAGCTCAGCCGAACAAGCTGGCTGGCACAATGAACAGTTACATCAAGAGCATTTTGTCGCGCGAAAAGCAGATACGTCTAACGATGAAGCTTTCACTATTGAAGTTAAAGGTACGGGGCGCCGAATTGAAGTATTACCAGAGCAAACTGCTACTGAGGCATTAATTGCAAATGGTTTTGATATTCCTGTTTCATGTGAACAAGGCATTTGTGGCACGTGTATTACCCGCGTTGTAGAAGGCACGCCTGATCATCGAGATCTATTTA
The DNA here is from genome assembly GCF_056736115.1 of Acinetobacter sp. 70_2. NCBI lineage: Bacteria > Pseudomonadati > Pseudomonadota > Gammaproteobacteria > Moraxellales > Moraxellaceae > Acinetobacter > Acinetobacter sp. 70_2. The sequence continues at coordinate 1,906,361 of NZ_JBWZIP010000015.1, forward strand.
TGACCGATGAGGAACACGCATTGAATGACCAATTTACGCCCTGCTGTTCTCGTGCAAAAACTAAAAACCTTGTGATTGAACTTTAATATTTAAGTTCCTTTATTCAGAAATAAAAGAACTTCTTTCACCTTAAGCGCTGAGAACATTTCTTAGCGTTTCACCCAAAATCACCACGCTACTGTGCTCACGCATTAAGGTTTCAGCACGCCCTGCCTGACGATGTACCAATGCATCAAAAATCGAACAATGCTGTAAATGTGCATAGTGCAAACGGCGATATTCTGACAAAGCTTGGTTCTGGTCATAGGTAATGGCTTGAGCAGAAGCCATCGGCAATTGGTTGTTTTTTGCTAAGGCTTGTATGAGCGCAACGTTTTGTGCGCCTTCAATAATCGTGTCATGAAAAATGACATTAAAATGGTGATAACGTTCTAGTTCAGCATCACCAAACTCGTCTTTATCATTAAAAAGTTTTTCAGTTTCTTGAATACAATGTTGCAGCGTCTTTTTCTGCTCTTCGCTTAAGCCTTGTTCTGCCAAAGTTTTCGCAGCTAATCCTTCGAGCACACCTCGCACTTCAAGCGCATCATGAACAAGTTGTTCTGAAATTTCACGAACAGTATAACCACGAGTTGGGTTTTTAATGAGGAGGCCTTCTTGCTCGAGCAACCGAAAGGCAATACGAACAGGCTGCCTTGAAACACCAAGTAACTCGGCAGTCGGAATTTCGGCAATTCTGGCACCGCCTTCAAGTTCCCCTGAAATAATCATTTTTCTTAGTTTTAGTAAAACTTGTTGTCCTGAAGACATTCGCTGCCACACATCACCAAAAACGTCTCTTCGATGCTAGCAAGTTCATTTGCAAAATGAAATAAATTTTCTGTTTGAATCAGTGCTTAAGCATTTGTACTGCGTTTAGTAAATTAAATTGCAATCTACCTTTCATCAAAGGTTTTTAAGATTATTGACCATAATATCGAGGTTATTGCGAATTAAATAAGCCAAGTTAATATCAATGCCTTCAAGCATTTTTTCTTCAACTTTTAAAACCACTTCATTGCATTTATTTAGCTTTTCAACACCGCTTTCAGTCAGGGTAATTAAAATACGGCGGCCATGTGTTGGGTCCGGTTTTTTCTCAATCCAGCCATTCACTAGTAAATCTTGCAAAATTTTGTTAGCCGATTGCGGCTTAATGAAAGACCGCTCAGCAAGTTTGGCATTGGATACATTACTTTTTGAAGCTAAAACAGAAAGTGCAGTAAATTGCGGTAAGGTTATTTCAAGCTCTTTTAAATGTTCTGTTAAATGTTTACTAATAATTCGGTCAACACGAGCAATCATGTAACTTAACTTAGGCTCATCTTCTACTTTTTTTGGAACTAAATTCGAACGTACCATAACCTTTCATTCATCATAAGAAAATCTGTAGTGAAAGTATGAGGGAGATCCTCATACTTTCGTTAAAACTTAGCGAGCACCTGAGCTTTGTACTAAATGTACAGGCTGTTTAGGTTTTTTGACAAGAAGTAATGCAGAGATTGCTGCAATTAAAATCACTGGAATGCTTGAACCAATTACAATGGTCGAGCTTTGTCCAAGCGAGAGTAAAAATCCCGCCATTAAAGGCCCTGCAAAAGAACCAATACGGCCAATTGCAACTGCTGAACCTACACCAGTTCCACGCATTTCGGTTGGATAATACATGGCAGCCAGACCGTATAATGCCGATTGTCCGCCCACAATGAATAAGCCACAACCCACTGCCGAAAGTGCAAGTAAAGCCACGGTCGGAGAAATTGCTAAACAGCATAGTGAGAATAAAATGCCGAGATAAATCAGCTTAATCACAAAGCTCATGCGTAATTTATCAAGCAATACGCCCATCAGAACCGAGCCTAAAATTCCGCCAACGTTGTAACCCATTTGCACATAGTTTGCCTGAAGTTTCGATAAGCCTTGCGCGCCCATCAGTAACGGCAACCAGTTCAATAAGAAGTAGAGCACCACTAATGTACAGAAAAAACTTATCCAAAGCTGAATCGTCGACATCCGACGTTCTTTGGCAAATAAAACTTCCAAAAATGGTGTCGTTTTTTGCGCTTGAACTTTACGTTGTAAATAGTCATTTGACTCAGGTAAAAAGCGCATAATCAGTGGAATGAGTAAAATAGGCGCAATCCCACCAATATAGAAAATATGACGCCACTCTGCATCGCCTGCCAACGACATAGCAACAACAGAAGTGAGTAATCCGCCAAAAGGAATACCGCTATACATAATGCTCACTGCGGTGCCTTTGTGTTGGTCAGGTACAGCTTCAGAGGCAAGTGTAATCATCATTGGTAATGCCCCACCCATTCCTAAACCTGTACAAAAACGAATGAGTAATAGCAAACTGAAGTTAGCAGCATAAGCCGTTAGCAAAGACATAATTCCAAAAAGTAAAATACTAAAAATCAGAATTTTCTTACGCCCGACAATATCGGCAAATCTGCCGCCTAATATCGCACCTGGTAGCGTTCCTAAAATTGCAGCACTAAATGCCCACGCCATCTGGGCATTGTCTAACATAAACTCAGCCCGCATTCGTGGAGCGGCTACCCCCATTGATTGAAGATCAAAACCTTCAAAAATTGCTATGGCAAAGCACAGTAGCAACGTGATTTTTGCCCTTGAAGGCTGTCCTAATATTTTTTCCATTGTGTTGTCCTTTATTGACTAGTCGTTCCATTTAGCCCTTTGTGTATTATTGTTTAACACACCAAAAATATCAGTTAAACTTACTAAAAAATCAACATATTTTTATATTAAATTAATTTAAAAAATAATTAATATTTAAAATACAATGAATTAAAAAATATTTATGAAATTTTATAAAAAAGACTTGAATGTAAGTTTAACTGATATTAGATTAAATCCCAGAACAGCAAAAAATCATTCAAGGAGTATGAAGATGAGTTATGAAAACCGCTGGGAAACAGTAGATGTTAAAGTTGAAGATGGAATTGCATGGGTCACCCTAAACCGTCCGGAAAAGAAAAATGCCATGAGCCCAACACTCAATCGCGAAATGATTGATGTGCTCGAAACGCTTGAGCTTGATCAAGATGCGCGTGTTTTAGTTTTGACGGGTGCTGGTGACTCTTGGACAGCGGGTATGGATTTGAAAGAATATTTCCGTGAAGTCGACACTCAGCCTGAAATTTTCCAAGAACGTATTCGCCGTGACTCATGTCGCTGGCAGTGGCAACTTCTTCGCATGTATTCAAAACCAACCATTGCTATGGTCAACGGCTGGTGCTTTGGAGGCGGTTTCTCACCTTTAGTGGCTTGTGATCTCGCAATTGCAGCAGATGAAGCAACTTTCGGTTTATCTGAAATTAACTGGGGTATCCCACCGGGCAACCTTGTAAGTAAAGCAATGGCTGATACCGTAGGTCATCGAGCATCTTTATATTACATCATGACGGGTAAAACCTTTAGTGGTAAAGAAGCTGAAAAGATGGGCCTTGTAAATAAAAGCGTACCGCTTGAACAATTAAAAGCAGAAGTGACTGAGCTTGCAAACTGTCTACTTGAGAAAAACCCTGTGGTTCTTCGTACAGCTAAAAATGGATTTAAGCGTTGTCGTGAACTCACCTGGGATCAAAACGAAGACTACTTATATGCCAAGCTTGATCAATGTATCCACCGCGATACGGAAAATGGTCGCCAAGAAGGTTTGAAACAATTTTTAGATGAAAAATCAATTAAACCGGGTTTACAGAGCTATAAACGTACTGGTTAACTTTTGATTCTCTAATGGCAAAGTAAGGACACAACCCATGCAAAATGTACAGTTACTTATTCACGGTCAATCTGTTGATGCATCAAATCAGGCAACTTTTGAGCGTATTAGCCCCATTGATGGATCGGTGGCAAGTAAAGCTGCTGCAGCAACATTGGAAGATGTTGACCGTGCCATCGATTCGGCACAACAAGCTTTTAAAGTATGGTCGAAACTCTCACCTACCGAACGTCGCTTACGCTTATTAAAAGCAGCCGATTTAATGGACCAAAAAACCGAGCAATTCATTGAAACTGGAATGCAAGAAACCGGTTCAACTGCAACATGGTATGGGTTTAACGTTCACCTTGCTGCAAACATGTTACGTGAAGCCGCGGCCATGACCACACAAATTGACGGAAGCTTAATTCCTTCAGATGTACCGGGTAATCTTGCAATGGGTGTGCGAGTTCCTTGTGGTGTGATTGTAGGGATTGCTCCTTGGAATGCGCCTGTCATTTTGGCAACACGTGCGCTTGCCATGCCTTTGGCTTGTGGTAACACGGTAGTGTTAAAAGCCTCAGAAGCTTGTCCAGCAACACATCGTCTCATTGGTGAAGTGTTACATGAAGCGGGGCTTGGTGAAGGTGTTGTAAATGTAATTACGCACGCTGCCGAAGATGCACCACAAATCGTGGAACGTTTAGTGTCTCATCCAGCTGTGAAGCGCATTAATTTTACGGGTTCAACCAAAGTCGGAAAAATTATTGCCGAGACTGCTGCTAAGTATTTAAAACCTGTTTTACTTGAATTGGGTGGTAAAGCCCCTGTCGTGGTTTTAAATGAAGCTGACATTAATGAAGCCGTAAATGCAGTCGCTTTTGGAGCATTCTTTAATCAGGGGCAAATTTGTATGTCGACCGAACGTGTTTTGGTTCAAGACAATATTGCTGACCAGTTTATTGAAAAACTGATTGAGAAAACCCGCTCTATTCAAGCAGGTAATCCAACTTCAAAAGACAATGTATTGGGTGTTTTGGAAAGTCGCCGTGCTGCAAACCGTATTCAGCATTTGCTGGAAGATGCTCAAAACAAAGGTGCCGATTTACCTTTAGGTATCCATATTGAAGATACCACCATGCAACCGACGCTGGTGCTCAATATTAAACCTGACATGCTGCTTTACCGCGAAGAATCATTTGGACCTGTATGCACAGTCCAACGTTTTTCAAGCATTGAAGAAGGCGTAGCACTGGCAAATGACAGCGAGTTTGGTCTGTCTTCGGCAGTGTTTAGCCAAAATATTTCGCAAGCACTGGAAGTCGCTCAACAGATTGATTCGGGTATTTGTCATATTAACGGCGCAACCGTACATGACGAAGCTCAAATGCCATTTGGCGGAACAAAATCGAGTGGTTACGGACGTTTTGGTAGTAAAGTCTCTGTTGCCGAATTTACCGAACTACGCTGGATTACCATTCAAACCCAATCACGTCATTACCCGATTTAGTCAGGGTAATGCGGAAAACAACATATTAAATAAAAATTGCATGATGCAAAAAATAAAGCGCAGTGATGCGCTTCCCATGGAGTGAAAGAAATGCAAATGAATGCCACTCAATCACAAGACCGCGAACGGTTCGTAAAATTAGGGCAACATGATATTCATTATCACCATAAAGATGACACGCTCTATATCAGCCCAAAAGAGCAATTAAAACCGTATCCACAAAAACTGACAGATCGGTTAATTCATTTTGCACAAATCAAACCAGACCATATTTTTGCAGCAAAACGCAATGCTCAAGGTGAATGGGTCAAACTGAGTTATGCAGAAGTTTTACAACGTGCATGGCACATTGCTCAGGCTTTACATGAACGTAAGTTAAGCCAAGAAAGACCTCTGGTCATTTTAAGTGGTAATGATCTCGAACATTTAACACTGTCTATGGCTGCCATGCTGGCGGGTGTGCCTTTCTCTGCTATTTCCCCTGCCTACTCTCTTATTTCTCAAGACTTTGGGAAACTCAAACATGTGTTTGAAGTACTTACCCCAGGCATAGTCTATGCCAGCGATGGACAAGCTTTTGCCAAAGCGATTCAGGCATGTATTACACCTGACATTGAAGTGGTGACCAATAAAGGGATCGTGGGTGATCAGATCTGCACATCTTTTCAGTCACTATTAGATACGCCTGTTTCAAATGTTCAAGAGTTTTATCAAACCCTTGATGAAAACCAGATTGCCAAGTTCTTATTTACGTCAGGTTCAACCAAACTTCCTAAAGCTGTGCCGACCACGCATTTAATGTTGTGTGTTAATCAGCAAATGTTATTACAAACTTTCCCTGAGTTTGAAGAAACGCCACCTGTCCTACTCGACTGGCTGTCTTGGCACCACACCTTTGGCGGCAGTCACAATGTCGGTATTGCGCTCTATAACGGCGGTACCATTTACATTGATGATGGCAAACCCGTTGCAGGAAAATTTGATGAAACCATTCGTAATCTGAAAGAAATTTCTCCAACCGTTTATTTAAATGTGCCAAAAGGTTGGGAAGAACTCACCGAAGCGTTAGAAAAAGATGAAGAATTAAGAGACCGCTTTTTTGCCAAAGTTAAAATTCTATTCTTTGCAGGTGCCGCGCTTTCAGAAGCGGGCTGGAACAGACTTGATAAAATTGCTCAGCAACATTGCGGAGAAAAAATTCGCATCATGAGCGGCTTGGGTATGACCGAAACTGCTCCCTCTTGTGCTTTTACCACTGGTCCACGCGTAATGGCTGGCTTTATTGGCTACCCTGCTCCGGGATGCGAAATTAAGCTAGTGCCATGTGGTGACAAACTAGAGTTTTGTGTTCGTGGCAAACATGTCATGAAAGGTTATTGGCGTTTAAAGGCAGACCAACAAAGCACTGTGTTTGACGATGAAGGCTTTTTCCATACGGGCGATGCTGTTCGTTTAGTCGATATCAATGATCCGACCAAAGGCTTGATGTATGATGGACGAATTGCCGAAGACTTTAAACTCAATACAGGCACTTTTGTGAATGTGGGCACACTACGCAATAAAGTGCTCATTCAAGGTAATTTACTGGTTCAAGATGTCTGCATTACAGGTTCAAACCTAAATGCGGTTGGCTTTTTGATTTTTCCAAAACTAGATGCTTGTGCTCAACAAGCTGGCCTTAAGCTGGGCGAACATTCTCCAGCAGAGATACTACAGCATCCTAAAGTCCAGCAATGGTTCCGCCAATTTTTAACCACTTTTAATAAAGATGCGACTGGTAGCTCAAATACAGTCTCAATGCTTTATTTAATGACCGAGCCACCTCAACTCGATGCAGGTGAAGTGACTGATAAAGGCAACCTCAATCAAAGCAATATTACCAAGCGTCGTGCAGCTTTAATTGATGAGCTTTATCAAAAGCAGAATGATAACCCGCTGATTATTCGGGTGCCTACCTTAAAGCAATAAGCAATTGAAATAGAAAAGGAAGCTCAAACTTCGGTTTGGGCTATAGCCTCACTTTTGCCTAAAAAAAGGTTCAACATGCCACACGATACAGAATTTGAACTATTTCGGGACAGCTATCGCAGATTCTTAAAAGAACAGGTTGCTCCGTATTATGAACAATGGGAATACGATGGCCTCATCCCACGTGACCTATGGCTTCGTCTTGGGGAAAATGGCTTTTTGTGCGTCGATGTACCCGAAGAATATGGCGGCTATGGCGCTCCTGTGCACTACTCACTCATGTTGGTTCAAGAAACTGCTCAAGCTGGTTTTGCATCTTTAGCGGTTGCCATTGGTGGGCAAAATGAGTTGGTCTCACCTTATCTGCAAAATATTGGAACTGAAGAGCAAAAACGTTATTGGCTACCCAAAATGGTGACAGGTGAAGTCGTCACTGCAATTGCTATGACAGAGGCCAATGCTGGTTCAGACTTACAAGCCATACGCACTCAAGCCATTTTAGAAAATGGCCACTACCGTATTAATGGTTCAAAAACGTTTATTTCAAATGGTTTGCATGCCGACCTGATTGTTCTGGTGGCGAAAACCGATCCGCAAGCTAAAGCAAAAGGCATTTCGATTTTTCTAGTTGATACTGCGTTAGACGGCGTTAAAAAAGGCCGGTCTTTGCAAAAAATCGGACTCCATGCCCAAGATACAGCCGAAATATTTTTTGATGATGTCTGTGTGCCTGCAACTCAGCGTTTAGGTGAAGAAGGACAAGGCTTTGCTTATTTAATGCAAGAGTTACCTCGGGAACGTTTAAGCATTTCCATGATGGCTTTGGGGTCAATTTTAGGCGCCATCGAACTGACCAAAGACTATGTATTAGAGCGTAAAGCTTTCGGACAACCGTTAAGTCGAATGCAAAACACACGCTTTGTGCTCGCAAACGCTCAAATCAAAGCAAAAGCCGCACAAGCCTTTGTAGATCAATGTGCAGCGCTGTATCAACAACACCTGTTAAGCGTCACTCAAGTTGCTGCATTGAAATGCTTTATTACCGACATTCAATGCGAAGCGATTGATCAATTACTTCAGCTTTTTGGTGGCTACGGTTACATGCAGGAATACCCGATTTCACGCTTTTTTGTCGATGCACGAGTACAAAAAATTTATGGGGGAACCAATGAAATTATGAAAGAAATCGTGGCCCGAGAACTGCTCGGAAAATAATTCGATTTAAAACCAAACAAGGCAGACACAACAACTATGCCTTGTTTAAAACAAAAAAATGTTATTTCAGGAAGAAATGCTATGTCGAAATTATGGATGTACTCTACCCTTATGCTCTCTGGTTCAGTGTGGGCTGGCAATTTTATTGATAATAGCTCAGTAGAACTCACCACACGAAATTTCTATTTTGACCGCGACTATCAAGAGCAATCTGCTTACCCTGCTGCCAAGGACTGGACACAAGGTTTTATTCTCAAAGCCAATTCAGGTTATACCGAAGGGACTGTCGGATTTGGGCTGGATGTGCTTGCAACGGCGGGTTTTAAACTTGATGCCGACGCAGAGCATGGCGGTACAGGAAACTTACCTAGAGACACTCGCACCAATGAACCTGCTGACTCTTATGGCGAAATTGGGGTCACAGCAAAAGCGAAAATGAGCCAGACTGAGCTACGTATTGGTACGCTAATGCCGATGAACCCAGTTTTAGTAGCTTCACCTGCTCGTTTGCTTCCTCAAACCTATCGAGGAATTTCACTGACCAGTAAAGATATTAAAGATTTTGATTTACAGGCAGCCTACCTCGATAAAGTGAATCATCGTGATTCGACCAACTATGAAAAAATTAAAATTTCAGGCGTAAATGGACGCTTTAAAAGTGCTGAAACGGATGGACTCTATTATTTAGGTGGAAACTATCAGTTTAATCCCGCACTCAAGCTCACCGCTTTTTATATGGATGTCGATGATCTTTATAACCAAACCATGGTGGGTGCCTTACACCAACATAAAATTAATGACACCACTAACTTTAGCTCACAATTACGTTACTACCGCAGCCGAGATGACGGACAAGCAAAAGCAGGCTTAGTCGATAATGATCTTTATCATGCGCATTTCGAACTCAAACATCAAAACCATAAATTTATTTTTGGAACCTTCCAACATCACGGCGACACCGCATTTCCGTATTTGACTGGAGGTGAAACTGGCCTACTCATTGATACATGGCCGGGCGAGTTTTTAAATCCAAAAGAAAAAGCCTATAGCTTCCGCTATGAATATGACTTTAAAGATTATGTTCCAGGTTTACGTTTCATGACCCGTTACACCACAGGTCACAATATTTATGCACCCAACTTAGGTGGCACCAATCTAAAAGAACGCGAAACCGACTTTGATTTAGGCTACACCGTTCAAAGTGGCTGGTTAAAAAATCTCGGGCTACGCGCGCGCTATGCAATGTATGACAACAACATGCTCTCCACTGCAAACATCAAACCTGTAAACGAAACCCGTATCAACATTGATTACACATGGAAATTTAAATAATTCAAAACAAGAGGTTCTGTCTCGAATAGAACCTCTTGTTTATTTCGGGAAATCCATCATGAAGAAAGTTGTAACGCTACTCTGCGGAATGAGTCTGATTGCCCTGACTCATGCCGAAACTCAATATAGCCCACCGCCCATTCAGCTAGAGCTTTTAGCAAAATTTAGTGTGGATTTAAATGCGCCTGTTTGGGAATTAGGCACAACTAGTGACGCAGGTAAACGCCGAATTATTCCTATTACAGGTGGAACATTTGAAGGGAAATCGCTTAAAGGCCGCATTTTAAATAATGGCGCAGATTGGCAGATTGTCGACAGCAAAGGACTAGCAATTATTGATACGCGATATTTGTTAGAAACCGATGACGGTGCACTCATTTATCTTCAAACCAAAGGTTACCGACATGGCTCGGCAGAAACACTAAAACAGCTTGCTCAAGGCAAAGATGTCGACCCGAAAAATTACTATTTCAAAATTACCATGCAGTTTGAAACCAGCTCACCTAAATACTCATGGCTTAACCAGACCGTTGCGGTAGGTAGTGCAATGCGTTTGGGCAAAGCGGTTATTTATGATGCCTATACCCTGAAATAATAATTTTTATAACACCAACAAAAAGGATGGACCCTTAACTATGGATCAAAAAATTTTAGAACACTTACCCCCCATTCATCACCATTTGGGTGGACACAATATTCATTGGAATGACAAAAACACTGAACTCACCATCCACTACACGGCGCTAAAAAGCTTTACCAATCCACGCGGTACCGTTGAAGGTGGCATGATCTGCGCCATGCTCGACGATGTGATGGGGCTTTTTGCATTTCTTGCAAATGACAGTAAGCCCGCCACCACCATCAATTTAACGATGGATTTTTTAAGACCCTGCGCTGTGGGCGAAGTCATTACAAAATGCCGATTCATTAAACAAGGCAAAACTGTACTGAATCTCGAAAGTGAAGCTTGGCAAAACAACAAAATGATTGCACGAAGCATAGCTAATTTTTTGGTTTTAGATTAATTGCAAACATTCATTCAATAAGGATATGAATAAATGAATTACACCAACAATAAACGAATTTTGACCCACTCCGCTTTAGTACTTGCCATGCTTGGTTCGTTGGCAGGCTGTGGAAGTGATAATGATGAAACAACGATTCCCTCAACAACCAAACCACCGCAGTTGTCTCCTGCTGTGGGTGTAAAAATGACAGGAAGCTGTACGGACTTACTTGGATTTCAATACAACAATACGGTCATTAGCTCAGCTACCCTTCAAGAAGCAGGTACCTTGACTGTCGCCAACAAACCGATTGGCGCTCATTGTTTGGTCAAAGGTTATATGGACCAACGTGTAAGCCCTGTTGATGGACAAACCTATCAAATTGGTTTTGAAATGCGCCTACCGGTTGACTGGAACGGCCGTTTTCTCTATCAAGGCAATGGTGGAACCGATGGTAATCTAGTTCCTGCAACGGGTCAGGTCGGCAGCGGTGGTCCACTCACCAATGCCCTGCATGATGGTTTTGCTGTTATTTCTTCCGATGCTGGACATAATGCTTCACAAAATCCAATGTTTGGTTTAGACCCTCAAGCCAGAATTAACTACGGCTACGGTGCAATTACCAAACTCACGCCTATGGCAAAAAACCTAATTAAAGCCGCATATGGTAAATTGCCAGACCGCTCCTATGCAGGCGGTACATCTAATGGTGGGCGTCATGCCATGATTGCCGCAACTCGTTTAGGCGACCAATATGATGGAATTTTAGCAAGCACACCGGGTTTTCACCTACCACGTGCAGCCGCGGCTCAACTCTACACAGCACAACAGCTTCGTCGTGTCGCAACAGACGAAAATGATTTAAGTACTGCTCTTACCCTTTCAGAGCGCAAAGTATTAGCAAAAGCGATTTTAGATCGATGCGATGCTCTAGACGGTGTTGCAGATGGACTGGTTCAAGATGTTGAGGCTTGCCGTACTGCATTTGATATTCACAAAGATGTACCTGTTTGCTCAAGCACAAGAGATAGCACATGCTTAAGCACTGAACAAATTGATGTATTAGCCAACATTTACCGCGGTCCTGTAAATTCGGCTGGACAAGCCCTCTATGCAACCCAGCCTTTCGACCCCGGTTTAGTCGGCAGTAACTGGGCAAGCTGGAAATTCGAATCTTCAGTTGGAACAGCGCGTGACCCTGTTGCAGTCGGTATTCTTTTTCAGGTTCCGCCAGATCCAACGGTAGTTCAAAACTCTAGACAATTCGCCTTTAACTATAATTTTGATACTGATTATCTAAAACTCTCGGCAACTAATGATGTATACACAGAAAGTTCGATGTCTTTCATGATGCCACCCGATGAACTCAATCTAGATAAACTCCGTAATCACGGTGGAAAAATGATTGTGGTACAAGGCACAGCAGATGGCGTTTTCTCTGTAGATGACACCCAAAATTGGTACGATCAACTACTCCAACACTATAAAAATGATGCAAAAGGTACAGCACCTGAATTTGCACGTTTCTTTAGAGTTGCGGGCATGAACCATACCCGTGATGGCATTGCGACCGATCAATTTGATGCATTGACTGCTTTAGTCAACTGGGTTGAATACGGGCAAGCACCTGACAAAATCATTGCGACCGCACGCGGCGCAGGTAACCCAAGTGGTCAAGTGAATACTGAACTTCCGCAAGATTGGGCACCAGACCGTACCCGCCCACTTTGCCCTTACCCACTGATTGCCCGTTACAACGGTCAAGGCGATAGTGAAAAAGCTGAAAACTTTAGCTGTAAATAACACCCTATAAAATTAAAAGAGAGCTGACCTAGGCTCTCTTTTTTATTTTACTAAATATCACTATTGAATCATTATCAAATGATATTTCATCCAATGCCTGCATCACTGCTAAGATACCAACGAAAACCAAAAACTCATTTCTCTATGCAAAATCAGACTGCTCCAAATCTCCCCTCAACTCAACTTGGAAAAGCACTGCTTTGTCTTATGACATCGGCATTATTATTTTCCATTATGGGAGTGTGCATTCGTTTTGCTTCGCAAACGGTAGACAACGCGACCGTCGTGTTTTTTAGAAATGCAGTCGGCTTATTTATTTTTATTCCGATGCTCTTTAAACAGGGGCTAGATTTTATTAAAACCGATAAATTGTGGATGCACACTTGGCGAAGTCTAGTGGGTCTTGCTGCAATGTATGGTTTTTTCTATGCCATTGCGAACTTAAAACTATCAAATGCCATGGTTTTTAGTTATTCATCTCCTATCTTTATTCCACTGATTGCATGGCTTTTCTTAAAAGAAAAAATTACCAAATCGATGATTTTTGCTGCTGTTATTGGGCTCGTTGGGGTTTTATTTGTCGCCAAACCCGACCAAGGTCTATTTAACGCATTGTCTTTTATTGGCTTGGGTGCATGCTTTTTATCAGCAATGGCTTTTGTGACTGTAAGAGCTTTAACCAGTACAGAGCCACCTGAGCGTATCGTTTTTTATTTCTGTATTTTTGGTAGTTTAATTTCCTCTATTCCGATGTTCTGGCATTGGCGTATTTTCACTTGGCATGAACTAGCTCTACTCATTGCCGCAGGACTTTTAGCTAATATTAGCCAACTGTTTATGTCTTATGCTTATAGCCTAGCGCCAGCAGGACAAATTGGCCCCATGAATTACATTGCCATTATTTTTGCAGGAATATGGGGATTTGTTTTTTGGCATGAATTACCGGATCTTTTTAGCATTATCGGTATATTTATTATTTTATTTGCCATCTTGCTCTGTAATCCATTTTTGCAGAAAAAGTTACTTTCTCGATTTAAGATCCAGATATAACTCCTTCTAATATTAGTTTTATAACAATTGAAAACTAATCGATTGTTATAAAAATCTCACCATATTCAATTTCTTCAAAAACTCTAGCTCTGCCGTGTGCATTTAACCCCTCATATTTAATTTTTGCATTCCAAGAATCAACGATTTTTTGCGCGATTAATAAAGCCTGCTCCGCTGTCATCTCGTCATGTAGGCTCGTCAATTCTATGAGATTCATCCAAAACTGAGCTTTGTTTGTCTCTTCTACCTTTTGCAAATTATCAAATTTGTCTTGATCAAACTCACTCGCTAAAAAAATATGATTTTCATTTATAAGGAAATCAGGAAAAATCAAGTTTAGAATCTTAAAAAGTAAATCTACGGGTAGTTCTTTAATTTTAAAAATTGAGTAAATATATTCAATGCCACCAAAGAAGTTTGGCTTATTTATATTTTTAAAACTTTCAAAACTTAAATCACCATCTTTTTTATCCATACAATTCAACCCATCACTATTTATAAAACTAATTTCTCACGATACTCATTTGGTGAAATACCTGTCCAGTGACGATAGGCTTTTCTAAAATTAGAAGTATCTGAAAAGCCAATTCTTTCGGCAATTTCATCTACGGTTAAAGTCGTCTCTCGCAAATATTCATCGGCAAGTCGGCGTCGAGTCTCATCTAATAACTCTTGATAAGTTAAATCAAAACCTGCCAAGCGCCGATGTAAGGTTCGCTTTGACATATGTAACCGTTCAGCCATTTCTTGAGCCGACGGAAAAAGCCCCGTTCCATCCAATAATATTAAACGGATTGTTTTCACCAACTCAGGCTCTTCGGCTACTGCTGCACCTAACATTCGCTCACAAAAGGACTTACACATATCCGCAGTAATCGGGTTGGCATTTGGGCAAGGTACATCGAGCCATTTTAAATCAAAGTGCCATTGCATCACTCCAGCATTAAACTGAACGGGACAATGAAACACTTTTTCGTATTCTTTTGCATAGTCAGGCGCTGGATAGGGCAACAAAAGCTTCTTCGCTTGAAACGGTCCTTCAAGCACCCGTTCAATTAAGGTTTGCATGGAACTAAACCAAAACTCGCACACCAAAGGCAGAAGTTTACCCAGTGTAATAATGTCCTGCCCTTCAAAAACGGCAACGTCATCTCGAATATAAAAAGACTTATTTAAAATAGGTCCTGCAAGCTTAATGTGTCGAATACCAAGCTCTACCGCTTGTCTAAAATTGCGCGAAGAATATAGTGCGTAGCCATACACCCCAAAATCTGACAGCCGCTGCTTTTGCCCTGCGCGCAGACCAATGAGTGGATCATTTGATAGCTTTTGAATATTTTGAAATAGCTGAATTTTTTGGACTTGAGAAATATATAAAGAGGATTGATTCATCGTATCTGGCGAAATATTTGTGCCAGATAGAACATTTGATATTGAATGGCCTTGCAACCCCATTTCATCAAATAAACTGGTCAAACCCAGCAAATATGTATTCGAGCCTAAGGATGTATTATCATAATTTCCTTCAATAATACTATTTGCATTTTTATAAATATTTTTAGGCATTTAACTCACACCATCCCTAGAGTGACGTGCATAATGGCACTAAACTACCTCTTGTTGTCTCAATTTAACATCGACCATATGACGCTTCAAGCATAAAGTATGATAAGCAAAAGTATGGAAGGAACAATAATGGAAAGCTCCACTTTAAAAGAATATAGCGGCTCTGCCACCGAACATATGGAACTTATTTTTTCCAAACAACGTGCCAATTTTGAGGCAGATCCCTACCCAAGTCTTGAGTCACGCCGCACAAAACTGCATCAACTTAAAAAACAAATTATTCGTTATCAAGATGCTTTAGCTACTGCGATTAATGCCGACTTTAGTTCTAGATCACTTGATGAATCTAAACTACTAGATTTGCTTGGTTCTGTGTTAGAGGCTGATCATGCGATTCATCATTTACGCCGCTGGATGCGTCCAAGTAAACGCCGTACCGAGCTTTTATTTTTATCAAACCGTTTAAGTGTGCAATATCAACCTAAAGGCGTGGTTGGTGTGATTGTTCCTTGGAACTTCCCCGTTTATTTAGCACTTGGCCCACTCATTGCCGCGTTGGCTGCGGGCAACCGAGTCATGATTAAGCTGCCTGAAATTACCCCCAATACCAACGCAATGCTACGTCGCATGCTGGCAGAAGTCTTTAATGAAGATGAAGTGGCCGTGTTTGGTGAAGAAATTACAGACCCAGCAAGATTTACCTCTTTGCCATTTAACCATATTGTATTTACCGGCTCTCCTGCGATTGGCAAAGTCGTCATGCGAGCTGCTGCTGAAAATCTAACACCTGTGACACTTGAGTTAGGTGGTAAATCACCTGCAATTGTAAGCCGCAATTACCCAATTGCCGATGCAGCAAAACGTATTACGCATGGTAAAGCAACAAATAGTGGTCAAATCTGTGTAGCGCCTGACTATGCATTGGTTCCAAAAGAAAGTATTGAAGAATTTGTAGATGCTGCAAAATCGAGCTTTATAAAAATGTTTGGTCAAAACATCACAAACAATGAAAATTACACATCGATTGTAAATGACCGTCATTTAAAACGTATTCAAGATATTTTAAACGATGCACAAGAAAAAGGTGCCCGCATTATTCCTTGCGACACTTACAGCTTTGACCAACAAGGTCGCAGAATGCCTGTACAGATTGTGCTGAACTGCACACCAGACATGCGCATTATGAAAGAAGAACTCTTTGGCCCTATTTTACCTGTGGTGGCTTATGATTCTTTAGATGATGCGATTACCTATGTGAAATCGGATGAACGACCTTTAGCACTTTATTGCTTTACACATAGCTCGGTAGAACGTGATCGTATTTTACGTGAAACTCATTCGGGCGGTGTGACCATCAATGATTGGGGTTGGCATGTAGTTAACCATGATGCTCCTTTCGGTGGTATCGGCAACTCAGGCATGGGGTCATATCATGGTGAAGAAGGTTTCCGTGAACTGTCACATGCAAAAACTGTATTTATACGCCATCGGTTCTTCCCGACGCAGCTTTTCCACCCTCCTTATGGGACATTCCTTCAAAAGCTAGCGATTCGCTTTTTCTTGAAAAAGGGCGATCCAAATATTAAATAAAGAGTATAGAAAAGCCTCGTAATGAGGCTTTTTTATTGGGTTTAAAATAATAAAATTTCTAATAAAACCACTAAAATTTATTTAAATATAATCAACCTTTTGCGCTTTTAAAATATCAAGCTGCAACATCTTTTTCTTTTTATATTTATAGGCAACGAATAAACCAATAAACCATACTGGTGAAAACTCTAAAGCAATCAGCGTATCATGATCTAAAGCTAAAATGACAATCGTAAAAACTAAAAATAACATCGTCAGCCATGCCATAAATAAACCACCCGGCATTTTATATTTTGATTGAAGATGTAATTCAGGACTTTTCTTACGATAATAAATATATGACATCACAATCAACATAAATGTAAAAATACATAAAATTGAAGTGAGTGCTGAAATAATCGTAAATGCAGTCATGACATTTGGAACAATAAATAAAATAGAAGTTCCAAGCGTTACACAAGCCATTGAAAAGACGAGTCCTCGAATTGGAACTTTTCTTTTAGACAGCTTACTAAAGCTTTTAGGCGCATCGTTGTCTAACGCTAAACCATATAGCATACGGCTGGTTGCAAAAATTCCACTATTTGCCGAAGAAAGAGCTGAGGTTGCCACAACGAAGTTAATTAAACCTGCCGCAATTGGTAAGCCAACTAAGGTAAACATTTCCACAAATGGACTTTTTTCTGGTGAAATTTTTGCCCAAGAGGTAACTGCAATAATACAAACCAATGCGCCTACGTAGAATAATAAAATACGTAAAGGAATAGAATTAATGGCTTTAGGAAGTGAGGTATGCGGGTCTTTTGTTTCTGCGGCAGTTGTACCCACCAGTTCGATACCCACAAA
Organism: Acinetobacter sp. 70_2; assembly: GCF_056736115.1. Lineage (NCBI taxonomy): Bacteria > Pseudomonadati > Pseudomonadota > Gammaproteobacteria > Moraxellales > Moraxellaceae > Acinetobacter > Acinetobacter sp. 70_2. The sequence continues at coordinate 1,924,017 of NZ_JBWZIP010000015.1, forward strand.
TGCAAATATGGCAATTTGGAAGCCCGCTAAGAAACCTGTTACACCATAAGGAAACATAGATTGTGTTTCAAACAAATGGCTCACCGAAGCTTTGACGCCATTTGGAGAAGTAAAGCCCGTACTAATTAAATAAATACCAGCCAAAATAAACAGGATAATTGCAGTAATTTTGATGAGTGAGAACCAAAACTCAAGCTCACCAAACAGCCGAACTGCCACAAAGTTGAGTATGGTTAAGACTGCCAATGAAGTAAATGCCGGAATCCAGACAGGTAAATCGGGATACCAAAACTGCATGTACCCTCCAATCACAATCACATCGGCAATCGCTGTAATAATCCAGTTACACCAATACGACCAACCCAGAAAAAAACCTGCCCATGGACCTAAATAAGCGGTTGCGAAATCGGCAAATGTTTTAAAGTTCGTGTTGGCAAGCAGTAATTCACCCATTGCTCTCATCACGAAGAAAAAGAAAAAGCCAATAATTAAATAGGTTAAAATAATTGAAGTCCCGGAAACACTTAATGTTTTTCCAGAACCCATAAATAATCCGGTACCAATTGCACCGCCAATCGCAATCATTTGAATATGACGATTGGTCAATGAGCGTTGCAACTTTTCCTCCTCTTGCTCAGTCATATGCTGACTGCCTAGGAGGTCTCCTTCCAGGAACTGCTTTCCTTTATTATTACTCATGTAATATTAGCTCCAATTTATAGCAACCGTTATAAAGGTTTTAATAATATGAGTGATATAAGCTTCGATTAAGCCGAATAAATCATCTTACCAATATTATTAAAACCACTTATAATTTAGTAAATTCCATTTTTAAATCTTAAAATAGTTATTTAAAACAATAAAATATAAACCATAGAATTATCCCGTTATACCTCATCATCTGAGTATCTAAAATGAAATAATAAGTTCCATTCATTCAATTAAGATGATGTATATCCATATCAATTTTTTGACTCAGGGATAATATAATATTCCTCATAAAATGTGGTGAGTTGTAAAAACTCACTGCTTAATTAACCGCCATTTGCAAATATTGATTATTTTCCAATCTATTTACAGCTTTTGATTTTGAAACCTGTTGAACATTAATACTCAATATTCGAACCTCTGCCCCATTTTGAACATTCAACTGTTTAGCCTGCTCTAAACTGAGCTGTATTCGATTTTGATAAGGTGTGCTGTACACCACAATTGCCCGATAATTTTCATAATCATCATTAGCAACAATATAAGGTTCATCACCTAGAGTTAAATCAGTAGACTCTTCAACTTGTACAGTTAAAATCTGACTGTCTTTAATAGCACGTAAATTTTCAATATCGGCCTGTAGTGTTGCTCCGCCATCAAAAATATCGACATAGCCTTTATAGCGAAGCCCTTCTTCAAGCAAAAGATTATAAGCTGGCCGTGTATTTGGATGAACCATACCAATTGCGGCTTTAGCATCGTCTGGCAACATATCGACATAGAGCGGATGTCTCGGCATCAGCTCGGCAATAAAGGCCTTTTGCCCTATTCCGCTTAAATAGTCCGCTTTGGTAAATTCAATATTAAAAAATTTATGACCTACCGCATTCCAAAATGGAGACTGCCCATTTACATCGGAATAGCCACGCATTTCTGCAACAATCGTTTCTTCAAAGTATTGACGAAATGCGGACAAAAACAAGAAACGTACTTTAGATAAAAACTTGCCATTTTTATTTAAACGATAGTCTGGGTCTAAAAATAACGTACAAAGCTCACTACAGTTAGTATGGTCATTACTCAAGTACAAAGTCGGTAAAGCGTTATAAACACTTAAAGGTTCTGACGCATGCACTTGAGTACCCACATGGAAGTTATACCAAGGCTCTTTTAACCCGAGCGCGACTTCAATACCGCAAACACCCACGACTTTGTTGAGTTCAGTATCTTCCAAAACAAATAAGTAAACCTGATCTGCTTTTGGTAATTCGCCTGCTACTGTTTTACAAGCGCGTTCAATACGGGCAGCTAACTTTTCCATATTCGGCTGCAAAGATGTCAAACCAAAACCCGCTTTTTGAGCCAAAAGGTAAAGATCATTAACATCCTTAGGTTCAATGTAGCGAATAATCATCATGCTGCTTGTTCATCCTTTTGAATTTCCACAAAGCGAGCAAGTGCACGTTCGAAGCGTTTTAAACCTTCATCAATATCAGCAAAAGGAATAATTAAAGACGGCGTAAAACGTACAACATTTGGTCCAGCAATCAAACTCAGTAAACCTTCCTCACCCGCAAGGTTATTAATATCTTTTGCTTTACCTGCAAACTTATCTTTTAAGGCACAACCAAGGAGTAAGCCTTCGCCACGAATCGTTTTAAAGACTTCGTATTTTTCATTTAATTTATTTAAAGCGTTTTTATAGTAATCATGACGTTCTTTTACGCCTTCAAGCACTTCTGGCGTATTAATAAACTCAAATACAGCACCCGCAACCGCACTTGCTAACGGGTTACCACCATAAGTTGTACCATGTGTACCCACTGAAAAATGCGGCGCAAATTTATCAGTTGTTAACATTGCACCAACTGGGAAACCACCGCCTAATGCTTTTGCAGTGGTAAGAATATCCGGAGTAACACCTGAGTTCATGTAAGCATAAAGTGAACCTGTACGGCCTACACCAGTTTGTACTTCATCAAAAATAAGCAAGGCACCAAACTCATCACACAGTGCACGTAAACCTTTTAAAAATTCGATGTCAGCAGGAATAACGCCACCCTCACCTTGGATCGGTTCAACAATGACTGCACATGTTTGCTCATTAATTACCGCTTTTGCAGCTTCTAAATCATTGTAAGCAACATGGCTAATGCCGTTTGGAAGTGGTGCAAAGTCTTGTGAATATTTTGGCTGACCACCTGCTGAAACGGTAAATAAGGTACGGCCATGGAACGCATTATTAAATGCCACAATGCCGCTTTTACCCGCAACACCGCTGTCGAGTCCAACTTTACGAGCAAGCTTTAATGCTGCTTCATTCGCTTCTGCACCTGAGTTACAGAAGAATACTTTGTCTGCAAATGTATTTTCAGTGAGTTGTTTAGCAAGGCGTAGAACTGGTTCATTGGTATAACCGTTACCTACATGCCAAAGTTTTGTTGCTTGTTCTGTTAATGCATTTACTGCCACTGGATGCGCATGACCTAATGCGTTTACTGCAATCCCGCCTGCAAAATCGATATATTCTTTATTTTCTTGATCCCAAATACGTGAACCTTCACCACGTACAGGAATGAAATTTGCCGGTGCAAAAACTGGAACCATCCACTCGTTAAAGTCGCTACGAGAAACTGCAAAATTATTCATCTTATCTAGTCCATTAAATTGAATTATTCGGGTGAGCTAATGCCCCTATTATTCAAAATCAAATTGATTCACAAAATTTGTAATTCAGCAAAAAATGAATTATTTTTTACCAATTTGATAATTGACAATGACATTATGGACAATATTGATCAAATTATTTTAGGTTTACTCAAAGATAATGCACGGATGTCTGTAACCGAGTTAGCCGAAAAAGTTCACGTCTCAAGAGCAACCATTAAAAAGAGAATGGAGTATCTTGAGTCTTCGGGCATCATTACTGGCTATACAGTTCGTTTTAAACCCAATGCCGAACGTAACGTTATCCGTGCATGGATGAGCATTATGGTCGAAGGCACCAAAGCACAGTCTGTGATTAAAGAACTACGCCTAGAAAGTGCGGTGGAATGCTTGCATAAAACCAATGGTAAATGGGACATTTTAGTCGAGCTACGTTCCGACACTTTAGAAAATTTTGACAAAGTTTTAGAGAGAATTAGGAATATTTCAGGTATTTATAACAGTGAAACTAGCATTCTGCTTGCGAGTCATAAGACTTGATCATTCACTTTAATTTCAAAGAATAAGAATTGATGAGCTAAGCATAAAGTTTGGCTCATCCCTCCATTCATACAAAGAAATTTCCTTGAACACCCACTATTAAAATTAAAAACCATCACAACCATAATCCACTCTAAAAAGCCTCAATAAATTTTTAATTTTTTTTAAATAATCAAATCAAAAACTTAAAATCTAATTTGATTTAAATTTTCACTTTTTTCACTCACTCCTCTCATCAAGGCATTTGACAGAAAAATTAAAACATAATACATATAGTATTATATGTTATATGTTATATGTTATATGTTAAAACCTAAGGACAAGGTATAAGAAAATGGCTAAAACTCAACTAAAACACTTTATTAACGGCGAATATGTTGCTAGCAAAGCAAATGATTACTTCGACTTGGTGAGCCCAGTCACTGGTGAAGTTTATGCACAGTCACCCAATGCAACCGATGCAGAAGTTGATGCAGCCTATGCCGCTGCCAAAGAAGCATTTAAAATTTGGGGACGCAGTACACCATCAATGCGTCAAAAAGCATTACTGAAGCTGGCAGATGCTATCGAAGCAAATGCTGACCGTTTGATTGAAGCTCAAAGCCGCAATACAGGGCAATTAAAACACTTAATTGCATCTGAAGAAGTGGGTGTATCGGCAGATCAAGTTCGTTTCTTCGCAGGTGCTGCCCGTTTACTTGATGGTTCAGCAACTGGTGAATATTTAGAAGGTTTAACCTCTTCTATTCGCCGTGAACCTATCGGTGTAGTTGGCCAAGTTACACCTTGGAACTATCCACTTATGATGGCAATCTGGAAAATTGCTCCTGCTTTAGCTGCTGGTAACACAGTGGTACTCAAACCAAGTGATACCACTCCTGAAAGTACTCTTTTACTTGCTGAAATTGCTGCACCATTCTTCCCTAAAGGTGCATTTAACGTTGTGTTAGGCCAAGCACAGGTAGGCTCAAAAGTGGTATCGCACAAAACGCCTGCTCTCGTTTCGATTACAGGTTCAGTGCGTGCCGGATTACAAGTTGCCGCTTCTGCCGCAGCAAATTTAGCGAAAGCTCACCTTGAACTTGGCGGTAAAGCACCTGTACTGGTTTTTGAAGATGCCGACATTGATAAAGCCGTTGAAATGATTGCTTTAACAGGCTATTTCAACGCAGGCCAAGACTGTACTGCGGCAACACGTGTCATTGTGGCTGAATCTGTTCATGATGAATTTTTAGCTAAACTCGTTGAGGCTGCCAAAAATACTCGTTTTGGCGATCCAGATGATCAAGACGCTCTATATGGTCCACTTAACAATGCCAACCAATTGAAAAATGTTAAAGCGTTTATCGACAACTTACCTGCTCATGCCAAAGTTGAAACAGGCGGAAAACAAGCAGACCGCCCAGGCTTCTATTTTGAACCGACTGTTATTAGTGGTTTAAAACAACACGATGAAGCCATTCAAAAAGAAATTTTTGGACCAGTCATTACCGTTCAAAAATTTACCGATGAAAATGATGCGATTGAAAAAGCCAACGATGTTGAATATGGCCTAGCTTCAAGTGTCTGGACCAAAGATCATGCTCGCGCAACTCGTCTGTCACGTGAACTCGATTTCGGTACAGTTTGGATTAATACCCATATTCCTTTAACTGCGGAAATGCCACACGGCGGCTTCAAAAAATCAGGATATGGTAAAGATTTATCTGGTTACGGTTTTGAAGAATATACCCGCGTTAAACATGTGATGAGTTCAAACGAATAATAACAATGCGTTTTGAAAGGAGATCAAAATGAATAAACAAAAAATGAAAGACTTGGTGACTAAAGCACACCACGAGTTATTTAATTTGCATGACACCGCTGCTCTAGACCGTTATTTTTCTGAAGACTTTATAGAGCACTCACCACTCGTTGCAAATGGTATTTCGGGTCTTCGCCAATTAGTAGAAGATTGCCCAGACATGCAACACGAAGCTGTACGCGTACTCGCAGATGGTGATTTGGTTGCAATTCATGGCCGCTTTCAGGGATTAGATGAAAACCCTTTGGTTGGCTTTGATATTTACCGAGTAAAAGACGGTAAAATTGTAGAGCATTGGGATGGGCTTGTAGCAGAAGCTGCACCGAATGTAAGCGGTAGAACACAATTAGATGGCCCAACTGAAATCGTAACTCACCATGACCCAGAGAAAAATCGTGAGATTGTGACGTCTTTCTTTAAGGAGTCATTAATTGATGGAAATTACGATGCCTTCAAAGAATACACCCACGGCGATCAGTTCATTCAACATAGTCCAGATATTGGAGATGGCGTTAAAGCCGTCATTGATTTTTTGAACAATATCCGTAATGAAGGACAAGGTTTGGTATACTCAAAAACGCATCGCTCCATTGCTGATGGTCAATTTGTATTGACTCATTCCGAAGGTAGTATTGCCGGAAATCGACATGCCTATTTTGAATTATGGCGTGTAGATAATGGCAAAATTGTTGAACTTTGGGATGCAATACCAGCCGTGCCTGAAGATGAACAGGCTGTCCATGGTTATGGCGTGTTTTAATAATTATTTATCCGCTTCATTAAGCTAAGTCTTTTGACTTAGCTTTTAGAGAATTCGCCATGTCAGCATATACGATAATTTTTGCACCTATTGCTCAAGCAACTCGTTCGGAACAAGTTGTAGAACGCTTGGAAAATGCAATTATCTCTGGTTTGCTAAAAAGCAATGAACAACTTCCTAATGAAGCAGACTTAGCACGTTTAATGGGCGTTTCACCCATTACCGTTCGCGAAGCTTTAAATACTTTACGTGTAAAAGGTTTAATTGATACACGTCGCGGCAGAAATGGTGGAAGTTTTGTTTGTGAGCTACCTTCAGATTTACTGTTAAACCAACATCCATTGCGCCAAGCTTCAAATGAGTATCTTGCCGATTTAGGCGAGTTTCACAGTGCAATTTTAAGTCATAGTGCATATTTAGCCGCTCAAAGAACCACAGAATATGAACTAGGCAAAATAAAAGAGTTGATTGAACAATTTGAGAAAGCCGTTGAAGCAGACACACGCGCACAGCTTGATTTACGTTGTTTGCTGACACTCACCTCATTTGCCCAATCTGCAAGACTGGCAAATCAGGAACTCACTATTCAGGCTGAATGGGCTCCCCTTATTGCCGTGCTTTATCAAGACAACGATTTTCACCGTGAAGTTGTAAAACAATATCACCATCTTTTGTCGTCTTTTGTTGAAAACAATGAAAATGAAGCTGTGATTCAAGCCAGAAAAATAGTTTCAATGCTCACTGACCAAATGCTTCGCTATAAGTTATCGAGTGAATAAAAATAATAAATGAGATGGCTTATCAATAATCAAGTTAGGAATATGGAATTTTAGGAGTTATCGGAATGACCCAGCACTTAGATTTAGATATAGAAGAGCTTCAAAGTTTATTAAAAAGTGTTGTTGAGGAAACAACAACGATTACGGAAACACTGGCGGCTAAAGCAAGCAAAATTCTGTCAAAGCATGCATCTGAAAAAAATGCAGATATTAAGCTTTCAACTTCAGAACGCTCTGCTTTGCAGAAGGAAATTAAAAATGCGCTAAATCAGAGCCATTATAGTCAAGGAACTGGTTTTGCAAGTTATAGTCCAGCAACGCAAGACGAGCAAGACTACTGGACACTCGAATGGTGGTATAAAAAAGAAGACCAGTTACAACAAGCGAAACTTGAAAACTACCAAAATGCGCAGCGCTTTTTAGATTTCCGCTCTTTTGAATGGTTCCACAAACCTGCTCAAGATAAAAGCCCATGCATACATGGCCCTTACGTTGATTATATTTGTAACGGCGCCTACACCATCACCATTGCTCACCCGGTCATGATTCATGATCAGTTTATTGGTGTCATTGCTACCGATATTTTAGTTTCGGCGCTTGAAAAGCTACTTATGCCAAAACTCAAAAATATCAAGCAAAAGGCAGTCATTATGAATGATTCATCTCGGGTCATTACTTCAAACGACATTAGCATCCGAACTGGAACCTTATTTAAAGAAAAAGCTGTTCAACAGTTTTTCTCGCGACCCTGTCCATCTTTCCAGTTGGTTGTGATCTAAAAAGAAAAGAATAATAGCTCTTTATTCTAACTTTAGTGTGCCACCAAGGTGAAATAGCACTTTAAGCCTCTAGCTACTGTTCAAACTTTCTTCAATCAGACTTGTTTATTCAAGTCTAGGGGAAGTTTTGGCCTAAAAATAGCATCGCCTTTCTGGATGAAAAGCAAAAATAACGAAATTTGAGGTTGAAAAGACATGGAAAATAAAGCGTCTTCCTTAAAAAAACTATCACTATGGCAAGTCACGATTATTGGTATTGCCTATATGACCCCCATGACGGTTTTTGATACTTTCGGTATTGTTTCCGGAATTACCAATGGTCATGTTCCTCTCGCATATTTACTTGCTTTAGGCGCGATGCTGCTCACCGCCTGGAGCTATGCGAGGTTTAGTAAAAATTCTGAAAGATCAGGTTCGGCCTATAGTTATACAGCTGAAAGTTTAGGGCCTAAAAGTGGATTTTTCGTTGGCTGGTGTTCTCTACTCGACTATCTGTTATTACCCCTTATTAATGTGTTACTGGCTGCAATTTATCTCACCGCACTCATTCCGAGTATGCCTTATTGGTTTTGGGTGCTGGTATCGGCGGGCCTTGTGACTTTAGTCAACTGTTTCCGTATTCGATTACTTGCCAACTTAAGCCTCGTGTTTGTGTTTGCTCCGATTATCCTTATGGTCATTTTTGTATATTTAGTGGTTCGTGGTATTGGCTCAACTCAAGGTTATGAACACGTGCTGACCTTGGCTCCGCTATGGCATGGTCAGCAATCGCTATTACCGCTCGTTGCTGGCGCTTCGGTTTTATGTTTTTCATTTTTAGGTTTTGATGCAGTCACTACTCTTTCAAATGAAACCAAACAACCCACTAAAAATATTCCTCGAGCAGTCATGTTAACAACACTTACTGGCGGGCTTATTTTCTTCACAGCCGCTTGGTTTATTCAGCTTTATTTTCCAAACAATGTTCGTTTTCACCACCCTTCAGAAGCACTTCCTGAAATTGTGCTTTATGTAGGCGGCGCGTTGTTTCAGTCGATATTTTTATGCGGCCAAATTATGAACACAGTCGCCTCTGGTCTTGCCTCGCATGCCAGTGCTTCGCGTTTACTGTATATAATGGGCACCGACAATATTTTCCCTAAAAAGTATTTTGGAACCATCCATAGCTCTTTAGGTACGCCATTTTTCTCGGTTTTATTTGTCGGGCTTATTTCAATGTCGGCTATTTTTTTAGATTTAGCTCAAGTCGTAAGCCTGATCAGTTTTGGTGCGCTCGTTGCTTTTACGGCCGTCAACTTCTCAGTTTTTATGAAATTTTATATTAAAGATAAACAGCGCTTAGGTTTTAAAAATAAATTTCTAAACCTATTTTTACCGCTTCTATCGGTCATTAGCATTATTTGCTTATGGCTCAATCTTGACTCATCTTCACTGATTTTTGGATGCTTCTGGTTATCTTTAGGCATTCTTCTATTTATTTATAAAACGATTAAAAAACAAAGTATTGCCATTAGTAATGCTTATTAATTTTTTAAGGAACTTCTCTATGAAAATTATTTCTAAACCCCAGCTTTTAAAAGATGTGGAATACAAACCAAGTAAATCTCTACAAGTGGGCAAAGAGTGGAGCTGGTTAAATCCAAAACATGCGAAATTTGATACAGCCACGGTTAATGATGCGTCGGTAGATAACCCAGCCAACTACTATGAAAGCTCACTGTCTGATTGGTATACCTTTGATAGTTTAAATGCCGACATTGAATGTGATGTCGTGGTTATTGGCGGTGGTTTATTAGGTTCATCGACTGCCCTACACCTAGCTGAACAAGGTGTAGATACGGTTTTATTAGAAAAAAACCGCATTGGTAGCGCAGCTTCTGGCCGAAATGGTGGACAACTTACTCCTGGTTTAGCACGCTGGGAAGCTCAAGAAATGGCCGATCGCTTAGGTTATGAAGATGCAAAAAAACTTTGGCATTTTACCTCTACTGAAGCGATGCAACTCATTGATGACATCTCGGAAAAATACCAGCTCGATTTTGACCGAAAATACGGCCATATTACTGCCGCCGTTCATGAAGGACATTTGGTTGGCTTAACACAAGGTGCTGATGCCCGAAAATATTTAGGCGAAGACCATACCCGTATTGTAGGTAAGCACGAACTCATGGACTATATTAAATCTGACTACTATACAGGCGGTTTAATTGATGAGTTAGGCGGACAAATCCATCCTTTAGCTTTAAACCGTGGCTTAATTTATGGCTTTTGCCAAAACGGCGGTACTGTTTATGAACAAACCGAAGTTATTTCAATAGTAGAAAAAACAGATGGTATTTATGTTCAAACAGCAAATGCTGTCGTAAAAGCTAAAAAGTCTGTGGTGTTAGCAGTACACCATGCCTCATTTAAACTTTTATCGGAACAAAGCAATACGACCATTCCGTTTTACACCTATGTTGCGACCACTGCTCCATTAGAACTGGATACCAAAGAGCTTCTGCCATTTGGACATCCAGTTTATGACACTCAGTTCCAGATTGATTATTACCGCCCTGTGTTTAATAACCGTTTACTTTTTGGTGGACAAGGCACTGGCACATGCTGGGGACCTGAGAAAACTTTAAATTATTTAAAGCATCGAATACATACCGTATTCCCTCAAATTAAAAATCTAGAGATGGATTTCGTCTGGAGTGGAACCACTGATTTAACTGTAAATGGTGCGGTTGATAGTCGTAAGTTTGGCAATAAATTCCCTATTTATGCTGTTCACGGCTGGAGCGGTCACGGCGTAGCACAGACTGTTCGTATTGGTAAAGCCATCGCAAGTGATTTTGTTGGGCAATCGAATGACTTTGAAATGTTATCTAAAATTGACCATCAAAATATTATTTTTGGCCGTACCCTTGCACCTGTCGTTATTCCACTCGCGAAAAGCATGTATGGCCTCGGAGCAATGATTAACCCGGGCAAAATGGTGTCTTTCTAATTTATAGAACCACTAATTTTCCAAAAAGGATTCGTACAGTTGTGTGAATCCTTTTTATTTAGCTGAGTAAAATCCTTTTCAAATTAGGTTATCCCTAGCCAATCCATTACAATAGCGTCGGCTTTTTTAGACAGCGCATAGTATTTTGAGTAACTCAACTTCCCAATTAAAACGTGGACTTAAAAATCGTCACATCCAGTTAATCGCTATGGGTGGTGCTGTGGGCACAGGACTTTTTTTAGGCTCTGCACAAGTCATTCAATCTGCTGGTCCTTCAATCATTTTGGGTTATGCCATTGTCGGTTTGGTTGCATTTTTAATTATGCGCCAAATGGGTGAAATGATTGTAGAAGAACCTGTGGTTGGCTCTTTTAGCTACTTTGCACAAAAGTATTGGGGAAGATTTCCCGGTTTTTTATCGGGCTGGAACTATTGGGTAGTGTACATTTTAGTGGCTATGACTGAGCTTACCGCCGTAGCGAAATATGTACATTATTGGTGGCCTCATATACCTGCGTGGGTTTCGGTTTTATTTTTCTTTGTACTGGTCACTTGCTTAAACCTAGGCAACGTTAAATTTTATGGCGAATCTGAATTTTGGTTAGCCATTATTAAAGTTACCGCAGTCATTTCAATGATTGTATTTGGCTTATATTTATTGCTGACGGCAGGCAACGACTCTATAGCGAGCTTTTCAAACCTATGGCAGCATGGCGGCTTTTTCCCGCATGGGTTTTCGGGTTTGTTCTATATGCTCGCCTTTTTAATGTTTGCATTTGGCGGTATTGAACTGATAGGAATGACCGCTGCTGAAGCTGAAAATCCTGAAAAAAGTATTCCACAAGCCATTAACCAAGTTATTTTTCGAATATTGATTTTTTACGTGGCTTCACTCGCGATTATTATGTCGCTTATTCCATGGAATCAACTGGACCTTGGCGGTTTAGATAAGAGTCCATTTGTCATGATTTTTAGTCAGCTTGGCATTGGTTGGGCGGCACATTTACTTAACTTTATTATTTTAACTGCTGCCCTTTCTGTTTATAACAGTGGAATGTATGCCAATAGCCGTATGTTGTACGGGCTAGCAGTTCAAGGCAACGCACCTAAAGTTTTTGCAAAAGTAAGTAAACAAGGCGTGCCAACAGCCGCTGTTGTTTTCTCTTCTATCTTAATTTTTGGGTGTGTTTTACTTAACTACTTTGTACCAGAAGAAGCTTTAAGCCATCTTATGTATATGGCTGTTGCAGCTTTAGTTTTAAACTGGGCGATTATTAGCTTTACCCACTTAAAATTTAAAAAAGCTATGAAACTTGAAGGCAAAGTTGCCAAGTTCCCTGCTCTATTTTCACCTTTAAGTAACTATGTTGTGCTCGTTTTTATCGGCATGATTTTATACATTATGTGGACTCAAGGCTTTAAAGAATCGGTAATTCTAATTCCAATCTGGATTGCTTTAATGCTTGGTTTATATAAAGTTTTAAGGTTAGATAAATCATTCTGAACGTCCTAAAAGGCTTATTCAAACAGAATAAGCCTTTCTTGATTTAGGAACTTATAAAAAAACTTGCTCTTACTGTAAATCTGATCAAGCCAAATATTTACCTTGTTTCTGATCAATCACACATCACTTAGTCGCTTTTAGGTACAGGTTATCCATTAAAAAATGGTGCTTAAGACCTTTTTAAGAGATGATTATTAAAGTACAAGTGTTTACATGATCTATAAATATTTGTGCCAATGTTCAGCTAAAATCGTGGCTGACCAGGTATATCGTTGCGATCACCAATCCGGAAGAGACACTTCGCCATAAGTCGTGTTCTTTACCCACTTTACTGATTTTGCTCCATTCACTGCGTCGCTTAATGATGAAAGACAGGAAAAATTTTATGGAAAAAACGCTGCAATGCCCGAAGTGTGGTTCTACAGAAATTGAAACACGTGATCATGACAAACTACTTAAAACCACTGGCGGTGTTTTACTAACAGCTGCGGGAACAACAGCGGGTACTGTCGGCGGTGCTGCAACAGGTGCTTCTATAGGAGCAGCGATTGGTACAGTTGCTGGACCATTAGGTGTAATTGTTGGCGGTACTGTAGGCACATTTGTCGGTGCAATCAGTGCAGGTATTACTGGCGGTGTAGTTGGCAATATTTTTGGTAAAAAAGCAGGTGTAATGATCGACAAAAATATATTTCAGGACTACCGCTGCCTAAAATGCAAATACCGTTTTAAAGTAAAGAAATAACCCTATTTCATTAAGCTTAGTCTTAAAGCTTTTCTCATAATTTGAAAATAAAGGAAAGTTATCATTTAGGTTGCTTTCCTTCCCCTCTTATCTCATCTAGTTCAAAGAAAAATAATTTAATAACAATCTTTTATCGACACTATATTCTATGTATAGACTATAAAAATCAGTCATTTACTTTACGCTACTCATAAGATATGAAAGAATTGCGGCCTCATATAACTTTTGAAATTTAAAATGAGAAAAATATTATTTTTAAGTTTAGTCAGTATGTTTAGCTCGTATAGCTTTGCAGAAGATAATAATTCGGTTTATAGAGGACTTGGTACTGGGCCTCAGAATTTTTTAAAGTTCCAAATACTCAAACAAAAAGGCTTTTTAGCCAAGAAACCTAATATTTCACGAGCAGACTATAACGATATATACAAACTGAAAAAGCCTTATGAATTTATGGGACAAAACGTTGTACTCATTTCAGATGAATATATGTCTGAATATGTGGGCTGTTGTGTAAGTGAAGGTTGGGGAGCCGTATTTAAGCAAACTTCTAATTTGAAATTGATTGAAAAATTTGCGAAAACAAATCAATGTAGTGTCGGACCTATAGAGTCAACTAGTGATTACTATGGCTTTAAAATTCGTTCTCTGCCAAAAGGTAATTATTATGAATTATCATGCCGTGAACGTGACTTAGCTCAGTCTGAATAGATAGGGATTGCCTAACAGGAGGATAATATTAAAGCAAATAATTAAAATTTTCCTCCTGTAGATATTAATTATTAAAAAGTTAATCCATCATATCAATTTACTAATTAAATTTAAATTTCAGCATATAAATTCTAAGGTTGGATTTAATCGATAGTTTAAAACCCACTCTTTAATTAATTGAGGACTATCCTCTTTATTAATAAGTTTCATTGAAAGTTTATTTCCACTACTACTCAAAACATATAAGTTTAAAATATACTTATCTTCTGAAAATTTAAAAGGTTGATTTAATTTCCTACACTCTTCAACAATTTTCCGATTATTCATCATTGACTCTTGCACAAGAATATACAATTTATCAGAGACCTCTTTAAAGCCAACAAAAAATAAGTTTTTATTTCCAAATTGGATTTCAGTTTTTACACGGTTATTTAAATACAAATTATAATAGTAATTATTATTATAAATTACTCTATCAACACAAACATCTTTTGAAAGAAAACAGTTATATTTATTATCTATATTCGAAAAATTATTAATAATATATAAAATAAAAAATATAAAAAAAATTAATACCATCGATAAGATTTTAACAACCCTCATCACTCAACTCCTAAAGAAAAAATAAATTATATTTTCTTTATTTACATTTAAATAATTTAACTTTAAAAATTGATTAATAACATTAATACTTTTTATTATTCAATTTTTTATTGCAGTTTAAAATTCAAATATCCAATAAAAATTTGCATGTTAGCTCACAAACACAATAGAGATTTAATTGCAATAATCTATATTTACAAGCCATTTTTTAGTTTCCAACAGGTCATTTTTAATCTTTCTCTTATCATTTAAATATTTATTACTTACAAAATATTTAACTTGACACAAATTATTTTTATCATAAAGAGTTAAATCTTTTTCTGATATTCTCCTCATATCTTGTGCAATAAGCAATAATGGAATATATATATCAATACTCACATCGTCATGTTTCTGTAACTCTTTAATTATATATACATAATTAGTTAGATTCACAACAGTTGATGCATTAAAACCTTGTTGAAAATAATCATCCTTATTAACTCCCAAAGCTCTACAACCACCAAGAAAAACCATTAAAAAAATTAAAAAAAATCTCATATTACTTCCTTTTCAGCCAACAAAATCACAACCATATTATTTATTTTTTTGATTCCATATATTGTTACATAAAATCAACTGATTATAAAATTACAAATATCTTTTAGATTCATAATTTCTTTACTTTATTTCCTGCTTATTGAGTTGAATATAAACTACCTTTTCACAAAGTATTGAGACAACTTTATTATTCCGAATTTACTGCATAATAGTATTTAAATATTATAATAGGATATCCACCTCAAACAACCAAAAAGTAAGATTTTCCTAAATTCAGCTTATTCTTAGAACTTTAAATATGCTTTAGAAAAAGAGGAAAACCATTATTTAGATGATTTCCACCCATATTCTTTCTTATTTCTACTATCACACAGGCATAAAAAACCGCTCCACCACCGCATCTCTTTCATCCAAACAATCTGTACTTAAAAACTCAAACATCAAACCATCTATTAGGTTTAAAACCATATCGGCACTCGGCCTTAAGTCACGGGTTTCAATACTAAAAATCAAGTCAAAAATTTCATGATGCAGCCATTTTCGATACTCAACCGCCACACGGTAAGCCTGAGGATAAGCCACTTTAATTTCAAAAAAGGCTTTAAGTAATAAGTGGTATAAGCTGTTGTAATTAACATGTAAAACTATAATTTCTTTAAGCTTATCGGTTGATGTGCGATAATGGCTGGAGTAAATAATAGCGAGCACTTCTTCTTTTAATAGGCTTTTTTGAAAGGCAATACACATTTCAATCAAACCCTCTTTTGAACGAAAGTAATTATAAAGTGTGGCCTTTTGAACTTCAGACTCCTTAGCAATCAGGTCTACACCTGCTGTGTGAAATCCGTAAGTTGTAAATAGACGTATAGCAGTTCGAATAATGTGTAATTTTTTGGAAGAGGTTTCTAAATTTCGCATAGTTTTACCTTTTAAATTCTTGTTGTTTCTAAATGAGATAAAAAGCCTGTGCTCTTTCTGGGAGAAAAAAAGGCACAGCAAAGCCGTAAAGACTGTGCTTGGCACATCTCAAGTTTTATAGTTGATACAAGTTTTTTGAGCCGTAATGACTTAAAGCCTGAAAACCCTAAAGGTGATCAAGCTGCTTTAAATTTTTAAGTGGTGTCGTTATAGCTTTTGGCATCGAGAGCCAAGAAATAATGGATGTGCAAAGCCAACTCCTTTTTATTGGGAGTTCTGCCAAGACATTAAAATTATGGTGGCAGAACGAAAGGGGGTTCGCAGACTGGTCATAGATCCAGCACACCCAAAGGTGTCCCCCTCCCGTTCCACCGTAGAGGGGGCGCGAGGGTGTACACACTAAAAGTATAAAACTTTTAATGCCTCTATGAGACGGTCTGCGACAACCGACTGGCAATGTGGCCAGCAGGCAAAGAATAGTTCCCAACCCTCTTACAGTCAAGCACACAAAATGACATTTGTTTTAAATTAGATCATTAAAAAGTAAGGATAAATAATTAACAAGTTATTGTTAATTTGAGGTTTATAAAGCAGCTTAGTGATAGGCTGCTTTGAAACTAGACAAGTATTTTGTATAAGGGAGGATTATGTTGATTTTAGAAATAGTTTGAAAAGCGACTTCTACTAATCCTCGATTGTTTCTTTTTAAGAAGAATTAAAAATCCCCAATAACATAGACCAGGAAATAATATAAATATAATAAAAGTTATATCGGTATACATCATCCACCATTTTAGAGGTGCTTCTCCCTCCATAGATTCCATATAATTTATTTTTGGAGAAATTTCTCCTGTAAAAAGCCATCCTAAGAAAAAGAAAAATAGCGAGGTAATAATTGCCGAATTAATACAGATGGTCCACAAGTTTAGATAATTATAATGATTTAAAAGAATGGAAAAAATAAAGCTAAAGGGTACGGTCAAAATACAATAAGCTAAATAAACAAGACTATAACCTACAATACTAAGAAAAAATGCAGAAAAGATATCTAAGCTAAGTCTAACGTTATCCACATCCATAAATTTGAAAAAGAAATGCCATAAAAGTAATGGCAATGGAGTCAGCAATAAAGCTTTTTTAATTTGTTCACTTGAGTATTTCATTAACTTGATGTTCTTATATATTCAACAATCATATTATGATTATATATTATTAAAGAAAGCCATAAATAATTCACTTAATAAATTTTAATTAAAATACAATGTACTAAATAAAACAAAGCTAAGTCACGATTAACGTGACTTAGCTTTGCAAAATAATTTTAACTAAAAATTACTTATTTAATGTCTGCAAATTCGGAAACAGGCTTGTTCACTTCAACTTTTGTGCCACCGAATTTTTCACTCACGAATTTTTGTACTTTAGGTAAGTGGTAAAGTTCACCAAGTTTCGTATAGATCGGGTCATTTTTGTTGGCTTCAGCCACACCCAATAAATTGACATAAAGCTTAGTAGACTGGTCGATAGGCTCACGGAAGATAGCATCTTTCATTACATTGAGGCCACCCTCAAGTGCCAATGTATTACCAAGTACAATTGCATCTACGTCGTTTTTAACACGAACTGCTGTAGTCATTTGAATTGGTTTTAATTGTAAATTTTTAGGGTTTTCAGCAATGTCGTTCGTAGTCCCTTTTACAGGATCAA
The DNA here is from genome assembly GCF_056736115.1 of Acinetobacter sp. 70_2. Taxonomy (NCBI): domain Bacteria; kingdom Pseudomonadati; phylum Pseudomonadota; class Gammaproteobacteria; order Moraxellales; family Moraxellaceae; genus Acinetobacter; species Acinetobacter sp. 70_2. The sequence continues at coordinate 1,941,771 of NZ_JBWZIP010000015.1, forward strand.
AGTTTGGTTTAAGTTTAATCAGTTTAGCTGATTGTAATAATATTAATGCACGAGCTTCGTTAGCAGTATCGTTTGGAATTGCAATGGTCGCGCCTTGTTGGAATTCATCAACAGTTTTAATTTTATTTGCATAAATACCCATTGGTTCCAAGTAAGTTGTCGCAACAGCTGCAACTTTCGCTGTATTTGAAGCATTGTAAGCTGCCAAATAGTTAAATGACTGGAACGCATTTACATCTTGTTCACCATTTGCGACAGATGTATTGAGCACAACATAGTCAGTCAAATTGGTCACTTGAAGTTTAATACCCGCTTCTTTAGTCTCAGGAAGCGTTGCAACATATTTCCATACATCCGTATCTGAACCTGTTGAAACCAGTTTAATTGTTCGAACAGACTCAGTTTTGTCTTTGGTTGTTGCAGTATTTTCAGTTTGTGCAGGTTGTTTATTACATGCAGTCAGTGTTAGTACAGATGCGCTGAACAATACACTAAATAATTTTTTCATAGGTAAATCCTAAAATAGGAAACGCCTACCCTACAAAAGAGTGAGACATTCCCAACCATTGGGTCGAAATGCAATATTTGGCCGGAAATAATTTCCAGATATAGGGTTTAGAAGCCTGAATTCAGCACTATTCATTCCTTGAACTTGCTCGCTAAACAATAGAATTATGTTTTGAAACAGCCTCTAAATATGGGATCATCATATATCAACAAGTGAATATTCTACAAATAACTTGTTCAATTCTGATGTATAGTCATGCTCACAGCAACATATTGAAAACATAAACATTTTTCAAATACCACATACATATTTGATTTATATGAAATTTTCAGGATTTGTTATCACCTTTTTAGCTAAATACGGGTGAAATTTATATTTTTTGCATATAAAAGCCTTTCCTTCTACAGGTCTTTCGAATTTGAGGAAGCGATAAAAGTCACATTAAAAACATAAGCTATTTATATAAATTATTTTTTATTATTTAAGTTTTTACTAACAATAAATTTTATCAAGATAACTTGTATTAATTCTAAGTAAAGTGAACAACAGGAAATGAATGATGCAGCAAAATTTCAGTTCAAATTAGAATTACTACTAAATTTACAATCACAATAAGTCACCAATGCCTTTAAACCTATTATTTATACTTCTCGCGATAAGCTTTCTGTCTCGAATAATTCAACAGAAAAGTGCTAATAAATTATTGCTCGCTTTTCATTCTATTTATTTCAATTCATAAAAAATATATAATAATCTCAATAGCTTTCTAATTATCTATTACCTTCATTCATGATCATATATTTTCAATAAAGAGAATAAAATGCAAGACCAAGCTTTAACCTCACTTCCTCAAGATTTAAATGAGGATCAAAATATTACAACTCCACCAATTTCACACTCAGGAATTTATCATTTTAAGTTTCATGGTAATGCCTCAGAATATTTTGGAATCTGGATCGTTAATATTCTTTTGACTATTATTACTTTAAGCTTATATGCGCCTTGGGCTAAAGTTCGTCGCTTACGCTATTTCTATGGTAATACAGAATTTTTTGAACGCCGCTTTGATTTTACTGGTATTCCAACCAAGATTTTGATTGGACGTTTAATTGCATTAGGAATTTACGTAGTATTTGCAATTTCATCACAGTATTCAATGATTGCGACTGTGGTTGGACTAGTTGCATTATATACAGCAGTACCTTGGCTAATTCGCGCTACTTTGCGTTTTACTGCAAGAAATAGTAAGTTCGGCAATACACGTTTTTATTTTGGTGGAACGATAAAAGAATCTTATAAGGTCTTTCTTTTGAGTATATTGGTATATATTTTCACTCTAGGAATCTTTACTCCTGTAGCTATTTGGCTATATAAAAAATATTATCTTAACAACTTATATGCTGGACAGTTAAATTTTAAATTAAACGCGAAATGGTCTGCATATATGGCTGCAGTTTATATCCCCCTTTTTATTGCAATTGGTATAATTGCTATTTTTTCAATTATTTACTTTGCTATTGCTGGAGCAGTTTCTGGGTTCTCACCGAACGCTGTAATCTTCGGAATATTCATGATGTATGCGATTATTGGATTATTTATTTATCCATTAATTGCTGCGCGTATTTTTATTACCACATGGAACAATACTACAGTTGGGAACAGCCAATTTAAAACAGATTGTAACCAATGGCGTTTTGCATGGATTATCGCATCGAACTGGATTGTAAAAATCTTAACAATAGGTTTAATGTCTGCTTGGGCTGCAGTTCGCATTCACAAATACCAGATTGAATCGATGAGTTTAATTTTATTAGATGATCCAGATCAAATGATGAATCTAGCTCAACAAGAGCAAAGTGCTTTAGCTGAAGAAATCAGTGATATTTTTGATATCGACATCTCTTTATAATAATCTGAGTTTAATAATTTATGTCCCACGCAGTAGATATCACTTTCTATGATGGCCTAGTGTCTAAACCACACCGTGCTCAGATTTCAGCTCAATCTGAATCTGAAGTTTTAATTCGGTATGGTGAGCAATTAGAACAACAGCGTTATTATCAATATACTGATATGAAATTGATTGGTGCGCTGGGACAGTTACACCCAGTAATTGAATTATCTGATGATGCACGAATTGAATTTCATAGTGCATTACCTGAATGGTTTAATTACGCAACTAAAAAGGTTCAACATTCGATCTGGAAATTTGAACGTTCTCCGGGTCTTATTCTTTTTAGTGTAATTTTTGTGATTACTTTCGCAATCAGTCTAGTCAAATGGGGTGTTCCAGCCACATCTCATTATCTTGCTTTTCAATTACCTGAGAATACTTTAAAGAAACTAGGCGATGAAGCCGAGAATTATGTATTAAATAATTGGACTGCACCCAGCCAATTGACACAAACCCAAAAAGACCAAATTACTAAACAGTATTTGAATACTGTTGCTGAAAACAGACCAGCTAAATTAGTCTTTCGTAAAGGCGATCAGTTAGGGGCAAATGCTGTAGCACTACCCAATAATACAATTATTATCACAGATGAACTGATCAAATTGGCACATACTAATCAGGAAATCTTAGGCGTATTAGCCCATGAACAAGGCCATTTGGTTTATCGCCATAGTTTACAACAAGGGTTAACTAGTTTAGGTCTAAGTATATTATACATTGCAATGACAGGAGATAATTCAGACTTATTTACCTCATTACCAGCCGCTATGATTGGTGCAAATTACTCACGGAAATTTGAGTCCGAAGCCGATCTATATGCTTTACAGTTGATGGATAGAAAGCATATCGAAGTCTCACACTTTGCAAATTTCTTACAACGTTTAAGCGATACAACAGAAGAAAGTATCGATAAAAAGAATCATTCCAATCCACCAACTTCTCAAGAAGAATCTTCAGCTAATAAATTATCTACAGCTGTTCTTGATACTTTATCCTCTCATCCTGCAACTGAAGAACGTATTCGAATGGTTCATGATTTTGAGAAAAAACAAAGGCTAAATATTAAATAGTAGAAAATGAGGATTCATTCCCAAGACACTATGAAAGATAAAATTAAACTGAAATCTAATTCTGCCCCCCCTCAATCCAAATATTTATATAGGTTTCTAAGCATTAAATCATTCACATAAAAAAAGCCCCTGCTTTTAACAGAGGCTTTTCGAATTTGGTGAAGCAGTGAAATACTAATTCAAACTAAGTATGGATGATATAGCACTATGCAATTCATCTTCTGCATTTTCAATTTCATTGCTTGTCCAAGCAATATAGCCGTCTGGTCTAATCAGCATGCATTCATTTTCATCATTAGTCCAAGAGCGTGAAAGCTCTCCATAAGAGTCTTCGACCTCTCTTTTGGGGCCTACCTGTATAACGTTAATATCCAAGTTAAGCTGTCTATTCAGGTTATCTACAGCAAGTTTCCATTTATCACCTTGCAACCCACAGAATAGCGTAAACTTTCCATTTCCAATTAAGTCTAAAGTTGAGATTTTTCTATGATTTTTGACTAACCATACATGAGGAAGTTTATGGCCAGAAGTAAATGAGGGATAATAATAAAGATCTTCATCTCGACAAGAATCTAATTCATTTTCAATATTATGTTCTGCGCCAATAATTGCAGATGAATGATACCGTACATTAGTTTCTACTCCTAAGGCAGCAAATTCATAAGCTTTATATTCAATTGCAGATCTTAAATCACGGCGTTTAACAGCACCTTTTTCATTACTCTCACTTAAAGCATTAATGCTTTTTTGCATTGTCTCTATACTGTACTTTCCATCTAACTCTAAAGCAGAAAATATTGTAGAGAACTCTCTAACACTTTGATTCGCTCGTTTAACAATTCGCTCACCAACAGGTGCTCTTTCTTCATTAAAACTGTCTAATAAACCACTACCCGCTTTGCCATTCAATACAAATGCTAATTTCCAACATAAGTTATAGGCATCTTGTATCGATGAGTTTGAACCGAGTCCATTCGAAGGTGGATGGCGATGGACAGCATCGCCAATACAGAAAACTCGACCTTTCGAATATTGTTCAGCATACATTTCATTGACTGTCCATAACGACTTGCTACTTATGCTTATTTCAATGTCGTTATCGCCAATAAGCTGTTTGCAAATCGCGATCGCCTCATCATCGGTAAGAGATGGTTCCTCTTTTTCAATGTCATACCCCCAAACAATCTGCCATTCATTCCAAGGTCTGACCATACGTAACAACCCTAGCCCAATCCCTCCAATATTTGCTCCAGGTTGTATAATCCACCAGAGGTAGCCAGGTCGATGCGAAACGTATTTGGTTAAATCGGCTTTAAAAATAATGCTGATACTGCCACTTTTCCCCATTTTACCAGCCATAGGTAAATCTAAATCTTTTACGACTTGGCTGCTTGCACCATCAGCTCCGATTAAATACTTACATCGGATTAAGTATGTTTGTTTAGTTAATCTATCTAAAACAGTGACAGTTACACCATCCTCATCTTGCACATGAGATAAATATTCCGTATGAAATCTTGGATGGCTGCCTCGTGATGCAGCATTTGAAAGCAAAATAGGTTCAAATAGGTGTTGAGGAAGATCGCACTGTTCACAAGGGCTCGCTTTCGCATACTCTGACATTCTTTCTGGATGATTCATTCCATAAGGAAAACGTCCAATTTCATCACCCGTTAAAGATGTGCAATAAACAACATCTCCCATAACTTCTTTTGGTGCTGCTTTTGCAATTACTTCATCAGAGATCCCCAAGTCTCGGACAACTTCCATGGTTCTTTGACTGATATAATGGGCACGCGGACTGTTTGCCAGCCATCTATATTTAGTTATTATGATATTTCTGATTCCATAAGTACTTAACATAAGTGCAGCAGAAGAACCAGCCGGACCACTCCCAACAATTAAAACATCAGTTTCTAACATTTTTATCCTATTACTTACATATTTTTAGCAGCTAAATAGTTATTGTGTACATTTAAAGCAAATAAATATCTTAAACATAATATTGCTTCAAAAACTCTTTAGACCAATTGGGGTTAAAGTCTTTACTATATTAATTTTTAAATAAATCTATAAAATATATAAAACAGACTCCTATATCTTTATAGATTTATTTTCCAACAAATAAGGTAAAGTTTTAAAAAAACAATAATCTAGAGCCTAAAATAAATATAACATTTAGTTTTTGTTTGTGACATTGGCAAATCCCTACACAATATATTTTTTGACTGTACTTCTTCACTCAGTGATTTTTTTTATTTTTAAACAAAGGTTTTTATTTATTAAAACAGTATAATTTATACTTTTAAAATAAAATTATAGAGCCATTATGTACTCAATTTTACTTTGTACAAACGAGCACTCTCAACACCTCTAATAGGAATATGAGTTATGGAAAAACAAGAAATTATATCGATTGTAGATAGATATTTTTCTAATCCTATTTCTAAAGTAACGAATTTTCCTACGCATAAGCTAAAAAATAATGCACCTACTGAAAATGAAAATTCTTTCTTCTTTCTACATGACTTTGGTACTTATGAATTAGAAGCTAAATTCAATTATTGTGATGGCTTTCCACAGAAAATCGCTTTATTGATACATGGTGGCAACTCTGATTTGAGTTCTTTAAGTCCTTTGGAAAATCTACTTAGAAGTAAAAATATTGGAACGCTTTCATTCAATTTAAGTGGTTTAAATAATACAAGTGAAACGAAATCATCTTTATCTCAGAATATAAATGAAAGTATGGTTTTTTATCGCCTTCTAAAAAAAGTGGATATTGTTATTGGTTATAGTTTAGGCGGTTATATTGCAATTAATTTAGCGAAAAATTTTCAAATTGATCGATTGATTTTGTTATGCCCAGCAATATATTCAGATCAAGCAGTCAAAAAAATATATGGAAATGAATTTAAAGATGAAATTTCCAAACCTTATAGCTTTTATTCATCATCAATTTGGCATTTTTTAATGGAATATAAAAGAGAAATCACAATAGTTTATGGCGAGTTAGATGGTATAAAAACAGATAATGGAAAGTCAAAAGGATTTTATGAAATTAATGGTATTACGAAGTACTCCCCCATTCCCTATGAAATAGTCCAAACTATAAAAAAAATTTCCATGCGAAAAGCTAACTTTAATTTCATAATTGAGAAAGATAAAGATCATTACCTCTTAAAAAATATCAGAAATTATAATTTTTAAAAATATTGATTAGATTGGACTGTAAAGGGTTTTCTTCTTATTAAAAGTGAATAGATTGAATTTTAAACTCCTACTATGTTAAATGAATTTGTTATCGTCGCAAAAATAAAGCCCCTTAAACGTTCTAGTTCAAAAGGCTTTTAAAATTCATTTAAATAAGAAATAGCTTTAATTTTTAGGGGCTAATTCAAAATCTGAAACAATACCGCAAAGAGTAGAATATTTGCGATCACTATGGCCCAACCACCATATAGCATGTATTTCAGTTGACTTGAACGTGCTAACCCCATTTGACCAAACATATCAGAAGATGGAAAAGGACCAAACCAGTCTACTTGGGAGCTTGATAATAAAACTGCTGTAACCGCTACAGGTGGAACACCATTTGCCAGTAAAATTGGTCCAAAAATTTTATTGGTAAAAGTCATTTGTGCAACAGCTGCCCCTGGAATATGCCCCACAATATTAAATAAGAAAATACCAAAACACAGCATAGCAGGACTTAAGTCGACCAAATACGGTGTCGCATTATCTAATAGTGTTTGGTAAGCATTGAGTTTTTCAACAAGAACTAAAATTGGATTGTATAACCAGTAAAGAATAAACATCCAGACTAATTTACCGCACCCCTCATAGAGTGCTTCCAAAATTTGTTTAGGACTAAAACCCGCAACGAGGCCTGTTAATGTGGCAACAGTGAGCATCACAATAATTGCAAAACTAAAGCCTGCTTTAAAAATAATTCCAAGTATTGCCATCACGATAATTGTGCCAATAAATACAATTGCTGCACGTTTACTTCTTTTTAATTCAGAGGCACTTTCTATTTTTTCAGAAGATTCTAAGAAATTCTCATTATAGGTATATTTTCCGAAAGTCCACTTTTGGATATAGCCAGACATAAACCAGCCTGTCAAAAGTGTGACAACACTCATAGGTATGGCACAAGTGCTCAAATATTGCGGATAGGTCAAGCCACCCAACTCTAAAATAGTCACTGTACTTGGTGTAAAAGGTCCTATAAAGAGACCGACAGAGCCTGCCGTCATCAAAAGCAAAGCAACGGTGGGCGGCGTTAAACCAACTGCCGCAGCAATGGGAATAATGACAGCAACAATAATGGCATTACCACCTGCCATAGTACCCAATGAACCACAAATAACAACTGATGAAATCATGATGCCAAGTTTCACGCGAGGAATACTTGAAAGCCCGACTTTATGGACAATAAATTTGACCAATTCTTTCGCTGCGCCTGTTCGGTTGGCAACTTCACCAACCCCGGCTCCCAACATAATAATAAGACCTACAGTCGCAATAAATGAGCCCGTAGACTTTGCAAGAATTCCACCTAATTCAAATACACTGGTAGATGTCATTATCACACTGATAATAATCGCAATAATAACAGCAAGGACAATATCGAGACCGATAACAGTTAAGAGCGCCAAGGCAAAAATAGGTAATAACCCAATTAAACCGACCTCCTCTATTGGTAGGCCTTTTGCATAAAATGCTAAAGCAAAGCTAAGAATAATAATGGTGATAAGGGCAATATTTTTAGGTGTCCTTATATTAGGTATTGTTATAGAAGATTGCTCAACTGACATATGTATCACTCCTTGATCATTGGGCATTGAATTTCATACCAATTTACAAGGGTTCATTGACATTAAATAATGAATTCTAATAGATTACCTATAACTATTAGTTATGTGCTCATTTATGAATCTTCGACACCTAGAGATATTCTATTTAGTCATGCTTTTTGGTTCACTCACAGAGGCTGCATCATCGTTATGTATTTCACAGCCTGCCGCAAGTAAATTGCTCAAACATGCAGAGCAACGGCTTGGTTTTGCACTATTTAAACGGGTCAAAGGAAAATTACAGCCAACCAAAGAAGCCTATACTTTGTATGATGAAATTAAGCCAATTTATGAAAAAATAAATGAATTAAATAAGTTGACGGATAATTTAGCAAGAAATACTCAAGGGCAAATCACACTCGGATGTTTACCCAGTTTAGGTTTAAGCCTCATTCCCAAATTAACTGCAAAATTTCTAAAAAAATACCCTGATGTTTTTGTCAATATTGGTACCGATCATACTCAAGCACTAGAGCAAAAATTATTAAGACGTGAAATTGATATTGCGGTGACGTTCCAGCCCCATACTCAGCATGGCATTATTGCCACACCTGTTCTGGAAATTCCTCTGGTTTACATTGACTCTAAGCCTATTGATGCAAAGCAAGATATTCATTCAATTGATGAAAACAGGTGGATTCAACCCTACTCAGATTCCCTCATGCAAGTCGTAAAAAAGTATAGAACGTTTAATAAAAGTATTGTGAATGTACAAACCTACTATATGGCGAGTGAACTGGTACGCGAAGGTTTAGGCTGTAGCATTACCGATATTTATACTGCTGCGCACTCCTTACCAAATCATATGATTCACCCAGTAAAACCAAGTTTGTATACCACAATTTATATTTTAAAAAATGCCAATGTAAGTACGACCAAAGCGACGGAAGATTTTATTGAATTAATAAAAAGAGAAATTGCCTCGATGACGCCATCGATTAACCAAAAGTTATGAGTACTATGTAAAAACTCATTTGTTTAACCCTTTTTCTTCTTCTTTAATACAAATGTGTGTTGCAAATATAGCATGGAAGAATGAAAAAACATGTCGTTGTCATTGGTGGTGGAGTCATTGGTTTAAGTACAGCCTATGCACTTATTCAAGCAGGTCATAAAGTTACAATAGTGGAAGCGAATGACAAGATTGGCTGCCAGACAAGTTTTGCAAATGGTGGTCAACTCAGTTATCGCTATGTTGCACCTTTAGCGGATGCAGGCGTTCCATTTCAGGCGCTGCAATGGTTAGGAAAAGCCCATTCGCCTTTAAACTTTAAATTGAATTTTTCACCTCTTCAATGGTCGTGGTTATTCCAATTCCTCATAGCATGTAATCGTAAAGACAATATTGTGAACGGCAATCATATTTTACGGTTATCCCTATATAGTCAAAGTATTATGTCTAAATGGCGTGATGAAATTGATGATTTTGACTGGGTAAAATCAGGAAAAATGATTATTCATCGCAATGAAAAAGCATTTAAAAAAGCAGCATTAACGATAGATCCAACTGTACAAAAAGTGCTTTCACCGGAAGAAACCGTTCAACTTGAACCTGCATTGAAAGGTATTGGATCTACATTAGTGGGTTCAATTTATACACCAGATGATGAAACAGCAGATTGCTACAAATTTTGTTTAGCTTTGTATAAAGCACTAGAAAAGAGTCGTAACTTCACATGCTTATATACACATGAAGTGACAGATTTTTTTGCAGAAAATAATAAAATTACTGCGATTGAAACAAATCAAGGACGTATAGAAGCAGATGAATTTGTCGTTGCTGCGGGCAATAGCAGTACTGCACTTTTTAATATGGTAGGTATTTCAGTCCCAGTTTATCCATTAAAAGGATATAGCCTGACTCTACCATTCCCAGAAAAAACCAATGTTGTACCCAATATGAGCGTAACCGATTATGCAAATAAAATTGTATATGCAAAATTGGGGAATCAGCTTCGCATTGCCGCAATGGTCGATATTGGCTATCAAGATATCTACATTCGAAAAGAACGTATAAATGCATTGAAAGATACGGTACGAAAAACATTTCCCGATTTATTGGGTGTAAATACTGCACAAGAATGGAGTGGTTTACGTCCATCCACCCCTACCGGCTTACCCATTTTGGGTCGCAAGAAATATTTGAATTTATGGGCAAATATTGGCCAAGGTAGTTTAGGTTTCACATTAGCTGCTGGTTGTGCCATGGTCATTAGTCAGTTAATTAGCCAAGCAACATCACCAATTACATTAGATGGTTTATCTCTGGAGAAATAAAATGAGTCATGACATTCAACGTATTGACACAAATGCACGTTTATCAGGTTGTGTGCTTCATAACGGTTTAGTGTATGTTTCGGGTCAAGTTCCAACAACTTTAGATGCTGATGCCAAGCAACAAACTTTAGAAGTTCTAGCAAAAATTGATGCTTTACTGGAACAAGCTGGTAGTGATAAAAGCCGTATTTTAACTGCACAAATTTGGATTAAAAATATTGCCGAAGATTTTGCAGTGTTCAATGAATGTTGGGAAGCATGGTTACCAGATGGAGCAGCACCAGCACGCGCGGCTATTCAAGCAGATTTGGCACGTCCGCAAGTATTAGTAGAAGTAATGGTTACGGCGAGTGTTAAATAATATTTTTAAAGTCAAGCTAGTAAATTTGCTAGCTTGATTAACTCACTCTCAATTATAACCACTCATCAACTCGATGTTGCACATATTTATAGGTAGTACTGGTCGCCTTATCCTTACTAAGTACTTTACGAATTGATTTTAATCTGACCAGTTAGTTAGGCTAAGACAAAATAAATTTTCAAAAGACATTTTTAAAATTTTTATAGTAAAAAATTAGAGCCTAACAATATCTACTGTAATGATTTGATGAGTAAATACAATATATATTCAAATAATTTTTAGATAAAATTTACTAAAAATTAAATTATATTAATTAACAAAATGTATTTCCTTTACTTCTTCATTTAAAATTTTCAATGCAGTTAGACAAATATCTAAATATTGATTATCTGTAATTTTTTTAGGATAGGTATTAGCATCAATATTAATAATTACCCCATTCCACGTAAAAAGCTTTCTAAATGTATTTGATTTACATGCCACATCACTACTCAAAAAATCAGCTTTACGATTATAATATTGTGGTGAATACATAAAAACTCGAAATCCACCTTCCACCACAATATCACCTTCCCACTTTTTCCCTATTAGTTTATCTATATCTATAACTCTAATAGTAAAACCATTAGCACCATAATATTTTCTTGATATTAACCAAAACCGACCACTACGCTTTATTAAAAAATATTTACGAGAGTCAAATTTTGGTAGTCGTGCGAAGTCTTCTTGTGTATAAGAGTCAAACTCTTCAGCTAGCCTAATCCTTTCCCGTTCCATATTTGAATGAATAAGAGCATCTTGATCTTTCTCTGTTAAAGGAACACATTTATATACAAGCCATGCTATAAAAATAATTAAAAGCAAAATCCATATAAAACCTTTAGTTGGTGTGTAGTTTTTTATTTTCATTTTTCCACCTTTAATAAACTAAGAATTAATGCACCTACATTTTGATGTGGGTTATTTTTTTTTGGGGGGGGGTAAAAGCATAGATAAAAAAAGCCCCTGCTATTAACAGGGGCTTTTCGAATTTGGCGGAAGCGGTGAGATTCGAACTCACGGAGGACTCACACCCTCGTCGGTTTTCAAGACCGGTGCATTAAACCGCTCTGCCACGCTTCCATGTGCGTAAGAATACAAAGCTTATTCATTTTATTCAAGAAAAATATCATCGCTTTGTGTTCAAGTGCATATTGTTTCATCAATTTTACAATCGAGCAGCTAATTCTGCTCCTTCTTTGATCGCACGCTTCGCATCTAGCTCTGCTGCGAGCTTTGCTCCACCAATAATATGGTAGTTCGCTATAGTCGACTCACCTTCTTTTGGCATTAAGTCTTTTACCGACTCTTGACCTGCACACACCACGACCGTATCTACACGTAAAAGCTGGTCTTGACCATTATGTTCAATCCAAAGCCCTTCATCAGTAACGGCTTTATATTGCACACCACGTAACATGCGTACACCATGCTTTTTAAGTTGTGCACGGTGTACCCAACCTGAAGTCTTGCCAAGACCAATACCGAGAGATGTTGTTTTACGTTGTAGTAAATAAATTTCACGTATTGCTGGTTCAACCACAGGTGGCTGCATACCACCTTCAGAAATATAATTCGGATCTGGGTCTACACCCCATTCACGTTGCCACTCTGCTAAAGGTTGAGGCTGTGGCTGATGTGGTGGTTTAAGTAAAAACTCAGATACATCAAAACCAATACCACCTGCCCCAATCACTGCAACTTTTTGTCCAACTTCTGCACCTTGTAAAACTTGAGCATAGGAAAGAACTTGTGGTGAATTACTTCCTTCAATTTTTAAAGCACGTGGTATTACACCCGTTGCCACAATAACTTCGTCAAAACCTTCACGCTCAAGTTGCTCACGATTTACACGAGTGTTTAAACGTACATCTACCCCTGTTTTTTGAAGCTGTACTTTAAAGTAGCGAATTGTCTCGTGGAATTCCTCTTTACCTGGTACAACCTTGGCAAAATTGAACTGCCCACCTACATCTTTATTGGCTTCAAATAAAGTCACTGCATGACCACGGCTTGCCGCCACAGTTGCAGCAGACATACCTGCTACACCACCACCTACAACGGCAATACGTTTTGGCTGTTTAGTCTTTAAATAGACCAGTTCTGTTTCATGGCCTGCACGTGGGTTCACTAAACAAGACACACGTTTATTTTTAAAAGCATGGTCTAAACAGGCCTGGTTACACGCAATACAGGTATTAATTTCATCAACACGGTTGGTCGCAGTTTTATTTACCCAAAAAGCATCGGCCAATAAAGGACGAGCCATTTGAATCATGTCTGCCTTGCCAGTTGCCAAAATCTCTTCGGCAGTTTCAGGCATATTAATACGGTTAGATGCAATGACTGGAATTGAAATATGTTGTTTTACATGAGCCGTGTAATCGACAAATGCTGCACGAGGTACCGAGGTTACAATAGTTGGTACACGTGCTTCATGCCAACCAATACCCGTATTTAATAAAGTGACACCCGCTTTTTCTAAAGCTTTAGCAACAATCACCACTTCTTGCATGGTGTTACCGTCATGCACAAGATCGAGTAGCGATAAACGGAAGCAAATAATAAATTTTTCACCTACTTTCGCACGAATTGCTTTGACTATTTCAACCGGAAAACGCATACGGTTTTCGATTTCACCGCCCCAACGGTCAGTACGCTGGTTTACATGGCGACTTAAGAACTGGTTAATCAGATATCCTTCTGACCCCATAATTTCAACGCCATCATATCCTGCTTTTTTGGCAATGTCGGCGCACTGTGCATAGTCTTCAATGGTGCTGAGAATATTTTTTTCAGAAAGTTGACGCGGTTTAAATGGTGAAATTGGAGATTTAATTGCTGTTGAAGACACAACAAATGGTTGGTAACCATATCGGCCAGCGTGCAAAATCTGCATTAAGATTTTAGAGCCATGTTTATGAACAGCATGCGTTACTAGGCGATGCTGAGGAATATCAAATAAGCTATTCATAGTACCGCCAGCTGGAGCCAACCAGCCTTGACGGTTCGGAGAAATACCTCCCGTCACAATCAGACCAACCCCACCTTTGGCACGTTCTTCAAAATAAGCGGCCAGTTTTGGGTAGTTAAAAAAGCGGTCTTCTAATCCCGTATGCATAGAACCCATGACTACACGGTTTTTAATGGTAGTGAAGCCCAAATGTAATGGTTTTAATAAATTGGCGTAACTTGTCATGCTGCGTCCCAATATTTTTTTGCAACTTGTTGCATAGTACTTTAATACTTTTTTAACGATTTTGGATGACCAAGAATTATTTTTTATTCGAGATTATGGTCAATCTATATATAAAGAAGACAATCCTATGTTTTCTTCAAATAATAAATACCAATCATAACAAGTGAATTAATGCTTTTTTTGCCAAAAAAAGCACCATGAATAGTGCTACAATAGCCGCCATTCAGAATTCTCGAGACCACCTCAACGGGGTCTTTTTCATAAATGTTAGGATTAGCAATGACTGATAATGCAACTATCTTGCAGCATGTACCAGTAGGCAAAAAAGTTGGGATTGCCTTCTCCGGTGGTCTAGACACTTCAGCTGCTTTATTGTGGATGAAACAAAAAGGCGCTGAGCCTTATGCATACACTGCAAACTTAGGCCAGCCAGATGAAGACGACTACGATGCAATTCCACAGAAAGCAGAACAATACGGCGCTGTAAAAGCTCGCTTAATTGACTGCCGCTTACAATTGGCGCTTGAAGGTATTGCTGCAATTCAGTGTGGTGCATTCCATATCAGTACAGGTGGTGTTCCTTATTTCAATACGACTCCACTCGGTCGTGCAGTAACAGGTACTATGCTCGTTACTGCAATGAAAGAAGATGATGTAAACATCTGGGGTGACGGTTCAACTTATAAAGGTAACGATATTGAACGTTTCTATCGTTATGGTTTGTTGACCAACCCAAATCTTAAAATTTATAAGCCTTGGTTAGATCAAAACTTTATTGATGAGCTTGGTGGCCGTGCAGAAATGTCACAGTTCCTCATTGACAACGGTTTTGACTACAAAATGTCAAAAGAAAAAGCGTACTCAACTGACTCAAACATGTTGGGCGCGACTCACGAAGCAAAAGATCTTGAATACCTAAATGCTGGTATTAAAATTGTTGACCCAATTATGGGCGTTGCTTTCTGGAAAGAAGAAGTTGAAATCAAACCAGAAGAAGTCACTGTACGTTTTGAAGAAGGTGTCCCTGTTGCGTTAAACGGTCAAACTTTTAACAATCCGGTTGAACTTATTCTTGAAGCAAACCGTATTGGTGGTCGTCATGGTTTAGGTATGTCTGACCAAATCGAAAACCGTATTATCGAAGCGAAATCTCGCGGTATTTATGAAGCACCGGGTATGGCCCTTCTTCATATTGCTTACGAGCGTTTGGTTACTGGTATTCATAACGAAGATACGATCGAACAGTACCGTATTAATGGTTTACGTTTAGGTCGTTTACTTTACCAAGGTCGTTGGTTCGACTCTCAAGCACTTATGTTGCGTGAAACTGCACAACGTTGGGTTGCTAAAGCGATTACTGGTGAAGTGACGCTTGAACTTCGTCGTGGTAATGACTACACCATCATGAACACTGAATCTCCAAACTTAACGTACGAAGCTGAACGTTTAACTATGGAAAAAGGCGATTCAATGTTTACGCCAATGGACCGTATTGGTCAATTGACTATGCGTAACCTCGACATTACCGATACACGTGCAAAACTTGGTATCTATACAGATGCTGGTTTGCTTTCAATCGGTCAAGGTTCTGCAATCCCTCAATTAGACAGTAAGAAAAAATAATTTTCTTATGATGTCAAAAAAGCCACCTCTATAGGTGGCTTTTTTATATTTAAAGTTAAGTTAGGTAATTTCTGCAACTTGCAAAGGTTGATAGTAAATTTGATTACGGCCAAGTTGCTTTGCCCGATATAATGCCTGATCTGCTGCATGAATTAAGCTATCTTGTCCCATCTTTAATCCACCCGTATATACGGTAAACCCTAAGCTGATAGTGACATACTTCGACACTAACGAAGCGGCATGAGGAATAGCTTGTCGTTCAATGGCTTTATAAATATTTGCTGCCACTGAATAAGCACCCTGTGCAGGTGTTTCAGGTAACAGTACGACAAACTCTTCCCCCCCATAACGCGCAACAAAATCGACATGACGAATCGAGTTTTTAATTGCAGAAGCAATAGATGAGATGACTTTATCCCCCATCTGATGCCCATAAAAATCGTTATAGTTTTTAAAAAAATCAATATCGATAAATAAAACAGCTAAAGGACGTTTCTCTTGATTTGCTCGGTAATAGAAAAAATCAAACATCTCATCAAAGGTACGACGATTCGAAATTTGAGTAAGAGCATCTTGTTGACTTAAATGCAGTAGTTCAGATGCTTCTATCCGTAAAATCTGCTCATTAATTTCAGCAAGTTGGTTATTTAAAAAAAGACTTCGCTCTCTTGAGATGAGCATCGTGCTAATTGAAAAACCTAAAATACAAGTACCAAATAAGGCACGACCCAGCGCGATATAATCACAATTTACGTTTAATAAATTAAGAAAAACAAAAACCAGTATTGCCGCTGATAAGCCAACATAAAGCATATGCAAAGGTTTTATGCCGCTCAAAATAAACCCAAGCATATATAAAAATGAAAGAAGCAGCATCGACTGATTTTTAAGAGCCATATTTCCAACACTAAGCAACAGCATGGCACTTGTAATAATTGATAAAAAAACAATGCTACAGGCAGCAAAATAAAAATGCTTAGAGAGTTTTTTAAACCTAGCAAATACCCAAAATACTAAAAGTGCAAATGCAATATTCATTGCACTTAACAAACAGTAGACGAAATCTAAAGTTATATAAGGCACCCCGATTACAAAGTAGTCTGTCGGCAACACCAGTAAAATAAAAATGATATAAGTGAGTACACCACTTGCTAAAAATTTTGAGATGTTTTGCCGAGTTCGATCGAGGTTTAAAAGCCAGAATTTTTTTTCAAGTTGTTTTGGCAAAGGCATATTGGCATAACGATGGGTATGTAGAGTAACCAAATACTCGATTTCTTCTTTAGATTTGAGTAATTGATGGACATTTCCCCTATTCGCCACTAGTCGATTCCTACATATTTCGCGTTAACAAAATATAACATTAATTTTTAAAGCTCCCTGCGCTTTATTTTGCCATTTGTCCGTAATTCTCGTTACCATTTTCACACTTTATCGATTATCATTTGTTTTATTTCGAAGTTTGAACTGCCTTGAACTCTATTACCCTGCTCCAGCCAGATGATTGGCATGCACATTTACGTGATGGTTTAGCATTAAAACGTACTGTTCCAGATTTGGCTAAACAATTCGCTCGCGCGATCTGTATGCCTAACCTTGTGCCGCCTGTAAAAACAGTAGAAGAAGCTTTAGCTTATCGCGAACGCATTCTTGCTCATGTTCCAGAAGGCAATAATTTTGACCCTCGTATGGTGCTTTATTTTACTGATCACACTTCACCAGATGAAGTTCGTAAAATTAAAGAATCAGAACATGTAAATGCAATTAAACTTTACCCTGCGGGTGCGACCACAAACTCAGACAATGGTGTGAGTGATATTCGCAAAGTTTATGCAGTCATTGAGCAATTAGAAGAGCATCAAGTGCCGTTATTGCTTCATGGTGAAGTGACTCACAATCATGTAGATATTTTTGATCGTGAAAAACGCTTCCTAGATGAGGTATTATCACCATTATTGAAACAGTTCCCGAAACTTAAAGTTGTGCTTGAACACATTACGACAAGTGATGCAGCACACTTTGTTTTAGAACAAGACCGTAATGTTGCAGCAACAATCACTCCTCAGCATTTATTATTTAACCGTAATGATATGTTGGTTGGTGGTGTTAAACCGCACTTTTACTGCTTACCAATTTTAAAACGTCAAACACATCAAACGACTTTACTTGAAGTTGCGACAAGCGGTAATCCTAAGTTTTTCTTAGGTACAGACAGTGCCCCTCATGCACAAAATGCAAAAGAGAATGCTTGTGGCTGTGCAGGCTGCTATAGTGCTCCTAATGCAATTGAGCTTTATGCACAAGCTTTTGATCAAGTTGGTAAATTAGAGCGTTTAGAAGGTTTTGCAAGCCACTTTGGTGCAGACTTCTACGGTCTACCACGTAATACTTCTACCATTACTTTGGTTAAAGAAGACAACCTCGTTCCCGAATCTTTTGATTATTTAGATGATCAGAAAATTATCCCGCTGCATGCCGGGAAAACGCTGCAATGGAGAAAAGTGTGACACAAGAAAATTCTGTCCCGGTCATTGGCCAACGTTTTCGTGGCTTCTTACCTGTTGTTGTCGATGTTGAAACGGCAGGTTTTAATGCCCAGACAGATGCATTGCTAGAAATCGCGTGCATTCCAATTGTGTATGATGCTCAGGGACAATTTGTCCCTGGTCCTGCATTTCATGCACATATTAACCCGTTTGAAGGTGCAAACCTCGATCGCCGTTCTCTCGATTTTATTGGTATTGATCCATTCAATCCAATGCGTATAGCAATGGCTGAAGACGAGAGAACTGCGCTACGTCGTATTTTTAAATCAGTCAATGAAGTTCGTAAACAACAACATTGTACTCATGCAGTACTTGTAGGTCATAACGCGCATTTTGACCTTGGTTTTTTACAAGCGGCAATTGCACGTACAAGCACGAAAAACCAAAACCCATTTCATAGTTTTTCAGTCATGGATACAGTTACTTTAAGTGCAGTTATGTTTGGACAAACCGTGCTTGCTAAAGCATGTATTCAAGCTGGAATTGAGTTCGATGGTAAAGAAGCACACTCTGCTCTATACGATACTCAGAAGACTGCTGAACTGTTTTGCTATATTTTGAACAAACTGTCTCCTTACCTACTTGACAGTTTAGTGGCGGCTTCTTAAGATACCGCCATCCTCAACGTCCCTATCGTCTAGAGGCCTAGGACATCGCCCTTTCACGGCGGTAACCGGGGTTCGAATCCCCGTAGGGACGCCATATTCTTTCTATAAAGAATCATCGCTTCAAATTATTTTATCTCACTTCAAATTTCATCCATGAGATAAATTTTTTATTTCCAAAATCAAGACTTCAACTTTACTTCATCAATATGTTGTGTGGGTTGTATATCTGGATCATCTTTCTCAATAATTATTGCATCAGCAACTAACTTTGTTTTTGTTAAATCTGGTTCTATTAAAACTTGAGCTAATGAACTTGATGTAATATTAAAATCACGATGTATTTGTACTAGTTCTGGTGTTCGTTTATAACGTATGACTTTAAAACCTGCTTCGTGAATTAAAGCATCTCGCTCTGCATCAAACTTTTCTTTCCCTTTGTGGCTAGAATCATCTAACTCAACAATAGCAACGATATTAAATGCTTTATCCAAGACAACAAAATCAGCAACTTTTCGATTAAATAAATTACGCGTCGCGTATCCTTGCGCTGTCATAAAAGCGCTGAAAGCAACTTGCGCTAAAATAATATGTTCAGGCAAAGCTTCCTTTAATTTCATAAAAGTAGGTTGTTCATTCATAGTAATAATACGCTTTCCCTTGATTGGGTTACGTTTTGCATTTCTATTTTTGCTTTCCCCTTTCTTTAAAACACTTAAAATCGCTAATACCATTATGGCTATTAAAAATATGCCAACTATCGCAAACATCGAACTTCCCCTAAATAAGTATAAAAACTATTTTGATTTTCAGAAATACTATTAAAAACGGCTAGTTATGCCATCTGCTGTGAAACGATTTTATTCTTTTAGTAGGCTAAAACATAATTGTACATATTTGAGCCAGCAGTATAACGCATGTTAGCAACTTCGGTGATCAAGATCTAATCGGTTTTAAGACCCACAACTTTACCAGCAGTAATTTCTATGCCAAGCCTCTCAAAAACATTATAAATTTATGATTTATAAATATTTTATTATACTTAAATTCTTTTCTACCCTATACTAAAATTAAATCAAAACTATAATTTGAACATGACATGCAAATTCGATTATTTCATTTACAAAATTCACGCTCTCAACGCATTATTTGGTTTTTAGAAGAATTAGGACTCAACTATGAGCTCATCACTAAATATCATTCGGACGAAAACAAAAATAATAACTCGCCGCATCAGTTATCAAAATTTCCAACCCTCGAAATTATTGAACACGAGCAATCTTCAATTTTGGCCGAAACCTCAGCAATCCTAGATTATTTCTCTCATTTACACCCACAATTGGGACAGAATAATTTAGGAAACCAACAACTAAAAAATTTTTATTATTGGAAAAATTATTGTGAGGCAACATTCATTCCCGATCTGGTACTCAAACAAATCTTTCAACAAATTGCTGAGCGTACTCCTTTTCCAGTACGTTTCATTCCAAAGCTTTTAAAATATGGATTCGATCAAGGTTATCTCAATCAATCATTACAACAACACATGAGCATGATCGATAAACATTTAAAGCACCACTTATGGTTTGCTGGAGATCAGTTTACTACTGCTGATATTTTGATGTGGTTTCCGTTATTGGCTTGCTCACCAAATTACAGCCAGTTTAAACATATACAACGTTATCTGACCCAAATAGAAAACAGACCTGCCTTTAAAAATGCTTTAATTAAAGGTCAATGGTCTGCTTCTACTTTTCAGACTTACTGGGCTATTGCTTGGTAATTTATTTATGCAGATTTACGTGAATTCATGCGCCCTTGAACAACGGCCTTAATATTGCCCTTCGCGTAATTTAAAAACACAATTAAAGGCGATAGTTTTGGATTTGGCTTTTTACCCTGCCCAATTGCTTTAAATTGTGCTGCGTACCAAATAATTTCCATAATCGCCATTTTATCGACAAAAGGTAAACCTGTTTTAATTGGTTTTACGGCGTAGCGAACGTCTTGGCCTGCGATTAAACGGTCAGTTAAATCTGTTTCAACAGCAAGTGGACGAGCAATACCAATAAAGTCGCACGCCCCACTTGCTAGAGCAGCATTCATGCCTTCTACAGTACGGAAGCCACCTGTCACCATAAGTTTACATTTTACATGCTGACGGATTTTTTCAGCGAAGTCTAAGAAATATGCTTCACGTGCAATGGTACTTGCTTTACGTTTATCGGCTTTAGCGCCAGCCATTGCTGGTGCTTCGTAAGTACCACCTGAAATTTCAATTAAATCAATTCCTGCTTCATCAACGGCTTTAAATACCGAAATCACATCTTCTTCACTAATACCACCGCGCTGGAAGTCGGCAGAGTTGAGCTTCACTGAAATAATAAAATTCTCTGAAGTTGCTTCACGTACCGCTTTATAAACTTCTAGTAAAAAGCGAGTACGGTTTTCAACTGAGCCACCCCACTGGTCTGTACGCTTATTGGTTAATGGCGATAAAAACTGGCTAATTAAATAGCCGTGTGCACCATGTAACTGTACCCCTTCAAAACCAGCTTTCTCACAAATGCTGGCAGCTGTTGCAAAGCGTTTAATAATATCCAAAATTTCTTCATGTGTAAGCGCACGTGGAGTGCCAAACATAGTCGCTAAAGCTGGACTAAAAGGAACTGCCGAAGGTGCCACTGTTTCTTTATTTAAGCCTTTAGGGCACTGACGACCTGGGTGAGACAATTGAATGAGCTGTACCATTCCATATTGTTTACCGACCGCTGCCCATTCTTTTAAACGCTCTAGGTCACGCTCAGTTTCAATCACCACCACGCCTGGTTCGTTTTTGGCTTCGAAATTGACCATGACGTTCCCAGTAATCGCACAGCCTAAACCACCTTTAGCCCATGCACCATACAAGCCCAAATGTAAGTCATTTGGCTGCCCCTCATAGTTTGCAAGTGCCTCACTCATTGCACCTTTAATAATCCGGTTTTTAAATGTGGTATTTCGAATTGTGATTGGTTGTGCAATCTGGCTCATGGTTAACCTCTTTTAATATTTTAGAGCAATTACTCTAATTTAGATGAGTTATAGGTCATGTCATAGGTCATGTCAAGGGGAAATCGATAACTGACAATAGCACATGTCAAATTTAAAAAGTATAGAGAAATGCAACTTTTTGCATTAAAAATTTAAATAAAATTTATTTTTATAAAACATAATCTTATTAAATAAATTTAACAACTTGCCGCAATTAACTGCTTGGTATATTCAGTTTTTGGGGCATTAAACAACTGCTCAGTCGGCTGATATTCCATAACTTTTGCATGTCGTAATACCATCACTTTATGACACAGTGCTTTGACCACATTTAAATCATGACTAATAAAAATATAGCTCAAGTGCTCTGTTTGTTGTAAACGTCGTAATAATTGAATCATGGCTTTTTGCGTGGTTCGGTCTAAGGCAGACGTTGGTTCATCTAAAATTAAAAGTTTAGGTTGAACCACTAAAGCTCGCGCTAGAGCAACGCGTTGACGTTGCCCACCCGAAAGCTCGTGCGGATAGCGATGTTGAAAGTCTTCAGCCAACTCAACTTTTACCAAAGCAGATTCAACTTGCTGTTTGATCTCGCTATCAGCCACTGCTTTCACTTTTAACCCTTCGGCAATAATCTGCCCTACTGTCATACGCGGGTTTAAGCTACCAAATGGGTCTTGGAATACAATTTGTAAGTCTGACCTGATCTTACGCAAAGCTTTTTGTTCTAGGCGGTTTATATCTTGCTCTAGAAAATTAATCTGCCCCTCACTTTTAATTAATCGAACCAGAGCCAAAGCCAATGAAGATTTTCCGGATCCACTTTCACCCACAACGCCTAATGCTTCGCCTTGAGCAAGCTCAAAATTTACATTTTCAACCGCATTGGTATAACCCTGAATTCGGTTAAAGAAACCACGTCGTATTGGATATTTAACATTGAGTTGTTGAACAGATAAAATTTTATGACTGGTTAAAGGTTGCTCAGCGAAACCAAGATTATGATCTAACAATTGCTGGGTATAAACTGAAGTTGGGTGTTCAAAAATCTGTTGAAGCTTACCTTGCTCTACAACTTGTCCTTTATGTAATACAATCAGTTCATTAGCATAACGGCGTACCAAATTTAAATCATGGCTAATCAAAATCAGCGCCATGCCATATTTGCTTTGCAAAGATTTTAATAATTCTAAAATTTGCGTCTGTAAAATCACATCAAGCGCAGTAGTTGGTTCATCTGCAATTAAAATCTTAGGTTGAAGTGCAAGCGCAGCCGCAATCATCACCCGCTGTTTTTGTCCACCTGAAAGCTCATGCGGATAACGTTTTAAAATGTGCTCACAATTAGCAATTCCTACATCTTTTAATAATTGAATTACCTGCTGTTGAGCTTTCGCTTTTGACCCACCTTGTAAAATAAAATTTTCACCTACAATTTTTTCAACTCGATGTAATGGGTTTAAAGTTGTAGAAGGCTCCTGAAAAATCATGGCAATTTGGCGGCCACGTATGTGTGTTTGCGTCTTTTCGTCTATTTCTAAAATATTTTTTGAATCAATAATAATACGACCAGATGTTTTTAATTTTTCTGGTAATAATCCCATCATCGCCAAACAGCTTATTGTTTTACCTGAACCACTCTCACCTACAATTGCAAGCGTATCACCAGCTTGTAAGTGTAAATTGAGACCTTCTAATAAAGGCCGATCTTGCGTAGAGATTGAAAGGTTTTCTATATTTAGCAATCTAGCATCTACATTTAAGTTATTTTCTTGGGTCAAATGCATCACGTGCCGCCTCCCCAATATAAATTAATAATGACAATACAAAAGCTAAGCTAAAAAACCCAGATAAAGCCAACCACGGTGCGTCTAAGTTATTTTTACCTTGCAACAACAATTCACCTAAAGAGGCCGCATCTGGCGGTAAGCCATAGCCCAAGAAATCGAGTGCTGTTAAAGCAATAATATTGGTGGTCAGAATAAAAGGTAATTGCGATAAGCTAGAACTTATAGCATTTGGCAAAATGTGCTTAAAGATAATTGCTCTATCATTTACACCTAAAGCCTGAGCCGCACGCACATAGTCAAGTTGACGCGCTTTTAAAAATTCAGCACGGACAATTCCCACAAGCACAGTCCAGCTAAAGAACAACATAATAAAAAATAGCCAATATACATTTGGGGTAAACATGCTGACCAAAATCATGACCATAAACAGCATGGGTAAACCATTCCAGACTTCTACCAGTCGTTGCCCTAACAAATCGACCCAGCCACCATAGTAGCCTTGTATAGCACCTACAAAAATCCCAAGTAGTGCTGCACAAGCTGTTAAAGCCAAGCCGAAAAGTAATGAGACTCTTAGCCCATAGAGAATACGTGCAAGCACGTCTCGCCCTTGGTCATCTGTTCCTAACCAATTCTGCTTGGAAGGTGGCGAAGGCACAGGTACAGCTAAATCTAAATTAGGTGTCTGATAAGAAAACTGAATGAGCGGCCAAATTGCCCAACCATTTTGATTAATTAGCTCTTGTACAGCAGGGTCTTTATAATCTGCTTCTGTTTCAAATACACCACCAAAAGTGGTTTCGGGATATGCCTTAAAAACAGGCAAATAATAAGCGTCCTCATATTTCACTAGCAATGGTTTATCGTTAGCAATGAGTTCAGCAGCTAAAGACATCACTAAAATGAGGCTAAACAAGATAAAGCTTATCCAACCAAGTTTATGTTTCCTAAACTTTTGCAGCCGTGACCGCACAATCAAAGACATTATTTGCCTCCTTGTGCATCAAAGTGAATACGCGGATCAATCCATTGATACAGCACATCACAAATAAGTCGTAAAAGCAGACTAAAAAGCGTGAAGAAAAACAATACACCAAAAATAACCGGATAGTCTCGCTGAACAATTGCTTCAAAGCCTAACAAGCCAACACCATCTAGATGAAAAATAATTTCAATAAAAAGATTTCCAACAAAGAAAATGCCTGCTAAAGCCTCTGGTAATCCAGCAAGAACCACTAAAATGGCATTACGAAATACATGTTTATATAAAACTTGCTGGCTATTTAAACCTTTTGCATAAGCTGCCAAGACATAAGGTTTATTGAGTTCTTCTAAAAATGAATATTTGGTTAGGTAAGTTAGGCTCGCAAAACCACCTAACACCATGGTAATAAGCGGCAACGTCATGTGCCATAAGTAGTCCGTAATTTTTCCGAAAAAATTCAATTGATGAAAGTTATCTGACACGAGGTTTTGCAATGGAAACCAGTGAAAATATGACCCACCTGCAAAGAAAACAATAAGTAATATAGCAAAGACAAAACTTGGTACTGCGTAACCTACTACAAGTAATAGAGAGGTAGAACGGTCAAACCAAGAACCTTGTTGTTTGGCTTTTTTAATACCAAGCGGAATTGAAATAAGATAAATCAGCAAAGTGCTCCATAGCCCAAGCGAAATCGACACAGGCATTTTTTCCCAAAGCAGCTCAACTACTGGTTTATCTTTAAAAAAGCTTTGTCCAAAATCTAGAGTTAAATAACCTTTTAACATCAACAAGAAACGTTCTACTGGAGGATGGTCAAAACCGTATTGTGCTTTAATTTGCTCTACCATTTCGGGGCTTAATCCTTTAGCACCCTGATAGTACATTTCAGTACCTAATATCCGCCCTGCTCCTACGCCACTTTCTACCTCATGGATTGCTTGTTCTACAGGTCCACCCGGCGCAATTTGCACGACCACAAAGTTGATCAATAAAATAATGAACAACGTTGGAATCATTAAAAGAAGTCGCTTCAGAATATATGAACCCATATAACAGGATTTCCTTTAGGTACGTGCTTTTATTGTTGATGTAAATATTGGGCAACTTTTTTGGCTTGGTTTGGATTACTCCACCAATACTCTATACCAGCAGAGAGCACGGGTTTCACTTTAGGTTGCTGATACATATTCCAGTATGCATACCAATAATCACCTTTTCCATAAGTCGGAATTTGGTAATATCCTGCACGAAGTAATCGATCAAGAACATGAGTATAAATAATTTGCTGCTCACGGTCTTTGGCAGTGACCAGTTTTGAAATAACTGCATCAATGACAGGATTACGAATCCCAGCGTAGTTATAGTTACCATCTTGACCTGCTGCGGCACTTCCCCAGAACTGAGCCTGTTCATTGCCCGGATTTAAAGATTGCGGCAAGTTCATGGTGGTCATGTCAAAATCATAACGGCGTGTACGCTCTAAATATTGCGGCGCATCAACCTGCCGTAAATTAATATTAATTCCTAATTTTTTTAAATTTCTTACAAATGGCATGAGTGTTCTTTGTTTGCCATCTTGCTGAATAAGAAACTCAATTTGTACAGGCTTGCCTTCGGGCGTATATAACTGCCCTTCTTTAATTTTATAGCCTGCCTGAATGAGTAATTGTCTTGCGATTAATAAGTTTTGACGGTTAAAACCACTGGCATCTGAGACTGGATATTTCCAGTCTGCCAAAACAGCTTTTTGCATGACTGGAGAAAGCTTTGGTAATAAAGGCTTTAGTATGGCCAGTTCATTCTTTGAAGGATGACCTGCTGCTGCCAACTCACTATTTTCAAAATAACTTTGCAGTCTTTGATATTGTCCATAAAACAAAGCTTTGTTCTGCCATTCAAAATCATAGGCATAGGTTAAGGCTTGTCTAAAGCGAATATCGTTTAAAGGTTTTCGTCGTGTGTTAAACACATAACTTTCAGTTGCAATCGGGTTATGGTGTCTAAATTTATATAAAGTGACTAAACCTGCTTTTACCGCTGGAAACTTGTAGTCAGTGACCCATTTTTTAGGATTAGTTTCTTCATGCAAGGTATATTGCCCAGATTTAAAACCTTCGAATGCAATATCCCAATTTCGGTAATAAACATATTTTAAATGGTCGAAGTTATAGCGCCCTTTATTAATAGGCAAATCTTTGGCCCAATAATTCGGGTTTCGTTTATAGCTAATACTACGTCCAGCATCAATCTTCTCAACCACATAAGGCCCTGAACCTACAATCGGTTGCAAGGTAATACGAGTAAAGTCACGGTTCGTCCAATCTGCTTTTGAGTAAATCGGCAAGCTCGCCACAACAAATGGCATTTTAGGATTATGACTAGACTTAAAAGTGAATTTAACTTGATGTGGGTTAATGACTTCTGTTTTTGCCAAGTCTGCAAGATACATTTGTAGACCAAAATTAGATTTGGTCTGATACGTATCAAAGCTAAATTTTACATCTGTCGCGGTTAAAGGCTGACCATTACTAAAACGAGCTTTGGGATTTAAATAGAAAGTAACGGATTGGGTTCTTTCTGGGTCATACGAAACTTTCTCGGCTAAAAGTGGATATAAAACCCCAACTTCATCGAGTGACTGAGTCATTAAAGTATCAAAAAGATAATTTACACCTTCTGTCGCGTTTCCCTTCCCATTCATGCTGTTTAAGTTATCAAAAGTCCCTTGCGCAGCCCGACTCAACACTCCACCTTTAGGTGCATTTGGGTTAGCATAAGGCATAGCAGCCATTGCAAGGTATTTAGGCTTAGAATGAATTGCGATATAAGGCGTGATTTGCTGCGCAGAGAATACAACTTGTGAAAAAACACTGAGCCCGACTAGCAGGCTCAGTTGAGAATATAACTTTTGCATAAAGTTCTAATTATTCTATAAATTAGGCACTTTAATAATATCGCCAATACGTAATTGAGTCGACGGTGTTAAGTTGTTGAGTTCCGCCAGTAAAGTGGTTTCTAGACCATATTTACTCGCAAGACCAATTAAGGTATCACCACGTTTAACTTTGTATTCCACTACAGTTTTTGGAATCACAATATTTTGGCCGCGCTGTAGGTTAGCATTTGCTTTTAATGCATTCATTTCAGCAAGTTCACGAACTGAAATACCTGCACGGCTCGCAATCGCATTTAACGACTCACCAGCTTTAACCGTATACTTTTCAGTATTTTTACCTGCTGCAACAGGTTTAGCTGATGATTTTGCTGTATCAGCTTTCGCAGTTTCTACAGTAGGTACATCACCTGTTAGCTTTAAATGCTGACCGACACGCACACTGCTGTTACGAGACAAGCCATTTAATGCAGTCAGGTAATCTAACTGTAAATGATAACGGCTGGCGATGCTTCGTAAGTTATCACCAGATTTAACAGTATAAGTATCTGGTGTTTCTTCTTTGGCATTTTTAGTCGTAGCCTTGCTCGATGTTTCAACCTCACCTGTCAATTTTAAACGCTGACCAGCACGAACACCTGCTGTGCGAGATAAACCGTTTAAATCAGCCAAATAACTGGTTTGTAAGTTATATTTAGCCGCAATCGCATGTAAGCTATCGCCCGACTGAACAACATAGTGGTCTGGAACACTTACGCCCGCAGGTACTTTCAAGTTTTGACCAAGCTGTACATGGCTACTCGCTTTTAAGTTATTCAGTTCTGCAAGTTCGGCTAAACTAATTTTAGACTTGGTCGCAATGCTTGATAATGTATCGCCACGCTGTACTTTATAACTTTCAGTCT
Source organism: Acinetobacter sp. 70_2 (assembly GCF_056736115.1). Taxonomy (NCBI): domain Bacteria; kingdom Pseudomonadati; phylum Pseudomonadota; class Gammaproteobacteria; order Moraxellales; family Moraxellaceae; genus Acinetobacter; species Acinetobacter sp. 70_2. Next base: position 1,970,421 of record NZ_JBWZIP010000015.1, read on the forward strand.
TATACGACGGCCCTGCTGCAAGTTTTTCATATTTGCCAGAAGCTTTGTTGTCATCAGATTCATCAACAGCAGCAACTTCTTTTGCAGGTACATTAATTTTCTGGCCAGCCATTAAATTACTACCAGCTGACAACCCTGGTGTTAGCTCTGCCAATTCCTGATTAGATAATGCATAACGATCTGCAATTAACTTCAAATACTCGCCGCGTTTAACTGTATAGCTCTTTGTTGCAATACGACGTGTACTTGCCTGAACAGCTTTAGGCTCTGCCTTAGCAGAGTTACGGTTGCCTTTAGGCTCTTTCAAATGCAGCTTTTGGCCAACAAATAAGCCATCACTGACAGATAAATCGTTATATTCAGCAAGCTGTTTTACTGACAAATTAAATTGATTTGCCACGCCTGTTAAACTGTCATTTGCTTGAACGACATATACATCAGGTTTAGCTGCTGATTTTGTCGTAGACTCAACCTCTTGCGGTTTAGCATCATACAAATACAGGCTAGTTCCTACAAATAGAGTCTTTTCAGGATCAATCTGGTTCCATTTGGCAACATCACGCCAGTTGACCCCATTTTTCATTGCGATAATCGCTAATGTATCGCCCGGTTGTACGGTATAAGTACTACGCTTACCCTTAGGCTGTACAACAACAACATCGGTATCGGTTTTAATATAAGGCTTATCTTTATTACGCTGTGCTTCTTCAGAGTTTGCAACGCTTGCATCTTCAGTTAAAGTTTTCGGATAAGCAAAACCTTTACTTAACTCTTTACCTTGTTGTTCAGCAACCGACAGGCTCGTCTGAATCGCAGTTAACTTAATTTTGCCATCGTAAGGATCAACAATTTCGGTACCTTGCGGTGCAATTGCCTTTAACTCAGCAACCACTTGGTCTTTTTCAGCTTGAGTGGCCTGTGGCTGTAAAGCTTGCTCAACAGTTTCCTTCTCACCTTCAGCACGAACCGCTGCTAAAATTTTCTCACGCTCAACAGCTGAAATTGGTGGTTCTGTTCTTACTGGCTTAACATTGGTTGCAGGAGTTACTGCAACTGGAATACGAGGTGCGCTTGGCACATCAGCTGAGGCTGCAAAAGCAGCTAAAGCATCAGAACCACGCGGTGTTGAACCTTTTACCGTCACAGAGCTGCTGGTTGTTTTAGCAGGTGTCGTTGGTCTTACAGGCTGAACCTGAGTCGCTGGTGTCGTTTTAATTGTGACTGAACTTGAAGGACTTGTTGTCGGTTTAGACGGCGAAGTGACATTTGCCCACCAACCTGAACCACCACCCGCTTTCATTCCTTTCAATTTATTATCAACTGATGGGCTTACATCAGCCGGAATTAAAATACGCATTGGACTTGCTGGATCTACTGTTTCACCACGATAGCCCGGGTTTAATGCATATAACTCGGCACGGCTAAGACCACTGACCGAAGCAATTTCATTTAAAGACAACGGCGCAGATAATGTCACTTCACGGAAATGGGGTCTATTCGCAATTGGTGGTAATGAAACCCCGTAAGCGCGTGGATTTTTAATAATTTGAGCAACTGCCAAGAAACGTGGAACATAGTTCATAGTTTCTTGTGGAAGTTTTAATGACCAGTAGTCAGTTGGTAAACCAGCAGCTTGGTTACGGTTAATCGCCTGTTGGATACGGCCCGGACCAGCATTATAAGCTGCCAAAGCCAATTCCCATGAACCAAACTGGTTATATAAGCTTCCTAAGAACTCATATGCAGCACGTGTAGATTCAACAACATCACGACGGCCATCATACATACCAGTTTGTTGTAAACCATAAATACGACCAGTACTTGGAATAAACTGCCATAAACCTGCTGCTGCCGCACTACTTGTTGCAGCAGGGTCATATGAACTTTCAATTACCGGTAATAATGCAAGTTCAGTTGGAAGACCACGGCGTTCTGCTTCTTTAACAGTATGATATAAATAACGACTTGCGCGAGCACTTAAACGGTCAAGGTAGGGCTGACGTGAAATAAACCAACTACGCTGCGCTTCAATACGCGGATCCCAGTGATCGAGGTCCATTTTAAAGCCCACAGCCATACGCTTCCAAACGTCACCGTGTTTTAAAATAAGTAAACGATCACCCTCTACAGCACGCATATCTGTTGCTGAAAGTAAATCTTCTAACGAGTCTAGACTGCTTGCATCAAGATAGCCTGCTCCACTGACCTGTTTTGTTTTCGAGGTTTTTGCAGATTGCGGAGTCGAAGAGCAGCCTGTTGTAATACCCAACGCAGCTAAAGCAGAGCTAAGTACTGTAATTTTGAATAATGATGCTGCAGATGGCTGCCACACAAATGTGGTTGGTTTATACATAAAAACTTCCAAACAACTCGCGTAATATTTCTTGGGGTCTGCCCACAAACCCTAGGTCTTCGATGCCATTGTAGTAAAGCATGCAAGATAGACAAGGCAATAATTTAATGTCATTTGCATGGAAATGTTACAAGAAATTAAAAAAAGCTTGCTTTGTAACGATGGAACCGAACTTTTTGCGTATACAATACACCATATTCAGTTCTTTTTCTTTCAGTTTAGGTTTCGATTTATGTCTCAAACAATCACACTGTATGTTGATGGTGCATGTCGTGGCAATCCCGGTTTAGGCGGTTGGGGTGCATATGTCATTACAGAACAGGGTGAACATAAATTATTTGGCGGCGAACCCGACACAACCAATAACCGTATGGAGCTTATGGCTGCTATTGAGGGCGTTTCTTTTTGCCCTCCTGATGCACAATTAATTATCTGGACCGACTCAAATTATGTAAAGCAAGGCATTACAGAGTGGATTCATGGCTGGAAAAAGAAAAATTGGAAAGATGTTAAAAATCCTGACCTATGGCAAAAACTTGATGCTGTTTGCGCAGGTAGAAATATTGAGTGGAATTGGATTAAAGGCCATGCAGGACATCCTGGCAATGAAATGGCAGACCAACTTGCAAATTTAGGTGCAGATAAGACTGCTCAAGAACTCAAACAACCCCAGTCTGTCGCTGCACCGCAAGATATAAAAAAGCCTGAACAGGACTGGTTACTAGATGACCCTTTCGGATTTGATCTGGTTGAAACAACCGATGATGAAGATATCGCTCTTGAACCATCACAAGAAGTTGAGATGATTACTGTAGATGAGCAAGTAAATGAAGTTGAAGCTGTAGAGCAAGAAACTAAGCAGCAAACTAGCAACATTCATCCGCAGATTGTAGTGACAGAAGCAAAGCTTAAATTGCAAGGCCCTCGTCAGCTCATTCTCGATACAGAAACGACTGGTTTCTATTTCCAAGATGGTGACCGCATTATTGAAGTCGGCGCAATCGAAATGATTAACCGTAAGCTTACGGGTAGTTCGATTCACATTTATATTAACCCTGAAAAACCAGTGGGCGATTCAGAAAACATTCACGGTATCAGTGATGATTTCTTAAAAGATAAACCGCTCTATGCAGACATTGCTGATACTTTGTTTGAGTATCTAAAAGGCGCAGAAATTATCGCTCATAACGCAACCTTCGATATGAACTTCCTCGATATGGAGTTTAGACGTGTTGGGTTACCTGCTCTTTCAGAAGTTTGTGAAGTTACCGATACCTTAGCTTTAGCCAAAAATAAGCATCCTGGACAGAAAAACTCACTTGATGCCTTAGTCCGTCGTTATGAAATTCCAGCTCGTGACCGTACTTTCCACGGCGCATTACTCGATGCTGAAATTCTTTCTGATGTTTACTTGGCTATGACAGGTGGTCAAGTTTCCTTTGATATGGATGCTTTATCGCAAAGTGAAATTGACCAGCAAAAAACGACAAAAGCTAGAGTCCAAATTGATTTACCCGTTATTTACCCTTCAGATGAAGAGTTGAACATACATGAGACTTGGGTCAAAGAATTTGAGAAAAAACATGGAGAACCTTGCCTTTTTGCAAAATAAATTTTTGATTCTCTAGTGTTTTTTTAGTTTCCCCTTTTGCAAGTTAAGTTATATTAGTCGTATAGATTTTTAGCTCAAACTATTGAGCCATGACGAATATAACAATTGATTTTTTTTGCAAAGGGGAATTTTTATGTCTGAGCATAATTCGATTCAATTTGATCCAACAGCGTTGCTTATTATCAAGAATGAAATTGATAACTCAATAAAACTGGTAGAAGGTGCTGTAAGTACATTAATTGAAGAACAAGCTCTCCCTTTTGGTATTGATGATGCGTTAGAACAATTTAAACAATGCACTCAAGTATTACGCCTTATTGATATCCCTTATTTGGCAAAAATCACTCAATATTCAACCGAGTTGATGCAAAAAATTATGGCTAAGCCAGAACACATCAACACCGATGAGGTTGTTGCTCTAAGTGAAGGCACGACCATGGTGAAACGCTATATTGAATTTATTTGTTTACGTGAAGTTGAAGTACCCCAGTTTCTTTTGGACACTCTAAACAATTTAGAAAAAGCCTTAAATAAACCATTAACATCATCTGGTCAGCAGATCGCTTCAAACCTTACAACAACTTCACTTGAGTTACTGTTACCCGAAGTACTCATTAATGAGAAAACTCAGTTTATCCATCAGCTTTATAAATTATCTTTGCATCAATTTCTAAATAAAACTGAAACCGCTCGAGACTTTCAGGCATTCAAACTCATTGGTAGTTATTTAGTCAGCATGGCTCATGGTCAACCAAGCCAACAATATTGGCAATTGGTTAGCTCTGCCTTTAATCACATTGATGAACTTGTTTTAAATGATGCTCGCTTACGTGTATTCATTAATCTTGAGAGCGCTATAGGTCTATTTTTAGCATCGCCAGAAAGCTTTGAGGCAAACTTAACTGCTCTAGCAGATATTATTAGTATTGTGATTGGACAAGAAGACCAGCTTGCGCAGCAAATTCGTGGGCAGTTAAACATTGGTCGTGAGTTCCTTACCGACACTCAACTTAAAGCACTGAGCCAACATTTGTATGGTCCTGACTTTGATACCATGCAAACGGTAAGTCAATTAATCTTAGACGAAATGAACAAAGTTCGTAATGATATTGAATATAACTACCAGAATATGTCGCCAGAAAAAGCTCAACAGTTACAAAGCAGTCTTATGCAGCTTGCTCATACCTTTAACTTACTCAACTTAAATGAAGCAGCAGCCGAGCTTTCTCATCAAGCAAGCAGTTTAAGTCAAATCAATATATTGAGTAATGAAAACTACGCTCAGCAGCTCATGAAGAGCATTTTATCTGCTATGAACGCGATTGGTATTCTGGTACGTCATTATTCATCTAACCGTCTACAAATTCGTGTGAACAACACTAATATTTCTTTAGATCGTTTAGATGAAGCACATGAAACATTATTAAATGAGACAAAAAATTTAATCGATTTTGTATGTCAAAGTTTGACTCTATATGCCAACGATCAAACCCAAAATATTGAAGCAATTGCAGGCTCATTGAAAGAATTGGCTGGTGCGGCTGAATTTTTAGGAAGTACGGTCCAACAAAATGCTCTGCTTGAAACTGCTAAATTTGTACAGCAACAAATCGACCAGAACCAAGCTTTTAGTCATGATCAGATTCACTGTATTTTTAACGTATTAGCTGGACTAGATATGTTAGTTGACAATTTAAAAAATAAACAGCCTGTTCTACAATCCATGTTTGATGTAGCATTGCTAAGTAGTCAACAACTTCAAAAAAAGGCAGCTTAATGTCTGAATTATCACTTGCTTATATTTTTCATCACCAACAATTATTGGTCGACCAAAACTTTCAATTACCCAAAGTCGAAAAGTTAGCAAGTGATCTGCTTTTCACTCATGATGAACAGGTCATTGCACGTGACCTGCTGAGTGAAGAAGCTATACCGGAAGGTCTGCAACTCGTTCCAATTCGTCAACTTATTTCCAACTGGTCAAAAGAGCAATTTTTACAGGCGAGTCGTGCTGTACAGTTGCTCGAATGGCGACGTAACCACAAGTTTTGCAGCCACTGTGGACATTCCACCGAAGTACACTCAAGTGAATATGCGATGGTATGTCCTGCTTGTGGTTATCATCAGTACCCTCGCGTCAACCCGTGCATTATTACCATCATTACTAAAGGTGATGATGAAATCTTGCTGGCAAAATCTATTCACAATAAAACCAACATGTATGGTTTGATTGCAGGTTTTGTAGAAGTTGGGGAAACTCTTGAAGAGGCTGTTCAACGCGAAGCTTTAGAAGAAGTGGGCCTTAAACTTAAAAATATTCAATATATGTCAAGCCAGCCTTGGCCGTTTCCAAGTAATCTTATGATTGCATTTAAAGCTGAATATGAGTCGGGCGAGATTTCTTTGCAGGAAGATGAAATTGCCGATGCACAATTCTTTAAATTTGATCAGCTTCCTGAAATTCCATTTAAAGGTAGTATTGCACACGCAATGATTACGCAGATTACTCAAGCAAAGTAATCTGCGCTTTCTCAAACTCAATAGTTTTAGAATACTTCATCAAGAAAATGCAAAATGGTTCGTTTTGTTCTGAAGTAGTGACTTACAAAACTCGATAGACTGGCCAAAATCGTGATATGGCCAGTTTTAGGGATGATAGCAATATGGCTATGATTCCCCTTCTCCCTAAGAGCTTGATCCATATCCAAAGTATTATGTTGCTTTACGAGCTGATCATTTTCAGCCATGAGTAGATAATGCTTAATATTATTTTGATTTACAAAATAATAAGGCATCACCTCTTTATAAGAGATGCCTTGGTCAAAAGCATCTTCAGCAAGCGGATCACCCTTATAATCAAAATGATACGGACCAGCTAAACCAACTATTGCCTTAATTTTCCCTAAACATTCAATTTTAGTGGAATCAGGGTGATAAACAGCAGACATTACATTAAATGCACCTGCCGAATGCCCCATAAGCACAATATTCTCGGTCGAGATTTCTAATTTTTCCTGATTTTGATGCAAATAATTTAACGCTTGTGTTAAATCATCTACATAACTTGGAAAAATATTTTTGGGTGCAAGCTGATAGTTAATGACAGCAACGTCATAACCTTCTTTTGTAAAAGCTTCACCAACAAATAAATAGTCTCGTTTATTACCGTGTTGCCAAGCACCACCATGTACAAAAACAATGAGTGGTCGATGTGCTAAGCGCTTAGTAGAACGATAAATATCTAGACGATGGCGAGGTTTTAAGCCATAACGCACATTTAAAACCTGCTCAAAACCATCTTTTGGTGTAAAACGATTTAAAGCAAAGCTCCCCAAATCATACAGGCGGAACTCTGTATAAAGAGTTCTCGCCTGCTCAATTTTGCTTTGTAATTGTTCAATTAAGTTCATATTTTATTGTGCAGTAGATGATGCTGGATCTGCTTGGTCCGGATCAATTGCAACAGGAGTTTGAACTGTTGGTTGAGCAAGAACATTATTAATTACTGGCGTAGTCGTTGCGTTGCCAGTCGATGCTGCCGGAGCAGGTGCTAAATCAATATTATCAATGAGTGTCACAATTTTGGTCACGTTACCAACATTTTGAAGCACATTATTTAAGTCATTAATTTCAGCTGTATTTAAACGTCCCATCGCATATAAAACACCATCTTCGGTATGGACGAGCACTTTACTGTCCGATACAACTGGCGCTTTCATTAATAGAGCACGTGTATTTGCAGTTACACCAGCATCTTGCATGATCGTGTTATAGCTTACTTTGTTACCTACCGTAATATAGTTATGTACGGCTTTCACATCGCTCATCGCTTTAACATTGTCTTCTGCTAGCTGTTTCAAGTATGGGTCTGGCACCTGACCAGTTAACAATACTGTGCTATGAAAGCTTTCGATGTTAATACGTGATTGTTTAAAACGCTGATCAAGCTTATAGAGGTTAATATTCGCTGTACGTTTAATTGAAGAATCAATGAATACCTGACCTAAGCTACGTACACCACTATCTGTTCCAACTGGAGCTGTACCTGTTCCACCAGAAATAAAACTTGCGCAACCTGACAAACTTGCGACACAAAGCGCTGTTACAGCAATACGTTTCAACACTCCACCAGACTCCTATCAATCTCTTCTTGGCTTGATCATAAACATCGGTTTTAATTTGCTCAAAAGAGTAATGAACTCTTAATCCAAAGTAAATGCATTTTCGATCCATTGCAGATCATAATGGAATTTCGAAAAGTCTTGCTGTACTGTTTTTGCAATTTTCTGTGGAAAATCAAAACAAATCACATCAAAACGACAATAAAAATCCTGATAAGATGGGTAGCGCTGTAAAAACCTCATCGCCGTTTTAATTATTTTTTTCTGTTTGCTCACAGTGACCATTTCATAAGCTTGACCATAATTTCCCTGCCCTCGCGCTTTTACCTCAACAAAAATCAATTCGTTACCACGTTTTACAATCAGATCAACCTCGCCACGTCGTGAATGATAATTACTGGCGACCCATTCATAATTTTGTTCTTTTAAAAGTTTTAAAGCTGTTTGTTCAGCCCATTGGCCCAACTGCTGTGCAACTAACATGATTTTTTTGTTTCCCCTTTTTTAAATGTAAATGCTGTTCATGCTGGTTCTATGCTTTTTTATTTTTTGAATTGAGCAAATCAAAAGCAGATACTTCGAAAAATAAAAAGCCCACTGACTTTGTTCACGCCAAAAACATAATTTCGGGTACACTAACCGATTAAAATTGTTTATCTGTACGGAGTAAAAACCAAATGAGTGCTCAGTTATTTGTTGTAGCCACCCCTATCGGGCACTTAGATGATATGACTTTCCGTGCAATTGATATCTTAAAATCAGTTTCTGTTGTTGCTGCCGAAGATACACGCCAGTCGGCTCAATTATTTAAGCACTATAATATATCTACTCCACTTACAGCATGCCATGACCACAACGAAAGCAATAAAATTGAACAGTTAGTTCAAAAGTTACTTGCTGGTGAAAATATTGCTTTGATTAGCGATGCAGGCACACCACTTATTAGTGACCCTGGTTTCAAACTGGTTCGAGCTGCACAAGAACAAGGTATTCGAGTTGTACCTGTACCGGGTGCTTGTGCTGCAATTGCTGCGTTAAGTGCTGTGGGCTTACCAAGTGATCGTTTTAGTTTTGAAGGCTTTTTACCATCAAAAGCTTCTCAACGTATTACGCAACTTGAAAAGCTTAAAAATGAAACTCAGACCTTAATTTTTTATGAAGCACCTCACCGTATTTTAGAATGCGTAAAAAATATGGCTGAAGTATTTGGTGAAAACCGCCCTGTGGGTTTCGCACGTGAAATTACCAAAACTTTTGAAACCATCAAAAAAATGACTTTAAAAGATTTGGTTAGTTTTATTGAAAATGACCATAACCAAGAAAAAGGTGAAATTGTTCTTGTGGTTGGTGGTGCACCGGAAAAAACCGATCTGGAACAAGAAAAACTAGATGAACTTTTAAAGCGCTTACTTCAAGACTTATCTGTTAAAGCAGCATCTCAACTGGCTGCCGATTTAACAGGTATTAAGAAAAAAGTTGCTTATCAACGTGCGCTTGAGCTGACACAATCTTAATTTTTTAACAACACGGTGATGATTAACACTCTATGTCATCACCGTGCATGAATTTTGCAAAATAATATTAAAGTTAAAAATCAATACGTTTCAAACTTTTATCATCGTAAGCTCTTAACCTTATCGCAGTATTTGTTTTGCTGATTGAACAATCGTTTCGGTCAGTACATCAAGTTGTTTCGACTGTCTTTTCCAGTGGTGCCAATACAAAGGAACATCAAGTTGAGCCTCAGGCATAATATCAATAAGTGTTCCATTTTCGAGTAATGATTGAACTTGAAGCTCTGGCACCATTCCGTAACCTAAACCCAGCTGAATTGCTTTAACGAAAGCATCTGTGGCAGGAATAAAACTATAAGGATAACTCTGCATCGGTAAACCATATCCTTTTAATAAAACTTCCGAATGCATTAAATCTTTATGATTAAAAATAACGGCGGGAGTTTTTCTTAAAGTTTCTCGGTTAATTCCACCACTAAACCACTGGTTTACAAATTCGGCCGATGCCAGCATTTTATAGCGCATTTTACCGAGAGGCTGAGCTAAGCAACCCGCCATCACCTGCTCTTCTGCTGTAATACATGCATTGACCTGCCCTGTTTCTAGCAAAGTATGCGTGTGTGATTGATCATCAATTTTTAGCTCTAGCACTATTTTTTCTTTAAATAACGTTTGCTGAATAGTGGGTAAAAGCCAAGTCGCTAATGAGTCAGCATTTGAAGCCAACGCAATTTTATAAAATTCCGATTCAGATGACTTCCCCATTAAGCCCTGTAATAGATTTTGCTCCATTAGCCTTGTATGACGTAAATGCTGGAGCAAGGTTTGCCCAGCTTGTGTGAGTACACAAGGGCGGCCGCGTATTATTAAAATCTGACCTAAATATTTTTCTAGCGCTTGTACACGTAGTGATACGGCAGAGGGAGTTATACATAAATGCTCTCCTGCTGCATCGAAACTCCCAACTTCTGCAACAGCCAGAAAAGCTTCACATTGCTTACTATCTAACATATACAAAACCTAAATTATTTTTAGCCAAACCTAAATATTCTTAATTTTACTTATTTCTTAATAAAAAGTCAGATAATTCCCACATCTGTTTTTTTTCTGCTTAATGGTTATGCTTTCTCTGAGTGTGTTTTTTAAAGGTTTAGGTATTGGTAGCGGCCTAATTGTAGCAATTGGTGCCCAAAACGCTTTTGTTCTAAAGCAAGGACTTAAACAGCAATATGTATTTTGGTTATGTTTAATCTGTGCCCTATCTGATTCGATTTTAATCGCCTGTGGTGTATTAGGTTTTGCCGAAATTATGACAGCATCGCCCATCTTAATCACAGTTGCTAAATATTTAGGGGCAACGTTTTTATTGGTCTACGGTGCAAAAGCATTTTATGCTGCGTTTAAAACCAATCAAGGCATGGAGCTTGATGGCAGTCAAAAACAGACTCTAACCCAAGCACTTATAACCTGTCTGGCCTTTACTTGGCTAAATCCACACGTCTATTTAGACACCATTGTACTAATGGGTTCGGTTGCAACTCAGCTAGAAGATAAAATTAGTTTTGCCTTGGGCAGCATTCTTGCTTCTTGGATTTTCTTTTTCAGTTTGGGTTATGGTGCAAGATTATTAAAACCACTATTTACCAATCCAAAAGCTTGGAAAATTTTAGATTTTCTTATTGGTTGTGTTATGTGGAGTATTGCAATTTCACTTCTCATCTAATGCATTCAAACACTAAAAAGTACCATGATTACATGGTACTTTTTATTTATGCAATCAAAATTAAGCTTCTGAACCCAACATCACTTTTGACTGTTTTCTTTCCTGTAATGATTGCTTAATCACAGCATAGCCCGAAGATACACCTAAATATGCAATCACAAAGGCCACCAATAAATCCGGAAATACAGTGCCTGTTCCAAACACGCCTACAGCAGCAAAAATAACAGCAATGTTGGCAATAGAGTCATTTCGACTACACAGCCACACAGAACGCATATTGGCATCCCCATCTCTAAATGCATAAAGCATTAAAGCAACGGAAACGTTAGCAATTAAGGCGATTACCCCAATTGTGCCCATGACCATCGGTTCAGGTGAAACGCCATGAAAAAATGACCATACTACTTTTGCAATGACGAAAAAACCAAAAGCTGCCATGGTTAATCCTTTAACCAGTGCTGCGGTTGCGCGCCAATAAAGACTCATCGAAAGTACAACTAAAGACAAAGCATAATTTGCAGCATCTCCGGCAAAATCTAGTGCATCCGCCCATAGTGAAACAGATTGGGCTTTATAACCACCTACTATTTCAACGACAAACATGAGTGCATTAATTACAAGAGCAATCCATAACGCTTTTCTAAAGCGCGGGCTTACTTTCTTTGTAGGAGAACATGTTGAAGCACATCCACATCCAGCCATTTTATTTCCTCAAAAACTCTTTTATAGTGATTAAAAACCCTTGAGTAGCTCCAGAGTCAAGTCTTATGAGTCTTTCTATTGGCCAATTATCAAAAAAAGCGGATGTCCCAATCGATACTATTCGTTATTACGAAAAAGTAGGTGTGCTGGACCGTATTCAGCGTTCAGAAAATAATTATCGTGTTTACACAGATCAAACACTCGCGCACCTATTATTTATTAAGCATTGCCGCGAATTAGATATTTCTCTCAACGACATTAAAACGCTAAAAGAAATGAAAGCTCAGCCTAAACAGGCCTGCACAGAAATTGATAATTTGGTGAATAAATATTTGATTGAAGTATCGGAAAAAATTGAACGACTTTTGCTTTTAAAAGAAACACTCATCGATTTAAAACAACACTGCTCGACCGACCGTACAGTAGACGAATGCGGCATTTTAAAAGAACTGCAAAACAACCTTTAACTCAACCTAAAAGCCAATAAAAAAGCATCACTCATGTGATGCTTTTTTAGTATTAAAGGTCGCTATGTTCATCTGGCGGAACTTCAGTAATTCTCCCGCCGCGAGCTAAAAACGCAGCAATTTCATCTTCCAATGCTTGGCGCTGTTTTTGTTTCGCAGTTACGGTAAGCGTTTCTGCTTCAGCAAGATCAGCATCAGTTAAGTTGCCTGCTTCTTCATCAGCCGCGCCACTCTCAGCCGCTTTGGCTTCATCTTCATCTACAGCAGAATCTTCTGCATCTTCATAATCATTGATATCTGTCATATTTACACTCCCCACAATGATTTGTATTGCATCATCGCTATGGTCTTTGAGACCTCAGAAATTTAGCAATCTCTTTGCATTTAGCAAAGAGCCAAATTGGTCAAATCCGTATCTTTTCTGACCGATTTGGTAATGATATATAAATGATTGTTTAAAAAATATCTACTGATATTTATTTAGACCAGTAGAGCATAAACTTCGTAATTATTTTAACGACTATACTGGGTGTTTTGTAAAGCCCCTAAACCGTTCGCTTGTTGCATAAAACGCTCTTTTAAGAACGAAATTTGTTCAACCTGCTTGAGTCCCGCATTTCTGGCCCAAATAAATGGGAATAGCTCAGAGCTTTCTAACCAACCAATTGCCGACATACTATGCATCATCGCATCGTTTTGTCCTTTACGGCGGTGCTCATAACGCATTAAGGTTTGTTCATGCGCCCATACGCCACGGCCTAAATCATGAAGTAGTGCATCACAAAGTACCGCTGCATCTAAACAACCAATATTCACCCCTTGCCCAGCAAGCGGATGAATCACATGAGCTGCATCGCCAATTAGGGCTAGGCCATCTTTAACGTATTGTTTTGCGGCACGCGCTTTCAATGGAAATTGTGCTCTTGAACGAACATCTAACACTTCACCCAACATATGTTGGCTTGCACGGGTTAGAAGTTGCATAAACTCAGCATCACTTAAAGCTGAATATTCATCGGCATAATCATCTGGTAGTGTCCAGACAATGGACTGCCAGTAGCCGTTTTCACTTTCTTCAAGACTCGCCATTGGCAAATATGCTAAAGGCCCTGTAGGTAAGAAGATTTGACGAGCAACATAGTGATGAGGTTTAGAAGTCTTTATTGCACAGCTAATGGCTGCTTGCTTGTAATCTAGTACGTCAAGGTCAATAAAAGCTTGCTCACGTACAAATGAATTTGCACCATCTGCACCAATAAGCAGTTTAGTTTTAAGTGTAGATCCATCAGCCAGTTGTATATGCCAGCACCCAACACCTTGCTCAATACGGGTAACACGAACTTGAGTACGATAATCGGTTAACTGCTCAAGCATTTTTTGTTGAATGGCAACATTCAATACGCTCGGCTCAACCATAGAACCCAAGGCTTGTTCAGGCATTGGTCTTTGTACAGATTCATGACCAAAATTAATTTCACCATAGCCATTTAGGTTCCACACTTGCATGCCGGTATAAGGCATTTGACGTGCTAAATCATCCCAAACATTGACTGTTTTCAGTAAATGAATGGTCGCTTGGCTAAGTGCTAAAACACGTGGGTTCATCACACTTAATGTTTTTTCAACATCAAGTACAGGAGCAGCATCAAGCACCGTAGGCTGTACACCACCTTGTGCAAGTAATAAAGCAGTTAAGCCACCAACTAGTCCACCACCCACAATAACGACATCTAACACTTCGCTCATGCTTTTAGCCCCATTGCATAGTTCGCTACCAGTGGCTTAACACCCGGAATGACATCAAATGCAATTAATCCCGTATTACGAATTAATTTTAATAACGGGTTTTGGTTACTAAAACCACGAACGACAGTATCGCAGAACTTAATTACTCGCTGTTGGTCAGATAAACGAGCTTGTTCATAGGCAAGTAAATTATCTGGGTTACCAATGTCATCAGATGTGCTTAACTGGTTTACCAAATAACGTAGCAACACATCTGCATCACGTAGGCATAAATTAAAACCTTGCCCTGCAACAGGATGAATGGTGTGTGCTGCATTACCCATTAAAATAACGCGTCCAACCGCTTGTTTATGCGCAAGCACTTGTGAAAGCGGATAGCTAAAGCGTTTACCTGTTTTTTCAAATTTACCCGCTCTGTCACCATAGGTTTTTTGCAAAGCATCTAAAAAGTGTTGGTCGTTTTCTTCACCTAACCATTCATCTTCGGTGCCCTTTTTAACAGGCCATACCACTGAGCGACGGTATTCACCCGGTAAAGGCAACAACGCCAAAGGCCCTAAAGCACTAAAACGCTCAAACCCTACATGCTCATGTGGCTTTGAAGTTTGAACAGTCGTAACGATCGCAACTTGATCATAGTCGTGGACATCAACACCCACACCAATTGCTTGACGACAGAAAGAATCACGCCCATCTGCTGCAATTAATAATTTTGACTCAAGCTTTAAGACTTCATCACCACGCTGAGCTTCGATATGTACCTGTTCAGCATCTTGAGTTAAAGCAGTGACTTGTACGCCATCAATTAGCTCAATCAAAGGTTGTTGGCGTACTTGAGTTAATAAAACACGACCGAGCCACGCATTCTCAATGACTTGTCCAAAGCTTTCGACTTTTTCTTGTTCTGCAACTAAACGTGCTTTACCAAAACTGCCTTGCTCAGTAATGTGAACCTGCAAAATTGGGGTAGCATGTTGTTGTAATGCATCCCATAACCCTAGCTTCTGATAAATCTGTACGCTACGACGTGATAAAGCCGTATTACGTGCATCGAAACTAGAATGGTAAGGGGCAACATTCTGATCATCATAGTTTGGGTATTTCACAGCTTCTAATAGCTTGACTGCGATATTAGCCTTCGCCAGCATGAGGGAAAGGCTCAAACCCACCATACCCCCACCTACAATAATCACTTGTTGTTGCATCGAGTTTGCTCCTTTGGCGAATACGTTTAATTATGCTTTAGCTTGCGCCATTAAATGTTCAATGTCTGCAATATCTTTAACTACATCGGCAGTTAAAACTCGTGAGCCTTTTGACGTTGCGACCACATCATCTTCAATACGAATACCAATACCACGCCATTTTTCATCTACTGTTTCATCGTCTGGCGCAATATATAAACCTGGTTCAACAGTAACGACCATGCCCTCTTCATATTGTCGCCACTCGTCATCCTTTTTATAAGAACCGACATCATGTACATCCATACCCAACCAGTGGCCTGTACCATGCATATAAAATTGACGATATGCTTCATTTTCAATCAGTTCACTCACATTACCTTTGAGCAAACCTAACTCAACTAAGCCCTCAGTTAAAATTTTGACCGCAACCTCATGAGGCTCACGGTACGAATTACCAATACGTACTGCATCAATCGCCGCATATTGAGAGGCCAGTACCACTTCATACAATGCTTTTTGTTCTGGACTAAATTTTCCGTTTACAGGGAAAGTACGGGTAATGTCCGATGCATAAAATTCATATTCACATGCAGCATCAATTAAAACCAAATCACCGTCCTTAAGAGGCTGGTTATTTTCAACATAGTGCAAAATACAAGCATTGGCACCGCCACCAACAATACTGTTGTAAGAAGGCACACAGCCGTTTTGCCCAAATACATAATTAAGCTCGGCTTCAAGTGCATATTCCATCATGCCGGGGCGAACAGTTTGCATTGCACGAGTATGTGCCTTAGCACTAATTGTTGAAGCAATTTGCATTAGCTCAATTTCTTGCGGTGACTTGATTAAACGCATTTCATCAACAATGCGATCAAGTTGAACTAACTGAGCTGGAGCAGCTTCATGACGGTGCTCTGCATTTGCTTTTTTAATCCATTGGCTTACTCTGGCGTCAAATGCAGCATTGTGTCCGATTCGATAATAAAGACGTTCTTTATTTAATAATTTTTCAATAATTTCTTCATCAAGCAGATCAATCGCATAGGCTTCATCTGCCTCATATTCTTCAATTGCGCCATCAATTCCAGCACGGTAACCATTCCAGATTTCCATCTCACGATTACGTTCACGACAAAATAGACTATAGCTATAGTCTGTAACATCATCAAAAGTTTCTATGACAGCAACTGCCTCAGGCTCTGCAAAACCAGTCAAATAGAAAAAACTACTATCGGCACGGAATTTATAATCCGCATCACGATTACGGTACATTTCCTCACGCGTTGCAATAATCGCAATGCTGTTTGGACCCATTTTTTCTGCTAGACGATTTCTGCGATGTTGAAAATCAGCTTGAGGCAATTTCATAATGATCTACTTGATTTAGAATTTTAAAGTCAAAAAATTAAACACAGCCAATAACACATCGCCTCAATTAACTTGGGCGATGTGGTGTAAACATTTCTACAATATTTTGATCTGCGGTGCCTACAGTAGAAGTTTTACTTTTTGCATAAAAGTTTTTCAATAATGAACTTTCAGCAACTGTTACTTTCTTTCTACCAATAGATAAGCTCACTGGAATAAGACGTACAAATTCATACAATTCTTCGTAACTGCTTTCGCCTTCTTCGTCATTATCAGAATCTTCAAACTCTACTGCTGCTACATCTTGTAGATGTTCAATTAATTCGCGCTCATCAGCACGTACATGACCCGATGCCAAACCAAAACCAAGTACAACGCCAGCACACCAGTCTGATAATGCTTGTACACGGTCTTGAAGCGTATGCTCATCATCTGGAAGCATTGGTAAATAGTCCAATTCATCTTCCGACAATGCATGCGCTACATCTTCGGTTTCATCAGTTAAAAGCGCTAAAGCTTCTTCATTTAAATCAGGAACATTAAGTGTTGTTAAAATTTGTGTCCATTCTTCACGCGTTGGTGCTTCTGTCACACAAACAATACCTGTTAGTAAACCATGTAACTCACTAGGGCTTGAAATTTCTTCAATTCCTTCAAAATGAGCGTTCCATTCTGTCCAGCCTGAAATATCGTCTTGCATTCGTTTATCCAATCTCTATACTTCGTATATATTACCTTTGATTGCAATTCTGTGCGACCTCGTTATGTTAGAACAATTACAGCGGCTACAAGCGCATATTGGCGTTTTAAAAACACGCTTACATCATCTAGAGAGTGAAAATTCTGCTCTCTCGGAAGCTAAACAACTAGCTGAAACAGAGCATCACGCACAAGTTGTGCAAAAAAATAGCATCATCACTAAAAAACAAGAGGAAATTGAGACATTAACTGAGCAACTCACTCAGTTACAAGGTCAATTTCAACAATTGAATCAAGATGCTAACACACTTGCAGAGCGTTACAGCCGCCTAGAAAAAAGTACGACCGATTTAAAAAATCGTTTTCAAGAAATTTTGGCTGAGCGTAATGAGTTACGCGTCACTAAAGAAAAACTTCAGTCACACCAACGTCAAACTCAACAAGAGTTACATGATTTGCAGCAAGACCGTGACCGTTTGTTACAAAAAAATGAACTTGCCAAAGCAAAAGTTGAAGCAATTATTCAACGTTTAGCAATTTTAGGTACAGCTCAAGATCAAAATGCGCAAGAAATTCAGCAACTTGCTCACCCAAATGCTGAAGCTGGTGAGGAGACACAATCATGAGTGAACAAGTCATGGTAGAGCT
Organism: Acinetobacter sp. 70_2; assembly: GCF_056736115.1. Classification (NCBI taxonomy): domain Bacteria; kingdom Pseudomonadati; phylum Pseudomonadota; class Gammaproteobacteria; order Moraxellales; family Moraxellaceae; genus Acinetobacter; species Acinetobacter sp. 70_2. The sequence continues at coordinate 1,988,564 of NZ_JBWZIP010000015.1, forward strand.
TCGTCTGATTGAGCAAACATTTAGGCTTGCAACGACATCAGATAAAAAAGATGAGCTTGAACGTGCAGCTGAACTTCTTAATGAGAAATTCAACGATATGCGCCGTAGTGCCCCTCGCGTTGAGCATAATAAACTTGTCATTATGGTTGCTCTACAGCTTACCCAAGAAGTGTTAAGCCTTAATAAATCTTTGCAAGAATATACGCATTGTGAACGCCTATTACAGGCTATTTTGGAAGATGTTGAACAAACAGTTTAATTAACTTCTGATAATAAAAATGCCTTGCTCTATTCATTGATAGTGCAAGGCATTTTTGTATTGAGGGTCTCTTATGTACCTCATGATTGTTATATATACTTTTAGTGTACAAAGCTTCATCAAATGAAGACTAACTTTACAGTTCAATAAACTCAGACGATTGCCAACTGAATAAGATCGGTTATACTTAAGCTATCTCTGGGATGTTCGCCAGCGGGTCTATTCCCCTGCCGATACTTAAACTTATGGATTGCGTTCTGTATATTTAGAGTGTATGCCTACCTTAGAGTAGGAAACCCAGCAAGTGTACGTCGCGTCCACCTTGAACTCATCGGGTTCAGGGTAACGACACATGCAGCGGCATCTTCGGAGTATTTATTTTCTAGAAAATAAGTATAAATATAATTTTTATTTCAAATTAAAGTCTTTATACAGACCTGTCAGTCTAGTACTCAATTTCATTTTTATTTATTAGTTAAACTTAAAAATTAGTGAATTATCATTTATTAATTATTGTGCATTTCTTTTCAAACATTCTTGATACCACCCTGTTTGAAAATCTTCGATAGCTTTCCGTTTAAAAAAACTCGTTTTGAATACTTTTGCAGCATAAGCTGAGTTAATTAAGTCTTGATAAAACTGCTTTGCTTTTTGATCTGTAAGACTATCAGCAATTTGTTGCAATTCCTGCGCTGGTACTTTTTTCTGTCGAGCTTCCATTACGTTGTAAGCAACTTTTTTCACGATATTACAAATATCTGGATCATCTGTATTCTCATTAGCATAGCAACCCGTTGCAATAAAACTTATTAATAATATTTTAAATTTCATATCCCTACCTTGTATTAATTATTCAACTTCCATTTAAGATAACCAATAGATAAAAACGATTTTTCTTTAAATGTTCATGCAGGATTGATGACATAAAAGTAAATCATCATGACCCCTAACAAGATAGAAGCAAGTATTAAATAGGTACCAATCGTATTAAAACTCTGCAAAAATTTTATGATTTGCATTTCAAGTCCAATGAAAAATTTAAATAATGAACATCAATAAATTTAGCATATCTAAATAATGCCAATCAATTCACAATTATTAATTTTTACGTGACACTATATAATTTTTTAATTATCGCATTTTATTCCTAAACTTCCTTTATAGTAATCCGTTGCACTTTTCAAATCTGAAAGTAGTTTCTCTTCAGTATAGGGCTTTGGTGAAATTTTGATTAAGGCGGGCATGTACTGTTTTTTGTACAGATCAGGATAGTCGTGACATAAAATTTTCACCTTAACTTCCTGCGGTGTTTTAGGATTATCCAATTGGTCTAAATACTCACCAATTTTTCGGTCAGATTCTTCAAATTGAGCTTTATAGTCAACTTGAGGAGCTTCTGAGTCTGCCTGTTTGGTACAGGCACTCAGTAAAACAGTACACATCATCATCGTTAAAATTTTTAACTTCATAGCCTTCACGGTTTCATATTCATCTTTAAATATACTTATCCTGATTACATGTAAATAAATACTGTAGATACGTAAAAAAGCTAAAAAACTTATATAGATGCCTTTTTTTAGAAAAAAGTAATTCTTATGTTATCGATTAAGCTATATTGTTTTTTATAGTACTTAAATTTCGGTACAACTATAGAAAAATAGGTATAATTTTGGACGACTGATTTCAAATCTTTATTAGATTTATACATGAGCGAACTAAGTTTTATTAGAAAAAATTTAAGATCTAAAAGACGTTCTTTAACCCAATTTGAGCAAAAACGGGCTCAACTTAACATTTTACATTACCTAAATAGACTTCCTATTTTTCACTCTTCAAAAAAAATTGGCTTATATCTACATGCTTTCGGTGAAATTCATACCGACCTTCTTATCAAATTATGTTTTAAAAAGAATAAACAAGTCTATTTACCAATGATCTGCTCAATGAATCAACGTTTAGTATGGGTAAAAATCAATAAAAACCAATATTTAAGTCGTCGTTTTTCTCATCATCCCTTAGGTATGAAGGAGCCTATGGCAATGCGAGGAAAACATATCTCAGAGCTTGATTTACTGCTTATGCCTCTTTTAGCCTGTGATCACTACGGGACACGTATTGGTATGGGAGGTGGTTATTATGATCGTACATTGGCAAGTGCTAAGCATAAACCTTACCGTTTAGGATTGGCCCATCAATTTCAATTTATTGAACACACTTTAGAACGTCAAAGCTGGGATCAACCCTTAGATGGCTTACTCACACCACAGCACTTTTATTATTTTAAAAGATGATTTTTATATAAAATTTATAAAGCTTAATAACTTTAAATATATCCTTTTACTTTGTTAGTCCCTTAAAACGGAAAAGTAACCATCCTAGGGATGATTACTTTTTCGTGACAGGCTGTTTACCAACTTATATTAACACGTCTATTCGGCGCTAAGCATTGAATAAGTTGAGAATTGTGACCACCTGAACATTGCTGATATAAATCAGTCTGGCTATTCGCTTGTATTTGAATACGGTTTGGGTCTATCCCTTGTTTTACAAGTAATTTGGCAACTGTATTCGCTCGTTTAGATGATAACTCTTGGTTATAACTAAATTTACCTAATGGATCTGCGAATCCAGAAACAATAATAGGTGTTGTTGATGGGGTTTGCTTAATCTGATCGACAACGTTGTCTATATTGTTTAGACCTTGCTGTATTGCACTAGCATCAGATCGATCAAAAGCAAATAAAACACTCGCTGTACGTCCATTAACCGCAGTACTACTTGCAGGAGGCTGATTATTTTCGCCCCAAGCCATCAATCCTTCACATGCTTCACCTTTCCAAGATAAACGTTCAGCCAAATGTTTTTTATTAAAATCAATGCGTAACTGACAACGTTGGTATTGGTTACTATTTGGTATACGTATATCTAATACATAATTCCAGACTTTTACTGCAAAAAGTCCTTCACTAAATTGTGGATTGCCGAGTAAAGCTCGAATTTGATCCTTATTTAGACCTAAGTCTAGACGGGCAACATCATCATATTCATAACGTTTTACTTGCTTAAGATAGCTATCTGATACTTTAGGAAACGTGACATTTTTTTGAGATACTGCTTCTTCTTGTGCATAACTAACCATTGCCAGGCCAGAAAGAACAGCAATAAATAACGCTTTAACTGTATTTTTCATATTTTTACTCTCGAAATGGAGAATGAGGAAGGCCTTGCCTTCCTCGCCTAGCGAAATTAGTCAATTACACCACTAATACCGATACGAACACTTGGATCACCTTGAGAAGCTGCAGCTACACCACCAGTCAGTGACCAACGTCCATTATCAGCAGTTTTACGTAAGGTCACACCGACAGCATTTTCACCACCATGATAAGCAGCCCCAACAGCATAGGTGTATTTACCCGCAACAAATGGCGCATTTTCTAAAGCCATCGCAGCAGCAATACCAGCATTCGCTCTTTTCTCAACATCATCAATACGTTGGTTTGTTGCATAGAATGCTTGTTCAAGCTTATTACTTACATTATCAATTTTGGTATTTAATGTTTGGTCAGCTTGATTCAATGCACCTATCGCATCACCAACATTGTTGTAAGATTTATCACCTACGTTATATGTTGGATTTGAGAAGCTTTGGGTAATATTGTCATAACCTGCTCCACCACCTAAGTAGTTTACAAGTGCCTGATTTGTGGTATTAAGTTGAGACCCATTTACTGCATCTTTTGAAGTCGCCGTAACGGCTCCCGCTTTAACACCAGTTACCGTACGGTCACCTGCTGTTCCAGCAACATTAACCTGAGTACCACCAGTATCTTTACCAACAGTAATCGCTGCATCTTTATCAGCTTGCTGAACTAAACCTGATTTACCATTGTTAATATTGCTGATGTCAGTCTGGAGATTCGAAATATCCCCCGTATTCTTATTGACCTGTTGTTGAACAGTCCATAACTGACCTCCATTAACAGCATCTTTAGAACCTTCTGCTATAGTACCGTTTGCTACATTTTTAATGGTTGTACCATTAGTACCACCAGCTAAAGTAATAGAGTCTTTGTTAACTGATCCATCACTATTTTTATCGTATTGCACAGCACTATTAGCAAGAGCACCAACGTTATTGTTTATGCTACTTATTGCGCTATCTAGTTGTCCTTTGTTTACGGCATCTGTAGAAGAAACACCTGCAGCTACATTACTTATCGTTTTATTACCAGCATTAATTCCAGAAGTAGTAATACTCGGACCGCCAGCAATAATTAAGCCTGTTGATCCTAACTGAACATTATCACCAACTTTTACGCCAGTCGTATCGATAACCGTATTACCAGTCGTGACACTATCAACCTTCAAGTTTTTGTTCAGCGCGACCTTGATATTGCCTTCGTTGTCCGTCTCACTAGTTTGAGCAACTGTTAAGTTATCATCACCAGTAAAGTTCACTTTACCATTTGGCTTGATGTTTTTAGCAGTAGCCGCATCACCATTGGCTGAAACTGTCCAGCCTGCATTTGCTGCATTACCTGCATCAGTGACTGCTTTATCAAGTGCTGTTAAAGCGTCACCGACATTATTTGCACTCGTACCTGCAACATTATAAGTCGGGCTAGAAATTGAACCATCTGTATTAGCTTTAGCACCACCACCAAAGATACTTGCAGTTGTATTTGTAACCTGTGTTACACGATTATCTACATGATCAAGCTGGCCTTTGTTCACTGCATCGGTGGCATTTGTGCCTGCTGCTACGTTACTGATTGTGTTGCCTGCAGCATCAATACCAGTCTTGGTCACACTTGGTCCACCAGTGATGGTTAAACCATTCGTATCCAGCTTGCTGTCCCCTGCCGTTACACTGTCAA